>NZ_CP041191.1:2745000-3945000 GCF_006517275.1 Labrenzia sp. PHM005 | reverse complement strand
AATGTCACGTGCCTGGGGGAAGCGCTCTATAATCACCGGGACGACCTGCCGCTTTATCGCGGCCAGAACGAGCAAAGCATGGGGTTTGCCGCTGCAGCCTATGCGAAACAATGGCTGCGTCAGCGTTTCATGTTTTGTACCGCCAGTGCCGGACCTGGAACCTCCAACCTCCTGACGTCAGCCGCTTTGGCGCATGCTAACCGGTTGCCAATGCTGATGCTGTGCGGAGATACCTTTCTCACCCGCCTGCCCGATCCGGTGCTGCAGCAATTGGAGCACTTCAACAATCCGACATTGGGCGTCAATGACGCTTTTAAATCCGTTTGCCGGTATTGGGACCGGATCACACACCCGGCTCAGATTATTCAATCTCTGCCCGCCGCGCTTGCGACCATGCTGGATCCGGCCGACTGCGGCCCTGCTTTCCTGGGACTGCCTCAAGATGTTCAGGGATGGACTTATGACTACCCGGAGAGCTTTTTTGAGCGCCGCGTCCACAGGATCCGCCGGACGTCTCCGGACGCAAACGAAATTGCAGACGCTGCGGCCCTGCTAAAATCCGCTGAGCGCCCGCTGATCATTGCAGGTGGCGGCGTTCAATACAGCCGGGCCGTTGCCGAACTGACGGCGTTTGCCGAAAAACATCAGATCCCCGTCGTCGAAACTATCGCCGGGCGGGCCAACCTCCTGGCTACTCATCCATTAAATGCCGGACCGATTGGCGTCACGGGATCCAACAGCGCCAACTCTCTAGCAGAAGAGGCAGATGTCATTTTGGCAGTCGGCACGCGCCTTCAGGACTTCACCACCGGCTCATGGACCGCCTTTTCTCAAGACGCCCGGTTCATCTCGCTTAATGCTGGACGACACGATGCCGGCAAACACATGTCATTGCCCATTGTTGGGGATGCAAAATTGGGCCTTCTGGCGCTGGAAGAAGCAGTATCGGGTTATCAATCCCCTGCAGCCTGGACGCAAAAGGCAGCCGATGAACGCAAGGCGTGGGATGCCTATGTTGCGGAAAATGTGGCCTACGGGAACCGGCCAAACTCCTATGCGCAGGCCATCGGCGTGGTCAACGCGCTCTGCGACAAACGCGACCGCGTGGTCACGGCTGCCGGCGGACTACCTGCCGAAGTGACAGCCAATTGGCGCACCCTTGATATCGGCACCGTTGATGTGGAATTCGGATATTCCTGCATGGGGTATGAAATAGCCGGCGGCTGGGGCGCGCGCATTGCCCAATCCGAACGGGAACCGGACAAGGACACCATCATTTTCCTCGGTGACGGTTCGTATCTCTTGATGAATTCGGACATCTATTCATCGGTGCTGAGCCAGAAAAAGCTCATCATTCTGGTGCTCGACAATGGCGGTTTTGCCGTCATCAACAAATTGCAGAACAACACCGGCAACGAGAGCTTCAACAACCTGATTGAAGACTGTCCGACGGTACCCGAAGCTTTTGCGGTTGATTTTGAAGCCCATGCGGCCGCAATGGGCGCAGATGCGGAAACGGTCTCCAATCCGGCTGAACTCGGCGAAGCCTTCAAACGCGCCAAGGCAGCTGACAAAACTTATGTCATCTGCATGAAGGTCGATGCCTACGACGGATGGACCGCCGAAGGGCACACCTGGTGGGAAGTCGGCACACCGCACATCACCCAAAGCGCCAGGGTTCGGGATGCCCATGTCGATTGGGAGTCCTCCCGTTCCAAACAGCGCCGGGGGATCTGATGCTTCTGGACGCAATTGCTCAAAACAACTTCGTCGTCGTCGGGCGTGCCGGGATCGATTTTTACACCGATGCCGGGGTTCGGGCTGAAGACGCGGAGCGGGTCAGTGTCGGACTTGGCGGGTCCGCAGCCAATATTGCTGCCGGGATTTGCAAACTTGGCGGCCAGGCCGCGCTGGTCACCCGGGTGTCTGACGATAGCGTCGGCAGCTACTGTACCGGTCAGCTAAACCATTACGGCGTCAACACCGATCATGTGACCCCGGTGGGCGGCGAATACCGCAACTCCCTCGCCTTTTACGAATCCGTTGTCGACGGCCACCGCAATGTGATTTACCGCAACGGCGCGGCAGATTTTCAAATGGATTCTGAGGACGTTTCCAAGGTCGATTACAGCGCGTTCGGCGCACTGATCACCGCAGGCACCGTCTTTGCTGCCGAACCGTCGCGCAGCGCCAGTTTCAAGGCATTTGACCTTGCTAAAGAGCAAGGCCTGCCCATCATCTTCGATGTCGATTACCGGCCCTATTCCTGGCCGTCGGCAGAGGTTGCAGCTGACGTGCTCTCAAGGGCAGCTGCACAAAGCGACATGATTGTCGGCAATGACGAGGAATTCGGTTTCATGGCAGGAAGCTATGACAAGGGTCTCGACAAAGCCCGCGACCTCGCCCGGACAACCGCTTCTTTGGTCATCTATAAAATGGGCGAACACGGCGCGATCACCATTTCTCGCGAGGAGGAATTCAAGACCGGCATCTATCCCGTCGACGCGCTCAAACCGAACGGCGCGGGCGACAGTTTCATGAGCGGCCTCATGACATCAATAGCCGACGGCCACAGCCTGAAGGACTCCGTACTGCGCGGGTCAGCATGTGCGTCCATTGTCGTTGCCAAACCCGGCTGCGCTCCAGCCATGCCCAATCCGTCCGAACTCGAAAAATTTTTGTCTTCCCACCCCGGCCCGACATCCGTTTGAGAGGAAAACCCCATGCATATCGCGCCGCATGACAATCAGAACAAGCCGATCGTCGACGCTGACAATTCAACGGTTCCCCTTAACTATTTCAACATCGTCAAACTAAAAAGGGGCGAAGCCTTTCAGTATCAGGTTCCCGGGTATGAGACCTGCATTGTTCCGGCAACCGGCACCGTCACAGTCAACGTCGAAGGCGTTACCTTCGAGAACCTCGGCAATCGCGGCGTTGATGTTTGGGATGGAGAACCGGAAGGCGTTTATGTGCCGGCTGGGGCAAAAGTCACTTTGGAGTGTCTGTCTGAGGAAACCGAAACCTTCATAGCCGGGGCCAAGTACGACAAGGTTCTGGACCCATTCGACGTCCGAACCGACGGCATCGACTTGGTGCAATACGGCTCTGACGACACCAAAACCCATCGCAAAATCAAACACATTCTGGGCCAAAAACAACATAGCAAGGTCGGCCGCCTGCTGGTGAGTGAGCTCTATACGGTTGGCCAAGGCGGCTGGTCCGGATTTCCGGCACACAAACATGATACCGACCGGTTGCCGGACGAAACCCGGCACGACGAAACCTACAACTTCCGTTTCCGTCCGAACCACGGCTCCGGCGTGCAGATCCTGCAGCGTGAAGATGGTGTTCCCGGCGAAGCGTTCCACATCATGGACCGCTCGACCTTTGTCATCGACAAGGGCTATCACCCCTGCGCCGTCATGCCGGGATATGAAATGTACTATTTCACCATCCTGGGCGGGCTCAGCCAGCGGTCCCTTGTGCAGTATTTTCAGCCAACCCATGCCTATCAGGTTGAGACCATCCCCGGCATCAAGGACATGGTGGCCAAGTTCAAATGACCCTGGCAACGCTTGCAGCTGTGCTGCAACCGGCATTGAAAAACGGTTATGCGGTTGCCGGCCTTGTCACACTTGGCTGGGAGGATATGCGCGCTTATGTGGCCGCAGCAGACGCGGAAGGAGTTCCGGTCATTTTGCAGGCAGGCCCCTCTTGCCGCGCGCATACGCCCCTGCCGATCCTGGGTAAAATGTTCCGCCACCTGGCGGACACCGCCAGCGTTCCGGTCGTTGCGCATCTCGATCACGGCTACACCTTTGAAGACTGCCAGGAGGCCCTCGACAGCGGCTTTACATCGCTGATGTATGACGGTTCCCAAAAACCGCTTTCGCAGAACATTGACGAAACTGGTCGGATCGCAGAAATGGCCCACGCTGCGGGCATTTCCTGCGAAGGTGAAATCGGCTTTGTTGGCTATGCAGAAGGCGCAACCTCAAAGGGGACGGATCCGGAAGAAGCCCGAAAGTTTGCCGAAGCGACAGGGGTCGACGCCATGGCGATTTCCGTCGGCAATGTGCATCTTCAAGAAAACAAGGAAGGCGGCTTGGAGGAGGAGCGCATCCGGGCCATTGAAGCTGTCACGGATGTGCCGCTCGTCATTCATGGCGGCTCCGGGGTTCCGTCCGCTCAACGGCGCAAACTCGCCACCGGATCCAAAATCTGCAAGTTCAACATCGGGACCGAACTGCGGAAAGTTTTTGGGACCGCGCTGAGAGATGCGGTCAATCGCAATCCAGACCGGTTTGACCGGGTAGCGATACTCTCTGAAATCCACGATCCACTGGCGGCCGCAACGCGTGTGGTCTTGCGTGATTTTGGGAGATCCGTCCCGGCTGCTCAGTGAACCGTTGGCTCCTTTAAAAAGACATCTTGCAGGAAAGGCCGAAGCGCTGCCTGAACTTCCTTTCGAGGCAACTCATGTCCACTGTCGAAGATCTTGAGCATCGCATTAGAACCAGCTTCGATGAGCGCATCAGACATGGCCTCTGCTTGGGATAAGGGCGCCCGGTCATCATAGCGTCCGTGTAAGAGAAGGGTTTCTGCCCGGATCTTATCTGCATGAAAGCGAGCCGATCGCGCCAGGAATGCTTCTTCCGACAATCCCGCTTCGATTTCTATGGCACGCCGGATACCTCTCGAACTTTGGTGATAAACCTCTTTCAGATCATAAACACCGCTGGAAAGAATAACCGCCCGCAAGTCAAAGACTTGAGTAGCGACAATGGCTGCCGCGATCGCGCCCCGGCTGTGGCCGTATAGTACCAGCTGCGCAGGATCAACAGACGGCTGTTTTTTCAGGAAATTCAGGGCTGCAATGATCGCCTTCTGAGTTATCGGACCACAGAAATCTGCCGGCCCGCAAGAAGAACCGAAACCCGGTTGCGACACAGCGGCCGCAGTTATGTTCAACCCGGAAGCGAACCGTGTGAGCGCCCCCTTCTCGGCAATTTCCTTTGCGCCAATAAGGCGGCCGCCTTGATTGCCGTGAACGAACAAAACAGCACCACACGGTACAGCGCCAGCGGGGTGAGCCTGAAACAGTTCGACAGACGCGCCATCACCCCGGTCTATCAGGTGTCGTGTGATTGGCTCCATTCCAACTCCCAGCTTGCGAAGCACAACCCAGAATAGGTGAATGAGAAGAGCGTTTCTAGCGGGAATTTCATGAGTGGACCGCTCATTGGTGGTCCACTGTTTTTCATTTTGCGTCCGACTAGATCGTTTCACCAAGCCAGCTGCTGAGGGCTGCGGTCAACCGATCCGGGGCGTCCTGTTGCACAAAATGGCCGACACCCGGCCAGGTGCGGATAGTAAGGCTGCCTGCCACCCACTCCCACACGCCATTGTGGCCGGCGGTCAGGACATAGGGGTCCTCCATGCCGTGAATAATCAGCACCGGTACAGTGATCTTAGGGGGTGTGTCCTTACGCTCCTGATACGGCTCAGCGGGAAAACACACCCGGTAATAATTTAGCATGCCGGTCCGGTTGGACGCCTCCATGGCTGCTATATGGCGCGAGCGGAACGCCGGGTCATGAATCCAGGTTGATAGCCGGTCGAAATCCAGTTTGCTTTCAGAACCCGGCTGCTGAAACACACGGGCATAGCCGCTGGCCTTTTGCTGGTCCGGGTTGTTGGCAAGTTCGCGGGAAATCGCCCAGGGATGCGGCAGGTTGACGATGCCCAAGCGGCTGACCTTTTCCGGCCGAAGCAAGGCCGTCTGCCAGGCAACAAAACCGCCCCAATCGTGCCCGATGACGATCGCGTCTTTCTCGCCGCAGTCCTCAATCACCGCACAGACATCAGCGGCTAGACGGTTAGGTGTATAGGACGCTTCGTCTTCCGGCTGATCGCTCAAATTATAACCGCGCAAATCCATGGCCACTGTGCGGTAATTGGCGCTGAGCGCATTCATCTGTTCCCACCAGGTGAGCCAATGGTCTGGGAAGCCATGGATAAACACCACCAAGGGACCATCGCCAATACTGGCATAATGGATCTTGGTGCCGTTGTTGTCGGTATAGTGATGACTAACTTTGGCTTCGAAGGCTGCCAAGTCGGCCTCTTTGTTGATTGGAGACATCTTATCCTCTTGCAGTTTGGAGATTTTGTTGTGCGGCGCTCCGGCCGAGCCGCAGCGCAAAGAGACAGCCGATCAAGGCAATGACGGTTCCTATGGCCGGAGCACCTGCAATGCCGGCCAGATCCAGCGCCAGCGCACCCAACGCAATTCCAAGCCCCTGCCCCAAATAAACCATGGATGCATTCAGGGCGAAAACCAACGTCGCCGATGGTCCTGCCAAACGTGCAAGGCGCGCTTGGACCGTGGCGCCAATGGCAAATTGCGCGATCGGCCCCAGAATAACACTCAGTGTTATCGCAATGAGCCCGGCTGTCCCCGCGTGTTGCAGGCTGAGCGAGGGCACTGTGACGGCGAGCGAGGCCGCCAAAATGGCAAACAGTCCGCTGAGCAGATACCGCCCACCACCGGCTTGCCGCGCCCCCATCTTGATCCCGACGAGACTGCCAACACCTGCCAGAACTTGGAGTGCCGCGATGCCAGGACCGCCAAATCCAGTCAAAGCGCGAATGACCGGCCCCAAAAGACCAACAAGGGTGAAGAGCGCGGTCGACGCCAGAAGCATGATGCCGAGATGGGCCAGAACTCCTTTGTTCAAGGCACCGTTCGTTACGGCCGTTTTTTGCGGATCTGGCTGATTTGACGGAACACAGGCAAGCACCATGGCAAAGGCCAGCGCACAAAACAACGCCGTGGCGGCAAAACAGGCCTGCCAGCCGAAAGCGTTGCCCAAAACGGACCCAAGCGGAATACCGGCGATCATCGCCAAAGGAATACCGGCATAGACCTTGGCAATCGCTGCCGGACGCCCTTCTTCGCTCGCGTTGGTGGCGGCAATCGCTGTTGCCAAAGGGAACGCCAGAGCTCCCAGCCCGCCAACCAGAATGCGCAGCACCAAGAGGCTTGGATAATCAGGCGCAACCGCGGACCCTGCATTCAGGACCGTCAGGATAAAGAGAACACCAAGCAGGAGGGATTTGCGTGGTAGGGCCGCCGTCAGCCGGGCAAGGAGCGGTCCGCTCAACGCACAGGCAATTGCAAAGCCGGACTGAAGAGCGGCCGCCGCCCCGACAGATACACCCAACGCCTCTGCCATTGGCGCAAGCACACCAGAAAACACGAAGGCGCCCATCGTAAAGGCGAAGGGGCATAAGAGAAGCGCAACACTCATCATTGGGGATTTTTTTCCTATTCAGGGAAACGCCTTGTCCGAAGTAATCGGCCAGAGGACCGGCGACTGCAGGACATGGCACCCGAACGGCCGAACCTCGCCGTTCGGAAAACTCATTCCGGAAAGGTGTTAGGGCAATTGAACTGCAACGGCCGTCGCCTCGCCGCCGCCGATACACAGCGCGGCAATGCCTTTCTTGAGGCCGCGCGCTTTCAAAGCGTGAATGAGCGTGACGAGAATACGCGCGCCCGTTGCTCCAATCGGATGACCAAGTGCACAGGCACCGCCATTGACGTTCAGTTTGTCGCGCGGAATGCCGAGTTCTTTTGCAGCGGCCATCGCGACAACGGCAAACGCCTCATTGATTTCATAAAGATCAACGTCGCCGGCGCTCCAGCCAGTTTGTTCTAGCAACTTTTGGATGGCCGGGATCGGTGCCGTTGTAAACCACTCGGGCGCCTGACTGTGTGTTGTGTGCCCAACGATCCGGGCCAGCACAGGCATATTTTGGCTCACGGCAACATCTTCACGGGTTAAGACCAAGGCCGCGGCCCCATCTGCATTCGCTGAAGAACTCGCGGCCGTTATTGTGCCGTCAGTTCCAAAAGCTGCCCTTAGCCCGGGAATCTTCTCCGGGTTGATTTGCGGCGGACGTTCATCGGCATCGACAACAAGCGTACCTTTGCGGGTTTGAACCGCGACCGAGGCGATTTCTCCGGTAAAAGCACCGCCCGCGACGGCGCTCTGCGCCCTCTTTAATGTCTCTACGGCATAGGCGTCCTGATCTTCCCGGTTGAATTGGTATTTTTTGGCCGTTGCCTCCCCGAATTCGCCCATCGGGCGGCCGGTTTCATAGGCATCTTCCAGACCATCGCGCATCATGTGATCAATTACTTCCGCAGATCCGGCTTTCCGTCCGCCGCGCATCTCAGGCAATAGAAATGGCGCGCCGGACATGGATTCCATGCCGCCTGCCACAATGATTTGGCCATTGCCGGCTTTCAGCAGATCGTGTCCGAGCATCACAGCCTTCATGCCGGATCCACAGACTTTGTTGATGGTTGTTGCACCGCAGGCATCCGGTAGACCCGACGCCCTGGCCGCCTGACGCGCGGGAGCCTGGCCAAGCCCTGCTGGCAAAACACAGCCCATGATAGTCTCACTAACGCTGTCTGCCGCAATTCCGGCATCTGACATGGCTTCCGCGATGGCGGTCGCCCCAAGCTTTGTTGTTAGCACCGACGCCAGTGATCCCATGAACGCCCCCAAAGGCGTGCGGCGGGCGGCGCTGATCACGATTGGCATGTCTTGTGTGTCCGGCATTCTGTCACCTCGTTCAATTTGCGCATAGATTATGAATGTAATCTTTGTTGTCAATAAAAAGATTATGATTATAATCCAAGTCGGAAACAGGAGGAAACCGGTGAGAGTGAGCCGCGAAGACGCCCAAGAAAACCGCCAGCGTGTTGTCGAAACAGCAAGCCGATTGTTCCGCGAACACGGCTATGACGGGATTGGAATTGCCGGCCTGATGAAAGCATCCGGCCTTACAAATGGCGCCTTTTACAAACAATTTGCCAGCAAGGACGCGCTGATTGCGGAGGCAACTGCCCATGCCCTGTCGGAAAACCTTGACCGTTGGCGCAACAGCATTCAATCGACCCCAAACAGCGCCCCAGGCGAATCTGTTGCCAAGTGGTATCTGACCAAAACTCACGAGGAAAAACGGGCGACAGGCTGCACCTTTGCGGCCCTTGGCGGTGACGCTCCGCGCCAGGGCAAAGAAGTCCGCCAAGCTTTTGATAAAGGCCTTCGCGAAACGCTTACGCTTTTGGACGAAGAAGCTGGTGGCAAGGAGTCAGCAAGTTCAAAGGCTGCCCTTAGGCAATTGTCGCTCATGGTGGGGGCTTTGGTTCTCTCCCGCGCCGCAGAAGACCCAGACCTGAAGACGGCTTTTTTGGAAGCTGCAGCTGAAGAATGACGTAACTCCACCCCTCCTCGGCTCTACACCAGTCATTCGGTGCTGGCACAAGAATTAAACTGCCACTACTGTTCTATAAGCGAATGTTTTTCCGACATAGGACAAGATCATGAGCAGGTTCTGGAGCCCGATTGTCGATCGTCTGGTGCCCTATACGCCCGGCGAACTGCCGAAAACGTCCGATGTCATCAAGCTCAACACCAATGAGCATCCCTATGGCCCTTCGCCTCAAGCCCTGAAAGCCATCCAGGAAGAAACCGATGACCGGCTGCGGCTTTATCCCGACCCGGGTGCGGTCGAACTGAAACGGGCAATCGGTGGGTCGCACCGGTTGAACAAGGATCATGTTTTTGTCGGCAATGGGTCCGATGAAGTCCTAGCACATGCCTTCCGCGCTTTTTTCACCGGCAAGGACCCAATCCTTTTCCCCGACATCACCTATTCCTTCTATCCCACCTATTGCCTCTTGTTCGGCATTGAGTGCCGCCAGGTGCCGCTGACCGACAGGTTCGAAGTTGATCTGGCCGATTACCAGAACCAGCGCGGCGGTATCATTCTGGCCAATCCGAATGCCCCGACCGGCATAGCTCTTCCGTTGAAAAACATAGAAGCCCTGCTGACACAAAACCCCGATTGCGTGGTGATCATCGATGAAGCTTATGTCGACTTTGGCGGAGAAAGCGCGGCTAGCCTGATCCCGGATCACGACAATCTGCTCGTCATTCAGACTTTCTCAAAATCCCGGGGCTTGGCTGGCATGCGGGTCGGGTTTGCCCTTGGCCAAACGCACCTGATTGAGGCGCTCAACCGGGTGAAGGACAGTTTCAATTCTTATCCGCTTGGACGCCTGTCTCAAGCAGCGGCCCTCGCCGCCTGGGATGATAAAGATTGGTTTGAAACAACACGCCATGAAGTGATGGCTGGACGCGACACTCTCACCGCCCAATTGACCGGGCTAGGATTTACCGTTCTGCCGTCAGCGACCAACTTTGTTTTTGTCAGCCATCCCAAAGAAACAGCGGCCAGCCTTCACGCTGCGCTCAAGGCTGTGGGCATTCTGGTGCGCCACTTCAAACAGCCGCGCATTGAAAACTGGCTTCGGATCACTGTCGGCACATCGGACCAATCGGAACGGCTTGTGGACGCCCTCAAACGCATTCTCTAGCAGATTGGTTTCCGCCAACAAAAAGCCCGGCACGATGGCCGGGCAATTTCCTAAGGCATGTCCGCCGTTTAGCGGCGCGGCAGGTATTTTAAAGGATCCACTGGCTTGTTGCCCTTGCGCAGTTCGAAGTGCACCTGCGGCTGGTTGACTGAGCCGGTCGCACCGGCAAGCGCCACAGCATCGCCGCGGCGGACCTTATCGCCACGTTTCACGTTCAAGACGCTGTTGTGAGCGTAAGCAGATACATATCCCTCATCATGGCGCACAAGCACCAAATTGCCGTAACCCTTCAGTTCATTGCCAGAATA
Organism: Labrenzia sp. PHM005; assembly: GCF_006517275.1. NCBI lineage: Bacteria > Pseudomonadati > Pseudomonadota > Alphaproteobacteria > Hyphomicrobiales > Stappiaceae > Labrenzia > Labrenzia sp. PHM005. The sequence goes on along the minus strand of NZ_CP041191.1, from coordinate 3,934,230 downwards.
AATCACCGTGCCATCACCGGCTGCTTTCACCGGCGTGCCTTCCGGTACAGCCAAGTTGACGCCTTCATTACGCCCACCACCCGGCTTTGCCCCAAAATCCGAAATGATGCGGCCACGCACAGGCCAGCGGAATTTGGCTGAAGACTGGTCGGCCTTGGGCTGAACAGCGGCGACTTCAATCGGTTTTTCTGGTGCTGCTTCCGTTTTCGCCGGAGCTTCCGGTTGGATTTCCGGTGTGGTGATCGCGGTGGTTTCGACCTTAATTGGCTTATCTGGACCCGTTGCAATCTGCCGGACCGGCTGGCGCCGCGGCGCTGGAACCGAACTGGACGAACCTGTTGCCGGAACCGAGGCCGTTACAATTGGCTGGCTGGCTTCACCGGGCTTTCGCTTAGGCAAAGTGCTCGCAGGTACAGCAGCCATTACAGTTGCAGGCGGTGTGTTTTGTGTCAGCTGGGCAAAGGTCGGTTGCTCATAAGGTTTGCGGTCCGGACGCGGTGCAGCCCGTGCGACAGTCGGAATAGATCCTGTCACGAGGGTTTCGCGGCTTGCGACGGGCGGCAGCTTGACCTTGCTCGCGCTCGATGTGCCGTAATGATCCGCATAAACATAGGTTGGGATCAAAAGTGATTGACCAGGACGGATATGAGACGATGTCTTGAGTCCATTCACAGAGGCTACAGCCTTGACCGGAACGCCATAGCGGCGAGAAACCGATGCGAGCGTGTCGCCCTGACGTGTTTTGACCCGGGTTCCGCCAGCAGCGGTCCAGCCCTTCCAATCTTTGCCGGCTGCAGCCACTTCAGGTGCTGGCAGCGCAGCGACTTGCGGCGTTGTAATTCGCTGCGGCTTTGGCGCACTTACAACGGCTGGCGTTGTAACCGGCGCCGGCCGGACCGGAGCATAAACGGGCTGTGGCTGGCTTGGAATAGAGCCGGTAGACACCGGTGCGGACGCAGTTTGCGGCAGTCCGGCCGCAGTACCCCCGGGACCATTGATAATATCCTGATAGGATGGCTGAGCAGGCGCAGATCCATTCATGATCTCGCGCTGATTTTTTGTGCTGGCGGTGTAATAAGGATCCGGCCCGAACCGCTCACTCGCCGACGAACACCCTGCAAGGGCGGCGGCACCAAGTGTGACTGTCGCGACTTTTCCCAGAAGTTCCCTGCGGAGGAAACGCATCCGCTTTTTCATCGTCTCAACCCAAACTGCTGACAATGGCTGCTTTGGTTAAGATTAGAAACGAGTAAGGTTTATAAAGACTAAAGAAGAGGCTTCAAATCAGTGGCTATTTCAGTTTCTCGATCCAGCTATTTTATTGTGTAGGCCGCGCATTTCTGCGGTTTATCTGCATTAAGTCAATTGCAGCGGCCTGACAAATCTCCGTAACGTCAGCTGCATTCGCGGGCGATCACGTTACAATCCGAATCTCTATAGTACGTGCAATTGTTCTGAGTCATGACCGCTGCGCAGCTGCCACCTTCCTCTCCAAAATCCTCAAAACCGCCAGATGGCCCGGCCAAGTTGTTGACGGCAAAGAGGACAAAGACAGCGCACCACGCGGCGGCGAACTTGTAAAACGTCGCCCGGCGCACAGAAGGGGCTTGCCAAAGCAGGTAAAGCCCAACTGGATAAGCCAGAAGCACATAGGCCGGATGAACAAACCGGACGCCGAGCGGAAAGAAGGCAATCAGCACAAGAACAGTGATGCCGATTTTCCAATTGCGCTCAAAAACATCTCCCTTCCAAAGTCCATAAAAACCAACCGGAAAGAAAATCAGCAACCAGGCAATGACCAGCGGTTTGTTCCCGGTCCACCCCTCGCCGGAGGTTTCTTGCGCCTCACTCATTGGCGGTCCTTTGCGTTGGTGCTGTGAATTGACACCTTAGTGCGGCCTGCAGTGAGACAACGGAATCGGGCTGAGCAGGAAGGTCTTGTCGTCGGGCGCGCGGTTAAAGATCCGATTGCCGGCATCACACTGATTGAAATCGAGATCCGTACCGCCGGTCAGACGCAGTTTGTCGTCCTTTCGGCCCTCCAGATAAAACCGGCCGCCATCGCATTCGATGCCGCAGGCAATCCGATTGCCCTCCGGTTCACAATAAGCGTCTGTTTGCCAGCCTTCATTCTCCCCTTTGATCCAGACATCAAGCTTGAGGATAAACCGGGGGGTATCGGGATAAGGCTGATAAGGGCTTTCCATCCCCAGCAATTGCTGGCGCGAAGGAAAGTGACTGATCGCGATGTCGACCGTTTTTTGTTCTGGATGCGCTTTTTGGTGCTGAAGGCTATAGGTACGGCCGTAACAATTGGGAAAACTCATGAAATAGTCTTCCAGCGGCAATTCATCGGCCGCCGAAGTTACACTGCTTGAGAGGATCGCCGCACCGGCGAGCGCCATCTTAGTGCTGGTATCTTTAAGGCAAATAAACGTCCAAACACGACCAAGAAACCCGATAAAACTCATAAAACCCCCTCCGGAAAATTGCTTATTGGGTAGCATGACGTAAGGGTATGGGCAATGACTGGCCAGGTTAAGGTGCAAAATGCATCTGCAGCGCGACGTTAAAGGTGATGGGCAACACCGCGCATGAGGGAAATCATCCGCACCTCACCCAAGGTCTTGGTGGCACCAACGCTTTCGGTCTTAATCAGCCGCACAAGCGATTGTACGCTGCCCGGTTGCCCAAGCGGGGCTATCAGAATTCCTTCCGGAGCGAGCTGGGCCATCAGCTGATCTGGTATTTCAGTGACAGCTCCATTCAGGATAATCCGGTCAAATGGCGCCTTCTTTTCCAATCCGCTCAAACCATCTTCATGAAGCAAAGTCACATTGTCTTGTTTCATCGCGGCGAGCCGCTGGTCTGCCAGTTTCAAAAGCGTCTGATAGCGTTCCAGACTGTAAACGTGCCGCGCCAGCTGAGCCAAAACGGCAGTCTGGTATCCCGACCCGGTGCCCACCTCCAAAATCAAGTGATCGGGTTTCACATCCAGAGCCTGAAGGGCAAATGCAACATCGGACGGTGCGGACATTGTCTGTCCGCATTCCATAGGAAGTGCTATGTCCTCATAGGCAAGCTTGTGATGGCGCGCGGCTAAGAACAGCCGCCGGGGAAGCCTTTCAATCGCGGAAAGAATCTCAACAGGAGCGATACCACGTTGGCGCAAACCAAGCACCAACGCTGCGCGCGCTTCGGCCTCGTCCGGTAAATTCGGTTGTTGCGCCCCGCTGTCTCCGCCGGGACCATAACCGGTCATCCGCTGCTCCCCGGTTCAAAACTTAACGCAGGGCTCCGGATAAATGCTCAACCAGATCATGCGCCGTCAAATCTATGCGTAGCGGGGAAACAGAGACATATCCATCGGCAATTGCGTGAAGGTCTGAATTATCAAGAACCGATTTGCCCCGGTCTTGAAAACGCAGCCAGTAATAGGGGTGCCCGCGGCCATCGGTCCGCTCTTCGATGTACAATCCGCTTTGCTCATGGTGGCCTTGCACCGTCACTTTCACGCCCTTGACGTCTTCTGCTTTGCAGGCTGGGAAATTGACATTCAAAAGCGAATACGGCGGCAGATCGAAGTTCACCAGTTTTTTAAACAGCTCCGGCGCGTGAATTTCGGAGGTTCTATAGTCGGGTTCCGCTTTGGTATTCCAGCCGTAGGCTTGGGAAACGGCGATGGACCGGATGCCCAGAATAGCGCCCTCCATCGCACCGGCAACGGTACCGGAGTAGGTCACATCTTCAGCAAGGTTCTGCCCGCGATTGATGCCGGAAAGCACCAAATCCGGCAAACCAGGCAGGATATTGCGTACCCCCATGATGACACAATCGGTCGGGGTCCCTTTGACGGCAAAATGCCTGTCGTCGATCTGACGTAGCCGCAAAGGATCGTTCAATGTCAGGGAGTGTGCGACACCACTTTGATCTGTTTCCGGAGCCACAACCCAGACATCATCGGACAAAGTACGGGCAATCCGCTCCAAAGCGTCAAGGCCTGGCGAATGAATGCCGTCGTCATTGGTAATCAAGATGCGCATGAAAAACCCGTTCAAAATCTCAAAGGGAAAGAAGGGAGGGCAGCCGCCCTCACCCGATTTTTTCTAGACCATTCATATACGGCCGCAAAACGTCCGGCACAGTGATGGTGCCATCGCTGTTTTGATAATTCTCCAGAACCGCAATCAAGGCCCGGCCGACGGCAATACCGGATCCATTCAGTGTGTGCACATGTACCGGCTGTTTGGCGTCCACTGGGCGATAGCGGGCGTTCATGCGGCGTGCCTGGAAATCACCACAGACCGAGCAAGATGAAATCTCGCGATATGTGTTCTGCCCCGGCAGCCAGACTTCAATGTCGTAGGTTTTGCGCGCTCCAAAGCCCATGTCGCCGGTACACAGCGTCATGACACGGTAATGCAGCCCAAGTTTCTGCAAGATCATCTCAGCGCAGCCGAGCATTCGCTCCAACTCGTTGAGCGACTCTTCCGGTGTTGTGACCGACACCAACTCACACTTCTGGAACTGATGCTGGCGCAGCATACCGCGGGTATCGCGGCCAGCAGATCCAGCCTCGGAGCGGAAGCAATAGGTCAAAGCCGTGACCCGCAGCGGAAGCTGGTCTTCCGCCATGATTTCGCCCGCAACCAGATTGGTCAGCGGCACCTCCGCGGTCGGGATCAGATAGTGATCCGTTGTTGTCTTGAAGAGATCTTCCTCAAACTTCGGCAGCTGGCCGGTGCCATAGAGCGGATCAGAATTGACCAGGAGCGGTGGCGACACTTCCGTATAGCCGTTTTCCTGAGTGTGCAGATCGATCATGAACTGGCCGAGCGCCCGCTCCAAACGCGCAATCTGCCCTTTCAGGACAACAAACCGCGAGCCGGACAGATTGGCGGCGGTCGAAAAATCCATCCCGGCGAGATCTTCACCAAGCTCATAATGTTCCTTCGGCGCGCCTTCGAGTTGAAGTTCCGGCTTTTCGCCATGGGTGCGATAAAGAACATTGTCGGCTTCATCCGCACCTTGCGGCACATCCTCGTGCGGCAGGTTCGGAATAACCGCCATTGCTGCTTCTAGGCCGGAGATCAGCGTCCGCTCTTCCTCTTCACCTGACTGGATGAACGCTTTGATTTGGGCGACTTCGTCGATCAGCTCTTGCGCGCGCGCGTCATCGCCCGAGCCCTTGGCCTTGCCGATTTCCTTGGACGCAGCATTGCGCCGTTCCTGGGCTTCCTGAAGCTTGGTGATGTGGGAGCGGCGGGAATCGTCCAATGCAATCAGCTTGGCAGCTGAAGCTTCATAGCCCCGCTTTGCCAAAGCCTGGTCAAAGGCGTCTGCGTTTTCCCGGATCCATTTGATATCAAACATCTTCGCTTCCCGAACGGCGGTCGTTGTTAAGAACAGTCCGCCGCGGGAAGAAAAGCAGGGCTAAGGCTTAAGCCGCAGCATCCTCAGCTTCACGCTCGGCATCACGTTCCGCGCGCTTTTTCTCCACCATCCGGACGGACAGAATGGAGACTTCGTAGAGAAGCAACGTGGGCAGCGCAAGACCGATCTGCGAGATCGGGTCGGGTGGTGTCAAAATAGCCGCAGCTGCAAACGCTCCAACGATGGCGTATTTGCGTTTTTGTTTGAGGCCATCAGCTGTCACCAGACCGGCACGGCCGAGCAACGTCAGAACCACCGGCAGCTGGAAAACCAGGCCGAATGCGAAGATCAAGATCATGATCAGACCGAGATATTCGCTGACCTTAGCAAGGTGTTCGATGGCCACCTGGCCGGCCCCGCCAGACTGTTCCATCGACAGGAAAAAGCCCATCGCCATCGGCATGACTAGGAAGTAAACCAGGCAGGCACCGATCAGGAACAGGATCGGGGTTGCGACCAGAAACGGCAGGAACGCACCGCGCTCATGTTTGTAAAGCCCAGGAGCCACAAACATATAGACCTGACTGGCGATCACCGGGAACGCCAGGAAAAGCGCACCGAACAGAGCCAGTTTCAGCTGGGTGAAGAACCATTCCTGCGGTGCGGTGAAGATCATCTTCACCGCATCCGGATCCGGTGCTGCGCGCAAGTAAGGCACGGTCAAAATGTTGTAGATATCAGTCGCGAAATAGAAGCAAGCGACGAACATCACAAGAATTGCAGCGATGGACCACATCAGCCGCTGGCGCAATTCGATCAAATGTTCGATCAAGGGCGCCTTTGAGGCGTCGATATCTTCCTGGCTCATGCCTTGGCTTCTTCCGTGACGGGCGCGTCTTTCGGTGGAACTTTGGGTTCAGCCGGATTCTCGGCTGAAGCGTCAGCCGTTTTCTCCTCTGCGGGCTTTTCCGCTGGAGATTTGGTGTCGACCTCGACCGATTTTTTTATCTGCGCCGCGTCTTCCTCAATCGATTTTTTCAAATCGCCAAGGGGATTGAAGTTGGCCGCTTCTTCGACCGTCTTTTTCATGTCGGCAATATCAGCCTGCTGCTCTGCTTCGCGCAAAGCCTCATTAAACGTGGATTGGAACTCGCGCGACATCTTGCGCACTTTGCCCATAGTCTGGCCAAGCGTGCGCAGCATGCGCGGCAAGTCCTTCGGCCCCACGACGATGATCGCAACACAGGCGATCACCATAAGTTCCGTCCAACCGATATCGAACATAAAACCCTTCGCCCCTTAGGGAGACGTTACGCAGATGAAGATCAGCTTGCTTTGGTCTGATCTTCTGCCTTGGTGGATTCGACGGTCTCACCGGCTTGATGATCAATTGTCTTCGGGGAATCGGCGACGTCGTCCTCAGCCATTCCCTTTTTGAAGCTTTTGATTCCCTTGGCTACATCGCCCATCAACTCGGAAATCTTGCCCCGTCCGAACAGCAGAACCACCACAACCGCGATGATCAAAATCTGCCAGATACTAATGCCCATACGCCAAACTCCTGATACATGGCTTCAACAGCTCATTTGAGCCCTTGTACAAAACTGCTTGTCTCGCCGCAACAATACATAGTCGGAATGTTTCTGTACTCCTAGACAGAAGGATAATCTGGTAAATTCTTCTAGGATTTGGGGTCACGACCGCGGAAAGACAAGCACATCCTTCGGATCTGTCGTCACAGCGACGTCCATACCGGTTGTCCATTCGCTGCCGGCGCGCACCCGCGCCTGCAACGGACGCTCCAGTCCGTCGACGATAATCGTCAGCAAATCTACTTCCCCGACGAATCGTTTCGACCGGATGCGGCCCTTTACGCCGCACAGACCAGACTTGCTCAAAACAATGCCCTGCGGCCGGATGCAAACATCTGCGGCCCCTTCAGGCATGCCATTTGACGGCAAAATACCAAGGGCGGTTTCAACACCGCTGGACGTCACCTTGCCTTCGATCTGATTGAGTTCGGAAAAGAACCGGGCCGCAAACAGATCTGCTGGCCGATTATAAAGATCAGCAGCTGTTCCATGTTGAACCAGCTCGCCCCGGCGCATCAGAGCAATTCTATCGCCCATGCGCATCGCCTCTTCCGGATCATGGGTGACTATGATGCAGGTCGCCCGGGTTTCCCGGATCACCGCCAAGGTTTCCTCGCGCACACTGTCGCGCAGCCGCTTGTCGAGCCCGGAGAACGGTTCGTCCATCAATAGTATGCCGGGCCGCGGCACCAATGCCCTTGCGAGCGCAACCCGTTGCTGTTCACCACCCGAAAGGGCATGCGGATAATCCCCAGCGTAATCAGCCAAACCTACACGGCCCAAGGCTGTCATCGCAGCCGCTTTGCTTTCCGTTGCGCCGAGTTTTTTCAATCCGAACATGACATTGTCGAGGATCGTCATATGCGGAAACAGCGCATAATCCTGAAACATCAGGCCAACGCCGCGCTTTTCCGGCGGAACGAACGTATCTGGCCCGGCGACAGGCATGCCATTGATGAGGACGGTGCCTGCGCTTTGGCGTTCAACCCCGGCCGCAATGCGCATCAACGTTGTCTTGCCACAGCCCGAATGTCCCAGCAGACACAGGATTTCCCCTGGTGCAACCGACAGGCTCAGGTTTTTGACAGACGGAACCCCATCATAATCATGGGAAACATTTTCATAAACGAGCCCGGCCGCAATGGTCGCGCTCGCCGTTCCCGGTGCACCCCAGCTCAATCCATGGCCGTTGCCGTTGAGAGTGAAATTCTTGGACATCAGGTTTGCGCGGTCTCGTCCGTCTCATCATCAAACAGCGTGCCGTCTTCCAAAGGATCTTCATCCTCGGCAAGCGCCGTATCATCATTGGGTGTCGGCACCATAAAGGATGCCGGAATGGCGCTGTCGAGCAGCCCTGCCCCTTTTAGCTCCTCAAGGCCCGGCAAGTCTTTGACATTTTCCAATCCGAAGTGAATTAGAAAATGTTCCGTCGTACCATAGGTGACCGGCCGCCCCGGTGTCCGCCGGCGTCCGCGCATGCGGATCCAGGTGGTTTCCAGCAGAACATCCAGCGTGCCCTTTGAGGTGGAAACCCCGCGGATCTCTTCGATCTCCGCCCGTGTAACCGGCTGGTGATAGGCGATGATCGCGAGTGTCTCAAGAGCCGCGCGCGACAGTTTGCGCTGCTCTTCCACATTGCGGTGCATGAGGAAACTTAAGTCTTCGGCTGTCCGGAAACACCATTTCCCGGCTACCCTGATGACATTGACTCCGCGGGGGGCATATAGGGTCTGCAGCTCTTCTAAAAGCCCGACCACATCAGTGCCTTCGGGCAAGCGCAAGGTCAGCTCTTCCAGAGACAGCGGCTCGGAGGAAGCAAATAACAAGGCTTCGACCATCCGGAGGCCAGACAGGTCATCCACACTTTTGGGAGCTTCGGTGCCTTCTGGGCCATCTTCCAGATCCAGCTGGTCCGGTTCAGACATCTTCTTCCGGCTCCTGTTCTATGGCGCGGATATAGACCGGAGAAAACGGTTCGCCCTGACGGATTTCGACTTGTCCTTCACGCACCATTTCCAGGCTGGCGGAGAAACTGCTGGCAACAATCGTCGCCCAATCTTTATTGTCGTAAAGATAATCGCGCAGATAGGCGTTCAAGGGCGCCCATTCGCTCACCCGGCCAACAAGTTTCGTCAGCAATTCACGCGCTTCCTGCAGCGACCAAACTGTCCGCCTTAACACGCGGACAGACGTGACCGATTGGCGCTGACGCTGGGTCGCATAGGCCGACAAAAGATCATAGATCGACGCGTCCCAAATGCTTTTATGTTCAACGGACATGGTTTCCGGCTCACCCCGGAAAAACACATCCCGTCCGGCCCGGCTGCGTGCCAGAAGTTTTTCTGAGACTTCGCGCATGGCTTCCAGACGTCGCAGGCGGAAGGCAAGTGCAGCAGCGAGTTCCTCCCCCGTTGGTTCGTCTTCATCTTTTTGTTCCGGCAGCAGTAGCCGTGATTTCAGATAGGCAAGCCAGGCGGCCATCACCAGATAGTCGGCAGCAAGCTCTAAACGCATGCGGCGCGCTTCCGCGACGAAATCCAGATACTGCTCAACAAGAGCCAGAATAGAAATTTTGGCGAGATCCACCTTCTGGGTCCGGGCCAGTCCAAGCAGGAGGTCGAGCGGACCTTCGAACCCGTCTACATCCACAACCAGTTGCGGATCGGAGGTTGCCCGTTCCTCTGCCGAATGCACAGCGCTCAGCAGATCATAGGACTGCTCCTGCACTGGGACCGGTTGTGTTTCCTGTTCCGCCATCAAACTTCCGGTTACACCCCTGCCCAGCCGGTTAAGGACTGGAACTCTTGCCAAGCTGCAACGTTATCAAAGTCCGGATCGATGGGTTTCAAACCAGCCATCGCCTGCTCACACCGTTCCAACGATCGTCCCGCCAGATCCGGTGCAGCATCAGCGACAACCCGCATCTCATCCATCTCACCATTGCAATGCAACACCACGTCACACCCGGCATCCCAGATCTTACGGGACCTGTCCCCAACGGTGCCGCCAAGGGCCTTCATCGAGATATCATCGCTCATCAAACACCCATCAAAGCCGATTTCCTTGCGGATGATTTCTTCAATCACTGTCCGGCTTTGAGTTCCCGGATTATCGGGATCAATGCTCTCATAAAGAAGGTGCGCAGTCATGCCCAAGGACACATCCCGCAGGGCCTTGAAAGGTTGAAAATCCACAGTTTCCAGCGTTTTTTTGTCGTCTAGGACCCGCGGCAGTTCCAAATGACTGTCGACCATGGCCCGGCCGTGTCCAGGAATATGCTTGATTACCGGCAAAACACCGCCTGCCAACGCGCCATTGACCATGTCGCGGCCGAGCAGCGCAACCGTTTCGGGGTCTTCCGACATCGCGCGATCCCCAATGGCATCAACGGTTTCCGTGAAACGGACATCCAAACACGGCAAACAATCCACCGTAATTCCAACCGCACTCAAATCAGCAGCAATCAGTTGCGCTCCGAGAAAGGCAGCCCGCTGTCCGGCTGCTGGATCTTGGTTATAAATATCGCCGAACAGTTTCGGCGCGGGATATTTGCGCCAATGCGGCGGCCGCAAACGTTGAACCCGGCCGCCTTCTTGATCGACCAGAACCGGCGCATCCTGCCGCCCAACGGCCTGACGAAAACTCTCCGTCAGGCCGGAAACCTGCTCGGGGGTTTCAATATTACGGGCAAACAGGATCAATCCCCAGGGATTGGTATCCTTGAAAAACGCCCGTTCGTCGTCCGTTAAGACGGATCCGGCGCAACCGGAAATGAATGCCTTGATCATGAACTTGGCTTATCGGCCTGATCTCTCGCCGTCAAGAAAGCGTCCATGCATCCGATAGCGCACTTGCGCACACGGGCTGAACTTGCGATCAAAAGCTCCTCTCACTTTTCCTTATTGGAGCAAAAACCACATGCGCGCGCGTCCCGACATTCCGGCAGGCACTTTACACCGGATTTCAGTGACTTCAGACATCCTAAAACACAACCGGCTTGGAGATCCGTCAACGCGCGATGTGATAGTCTATACGCCTTATGGCCATTCTGGTGACCGGCTCCCGCTTCTGGTCGATCTCGTCGGCTTTACTTCAGGCGGTCCGGCGCATGTCAGCTGGAAAAATTTCGGCGAAAATGTCCCGGAGCGCCTCGACCGGCTGATCCATGACGGCGAACTGCCACCGGTCGTTGTCGCCTTCCCGGATTGTTTCACGCGCCTTGGCGGCAACCAGTATATCGACAGCGCTGCGATGGGTCCTTGGGCGACCTGGCTTACCACGGACATGCTGCAAGCTGTTGAAAGCAAATTCGGCTGCGGAGGCTCTGGCAAACGCGGTCTCTTTGGTAAGTCGTCCGGCGGCTATGGCTCACTCGTTCATGCCATGAAACATGCCGATGTCTGGTCGGCCGCAGCTTGCCATTCAGGTGATATGGCGTTTGAGCTTTGTTACTTGCCCGAAATGCCGAGCGCTCTGCGCGCAATTCAGAAAACCGGGTCTATCGAGGCGTTTGTTCGGGGCTATGAAGCCGGTCCCAAATATCCCGGTAGCGCCCTTCATGACCTCATGACCTTTGCCATGGCCGCAACCTATGATCCCGATCCGGCGCCGGAAATCTTCTGCGGCATTCGTCTGCCAGTTGACCTGGAAACCTGCGAGCTGATCGAAGAGCGCTGGAATACCTGGTTGTCTTGGGATCCGGTGCATATGGTCGACACTCACACAGACGCGTTGAAATCCTTGAAAGCGCTCTGGATCGATTGCGGCGATATCGATCAGTACAACTTGCTTTATGGTGCGCGGCGGTTCACCAAAAAACTCACTGACGCCGGAGTTGAGCATATTTATCAGGAGTTCAACGACACGCATTCTTCGATCGACTATCGCCTCGATGAAAGCCTGCCGTTCTTGGCAAATGCGTTGATGAAGTAGAGTTTTAGGACGGCCGGCGCAGTGTCAGAACTGCGCCGCCAGCCAGTATGAGGACCGCTCCCAAGACCGCACCCTGGCCAGGCACTTCGCCCCACACCGCATAACCAAAGATCGCCGACAGGATCACAGTGGCATAAAACGCCGGAGCCAAGGTCGCCGCACCAGCCCGCCGGTAGGCTGCGATATTCAAGGATTGCCCGAAAATTGCCAGCGGCCCGAGCCAAGCGAAGGCGAGCAGATCGGAAACGCCAACCCCTTCGGCGGCGATCAGCCACACAACGGGTCCGGCCAACAGACAGGCGGCAAAAACATTGACGTAGGCCAGGATCGTTACCGTATCTTCCCGTTGGGCGATATACCGCATAATCAGGCTTTCAGTTGCCATGAACAATGCACTGGCGAGTGCCGCAACGACGCCTGTCGTGGCGATTCCAGTTGGAACCATCCCGCTATTGGCCGATTGTACAACAAGATAGGCCCCAACCAAGCTCAGGATCCCGGCCAACCAATGCCGGCCGGTAACGAGTTCCTTCAAAATCAGCCCCGCTAGGGCGATGGCGAAAATGCCTTTGGTCAAACCAATCGCGGTCGCGTCGGCGAGCGGCATGACTGATGCCGCATAAACCGCCGTTGCCAGACTGCCGACGCCGCAGACCGCCCGCATCAGGTGCAGTTTCCAAAGCGGGCTTATTTGCCGGTGAAGCGGGACTTTGCGCACTCCGGCAACACAGAGAATGGTTGCGGCGCCGCCAGCAAACCGCAACCAAACAAGTGCTGCGATCGGCACCAAGCCGCCAGCCAGTTTTCCGGCCGCAAATATCGGCGTGAAAGCCGCCATACCTGCCACAGCCAATAAGAGGGCAACAGGGATGTTTTCGCGTTGAGAGACAGCTGCTGGCAGGGACATGAATTTGGTTCCAAGAACGTGATGACATAACTTCCCTATCACCAAGGATCGCTTTTCATCAGCTGCCAAATCCCCATAAGGGCTATTCAAATACGCATGCCATTGCGGCCGGCTGTGCAAATACGTATAATTGAAATCATGAATTGGGATGACCTTAAACTCGTTGATGCCGCTGCCCGGATGCGCTCTTTGTCCGGTGCAGCCAAGTCCTTGGATATCAGCCAGCCGCAACTCAGCCGGCGATTAAAAGCGTTTGAGGACAGGGTCGGCGCACGTTTGTTCGACCGAATGCCGTCAGGTCTAAAACCAACGGAAGCTGGCCTGCGGTTGATCCCACTGGCTGCAGAAATGCGCCAGAAAGCTGAGGCTGCAGCACGAGTGATGCCGGACCTTGCCGGAACATCTTTACGGGTTGTCCGGATTGCAGTGGATGAAGTGCGGGCTAAAGTCCTGACAGACATGTTCCATGTGCTGGATACACGGCTAAAGGACATCGAGCTGGAGCTAATTTCCAGCCACAACCATGCAGACCACCAAAGCCGCAGCATTGAATTGCAAATCCGCAATTGCCTGCCGGAAACCGACACGCTGATTGCCCGGAAACTGGGGGACCTTGCCTATGGTGTCTATGGCAGCCGGTCTTATGTTGCCGCGCACCCAGACGCACTAACGGACACCCGGTATCACAAATGTGATTGGCTCGGATTCACACCGGACGACCTTTGGTATCCATCGCAAAATCGTTGGCTGAGCGACCGGCTACCTGTTCCGCCCCGCCTCCGCAGCAACACCATGACAACCCTCATGAACATGATTGTCAGCGGAGCCGGTCTCGGACTGCTGCCGGTCTTCATCGGTGACCAGCATCCGGATCTGATCCGCGTCATGGGTCCCCTTGAAGAATTGACAAATCCGGAACATATCATCGTTCACCGGGATGTCCGCCGTGAGCCAGCTGTCCGCCAGGCCATTGATGCAATTGCTGACGTCTACCGGCACATGGCTCCACGCCTCACAGGCCTTTCTGGAAAACCTGTCGTGGACGCGGCTGAATAAAAAGGCCGGCAAAACCGGCCTTTTCTTCAAAGTAATTTTTTGAGACTACAAGCGCTTACGGCATCCGGCGGACGAAACAATCACCGCCCGCACCTTGCAGCTGCTCGCAAAGCCGAACCGCCTCTTCACGGGATCCTGTCGGAATGCGCGCCCGGTAGAACGTGCCCCGGTCGCCGAGGTCGGCCGGAACGATCACAGCGTTCCGGTTGCCCAGGATTGACGGGAAACGCCGCTGCAAACCGGAATAGGCATCCCGGGCTGCTGAAGCCGACCGCTGAGATGTGACCTGCACAATGTTGGTGCCGGATGGGATCGTGCCGGTAGCAGTCCCGCCTGTTGCAGGTGTTGTCGCCACAGGTGTCGGAGCCGGCTGGGACAGATTAAGTGGGCCGTTGTTGTTGGTCGCAGCTGGAACAGGATCGACCACTGCGGCCGGTGCCTGCGCGACACGCACTGGCGCAGCCGGTTTTTTCCGCGGCAACACGCTCGGAATGACAGCCACTGGTGCAGCCGGCTCCGGTTCAGCAGCTACAGGTTCTGTTCCAGCCACAATCGCCGGTGTTTCAGGCGCCGGTGTCGCTGGAGCAGGTGCTGCTGGTGTAGCAATTGCCGGAGTGGCAGGCTGCGGCGCAACCGCAGGCTCAGCTGGCGCCGGTTCCGGGTTGGCGATGATTGGCTGGGTCGTAACAGCCCTTGGTTCGCTCGGTGCTGTGGGCGCCGGCTGTGCCGGTGTGGGCGCAGGAGCTGCATCTTCTCCGGAGACAATTGTTCCGTCAGGCCGGACCACAACTGTCCGAACACGTTTGGTCGCGCCTGGCACCAGATCCGCGCCCGATTGCACTCCAGCTGGTGCAGGCGGTAAAGAAGCCGGTTCCGGCGTTTCTTGCGGAGCGAGCTGCGCCGGTGCATTTTCAGACGTGCCATCTACCCGGTCGTAGATGAGTTTCGCCGACTGATTGTTGCCGGTGCCCGGATCTTGTGCTTCCGGGAAAATTTTCAAAGGTTCTTGAAGCCCGCTGATGACGGGCGGAGGCCCGTCCGGCACGGTTATGCCGCCACTGTCCATGAAGAAGAACCCGGCGGCGCCAATTGCAGCGACAGCTAGAACACCGCCGGCAACAAAGAGGCCGCGCCGGGACCGTTCTTCGGCATGCGGGACGGCAGCCTGCTCTGCGGCCGAATGCGGCGGTAGAACCCCACTGCCCTTCAGCGTTGGGTCACTTTCCTGCATGGCGCGGGCCACCGCATCGAGATCATATCCTTCCGGCGGTGGAGGCGTATCTTCGTCACGCACGTCCGGAACGGCGTCAGCGGCCGCTGGCCAAGCCATATCATCTATATCGTCTGCAGCCGGCGCGCTGGTAGTGTCCGGACGACTGGCCGGGACTTGCTGACTTGGTTCAGATCCCAGAGGCTCCTGCAAATGATCGGATGCCGTCTGGTGCCGTTGTTCCCTTTCCGGGAAATCCAGATCCGCTAGCAAAGTATCGATGCCGGCAATTGCAGGTTTCGTGTCTTTGTCAGCGGGCGCAGCCTCTGTCGCAGACGCAGCTGCTGGAGGCGTTGTTAAGGCCGCAAAGAGATCATCTTCATTGATGGCCGGACGGCTTTGCGCAGGGGCCGCCTCAGGCTCGCTGGGAGCAAGATCCGGAGCTGGATCAAAATCCGAAGTGACTTGAGGCTCCGGGTCGACAGGCCTCGGGCGACCAAAGTCCGCATACCGATCGCCACTGTCCGTATGCGTCTGAGGCTGCTCGAAACGTGCATCGTTGTTGGCACTGATGGATTGGTTGTACCCGGCCACCGGCGTTTGAAGCCCACTGATGTGAAACTGTCCAACTGGCTGGGTCACCGGCGGAGCTGGTGCGATATCAGTATCGGCAGGTTGGTCATCTGTATGGCGCAATGCGCCTTTCAGTTCGTCTTCCAGCTCAGCGGTCAGATTCTGTTCCAGGTCAATTGCAACCGACGGCGCCAAATTAGTCACGCCTGCATTCTCGAATTCAGGTGCGAATGCCTGTGGCTCGTTTGCAGAGGTAGGCTGGCCGCCAAATGCATTAACAGCGGGCCTGGCAATTGCTTGAGCCGCAGTATTTTCAATCGTATCCAGCCTTGGAACGTCGGGCCATGACGGACTGCTTGCTGCATTTTGTTGGCCACCGAATTCCGGCTCCGACCGCTGGCCAGGAACCTCCTGCGGTTCTACTGCGCTGAGAGCTTCTCTTGGGCTGCCAAATTCCGGTTCGGTGCGCTGGTGCGCATCGCTGACGTCTGACTGTGGATCGCTGGCAAAATCATCCAGGCCTGCAAAATAGTCTGTGTTCCCAACCCGGCCGCTGCTCACCGGCGCCCCCACTTGCTTGTTGTTGTGGACGATGCGCGCCAATTCGATCAGCGGATCTTCACCAGATGGCCGTTCGTTTCCGGGCTGTCCGGAAACGTTTATCGGGTCTGGCCGCTTTTTGTCGTCGTCTTCTGACATGAGCGCTCTAAGAATCGGTTTTGTTACGCAACGTATTCAAACAGTATACAGCCGGTTGCCGTCTATAGGCACATCAGCGCATTTCTTCGGGTGCTTGCACACCGAGAATCGCCAAGCCTGACGCAAGTACCAAGGATACTGCACGAACCAAAGCAACACGCGCTAGCGTTAATTTCGTGTTACTAGAATCAATAAAGCGTAAATGCGGCAATTCCTTGCCTCTATTCCAGTGCCCATGCAGACAACTTGCCAGCTCATGCAGGTAAAACGCGATTCGATGCGGTTCATGTGTATCGGCTGCTGCTTCGACAACTTTCGGCCATTCGGCCATCTTGCCGATCAGCTCCAATTCACCGCTGTCATCGAGCAAGGAATAGTCGGCATTGGCTAGAACAGAATCTGAGAAATCTTGCCCGGCAACCTCTTCTGCTGCCTGCCGCATAACAGAGCAGCAACGCGCGTGTCCGTATTGGACATAAAAGACCGGGTTGTCTTTCGACTGCTCAGTCACCTTCTTGAAGTCGAAATCAAGCGGTGCGTCGTTCTTGCGGAACAGCATCATGAAGCGGACAGGATCCGGGCCAACTTCGTCAACCACTTCCCGCAGTGTAATGAAGTCGCCGGAACGCTTCGACATTTTGACCGGCGCGCCATCCCGCATCAGCTTCACAAGCTGGCAAAAACGGACAATTACTTCGGTGTCGCCACCCGAGACCGCCTGCCCAACGGCCTGAAGGCGTTTGGCATAGCCCCCATGGTCGGCGCCCAGAACGTAAATTGCTTCTTGGAACCCGCGGCGAAACTTGTCTTCGAAATACGCAACATCGGCTGCAAAATAGGTGTAGGACCCATCGGACTTTTTCAAAGCCCGATCCGTGTCATCCCCAAAATCGGCAGCGCGGAATAGGGTTTGCTCCCGGTCTTCCCAATCGTCTGGCACCTGGCCCTTCGGTGGTGGCAATGTGCCTTCGTAGACCAGATCCTTGCTGCGCAAACCATCCAGCATCTGATCGATTTTCGAAGCCGCACCATTTGCCCGCTCATGCAGCGATTTTTCCGAAAAGAAAACCTCGTGTTCAACGCCTAGGGCGGCCAAATCAGAGCGGATCAGGTCTAACATGGCGGCAATCGCCCGTTCTTTGACCTTCGGCAGCCACTCGCTTTCCTCTTGGCTGAGCAACTCGGAACCGAACTCGTCTTTTAACGCAGTTCCGACCGGGACCAAGTAATCGCCAGGATAAAGACCTGACGGAATTTCTCCGATGTCTTCGCCAAGCGCCTCTCGGTAGCGCAAGAAGGCGCTGCGGGCGAGCGTATCAATCTGCGACCCGGCATCGTTGATGTAATATTCTTTGGCAACGTCATTGCCGGCAAAAGCCAGCAAATTGGCGAGCGCATCGCCCACCACCGCGCCGCGGATGTGGCCGACATGCATGGGACCGGTTGGATTGGCCGAGACATATTCAACGTTGACCTTGGCCGGGTTTGCGCACTTGGTGCCGCCGAACCCAAGACCGTCGGCCAAAACACTGCCCAGAATCTTCTGCCAAACGCTTTGCGTCACACGAAGATTGATAAATCCGGGGCCAGCCACGGTCGTTTCTGTAATCTCCGGATCTTTGGCAAGTTCTGCGACCAGTTTTTCGGCCAAATCCCGTGGTTTCATCCCGAGCGGCTTGGCCAGAACCATCGCAGCATTGGTTGCAAAGTCGCCGTGAGCCGGGTCGCGCGGCGCCTCGACCACAACGCGCGATAAATCGGGCGAAGAACCATCCGGTCCTTTTAGATCAAGAGCTTCCAGACACTTTTTCACGCGTTTCGTGAACTCGGCAAAGATGTTCATTAGGCACCGGTCAGGTTTGTTTCTTCAAACACAAAGGCCCCGCACGCACCGAAGAATTGGGCTTTGGCGCGGCAGGGATCCAAAATTTGCCCCTGCGCCTACCCCAAATCCGGTGTGTCGTCAAACAATCTGCGGTGTTCTTCTATCGCATACCGGTCCGTCATGCCGGCAATATAGTCGCATACCCGCCTTGCCCGGTCCTCTTCATCCAGGTCTGCAAGCCCCGCATCCCACGGGCTTGGCATTAAATCCGGCTCAGCCAAGAACTTTGCAAACAGCTCCCGCACCACACGCGCCACCAGCCGGCGAACGGCCAAAACATCTTCATGCCGGTACACCCGGGCAAACAGGAATTTTTTCACATCCCGCTCCGCCGGTGTCATGGACGATGAAAAACCCACCAGGCACTTGCCGGCATTGCGGATATCCTCAACGCTTTCCGGCGCAACCTCAGCAAGGTTGCGGAACCCCTCCTGGATCACATCCTCAACCATCCGGGTGATCGATCGCCGGACAATCTCATGAATACGGCGGGTTTCTTCAAGACCCGGATATTTGTGATCGACCTCAGCCAGGATTTCGGCCAGGAACGGCACGTCACGCATATCATCGATGGCAAACAGCCCGGCCCGAAGCCCATCGTCCAGATCATGGGCGTCATAGGCAATGTCATCGGCAATGGCCGCAGCCTGCGCTTCTGCACTCGGCCAGGTGTCCAGCATCAGATCCTGCTGTTTTTGGTATTCGCGGATCGCAAATGGCAGCTCGCTGTCCTTGAACTTGCCAAGCGGCGCTCCGCTGCCATCCACGAGAGGTCCATTGTGTTTGACAAGGCCCTCCAGGGTTTCCCAGGCTAGGTTCAAGCCATCGAAGTCGGCATAACGGTGTTCCAGATGGCTCACGACACGCAGCGATTGAGCGTTGTGATCAAATCCGCCATAGGGCGCCATACATTCGTGCATGACGTCCTCGCCCTCATGGCCAAAAGGCGTGTGCCCGAGATCATGGGCAAGAGCCAAGCATTCAGCCAGGTCCTCATCAAGCCTCAAAGCCCTGGCCAGTGAGCGGGCGATCTGAGAAACCTCAATCGTGTGTGTCAGCCGTGTTCTGAAATGATCGCCCTCGTGATAGACAAACACCTGGGTCTTATGTTTCAGACGCCGGAAAGCGGAAGAATGGATGATCCTGTCCCGGTCCCGCTGAAACGGGGTTCGAGTCGGGCTTTCCGGTTCAGGGAAAAGCCGGCCACGGCTTTTGGTCGGATTCTGGGCAAATTTGGCGAGTGTTTGCGCTCCATACCCAATATCGGCCTGGATCTGCTTCCAATTGTCGTTCACCGCCCCGTCCCCTGTTGAGAGTGCCGTTTCCAGCTCCACACATTGACGCTTGTGCCTTGAGATCTTAACTATCCGGTTAAGTCCAATTTGCCGCACCCTTTAAAGGGGCTGTCCCAGCGAGTCAGTAGACCATGACCGAAATGCTTGAAAATCGAGTAACAGTCAGCGAAAGCGCTGCCAAGCGTATTGCCAAGATTTTATCCGGCGAAGCGCCCGGTAGCATGCTGCGGGTAAGCGTAGAAGGCGGTGGCTGTTCGGGTCTTCAATACAAGTACGATGTGGTCAATTCCCGCGAAGATGATGATCTGGTGATCGAGAACCCCGGCGCAACTGTTCTGATCGATTCCATTTCTCTGCAATATATGGGCGGTGCGGAGATAGATTTTGTAGATGACCTGATGGGCCAGGCCTTTCAAATCAACAATCCGCACGCCGTTGCTGGCTGCGGTTGCGGAACCAGTTTTACAATTTGACTTTTTGCGGTCCTTTCTGCCGGACGCACTGAGCACAAACCCAAAAACCCCTGGGCATAGTTTCAGTTCACTGGCGACAAGTGAACGCAATTGCCTATGATGCGGCTCAGCAATGCACGGGGACTGCTCATGAAAATCGCCACCTGGAACATCAATGGGGTTAAAGCCCGTCTGGAAACTGTCCAGGAATGGCTGAAAGAATCATCGCCAGACGTTGCCTGTCTTCAGGAAATCAAATCAGTCGACGAGAACTTTCCACGTCAGCCGTTTGAAGACCTTGGCTACAACGTCGAAACCCACGGCCAGAAAGGATTTAATGGCGTCGCCATTCTTTCCAAAACACCTCTAGAGGATGTTCAACGCCGCCTGCCCGGCAATGATGAGGACGAACAAGCCCGTTATATCGAGGCGAGTGTCACCCTCGGTGAAGGGGTTGTCCGATTCGGCTGTCTTTATCTTCCGAACGGCAATCCGCTGGGGACGGAGAAGTTTCCCTATAAACTGGGCTGGATGGATCGCCTTCTGGTGCATGCCGAAAAGCGTCTGGCGGAAGAGACACCATTTCTATTGCTCGGTGATTACAACGTCATCCCGGATCCAATTGACGCCAGAAACCCGGAAAACTGGACAGAGGATGCGCTTTATCAGCCCGAAAGCCGCCAAAAATTCCGGGCACTCACCCATCTTGGCATGACCGAAGCCGTGCGTGCTTGTACCGCAGAACCAGCCACTTACACCTTTTGGGATTATCAGGCTGGAGCCTGGCAAAAGAACAACGGCATCCGCATTGATCATATTTTGATGTCCGCCCAAGCTACCGACAAACTGCTCGGCTGCGGCATCGACAAACATGTCCGCGGGTGGGAAAAACCCTCTGACCACGTGCCTGTTTGGGTCCAGTTGGCGGCATAGACCGGCGCCTACGTTTCAACGCAGCGCTAGGCCGTGTGGACGAATTGGAGACGCATTTCGTGTGACAAAGGGCGAAAGATAGAGTGGAAAGACCTGCAGAAGGTATCGGTGATACGGTCAAGGGATTGTCTGCGCTAGATTAACGCCCTTTGTCATACCCGAAGGGTCGGTCCTGCAGCGCTCAAACCTCTGCGAAAATCCACCTTGATGATGCACCAGCATCACCTGCGTCAAATTTTCTTGGTCTTGAACTCAGCAGACCCCGGCGAAATACATCTCCATCTCGTCCGCACGGCCTATCCTCAAACGAAATTGAAAATAGGCGCAAATATATACCTTTTGCGGAACGCTGTGCTCATGCTACCCTTTAGGGAATGGGATAACGGACAAACGCCTTCCGCCCGCACCGGCGATCCGCGGGCATTTCTACTGGCGCCGCGTGCGGCTCCACCCCATCTCTGATGCTTTTGCAATATCACTCGCGGCCGCTCTTGGTGCTATGCTCTTGCTGATGTCTACCGCCCACGCCCAGCAGGCGACCAATCCAGACGTTCCCTGCACTTGCCGCTACAA
This sequence comes from Labrenzia sp. PHM005, assembly GCF_006517275.1. Classification (NCBI taxonomy): domain Bacteria; kingdom Pseudomonadati; phylum Pseudomonadota; class Alphaproteobacteria; order Hyphomicrobiales; family Stappiaceae; genus Labrenzia; species Labrenzia sp. PHM005. The sequence goes on along the minus strand of NZ_CP041191.1, from coordinate 3,912,750 downwards.
AGGCCAAGACTACAGCATTGGCGATTCAATATGTTTGGGAAGTGGGACGAGCACCCGGATTGCGACCTGCTCCATGGTACTCAACAACACATCCTGGCAAATGAGCCAGTCCCCCTGCCCGCAAGCGTTGTTGACGCCACTGGAACAAAAGCTCATTCAACAGGCCTCGCCTGATCCGTTGATGAGCGAGCCAGTGTTTTGAGGAAATTGCCGCTGGTATGATGTGCGGAATACACCGCACACCAATTCGGGCTTCCGAACTAAATCCCAAAAAATCAGAAAACTACTGCGTCGGCACTTGTTGGGCGGTCAGTGTGTCCGGCCGATTGCGCTCAATCCAAGTGTCGGCCATGGAACGCGCCTTCTCCCTGACAGGTTCGGGAGAAACTGCAAAAAACTGTTCGTGCAGATCATTGATCCAATTGGCATCATGGCCACTGGCCTGTTCACGGGCCACGGTCAGCCACATCAGGCCGCGCGCCTTTTTCTTGTCCGATGAGCCAAGCGAGAACAATGTTTCGCCCAGCCGGGCCTGAGCTCCGACATGGCCTTTCAGAGCAGCCAGATTGTACCAGCGCACAGCCATCCGCCGATTGCTCTCCTGATAGATGCGGCCGAGATGATACTGGGCAGCTGCATCACCGAAATAAGACGCTGCGTGGGTGAAAATCCGCCGGGCTTGACCGATATCTTTCGGGACGGCCCCCTCAATTCCGTTCAGATAGTAGGTGCCAAGCGCCACAAATGCGCTGGAGACAAAGGGCGCATCCGGGGATTCCGGTCCGTCATCACCGTGGGCGCGGACGATCTGGCTGTAATATTGATACGCCTTGTAGTCGTCCTCTTGAACGCCATCGCCCTTTGCATACATGTCGCCGAGCTTCCAAGCTGCCATCGCCTGTCCATTCTCCGCAGCGTATTGCAGAGAAGATATCGCAGCTGTCTTATCGCCGGAATAATACTGGCGTGCACCTGCCCGCAAAGCCTCATTGGGAGACAGTGTCGATGGATTAATCGGACCGGGTGCAGCAGGCTTGCCATCGAAGGCTTGGACCGGCACAGCAGCCAACATCAGCGCCGCAGCGCCTATCAGGACACCGGCCTTGGTCAAGTGCTGACGTTTTGTCTTCTTATTGTACATCCCGTTTACACTATTCTCCGCCGGACGGCCCCTGCCGTAACGGGCGTTTCTGTCCCATTTACAATCTATCCCAAGCACCCGCTTGAGGTTTAGAAGCCGGGACTGGTTCTTTTTTGAACGCGCATCCTGCTTCACTCATATATGGCCAATCATTCTGGCCTAAGTTGGGCTTTTGGCACCGATCAGCTCAAACCGGTCTAAGACCTTGAAGACCCACAAGTCCCAACGCCGGAAACAATGTTTGCTTCCGTCTAACCGCAACTGGTGTACCGCAAACATGGCCGAACATTGGCATCAAGTGGTTCCGCGAAGGCACGGCGGCACTTTGCTGGCAACTGTTGCCAAATGAGCACAATCGTCCCTCCCCCAGCACGCGGTGATCAAAACACAACCTGGTTGACGATCAGTTTCTGTCCCGGCAAAAGGCCCGCATTGGCCGAAAAAACAGTCAACGTTGGGGAAAACGGGGGCTTTTCGCCAAAATCCTTGGCTGTTCTTCGTTTGTACTTCAAACTTGAATGTGATTCGGTGTAGGACCGGCCTTGAAATACGGCATATAGCCCCAGTAACCAGAACCAAGAAACCCATCAGGCGATACGCAATGAGCGGAAAAGACGATCTTTTTGCAGGCAACGCGGCCATCTCCACTCCGGTGGAAGAAAACACCGCACCGGCAGACGTGGCCCCGCCCGCGCCCGTGACCGACATCGCCTCGGCCCGCAAGAAGCCAGAAGCTGTTGCCGACAGCGGCGACTATTCGGCCGCCGACATTGAAGTTCTGGAAGGCCTGGAGCCCGTACGGCGGCGGCCGGGCATGTATATCGGCGGAACCGACGAAAAGGCGCTGCACCACCTCTTTGCCGAGGTCATCGACAACTCGATGGATGAGGCCGTTGCAGGCCACGCGACCTGGATTGATGTCGCCTTGGGCGCTGATGGGTATCTGAACATTACTGACAACGGCCGCGGCATCCCAGTCGATCCGCACCCAAAGTTTAAAGACAAGTCCGCGTTGGAAGTCATTATGACGACCCTGCACGCGGGTGGTAAATTCGACAGTAAGGTGTATGAGACCTCCGGCGGCTTGCACGGCGTCGGCGTGTCAGTGGTCAATGCGCTCTCCGAAGAGCTGGTTGTCGAAGTCGCCCGTAGCCGCAAACTCTACCGCCAAGTTTTCCGGCGCGGCCATCCGCAAGGTCCTTTGGAGCTTGTGGGCGATACCCAGAACCGTCGCGGCACTATGGTCCGCTTCAAGCCGGATGAAACAATTTTCGGCAAAGGTGCAAAATTCCTGCCTGCCCGCCTTTTGAAAATGGCCCGGTCCAAGGCGTATTTGTTCGGCGGTGTTGAAATCCGCTGGCACTGCGCACCTGAACTCATTTCCGAAAAAGACGAAACCCCGGCCGAAGCCGTCTTTCACTTCCCCGGCGGTCTAAAGGACTTTTTGGCAGAACGGCTTGGCAAGGAACGCCGCGTCGTTGACGAGGTTTTTGCCGGACGTACCAACAAAACCGGAAAACACGGGTCTGTCGAATGGGCCGTCAGCTGGTTTGCCGGCGACGGGTTCATCAGCTCTTATTGTAATACCGTCACCACACCGGAAGGCGGAACCCATGAAGCCGGTTTCCGCTATGCGCTGCTGCGCGGCCTCAAAGCCTATGGTGAGTTGGTCAACAACAAGAAGGCGTCCATCATCACAGGCGATGATGTCATGACGTCCGCTGGCGGCATGTTGTCGGTCTTCATCCGCGAGCCTGAGTTTGTCGGCCAAACCAAAGACAAACTCGCGACCAACGAAGCGACCCGGATCGCTGAAACGGCAGTCCGCGATGCTTTCGATCACTGGCTCACCGCCTCCCCCAACCAAGCCAACAAGCTATTGGAATGGGTGATCGACCGGGCTGAGGAACGTCTGCGCCGCCGTCAGGAAAAAGATGTTGCGCGTAAATCGGCTGTCCGCAAGCTGCGCCTTCCGGGAAAACTGGCCGATTGTTCCACCAACCAATCCGAAGGCACCGAGCTCTTCATCGTGGAGGGCGATTCGGCGGGCGGATCTGCCAAACAGGCGCGAAACCGGTCCAATCAAGCGGTCCTTCCCTTGCGCGGGAAGATATTGAACGTTGCCAACGCTGGCCGCGACAAACTCGCCGCCAATCAGCAGCTAGCGGATCTGATCCAGGCCCTCGGCTGCGGCACACGATCCGCATATGCAGAACCGGATCTTCGTTACGAAAAAATCGTCATCATGACCGATGCGGACGTCGATGGTGCCCACATCGCCTCGCTCCTTATCACCTTCTTCTATCGTGAAATGCCCGAGCTGATCCGCGGCGGCCATCTATACCTCGCCGTTCCGCCACTTTACCGCCTGAGCCAAGGTGGAAAAACTCTGTATGCCCGCGATGACATGCATAAAGATGAGCTTCTGGCAAAGGCCTTCAAAGGCAAGTCTAAGGTTGAGATCGGCCGCTTCAAGGGTCTGGGCGAAATGCTGCCGGCGCAGCTCAAAGAAACGACGATGGATCCGTCCAAACGTTCGCTTTTGAAAGTCAGCGTCGATGAAACCGCAATTGCTGATACCAATGACACGGTCGAACGGCTCATGGGCAACAAACCAGAAGCCCGCTTCCGCTTTATTCAGGACAATGCCGAATTTGCGGACGATTTGGACATTTAGGAAGGTTCTAATAAACCAACCGACAAATGGGCCCATACAAGACCGCTACTCCCTTGACTGTTGAGAGCGTGTCCCGTTTTCTGGGAAACGGAAGCATCACGCTTAGCGCTAAAATCTGTGATTTCAAAATGCGGAAACCGATTTCAATCAAACGCCATTTACACTAGCCGGACCTCCACACGCTTTGGGTTTTGAAATTAGTGAATACGCTAATATTAAGTCATTTGAGTACTTTCACTGATCGTGGAAGCCGCATTTTAAGGCAAATTAAGAAAGCCTATTAACTGAGATGGCAAAACACGCGCAGAAATACTGAACATTTCTAACATTTAACCTCGCCAATGCATTGACTTGGAAGCGAACAAATGTAGTGTGTGCGCACATCGGCGTAGGGTGGCTCGAGATGAGCTGCGGCCTTTACATCACAACATTCGGGCAAAGTGCTCCATGTCATTTAATACTCTCGGTCTGAGCGAGAAGGTCCTCGCTGCAGTTGATGCGGCAGGTTATAAAGATCCAACAGCCATTCAAGCAGGTGCGATCCCGCAAGTTCTTGAACGCAGGGACGTTCTTGGCATCGCCCAGACGGGAACCGGCAAGACGGCGAGTTTCACTTTGCCGATGTTGACGCTCTTGGAAAAAGGCCGGGCCCGTGCACGGATGCCGCGCACTCTGATCTTGGAGCCGACCCGCGAGCTGGCTGCTCAGGTCGAAGAGAATTTCGAGAAATACGGCACCAACCACAAGCTCAACGTTGCGCTTTTGATCGGTGGCGTCTCTTTTGCCGACCAGGATAAGAAGCTTGACCGGGGCACCGATGTCTTGATCGCTACACCTGGTCGCCTGCTCGACCATTTCGAACGCGGAAAACTGCTTCTGCAGGGCGTCGAGATTCTGGTGATCGATGAAGCCGACCGGATGCTCGACATGGGCTTCATTCCGGACATTGAGCGGATCTGCAAACTGATCCCGTTTACCCGCCAAACTCTGTTCTTCTCGGCAACCATGCCGCCGGAAATTCAACGTTTGACGGAAACATTCCTGCAGAACCCAGCCCGCATTGAAGTTGCTCCAACATCTTCAACATCTGAGAACGTCGCTCAGCGGCTGAAAGCATCTGCCTCCAAAGACTACGATAAACGCGCCACGCTGCGCGAACTTCTGGAAGATGCTGAAGATCTGAAGAACGCGATCGTATTCTGCAACCGCAAACGCGATGTTTCGACGCTGTTCCGGTCCCTGGAGCGCCACGAATACAATGTTGGTGCGCTTCATGGCGACATGGATCAACGAACCCGTATGATGATGCTTGAGAATTTCCGTAAAGGGAACATCAAGCTATTGGTGGCCAGTGACGTCGCGGCCCGCGGGTTGGACATTCCGGAAGTCAGCCACGTCTTCAATTACGACATTCCGATCAATGCGGAAGATTACGTCCACCGGATTGGCCGCACCGGACGCGCCGGCCGTTCTGGCACTGCCTACACGCTTGTGACTGACAGCGACCAAAAATATCTGAAAGCAATTGAAGAGCTCACAAAGCAATCCATTGATTGGATTGGCGAATCAATTGACTTCGAAGCCGCTGCCAAAGAACGCAAAGCCAAGCGCCGCACTTCCAAAACGTCAAAAACGGCCTCGAGCAACGACAACGAAGCGGCAGAGGCTAAACCCGCCAAAAAACGGGGTCAATCCCGCCGCCGCAATGAGACAAGTTCCGCTGAAGAAGCGGTTGAAGTAAAGCCGTCAACTGCAGGAGTTTCCACCATTTCTCAGAAATCTACTTCCAAGAAATCCCGGTCCGATAAATCCGCCCCTGCTTTCAGCGAAGGTGTGCACATCCCAGCATTCTTGCTGCGCGAACCCCGGCCGAAAAAAGCATCCTAACTCTGGGATATTGGTGACTTTAACAGGAGATTTAACCCGACTTTAAACCTTACGTCAGATCTTAGAGGCTAAGAATTGAGGCCGTGTGGGGCGGTTAACAATTCAGCTTCTGAGCGAGAGTAATTTGATGTCGGACAAGGACGATCACAACAGGACCATCGGATATGGTGAGTCCGCGGTGGGGTATATCAGAAAAAACACCTTACCTGCCTATCCGAGATCGTACGAACTCTGGTACACGTACGCTGCCGGCTACAATCAAGGTCTCAACCGGGCTATCAACGAAACCATCAAGGAAAACGGACGTATCAGCACCGACGAGATGCTGTCACTTTATGGCCGTTTCCTGTCACCGACCCGCCTCGGCGACCGTTTGGATGACGTCGGCAACAAAGTTTCCCGCGAAGTTGAAGAAATCGTCGAAACTCTGAAACTCAGTGCGGATGCGACCTCAGACTACGGCAGTGCGCTTGAGCAGGCCGGTCTAAAAATTTCCAGCATCACAGACCCAGACAAGCTGAAACTTTATGTCACGCATTTGGTGAAGTCGACGCAAAATGCGGTCGCTTCGAATCGCAAGCTGGAGAGTCAGCTGCTTGAATCGAAGAAACACATCGAAAACTTGCAGTCGTCGCTTGAAGCGATCCGGTACGAGTCCTTGATTGACGAACTGACCACACTGAACAACCGCAAGCATTTCGACAACTCGCTTGAAAAGGTCATTCGCAATTCGGAAGAAAGCCGCCGCGGTTTCTGCCTTCTGATGACTGATATCGATCATTTCAAGAAGTTCAACGACACCTATGGCCACCAAACAGGTGATCAGGTTCTCCGTCTTGTTGCCTTGTCGGTCAAACAGAATATCAAAAGCCAGGACATAGCCTGCCGGTATGGTGGTGAAGAATTCGCGATTATCCTGCCGCACACCGAATTGGATCAGGCGGTCGAGATTGCTGAGAAAATCCGGGCAGCGGTTATGGCCAAGGAGTTGGTCAAACGTTCAACCGGTGAGAATCTCGGACGCGTTACCATCTCAGCAGGCGTTGCCGCTTTTGGTCAGAACGATTCTGCCCATTCCATAATTGCCCGCGCGGATGAGGCGATGTATGCAGCCAAAAACGCCGGCCGCAACCTTGTCCGTACTGAAAAAGATCTTCAGCAGGAAAACGTCGCCTGATGTGAAGCGACGCTGTTTTTTTATACTTTCAGACTATTTGACGGCATCTAGCCCCATTTGCCAAAAACCGGATTCTAGGCGGCTGGCTTTTTCAAAGAGAGACGACAAACGCGGATAGCGGGCTTTGGTCAGATAGACCTCGGCGGTCTTATCCATCCATTCAGCAAATCCTTGCGCCAATTCCTGGTACTCGTCGCTGCCGTATTCGTTGATCCAGCGCGTATAGGGATTGTCTTCTGTCTCTGAACCTTTGTTTTTCAGCGCTGCACCAATTTCCGCATATCCAATAATGCAGGGCGCCAGCGCGGCTTGCAGATCCAGCAAATCCCCTGCCATGCCCGCATCCAACACAAACCGTGTGTAGGCCATTGTCGGCGTGTCTTCCGGCGCGCTTTCTATGTCCGAGCGCGACATGCCCCAGGATCCGCACAGTTCCAAATGAAGATCCAGCTCCACATCAAGGATGGCTTTGACACCTTCCAGCGATTGCCTCATGTCGTCAACAGTTGGGCTCTTGTAGATGCCGAGCGCGTAAGCTCGGGCAAATTGGATCAAAAACAGGTAATCCTGCACCAGATAATGTTTGAAAGCCTCTAGGGGCAATTCGCCTGTGCCAAGTTGCTGGACAAACGAATGATCGACATAGTCGGCCCATTGCGGAGCCGCGTCGGCTTTCAGCCGCTCAAAAAGTTTCACGTTGCCACCTTCGGGAAAGATAATAGAGGGTCAGGATCTCGCGTGGACACTGAGGTCGGCAGCCTGCAAAGACACCGATTCACCACAGCCGCAGGCGGAGACTTCATTTGGATTTTTGAAGACGAATCCGGACCGGAATTTGGTCACTTCGAAATCCATTTCCGTACCGAGCAGAAACAGAACAGCAGACGGATCGACAAAGATCTTGGCGCCCTTGTCCTCAATCACATCGTCGCCTGGCTTGGCTTCTTCCACCAAATCCATGGCGTATTCCATGCCGGCACAGCCGCCTTTTTTGATTCCCACGCGCAAGCCGAGCGCTGGCTTATCGGAATTATCGACAAGCTCGTTTACCCGCTCAGCCGCGGCATCGGTCAATGTCATAACCTGGAATTTTCCGGCAGACGCCATCATATCCTCACAGCTGTTCGCGATCAGAGAACTTGATATAGGAACTCAGCTTAAGATTCCAAAGTAAAGAACTCAATACCAGTTGAGCGCAACTTTGGCTTCATCGGACATGCGGTCCGGCGTCCACGGCGGATCAAACACCATATCGACATTCACAGGACCAACGCCGGCCACGGAAGCGACTGCGTTTTCCACCCAGCCCGGCATTTCGCCCGCGACCGGACATCCTGGAGCCGTCAGCGTCATGTCGATGTTGATCGAGCGGTCGTCCTCGATATCAACCTTGTAAATCAGGCCGAGTTCATAGATATCGCAAGGAATTTCGGGATCATAGACCGTCTTGATCGCGCTGATGATGTCAGTGGTCAGCTGCTCCAGCTCTGCCGTGGGAATCGCACTTGCAGACGGAACGTCCGCCTTCAGTTCCGTGCTGTCCGCAGCTGTGTCGATGGTGTTGGCGTTTTCCATTGACGTCCGTCCTTACCCGAAAAAACTCTGGGCCTTCAATAAGGCCTCATAAAGCGCGTCGACTTCATCGCGCGTGTTGTACATGCCAAAGCTTGCCCGGCATGTAGAGGTTACACCGTATTTTGCCAAGAGGGGCTGGGCACAATGTGTTCCCGCGCGCACCGCGACACCCGACCGGTCGATGATCGTCGACACATCATGGGCATGCGCGCCTTCAATCTCGAAGGAGATAATTGCCCCCTTCCCTGGTGCATCGCCGAAAATGCGCAAGGAGTTGATCTGCCGCAGCTTTTCATGGGCATAGACTTTCAGGTCCTCTTCATGGCGCGCGATGTTTTCACGGCCAATCGAATCCATGTAGTCCAATGCGGCTCCTAGGCCGATGGCCTGCACGATCGGCGGTGTGCCGGCCTCAAACCGATGCGGCGGGGCATTGTAGGTGACGTTGTCCTCGGTCACATCAAGGATCATCTCGCCGCCGCCCTGAAACGGCCGCAGAGCCTCCAGACGTTCTTTCTTTCCGTAAAGAGCGCCAATGCCAGATGGGCCATACACTTTGTGGCCGGTAAAGACATAGTAGTCGCAGTCAATGTCTTGAACATCGACCGGCATGTGAACCGCCGATTGACTGCCATCGACAAGAACCGGGATGCCGCGTTCATGGGCAATCCGGCAGACTTCCTTGACCGGAACAACCGTGCCCAAAACGTTGGACATATGGGTGATCGCAACCAGCTTGGTCCGCTCAGTAAGCGCGCTTTCGAAGGCCTCCAGATCGAAGGATCCGTCTTCGCGCACATAAACCCACTTCAACTTCGCGCCGTGCCTTTCTCGGTGGAAGTGCCACGGCACAATGTTGGAATGGTGTTCCATGATGGACAGAACGATCTCGTCGCCCTCATCAAAGAACTTACCGCCCAAACCATAGGCAACCAGATTGATGGCTTCAGTGGTGCCTTTGGTGAAAACGATGTTGTCGGTCGATTCCGCGTTCAAAAAACGCCGGACCTTTTCCCGGGCCGCTTCATAATTGTCGGTCGCCGTGTTGGACAAGTAATGCAGGCCGCGGTGCACATTGGCATATTCATGCGAATACGCATGCGTCACCGCATCTATCACCGCCTGAGGCTTTTGCGCCGACGCGCCGTTGTCCAAATAGACCAGTGGCTTGCCATAAACCTCTCGCGAGAGGATCGGAAAGTCCTTTCGGATCGCTTCAACGTCGTAAGACGCCGGTGTAATGGTCTCAGTAGCGGTTGCGACCGTCATGCGGCGCTGCTCCTTGTTCAATCAGCTTTTCGACAATCAGTGACCAGCAAGCCAGTCGCGCACCCGCGCTTCCAGGCCCTCCGTCACATCGTCTTCGCCATATTCTTCAATCGCTTCCGACAAGAACGCCAAAACCAAAAGGGTTTTTGCCTCGTCTTCCGGAATGCCCCGAGCACGTAGATAAAACAGCAGGTCTTCGTCAATTTGACCGCTGGTCGCACCATGGGCACACAGAACATCGTCGGCAAAGATTTCCAGTTCCGGCTTATTCGCCATCTCCGCTTCCTCTGAGAGGAGCAGAGCCTGCGTCATCATTTCACCATCGGTCTTCTGGGCATGCTGAGCCACATTGATCCGGCCTTGATAAACGCCCCGCGCCCGGCCATCGAGAACGGTTTTGAAGAACTCACGGCTGTTACAATGCGGGACAGCATGATCGACAATCAGGGTCTGGTCAGCCAGATCCTCGCCGCCAGCCATGGAGACACCATAGATCTTGGCTTCGGAGTTTTCGCCAGTGAAGTTGACGAACTGCTGATTGCGGACAAACCGCGGACCGGCGATGAAGCCAAGCGATTTGAACTCCGCATCCGCGCCAAGTGTCGCGATACTTGTGTAAAGATGCGCGGCGTCGGATTTGCCAGCGATCACGCGGGTTGCTGCAAGCTGAGCATTGTCGGCGACGGAATAATCGAAAACAGTATTGATTTCGCCGTTCCCTGTGTCCCCGGTGAAGCTTTCCAGCAGATGGAGTTTTGCGCCCTTGCCGACCACCACCTTGTTACGGACAGCTTGCGCACCGGATGCCGTTGCCAGTTGGATCAGTTCCACCGGTTTGGACACTTCCGCGCCATCCTTGACGGTCAGGATTACGCCGCCCTGAACAAAGGCCGTGTTGAGGGCAACAACACCATCGCTTGCTCCGGTCTTCGGAAAGGAAAGCGCCTGCGCGCCCTCTTCCCCAGCCAAGAAATCGGCCATGTTGCTTACGGTAACACCTTCACCTGCCAGAGCCTCTGCATCAGACAGCGCGGGGAGATAGGATCCGTTTGCCAAAACAATCTTGTAACGGTCCAGATCGGCAAAGGTCTCCAGGAAATTCAGAGCATTTTGGGCGTCAGATTGTTCGGTCCCGGCTGCCAGAGGAGCCGCGGATTTCATAAATGCCCGCAAATCAGAGTATTTATATTCTTCCACCCGCCGGTGCGGCAGGCCCTTGTCGCGGATTTGGCTAAGCGCGCCCTCACGCAGAGCCGCAACGGCGACCGAGCCTGGAAGGGCATCCTTCGCAGCCTCAAACCGTGCAATCAGATCGGTTTCAGCCTGGGTGTTCTTGATGGGAACAGTCGCGTTCATCTCGCTCTAAACTCCCTTAAGCGGCCGTATCGATGTAATCGGCGTAACCGTTTTTCTCCAGCTCAAGCGCCAGGTCTTTATCGCCCGTTTTCACGATCTTGCCTTTGGATAAAACGTGGACAACATCGGGGACAATGTGATCGAGAAGACGCTGGTAGTGGGTGATCACAACCATGGCCCGTTCAGGAGACCGCAGTTTGTTGACGCCTTCCGACACGATCCGCAGGGCATCGATGTCCAAACCGGAGTCGGTCTCGTCCAGCACACAGAGTTTCGGCTCCAGCAGAGACATCTGCAGGATCTCGGCCCGCTTCTTTTCGCCGCCGGAGAAACCGACATTCAGCGGGCGCTTCAGCATATCCATGGAAACGTTCAGGTAGTTTGCCGCTTCCTTGACGCGCTTCATGAAGTCCGGAATTGACAACTTGTCTTCGCCGCGCGCTACGCGCTGTGCATTCATGGCTGTCTTTAGGAATTCCATGGTGGCAACACCCGGAATTTCGATCGGGTATTGGAATGCCAGGAACATGCCGGCTGCAGCCCGCTCATCCGGCTCCATCTCGAGCATGTTTTCACCGTTGAACAGGATCTCTCCCTCGGTGACTTCATAGTCGTCCTTGCCGGCCAGAATGTAAGACAGCGTCGACTTGCCGGATCCGTTCGGGCCCATAATGGCATGAACTTCGCCGGCGTTGATCGTCAGATCAATGCCGCGCAGGATTTCCGTTTCATCTTCCGCGATGCGCGCGTGCAGGTTTTTGATCTCAAGCATTGAGATGTGTCCTTGTAATACGTTGGGCAATCGCCCGAATAGTCATTCAAATAGTGGAGCGATTACCCCACAGACCCTTCCAGGCTGATCGAGATCAGTTTCTGAGCTTCCACGGCAAATTCCATCGGCAGCTGCTGGATGACGTCCTTGACGAAGCCATTGACGATAAGGGCGACTGCCTCTTCCTCGTTCATCCCGCGCTGCAGGCAATAGAACATCTGGTCGTCCGAAATCTTTGAGGTGGTCGCCTCGTGTTCGAACTGGGCAGATGCGTTTTTGCTCTCGATATAAGGCACCGTATGCGCGCCGCACTCCTGGCCGATCAGCAGAGAGTCACACTGCGTGAAGTTCCGCGCATGTGATGCCTTGCGGTGCGCGGAAATCAGACCCCGGTAGGTGTTTTCCGATTTACCGGCGGAAATGCCCTTTGAAATCACCCGGCTCGATGTGTTCTTGCCGAGGTGGATCATCTTGGTGCCCGAGTCGATCTGCTGGTGACCGTTAGACACCGCAATCGAATAAAACTCTCCGCGCGAACCATCGCCGCGCAGGATGCAGGACGGATATTTCCAGGTGATCGCCGATCCAGTCTCAACCTGGGTCCAGGAAATCTTGGAATTCTTGCCCCGGCAATCGCCACGCTTGGTGACGAAGTTGTAGATGCCGCCCTTGCCTTCGCTATCGCCCGGATACCAATTCTGGACGGTGGAGTATTTAATCTCCGCATCGTCCAGGGCAATCAGCTCAACGACCGCGGCGTGCAGCTGGTTTTCATCGCGCTGTGGTGCCGTGCAGCCTTCCAGATAGGAAACGTAGGATCCTTTGTCGGCGATAATCAGCGTGCGCTCGAACTGGCCGGTATTCTGCTCGTTGATCCGGAAATAAGTCGACAGCTCCATCGGGCAGCGCACGCCCTCGGGAATATAGACGAAGGACCCATCGGAGAAGACAGCCGAGTTCAGCGTCGCATAATAATTGTCGGTGACCGGAACCACGGAGCCGATGTATTTTTTCACCAGGTCCGGATACTCACGCATGGCCTCAGAGATAGAACAGAAGATGACGCCGGCCTTCTTCAGCTCTTCCTTGAAGGTCGTCACAACGGAGACGGAATCAAAGACGGCATCCACAGCCACCCGGTTTTCCGGGGCAACACCTGCCAGAATTTCCTGCTCTTGCAGCGGAATACCGAGCTTTTCATAGGTTGCCAGAAGCTCCGGATCGACTTCATCCAGGCTCTTCGGACCTTCGACGGATTTCGGCGCGGCCCAATAATAAAGATCGTCAAAATCGATCTTGGGATAGGAAACACGGGCCCAGCTCGGCTCTTCCATCTGTTGGAACCGGCGCAGCGCATCAAGACGCCATTCCGTCATCCATTCCGGTTCGTCCTTTTTGGCGGACAAAAACCGGATGGTTTCTTCAGAAAGACCCTTTGCGCCTTTTTCGGACTCAATGTCCGTCACAAAGCCGTATTTATACTGGTCAACATCGATGGCTTTCACCTGTTCGATGGTTTCCTGTACAGCTGGCATCGCTTGCCTCCAATTGGCGGACCTTTTGTCCGCAGCTTCCTAACTCATTCGCCTCGCCCAAACGCATGGACAGAAGCCATTTCGGTCAGCGGCGCACCGCTGAAATTCACTTTTTAAGCAGCCTGGTGCCGCGCCTCCGGATTCAACCGGTCGACAATCTTCGGCCAGATCTCCAGGAATCGCGCCACATCTGCTTCACTGGTGTCCCAGCCCATGCTGATCCGTAGCGCGCAACGGGCGGTCTCTTCGTCCACATTCATGGCCGTCAGAACATGTGACACAGAGACTTTGCCCGAAGAACAGGCTGACCCCGACGACAGTGATACGCGCTCAAGGTCAAAAGCGATCAGTGCTGTTTCAGCAGAAATGCCGTGAACTGCGAAACAAACCGTGTTGGCGAGCCGATCTGCGCCCTCTCCGAAGATGATTGTTTGCGGGCAAACAGCGCGCAAGCCCTCTTCCAGCCTCGTCCTCAGATGCAGGAGATGGCGTGTTTCGGCCGCTTCCTCAAGGGCTGAAATTGCCGCAGCGCCAAATCCAGAAATGGCAGCGACATTTTCCGTTCCGCCGCGGCGCCAATTCTCCTGACCACCGCCGACCATTAGCGGAGCCGGAACCCGGGCCGTTGAGCGGACGACAACGGCACCAATGCCTTGCGGACCACCGAATTTATGTGCCGACAGGGTGATGACATCTGCCTGCCAAGCTTCCACATCAATCGGCATCCGGCCGGCAGCTTGGACCGCGTCGACATGGAAGAAATGGCCATATTGTTGTGCAAGCGCGCCAATGTCTGAGAGCGGCTGAACAACCCCGGTCTCATTGTTGGCAGCCATGACAGAAATCAGACTTGGATCGACGTCTTTGATCAGCTCTTCAAGCGCTTCCAGACGGACCACACCCTTTTCATCAACGGGAACAACCACCTGGTCAACGACCGGAAACCGTCCGCCCGTCACAACGGAAGGATGTTCAATCGCACTACGAAACAGTTTATCCAGGTAAACCGGTGCACCTTGGTCCTGCCATGCAGGCGTCAATGCCGTCATGTTGGCCTCTGTGCCGCCGGAGACAAATGTCACCGCACGGGTTTTGGAACCGCATAAACGTGCAACCGCGTCTCTGGCTTCTTCGATTTTGCCACGCGCTTTCCGGCCGTGTGTATGCACAGACGATGCGTTTCCAGCCTCCTGCAATGCCGCGATCATGGCCTCGCGCACCACCGGGCGCAGCGGCGCACCAGCGTTGTGATCGAGATAGATCGGGTCAAATTGGCGCGGCATGACACCTCAAACGCGAAACAGGACACAGAGTTCGGTCCGAAAATCACATCTTTTCCAATCACATGTCCGAAAAACTTGATATTTTCCGCTGTGATGACGATAACAGCGTCAACGGTCGAACCGAGTGTTGCTGTTTTGGTGATGCGAACTTTCGAATAATTCTAAACAGGGTTCTAGAAACTTGGAGCCAAAGAGTCAAGTTTTAGACTTAGGAAAACCACGTAGACGGTCCCTCCCCGCAGCCATCCGGCTACGGATAAAAACAAAAGGATAAATCGCTTCATGCCTGAGGTGATCTTTAACGGTCCCGCTGGCCGGCTGGAAGGCCGGTTTCATCCCGCAAAAAAGCGCAACGCCCCCATCGCTCTGGTCCTGCATCTGCATCCCCAGTTTGGCGGCACGATGAACAACCAGATTGTTTATCAAATGTACTACATGTTCGCGAAACGCGGATTTGCCGTGTTGCGCTTCAATTTCCGCGGCGTCGGCCGGTCTCAAGGGTCATTCGACCACGGTCAGGGCGAATTGTCTGATGCCGCAGCAGCGCTGGATTGGGTGCAGACAGTCCATCCGGATGCGCGGGCCTGCTGGATCGCCGGTTTCTCCTTTGGTGCCTGGATCGGCATGCAGCTCCTGATGCGCCGCCCGGAAGTCGAGGGGTTCATCTCCGTTGCCCCGCCGGCCAACCTGCATGACTTCTCGTTTTTGGCCCCCTGCCCGTCTTCGGGCCTGATCATTCATGGCGATCAGGACAAGGTCGTGCCGCAGAAAGACGTCCAGACGCTGGTCGATAAATTGAAAACCCAAAAGGGAATCATCATCGATCATCAGACGATTCCGGGTGCCAACCACTTCTTTGAAAACGACATGGACACGCTGATCGGCAATTGCGGCGATTATGTCGATGGCCGCCTTGGCCTCGGCCCGGAAGATTACGTCGACATCGACTGACTTTCTGGAACCATCAAAATACAAGGCCCGCCACTCGGCGGGCTTTTTTGTTTCCCAATGGCAGAAAGGCATCGAAGTGACCAAACCCGATAGCGCCCTCTCAATCCGTGCGGCCAAATCGTATGATTTTTCCGGCCTTACAGAGCTCTACCAACACCTGATTGGTGACGACCTGCCAGCAACGGAAGAGATACAAGCAAAAACCTTCGAAACGATACTGCGCCATCCAGGCATGACGATACTGATTGGGTGTCTTGGTGACGTGCCTGTCACCACCTGTACCTTGATCGTCGTTCCCAATTTCACCCGTGGCTGCGCGCCCTATGCATTGATCGAAAATGTGGTCACGCATCGCGACCATCGTGGGCGGGGCTACGGCGAACAGGTGCTCAAAGCCGCTTCTGACTCGGCTTGGGACGCCGGGTGCTACAAGATAATGCTGCTATCGGGGATCCAAAACACCGCTGCACACCGGTTCTACGAACGCATCGGGTTTTCAGCGACCAAACAGGGATTTGAGCTGCGCGCGCCCGGATATCCGGCCCGAACCCTTACTTGATCCTGACGTTAATCATCGATCATTCCGGACCATTCACGGCAAATGAACTCTAGGCAGTGCCTCTTAACTGCAAAGGCGGTCAGTGACCACACAGTTAAAATATTTTATGTATATACATTGCATATCGTTTTTATATGCACTAGCTGTATTGAAGCGAGGTTGAAATGGGTGAAAAACAAAAAAAGACAAAGAAGTCCAAGAAGGACAGTCAATTGGTCATCCGCATTAGCAGCGATGAACGGGACCGGTTTGTTGAGCTATGTGATGAACTGGATACCAGCGCTGCCCGGGAGATCCGCGGCTTTATCCGGGACTTTCTTCAAAAGAACCAATCCACTGATTAACGCCTCGTTCGAACACCTCATGAACCAGGAGATATTTGATGTCTAAAAAATCCAAAATCAAAGAACTGAAAAAAGAAGTCAAAGTCCGCAAGGCCAAGGTCGCCAAGCAGGAAAGCAAGCTGAAAGCGGCCAAAAAAGCTCTGAAAAAGGCAGCCTAAGGACCGAGGCAGCACGCCTCACTTATTAGCCCGCCGCGATTGTTTGCATTCTCCAGAAACAGACCGATTCAAAGACAGCAAAAGCACTTGAATTTGTGTCTAGGGGCAAATCCATCGCGGCGCGCTAAACACGCTCTGACGTCTCAGCATTCAAGGGCATAACAGGAAGAGCTGAATTCCGCTTATCCTTGGAAGGGTTTTGCACGCGGAATACCTGGGCCTGAGTCCACTCCATCGTCCGGACCTGCAAGCGGGTCTTCCCCTTCAGCAACAACACCCTTGATCGGCGGGCCGTCATAGTCTTCCGGCGGCGGCACTTTTGAAGCCAGATTGCAGTCGGTCAGCCAGATGTCATAGACGGGGTGCTCAACCGCATGAAGACCGGGGCTAGCTGCGTACATCCAGCCGGAAAAAATCCGTCGGACTTCATTGTTGAGCGTGATTTCGTCAACTTGGACAAAGCCGGTTGTCAGGGGCGATTCCGTTTGCGGGCGGGTGTAACACACACGCGGGGTCACTTGCAGCGCACCAAATTGCACTGTCTCGCCGATATAGACATCGAAATTGATGATCCGGCCGGTGATCTTATCAAGACCGGAAAACACGGCGACAGGGTTTTTGATTTTTTCCGTATGCTCCTGAGCGAAAGTTGACTGCGGCGTTACTCCCGCCAACACACTCCCAAGAACAAGCGCAGCACGTGCCGCCTGATTTCGAAATTCAAAAAACACTTGGGCCATCAGCTCCAAACAGATTCGCAAGTCCAAACATATCCCTGCCGGTAGCTGCGGCGCTAGCATCGAAATGCGGCCCGGACGCGGCAAGGCCTGTGTCCGGGCATAGTATCCAACGATATTTGGAAAAAGTTAGCCGATTTCGGCGAGACGACTCAAAGCGACTTGGATTTTTTCAAGTTTTGCCTTGGCCTCACTTACCTTCTCCTTTTCGCCGTCAACCACCTCTTGCGGCGCCTTTTCAACGAATTTCGGATTTCCGAGTTTTTTCTCGATCTTGGTGATCTCGCCTTCGAGCTTGCCGGCGTCTTTGGTCAGACGGGCCTTTTCCGCACCGAGATCGATGACACCTGCAAGCGGCAGGCACACGGTTGCCTCACCGACGATGATCTGTGCCGATCCAGCCGGAGCTGCATCTGCCAGTGAAACATCTTCAGCGCGTGCGAGGCGCTGGATCGCAGATTCGTGAGTGGCGATCCGGCCTTTAGTTTGATCATTCGCGCCAACAACAACCAGCTGGACCTTTGCGCCTGCCGGAATGTTCATTTCAGCGCGGACCGAGCGAATTTCGGAGATGAGATCGACAAGCCAGTTGATCTCGCCTGCAGCTGCATCATCAGAAACGTTGGCATGCGGCCATTCGGTGAGCATCAGGAGCTTGTCAGCCTTGACGCCTTCGTCGCCCAGACGCTCCCAAAGTTCTTCGGTCAGAAACGGCATGAACGGATGCAGGACCTTCAGGATCTCATCGATTGCCCAAGCGGCGGTTGCCCGGGTCTCGGCTTTAGCGGCTTCATCATCGCCGTTGAAGATCGGCTTCGCCAGCTCCAGGAACCAATCACAGAAGGTGTTCCAAGTGAACTTGTAGACAGCGCCTGAGGCATCATTAAACCGGTAGTCTTCAAGCGCAGCGGTCACTTCAGCGACACACTTGCCCATTTCCGTTGCAATCCAACGGTTGAGGGTGTGTTTTGCCGCCGACGGATCGAAGCCCTCAACACGGGCACAGCCGTTCATCTCCGCAAACCGGGCAGCGTTCCAGAGTTTGGTCGCAAAGCGCTGACCGCCTTCGGCTGCTTGGTCAGACATCCGCAGTGTCCGCCGGCCCTGAACTTCCTGGCTCGCCAGGGCGTACCGTGTGGCATCGGCGCCATAGGCGTCGAACAGGTCCAACGGGTCGAGGACATTGCCCAAGGACTTGGACATCTTCTTCCCGTTTTTATCGACAACAATCGAATTGATGTAGACGGTGTGGAACGGCACTTCCTTCATGAAGTGGATGCCCTGCATCATCATCCGGGCAACCCAGAAAAAGATGATGTCAAAACCGGTGATCAGAACATCGGTCTTGTAATAGCGCTCCAGTTCCGGTGTCTTGTGCGGCCAGCCGAGCGTGGAAAATGGCCATAGCGCAGACGAGAACCAAGTGTCGAGAACGTCTTCGTCGCGGGTCAAAGTTTTGCCGCCGGCCATCTCGACAGCTTCTTCTTCGCTCATTGCGCAGAATTCATTGCCGTCTTCGTCGTACCAAACCGGGATCTGGTGACCCCACCACAACTGGCGGGAAATACACCACGGCTGAATGTCATTCAGCCAGTTGTAGTAAGTCTTGTCCCAGTTTCCCGGAACAAACTTCGTGTCACCATCCTGAACGGCTTTCAGCGCCGGTTCGGCCAGGGTCTTGGCATCAACGAACCACTGGTCGGTCAGCATTGGCTCGATGACAACTTTCGAGCGGTCGCCAAATGGCTGCATGATCTTTTTGGATTCGACCATCGGCAACTCGGCAAGACCTTCTTCGTCGTCGCCAAGCTTCCGGATTTTCGCCTTACCGTTGGTATCCCACTCCGGAGCCAGCCCCTTCATCCAGGCAACATCCGGATGATCAGAGGCAACAGTTACCGCCAAACCTTCAGCCGTGATCTGATCGATTACCCGCTTACGGGCCTCGAACCGGTCGAGACCACGCAAATCATCCGGAACAATGTTGATGAGATCAACTTCATTGATCGTCATCTCGGCGCCATCAATGATCGCCTGCGCCTTCTTGGCTTCTTCATCGTAGGGTGCACCGTCGGCCCGCATATGACCTTTGGTGTCCATCAGGCGGTACATCGGGATCTTGCCCCGGAGTGCGACCTGATAATCGTTGAAGTCGTGTGCACCAGTGATCTTCACCGCACCGGACCCGAAGTCCGGATCCGGATACTCATCAGTGATGATCGGGATCAGACGGCGGTGTTCCTTTGGTCCAACCGGAATTTCACAGAGCTTGCCGACGATCGGTTTGTAGCGCTCATCATCCGGATGAACAGCAACCGCACCATCGCCGAGCATGGTTTCCGGGCGGGTCGTGGCGATGGAAATGTAGTCGCGGGTTTCGCGGAGCGTGACGTTGCCGTCCTCGTCTTTTTCGACGTACTCGTAGGTTTCGCCACCAGCCAGCGGATACTTGAAGTGCCACATGTGGCCATCGACTTCGATGTTCTCAACTTCAAGATCGGAGATCGCAGTTTCGAATTTCGGGTCCCAGTTGACCAACCGTTTGGACTTGTAAATCAGGCCTTGCCGATACAGCTCGACAAAGACCTTCAAGACAGCGTCCGACAGGTTCGGCGACATGGTGAATTCGGTCCGGCTCCAATCGCAGGACGCGCCGAGACGTTTCAACTGGCCCAGGATCGTGCCTTCGGATTTCCGTTTCTGTTCCCAAACCCGTTCAACAAAGGCGTCGCGCCCCATCTCGCGCCGGCCTGGTTGTTGGCTCTCCATGAGCTCACGCTCAACAACCATCTGTGTCGCGATACCGGCGTGGTCCGTACCTGGTTGCCACAAGACGTCATAGCCCTGCATGCGCTTCCAGCGAACGAGGATGTCCTGCAGCGTGTTATTGAGTGCGTGCCCCATGTGAAGGGACCCCGTCACATTCGGCGGCGGAATTACGATGGTAAAGGCATCGGCACCCTCTTTGGCACCGGCTCCAGCCTTGAAGGCCTCCGCCTTTTCCCAGGTTTCGTAAATCCGCGGCTCAACGCTGGCCGCATCGTAGGTTTTATCCAGCATCAGGGTCACTCAAAGGGAGAGTTTTCAGAAAATCGTGAGCCCCCGTGTAAATCGGAAGCTGCCGCTCAAGTCAACCGCCTAACAAGGCTTACCCGGCAGGTTTCAGCGCTTCATTGATCGCTGCGCTAATTTGGTGAGCCGAACAGCCGATAATTAGATGTCCCCATATTCCATTCCGGTCATCCGAAGTTCTGACTAGGGGGTAAAAACAACAGC
Source organism: Labrenzia sp. PHM005 (assembly GCF_006517275.1). Classification (NCBI taxonomy): domain Bacteria; kingdom Pseudomonadati; phylum Pseudomonadota; class Alphaproteobacteria; order Hyphomicrobiales; family Stappiaceae; genus Labrenzia; species Labrenzia sp. PHM005. The sequence continues at coordinate 3,892,053 of NZ_CP041191.1, read as the reverse complement.
TATCCAAGATATGTCTCTATTTGATTGAATTAGGAATTGAGCAGCATTTTTCCGGTCTACTTTGACGACGACTAAATGGGTCAGAGACTTATAGGATGTTTTGGAAACACTTAAGAGCTCGATGGCTCCTTGCTTTTTCGCCTGCACTATTTGCGGCGGGAAGCGCACTTGCAAATGAACCGTTGGAAATCAAAATACCGCAACGGATGGCCATTCAAGACTACGTTGTGCCGCTGCTTGAGCTTGCCCTTTCCAAACAGAGCCGACCGTTCAATATCTCCTTTCCTGAAGGCACGAAAAACCTGACCGGCTCTCAGGTGATGGAAAAACTCGCGGATCCAGCAGATACCGAGTTCAACCTATATGCCGGTGGCACGTCCAAAGCGTATGAAAAAATAGCCATTCCCATTCGCGTTCCTCTGATGCGTGGACTGTTAGGGGCGCGCATTATTGCTATTCCGGCCGGAACTCAGCCCAAGTTTGCAAAGGTGAGAACAATTCGAGACTTGCAAAATATGACGTTTTTGCAAGGGATTGGCTGGGGCGATGTGGCCATCTTAGAAGGCGCTGGACTGACAGTAGAAACAGCCCGGAAAGATCGGCTTTACGGCCTACTGTCAAAATATCAGGGGGATGCGTTTCCCCGTGGTGCTGTCGAAATCCTGCCGGAGAAAGAGCAGCACTCTGATCTTACCTACGATATCGAAGACGAAATCGTCCTGGTCTACGATCGCTTTCCGTTCATCTTTTTCACCGGCAAGCATGACGCAGATCTTGCAAAAGCAATTACGAACGGGCTGGAAGCCGCTTATGCAGATGGGAGTTTCATCCGTTTTTTCCGGACACACCCAATGATTCAAAAGGCCTTTTCGGTCTTGCACTTGGATGACCGCCGCCCAATTCGGGTCGAGAATCCAAATCTAACGCCGGAAATGGCGGCAATCCCTACTCACTATTGGCATTATTTCCCGGGGATTCACTAACCCCCTACCTAACTCAACAATCTGGGACCGCGATGTTATTTGTCCGATGTCCCCTGCCTGTCCAGATTCTTGATCGAATCTGGCTACGATTTCCTTGGCAGGGATTTGTTGAAAATCAAGTGGATCGTTTGCCTTACGCATCATCTTCCAAATATCGGCAATGACCTGAAATACCCTCATTCCGCGGACCTCAGAAACCGTTATGACCAGGCCAAACTTGTATGGTTAAGGTCCTTTGTCGTGAGCGAATTTCCTGTCATAAAGCCGCTATGACTGTTCGTCTTCGTGCCCATCATCTGCTTTGCATGCTGACATTCGCTGGCAAGGGATACACTCCTGCTTTCGTCGCCAACTACACGGCCATCATCAAACGGCTAAATGCCGGGGAGAATATCGAACTGGTTGGTGGGCCTGACGAGATCTGCGAACCAATGCTGTGTGAAGCAGACTGTCATTGCCACAATGACAGTGTTTCTCAAAGAGATGTTGCGGCCGCTGCTGACATTGACGAGGTTCTTCCGGATGTAGATCTGACCGCTGCGACCTTTTCTCTTAGCAACAATGCGATCTCCCAGCTGCGCGCGCGGTTCAAAGACGGTTCGATTCGCAACGCTTGCATGGATTGCGAGTGGCACGGACTGTGTACGGATATCGCCCAAAACGAATTCAGGGGCTGCCATCTCTGGCCGCCCCTGAAAAACCATCTACCGATAGGCTCTTAGTCTCGTCTGCGGATGACCCGCTGAATTTCCTTCTTGACCATCTGTTCCACCATTGGCGGTAGGTTTTGGTCCAGCCAGGCTTTGAGCATCGGGCGCAGCATTTCGCGCACCATCTCTTCAATCGTCTGTGCCTGCGTGCTGATCAGCATATCGGAGAAATTGTCGAGCGCTGCATGAACCGCGCTCCCGGTCGCGGCCGACGTTAGCGGTCCTTCCGGTGCAACTCTCGGCAGCTCGTCCGGGATAGGTTTTGCATTTATAACTGGCGGCTCGGGCGCAGGCGCGGGTTCCGGCTCAAACAGTGCTTCGGGCTCCGGCGCCGGCTCAATTTCCACCTCAAAATCAGCAGCCGGCTCAGGATCTGGCGCAAAGGAAACATCACTATCAGGATGCGCAAGATCTTCGGCAAGCCCCTCGACCATTTCAAGATCGTCGCTTGGCTCGACTGCGAGTTCTTCAGTCAGTTCAAGGACGTCTTCGTCGTCTTCGGCGGGTTCACCTTCATCCTCTTCGGCATCAGCCATCATAGCCGCTGCCATGTCGTCCGCACCGTCGTCTTCAGCAACGTCGTCGTCGCCGTCCATGTCGAACAGCTTGTCGAGATCGTCTTGTGACATTTCCGAGGCGTCACCCATAGAATCCTCCGCCTCTGCTGCTACAGGGGTTTCATCACTGTCTGTATCACCGGAGTCTGCGCTCTGGGCGTCCTCATCGGATATGATCCGGCGGATCGATGCGAGGATTTCCTCCATCGACGGCTCTTCAGCCTTGCTCGCCTCTGCCATGACGTCCCCCGTACTTGTCGGCTACTCTACGCTCCAACCAGAAGTCCCCGGATGATTCGTTAAGGAAATTATGCGGATCATCTGGAACCGATCATAGCGGCAGCACAAACTGTGAGCGTCTTTTCCCCTTTTAAGTCTACTTTTTGTAAACCATTCACGAGAATCCGCCGATTCGACACGATTGACCAAGTGCCCAAACAAGAAAACCGGCCTAAAGCCGGAATTCTATCAGTACCTATATGAAGTGTCTAAATTTGGGTTTTTCGCGGTTAACGCCCGTCTGGCGTCCGCAAACCGAACCACTTGCCGCGTACAGCTTTGTAATGCTCACTCGGATTATAGATCAAAACATTGAGCCCGAGAGAAGCCGCATCCAGTTGGCCAATTGAAGCTACAAGCTGATAGCCGCCAACAATCCGGTTGCGCTGCGCAGTGACAAGATTCGATTGCTGAGTCACCAGATCACGTTGCGCATCAAGAACATCCAAAGTGGTCCGCTGACCGACCCGTTGTTCTTCAATCACACCTTCCAACGCCAATTTCTGGGCTTCCACAGCGGCGCGAGCGGCGATGATGGATGCTTCGGCGGCCTGAAAAATACCCCAAGCGGAAATCACATTCGCGCGCACTTGGTCGCGGGCAACATCAAGCTGCAGACGCGTCTGGCCCAATTCTTCCTTGGCCTGACGAACGCGGGAGTAAACCCCACCGCCTTGATAAATCGGAATGCTGACATTGCCGAAGATCTGGGCGTTATTGGTTTGATCAACCGTACTGGACGGATTCCAGCTCCGGCCAATGCTGCCGTCCAACGTGACCGTTGGCAACAATTCACCTTCGATGGCTTTCACATTGAAGATTGCAGCATCAACTAAGTGTTGCGCCTGCCGAATCAGCGGCTGCTGTTCTTCACTGGCATTCAAGGCCACATCAAGCGACTTCGGCACTGCGCGTGTAATCGAGGTATCTGCGGAGAGGCTTTTCGGCTCGACACCAACGACCTGCCGGTAAATCGCGCGGCTGGTGTTCAAATTGGCCAGCGCTGTATTCAATCCAGCCTGTGCTTCTGCTGCACGGGCTTCGGCTTGTGAGACATCTGTGCGGGTGCCCTCACCCACATCAAACCGGTCCCTTGCTGCCCGAACCTGTTCTTGAAGGAAGGCCAGGTCGCTGCGCTGCAGAGATACGAGCGCGGTGTCTCGAATCACATCCACATAAGCCGTAGCTGCGCTCAAAAGCGTGTCCTGTTCGCTCGACATCAAGCTTTCGCGCTGAGCCCGTACCACAGCTTCTGCCTGGCGAGTGGAGTTCACAGTCCGGAAACCACGGAAAAGCGCCTGACTAAGTGTCAGCGAAATAGATGCATTGTTCCGGTACGCCTGCCGACCATTTACTGACGAGTGGACCGATCCAACCGCGGCCGCGGCAGACGCTGTCGGACGCCAGCCGGTCAGGGCTTGCGGGACGTTTTCATCAACACCGCGCAATTGCGCACGCGCTGCATTCAAAGTCGGGTTGTTGGCATAGGCCAAAGACAGAGCATCACGGATCGTTTCGGCCTGTGCCGGCGATAGGAACAGGCCAGACGTTGTCGCGGCGGCCACACCGCTAAGAAGCGCAACCGACAGTGTCATTGCTTTCAATTTTGAACGACCAGACACTCTACACTCCTTCCGGACCACTCACTTTGACTCACGTTTGAGTAAACTCACCGGTGTCTATCTTCAACCAAGATCGGATCAATTTTTCCGAAATTCTTTCAGTGCGGCTAAATAGCAACAGACATTTTCAGCTCGCGTTAGGGCACTTTGGAAAGCCGCTGCGCAGGAAAAGCCTAGCCCAGTGGCCTAGGCTTTATCCGATACCCAAATGAAGGATTTATTTAAAAGGAAAACTCGGCTTCGCGGGCAAATCCGGGCAGCAGAGCTGCCGATGCATTGAACCCAAAACGACCGCTAACCACGTCACCCGACTTCTGATAGAGTTTGGCAACGCCAGAGCCACCTTGACCTTCGATTGCCACAAGACGCCCATCTGACTTCAATTGCTCCAGAAGAGCTTCCGGCAAGTCATCCACAGCGCCATCGATTAAGATAATGTCGTATGGGCCCTCAGAGGCATAACCTTTCACAAGAGGTCCATCGACAACCACGGCGTTTTCCGTTCCAAGCTCCACGAGAAGATCAGTTGCGACCTTGGAAAGGTCTTCATTTTCTTCCAATGCGACCACGGACGCGGCGAGTTTGGCAACCACTGCGGAGCTGTATCCGGTTCCCGCACCGACGATCAGAACAACATCATCAGATCCGATCTGAGCCAGCTGAACCAGCTTGCCAAAGATATGCGGTTTCATCAGAAAACGGTTTGTGCCGCTCGAACCGACCGGTAGATCTTCGTCGATATAAGCAACAGCACGCTTGGATGCGGGAACGAACTTTTCGCGCGGTACCGCTTCCAAGGCATCCAAGATCCGGTGATCTGTTACATCATTGGTGCGCAGCTGGTTGTCCACCATTTTGCGGCGGGACTGGCTAAAGTCCGTCATATCGGCCCTCATATGAATTGCCGGCATACCGGCGCCTCGTTGGCAGGATCCATACCGAGGCAAAGCTGCGCTGACAAGCACCAGATGAACCTGGTTGCCCGATCCCATCAGATTTTGCTGTTCTTTTTGTCTCAGCACGTCCGCTGACCGGGCAACGATGCATGTCACAGTGGAAATGTTCCAACCCCCGCATTCTGGACTTGACCTACCGCCTCAAGTGTTTGATAAGGCGCGGCACACCACCGAGGGGCCCTGTGGCGGAGTGGTGACGCAGCGGATTGCAAATCCGTGTACACCGGTTCGATTCCGGTCGGGGCCTCCATTCTTCTCTCCACATTGTTTTTGCTGACTTTTTGGATCTATTTGCCCCACATTTGTCCACTGTCGGAAATGTGGGACATAATTGCTCCTGTTTTAAGTAAGCCGAGCATTGCCAATGCAGTCCTGCGCATATCCCCTTCAATGAGATCTGTCCGCACAAGGATCGGTAAGCCCACGGCACCTTTGGCAAACCTGCGGATACGAATTGCCCTAAACGCTTCAGCTTTCACATAAGCGACAATCTGCCGCTCGAAAGATCTTCAAAGGCTATGTTCTAGCAGTTCTATGCGACGCTGAAATTTCACCATAACAACCAAGGTACTCCACTTTCGATTGTTATGTTTATTTCAGCTCGCATACAAATAATTGCCTTATATAAGACACTATTTTCATATGTTCATAAGTATTCTTAAAGGATTGAATGATGAACTCCACGGAAGCCTGATAATAGGCGTGTTTGCGACAACACGGACCGGCGAATGACACGCCATTGTGGTTGCCTATGGCCGCAGCTAGGGCCATAGCACAACAACACTAAATGCTACTCAGGCCCGCTAGAACGCCACAAGACCGCTCGTATACCTGTATGCGATCGGTCCAAGAGAAGGTAACGGAGCCAAACCGATGTTATTGCGTTTGAGAAACCGCTTTGGTCTTTCAGCCGTCATTGTTCTTGCCCTCCTCCTGGCGGCGGGCAGCGACCGAGCCCAATCGAGCGAACCCCGCAAACTGCGCATCGGAACCTTTGTCATTCCGTTGATGGTTGTTGATGAAGAAAACGGTATCTTCATCGAACTAACCAATGAAATTCTGAAACGCGCCAATTTGGAGGCAGATATCATCTTGATGCCGCCAAAACGGACCCTCCTTTATTTCTCCACCAAAGACGTTGATGTGATTTTTCCGGCACTTGACGTGTTTTTTGCTACCGGGGTCAAATACACAAAACCCACGGAGATTTTTTACGAAAAGGAAGATTTTGTTTTCACTCGAAAAGGCGAGGAACTGCTCCGGATCGTTCCTGAACTAGAAGAAAAATATGTCGGCATAACAAGAGGCTACGCCTACGCTCCTGAGCTGATGGAAAACAGGTTTATCCATATTGAACGCGCCAACACGGACGAACAAAATGCGCACAAGCTCATCACGGGCCGGATGGATGCTTTTGTTGTTGAGGAACATTCCGGCCTGAAAGCCTTCAAAAACACAGGCTTGGAAGACAAGGTTCAATACGACCCGAATACACCGTTGTCCCGCCAGGACGTCTTTTACGCCTTCCAAGGTTCAAATGAAGGGCAAGCTCTAGCAGTGAGATTTTCAGATGCCCTGCGGTCGATGAAAGAAGACGGTACTTTTGCCAGCATCATGAACAAGGCCAAGACCGAGCAAAACATCAATTAGGCCTCATGGCGGAGATTAGCTAAGCGGCACACATGCACTATCCGCATTTTTCCGTGCTTGACCTTCGTTAGACAGCCAATCCAAGCTGCAGGGATGAAAGAGCCCAGTTTCAGCATCGGGGTTGAAGAAGAATATCTTCTTGTCGACCTGACTAGCCGGAAGATCGCCAGTTCACCGCCGCCTGAGCTTTTCGCCGCCTGCGAAAACGCACTTGAAGGCCGGGTCAGTCCGGAGTTCCTGCAATGCCAAATCGAAGTTGGCACACCGGTTTGTACAACCATGGACGAAGTGCGGTCGGAACTCTCCTATTTCCGTAAAACCATCGGCGCGGAAGCTGCCCGCCACGGACTGGCGCCAATCGCCGCCTCCACGCATCCGTTTGCGGATTGGACGGAACAACCGCATACAGACAAAGAGCGCTACAATGACCTGGCCCGTGTCATGCAGGTCGTCGCAAAGCGGCTCCTAATTTGTGGCATGCATGTCCATATCGGTATTGAAGATCCAGAACTACGGATCGATCTGTGCAATCAGATCACCTATTTCCTGCCGCACCTTCTGGCTCTCAGCACCTCTTCCCCCTTTTGGCGTGGGCGCGTCACGGGTTTAAGATCCTATCGGTTGTCCGTGTTCAACGAATTGCCGCGAACCGGCCTGCCGCCCCGGTTTGATAGCCATGAAGGCTACCGCCGCACCATCGACACGCTTATTCAAGCCGGCGCCATCGAAGATGCCACGAAAATCTGGTGGGATTTACGCCCGTCAGACCGGTTTCCGACTCTGGAAATGCGGATCACCGATGTCTGTCCCTGCGTTGAAGATACAGTCGCTATCGCGGCTTTATTCCGATGTTTGTGCCGGATGCTATACCGGCTCCGCCGGGCCAATCAACGCTGGCGCCAGTATTCCGGGTTCCTCCTGGCGGAAAACCGCTGGCAAGCACAACGCCATGGATCCACCTCAGAACTGATCGACTTTGGCCTCAAGAAATCCATTGCGTTCAGAGAACTGATTGAAGAAATCATCGAACTGGTCGGGCCAGACGCAGAGTTTTTTGGATGTGAAGCTGAGATAGCCCATATCCGCAAAATTGTTGAACGCGGCACCTCGGCGGAACGCCAACTCGCCCTTGTCGGCGATACACCCGAGGACAGCCTAATTGCCACGGAAAAGCTTGAAGCAGTGGTCGATCAGCTGGTCAGCGAAACCCAACACGGCGTGGCCTCACCCAGCTGAGTGGAGGCGGTTCAAACGGTATCATCCCGCGCCTGAGGAGTTCCATGAGCTTTCAAATGAAAGAAGTCACGGGACCCCGTCAGGACGAGCGCAAATTCATCGATCTCTGAAACCACAGCATCGGCGGACCGTGCCAGACCCGACTTCGGTTTCATCCCCCGGTGCGCCTCAATGAGAGCCGCCCGGGCACTTCCAAGGCTCTGCAGCAGTTTTTGCCGGTCAAAGTCCATTGGCGTCCGGCTTCGTCTTGGGTGTGACATTGCATAAATTCCCGCGCACAGCATCTTTGTTCTTCGTTTGTTCCATTTTCTTTGATCGCCCAACGGCTGTCAATACCGATCCTAATTGAGTTCATGCCAATAGCGATCAGGAATGGCCTTGTGCCGCTCTGACAAAAAGGGATTGGGAATTTCAAAGACAGTTAAATCGGTATCCTCCACATGGCGAAGCGCGCGCTGTATACGTGGATGATTTTCAAAGAGTTTCATGAATGCGCCAGAAGCGTAAGCATTATCAAGCCCGCGCCGAATGAGGTCTGCAAGCGCGTGATTTCCCTTCCGGACATAGAAGAAAAAACCAAACCGGTATTTGACCATAACGTTGTTATCGACGGTAAGGTTTGGATAAATTTCTGTAAAATTCTCCTTCTCCGAATGCGCTTCATGTAGGCCGAGATTGAAGAGGTTCGTCCGGCCGAGAGACAGCATTTTCCAGATGTTCAACCACTCTGCTGTCACAACCTTGAATCCAGCAGCACGGAAAATATCGGTATCCGGCCAACCATATCCGGACCCTATGACGGCAAAATCGCGAAATTCATCAAGTGTTTTGATGTGTTTGAGCCGGTCGAGCTGGTCCTTTCGGGTTACAAAAATCCTGTGTCCCAACAATCCCCGGCTCAACGGAATATCGATCTGTTCAAACCGCTGTTCCCGGTCAGGCGAGCCGCCGCTGTAAAAGACATTGTAGTCAGATCGCCCTTGTTCAAACTCCAGAAGCACCCTGTCTTGGGTGGTGTCTCCCAGAGAAATGACTTCTAAAACTGCGTTTTCTCCAGAATGCTCAAGCGCCAGCTTTAACAAGGAGACTTCGTATCGTTCAGAGCCATCGTCATAGTGCTCAATTCCAAGCCGCACGATCCGTTGCGCGTTGGCCGGCTGATAAACAGCCACGGCAACGAGAAACCCACACACCAAAGAGACAAACAACCGGATCATCAGACCTCCAAACTACAGGGAAACTAAGCCACCAATTTGCTGCAAAATTCTATTTGGGAATTCTGACACTGCAATTGCTGGCGTCGCTTACAGTTCAGAACCACCGGATATCCAGCCATACATATGTTTCTGCCGCTTCTGGTCCAGCTAAGGTCGCGATCCGCCTGTACTTTTATCTTTTCAATCCGCTAGATATCTGTACCAGAAACACACACGCTTAAAGCGGCACGGGACAAGGCTTATCGTTTTATGAAACATGGCGGGGATTTGAGTGAAGCGATCGAACGCTTTGGTGGAGCGGAGACCGAATGGCTTGATCTATCGACCGGCATCAATCCACATCCCTACCCTATCCCACCGAAGTTTTCTGAAACCGCCTGGTCGGCCCTGCCCGCTCAAAAAGCTTATGATCAGCTGATAGGCGCGGCACGTCAGGCCTATTTGGTGCCGGATCACCTCGGGCTTACAGCCGGCCCAGGCACGCAACTGCTGCTCTCCCTCTTGCCTCGGCTTTTGCCCGAAGGCCCAGTGGCGCTCGCAGCGCCGACTTATTCAAGCCATTCCGATGTTTGGACTCGCGACGGCCGCAAACCGGTGGAACTTTCCAGCATCTATGCCCTGCCCGCAGATGCCCGTATTGTGCTGCTCGTCAACCCGAACAACCCGGACGGCCAGCTGGTCGACGTCAAAAGCCTCCTAGAAATCGCGCGCACAGTGACAGAACGCGGCGGTTATCTTTTGGTGGATGAAGCCTTCGCCGATGTCATGCCGGGTTCCAGCCTACTGCCGCATATTGGCGACGAAAACATTCTGATCCTCCGGTCCTTCGGCAAGTTTTTTGGTCTCGCCGGCCTCCGGCTAGGCTTTCTTGCAGGGCCCGCGGAAATCACCACAAAACTGACCGCGCTCTTGGAAAGCTGGTGCCTAAGTGGACCAGCGCTGGAGCTTGGCTCTGCTGCGCTGAAGGACCATGCATGGCAAAAAACCATGAACCGGCAACTGGTCGACGAAATGGCAGACTTGGGGCTAATTTTGCAGCAAAACATGCTCAGCGTCTTTGGCGGGACGCCGCTCTATGCGCTGGCCGGCACCCGTAACGCGGCCAAACTTCATGAGGCATTGGCGCAGCAGCGCATCTGGACCCGGATCTTTGATTATGCACCGACCTGGATCCGCTTCGGTCTTCCCGGAAGCACCGATAATCTTGAGCGCCTGTCCGGAGCCCTTGCCGAGGCGCAAAAAGAGCTCTAACCAGCCCTGATGCTGCTTTATGACAACACACTTTGGCTGCTGATCGCCGCCTTGCTTCTGGATGCTGTAATCGGCGATCCGGATTGGCTGTGGCGGCGTCTGCCGCATCCGGTCGTCTGGATCGGAAAGGTAATTTCCGGCTTCGACACCGGCTTGAACAGGCCCGCTTGGAGTGCCGCCACCCGGCGCACGATGGGAGTTCTAACACTCATAGTCCTGGTCACTGGTGGCATTGTTTTCGGCCTAGGTCTTCAACAAGTGGCAGCAACGCTTGCCTTTGGCGACCTGCTTGTTGTTCTTATTGCAGCAGTTTTTCTCGCCCAGAAAAGCCTTTATCAGCATGTTGCAGCCGTTCGCGATGGATTGCGGGACAATGGCCTTGAAGGGGGCCGCAAGGCGGTTGCCATGATTGTCGGCCGCGATCCCAAAAGCCTGGATGAGGCAGGTGTATCCCGGGCAGCAATCGAATCGTGTGCTGAAAATTATTCCGATGGGATCGTTGCGCCACTCATTTGGTTTGCGCTGCTCGGTTTGCCAGGTCTGATTACCTATAAAGCGGTCAACACAGCCGACAGCATGATCGGCCACAAGAATGAGAAATACTCCGACTTTGGCTGGGCCTCGGCCCGGTTTGACGACGTGATCAATTTGCCGGCGTCCCGCTTGGCAGGTGTATTTCTGGCGCTTTCCGCCCCGATGGCTGGCGGCTCGACCTTCAGAAGCTTCAAGGCGATTTTGAACGACGCCAAAAAGCACCGCTCCCCAAATGCCGGTCGGCCGGAAGCGGCAATGGCCGGAGCGTTGGGTTTGGCGCTCGCAGGCCCTCGCAAATATCCTGGATATACGGTCGATGATCCCTACATGAATGCAACCGGGCGCCGACAGGCAAATGCGCAAGACATTTCCCGGAGCCTCAGACTGCTTTTGGGTGCTTATGGGATTGAAGCCCTTTTGGTTCTCATCTTAGCATTCGCTTTCTCACCTTTTTGACGGATCTCCTCATGCTCCCCTTTTCTGCAGCCGCCGACCGCAACAAGGATGTCATTCGTGACACGCTACGTCCCATCTTGGAGAAACGGCACCGGGTTTTGGAAATCGGCAGCGGCACAGGCCAGCACGCGGTTCATATAACAACAGCCCTGCCACACATCACATGGCAATGCAGCGATCTTGCCGAGAACATTCCAGGGATCACCGAACGCCTCAATGCAAGCGAAAACCCAAGGACGCCGGCACCACTTGCTCTGGATGTCGCCGAAACTCCTTGGCCGCTCCCTGCGCCTGATACCAGCCAGGCTTTCGATGCGATCTTCACAGCGAACACGTTGCACATCATGTCATTTGGCCATGTGGAGCAGTTTTTTGGACGGGTGGCTGAAGTCTTGAGCACCAAAAAAGGTGTGCTCTGCGTCTACGGCCCGCTCAAATACGGCGGCGACTTTACAACGGAAAGCAATGCGGCCTTTGATGTGCAGCTGAAAGACTGGAACCCGGTCAGCGGAATTCGCGACTTTGAAGCGCTCGATGCTCTGGCGCAAAACGCAGGCTTGACGTTCAGCGCGGATCACAAAATGCCCGCCAACAATCAATTGGTCGTCTGGGAGCGGCAATAGGCCAAGAAGCCTACCGCCTCCCAATCTCATTGCTCGATGCCAGCTTTCTTTGTTTCTGATGCTCCCGCAGAAACACCAGTAGGCCGCCGCCGACAATGAGGCCGATCCCGGCAAACACCACGGTTCCTGGAAGTTCTCCAAACATCAACCAGCCCCAGAAAACAGCCATCGGCAATCCAATGTACTCAAACGGGGCGATGGTTGCGGCATCGGCAATCCGGTAGGCTTGCGACATGGTGTAGCCGACGACACCGGAACACAGGCCAAGGGCCAGAAACCAATAGAGATCGTTTTCCGGCGGCCAGATCCAGGCGCGCAGCAAAAACTGCATACTGGCATTGTCGAAACCTTCCGCGTACCGGCCGTCTCCGGCCACCAGGAAAAAGCCGATGGACACGATCAAAAATCCGGATTGCAGATAGACCGCAAGTGCCGAAGCTTTACTAGCGACCCCAAGCTTACGGGTCAGGACCTGCATCATGGCATAGGCGGCCGCCCCGATGACCGGCAAGATCAGGACCAGGCGTCCACCCTCAATTTTGAGGCCTGAATTCCAAGGCTGCATCATCAGAACAACACCGGCAAAGCCAATGCCGACCGCGCCAAGCCGCCAGGGACCAACTTTTTCACCCAGGATCGGTATGGACAGCAAAGTGATCAGCAGCGGCGCCACAAAAAACAAGGCCGTCGCGTCGGCAAGCGGCACCACGGCAAGCGCCGTGAAGAAGCTCATATTGGCAATCAAAACCATCACACAGCGCACCACATGCAAAACCGGTGTCCGTGTTTTCAAAATCGTCCAGCCGCCTTCAAAATGGACAAACACCACCATGAAGATCAGGCCGATTACCGAGCGCGCAAATATCATCTGATGCAGAGGGTAGCCGCCGGACAGTTGCTTGATCAGCATGTCATTGATGGAAATAGCAGTGACGCCGGCCAGGACAAAAAAGATACCAGCGGCCGGTTTCGACAGTCGTGTGGAGGAAGCGAGTGTTGCCATCTGTCCCGCCTACACGAGTTGCGTGTATCTGACCAGTCACATCAAACGCATAGCCGGTCTACGTCCGAGAATTAGCAATCTGCAAGATCGCATCAACATTCAAAACACGTTCCAGATGTTCGGCCAGATCGTCCAAAACCGCATCAATCCGCTGATCGTAGGCAAGATCGGAAACGGCCCCAAAACCTTTCAGATAGGCCTTACGGAACGCGTCGTCGGTGAATAGCCCGTGCAGATAGGTCCCGGCAATGCGGCCATCAGCTGATTGCGCCCCATCCAGTTTGGGTGCACCACTGGCATCACGGATGTGGAGATACGGACGGGCACAATCAGCCCCTGACGTGCGGCCAATGTGAATTTCATAGCCGGAAACAGAAGCCCCCGTTTCCAGATGTTTGCCAGACGCTTGAACCAATGATTTTTCAGGTGTCAGAACTGTCTCGATATCCAAAAGGCCAAGCCCCTCGACCGTACCAGCGGAACCTTCAATCCCGTCCGGGTCGGAAATGGTCTTGCCGAGCATCTGGTACCCGCCGCAGATCCCGAGAACGTGACCGCCGCGGCGAACATGAGCCTGCAGATCAATGTCCCAGCCTTGCGCCCGGAAGAAGGCCAGATCGCCGATGGTCGACTTGGACCCTGGCAGAAGCACAACATCTGCATCTCCTGGCAACGGCGACCCAGGTCCGATCAACTCAAGAGTAACATCCGGTTCCATCCGCAAGGGGTCGAGATCATCGAAATTCGCGATCCGTGAGATCACCGGTACAACGATTTTGATCTCACCAGTGCCTTCACCGTTTGAGAGATCCAACGCATCTTCTGCCGGCAGTTTGCTGGCATCGGAAAACCACGGCACGACGCCAATACCCTGCCAGCCGGTGCGCTGGGCAATCTCGTGCATGCCATCGTCAAAGAGGCTTGGGTCGCCCCGAAACCGATTGATGAAAAAGCCTTTGATCCGGTCTTGTTCATCTGGTTCCAAAACGGCGTGTGTCCCGACCACAGACGCAATTACCCCGCCGCGGTCAATATCGGCACACAGGATCACCGGCAGGTTTGCGGCTTCGGCAAAGCCCATATTGGCGATGTCTCCGGACCTCAGATTGATTTCAGCCGGACTGCCAGCACCTTCGACAAGGATCAGATCGGAGCTTGATTCCAGCTCTGAAAAACTTTCCAGAACCTTTGGTAATAACGCGCCTTTTTGTTTTCCGTATTCACGCGCACGCATCGTACCGAAACGTTTGCCCTGAACGATGATTTGCGCGCCCGTATCGGTTTCCGGTTTGAGCAGAACAGGGTTCATATGAACACTCAACGGCACACGGCAACCCATGGCCTGAAGGGCCTGCGCCCGGCCGATCTCGCCGCCATCGGCAGTAACGGCTGCATTGTTGGACATGTTTTGCGGTTTGAACGGACGCACATTGAGGCCACGATTGGCGAACAACCGGCAAAGCCCGGCCACAATCAGGCTCTTGCCGACATTGGAGCCGGTCCCTTGGATCATTATGGCCGGTGTCCGAGGTGTAGACTTCGCAATCATTGCGAAGAACTGCCGTCCACGGGAGGCGCGCCATAGGGTCGGAATTCTTTCGGAACGGGCAGATTCGCCAGCTTGAGTTCCAGCATTAGGCGGATGGTCGGCCGCACGCCGAAGAGGATTGAGCCAATCAGAAAGAGCCAGGTTCCAGCAAACAGAAGGCTGTCATAAAAGAAAAAAATACTGCCAATCACAAACAAAAGCGCTGCCAGAAACTCAACAATTGTGCGGTAAAGCTCGAACTTGCGCACAATTTCCGCGTGGTCCAGGGATGCATTTCTAAGAGTATGATCGAACAGCTTGCCCATTGTCAGATCGCCTTTTTGAACCCCCGGAAGGTCATATCCAGGTCAGTGTCGCTTTCACCGGTCTCCGTGTAACCGAGCCCCCGGTAAAACCCTTCCGCCGTACTGGTGCTTTTCAGGTGAACTTCATCGAGGCCACGGTCACGGAAATAGTCTTCCACGGCCCGCATTAACGCCTTGCTGACACCTGTAAACCGAGCTTCGGGAAGGACATAGTTCAATAGAACATGCCCCTGCGGGCTGCCCATGCCAAATCCAAGAATCTTCTTGTCGTGATCTTGAGCCACAAAGGTTCCGCCCGGCCCATCGATCCAGGTCTCAATGCTTTCAGCAGTCTTTCGTGACAACCATGGCTGTATCCGATCCGGATCGTTCCCGTGATCGGATGTACAAAGTTCCACGATTGACCGGCGCAAGAGCTGCGCAATCTCGTGGGCATCAGCGCTGCTCGCGCGCATGACCGTAAAGGGCATCTTAGAACTCGATGCCTTCTTGCGGCTTCACGCCAGACCGGAATGGATGTTTCACCTGGGTCATATCGGTGACCAGGTCAGCGATCTCGATCAGCTCGTCCTTGGCGTTGCGCCCGGTGATGACAACATGGACGTCTTCCGGTTTCTCGTTTTTCAGGAATTCCACGACCTCGTTGATATCGAGATAATCGTAGCGCAGCACGATGTTGAGTTCATCGCACAAGATCAGTCGGTAATCGCCCGAACGGATCATGTCCTTGGCTGCATCCCAGGCCTGTTGCGCAGCTTCAATGTCGCGCTGCCGGTCCTGAGTTTCCCAGGTAAAGCCTTCACCCATGCGTTTGATGGTCACCAAGTCATCGAACCGGTCCAGCGCCATGCGCTCGCCAGTCTCGATCCGGCCCTTGACGAACTGAACAACACCGACCTTGTGGCCATGACCGAGGGAGCGAAACACCATACCGAAACCGGCCGTCGACTTTCCCTTGCCCTTGCCGGTGTGGACGATCACCAGACCCTTTTCGATGGTTTTGGTGGCCATGATCTTGTCACGCGCGGCTTTTTTCTTGCGCATTTTGTCCGCGTGCCGGGCATTGAGTTCTTCTTCGCTCAGCTCGGGCTTGTCTTTATCGGCAGTCACGGTGTCCCTCCGGATTATTGTGTCTTGTTCAAGTCTTGAAGCGCAGCATGGGTCGAATTACGCCGTGGCGTCCACAGGCCGCGGTCCAGCGCCTCCTGAAAACGGGCCAGCATTTCCTGGTACCCTGCCGGATTCGCGTCCTGAAGAAAATCGCGAACGCTCTCATCCTCCAGATAAGCTTCATAAAGCTGATCAAAATGATGATCGCCAACGGCGCGCGTGGTCGCCGAAAATGCGAACAGATAGTCGAGCGTTGCGACCATCTCAAAGGCACCCTTGTAGCCGTGGCGCATCACACCCTTGATCCATTTGGGATTGGCCGCCCGGCCACGCACGACCCGGCCGATTTCTTCCGACAAGGAACGAACAACTGGGCGCTCGGGGCGCGAATGATCGTTGTGATAAATTTTCGGAGCATCGCCCTTCAGCTGTTCGACGGTCGCGGCCAATCCGCCTTCAAACTGGTAATAATCATCGCTGTCGAGAAGATCGTGCTCGCGGTTGTCCTGATTGTGCAGAACCGCATCGACGGACGCCAGCCGCCCTTCGAGTTCGCCGCGGGCCTGATCGCCGCTGGCACCGCCGCCATAAGCATATCCGCCCCAAGTCAGGAAGGCCTCGGCAAAATCGCCGCGTTCCTCCCAGATGCCCTCATCGATCAGAGCCTGAAGACCTGCACCGTAGGCGCCCGGTTTCGACCCAAAGACACGGAACCCTGCGCGGCGTTGGGCTTCATCAATGGAGATGCCCTCGCCCGCCAATTTTGCCGCTTCCGCTTTCATACGAGCAGCAACAGGATTGGCCTCCGCAGGCTCCTCCAATGCCCCGACGGCGCGGACCGCACTGTCAAAGAGGTCCATCTGGTGCGGAAAAGCATCGCGGAAGAAGCCGGAGACCCGCAGCGTGACATCTATGCGCGGCCGGCCAAGCTCGGAGAGTTTTAGGACTTCAAAACCGGTGACCCGGCCCGAGGCTGTTTCCCAGACAGGTTTGGCCCCAATCAAGGCCAGCGCTTGGGCAATGTCGTCCCCGCCGGTGCGCATGTTGGCCGTACCCCAGCACGTCAGAACCAGCGACTTAGGCCATTCGCCTTCTTCCTGAAAATAACGTTCGGCCACCAGCGAAGCTGATTGCTGGCCGAGCCGCCAGGCGGTCTCTGTCGGTACAGCACGCACATCAACAGAATAAAAATTCTTGCCGGTCGGCAGAACGTCCGGACGGCCGCGGGACGGCGCACCAGACGGACCGGGCGCAACAAACCCGCCGTCGAGCGCGGTCAGCACAGCGTCCAGCTCGGCTTTGCCCGATCCTGTCACCGATGGCCGGATGCGGGTTTCGATTTCCTGCACCACCGCCTGGACAGCCGTCCATTCAGAGGACGCGATCACATCGCCCGCGATGATCTTTTGGGCGAGCAGTTCCAGACGCTCCACCGTATCGCCGTTCGACCGCCAAGGGGCATCGGACTGTTCTGCTAAGATCTGTGGTTTTGCACCGGTCCAGAAGGCAGAAAAATCGCAGTTCAGCGGGTCAAAACCTGAGAGCGCCAAATCCTCTGCCAGCGCCCGCTGCAAGCTGTTCTGGTACACCTCAGCCCCTCGCGGCACACGCACCAGAGCGGCCAGAAGATCCGCCAGCAACTCACCTTGTGGGCTTTCTCCCAGAATATGCAGACCATCGCGGATCTGCAGTTCTTTCAGGTCGCACAAATGCGCATCGAGACGGGCAAGGCGCGTGTCCTCGTCCATGTCGTCCGATATACCGATGTCCTTGTCGAGGCCATGCCGGGACGCAGCATCCAGAATGTCTCGCGTCAGCGCCTTCAAGCGCCTCGGATCGACACCGCTTGCCAGGTAGTATTCATCCAGCAGCGTCTCGAGTTCTTCGGCAACGCCATGGCTTTCAGCCCGCGTCAGCGGCGGCGTCAAGTGATCGACAATAACCGCGGATGTGCGCCGTTTGGCCTGCGCGCCCTCGCCCGGATCGTTGACGATAAAGGGATAGATGTTCGGCGTTGGACCGAGAACAGCTTCCGGAAAACAGTCTTCCGACAGCGCGAGCGCTTTACCTGGCAGCCATTCCAGATTGCCGTGTTTGCCAAGATGGATCACGGCATCGGCACCGAACTCCCGGCGCAGCCAAATGTAAAAGGCAAAATAGTGGTGCGGCGGCACCAGATCCGGATCGTGATAGGTTTCCTTGGGGTCGATGTTGTAACCACGCGCGGGCTGGATGCCGACCAACTGATTACCGAACCGGTGTAAGGCAAGCCTGAAATCACCGTCCACAATATGCGGATCTTGCTCCGGCGCTCCCCATCGGTCCTGGACGGCAGAACGGACGGTGGCGGGCAATTTGGCAAATTCTGTTTTGTAGGTATCCAGCGGCAACGCTTGGTAATCTCCGCGCGCCTCACGCCCCTCCAGCGCGTTGGTCACTCCGGAGGTCAGGACATCCATCAATTCAGCAGAGGACTGCGGGGCAGCGCCGACATCATATCCGGCCTTGGCCATGGCCTTCAGCACCGTCACGCAAGACGCCGGCGTGTCCAGGCCAACGCCATTGGCTAGGCGCCCATCCTTGTTGGGATAGTTGGCGAGGATCAGCGCTGTTTTCTTATTCGAAGCCGGAACATGGCCAAGTCGCGCCCAGTTGGCGGCGAGCTCAGCAACATACCGCATCCGGTCCGGAACCGGCGTGAATTTCACCGGTGTCGATTGGGTTGCCTCGTCAAATACGCCCTCTTCCTTGAAAGAAACGGCCCGGGTCAGCAGACGGCCATCGATTTCCGGCAGCACCACATGCATGGCAAGATCGCGGATCGACAGTCCCTGGTCGCTTTCTTCCCAGCCTTCCTTTGAGGACGAGGAGAACACCACCTGCAGAACCGGCTTGCCCCATTTGTCGAGCGGTGTTGGCTGATGGGCCGCGCCCGCCTTGGAAACAGCAAACGCGGTGCCATTGAGCACTACATCGGGTTTTGCACCGTCAAACAGCGTATCCAGAACAGCAATGGATTCAGCTTCCTTGAGGCTTGAGACAAAAACCGGCAGCGCATTAATGCCAGTTTCCGCCAACGCCTTAACAAGCGCATCAATGGGCGCGGTTTGCGAGCCTTGAACCAGCGCCCGATAAAAAGTAATCGCTGCAACGGGAGCGGACGGATCTGTCCACGTCGCCTTCAAGGCCTCCAGATCTGGCGCAGCGTGACCTGGAAGATAAATCCCGGCCCGAGGCAACGGCACGGGATGAGCGGGCTCTTCGGCCTTGCCGATCAGATTGGCAGCATAACGCAGCGCATTGGCATAGTTCTCTGCGCCGCCTTCGACGCAATAGCGCCAAACCTGGTGGACTTCGTCCATACCCCGCGTGGAGTGACTTGTGAGCGCCTCATCCCATTTGTCATCGCCAGGGATAACAATCAGATCGATCTGGCTGGCGCGCGCTTCTTCTGAAAACCGTTCCAGCCCGTAACGCCAGTATTCCACCCCACCCAGAATACGCAAGATCACAAGCTTGGAGCCGCGCATGGTTTGCTCGGCATAAAGGTCGACGGAATAGGGGTGGGCCAGTGCCATCAGATTGGCGAGCCGCAAGCTGGCCGTGTCCGGCCCGAGCCAAGCATGGGCCGCTGCAAAACTGCCTAGTTCGGTGTCGGCCGCGGATAGGAACAGGATATCAGCGGGCTGCTGGCCGAGATCGACCGCATCGCCCCCATCATCAATGCGCCGCGTCTGGCTCGCAAGAATATGCATTCAGGTTTTTCTCTTTATTCTGTCGCCAGTTTGCCAGCTGCCTAAAGCTGCTTTTTCGTCATCCCATGGCTTGACCATGGGATCCAGTCCGTTTGCCATCAACGCGGCAAAGCTACTGAATAAATATTATGTAGTTTACCCGCGGCCCAAGGATTGAGCTGGGACCGTTTGGGAAACAGACCCCGGCCGGGGAAGCAAAACTCAACCGCCGCCAAACTTGATCACTCGGCAGCTTTCGCAGTCTCGCCAAGCAGGCCGCGAACCGCACCGAGGTCGAGCCCCTTGAGACCAATGACCACGAGTTTACCGGAACTATCCGCGCCCGATGCGAACCAGGTTTCCACCCGCGGCCCAACCGCCTGGACCATAGCCGGAGCAGCCTTGCCCTCAATTTGGACCGCACCCTTGATTCGCAAGACCCCCTTCAGGGCCATAGCGTCCAAAACGCGCGCCTCGGCATCCTTTAGAGAAGCAAACGCCGGAACGCCGATCACATAACTCTCAAAATCATCGTGATGATGGTGGTCGTGGTGGTGGTCATGGTGATGGTCGTCGTCATGTTCGTGTTCATGATCGTCATCATGGTGATGATGGTGGTGCTCGTGGCGGGCGGCCATGTCGTCTTCGGCAGCAGAACCACGGCCAAGCAACACCTCGATGGGTAAAGTTCCCTTTTCCGAAGAGACGATGTGAACCGCCTGGCGGACGTCTTTGGAAATTCTTTCCTGGACACCTTTAAGCGCGTCGTCCGCGACAAGGTCGGCCTTATTCAGGACAACAAGATCGGCACAACGCAGCTGATCATGAAAGAGCTCTTCAACCGGGCTTTCATGATCCAGCGCTTCATCGGCCGCGCGCTGGGCTTCCAAAGCCGCTTCATCGAGCGCTATCCGGCCTTCCGCCAGGGCTGCCGCATCCAGCACCGTCACGACACCATCCACCGTCACTTTCGGCTTGACGGACGGCCAAGAGAAGGCCCGCACCAACGGCTGCGGCAGAGCCAGGCCAGATGTCTCAATAACGATATGCTCCGGCGGATTTTCCCGCGCCAAAAGCATCTCCATGGTCGGCAGGAAATCGTCCGCCACCGTGCAGCAAATACAGCCGTTGGTCAGCTCAACAACTTCTTCAGCCGAACACTCCGGATCGGCACAGCCGTTTACCAAGGAGCCGTCAAAGCCCATATCACCGAACTCATTGACAATCAGAGCGATCCGCTTGCCATCCGCATTTTGCAGGAGATTGCGGATCAGTGTCGTTTTGCCCGCCCCCAGAAATCCGGTCACGATGGTCGCCGGGATCTTTTGGCCCGGCTGGAGTTTAGAAGAAGTCATAGTACGATGTCCGGCTGAGAGTTGGGTTTAAGAAGCAGCGGCTGTCCGGCAGCGACGAAAACAACCTGATCGCAGACCGTTGCCATATCCTGATTGAGACGCCCCTGCGCATCGCGGAACGACCTCGACAGTTTGTTTTCCGGCACAATGCCCATGCCCACTTCGTTGGAAACGAAGATGCACGGACCGGCTGGTGCGCTCAAAACGGACAGGAGCCGTTTGATTTCTGCTTCGGTTCTTTTCTCGGTGTAGGTCAGATTGGAGAGCCACAAAGTCAGGCAATCAACCAAGACGACCCGGTCAGGGGCGAGCGTTTTTTCCAAAACACCCGCAAGATCGATCTGCTCTTCGATCGTGGTCCAAGAGGCTCCGCGGCGGTGCCTGTGTTGACCAATCCTTTCACTCATCTCCGGATCGAAGACGGCGCTTGTGGCAATATAGAATTTCTGAAGTCCGGACGTGTTGGCAAGCTGTTCGGCAAACTCGCTTTTGCCCGAGCGTGCGCCGCCAAATACAAATGTGGCCCGGTGGCCGGTCGTGTTTGTCACCAAATTCTCCCCGCCGTCCGCCCGACAGCGTTTTGAGTTGCAAAAAAGACGGCCGGTCTCCTGGCTCGCAGTTCCAAGTTTCCAGCGCCCCTTCCCGGCTGCATACAGAAAGTCCTGTAAGAAACACCAGTGGGTTTTGCGCCAGCACTCACCGCTCACAGTTGCGGGGGCAGCTCCGGATTGGCCGTTGACTAACGACCTCCCAGATTCCCGTTTCATCCGGACCAAAACACTTGGTACCGGAACCGTCATTTCCCTTCGTAGCCGGAAGTTTCCGGCAGCACAAGCGCGGACTGCCTACCGAGAATAGTGGTTGAGAGGCTGATGGTTTCAAATTCCAGGTGACCTGTCAGGATTTACATTCCCGATCTGGAGCGCGTTTGAAATCACGCAACTTTCAACAAGAGAAAGAAACCGCTAGCCACCTGAATAAATTGCAGTTTTCCACATACCTGACAAAAAAATATCGCGAAGAAGAAAAAAACGCATTTCAGGGCTTGGCAAACGGATAAAGCCTGCGTTATACGCATCTCCATCGACGGGGGCGGTGACGCACTGACCGCCGCACGGTGATCCCTGATAGCTCAGTTGGTAGAGCAAGCGACTGTTAATCGCTGGGTCGTAGGTTCGAGTCCTACTCAGGGAGCCACTCTTTTCCTTTACTTTGTTAGACGTAGCACTAAGCACGCACCATTGTTGTGAGCTTCGAATAACGCTCTCTGCTTTTGTCAAAACGCGCCTCTTAACGCCGGCAGAGCGTTGAAAAATCCGCAAACCATAGTGGGGCACGCCAACCCCAAGATCCCAAAGCTAGATGATCGCCACCGTTAGGACGGTGCGTTCGATGAAGCCGGACGCCTCCTTATCTGTATCTGTTATCTGCAGAGGCGCTTTGCCACCTCAGAAAGAGGTTTGCAAGGCCATTATCCGCGAGCGTGTGACCACTGAAATCGCCTGTAACTGGTTGGAGATCGGTGTTGGACAAGAACACCATCCCAGTCTGGCTGTCGACATCATGAATCCAGAGGGACGTATAGTTGCCGGGTTGCCAGCCCCGATGCCAAACCAGCGTCCGCCCCCTCAGATCTTCGACAAACACCCCGTACCGATAGGGGGACAGTGCGCCATTTTTCAAAACGACCTTTTTCATAAGGTCGTTGGCGAGACCCTCATAAAGAAATTCTCCGTTCATCATCGTAATATAAACGCGCGCTGCATCGGGCGCAGAGGCAATAAATCCTGCACCGGTATTGATGGGGTGTTCCAACAAACGCTGCGGCACAGGCTGGTTTTCCTGATCCAGCCTATGTGGAGGTGCCAGCGCTTCGATGACATCCGCACCACCGGGGTCGCTGACGCCCGCGGCTGACCGGTCCAGTCCAATCGCGACGATAATTTGATGCCGAAATATCTCCTCGGCTGATTTTCCATCGTTCACCGCATTAAGGACTTCAACTAATTTGCCGAACAGAAATCCGTTATACGCAAAACGCGTATTTATCGGAGCAGAGGCCGTATGGGTTAAAACCGACCTGATCGTGATCTTGGGATCCCCGCACGTCACGCCATTCAGATAGCGCAGCTTTTTTTGTTTGAAGAACTCTTTGTATCTGGCGCAGTCCCTTGTGAATTGCGGGGCATGCTCCCAAAAGGAGCTGCCCAAATCGATTGATCCAGCCTGGGCAGCTTCCAGGATCAATGACGCCGCGACTGGCTTGGTCAAGGATGCGATGCGCAAAGGCGTACCGGCTGTCATTTTCCGCCAGGTTTTCAGATCTGCTACGCCAAAAGCTCCTGCCTCAATGATCTCCCCCCGCCGGTAAACGGCATAACTCGCGCCAGCGCTGAAGAAAACATGTTCGCTCTTTGAAAGCAGCGCGCCAAAGCTGCCGTTTTCTGAAGGATCTGCTTGGGTCCCGTTGACACAGCCTACGAGCAGCAAGAACGTCAAAACCAAAGACCTTTTGGACAGAAAAGTCATAAACCCAACGAAATCGGCCGCCCCGGAGGCGCGCCCTCTCGTAACACTTTCCCTCCCCCCAGCATCCATCTCATCGGCTCCATTTTGACCATTTGCTGATTTAGCAAAATCTCGCCCCAGCCCTCTCACTGCAATTACCGAATGTATACTTTTAGTTGCATCTCTGATCACATCACTTTAGCACTGCAACCTGAATCACTATTTGTTTGGAGTTTATTTTTTGCCAGATTTTTTGACCTCCCCTGACGAAATAAGAAACGCATTCAAAACATCCCTGACCAATGATGGGGCTTCCGATGCAACGGTATTGACAGGCATCGGCGGCGATCTAGGGCCGGTTGTTGGAACACCACCGGGGTTCGGCCCCTTGAAGACCTTGGCAACAAAAGCGTTTACCGATCTAGGGGCCCCCCTTGCCAGTGAAATTGCAGACGGCATCCACCTTTATATTGGGCAAACCGCCTTCGTTAATCTCAAAACTGAAACCCTTCGGATTGCCTTGATGGGCAACACTGTCTGGTCTGAAGAACAAATGGAAACCGCCTTCAACGGCATCTTTGACAGTCTTTCAGACGCCGATTTGCAATCCTTTCTTGACCAGCAAGGCGGGTCTGTCAGTCTTGAAGTTATCGACACCACAATAGACGGCGCCTTGCAGGCGTTTGATACGTCCATGACAGAATATCTGTCTGAAGCCCAAAATCTAGCGGCCTATCGTTTTTTGAATGAAGCGAACGGATCGCACTTCTACACAGCCAGTGAACAAGAGAAAGACCTTGTTCTGGAAACCATGCCAAGTTTCAAGTTTGAGGGCCGCGCATTTGTAACCGGCGCAACACCAGATACCGGCGTTGCGGTCCATCGGGGCTTGAACACCGAAACAGGACATCATTTCTTCACCACCAACGATGCAGAAATTCAGTATCTTCAGCAATCAGACAACCCGTATACATATGAAGGTATCGTTTTCTATGCCTTTGCAGACAGTAGCGGAACAAACCATGACAGTGTTGCACGGCTTTATAATCCGGAAACTGGAAAGCATCTATACGCAGCCACAGATGTTGAAGAATACAACGCAATCAACACCCTTGGCTTTCAAAAAGAAGCGGATGTGTTTTACGTCGATTTTTGGTTTTCTAACGGATTTCCTTATTAGCAGTCGCATTCGGTAAAGCGACGCGGGTCATATCACGCTCCTTTATGAAAAGACCAGTTTTCAGAGATAGAAATACAAAAAAGGCCCGACCAAACGTTGGCCGGGCCTTTTGATTCAGTTCGGTCAGCCCGTTAGTCGAGTGTCACCTTATATTCTGCTTTCAAGGCATCGACCTTGGCTGCGTTATCTGCCATCCAAGAATTGAAATCTGAGATCAACTGCGGCTTGGTCGTGGTGCTGGCGTAATAGAAGTCACGGGTATGTTTCAGGTCTGGGTCGAACGTTAGCGCCTTAGCACTTCCCATCTTGTCCAGCTGATACTGGATCACGGAAACATTCGCGTAGGCGGCGTCAACACGATCTGCCAAAGTCTGTTTGATCACGCCTTCGAGCGCTTTGTTCTCCGACACCTTCACAGTACCGGAATTGATTACATCGAGCCAAGACCAAGCCGTGAAGCCACGCACTGTGCCAAGCTTTTTGACCGAGTCCATACCTTTGCCGACGTTTCCAGGCTTCACGGATACGCCGTCAATGTATTCAACCACCTTTTCCGAATAAACGACCGACTTTCCGTCTTTCATATCCGATGACCAATAGGCGTTGTCCGGATATTTCATGTCTATCTTGCCTTCGACAAGATTTTCAAAGAGGCGCTTAATCGGGAATGCTCTGTATTCGACCGTGTGCCCGCGATCGGCAGCCCAGGCATCAAAGAGCGCCCGGCCAAATCCACCATATTCACCACCGTCCATGGTGTAATGCGGAAAGTAATTCAGCTCCTCAACACCGACAACAATGTTATCAGCATAGGCAGTACCGGATAGAGCGGCAGAGCCAAGAACAACAGCAAGTATTGAAAGCTTCTTTTTGGCATTGATATTATTCACATGTGTCATTTTGCGTTATCCCTCTGTATCGGATGCATATATTTTTCTTTTTCCGTAAGGGCATTAGCTTCGCCTTTAATTACAAATTCCTTAAACTATTCTCTACTTCAGAATAAAAGTCCTTTTTGCATTTTTTGACACTGTCCCATTTCTTGGGTTTCACAATTAGAAAGGCCTCCTGACACATTTAACGTTAAGTGATGGCAGTTTGCTTTAACCGCAAATTGGGCAGCAGCCGCCTGGGTGAGGCCATGATAACTTTCTTCGCTGCCGGTGCCCCTCTGGCGGTGAAAAACCAGCCTAAAACGAAGATATCCAAAATTAATCGGTGGTTTTTGACCCTAAAAAACGCGGCAAAAACCGGCCAAATTGCGTGCTGATTTTGCAACACCACAATCGAAAGACGAATTTTATTGTCAATTATCGCGAGCGTATTTCGATCACTTGGACGTGATTTTGCTTGCACTGAGGTATTGAAGACACACTTATTAACGGAAAGTAACCGGAAATAGCGCGTTTTGTGATGTATGTTACACCCATTCACCAGATTGTGGTGCGATAATGGCAGAATAGTGGCTGCGCAAAAGGGGCGCTTTCACGAACAAAAACAAAAAGCATAAGGAATTTGGTCAAGAAGTCCAAAAATGGACCACGATCGCAATAGGCCCCAAGAGCGCGGTGAAATTTGTTGTTGAAGCCTCGGGAGGCGATCATGCAACGGAATACCAAAGCAGGAGCATTTGCGCTTGGCCTCATCCTCGCTTTCGCGGGAAGCGCTGTTGCCAATCCATTGCCGCAGGAAACCATCACTTTGCCGGAAGACCGCCTCGCGGTCACCGTGGCATCGGCGTCCTTTGATCAAAAGGATCCGCTGGAAAGTGAATTGACCATTTGGGTTGGCGAAATTGAGTTGCAAGGACGTAAAGCCGTTTGGGTCGAATTAATCGATTCTTATGGAGAGGTCATTTACGATTCCGAAGTCAGCACCAACGAAACCCATCTCCTACCAGATGGCCGGGCGGTGGTCGTCAACGCCCTAGCCCCGGAAACTGTGGTGGTTGGCAAGGATGAATCCCGCTTGATCAGCGAAGGTTCTCTGATGGTGACACGCCGCGTCATCAATGATGGCGTGAATGCTGCCGCTGTCGAACTAATCGAAACGGGCAATGAGCCGGTCCGCAAAGGCACGATGCTTCAAATTGCAGATTTCGGCCAATTGGTTTGGGAGAAGGTTGTTGCCTTCTTCGACGCAGCCACCACTCGGGTGAAAGTCGCCTGGACCTGGCTGGTTGATACCCTACAAGCCTGATCGCCATTAGTCCCCGCGAACAGGTCACAAGGCCCGCTCTTCGGAGCGGGCCGCCTCCCACATGGACAAATCTCAGTTGAACCGGCCAGTAGGCCGGTTCTTTTGATTCAGGGGCTTGGCGTATTGAATAGTGGGATGCACCAATCTACCATTTTCAACGGTGTTCATCGTTTACTGGAAATTTCTCATAAATTTCATTGCCCTGCGTGATCCGGATTTTATGCAAGGCCGTAGACCGTTTTGAAACTTAATTGTTCAGCCGTTTTGGTTTCCGGCTCTGGAAATCAAAACGGCCTTTTAAGGCCAAAGGAAAAGACATGCGGATTGCCGTCATCGGCTCAGGGATTTCTGGAAACAGCGCGGCATGGGCGCTGAACGCCCATCACGACATTGTACTTTACGAAAAACGCTTGCGGCCCGGTGGGCACAGCGCGACGGCGGACATCGATTATGATGGGACGCCTATGTCGGTCGACACGGGTTTTATCGTCTACAACGAACTAAACTATCCCAACTTCACCGCATTGCTGGATCATCTGGGCGTTGGCACCGAGATCACCGACATGAGCTTTGCGCTCTCTGCGGACTGCGGCAAATTGGAATGGTCCGGCGACTCGCTCAATACGGTCTTCGCGCAGCGTAAAAACCTCCTGTCCCCCCGCTTTTTGAAGATGCTGCGCGATATCCTGCGTTTCAACAAGCAGTCGGTCGTAGATCTTACAAATGGCAAACTCGCAGGCCAGACGCTGGGCGGATATCTGGAGGCAGAGCGATACTCCCAAGGCTTCATCAACGACTATTTGCTCGCCATGGGTGCGGCCATTTGGTCCACGCCAATCAACGAGATGCGCGCCTACCCTGCAGAAAGTTTTGTCGCTTTTTTCGACAACCACCGCCTTTTATCTTTGGACCGTCAGCTATGGCGCACAGTTTCTGGTGGCAGCCGCAATTACGTTCAGAAACTGATCGCGCCTTTTGAGAACAAAGTCCGACTCGGCTGCGAAGTGGTCGAAATCCTTCGGCAACAAGGCAAGGTAATTGTCCGCGACATCACCGGTCATGTAGACACTTTTGATCAGGTGATCTTAGCGGGCCATTCCGATCAAAGCCTTGCCATGCTCGGCGATGCATGTTCGGAAGAACGGCGGATATTGAGTGCCATCCGCTACCGGCCGAATGAAGTCTACCTGCACCGGGATGAAGACCTCATGCCGAAAAAGAAACAAGTCTGGGCATCATGGAATTACATGTCAGACCGGGATGCTGGCGAAACCCAAGATGTAACAGTGTCCTACTGGATGAACCGGTTGCAGAACTTGGATCGCTCAAAACCGGTTTTCGTGACCCTCAATCCGTTTCAAGCACCGCGTGAAGACAAGACTTTCGCCAAATACATCTACGACCACCCGCAATTTGATGCTGGCGCTCTGGCTGCGAAAAAGCAGCTTCACCACATTCAAGGTGTCAACAACACCTGGTTTTGCGGCGCCTGGAATGGACATGGCTTTCATGAGGACGGCCTTGTATCCGGCCTCAACGTCGCAAAAGCGCTCGGTGCGGTGCTCCCGTGGGAGCAACAGCATGAGCCCTATTCAGTTTTGGAAGCTGCCGAATGAGGAAAGGAGAATCCAAAAACCGGATGTCTGACAATGGGCCACCACCGGATGCGGCGATGGCACTCTTTCAAGGCGCGGTTATGCATCACAGGATGAAACCAAAAACCCACCGGTTCTCCTATGAGGTGTTCAACCTGCTGATTGATTTGGACCGGTTGCCGGACGCCGCGCGGCAAAGCCGCATCTTTTCAGTCAACCGGTTCAATCTTCTGTCGTTTCATGAAAAGGATCACGGCCCACGGGACGGCAGCAGTCTTCGCGCCCACATTGATAGGCTTATGAGCCAGAAGGGTTTGCCGCCAGCAGACCGTATTCTTTTGCTCGCTTATCCGCGCCTTCTCGGTTACGGCTTCAATCCGCTCAGTGTCTATTATGCTTACGGCGAAAGCGGCACGCTGACGGCGATCGTCTATGAAGTCAGGAACACCTTTGGCGGCCTTCATACTTATGTGGCGCCTGTCACCGATGGACAGTTGAGCGATGCCGGCGTCCGCCAGGATCAGAAGAAAGAGTTCTACGTTTCACCGTTCATCAGCATGGAGCAGCACTACCATTTCCGGATGCTGCCACCCGGTAAAGATGTCCGCATTCGGATCCTGGAAACCGACGATAAAGGGCCTCTGTTATCGGCAACCTTTTCCGGCAGCCACGAAGCTGCAACGACCTACAATCTCCTGCTCGCCTGCCTGCGTGTGCCGCTCGTTACTTTCAAGGTCATGGCCGCAATCCATTGGCAAGCCTTTAAAATCTGGCGCAAGCGTGTACCATTCCATAAACGGCCCGCAAAAGATGTAAGAGACTACCAGGCGGACCGGCGCAACGCCCCAGACCCATGGCAGAAAACGACACATAACATTTCAAGAGGTTCGGTATGAGTGGGCCTATTGTTTTGACCGGCGACAATATCCGCAATGAGTTGAGGGGCGTGCCGCGTCTTGCCCAGATCGCCGCAAGTCTGGCGCTTAAAATCCGCTTCGGTTCTTTAGAAATCACGTTCCCGGATGGCCGCATTTTTTTGATCCACGGTGTGGAGCCTGGACCAAAAGGTGTTCTGAAAATTCACAACTGGCGTTTCTTCCAGATGGTCGTAAATGGCGGTGATGTCGGTGTTGGCGAAGCATTTATGGCCGGTTACTGGTCTTCCCCGGATGTGACGACCTTCCTGGAAGTATTCTGTATCAACCAGAGTTCGACGCTTGAAGCCCTACAAGGCCGCCCGCTCACCCGTTTGCTGCTGTCGGTCCGCCATTGGCTAAACGCCAACACTAAACGCGGCTCCAAACGCAATATTTCCGCGCACTACGATCTCGGAAACGCATTTTATAAAAAATGGCTCGATCCTTCGATGACCTACTCCTCGGCGCTCTACAACAGTGACACCAAGGATTTGGAAGAAGCTCAGACAGAAAAATATGCGTCCTTGATCCGGCAGACTGGCATTGAACCTGGCCACTCCGTTCTTGAGATCGGCTGTGGCTGGGGCGGTTTTGCCGAACATGTTGCCAAGACGATCGGCGCAAATGTTCGCGGCCTCACCATTTCCCGGGAACAATACGACTACGCCAGAGAACGGATTTTCAATGCCGGGCTGAATGAGAAAGTCGACATCGTCTTTCAGGACTATCGCGACGAAAAAGGCCAATTTGACCGGATCGCGTCGATCGAAATGTTCGAGGCGGTCGGCGAGAAATACTGGTCGACCTATTTTGAAAAAGTCTCCAGTTGCCTGAAACCTGGCGGCAAAGCCGGCCTCCAAATCATCACCATTCAAGACCGGATGTTTGAGGATTACAGGCGGGGCACCGATTTCATCCAACGTTACATTTTTCCAGGTGGCATGCTGCCGCCACCAGAGAAACTTACGGAAATCGGAAAGTCTCTCGGCCTTGACCTAACCGAGCAAAAAATCTTCGGGCAGGATTACGCCCGTACCTTGTCGGAATGGCGCCAGCGGTTCCGCACGGCCTGGCCACAGATCAGCCCCATGGGCTTTGATGAACGCTTCAAGCGCCTCTGGGAGTTTTATCTGCATTACTGCGAAGCCGGATTTAGGGCCGGCAACATCGATGTGCGCCAGATGGTCTATGAAAAGACCTCTTGAGAAAAAACAGAACTTAAGCCGGGCAAGACCCGGCCTATTTCTTGTCCCAACCTGTCGATTTGCGAACAAGTTTGAAATAGAGGCGGTAGGGCAACAGTTTTAGGGCTTTGAGTTGTCTGACAAAAGGTCTGGGAAAAGCAATCTCGAAGGCGTCCGGGTCCTGTAGACCTTTCCGAATGGCCTTTACCGCGTCATCCGGTGACATCAGATAAGGCATTGGAAACGGATTGGACTTCGTCGCTGGCGTATCGACAAATCCGGGATTGATGACCTGAATATGGATCCCGGCACGGTCCAGATCAAACTTCAGGCTTTCCGCCATGTTGATCAAACCAGCTTTGCTTGCCCCGTAAGCCGCCGATGTCGGCAACCCGCGATAACCGGCAACGGAGGATACAAGGGCAATTTGCCCCTGCCCTTCCTGTCTCATCACTGCGATAGCGGGCAGCACCACATTGACCGTGCCCATCAAATTGACGTCGAAGATCTTACGGTAAGCCTCGATTTCACCCTCAAGGCCGTCTTGCGGCAGGTAAATTCCGGCATTTGCGATGAGAAGTGCTAACCCGCCGAAATTGGCAGAAATATCGGCGCAATGCTGGGCCATCTGTTTGCTGTCGGTCACATCCCCTGCAAACACATGAATGCCGCCGCGAAGGTCAGACGCTTCAGACTGAAGCTCGCTCAAGCCTTTTTCCGAGCGTGCGGTCACTGCGACTTGCCAACCAGTCCGGGCCAGGTCTAGCGCAAGTTCACGGCCAATTCCCGAGCTCGCACCGGTAATCCATGCAGCTCCGTCGGACGGGGCGGCAACATAGTGATTGTTGGACAAATATATCTCCTTAGGTCCTTGCTTTTAATACGCAAAGTCTAAGGTTCTGGATTGATCAGCCGCGCATGAATGGGGCAAACCAGCGGCCAATAGGACCGGTCAGTTCCAAGCGTCCGGCGGTAACCGCAAAACAGATGCAATCCTCGCCATCATCGGCGACCGGTTTGTGATCTATGTCACCATCGGCAAAAGCCACATCACCGGTTATGTAATGACCACCTTCATCTGAGAACCCCCCCTGAAGAACAAGCGTCAGCTCTGTTCCATGATGGGTGTGGGACGGCATCTGGCGTCCGCCGCGGATCCATAACAGGCTCGTATCGCAGCCGTCGATTTCACCGAGCTTGCATTCTTTTACGCCTGGAAGAAGAGTTTTCCAGGGCAAGTCCTTCATAGGTTTTCCGATGATGGTCTTAAGCGATTGCGGCACATCCGAGGAATTCCCGTCAACCGGCAGGCCAATATCTCCGCCGATGATCGGATCATCATCAGAGAAGATCGACTCCAATAGATTGTCCCGATCAGACAAGGCGACAGGGTCACTGTCGGCTAGGCCAGTTCCGGCCAATGTCTCCAGAGAATTGACGTAACTGCGGCTTTGATCACTCAATTCAAGATGAGCGCCAATCAAAGCCTGAGCCGGATAAGTCAGGGTTCCGGCGGCATAGCCAGCCAGCAACTCATCCATCCCGGTCACGTTCTTTTCCATCTCTACTCTCATAGCGGCCTTTTTATTCCGGTCAACACCCCACCTACGCACTGGCGCTGAAACCGGATCAATTCTCGGGATAAATAGGCCAAAAATGCCAAGTTATCCATAACCAGAGCAGAACAACTCAAGCTTTACTTTTCCTGAAAACGGCCATCAAACGCCAAATTGCCAGCAAAGATATGGCATTCGCCATCACAGATCTTACATTGCAAGCTTGATCGCAGGCGTTCAGATCATTAGCGTCTGCAGCTACATACAATGTCTGCCGGACCGCCCCGCTGTCCGCATCTACCAGTCAGGATTGATTGAATGTCTGTGTCCGCATCTGTTGTTGATGCCATTGGCAACACACCGCTTATCCGCCTCAAAGCCCTTTCTGAAGAAACAGGCTGCGAAATTCTCGGCAAAGCCGAATTCATGAACCCGGGGCAATCGGTGAAAGACCGCCCTGCCCGGCAGATGATCTTGGAAGCGGAAGCCCGCGGTGATCTAAAACCCGGCGGTGTGATTGTTGAAGGCACTGCCGGCAACACGGGTATTGGCCTGGCCTTGGTGGCAAGCGCCCGCGGCTACCGCACCGTGATCGTGATCCCGGAAACCCAGACCCAGGAGAAAAAGGACATGCTGCGCATGTGTGGCGCAGAGCTTCTGGAAGTCCCGGCAAAACCGTTCAAAGATCCGAACAACTATCAGCACGTTGCCCGCAGGCTTGCTGAAGAAATGGCAAAAACCGAACCGAATGGTGTCCTGTTCGCCGACCAATGGAACAATCTCGACAATCGGAATGCCCATTATCTCACAACCGGGCCGGAGATCCTTGAACAAACCGGCGGCAAGATTGACGGCTTTATATGTGCTGTCGGCTCCGGCGGCACCTTGGCCGGAGTGTCCACCTTCCTGCGCGAACAAAAACCCGGCGTGACAATTGGCTGTGCCGATCCGCTCGGTGCAGGCATGTACCACCTCTTCAAGGACGGTGAAGCCAAGGCAACCGACGGCGGCTCTATCGCAGAAGGCATTGGCCTTGGGCGCTCGACCGTGATCGTTGGTGATGTGAAAGTCGACTATCCTTATGCCATTCCAGATGAAGAAGCTTTGCCGCTCGTCTTTGACGTCGCGGAACACGAAGGCCTGCTGCTGGGTGGCTCCAGTGCCATCAACCTTGCCGGCGCCAAACGTCTCGCCAAAGACCTGGGCCCCGGGCACACAATCGTGACGATCCTCTGCGATCACGGCACCCGCAGCCAGTCCAAACTCTACAATCCGGAGTTCTTGAAATCGAAGAACCTGCCTGTGCCGGGATGGCTCGAACGGACAACCAGCCTTAAGCCGCCATTTGCCTAAAACCAAGGGGGAGCGAATCGCGCCAGACCGGGCATGAATTCTGATGATCCTGCGCTCAAAGACGGCCTAGCCGGTACCGAACGGGTCCTCCAGGATGCCGCGACCGACCTGACGTGGCTGGATATACTGGCCAACAACCTGGGTCTGGTCGCTGCTGCGCTTCTGGCGTTTTATTCTGTCGCCGTTGTTTGCGCTGTGCGGGAAGTAATGTATTCCCGCACTTCCCAGGGGTCGGTTGCGTGGCTCCTCTCCCTGTTCTTCCTGCCTTACCTAACAGTTCCGCTCTATTTCATCTTCGGCTGGCGGTCGTTTTCCGATTACGCCAAAATCCAGACAACGCTTGGACGAACCGAACGAGCCCGCCGAGCCGATGAACTCGGACTGACCGATCACGAAGAAACCCGTGATTGGCCGGTGCTCACGCGGGTTGCCGGCATGCCGTTCCTGGCTGGCAACACCTCTGATCTCTTGATCGACGGTGAGGCCACCTTCACGGCCATCAAGGATGGGATTGCCCGCGCCAAGTCAGTGATCTTTTTCCAGTTCTTCGCCATCCACGACGACGCCTTAGGCCGGGAGATGGCCGATGCCCTGATTGCCCGGGCCAAGGACGGGATCGACATCTATTTCCTGTACGATGACGTCGGCAGCCACGCTCTGTCACACGACTTCATCGGCCGATTGACCAACGCCGGGGTCAAGGTTTGTGGTTTTAATGAAAACCACAAGTTCTTAAAAATGCTCGGGCCAATGCGGCTCAACTACCGCAATCACCGCAAACTGGTGGTGATCGACTACCGCGAAGCATTTGTCGGCGGGCACAACGTGGCGGATCAATACATCGGCCGCAGCAAGTGGTTTGGCCGCTGGCGGGACACACATGTGCGCATCGAAGGCCCCGCCACTGTCGCTTGTGCCCTGTCCTTTGTGGAAGATTGGTTATGGGCCAGCGGAACCCAAATTGAATTGCCGCAAGTCAGTGATGTCCCAATGCCAGGAGATGAATCGATACTGGTGATGCCGACTGGTCCAGCCGACAAGCTTGAAGAATGTGCGATCGCCTATGTTGAGGTCGCTGCACGGGCAAAAAACCGGCTCTGGATTACCTCCCCCTACCTCGTCCCGTCTCTAGATGTGCAAACCGCATTGGCGGCCGCTGCCATGCGCGGTGTCGATGTGCGGATTCTTTTGCCGGAAAAACGTGATCATTGGACCGTCTGGCTGGCCAGCCACGCTTACGAGGATGTCCTGGTTCAGCGCGGCGTTAAGGTCTACCGCTATACAGACGGCTTCATGCATCAAAAGGTGGCGCTGCTGGATGACGACTTGGTATCGATCGGTACCCTCAACATGGACAACCGTTCCTTCCAGATCAATTTTGAACTGACCCTGTGGTTCACCCACGAACGCATGATCGGCAAGGTCGAAAAAATGCTGGAAGAGGACTTTGCCAACGCCCGCCTGACCTGGCCCGACGCATTCCAATCCCGCAGCTACGCCTTCCAGGTCCTCGCCCAAGGCGCCCGTTTGTTGTCACCGATTTTGTGATTTAAGCCGAATGCACGGACATGTGTCGCCTCAATCTTCTTCATCATCCCCATCTGGAATGGCGAGTTTGACGGCGCCGCCGGCGACTTTTGTTGTCGTTTTGACCGTGGTTCCAACAACAGTGCCTGCAGTCCCCACCACGGCACCGCCAACGGCAACGGCAGCGCATCCGGACAAGAAGCTCAAGCCGCACAGGCAGACAAGAAGTTTGATTAGCGGCATACCATCCCCCGGAACAATCCCTGACTGACATTAGGGCTGAGACTTCTCAAGAAAAGTTAAGGACTTAGCGCCTGTCCTTATTTCTCGCGCCTGTCCCCCAAAAATTTTCTTTTGACAGACAAGATCGTTTGCGTTGTTGTGCGCGACGCTCATTTAAAAGGACTGCGCCCTGATGCCTGACTTTTTCCCAACACCCGCTGTCCTAGCTGCCTTCACCGCGGCGGCTTTGGTCCTGACAATCACGCCGGGCCCCGATATGACGCTGTTTATGAGCAAGACCTTGACCCAGGGCCGCAAGGCGGGTCTGGCCGCCGTTCTCGGAGCAACTTGCGGCCTCGTCATCCACACCATTTTGGCGGCCATCGGTATTTCAGCGTTGCTAGCGGCATCGGCAACAGCGTTTTCCATCCTCAAGGTCATCGGGGCAGGTTACCTTATTTGGCTTGCGTTTCAGGCTGTCCGGAATGGCACATCAATGACCCTCGAAGCCGTTGAGACCAAAAAACAGCCGTTTCACCGGGTCTGGCTACAAGGGCTGGGCGTCAATATCCTCAATCCAAAGATTGTATTATTTTTCGTGACCTTCCTGCCGCAATTCGTGTCTGCAAGCGATCCGCATGCCACCGCTAAACTTCTGTTTTTCGGCGGTTATTTCGTGGTCCTCGGTATGCCGATCTGCGCGCTGATGGTCCTGGGAGCCGGTGCGTTTGCAAGACTGCTCAAGTCCTCTCCAAAGGTGATGCGGGCATTCGACTGGCTGTTCGCCGGCATCATGGGCACATTTGCGCTCAAACTGCTGGTCGCCAAAGCGAATTCTTGACCCTTTTTCCACTGTCAAAACCACAGCCCGTGGATTGACCCTGATTGAGCACTATGCATCCTTGGCAGAGATTCAAAATTCAAACCAAGGAGTTGTTCACATGACCACGCCCCTCTTCCGCGATGATGCCTATTTGCGCAGTTGCGAAGCGGACGTGGTGGTGGTGAACGACCTCGGCGGGATCGTCCTGGATCGGACGGTCTTTTATGCCACCGGTGGCGGTCAGCCGGGCGATAGCGGTTATCTGGAATTGGATGATGGCAGCCGCATTGAGATTGCCACAACGGTCTACGATGCAGACAAGCAGACCATCGTTCATGTTCCG
Organism: Labrenzia sp. PHM005; assembly: GCF_006517275.1. Classification (NCBI taxonomy): domain Bacteria; kingdom Pseudomonadati; phylum Pseudomonadota; class Alphaproteobacteria; order Hyphomicrobiales; family Stappiaceae; genus Labrenzia; species Labrenzia sp. PHM005. The sequence continues at coordinate 3,855,516 of NZ_CP041191.1, read as the reverse complement.
GCTGAAGGCCAAACCCTCCCGGACGCGGGTACGAAACTGACAGCGCATATTGATTGGGCGCGCCGCTACCGGCTGATGCGCATGCATACGGCCTTGCACCTCCTTTCTGTTGCCTTGCCATATCCTGTGACAGGCGGTCAGATCGGCGACGGCGAAGGCCGGCTCGACTTCGACATGGGCGACACACCGCTCGACAAGGAAGCCGTCAGCGAGAAAGTCAACGCCCTCGCCAGCGGTGATTACGATGTCGCCTTCGAATGGATCACCGATGAAGAACTGGACGCCAATCCTGGTTTGGTCAAGACCATGTCCGTTCAGCCGCCGCGCGGGGCTGGCCGGGTCCGGCTTGTGCGGATTGGCGGTGATGTCGATCTGCAGCCTTGTGGCGGCACCCATGTCACCCGGACGTCGGAAATAGGACCGCTCACGCTCGGCAAAAGCGAAAAAAAGGGCAAGCAAAACCGCCGGGTCCGGCTTCGCCTGGCAGATTGATCACGACAGGGAGTTCTACAGATGAAACTCGCCGGTAGCTGTCATTGCAAGGCGGTCACGTTTGAAGTGGAGAGCGCAGCTCCGTACCCCTTCATGAAGTGTTACTGTTCGATCTGCCGCAAATTGGCCGGCAGCGGCGGTTATGCGATCAATCTGATGGCGGATGCGCACAGCCTCAGGGTTGAGGGTGCAGACCAAAAATCGGTCTATCACGCCAAAATCGACGGCAAGACCAGCCCGGCCGAACGTCATTTCTGCGGGGCTTGCGGCTCCCACCTCTGGCTCTGGGATCCACGCTGGCCGGAGTTGTTGCATCCCCACGCTGGGTCCATTGATACGGCCTTGCCGCAAACGCCGGAAACCGTTCACATCATGCTGAAGGACAAACCCGCATGGATTGACGTGCCTGAGGGACCTGGCCACGCTCATTTTGAGGGTTATCCGGACAAATCGATCGAAGACTGGCACAAGGCCCACGGCCTTCTGGAACACAAGGACTGATTCATGACCTATCATCCGCTCGTCTCCACAGACTGGCTGGCCAATCATCTCAACGCGCCGGATGTGGTTGTCGTAAATGCATGGATGCCGCCGGTCACAACGCCCGATGCCAAACCGGTTTATCCGGACTCCCATATTCCCGGGGCAGTTTTTTTCGACGTCAACGAGATCTGCGACAAAAACAGCGACCTGCCACACATGTTGCCCGCGCCGCATGTGTTTTCATCCGCCATGCGGAAACTTGGAATTGGCGACGGTCAAACCATTGTCGTATATGATGATTTCGGCTTTTACTCCGCCGCACGCGTCTGGTGGACTTTCCGGACGTTTGGTGTCGAAAACGTCCATGTGCTCGATGGCGGCATGCCGAAATGGACCGCTGAAGGCCGCCCTGCGGACGACAATCCGGTCCGGCGCCCCGAGCGCCATTTCACGGCCCGCTTGAACAACAGCGCGGTGGCCAATCTGGCTGCGGTCAAAGCCCTGACGACTTCTGAGAACGCGCAGCTTCTGGACGCGCGCTCTGCGGCCCGCTTCGCCGGAGAAGCTGCGGAACCGCGGGCGGGATTGCGAAGCGGTCATATGCCGAACGCCAAAAACTTGCCCTTTACCAACCTTATTTCAGAAGCCGGCACCTTCAAAACAAGGGAGGAGCTGAAGCCGGTCTATGAAGCTGCCGGTGTGGATCTTTCCAAACCCATTACCACAACCTGCGGCTCCGGCGTGACTGCGGCAATCCTCACGCTCGGCCTCACTGTCCTCGAAGCCCGTGACCTGTCCCTTTATGATGGCTCCTGGTCCGAATGGGGCGCCCGCGACGATACGGAAGTGCTAACAGGCTCGGCCTGATCGGTTTGCCAACCCCAATAAAAGAAAACCCTGCAGAATTCGGCAGGGTTAACTTGTTTATGGCAGGCAAGATTTCCTACTCATGGAGCCTTAGGGGATCAAAAACGGGAAAGTTCTGGATCTCTTAGGTCCCGGTTTTCAATGTTTCAAAAAAGTCTTTGATGTGATCGGAGATGCTGTCGACACTCTGGTTCACTTCGCCGGCGGCCGACTGGAAAGTATTTGCAGCGTCATGGGTCGCATTAACTGCGTCCGCAACACCGCGAATATTTTCCTCAAGAGATTGAGCCCCTGAGGCAACAACATTCACGCTCTGAGAAATCTCCTGGGTCGCCGCCCCCTGCTCTTCCACAGCACCGGCGATGGATGTTGTCATTTCATCCAATTGTTTGATCACATCGGAAATGGATGCGATCGACTGGACGGCTCGTTCCGTCGTCTGTTGAATTTCTCCAACTTGCTGGCTGATTTCTTCCGTTGCCTTGGCGGTTTGTCCAGCCAAGGTTTTGACTTCATTGGCAACTACTGCAAACCCTTTTCCAGATTCCCCTGCCCGCGCAGCCTCGATTGTGGCATTGAGCGCCAAAAGGTTGGTTTGCTCGGCAATTGCTTGAATCAGCCCGACCACATCACCGATTTTCTGGGCTGCCCCGGCCAGGCTGCTGACATGAACACTAGATTGTTCTGTGCCTTCAGAGGCTTCTGTTGCAATTCGCGCAGCGCCAATCACCTGCTCTGAAAGTTCCCGTATAGAGCCGGACAATTCTTCGGTGGCGGCCGCAACTGTTTGAACGCTGGAATTGGATTCGGCAGAAAAAGTTTGTGCGTTGCCAATCTGCTCCAGGGCGCCCTCTGACAAAGATGAAAGGTTCCGGGATTCAGATGAAACGATAGCGGCTCCCTTGTCGACCTCCGCAAGTGGTCCCTCAACACGTGTTCTGAAGGTCTCGATCGCTTGATTGAGGCGCTTGGCCTGTTCCGCCCGTTCCAAAAGCAATTGTTCTTCATAGGTGGAAATTGCCATGTCCATATCCAGCATGACTGCGGCAGTGACATGTTCAAGTGTCTTCCCGAGATCCTTCATCGATCTGCGGTACTTTTTGACCAGGAACTTATTGAGGCGAACGAGGACAAATTTATATCCCGCGATATACCACTTAGGCTCGAGGCCGATCCGGCAGTGGACATGACCAATGGTATTGATGCTGCGCTGATAGTCTTCATCAAAACCGCTTGTGAAAAGCTTTTCCCAATGAGTCTTTTGAGCATTCACCAATCGCGATTGCTGGGCCCCGACCAAATTGGCCAGTTCGGGAACCTTTCCCACATGCGCGTAAAAGTCAGACAACAAGCCATCCAGAGCTGGCTGAATGACCGGCCAAATCTCCTGCAAAGCTGAAACTGTCCGACTATCAATTTCAGCGAATTCCAACCGTTTCTGAAAATCAGATTGTAACAAATTCATTGGAGCGCCCTCACTTTACGTAAGGGCAATTGGCCACCTCATGATGAACATTTCCTAAATATACAATCTGACTACATTTTTTACCTAAGTACTTCTTCCCAACAGAACTTCCTTCATTGCAAAAAAGAACAGGATGACGAAATAAAGCCAGAAACTGATTCGCTACCGATCAACCGGGGTCCCGAAAACTTCTTAGAACAGCGATCATCCCGGCAGAAGTTTTTCCATTTCTAGTCCCCGGTTATCTAGGACTTTGTTGCAGGGAAAGCGGCTGAGCCGCGTGCTTTTCGCCCCCGTTCAAACGGATAAGAAAATCGCCCCGGGTGTTTTTTAAGTGATGGCCAGGCCAAATCTCCAAACCGTTCAACAAGTCTCCTTTGGGATGGTGCGCCAATATGGCCCGGCGGGTGTCCCGGGCGACCCGTTTGCTTCCCAAACCAAAAACATCGCACATGGCTCCACGGCTTAATAGGTGCGCTTCGACGCCATAAAGGCGGTTAGAAACATAGCCATTAAGATGAAGGGCGATCGCATCGCCAACTTTTCTCGCCTTGGCCGGATCGTGCCCCATTGAGACCAAATGTGCTTTACCCCGTTCCGCACCATGAACAGCAAAACAACAGGTGCACGGATGGACCGGCCGATCCTTTGCCATCCCAAGATCATGAAGAATCGCCGCTGAAAACAGTATTTCCCGGTCGATTTCCAAACCCCGATAACCGCCCAACAGCATGCCCCAATAATAAGTCCGCCAACTGTGCTGGAAAATCTCTTCGCCAAGCACTTCATCGGCAAATGCAAGGCTATCAGTGACCAAACCGGTTGTTGGCGGCAGTAGCCCCTCCAAATCCGCACCATAAGCCTTCATCAGCCCTAGTTTGCTGGCCAGTACATCCAACCCTTGGAGCCCCGCCATCTTTCCCATGTTTCCTAAAACACTGAGCTTTTCATAAGTGGTGAGGCGGCCGTGGCTGTAGGCGCCAGTCCGCGTCCCCCAGGCCAGCGATCCAAATGCCGGTTTTCCTTCAATCTCGTCAAACATTGTCATGACATCATCCCCTTTTTTGTACCGTATCGCATATAAATAGACAGGTCGAGCATTTTATGCGAAGTAGTATAAAATGACAGAAAGCGCCAAACGCGGCCGGCCGCGGACATTTGATGAAGACAAAACGCTGGATCAAATCCTGCAGGTGTTTTGGAAAAACGGGTATTCGGCAACCAGTTTGGATCAGATCGCTGCTGAAACCGGCTTGAACCGGCCAAGCCTTTATTCCGCCTTCGGCTCAAAAAAAGACATGTTCTTGAAGGTGGTCACGCGGTTTGCGGACAAGATGGAAGCGCATTTGCGGGACGCTGCACTCGCCGAAAAAGGCGCCAAACCACAACTCAAAGCAATCTTCAGTGCTGCCATCGACCTTTACACCGGGCACACTGATATCACCGGCGCGCGATATGGATGTTTTGCTATCTCCACTCTTCCGACCGAAATCCTGCAGGACAAAGATTTCAAGGACGCGCTGGAAGCTGTCATTCTTCGAATGGACACCCAATTCGGCCAGCTTATCCACTATCACGGCAAAGGTAATATCAGCGAAGCAGCAGCGTTCGAGGCCAGTCAAATACTGGCCATGGTGATCCACGGAATTTCGATCCGGGCACGTATGGGGGAAGATCCGGAATCGCTGAAGATGCTTGCTGGCTGTGCGGTCGATAAACTGGTGCCAGTCTAATAAATTTCTAAGAAAAAAGCCCCAGACAAAAGTCCGGGGCTTCTTGTTTTTGGAACGCCAAACAAGGTGGCTGAGATCAGTGATGCAGGATCTGGCTCAAGAAAAGCTTCGTCCGCTCGTGTTGCGGGTTGGTGAAGAACTCTTCCGGCTCGTTCTGCTCAACAATTTGGCCGGCGTCCATAAAGATAACCCGGTTGGCCACTTTACGGGCAAAGCCCATTTCGTGGGTCACACAAAGCATTGTCATGCCTTCTTCGGCAAGACCAACCATCACGTCGAGCACTTCCTTGATCATTTCCGGATCGAGCGCCGATGTCGGCTCATCGAACAACATGATCTTCGGGTTCATGCAGAGTGACCGGGCGATCGCCACGCGCTGCTGCTGACCACCAGACAGCTGGCCCGGGTACTTCAGCGCCTGTTCCGGGATCTTGACCCGCTCCAGGTAGTGCATCGCAATCTCTTCGGCTTCCTTCTTCGGCATCTTACGCACCCAGATCGGCGCCAGGGTGCAATTTTCCAGGATCGTCAGATGCGGGAACAGGTTGAAGTGCTGGAAGCACATGCCGACTTCACGGCGGATCTCGTCGATCTTTTTCAGATCGTCGGTCAGTTCAGTGCCTTCAACGATGATGTTGCCGGCCTGGTGCTCTTCCAGACGGTTGATGCAACGGATCATTGTTGATTTGCCGGAACCGGACGGGCCACAGATCACGATCCGCTCTCCGCTCATCACCCGCAGGTTGATGTCGCGCAGGACGTGAAAGTCACCGTACCACTTGTTCATGTCTTTGATTTCGATCGCGACATCCGTGTCCGAAACCTTCATTTTCGAGCGGTCAGCGGCCAGCTCTTCCGCATTTACTGCATTTTCACTCATGAGTATCTCTCCAGAAATTTCGATCCGCAGGGCGCAGCGTCTGATCGCGCGCCCTGCACTTGTTCAGTGTCTAGCGTTTGTGCCCTGTGTGCAGCCTCTTCTCCATGTAGATGGAGTATCGCGACATGCCGAAGCAGAAGACGAAAAAGATTATGGCTGCAAAGAGATAACCGGTGTGGCCCTGACTTGGCGTCGACCAGGTCGGATCCGTAAAGGACGACTGGATTTGGCCAAGGAGGTCAAACATACCGACGATCAGCACAAGGGTCGTGTCTTTGAACAGACCGATAAAGGTGTTGACGATCCCAGGGATCACCAGCTTCAACGCTTGCGGCAGAATGATCAGATACATCATCGGCCAGAACCGAAGTCCGAGCGCCATCGCACCTTCGTATTGCCCCTTCGGAATCGCCTGAAGGCCACCACGGACGACCTCAGCCATATAGGCAGCTGAGAACAGCGTCACGCCGATCAGAACCCGGAGAAGCTTATCGAAGGTCACGCCTTCCGGCAGGAACAACGGCAGCATCACTGAGGACATGAACAGAACCGTGATGAGCGGTACACCACGCCAGAACTCGATAAAGATGATCGAGACCAGCTTGATGATCGGCATTTTAGACCGTCGTCCAAGGGCCAGCGCAATACCGAGCGGCAAGGACGCCACGATACCTGTCACTGCGATCACCAGCGTTACCAGCAGACCACCCCATTGAGCAGTTTCAACGATCGGCCAGATCACCGAATCCCCAATGACCAGACCGGTCAGAAGGAAATAGGCAACGATCGGGAAAACGACGAGAAACAGGACCGCGTTGATCTTCTTGAACGGTGCGCTTGGAATTGCCAAAGGCACGAGCAGAAGCGCAAACAGTGCATAGACGATATCGACCCTGTACCGTTCCTCGACCGGATACCGGCCATAGATGAACTGCGGAAGATACGCTTCAACATAGGCCCAGCAAGCCCCGCTATGCCCACCATCTGACGGAAGGCAGGCCTCCCTGTTTTCTCCGGTCCAGACCGCATCGACAAAAGCGAACTGAATGAACGGGGTAATCAGAGAATAGGCTATGTAGATTCCGACCAGGGTCAGAAGCGTGTTACCAATGGATGAGAACAAGTTCTGCCGCATCCATCCGATCACACCAGTGGTGGAAACCGGCGCCGGCAGAAGCGGCGCCTCTTCAGTTCTTATTTGGAACAACTGTGAATTTGACATGCCGCTCTCCTTACCGTTCCACGAGCGCCATGCGCTGGTTGTACCAGTTCATGAATGCTGAAGTGATCAAGCTGAGCGACAGATAGACCGCCATCCAGATGGCGATGATTTCAATCGCCTGACCAGTTTGGTTGAGAACCGTACCGCCGACGGACACCAGATCCGGGAAGGCAATAGCAACGGCAAGTGAGGAGTTCTTCGTCAAGTTCAGGTACTGACTGGTCAGCGGCGGAATAATCACGCGCATTGCCTGCGGGATAACCACCAGACGCAGCGTCGGTGCGTTGCGAAGACCAAGTGCATGAGACGCTTCAGTTTGGCCATGGCTGACCGCCTGAATACCCGCACGAACGATTTCCGCGATGAAGGCCGCCGTGTAAATAGCCAGCGCCGCTGTCAGAGCCAGGAATTCCGGGATGAGGTTGAAACCGACACCCAATTCAAAACCACGCCGCAAAATCGGACCGGTTTCAATAAAGTTCGGATGCTCCAGATACATCGGCATTCCGGTGACCAAATAAGTGAGTACCGGCAGCCCGATAATCAGTCCAAGGCCCGTCCAGAAGACTGGGAACTGCTGACCCGTTTCATCCTGGCGCTTGTGCGCCCACTTTGAAACGACAACTGAAGCCACGATACCAACTATCAAGGCGACGCCGATCCATCCAGAACCCGGTTCCCAAATCGGCCTCGGCATGCGAAGGCCTGCGATGTTGAGGTGAAAAGTGTCGAAGAAGAACGACCACTTTTCCCGTTTGCCCGGCACAGCGCGCAAAACCGCAAAATACCAGAAGAAGATCTGCAACAGCAGTGGGATATTCCGGACCAATTCAACGTAACAATACGCGATCCGCGAAATGACCCAGTTGTTCGACAGCCGGGCGATCCCGACAACGAACCCGATGATTGTTGCAAAGAAGATACCAACGACGGCCACCAGCAGTGTGTTGAGGAAGCCGACAAAAACCGCTTGTCCGTAGGACGATGTTTCCGAGTAGGAAACCAGCGATTGGATGATGCCGAAACCGGCTGTATTTTCAAGAAAGCCCCAACCGGAGGCAATGTTTTGCCGCTCCAGGTTGGCTATCGTGTTCGTGACTATGAAGTATCCGAAGAGAACCAATGTTCCAATCAGGAGCACCTGATAGAACAGCCCCCGCACTTTCGGATCATTCACCAGCGAGGCACGCGCAGGTGCCCCAGCCGAGTCTTGCTCCAAGACTGACATAGAACCTCGCCCAAGTTATCACGCCCGGCATCTCTGGCCCTTGATATGGCCTCACCGTGGACGTGGCGTAGACCTCTTTCTTCGATAACGCTCCTGAAAGAGCGTTCCCCTATCGGCAGAAAGCAGGTGTGTTCCCCACGCATGTCCGGATGTTTTCCGGTTATATCTGCGTAGAATTTATTGAGGGTTCCGGCAGCTATGCCGCCGGAACCCCAGAAATCCTCAATTCATAAGAGGATTAGCGGACCGGCGGTGCGTACAGGAAACCACCGTTCGACCACAGTGCGTTCACACCGCGGGAGATGCCGAGCGGAGTGTCCGGACCAACGTTCGCATTGAAGGTTTCTTCGTAGTTACCAACGTGCTTGATGATGTTGTATGCCCAGTCATTGCCAAGGCCGATTGCCTCACCAAAGGCACCTTCAACACCCAGAAGACGCTTGATGGACGGGTTGTCGGAACCCTTCATTTCGTCAACGTTTGCAGATGTAACGCCCATTTCTTCAGCGTTGATCATCGCGTTGAGAGTCCACTTAGCGATGTTGAACCACTCATCATCACCCTGACGGACAACCGGACCAAGCGGCTCTTTCGAAATGATTTCCGGCAGAACCATGTGGTCGCCCGGGTTGGTCAGCTTCAGGCGCTGAGCGTACAGACCGGAAGCGTCCGTGGTGTAAACGTCACAACGGCCAGCGTCATATGCAGCGACAACTTCGTCAGCTTTTTCGAAAGCGACGATTTCGTACGGCATGTTGTTGGCACGGAAGTAGTCAGCAACGTTCAGCTCGGTGGTTGTACCAGTGTTGGTGCAAACAGATGCGCCGGACAGTTCCAGAGCGGACGTGACACCAAGATCCTTACGAACCATGAAGCCCTGACCGTCGTAGTAGTTGACGCCAGCAAAGTTCAGACCCAACTGGGTGTCACGAGACATGGTCCAGGTTGTGTTACGGGACAGAACGTCGACTTCGCCGGACTGCAGAGCAGTGAAACGCTCTTTAGCGGACAGCGGAGTGAATTTAACGGCAGACGCGTCGCCAAAAACTGCTGCGGCCATCGCGCGGCAGAGATCAACGTCGAGACCAGTCCAGTTCCCCTGAGCATCCGGGTTTGAGAAGCCCGGCAGACCTTGGCTCACACCACACTGGATGGAACCCTTTGCCTTGACGTCTTCCAGCGTCGTCGCACCAGCAGCTGTCGCAGCGACACCCATAGCGGCGCCGAGTACGAGCGGAAGGATTTTATTAGACATGGATATGCAGCCTTTATTTGTTACCCATACTTTATATTTAGTCGGGTCGGGTTGGGCAGACCTCCTCTTCACCCCCCAAACAGGGTGAATACCAGCCGTCAAGGCCAGTTCCTCCGGAAATCGTCCCCCCGATCCAACGCTCTCCATACGATGGCATTTAGGAGTTCGGGTCAAGTACTTGCTGGCGTTATCTCGATAAATTTCTCGGTCGAAAGTAGGATTACGGTTACCATGGCTGCACAAAACGCGAACATGTCTAGTTTCGGCGCAGTGGCTGCCCATTAGGTAATCACCCCAACGTCAAGTAAGACGAGTACCGTAAAGGAACTCCCCTCGACGGCTTCTGATAAAAAACCGGCGCTCGGATCAACCAACCGCCGGAATTTTGTCAAATAAGGGTATCGGCAGGCCTAGCGGACCGGCGGGGCATAAAGAATGCCCTCATCTGTCCAGGAGGCGTTGAGCCCGCGCTCAATACCCAGCGGTGTGTCGACACCAACGTTCCGGGCAAAGACCTCACCATAGTTGCCAATAGAGCCGATGATGCGGACGGCCCAATCCTTATCGAGGCCAAGCGCTTCACCGAAATTGCCTTCGATTCCAAGAAGACGCTTCACAGCTGGATTATCAGACCCTTTCATCTCCTCAACGTTGGCTTGGGTCACACCCAGTTCCTCAGCATTGATCAGAACGTTCAAAGTCCACTTGGCAATGTTAAACCATTGATCGTCGCCCTGGCGGACAACGGGACCGAGCGGCTCTTTCGAAATGACTTCCGGCAGAATCATATGGTCAGACGGATTGGTCAGCTTCAACCGATTGGCATGCAGGCCAGATTTGTCGGTCGTATAAACGTCGCAACGGCCAGCGTCATAGGCGGCAGTCACCTCGTCATTCTTTTCAAAGGCGACAACTTCGTATTCCATTTTGTTGACACGGAAAAAGTCGGCGACATTCAATTCGGTGGTCGTACCGGTGGCAGTACAAACCGAAGCCCCAGCCAATTCCATGGCCGATGTAATCCCAAGCTCCTTACGCACCATCATCGCCTGGCCGTCGTAATACATAACGCCTGCGAAGTTCGCGCCGAGATTGGTATCCCTGGACATAGTCCAGGTGGTGGTCCGAGAAAGCAGATCAATTTCACCGGATTGCAAGGCTGTGAAGCGCTCTGGCGAAGACAACGGCCGGAATTTTACCGCTTCCGGATCGCCCAAGACCGCGGCTGCGACAGCGCGGCAATAATCAACATCCAGGCCGCTCCAGTTGCCTTCATTGTCCGGATTGGAAAAACCCGGGTTGCCCTGGCTGACACCGCAGGTGAAAAAACCATTTGCCTTTACATCGTCCAGGGTAGACGCTGCGGCTGGTCCAGAGAAACCGCCTACGGTGGCGGCAAGCAAAATGCTTTTGATAAGGTTGGTCATCAGTATAGTCCTCCTGAGGCGCGAAATACCGCCCGCGACACTGGAGAAATCAAAGGACCATTGCGATAATTCCCTAATACCAATGAAAAAAAGACTTGGGAAAAATGGCAATTCGAAGCAGTTTTTCCATCGTACTCAAATGCTGCCTAGACATGTTGGCTTTGCTGGGTAAAACCCAGTGAAACACTGTCTCTAACCGGCCCCAAAATTCAAACGCCCCGTCTCACAAGCAGGACACTATGAAAAACAATACTTCCAAATCGGAAACAAAACTCGAAACGAAGCTGGCGCATGCAGGACGGGATCCGGCGAACTTTCACGGCTTCGTCAATCCGCCGGTTGTTCATGCTTCAACCGTTCTTTATCCAGACAGCCAAACGCTTGTTACCGGCAGTCAGAAATACTCCTATGCAAGGCGCGGCAATCCGACGACTGATTCCCTAGAAGATGCCTTAAAGGAGATCGAAGGTGCAGCGGGCGTAAAACTCGCGAATTCTGGTCTAAATGCGATCTCTCTGGCGATCCTGTCCTGCGTTAAAGCGGGCGACCATATTCTCATCGCGGATACTGCGTACGGCCCGACCCGTCATTTTGCCGATACCGTATTGCCCGGCCTGAATGTCGCGGTCGAGTATTATGACCCGTCCCTCGGGGCTGGCATCAAATCTCTGTACAAACCGAACACGACCGCTGTATTCACCGAAGCACCGGGATCCCTTACCTTCGAAATGATGGACATTCCGGCAGTTGCCGCAACGGCCCATGAGATCGGCGCGACTGTTCTGATGGACAACACCTGGGCCAGCCCTCTCTATTGCCAGCCACTGTCTTTCGGCGTCGATTTATCGATCCAGGCCGGCACCAAATACATCGTCGGCCATTCTGACGCCATGCTCGGGACCATCGCTGCAAGTGAGAAGGCTTGGGACAATCTGGATAAGCTGCACGGTGCCATGGGCAGCCATGTTGCCCCTGATGATGTTTATCTCGGTCTGCGCGGCCTCAGAACTCTGTCGGTACGTCTGGAACGGCATGAAAAAAACACGGCCACTGTTTTGAATTGGCTGAAAGATCAGCCTGCCGTTGGCGCGTTGCGGTATCCGGCGCTGGAGAGCGATCCTGGGTACGAGATTTGGAAACGGGACTTCTCCGGGGCATCCGGCCTCTGTGGTTTTAACTTCGCCAAAGGAACGACAGAAGCACAAGCCCACGCGTTCCTGGACGCCCTCACTTTGTTCGGCCTCGGTTATTCCTGGGGCGGTTTTGAAAGCCTGGCCATACCAGTTCGTTTGAAAGGCATGCGCTCGGCAACACCAATTGATTCGGATCTCCACGCCATTCGGCTTCACATCGGCCTGGAAGACCCCGAAGACCTGATCAAGGATCTTGGGCAAGCTCTGGATAAGGCGTTCAAATAAGTGATCAATACCATGAACAAATTTCATGGTTTGACTGTATTGCGATCAATATCACTTGTTACAAAATGGTGGGGACCAATTCGAACTCAAAGGTTCCCACCATGGACATTCAACGTATCTCTGCATTTTCCGACGGCCAGCAAGGCGGCAATCCGGCCGGCGTCTTGATCAGCGACGCACATCCGTCCGTAGATGACATGCGCGCGATTGCCGCCGATGTCGGCTTTTCCGAAACCGCCTTTGCCATGCCCGAGGGCGACAGTGCTTGGCGCGTCCGCTATTTCTCCCCGCAATCCGAAGTGCCGTTCTGCGGCCATGCCACGATCGCGTTGGGATCCGCCCTTACCCGCCAGTTTGGCGAAGGCGTATACAAACTGGTTTTGAACGAAGCGGAAATCACAGTCGAAGGTGCAGCATCCGGAGAGCTTTATCAGGCGGCATTGCAATCTCCGCCGACACGGAGCGAAAAAGCCACGGCAGATGTCCTGAACAAGGTCCTCGACCTTTTTGGATATACGGCTGATCAGATCGATCCGCAGATCCCACCGGCAATCGTTCACGGTGGTGCAGATCACTTTGCTTTGACACTCACCTCCCGCCAGGCCGTTGCGGACATGACGTACGATCAAGAAGACGGCCGCAAACTGATGGAAGACTATGGCTGGGTAACCATCCTGATAGGCTATAGCGAAACGCCGCAGCTCTTTCATACGCGCAATGCGTTTGCGTCCGGAGGTGTTTATGAGGATCCTGCAACGGGGGCAGCCAGCGCGGCCTATGCGGGGTATTTGCGGGATATCGATTGGCCGCACGGCGGTAAGATCGAAATCAATCAAGGCGTCGACATGGGGCTGCCCAGCCGGATCACCGCCGAAATCTCAAGTGAAAAAGGCAGTTCGATCCGGGTATCCGGATCGGCCCGAGTGATGGACGCAGCCTAAATCGACCCGGTGCTCCGCAAACGGCAAAAAGAGGCGCGATCAGATGGTTGGGTCGCGCCGCTTTTCTTTAAAAATCAGCCACAAGTTCCGGAAGTAGATCAGCAGCCCAAGCCCCTGCCCGGCAATAAACACCGGATCCTGACGCTGGATGGCGTAAATCAATAAAAGTGTTCCTCCGGCAATGGAGAAGAACCAAAAGGCGACTGGAACAATTGAACGGCCAACCCGTTCAGATGCCACCCACTGAATCACAAAACGCATCATGAACATGGCTTGCGCGAAGAAGCCAAGGATGATCCAAAAATCAAATTGTTCGATGAAGACTGCGTAAAGCCAGTCGTATAGGGCAGCCATGTCAGGTTCGTTCCAGTCGTTGACGCGCAAGTTGGGGTCTAGTGCGCGGGAAATGTGGCGGCAATTTAGGTCAGGGGGCGGACTTCTGGAATTTTTTTCCGACGCCGGCGCAACCACCAAACCCCAAACAGATCCAGCACACCAATCAATGCTCGATCGAAGATACCGTATTTCGATGTCCCGTGACGGCGTTGCCGATCCTGCACATCAATATGCACGACACCGTATCCTTCGCGGATCACCAACGCCGGCAAGAAACGGTGCCAGCTGTCAAAATAGGGCAGCTGCAGGAAGATCTCACGACGCAGCGCTTTTAGGCCGCAACCACTGTCCCTTGTATTGTCTTTTAGAATGGCACCGCGCAACTTGTTGGCAAATCTCGATGCATACCGTTTGCCAAGGCTTGCCTTACGTCCAAGGCGCTGGCCCGCGGCCAAGGCTGCCGATGGTCCGGCCGCGTCCAAGGCATCGATCAGCTTTGGGATATAGGCCGGATTGTTCTCACCATCACCGTCAATCGTTGCGACATAATCTCCGCGCGCATGCTGAAGCCCGGTGCGGACCGCGCAGCTTTGACCGCAAGACTTCTCATGCCGCACCGGACGCAGCCAGTCATGGGTCGCGGCATAATCTTGCAGGACAATGTCCGTACCATCTGTGGACCCGTCGTCGATGACAATGACTTCGAAGGTCCGGCCAGTCAGTGCCTCTTCGATTTCATCAAGCAGGATCGGCAGGTTTTGCGCTTCGTCTTTCGCCGGCACCACCACGGTCACCGCGATCGTTCCCTTGGTGGCGGTCAGCGCCTCAAGATAGCTCTGTGTCATGAAATCAGTCAGCCTCACCCGTAACGGTCCGGCCCGGCATGATCCGGTCTGCGCCCCGCTGGCCGCGCAGCACCTGCCATACAGCCCGTGCGCTGGCCTTGGCCGACACATAAGTCATGTTTGGAACAATGTTGCCATTTTCCGCGATATGAAAACCAATGCGCCGCCGGGCCATGGCACGCACAGTGAAGAAAGTAAATGTGATGCCCAGGAGTGTTCCGGCGATTACATCACTTGGATAATGCGCCCCGGCCATAACCCGCGAAAAGGCCAGCCAGAAGGCACTCACCACTATCAGCCAGCGGTAGGCCGGAAAAATGAAGTAGAGCGCAGTTGCCAGCGCCGCGACGGTCGTCGAATGCCCGGAGGGAAAGCTGGTGTATTTGCCGTTGAGCGCAAGAAAATCGAAATGGACCGGTCCGACCTCTTCATAGAGCTTTGGTCTGGCACGCCCAAGGCACCACTTGAGAACAAGAACCACGATTCCTGAGGCAGCAACGCTATAGAAAATGAAAGCGGCATAAGTGAAAACCGCGCCAATTGCCATCCGGATCCGGAAGGCATACCGGCCACCATCCAACGCAAGCAGGAACAGGCATGGAATGCCGGTTGACACCAGGATCCAGTCAGCTTTGCCAAGGTCCGTGAACGAGCGGAACGCTATGCGGTATTCATTGGGCAGAGAGTTCAGCCACGGATACGTCGGCGCATCAAAGGCAACAACCGCAACCCCAACAGTGAGCAAAAGGACCGCAAGGATATCCTGAGGACGTTGTCCTGGGGGAAGAGACTTGCGCTGTGCTTCTCCCCGTTCCTCTCGATTTGAATACAGCAGCATCGCGCGGCGGGCGTTGCCACGCATGCGTTCCCAAATCCGCTTCATCCGACTACTGCTGCTCATCGCCGCCTTGTGTGTTTGTTCCACTAACGGCAGCTTGATAAAGCGCGATATCGACATCATCGCCGCCGTTGATATTCAGGCCCTCTACCCTTTTTCGCACCTCTGGTACAAGACCAATCTCTTTGGCTGATGCCAAAAACGCCTCTTCGTGCCGGCTTTCAATGGCCGCAATCAGGCAGCTGCCAGCACCAACTGCGCTCTCGTCCGCCAGGAATTTCGCAGCCCCCTCCGCCGGAATGATTCTGGTGTCCGTACCTTCCAGGAAAATGAAGCTCGGCTCATGGAAACCGGTTGTTGCCACTTGCCTGGCTTCTTGATTGGCACAGCCCGGGATCTCGTCCATGGCTGCGACCAACCGCGGGCTTACCCAAATTGTGGTCAATGCCGGCCCCGAAAAGCCCCAAACGCCAATCGCAATTGCAATGGCAGTCAGTGCTGTTGGCGGCAAAGCATAAAGCGCAGGGCCGCGCAAAAGCCGGGTTGCCGCTACTACAGCAAAAACGGCGCCTATTGCGGTGACGATCGCCCCAGGCGGTGACGGCCAAGTTCCAAGAACAAATGGCCCAGCGAATGCGCCAACCGCAATGCCGATTGCCGGGACAGCGAACAGGATCGCCGCAATCCACCGGACCCATTTCCGTGTTTCAGCGCCGGCCCCTTCGATCAAGGCCGCCGCAACTGGCAACACCAGGGCCGGTAACAGCGGCATGGTGTAATGCGGCAGTTTGGTTGCGACCAATTCGAAGACGATCCAGCTTGGAAAGAACCAGCAGGCAGAAAAGACGACCAGCGGGCTAGCACGTTCGCGCCAGATTACCGGCAGAGCGATCAGGAAAAACGCCGGCAATGGCCAGAACACGCCGAACATGGCCCCTAGATGGGTCAATGGCGGCGCCCCATGGCTTTCCTGCCCCGTCGAGACTTTGCCTAAAAGATCTTTGCCAATGGCCTCGGTAAAGAATGTTCCATCGGTGGCAATCCAAATCGCCACAAACCAGGGCAACACCAGCAGAAAAAACCACAGCAGACCAAGAAGCGGGGATGCGGCTTTGAACCAGGCGATCTTCCGCCGTGAAATCATCAGTGACACAACCGTGAAACCGATCACCATCGGCCCGACCGGTCCTTTCACCAAAACGCTGGCTGCAAGCGCGGTCCAGAAGATGAGACCAAGCCCCCACGCCCGTTTGTTTGCTTCTTTCAGCCAAATACGGGCCAGAGCTCCTTGCGCGATAATAATCGTTGCAAACAACGTGGCATCGGTTTTTGCAAGCCGGGCTTCAACCCCGAGAATGATGGACAGGCCAACAAATCCGGCCGCAACCAAAGCGCCGGCAGGTCCCATAAAGGCTCTGGCGAGCCAGAAGGTCGCCAGCACACATAAAACAGCGCCGATGAGAGACGGTAATCGATAAACCCATAGTGGAGCACTTGCATCATGCCCGGTCAGTTTCACCGCAGCAGCTTGTAGCCAATAGATCCCGACCGGTTTCTTGTGCCGGGCCGTTTCTTGAAACCGGATATCGACATAATCACCGGTTTCCAGCATTTGTTTTGTTGCTTGAGTAAAACGCGGTTCATCACGGTCGAGCGGTGGCACGGTCCATTGGCCAGGAACAAACAGCAGGAGCGATAGAGCCAGCAGCAACAGCGGAGCAGACACGTCGTGGCCGAAAATGCGCAGCCAGATCGGCTTCTTCATTGCGGGCACAGGCTGTTCCGGGCTTGCTTCCGACTGTATCTCCTCGCCGTTTGCCTCTTGCATTTCTGCCATCGCAATTCATTTCCGCTATGATTGGGCTGTTCCAGATCGTGTCGGCCCCAAAGAACCTGTGTGCATCTCCTACATGAGCTTTCGGAAAAGGGAAACACTGCTTGCTCTCAATCTCTCCGAAGCTATCGTCAAAGACACGAATCCTGTCTGTATTCGGGGACTGTTTAGATGACTCTCATTGCACATATCACCGATTTACACCTGCGCCCGCGCGGTCTGGCTTGTTACCGCGTCTCAGATACCAACATGTTTGCCGAACGGGCGATTGCCGCCTTGAACGCGCATGTTCCCAAGCCGGATGCGGTAATCCTGACAGGAGATCTCACCGACACCAGCGATCCGCGCGAATACGCGCTCGGCCGTCAAATCCTCTCCCGGCTGGACATGCCTGTTTATATGATCCCGGGAAACCATGATGGCACTGCTGATATGCGCCGTGAAATGGCCGGTTATCCGGGTATGGACAGCAGCGTTGACGGCAAACTCTGTTACACAGCCGATATTGGTGATGTCCGGCTGATCGCTCTTGATACCAGCTTGCCCGGGCGGCCGGACGGTGCTCTTGGAGAAGCGCAATTGTCCTGGCTGGAAGAACGCCTTGAAGAAGACAAACGCCCGACCCTGATCGCATTGCATCATCCGCCCGCCCTTAGCGGGATCAGCCATATGGACGCAATCGGCTTGACCGATGCTCCGGCTTTAGCTGAAGTCATCGGTCCCTTCCCTCACATTGACCGGCTGTTATGCGGCCATTTGCACCGGCCGATTATCGCCGGATTTGCAGGGAAAATTATGACGCTGGCGCCGAGCACCGCCCATCAGGTTGTCCTGGATCTGACAGAAAAAGGCCCGGCCTTGTTCAATTTCGAGCCGCCCGCTTTTTTTCTGCATCATCACTCGAAGACTGCGGGCACAGTTACTCATATGGCCTATGTGGAATCCTATCCAGGTCCGCACCACTTCTTTGCCGATGAAGGCGTTTCCTGGCCTGGCGAGGGATCCTAAATGTTAGCTATCCGGGACTTCTTCGAACCTGTCACATTCCGCGGATCCCATCTCGCTTTCATTGCACTGTTGCTGATTATTTCCGGGTGCGGCGCTCTACCTGGCGGCCAAAGTGAACTGGTAGACCGGCCGGTCCTGACTAACGTTCAGGTCAGCAGTTCCTCAATGCTCTCTATGATCAATGCGTATCGAAGCCAAAATGGCCTTCATAACCTGCAGCATGATCCGGCGCTTGATGCAGTTTCTCAGGATATGGCCCGCCACATTGCGCAGCGCGACAGTATGGACACGTGGCAGCACAGCGCATTCGGACTATCGCAACGTCTCGATAAAGCCAAGTATCCGAACTACGCCGCAGCGGAGAACCTTGGCGCAGGTTACGCCGACCTTCCTGCGGCTTTTCGAGGCTGGCAGGGTTCTGAGGGCCACAACAAAAACCTGCTCAATCCTTACGTCACCCGCGTCGGCATTGCACGGACAAACCGGAATAACGGCAAGTGGCGCAATTTCTGGGTCATGACCTTGGCAAGACCTCAAGCCGATGGCCGTCCAACCCCGGTCAACTAACGGCTGGTGCCTCGCGAAACACTAAAATGGAAACGGCCGCGCGGCGAATTCAGCCTTGTCTGCCGGTGTTTTCCGTAAGCCTCTTTCGACAACACCATTGAAGAGCCGAGGTTTTCCAAACCGCGGCTGCCAGGTACACAGCTCCGGCGAAAACAGCTTGATGCACGGCACCTTCAGATCCGGCCGCGTCGCATTGAACTCCCAAACCTTGATGTCTTTGTGCTGCAAAGCAGCCAACATCTGCTCATAAGAGTAGGTTTCATCATCTGACGTGGGGTCTTCAGAGACTTGCTCTTCAACGGGCCAATCGGCAATGATGGATCCGGTCCGGGCATACCGCAGCACTTTGGGCAGTGCAGTCTGATCGGTTGATTGTGTCTCCGGATAGGCCTGAATCATCATGTCCAGCGAGTTTTCCGCCTGGAGCATCTCACAAAGTGCGCTCAAAAGCGCTGACGGCAAATCCCAATTTGCGGAAGACCCGAAGGCCGCCATTTTCCCATCTTCGACGTGCGAAACCGCTACCACAACATGTACCGGAAAATCGGTTTGAACGCGTGTCACGGACCAGGCTCGTGACCTCCCGGACAGGAAATTCAGAAGGTCAACCGGAACTTTTTTGGACAAAAACCCCTCTGAAAGCCGAGTTATCCCCAGGCGGTTGTACCAGGCTTGAGCGATCGCGTCGCGCTCAATGAGCTCAAGCAGCGCCCGGTCACGAGCCCCCTTCAAATCTCGCCACACTGCACATCCTACAGTTGAGGCAAGGCCAATTCCGCCGCAAAAATTCAAAACCGGCTCATCAAACAACGCAGTATACGCCGGCAAATATGTCTCTTTCTGATGGCTTAAATCAGTCAGAAAAACACGGCGATCGCTGACTTTATCCCAGGCAATCGTACAACCTCCGCAGTTGCTGATTAGCCCCGGCCTTTTTTCCGTAAATTGAACAAGTTGAGACGGACTAAAACCAATCAGCGGCGCCGGATCTATCTCGTTCACTGCAGCATTTGCCAATACAACTCTGGGGTCACTCTCCCCCAGAGAGTATAGACAGAGCCGCTCCGTCATTTCACCGATACAACCAACCGCTGCAGCAACCTTGTCCCCGCCTTGGCCGCCAGCGGGGATTGCCCGGATATCGCCGCACTCGTCCAGCCACGCCCCTTTCGGCAATTTTAGTATCCCGGTGCAAAAATGGATAGGACATCCAGGAATAGAAACCGGCACCAGACGAACATCAAACCTTTGTAATACTGGCATAAACAGTTCGAGCGCATGCGCCGCTATCGTATTGGCCGCCACCAAGGTATTGTTGTTTTTAACTAAGAGACCAATCCGAACCAGGTCCTCACATACCTGTGGCTTCAGTCCATTCATTTAAAACGTCCTTTTTTACCTGAATCGCTCACTGAAGTTTTCCAATACAGCACGTAAGTATACAATTCCGCTACGAGACTCAGCTTCGAATTGCACTTAGATAGAAATAATGAATTGCCATTGTGATAACAACATATTTTTGATTACATCGATAGCAAGCAAGGGGATAACGAGAGAAAAACCACCCACAAGTTTTACTTTTACTTAAATCCCCTTGCTTTCTGAAAGGTTATTATTAATTTTTCAGATTTTTGCAAAAAAATGCAACCCATTTTATGGAGTCTTAGTATGCACACGCTCACAACTACTGACCATGACCTGGAACTTGGCGCGAAACTCGGCGAAATCATCCAAGATTCCACTGAGCGTGCCCGGTTTGCCGAAAAGCCGGAAGAAACGCTCTCCAGCCTTGGCCTTGCAACGGATATGAAAATCTATGCCGACACGGCTGACAAGGTTCATCTGGTTATCCCGGCGAAGGTTGACGAAGCCCGCATCGCTGCTGGCGACGAAACCTACTTCGAAGAACTGGGCCGCCTGGCACTGGCAAGCTGCCACTATGAGGAAATGCCGGACTAATCGGATAACCAGGATCGCGTGTCTAACCGGGGTCCCCGCCCCGGCTGGACAATCTCACTTCTGGAATGGAACTTCGATCATGGCCCGGTTTCCCTACTATCAAAAAAATATTGTAGCCCTCGGCAAATTGCTTGCTAATGCGCGCATTGATGAACGTTGCCGGACCCGATTAAAGCATGATCCGGCCTCTGAACTCCGGAAAATCGGATTGCCGGAAAATGTTCTGAAATTAATGGCATTCGAAATTGTGGACGCCGAAAGCAGAAAGGTTACCGTATTACCATATAAGCTGAACCAATCCCGGCTCGATGGGAAGGACCCCGCCTATCTCGGGTCTCTTGCTCGGCAATTTTGTTAACTCATCCAAGGGAAGCTCTATCACCAAAAAAATACCTTTTCACCAAATCAACACCTCTATCGTAAGCAGCCCGCGTTTTTGGCTCCTGAAAGAAATTAATTCTACGCGCCCATTCTTCCGGGTCGCCCGTCCCAAGCCCGGCTTTGTCAACCACTGCCGACAAACTATCACTCTGTCGGCTCATTAGCTCCAAAGCTTCAGCTTCCTTACCTGCACAAACTAAGGCAGCAACGCGCGTAGTTAGTCCCACAACACTTTTATATGACGCTCTTTCGATGATTTTGGCCGCAGTTTCAAAATCCTCTGATGCGAAAAACACCAAAGAATAATATTCATAAAATACTCGAGGAACCGTTGTGAACAGGTTCATAGCCAGTTCAGCTTTTTCGCGCGCCATATCGACTTCACCAGCGAAAGCCAAACCTTCTGCAGCAGAAATTAGATTTATTGGATCAACGCTGTTCAATCGGATTGCTTGCAAAAATGCGCGTCGCGCCTGATCCGGCATGTTCGATTGTATGAGCGCCCAACCATGAGCCCGTTGATTGATAGGTTGCCAAGGGTCAAGCATCACTGCGTGTTCACACAGCCCCAGAATTTCTTCCCAAGATAACCTGTTTGTTCTGTCCTCTACACGGTAATGAAGTAGTTGTTTAATATTTACGAGCGCTTTGCCGGAATAGGACATAGAAAATGTGCTATGTCGACGCTCAAGTTCACTCAGGATTTGCAGCGCTTTCCGGTCCGAAACCGGGTCAAAATTAACCAAAAGCGCCTCAGCCTGGCACCATCTGGCAAAGGCAGAACTGTTCTGCGGATTGCGCAATTTTTTTGTTACGTACGTATGAATTCGTCCGATGGTATGGCTGGCAGCTGTTTGAACGCTGTCCCATTCCTTTAGGTCAACTATTTCGCTGAAGACTATGCGGCCCTCAGCCCGGTCTTCAAATTGAACCGATACCTTGCCGTTTCTTTCATTGTGCTGGAACCGAAGCAGGTAACTTCCGGCTTGATCCCCTTGTATCAAAATCGGCTGAGGCCCTTCTGCGTCACCAAAATATTCCCCATGATAGAGGTCAAACGCTCTATATGCGGACAAACCTCCTACGATTTCTTCCTTTAAATACAACCCATCATTTGTTGTCGTTTGATTAAGCTGACCGGAAATGATCGATATATGTGGAAAATGGACTACGTTGTCCGATGTCTGCGGATCAATGCCCAAAAACTCAGTTGATGGCCTGTGCCAAAAACCGGGATTTTGAGGCGTTTCTGTCTCTTCAGTTGCGATCTGTTTTTCGGATACAGAAAGCTCCTTGAGCAATTCCCGGGTTTCTTCCTCAGGAACTTCATCCAGTTCCTTCAGTTCCCGCTCACACGCTTTAAGCTGCTGCTCGGCCCGCTCTCGTTGACCCTGCCTCAGGTAGAAGCGGATCAAGGCCCGGTGGGCAGGTTCAAAAGCGGGATCCATGTGCAGAAGAAAATTCGCCGCCGCTTCGACGTGCCCTGCCCCGCTCTCGATGACAGAGACATCCAGGTGTTTGAGCGTTGCATCAACCACCTCAGCCCGGATTCTTTCGCGCTCGATCAGCAGCCACTCGGTGAACTGCGGGTCGATATCGTCATAGCCGGCCATAAACTCGCCGCGCCAAAGCGCCCGCGCTTCTTCAAAGCCCGCCGAATCGCCTGCGTCCAAGATCTTCAAAAGATGCTGGAGATCGGTCCGCAATTCGGCTTGATCCAGCTGAATATGCCCGGCTGTGGATATCACCACATCGAGCCCGGCTTCTTCTTCCGCAGTTTTGAGTTGTTTAAGCGCCTGCCGGAGCGACTGCATGCCCTTCTGCCTTACCGCGCTACTCCATAAGAGATCCGCCACCGCCTCGCGGGACGCACTCAAATCACTGATACGGCTCAAGTATCCCAAAATGGCAAGCGCCTTGCGGGTTTTCGCCGCAATCGGATCTTGATTACGCGCAATCAGCATGGGGCGCCCAAGAGACGCAAAATAGGGAACTTGCAGCGTCAAATTCCTGTTTCCCTCACCTACGTAACTTCTGACACGGGTGACACAACCCAGAATGAAGTCACGCATGAAATACACGAATACTTTATCACGCTCGTTTCACGCTTCAAGCTCATCATGCGAATTCGGAAGGATCTTCTGAGTGCGAAAATCCTAAGACTGAAACACTGGTGGGTGGTATTATGTCTGAACTCTCCAACAAGACACCGGTAGCGGGCCTAGAACAGGAACCGGCCGTCGAAGCGATTAAGCGTATGATACGATATACGCAAAAGGAAGCCGACAAGGACGGCCGCACCTTTTGCACTTACTTTTTGGACATGGCACTTCAATCATTAGAAGATGGATCTGAGGATCTGGACACGATCTTGAAGGCGAAAGTTACCCCGTTGATGGTAAATCAGCCAAAGGGAGACTTTGCCAAGATCAAAGCCTGATATTTTGGCCGCGCGGCATTCTAACTCTTCCAGCCTTCTAAATGCGCGGCGTACTTTCTAGCTCCATCTCATTGACCGGGATCAGTCGATCCCGGTTCTTTTTTGCATTTTGATACGTGAGATTTGGAACGAAGCTCGCGCCGCCGGCGGCACAGGACAACAAAAGTCAGCAGATCCAAAACGACTGATTTTGCCGATGGGCAGACAAACAGCTCGCTCGAGCCGAATTCGTTTTCACCCTTTGCGGCAAAAATTGGGGTGTCTTTCGCAGAACCACCAGGCGCGAAAGCAAAAATCATCTATTCAATTCAAAAAGATAAAGAGAAATTGGCGACCCCGACAGGATTCGAACCTGTGACCATTCGCTTAGAAGGCGAGTGCTCTATCCAGCTGAGCTACGGGGCCTTGAGACCAGTTTCAACCAATTCTTTCTGCGCTATAGCGGGCGCTTCTGTCGATATCAGTTTTGACGTTTCAACAGGCAAATCACTAACGCCAATTCCAAGGAGACCCAGGGTCAATGGGTCCAGGGGGCAAGCCGGTTGAACTTGAAGTTATCTGAATAGGCCGACCCGCGCACCTTGCGTGCCTGAGGTTTTTCCAGGCGATAGGCGATGCCTTGACGCTTGGCATAAGCGACAGCCTCCTCCTGGCTTTCAAACACCAGTTTCACTTGCTGTTTCATGTCGGACGACGACGTATAGCCCATCAAGGGTTCAACTGATTTGGCGACCTCGGGCTCATAATCGAGAACCCAACGCTGGGTTTTGGCTTTTCCCGATTGCATAGCCGTCTTTGCCGGCTGGTAAATGCGCGCCACCATACGTTTGATCCTATCTAAACCCTGATCAATTCACTGTTTCAGGAATGCTTTTTCCCACCTTTGGAGCGGAAGTCAATAACCTTGTTATCGTGAAACTCAACTGTGCGTACGTGTCAGGTATTTCCAGGATGAACAACTAAAGCTTCAAGCACCCAGCTCACAAGACGTACCGATTATTCGTGAGGTTCCGGTTTCTGCACTCCATGTAACAGCGCATTAACGGTAAAACAGAAACATTCGCCGCCTTCGTATTCTGACGCATAGCCCGGAACCACAACCTATGCTATCTAATCCTTTGGAGTTAGAATGTTACTTGTGCACTTTGCCGCAAAGTTCCGAATCCAGATACTCTGGTGAAACGGGACACAGGCAAATATGGCGTCCGCATAAACGCAAAGCGTGCCCGGTCGCCCAACAAAGGAAGGCTGACTATGCAACATCACTTCCAAAACCTCTTTGGTGACTACGTTCCTGAACATATTTCCCCGGGTATCAAAGTCCCTCGCAGCACCAGCCCGGACAGTTTGCGAGCGAACATCGATGCCGCCAACCTTACAGAAATGTGGAACATGATCCTGACGCTTGATTATTCGGTGTCAGACGTCAGCGAATTACCACCCGGCCAGCGCGACGAATTCTTAAACGTGATGTCGTTGTTGTTGTCGGCGTTCAATCGCTAACTTCTTTAAAAGAAAGGCAAATTGAACCCGTGCTCACCCGCCCGGCAACCGTCTTTACAGAACTTGGAACCAAGGTCATTGAAAACGGCCTGGCCGACCCGCGGCTGTCTGAGTTTTATGAAACCTTCATGTCGGCCCCGGCGGGCGCGGTTCAAGCCGCTTTGAAACCACATATGAGTTACCTGAGCCTTTGCTCAGACAAAGTCACCGAGTATGCACCGCCCCCCATCTTCTACGTTGGCAAAGAGTCCAGTCAGCGCCTTCTGTTTGGCGATGACTGGGCCAATCCTCCAGCGCCAGCTGCGGCATCTGGATTGCGCACACCGGATGCAGACCTGGAACGGGCTTCTGTCTTTGGCTACAACAGTGCGCTCAATCAGGTCCCCTATTATGGCTATGCAAGGACATTGGTGAATATCGATGGGCAAACCTGTGAAATCGCCTTTGAGCGGTTAATCGTCAGTTTCCGCCCGTCGGCTGCAGCGGACTTTCAGGTTTGCGCGTATTTCGGTGTCATTCAGGACCTTCAGCGAACGTTCTAGACGCAAGCATCCGCGCCAGACTATGCAAGTCACTGCGGGTCGAATAGACCAACCAATCGTCCGACCGGATGTGGCCCGGGGCAACAATCCAGTGCGTACCGCGCGGGACAAACCGCCGGTATCCAACCCGGATACCAAACCCCTTTTCGGCAGCTTTTGCGGCCATCAGGCCATAAAGATAATCCGGTGACCACTTCAACAACGACACCAAAAAACCCAATTGGGTTAAAGGTTCGGCCAAGCCCTTGCCGCGAATGTCCCGGCGCAGCCATAAGTTGCCATGGTAGACGATCTTGCCCCGCAGGAAATACGCATCATGGGCATGATCGGTGCCGAACCGGGCCTGTGGGTTGGGATCCACAAAGATCCGTCTCTGCTGCTGTTTCCAGTGTTCGGCAAGGCATCGGTCTTGCAAATCTTCGACCTTGGCCGCTTGAACGGAAACAACATTTCCGTGCTCATTGTAAGCCGCAATCCAGAAGGCCGTTGCACCATGTAGATCGAAAAATCGCGGTGAAAAATCCTCCATGAGATATTTTTCATCTGTTCCGCGAATGGTTTTTTCAAATAGCTGGAAATCGCTGCTTTCCTTGACCGACAATCCGCACGACTCGATTTTTGCCTGCACCGCTGCAATCGCCGATGTGACGTCAAGCGTACTCTTGTCTGTGGTATCTTCGATCATACCGCCCCGAATAAGCCAACCGATTGCCGCCAGGCCTGCCTGCCATATCCCATCACGAATGGTGAAACACCGCCATTAGATGCACAAGCAAAAGCGCACAACTTCCCCGGTTTCCTCAGGGCTAGGCCGTGTGGACGAATTGGAGATGTATTTCGCCGGGATTTGCTGCGTTCAAAATCCAGAAAATCTGCCGCAGGTGATGCAGGTGCATCATCAAGGCGGATTTTCGCAGAGGATTGCGCGCCGCAGGCCCGGCCCTTCGGGTGATGCAAAGCGCCGCAATCAGGCGCGGACGGCCCCTTGAGCGTATCACCGATACGCTTTGCAGGTCTTTCCACGCCATCTTTCGCACTTTGCCTCACGAAATGCGTCTACAATTCGTCCACACGGCCTAGAATTACCAGCTGTGAAAAAATCACGAGCTGTCAGAACTGCCCTTGGCTTCGGAGGAATAACTGAGAAAACTTGAAAGGAAAAATGGTCGGGGCAGCAAGATTCGAACTTGCGACCCTCTGGTCCCAAACCAGATGCGCTACCAGGCTGCGCTATACCCCGACGGCTGGTTTGGGCGGTGTATCCGCGTTTGCTCCGTTCGTCAAGAGAGAATGACAACGACATTTCCAGCGCTTGTGGACAGTTGATACCAGGACGGAAAAACTGGTCCAAAGTCCGGCTCTCAGTGCAAGTTCAGCATCCCCATTTGTTGCGTTTGGCGCCGGGATTCCCGCAAATAACAAGACATTAATGCAGCGGCAGTGTGCGATGCCGGGTTGGCCGTGCGGGATCATAAAAGTGGCTCATCGGCCCTTCGTCTTCAAAAAGCTTTGCCCAACGGCGGAATTCGGCCGGGTCCAGTTCGACACCAAGTCCCGGCCCTTCCGGAACACGAACAGCATTGTTGGTCTGGCGGAACGGCCCATCCCGGATGACGTCGCCGATTTGCCAGCGGAACAGCGATTGAGACGCCTCTGATATCAAGGGCGTTGCGGCGGAGACGTGCAAGTAGGCCGCCGTCATGATGCCAAGGTCATTGGAGTAACACCAAAACCCCTTCCCCATGGCTTCACAGGCCGCAAT
This sequence comes from Labrenzia sp. PHM005, assembly GCF_006517275.1. Taxonomy (NCBI): domain Bacteria; kingdom Pseudomonadati; phylum Pseudomonadota; class Alphaproteobacteria; order Hyphomicrobiales; family Stappiaceae; genus Labrenzia; species Labrenzia sp. PHM005. Next base: position 3,828,090 of record NZ_CP041191.1, on the reverse strand, counting down.
GAACTTCAGGGATTTCGCAATACCGCCAAGCGCTGCGAAATTGCAGACAAAATTGTCCGGGGCGCCGAGCGCTACCGCACGTCTGAGATCCGGCACATGGGTTGAGAACGGAATGGTGCTGTGCCGGCGCAGCTCTGCCATTTCTTCAAATGTTGCGACCGGGTCCTCATAGTTCCGAATGTTGAAAGGCTCCAACTCGCGCAACAGCCAGCGCGCCGTTGTCAACGAATATTGCATGTTGGAATCGAGCTTGATCTGGGCCAATTCTCCCAACGCATCTCGTAAGAGCCGAACCGTTTTGATTTCCAGGTTGGGATCCCCAAGGATCAGTTTGCCTTCAAAGATGCTGGAACCATGCATTTCCCGCATTTTCAGGCAATAATCGCGGATCGTCTCCGGGCTCATTTCACCGCCTGCGCCATTGTGCTCCGGCCGGAACGAGAAATACTCGGAGAATTTGATCTCCTTGCGCACAGCTCCGCCAAGAAGTTTATAGAGTGGCAGGTCGAACATCTTGCCTTTGATGTCCCAAAGCGCCACTTCAACAGCCCCAAAAGCGACAGACGCCGCGCCCTCCCCGGTATTTGCCGTAATCTGCCACGGAGGCACGCAGCGCGCCTCACAATCGGTAATGTCGAGCGGATCCGCTCCAATGAGAGCCGGAGCAATCTCGCTTTTTATGATTTCACCGAAATGATACCAGGGCGCCTCGCCCAATCCGGTGAGTCCCTCATCTGTTTCAACCTCAATGATCGACTTCGAGGCCCCAGGATAAAGTCCGCCTGTCCACCAGAAAGGAGCATCAAAAGGCACATTCACATGTGTGACGCGGATGTTCGTGATCTTCATGGCGCCCTCAATACCAGCGGTCTTCAGTTGATGCTTTTTTGCGGTCAACGAACTCCATCAGGTGCTCCGCAATCGAGTTGTCGAGCGGCGGCGCCTCATAAGCAGCAAGGGTCTCTTTCCAGGCACGATTTGCCCGTGTCGCGGCATCGACCGACCCTGCCTCCTGCCAGGTCTCGAACGGGGTGTTGTCGGCAATGGCAGCATCGAAATAGGCCGTTTCATAATTGCGGATTGTGTGCTCGCAGCCGAAGAAATGGTTGCCCGGACCGACTTCACGAAAGGCGTCAAGCGCTAACGCGTTATCATCGACCGCAATTCCGCCAAGGTAGGTGTGCAGCGCGCCGCAGAAATCTGCATCCATCATGAATTTCTCGTAGGACATGGACAAAAGCCCATCGAGGAAACCAGCCGAATGGAGAATGAAATTGGCGCCGCAATGGATCGCCGAGAGCATAGACATAGTGCCCTCGTTCATGGCGTGCGCGTCGGGCAGCTTGGATGTCGTGAAATTCCCAGCACAGCGCAGCGGAAGATTGAGGCGGCGCGCGAGTTGGCCGACCACAAGAGATCCAGCAGCCGGCTCCGGTGTTCCGAAGGTCGGCGATCCGGATTTCAAACTGGTGGACGACAGGAAATTGCCGTAGACGACCGGAGCTCCCGGGCGCACCAGCTGCGTTAAGGCACAGCCAGCCAGTGTTTCGGCATGGGCCTGCGCAATAGCACCGGCCGTTGTGACCGGTCCCATCGCCCCACCTAGAATAAACGGTACCAGAACCGTGCCTTGATTGGCGGCAGCATAGGAGCGCAGAACCTTGGTCATGGTACCGTCCCAAACCAGCGGTGAATTGACATTCAGATTGCCCATAATGACGCAATTGTTGTGGACAAACTCTGCGCCGAAAAGGATCCGTGCCATATCGATGGTGTCTTCAGCGCGCTCCTGTGCCGTGACAGAACCGAGAAATGGACGGTCTGATAGCGTGATATGAGCGTGAACCATGTCCAGGTGGCGTTTGTTGACGGGCACATCGACTGGCTCACAGATTGTTCCGCCCGAATGGTGCAGCCACGGCGAGGACTGGGCGAGCTTTATGAAATTCTTGAAGTCAGCGATGGTGCCATATCTGCGGCCTTCGTCGAGATCCATGACAAACGGGCTGCCATAAGCTGGGGCAAAGACAACATTCTCCCCTCCAATCTCGACACTGTTGGCCGGATTGCGTGCATGTTGGGTGAATTGCGCAGGTGCGGTTTTCAAGAGCTCCGGGATCATGCCATGGGGGAAGCGCACCAAGACGCCATCAACCTCAGCCCCTGCCGTTTTCCATAGTGCCAAGGCGTCCGGATCGTCACGGAATTCAATTCCGACTTCGGCAAGCAGTGTCCAGGTTGTGTCTTCAATACGCTGAAGGCTGTCTTCGGACAAAATACTAAGCGGCGGCATTTTCCGGTGAATGAAGGGTTTGCCGAGATGCGCAGAGCTTACTGATCGTTTCGCCCGGCGCCCTGCCCGGCCACCAGAACGTCCTGCCCGGTTGGTAGTTTCGCCGGCAGGCCTCACGGCACTTGCTTCGACACCCATCATTTCACCCTCCCAGTAGCATCTTCATTTTTTATGCTAGTCGAGCGGCGATGACTTGTGACGCTTGAAAAATGTCATGCTTGGCATAAGATCTATTCATGGCAAACTTGCGTTATTTGCTTCCTTCCTTTCGGGGCCTTGTGGCTTTTGAAGCCGCAGGCCGGCTTGGGTCTTTTACCCGGGCGGGAGAGGAACTTGGCATGACACAATCGGCGGTTTCCTACTCCATCAAGGCGCTTGAGGAAGAGATCGGCCAATCCCTGTTTCAACGCGGTCACCGGGAAGTGCGGCTGACTGTTGCTGGGGATCGCTTACATGCAGATGTGTCACGTGGCCTCTATCAGCTTGCTGACGGCATCACCGCTGTCCGGACAAAACCTGCAGACGATGTGGTCACGGTTTCGGTCTCGACAGCCTTTGCAACTCTCTGGATCGCGCCTCGTTTGCAGCTGATGCGCACGGACTTGGCGGGTATCGAACTCAGGCTGCATACCGCCGACCGGGATCTTGACATTGTTGCTGAGGACATTCCGCTAGGAATACGAGCGGGACGGCCAAAGGACTGGCCGGGTTATGCGTGCGACCGGTTTGAAGTGGAAGAAATCATCGCAGTGGCCGCGCCGTCGTATCTCAAGACCCATGGCACGCCGGAGCACCCAAGAGATTTGCTTGAACATCACCTGGCCCATCTCGACGAACCCTACCGGTATGCTGCGACATGGAAAGACTGGTTGCGTTCGGCCGGTGTGAATGGCGCCAACAAGGTGCGTGGATCTCGGGCCAATGAATATGTCGCCGTTCTACAAATGGCCCTTGATGGGGACGCTATTGCGCTGGGCTGGCGTCATCTGGTCGGCGAGTTCATCCGCAACGGCCGTCTTAAACAAGTGACCAGCCATACGTTCCGAACCGGAAACAGCTATTATGTTGTCTGGCCAAAACACAAAGAACTCGACGACAATTCGCGCAAAGTCCGGGATTGGATCTTGCAGCAAAATCCGAGCCCTAGAGATACTCAAACGCGCCGGGAGACAGAGGGTTCCCGCAAGCTAAACGTCGTTCAGGACGGATCCAGGCGCATAAGCTGATCAAATTTCTGCATTTGACAATCAAAAGAACAGCACTGGTTTTCGAACTCGAACCGCCCTTTTCCTAACCCAAATCGTACGGCTCACCGAGCCTTTTCCAGGTCACGACGGCTCCAACCCTATGGATTTGCTCTTCACTTGATCACCCACAGTGATACCAAGTTTGGCCGCCGTCCCAGCGTTAAGCTCCAGAACAAATTTCGCGGGTATTCCTGATGGGATTATTTTTTCTGAATATGGCGTGGTGTCAGCGGCAATGCTGACAATCCGCCCAGAACTGGAAATAAAAATGATGTCGAGCGGCAAAGGGGTGTTTTTCATCCAGAAGAACTGCTCGGCTTCCCTTTCAAAAACAAACAGCATGCCATGATCCAGGGCCATTTCTTCCCGGTGCATCAGGCCTTGCGCCCTTTGCCGATCTGTAGCCGCAATCTCCGCTGTGAAGACGTGGGTATTCTCGGCCGAAACAACTTTGAGCGCTTCGCTCGGCAAGCTTTGGCTGCTTTGGGCAAAACCCGGAAGCTGCAGGAGAGCAACCACAAGAAGGGCTGAAACAAAGGCTCCAACGCGAAGAATTGAAAAACGATTTTGGGTCATGAAAGCTCCGAGCGCATACAGGCGGCAGAAAAGCCATTAAAAAAGGCCGGAACATGTCCCGGCCGATAAAACGCTGCTGAGATATCCTCCCTCAATGGGAGGCTGGTATATGCGTTCCCACGCCAACCGGCCGAATTTCAGCCGCCATGCGCCCTTTTGGTCCCGTCCCGAACCGCACCAAGACTTCCTGACCTGGCCGGAGTTCGGTGATGCCATAGCGGCGCAGCGTTTCCATGTGAATGAAGATGTCTTCGCTACCTTCGCCCTGCGTCAGGAAGCCAAAGCCCTTCACTCTGTTGAACCACTTCACGCTGGCGGTTTCAAAACCACCTTCCGGCACCACCTGAACATGGGTGCGCGATGGCGGCAGCTGAGACGGATGAACCGCAGTGGTTTCATCCATGGATAGTATCCGGAAAGCTTGAAGCCCGCGCGGTCTATCCAGAACCTCGCATACGACCCGGGCCCCCTCATAGGCGGTCTGAAAACCATCGCGCCTAAGGCAGGTCACATGCAGAAGAATATCACCTTCCCCGCTGTCCGGTACGATAAAGCCGTAGCCCTTACCGACGTCGAACCATTTAATCGTTCCGGCAATCTCGAACACATCGACGGCAACATCATCCGCCAGGTTCTCAAGTGCACGGGGATCCGGTGCGGTTTTAACCCCCATAATCAAATGTCCCGTCTCTGGTCCGCATTAAATAGCTGAAGGTCCATTTCAAAGTGCCTTTCAGCCGATTCCTAACAAAAGGATAACACCGCCCTTTAAGCCAGGAAGAAAAATTAACAGACTAACCACAGACCATTTCCAGTTTTTTTCGCTATTTCATAGGAAAAATCGCGAATGTTTCGGAAAGTGGGGTTCTAACGACTGTGCCAGCAAGCGAATCAATCGGTGTTTCCTCCCGGTTGAGAATCACTAAGTCAGCACCATTCTGCGCCGCAATCACTGGCAACTGCGCAGCCGGATGCACAACCAAAGAAGACCCCAGCACGAGAAATGTCTCGCAGTTTTGTGCGGCAATTGCAGCTTTTTGGAGTTCGTCCTGAGGCATGGATTGGCCGAAACTGATCACGGCAGCTTTCAAAAGTCCTCCGCATTTGCCGCAAGTTGGGCTGATGCTGCGCGCAACAAGATCTTCTTGGTCTTCCAGCGCAGCAATGGCACCGCAGTCAAGGCAGGTCGCATAGGTGGAATTTCCATGCAATTCGATGAGTTTGTCTTCCTGTACGCCTGAGCGCTGATGAAGACCGTCAACGTTCTGCGTGATAAGCACCTTCAATTGTCCGGCGGCAGATAAACGGCTCAATGCGCGATGCGCATGATTGGGCTCGGCCTTTTCAAAAAAGCCGAGCATTTCAAAGCGCCGATCCCAGTCTTCCAGCCGACTCTCTTCAAAATCCAGAAAATCCTGATATTGAACAGGTGCGCGCTGGGACCAAATACCACCGGGTGACCTGAAATCCGGAATTCCGGACTCGGTGGAAATCCCTGCGCCCGAAAGCGCCACAATCGAGCCTCCGGGTTTTTGGGCCAAAGACGAAACAAATTCCTGCGCTTCGGCCAGTTCGGTGATGATATTCATGAGCCGGTCCGTTGCTCCTTAATAAACTGAAGACGCTGCCAAAGAGGGTAAGACATGCGTTATTTGCACACGATGGTCCGGGTATCCAACCTGGACGACTCGCTCGATTTTTATTGTAACAAAATGGGTATGACTGAGATCCGGCGTTATGAAAATGAACAAGGCCGGTTCACGCTGGTTTTTCTAGCAAGCTCGGACGACGTTGAAGCTGGTAAAGCCAACGCCGCGCCCGTTCTGGAGCTCACCTACAACTGGGATCCGGAAGAATACACTGGCGGCCGCAACTTCGGTCACTTGGCTTATGAAGTCGACGATATATACGCCTTCTGTGACGCGCTACAATCGAAAGGCGTCACCATCAATCGCCCGCCGCGCGATGGCCGCATGGCATTTGTGCGTTCTCCTGACAACATTTCCTTTGAGCTTCTGCAAAAAGGCAAAGCGCTTGAAATCAAAGAGCCTTGGGCGTCCATGCAGAACGTTGGGGAATGGTAAATTCCAAGAGATTTCAACAACAGCAAGCCCGGAATTCCGGGCTTGTGAATTTTTCTAGAAAAGGCTCTTGCGGGCAAATCAATTCCCGCCTATAAGCCTCTCCACGACGCAGCCGCGTCGACCGCGCGCCCATCGTCTAGCGGTTAGGACGCCGCCCTTTCACGGCGGAAACAGGGGTTCGATTCCCCTTGGGCGTGCCAATTTCTTCCTCCAAATTCAAATCAGCTTTCATCTACGTGCGTATTAGCTCGTATTCAGCCGTGGCGTTTTTTGTCCGCTGGGTCTATAATACGGCTTGTTTTTGGGGTCGGAATACGTCGGTTAGTTGGGCAATTTTTAATTCATTTACCTCTTCACAGCGAATTCCGAAATCCTGTGACCCGTATTACAGTCTAATAACGCCATTGTAGGTATTTGTAGTCATACTTGAACCAATACCTGAACAAGATCGGACCAACCGACCGGCGATATCAGATCGACGAAAGGACATGGAGATGTTCAAACACGTGATCGCCGTGCTTACTATCCTAGTGGTGGGCACTGCACCTGCATTAGCTAAACGCGTTGCCTTGGTTATTGGCAATGGCGCTTATGAGCACACTGTCGCTCTTCCCAATCCCGCAAATGACGCGGAAGTTATGGCCGGTAAACTGCGCGGCCTTGGCTTCGATGTGGTTTCCGGTACGGACCAATCTTATGGCGACATGCGCCGGACAGTTATGAAATTCGCGAAAAAAGCTTACGGTGCTGATATCGCGATTTTGTTTTATGCTGGACACGGCATGCAAATCGCCGGGCAAAATCTTCTTGTTCCGGTTGACGCAAAGATCGAAGACGAAACATCTCTCGATTTTGAAACCATTTCCGTGGATTTCATCATGCGCCAGATGTCGAAAGACGTGAAAGTGCAGATGGTGTTCCTGGATGCCTGCCGCGATAACCCGCTTGCCCGCACTTTGGCGCGCCGCATGGGCCCGAGCCGGTCCGGCAGTGTTGGCAGCGGCTTGGCGGAAATCAAGGTCCAGGAAACCGGCGGCGAAGGCTCTGTGATCGCCTTTGCGACAAGCCCTGGTGATGTCGCCCTGGACGGTGAAGGTGCAAATTCGCCGTTTACATCTGCTTTGATCCGGCACATCGACACGCCGAATGCCTCGATCCAGACCGTTATGACACGGGTAACCGGTGACGTTTACGACTCTACCGAAAAACGCCAACGGCCTTGGGTAAATGCATCCCTCATTGGTGAGGTCTTCCTCAACAAACAAGCTGACGCTTCAACCACTCAGGTCGCGAGCCTTGGAGATTCGGCGACAACCACACAACCTGCCGCACCTGCACCGTCAGCTGCCGCCACCCAATCGACCATCGATTGGGAACGCGAAAAGCTGGTGTGGAATACGGTTAAAGAAAGTGACACGATCGCCGATTACGAAGCCTATCTCTCGGCTTATCCGAATGGCACGTTCACTAACTTTGCCCGCAATTCCATCAAACGCCTGCAATCTGGTTCTCAAGTTGCCGCCCGCAACTCGTCAGCAACCGATGCAGCTGCCGCCGCCAACCAAAATACCGGCGTCGCAACGACGGCACAGGCTTTGCCCGATCCGCAAAAAGCGGTGCCAGGCACACCGCAAACTGAAGCTGCGCTTGGCTGGAACCGTTCATCCCGCCGCGAAGTCCAGACTCGTCTGAACCTAACCGGTAACAATGTTGGACGTCCAGATGGTGCCTTTGGTCCCAAAACCCGCGCTGGCGTTAGCTCCTGGCAGACCCAAAACGGCTTGATCTCCACAGGGTATTTCACAGCCGCTCAGTATGCTCTGCTGACGTCCCAGACCGCCACTCAGTATTCGGCGTATATTGCGGAAGTCAACCGGAAGCGGGCCGCTGCAAAGACCACATCCCGCAGCACGACCCGTCGTGCGAACAACACCACCTCGAACCGCACCACCACAACACAAAGAAACAACAACAGTGGCGGTGGCATGAACCCGGCTGGCGCAGCCTTCCTCGGCGGTGTTGTCGGCGGTATCATCGGTGGCGCAATCGGACGCTGATCACGCTTCGAGATCTGATATCAAAGGCCGGTCGCAAGACCGGCCTTTTTTATGTGTGAAATAAGTGTGACGCGCTTAACTCTACCGCGTGAAATTCTAGGCCGTGGGGACGAATTGGAGATGTCTTTTGCTGGGAAATGCTGCGTTCAAGATCAAGAAAATCTGGCGCAGGTGATGCGAATGCATCATCAAGCCGGATTTGCGTAGAGGATTTGGCGCCGCAGGCCCAGCTCTTCGGGTGAGACAAAGGGCAGCAATCGGACGCAGACAGCCCCTTGACCGTATCACCGATACCCTCTGCATGTCTTTCCACGCCATCTTTCGCCCTTTTTCTCACGAACGGCGTCCCCAATTCGTCTACACGGCCTAATCCACTTTCATGCTGATGCGTGCGATGTTGGAACTCCGCGCAAGATCCAGCAGAGTGACAACTTCCTGAAAGTCAACATCTTCTGCCGGAAGCAAGAACACATCTTCCGCACCCAATCCCGCAAGCCGGTTCAATTCGTCGACCATTTTTGTCTTCGGAAAATCAATGCCGTTGATCGTGACGGTGGAGGAATTCGGTTCCGGTCCAGACCGGATTGCCATCAGAACCGACGGCACTTTTGCTTGCGCTGCAGTGTTTGCAACATCCGCGCCCTGCTCCGAGCTCAAAGACACATCCAGTGGCTGCCAAACTCCAAAGGTCGACGACAATAAAAAGAACATCACCAGAATGAAAATCACGTCGATCAATGGGGTCAGAGCAAGCCGTTTGCGCGTCTTTAAAGGTTTATCTATCCGCAGCATTGGTGGTGTCCGTTGTTGCACTTTTTATAGTCACGCAGATTTTTGCCTTGAAGGCAAACACTGGGAACCAAATTGACCAAGCGTAAGAGGTTTCATAGGCTGGGTACCACACAGCGGTCCGGCGAATGTCAAAGATGTGCGTACAACCTGTCAATCGAACTCTATTGACCGCCGCTTTGCGGACCGGACTGGTTGTTTCAGCAGGTATCTTGTTTCAAATTTTGGCGTCCAGTGATGCGCGAGCGGGCCTTAAAATCTGCAACGGATCTCTTGATCTGGTGAACGTGGCTGTTGGCTATGAAACCGAGGACGGGATCCGGACCGAGGGCTGGTGGACCGTAACTGCAAACGCCTGCACCCATTTGATCCAAGGCGATTTGAACCAGTCAAAGTACTATCTTCATATTGCTGATGGTTTTGGCGAAAGCCGTCTTGCCGGCGACATCACCCTTTGCATCCGGGAAGAAAAATTCATTTTGTATGATGGTGACCAATGCTGGCAACGTGGTTTGATCGAAGCCGATTTTTATCAGGTCGATACGGAAGGCGCGCAAGACTGGACGGTTTTGCTGTCCTATGATTGAACAAGAGACAGCATGGTTTTTGCGTAGTGTATGGCAAAACCAGACTTCGGGGTTCGGGGGAATAGATGTTATTTTTTAGGGTTACGGCTGCTGCTTTGATGGTTCTCGCAACAGTCATTCCAGTCAATTTTGCAAGTGCGCAGGGCGTTTCAGGAAAAATCGGCCTGGAACTCAATCATATTCAGCCCAACCAAGCAGGCGGTTGCCGGTTATCAGTGATTGCTACCAATGGATTGGAACGACCTATAGATAAACTGGGACTGGAGCTTGTCGTCTTCAACAAGGATGGCATCATTGACCGCTTGATGCGGCTGGACCTCCGACGCATGTCAGCGGGCAAAACCAAGGTTCAACAATTCGATCTGACAGATGTTCCCTGTGAGGGTCTCTCCCGGCTCCACATCAATGATGTTCTAAACTGTGTCCCCCCGGCAATTACCGGTGTTTATTGTCCTGACCTTTTGGAATTATCGAACCGGACAAATGTTCAATTCGGCGACTAATTTGTGTTTTAGTGGATCCTGCTAGCTGGTTGGAGAAGTGGCAAAATGATTGCATCGCCCGCATCCCTACTTGAATTTGGCGGACCTGTTGTTCTTTTGCTGCTGTGCATTTCCGTCATCGCACTGACCGTAATTCTCGGCAAAATCGCGCAATTCTGGTTTGTTCGGGTCGGACGGCACACCAGCGTTCGAAAAGCTGTCACCCAGTGGCGCACTGGAGACCGGGCTGGAGCCGCCCAGAACCTATTGAAAGACAGATCGTTGTCTGCCGCACTTGTGCGCAGCGCGATGGACGCTCTTCAGGCCTTGGACCGGCAGCAATTGGCTCTCCAAGAGCGGGACATCCGCGAGGAGCGATTGCGCGAGGAAGTGTCTGCGCGGGCCGCAGACCGGCTGTTTGGATTGGCAAGTTGGCTAAAAGCCCTGGATCTGGTCACCCAGGTCGCACCTTTGCTCGGGCTGTTTGGTACCGTGCTCGGGATGATCGAAACCTTTCAATCGCTTCAGGAATCGGGTGCTTCGGCTGACCCGGCCAGCCTTGCGGGCGGCATTTGGGTCGCTCTACTGACGACCGCTTGTGGACTGGCAGTCGCGATCCCGGTTTCCGTCGCCGTCACCTGGTTCGAAACCCGGCTGGAAAAGGAACGGGCAACCCTGGAGATTTTGCTGACCGGCGTCTTCACGGCCGGGCCAGCCAAATGACGCCTCACCGGGTCACCTTAAAGGCTGCGAGCGAATAAACACCCGGTTGGTCCAAAACGCTTGAAATGCGGCTGGCCGGTAGTTTTCCAAATTTTCCCGGCTGCTTGCCTTTGGGTCGGTTCCAAACGGCCAGCACGAGCGCGGTTTCCTCGTTTCCAGCAGACAGCATGGTCACCGGGATCGCGAACTTCCAGCCCCCTGCCCGGCCCGGGTTTGTTTCCGGCAAGATGTATGCCCGGCCATCATGTATTTGCCCTGCGTCATCCACCAGATAAAGCTCCGGAGGTCCTCGTCCGGTCAGATCAACCCCATTTTGTTCCGCAATCGCGATTTTGCCGATCGGGAGATCCCGCCCAATCACACCCGAAACGGCCGTCCCGCTCCTAACCAGGGTTTTATCCAGTGAGATCAAATCGGCCACTTCAATACCTTGATAGAAACCAAGGGCATTCAAAAGCTGACATTGGGGCCGGGTGACAATCCGGACCTCGATACTGGCATCGAACCCCTGATCTTGAGAGAATCTCTGGTCAAACATTACGAAGGGCGCGATTGAAGCGCCGAAGGCCGTAATCAGCGCGGTGTCAGCCCCTGCCGACTGCACTGTCAGATGCGCGCAGTCTCCGAGCTGATAAGCTGCAACATAAGATTCGATCCGTTCAGTCGGGTCGAGCGTTTCAACATCCGCCGGAGCGACGGTATCCGGCTCAACTGTGGTCTGAGGGGCGTTCGGAACCGGTTCTGGCTCCAAATCCGTTGGCGCCAGGGCATCGACACCCTCAAGCGGATCGACCGACGCAATCTGTTGATCGACCACAACACCGTTCGAACTTACAGGTTCTGGTATAACGGGGTCGGGAACAGTCACAGGGACTGGGCCGGCTCCTGGAGCGGGCGGTCGAACGGCCTCAGGAACCGCGACTGTGGTCTCCGTGCCAAGACCAACGGGCCCATCGGCCGCGACAACTGGCACCGTTTCGACCGCTGATATTTGTTCTGCCTGAGCTGTGTTATCTGGAGCAAGGGCTACTGACACGTTGCTAGAAACTGCGGGTACAGTCTCAACCACTTCAATCTGTTCAGTTTGATTGGTGGTGATCGGATCGCTGGAAGCTGCTTCGACACCGACCGCAGTCACAACCTCCTCAAGCTCTTGGACTGCGTCATTTGATGAGAGCGGGACAGTCTCAGGCGCCGATTGCACATCAGGCAGAGCTGTTACGACTTCGACAGGACCGACGCGCCCTGCCACTTCAGGCAGTGTTGTGGCGGCGTCGTCGGTTATCACTCCAATCACATCCAGCGGTGTCTCCGCGATATTCACCGCATCAATTGCTGCTACGTCTGTCTTCTCGACAATCCCCGCTGGCTCAATTGTTTCAACAGCCTCAATTGCTTCAACCGTCGGCGTGGGTTCAGCAACAGAGGATGTGATGGGCTCTGTGACCAGCGGTTCAATTGATTGATCAGTGTCTAAGGGGGGCGTTTCCACCAGTGGCTCTGTGACGTGTTCAGCAACACTTTCCGAGGCGACCGGAGCCGCCGCCACGGCCTCTGAGGTCACCGGCGCTACAGCTTCTGCGGCAACCGTTTCGGTGATTTTTTCAGTTTCAGCTTCCCCAGCCGTCTTAAGCGTCTCGGGTTCAGTGACAGGCACCGGATCTGTTTCGACGGATGCCACACTGTCAAAGAGTGGTCCGCCGGTTTCTAGAATGATTTCCGTTTCGAGCGGTTTTGGCTCATCCAGCGGTTCCGGTGGTGCAAGATCTGGAAGCCCGTAAACAAGAACGAGAAAATGAACCGCTAGGGACACGCACAAGCCCGCGGCCCATAATCCGGCCGACATTCGCCCGTCGGATGTTTCTCTGGAATAGGGAAGGATCGCCGTTGTCACTGCCCTGCGGCCTCCACGGTGATCAACGACAGTGTTTTTAGACCGGATTCCTTTGCGCGCTTCGCCACTGCACTCACAGAACTCATCTGCGCGCGGCGGTCCACCTGCAAAGATAGCTTGCCTCCGCCAGCCGCAAGATCAGCAAGAAGTTTGTCAATTTCTGGGTCAGAAAGCCTTTCTGCGCCCAGCCAGATGCCTCCCGTCCGGTCGAGTACCAAACTGCCTTGCAGCGTTCCGCCACCATTGTCGGATGTTGTTTCAGCCCAATCGAACTCATTCGGCATAGGCGGCCGGAGAGTGCCGGACACAAGAAGGAACACAAGCAGTAAAAACACAACATTGATCAGGGCCAATGAACTGTCGCGTTTTGGCCCCTTAATCAACTCTGGAAGATGGATCGGTTTGCTGAAACGCTTCATCTGCCATCACACGCTCTTACGGCAAGACCTTGATCGTTGTTGCTGTGGCCCGCAAGACCGCACCATCCCGTTCAAGTCCTTCAAAGAAGCTCGCCGCCCGATTTTTGGCGGCATTCGCCAAGGCATTTTGAAGGTTCTTGCCAACAAGGGCAATGATCAGTCCGGTTTCCTCAGTAGACCTGTTGAGCTGCAGCGGAATTACAAACCCTGCCCCGCCATCATCTGACAACAGATAGGCGCTGAGATTTGAGACCTGTCCGTCGCTCGCAACGATAATCAATCCCAAATCCCCGGCAGCGGGATCAAACCCGGAGATCCGGCCAGCCATATTGCTGCCGTTTGGAACAACGGTTCTTTGCATATCCAATTGCAGCTCAGTCCGGCCGGTGCCTTGAGGCGTTGCCCGCAAAAACGCAACAGCCGCACACTGCGCATCCGTGACCAAATTTGCCTGGATCGTCGCCTCAAATCCCTGGGATTTTTTGAAATCGCCATCAAACGCGATAAACGGCGGTGTCCGCGCGGCAAATCCTTCGATCTCAGCAAAGTTGGCCGCGATCTTCACCGGCTGAAGATACATGCACTCTCCGGATTTATAACCCGTGACATACTTCCGGATCCGGTCTTCTGGTGTCATCTGATCTGTGCTGGGCGCAGGGTCCGCCGGTTTTACAGACTGTTCTATGATGACGTTTGTCCGATCCTGTAGATTGCCGATAACCTGCTCATCCTGCGATTTGTCTTCTGCTGTCTGTTGTCCGGCCGTATCCTGAATATCGGGAGAAGTTTTGGGAGGCTCTGGCGTAACAGCCGGTACTGGTTCGGGGTCCGTTGGCTGAACTGGAGCCTCCGGGGCATTTTCCCGAGGAGTTGCCGCCAGGAACGGCCGTTCAGGCCCGGTGTCTTCCACCGTTGGTCCCGCGATGAAAAAGACACCAGCCGCCCCAAGCCCAGCAAAACCGATCAAGGACAAACCGAGCAATATCCGGCGCGGCCAATTCGGTTTGGCAAGGTCCTGATCCAAAAGTTCCTGCTCGGGCGGTGGACTAGGCTGGAATTGAATGACGGTCTTATCCGGAATGCCGGACTGCATCGGCGCGCCCATCGTCCAATTGGCGACTTCTCGCATTGATGCCGGACGGTTTGCCGGGTCCGGCTGCAGCATAGCTTCCAGCAAAGGTTGGAACCGCAAGTCGATCCCATCTAGCGGCGGCAGGATGCGCCGTTTTTCCACAATCTGGGCTTGTGTTCCGCCCATATCGAGCTGTTTCCCTGTCAAGGATTCCGCGATCACCAGACCAAGGGAATAAATGTCGCTGCGCGATGTTACCTTGCCATCAAAAATGCCGACTTGCTCCGGCGACACATAATTGACCTTGCCAGCAAATCCGTCTCCAATGATGGTCGGTCCGCTGGCCTTCGATTTGGAAATGCCAAAATCAATGATCTTTGCCTGACCGACATCTCCGTTTTGAAGGATAATATTATCCGGCGAAAGATCCCGGTGAATGACCTGGCAGTCGTGCACAGCCTGGAGGGCTTCGGCGAGCCGCTTTAACAACCGGTAGGCGGCTTCCGGTTCCAGCGCGCCCTGTTCCAAACGCGAACTGAGCGACGGGCCAGCCACAAATTCCATCGCCAGATAGTAAATGCCGAGCTCCGGCTCCTTGGCGAAGACGAAATATTGAGTCAGCGCTTCATGGGTCAGCTTCTTTAGAATTTTGGCTTCCCGGCGGAACAGATCGACGATCATCTGATCGCGCGCGAAGCTGGCAAGCAGAACCTTGATGGCGACCGGATCGCCGCTTTCTACATCCCGTGCCCGGTAGACGGTGCCGATACCGCCGTCTGCGATATGCTCTTCAATCTCATAGAGATTGTTCAGCCGCGTTCCTTTGGGCAGCAGATTGTCGGGAGGTGTCATTTGCGGTCCTCCGCCTGCGACGAGGATGATTGGTCGATGTCGACGATGACAACGGTCACATTATCGGATCCACCGCTTTCGAGCGCACCGTCAATCAACCCTTTTGCAGTCGCTTTCGCCGCACTATCCATCAAAAACGTCTCAATAACGGCATCGTCCAGGTGGCCGGTTAAACCATCGGAACACAGCATAAACCGATCTGAAGACCGCAAATTGCCGGATACTGCGTCCAGTTCGAGATCCAGCCCGGACCCGATCGCCCGGGTGATCACATGTCGGCGCGGATACCTCTTGGCTTCTTCTGGTGTCAGAACCCGTTTGTCGACCAGGTCCTGAGCCTCAGTGTGATCGGTTGTCAGCTGTTCAAGCCGCCCGTTGCGGAACCTGTAGACCCGGCTGTCTCCAGCCCAAAGACAAACGAAATGGGACCCGTAAGTGAGAAGGGCAGCAATGGTTGTCCCCATCCCGGCACCATTGGCGTGTTCGGCCGCCCGCTCGATCTGGTCTTTTGCCCGGATGACATGGCTTTCAAACTGATCAAACAGATCTTCCGCACTCGATGGATTGGAAATGCCTGTCAACGCTTCGCGAACAAGTCCCGATGCACGGGCACCGTCATTCATACCGCCTGCGCCATCCATCACGGCATAGACTCCAAGATCCTCATCGATAAAAAACGTGTCCTGGTTTTCCTGGCGCATGCGCCCGACATCGGTCAAGCCAACTGCAAATCCATGGAGATTGTCCTGTGCCTTCAAACGAGCCGTCATGTCTGCAGATCCTCCCGAGACTGCCCATGAACATCCCCTGCCAAACTTCCCCCAGTTTCCTGTTCAGATAACTCGGGTCTTACCAATACCTTGAAAGCCGCCGCCTCCGGCATTCCGGAAAACTTGAACCGAAGGGTTTTCCCACGTACCGCGGTCCAAAATTCTGACTGCAAATCGTCCGCCTTAGGTCCGGCCAGCGCAAAGCCAGTCCGATCTGTTTCTTTCGAGCTGACTTGTACAGTTTCCGCCTCCGGCAACGCATCAAAATCGCTCAAAAACTGCTCGAATGTCGCTTCGTCCCTCAACGTTGCCAAAAGCGTGTTTTCCAAGTCAGCGAACCATTTGTCTGAGGGATAGACTCCGTCCCCAGAGCGCTTGATTTCAGCCACAAGCACTAAGGGATATTTGCGTCCGACCCGGTCGACATTCGGCATAAAAGCCCCGGCTACGGCAGCCTGCAAAGGGCTGTCCGTTCCAACCGGTTCAATCAAAAACCTCCAGACCGGCATGGTCATATAAGCCTCCTCCCATGCCTCTTTCAGATCGAGGCGGGCCTGGCTCAGGCCCTCTTGTAAAAACGGCTCCCAGATCTCCAGGAACCCGGCCGGACAATCCCGGCTGACGAAGTCCCCGCGCATGGGCAACTTGCCGAAATATCCGCACCCCATAACGTCAAAAACTGGTCGGGCATCGGAACTCACCGACGGCCGACAAAAAGAATGGATTGGGTTTTGTGCCTAAAGTGACGGTAAAGGCGACTTGCCGGCCGCCCAAAGTCCTTCGAATGACGAAGCTCTTGCCTTTCGAACTGACCCGGTTTGCCCGCACGAACCGGTAGAACGCCCAGTCCCCATGGATTTCCTGCCGGGATTTGTAACCAGGCACCTCTGGGACAACTACCAGAACCATCCGGGGAGTTGCCGAATTGCCGGGCCAGTCAAAACTGGCTGGCAGTGGTTGGATTTCGGCGTTGAATCCTGGCCCACGATTGACCAAAACAAGGTTGCCGTTCACTTCCATGCTTGCCGCATCTGCCTGGGGCGACAATGCGCGCGGCACGACTTGCAAGCCGACCGAGGGATAGGCGTTGCCGGTCGGAAAAAACGCATCCCGGATCAAGGCGGCCCGTTCAAACTGGCGCAAAGTGGCATTGGACAGCCGGTCCGCCTGGGTCACTTCCGGTTTCCAGGTCCACGGCCGTGCACTGGTATTGACCAGCGGCTTCAGGTTCTGATCGAAAAACTGCTGCATGATCCCGGAAGGAGAAAACAGCTTGGCAAAATCCGTCATCGCAACTTCAGAACGGCCATTGTTGAACGGATAATTGCGGCCAACGATTTTCTGGCAGCTGCCAACGACATTAATTTTGAGTTTTTCGTTGAGCTGCGAGATCGACGTTTCCTTGTATTCTTCATCGAATTCCTTCGCCGCTTGCTGGATCAAACGGTCGATCGGGCTGGGAAATCTGGTGGCGTTGCTGCGCAAAAGTGACGCTTGGATTTGAACGTTCGAATTCGCGGTTTCGCTCTGCAGCGGGTTGTTCGCAACGACCAGCAGATTGTCGAGAATGTTTTTGAAATTGAGCAGCAACGCATCAATCTTGCGGCTGTTACTTCCTTCAACAAGCACATGATAGGGCCGGAAATAATCCTCGATGGCTTGCCCAGGCACAACACCTGGATCGTTTTGGCCACCTGCTGCGCCAATTGCGCCTGAAATACCTTGGGGCGCCAGCAACTTCAATCCCGCTTCCAGGCCAATGCGCTTCAGACCACCAGAAGAATCAATCACATAGCGCTGGAAGACTTTCTCTGCAGCCCCAGCCCCGACTTCCTTGGCCTGGCCGCTGGAGGCACCAAGTCCGCCGCCGTCACCTGCGGATTGATCCTTTGTCAGCGATGTTTCGCTGCGGACACTTTCCAACAGCTGGACGATGGGCGACGTCGGCGCAGAGACCGCTTGCAGGGTCGTATACAGCGGCTTGTCGCTGCTCATCGACTTGAATTTCAGATTTCCGAGCGCTGTGTCCCAGGCCGCGATAAAGTCCTTGGTGTAAAGCCCCAGGATTTCCGCCGGCAGAGATTGGTATTGGCCGGAGAAAGCGGTCGCCTCGCCGATCTTGCCGAAAATCCAGTTGTCGCGTTCCAGCTCTTCCCGGATGCCGGCCAAATTCGGCAAAACCGTCAAATGGAAGCCTGGATAGGTATAGAACTTGTCGACGACAACGGTATCCAGCGTATCGCCGTTTTCCGTTTCAAAGATCGTTTCCATATCCGGACCGCCGCGCTGTTTGGCGATCCAGTGCTCGGCGCTGAGGCCTTTGGCCCGGGATTTTAATAAGGCATAGCCGCGTTCGGCCAGGCTGACTCGCGCCAGTTCCCTCTGCACTTCTTCGACGAGAACCCCGTCCAGCTGGCTGGTCAGCACAGAGCCGCCAAAATCCAGATCCAGCATCGCCGCAATGTGGCTGTTTAACTGGAACCGCAGGGCTTCATTTCCAGGTCCAGGGAAACTTGCCAGGAAATCCGCGCGGAAGGAATTTTTGATCTGCTCCTTGTCGATTTCCGGCGCGTCGCCCGCAACCATCCTGTAGAGCTTGGCAAGATTGTAAAGAACATCAATTTCGCTGCGGTCCGGCCCTTGCCGGTTGTCCAGAACATCGGCCATCTGCTCTTCAATGCGCAGCAACAACCGGGGTCTTAAGAGCCGCTCCAGACCGCTCCGGTAGGACGATATCCCGGCTGCCACCAGCCGCTCCCGCTGGCTGAGGCCAAATTGCTCCATGAGAGGAATGTCGTCATCCCGCGTGTTGTATCCGGCGGGAAGTGAACGCAAATACAACAGGATGGCATTTACATCGACCAGGTTATTATCGCGCACGATCCTTTGGTCGATCACCCCTTCCCCATTCGACCGGACTGTGGCAACCGCCGCATTCGTCTCTTCGATCAAGGCCTTGTTGTTTAGATAACTGATGGTCCACAAAGTTCCCAACCCAATGGTCAGCAGACCGATGGCGGCATAAACAGCTATCCGCGCCGCGGTCGCAAGACGCACCGCTTGCCGGTTGTTGGAGACCCAACCGGATTCTCCGATGATCACCTTTGTCAGCAAATCACGAAGGAAATAGCTCTTGCCCTGCCCTGAAAGGGCCGCGGCCTGATAGGCGGTGCCAAAAGCCTGGCTCATTGATCCGATGACGCGGTCAATGGCGGTTCCCGTCTGAGTACCGGAGGTGAAGTAGAAGCCGCGCAGAACGGCATTCGGATAATAGCGGCTCGGCTCAAATATGGCGTTCATGAAGCCGATCACCCGATCCTTCAGCGATGCGACTTGGGTCGGCAGGCCGAACAACATCAACCGTGCGCGTGGATCCGGCTCTTCCTGTAGGCGGTCCGGCAGCTCCTCATTCAAGCGTTCAATAAGAAGATCAAATTCGGCCGGGGTTTCAGCGACCATATTCTTGGTTTTTTCACGGGTCTGGAACGTTGCACCCCACACAAGGTTCCGGCGGGTTTCCGGATAGGAGCCAAAAAACTCCATGAAACCGGCAATCGTGTCGGCCTTGGTGAAAATCATGTAGACCGGAAAATCGATCTTGAGCGTTTTGTAGAGCTCGACCAGCCGGGCCCGGATCGCGTCGGTGTGCAACTTCAGATCATCTTCTGGAAGCGTCATCAGGTCTTCCAGGCTGATCGACACCATGACGCCATTGATCGGCTGTTTCGGCCGCGCCTTGCGCAGGATTTTCAAAAACCCTTGCCAGGCCTCACGGTCATGTTCCTCATCAGAATCCTGCGTTGTATAACGCCCGGCCGTATCGATCAGCACCGCGCTTTCGGCAAACCACCAGTCGCAGAACCGGGTGCCGCCCAGGCCTTCCAGCTTTTGGGCTTCCCCCTTGCCGCGGGAGTTGGCGAACTTCAGACCGGACTGCATCAAGGCGGTCGTTTTGCCGGCACCGGGCGGTCCGATCATCAAATACCAGGGCAGATCATAAAGATATGTTCTGGAGTTGCCGCTCGCTTTTTTGAGCGTCTTCAGCGCATCGGCCATTCGCTCAGACATGATTTGCAAGTCTTCTTCGCTCGCTTTGGGCTGAATAATTTCCTGTTCCAGTTCCCGGTTTGCCTTGATCCGTTTGTAAATCCGGTAGATCTGCCAACCGCCAATGCTGAGCAGGATCAGCAAAGCCAGCGTTAAGCGTACCCACAAGGGTTCAAACGGCCGCACGCCTGCGATCGCCAAGAAAGGTCCGCCAAACCAGATCAAGGCAATCAAGGCAAAAATGCCTAAGAAAATCGCAATAATTCCAAACCAGAACTTCATCCAAATAGCCTTTATTCCTGGTTTTTCTCACCAAGTTGCAGGGCCGCGACCGGCCGTCCGGGCAAGGGTTTGACGAAGACATCCACACGCCGGTTTTTCGCCTTACCCTCGCGGCTTGTGTTCGGCTCAATCGGCTCATCTGCGCCCCGGCCTTCCACGATGATCCGGTCCGGATCTTCCAGGATCCCTTGCATGATTGCTGCGACGGATTTGGCGCGTTCGACGGACAGGTGCCAGTTGCTCGGGAACCGGGGATTGTTGCGGATCGGATCGCTGTCCGTGTGCCCGACAACAAGGATCTCGCCACCCTCTTCATTCAATGTTGTACTAACCTGAACAACCAAGTCCTCGAACTCCGGTTTCAAGGTCGCTGCGGCGACATCAAATTGCGCGCGCATGCGCAGGAGCACGGCAGGGCCTGCCTGCGATATCTCCAGGCCTTCCAAGTCGCCGATCCGGTCGTTCAAAACGTCAATCAGGGCATCTTCTGGCGGCGGCGGCGGTGGCGGTGGCTTGGGTTGATACCCTGCACGGGCAAGCTCAATCGGCCCGTTTGGGAAAAGAGCAGCTTCCCGGCTTGCCAAAACCTCACTGCCTCCAGACAGCAGCAGGAGCAATGTGATGTATCCCCCCATGAGAATCGCCGCGCAGATTGCGGCGACCGACCAAATTGGGATGGAAAACCCCGATTTTTTCTGCATCAGTTCCAGGCCGCGCCAATGGGGCGAGAGATCATCCCCAGGACGTGGCCGGACCCGGCGCAGGATTTCATGAAGGTCGCGGCGTTCGCGTTCCAGGCCCTGCTGACCGCCCTGAATGGCCCGGTACTTGCCGAAAAAGCCAAGCGACAGGCAGGAGTGCATGACTTCCAGAACGCCATAATTCCGGCCTGGATCCTGTTTGGCCTTTTCCAGAAGCTGGTAAAACTCGACACCGCCGGTCGCCTGCCCGAAAAACTGGGTCAGCATCGAATATTGGGTCCACTGATGACGTCCGGCCGACGGCAAATTCTGGACGATGTCGTCCGATGTTGCGCAAAGGGCATAGGCTGCTGAGCGGATCTGATCGTCAGTTATGCCGGAATTTCTGAGTTCCTTTTCAAAGCTCTTGATTGCGTTATAAACGTCGCGCATCAGCGCATCGAACTGCGCATCCGTCATGGTCAGATGCAGACGCCCCAAAAGCAGCAACAGCGGCGCGGCCGCACGCGAAATCGGATTTCGGTTCGCGACCCGGATCTGCGCCAAATCAGGTGTTGCCGCCAATTGCCCTTGAGTGGGCGGCGGCGGTTGTTGTGGCGCGGCTGGTGCCGCCTGCGGCGGATGATGCAGGTCCGGCGCTTTTTCCTGCCCATATTCATAGCCGGTTGGGGTCGGGGCATATGGATCTTGGCCCGCACCACCGCGTTGCCACGGATCAGCTCCCGCAGCCTGTCCCGGCGGTTGTTGCGGCGGCGGGTTGGGCGGCGGCTGGTTTATCTGACCTGGCGGCGCTTGCGGCGGCGTCGCTTGTGCAGGCGGCGGCGCGTCGGACGGTGTTTCGCTCCACCGGCCACCAGGGTTTGGCCGGACGATGGTTTTACCCTTGCGCTTGGAAACACCAAAGGGATCGTCATCGTCGGCCATCAGCGATCCTCCCGAATGGCGTAGAACTCAAGCTGCAGGTCCGGCCAATTGCCTGAGAACTGCAGGCCAATTGCTGAATCCTGGCTGAATTCACGCCACAGCGGTGTTGTCTTGTCGAGACGGAAATAGACCCGGTCGGTCAAGGCCCGGATTTGTGCCGGCGGCACCGGCATATGAATGAGCGGGATGCCCGGAAGGTTCGAATAAACAATCTGGCGCATTTGGCTGAACGGGCCGACCTTGAAGAGCCTTGGGAACTCTGTCTGGATCTCCGTCAATGGGCGGCGCGCCGCAACTTCAATAACAAAGTTTGCTTGGGAGAACAGATTGCGGTCGACAATCGTCGATTTAAACGCATTCGGCGCCAACTGTTCGAGCGGCAGACGGATCGCACGGCGGTCGTAACCAGCCGATAGAAACGCCTGTATGTCAGCAAGAACCGGCTTGAAGATGTCGTGCAGCCGGTCGTGGTCATAAACCGGATAGTTCCGGGCCCGGCGCTCTTCCGTAGCAAAAGTTGCCAGCTCTCCGGCAACCTGCAGCAGTTCGCAGTAGAGGCGCTCCGGATGAATGTACGCCGATTTGCGCAGATGCATCAGCATCGGATGCATCCGGTTCAACATTTGCAGCGTCAGATAATCAAAGTTCTGCAATCCGCCGCCAGCAGATGTATCAGCGGCATAACGCGCCAATTCACTAAGCTTGCGTTCCACCCAGCCGATCACGGAATCGATCCACCCGGTCACCACAGGATGAACGTGACAGGCCAGAACTGGCGGTGCAAAAGACCCGTCGGTGATCACAATCCGGTCCTTGATTTCGGTGATCCGTGCCACCGGCAGGCAGACATGGCCGGGATGCGGGGTTGAGCGGATCGAATACATCAGCCGCGGATGAGCAACATCGATTTCTTCTTCCTGGCGCAAGGCAGAGGTGGAATCGATGATCGTCTCCCGCCCTTGGACATACCGGGTGGCCGCATCATCCCGGCCATTTGCGACTTCCACCGCATTGACGGTGGTTTCCGGGATCCCAAGCCAAACGATCTGTCCAGCGGCATCTTCAGGCACATCAATCGCTGGCGGCGATGTTCCATCGGCTGGAAAATTGAAGACCGTGCCGTCAGGAAAAATGCCGCGGCCATGGCGCAGGGCAAACCGGCACTGCTGACCGACATCCTGATCGATTTCAACATCGGCAAAGCCCCAAGGATAGGGCGAAGCAAGGCGCACCCGTTCGTCGAGCAAATGTTCCGCGTATCGGTCACTTTGCTGCAGATGGTGCGGCCTTAAAAACAGGCCTTCGGTCCATGCGACCTTGCTATACCACGACATATAAGCACTGCTCCTTCAACAAACGGCACATGCTTGACGGCACCTCAACAATTGGCACCTAGAATCCAGGGGCGTCCCCCTCGTCTGCACGGCTCAATTCCTCATAATTTTCCGTAAAATACTGGGTGAACACACCCACCAGACCATCATCATGAGCGCTGACCAAGGACGTCCAGCGCTCCTCCAGCCGATCCCATTGTTTGGCTTTCAGGTTTCCAAAAGTGCTTTTCTGAACCAGGCCCTCAGACTCAATGGCCTTGGGCGACAACGTCTCCTCGAACCGGGCCGCCGCCTTTTGCATGGCCGAATAGGTCCAGACATGATGTTTTTGAATGTCTTTGAAGGCACTCGACATGGCTTTGCGGATCGGCAGATAGCCGTTTTCCTCAGCGCTCTTGGACAGCATGGTTTGCAAAGCGGCTTGAGGTGTTGGCGAGAACTTCAGCGCATTATTGCCGCTGCGGCTGATCATTGTCCGGTTGGCATTGCGCGTCATGGCTTTCACCTGACTGCGGGCCGCCAATAGCCCCATCAAATCGCCTGTAATCCCGGTTAGAATTTCTCCGAGTTCACGTGCAAGCTCTTCCGGCTCGCGGCCCTCAAGCGCCGACTGCGGAATACCGGCGCCTTCTGCGAAGGCTTTCAAGAAATCAATTGCCGTGGTGTCCGGCTCTACTGCGGCTGGATGTGATTGAGCAGCGGTCTGTTCAGCTGGCTCAGCCTCACCAGGTTCTGAACCGGCAACTATCTCAACCGGTTGCACGACTGGTTCGGCTGGCGCAGATGTCTCTGGCGAACTGGAGACCTCGGCAGCCTTTATCACTTCTTCAAATGGGTCTGACGCGCCGGTTTGAGCTGGCGGTGCGGGCGGAGCTGCCGGTTCCGGGAAAACCGGCTCTGGAGCCGCATCGGTGAAACTGGGCGAGCTCTCTACCTGAGCTTCTGGCACAGGTGGAGCTGCGTGTAACGGCGCAGGTTCTTCTGGCCCTAGATCCGGCATTCCGAACAATGGCGCGGCCAGTTCAGCACTCCTGTCTTCGCTGGCAAACGGCGATGCGGGAGGCGCCTCCTGCGGCGCCGGGCTACTAGGCGCAAACGGTTGCGGCGCTGATGGTGGAACATCTGGCGAAGGCTGTAAGTCCGGCTGCGGTGCCAGATGGTCCATCGGGTCTGCCTGCGCCGGGCGCGGCGGCTGCTGAATTGGCGTTTCCGGTTGCGGCGAATAAAGTGCTGGATCGGCATTTCCCCAGCCGTGGCCTTGTTGGCTCCAGACATCATCCACCGGAGTACCGATCCCCGGCGCATCTGACGGCGGTGCGTGGCGGCCTTCCATACCGGTTTGCGGCGAGCCCCAAGGGTTATGAGCCTCTGGGATGGGATACGATGGATCTTGGGCTGCAGGCGCAGCTGCGGGCCAACCGGCACTGTGCGGAATGGCCGGTTCCGGCGCGCTTTCAAAAGGCGAGGCCCATTGATTGCCGGCCGGCGCACCAACGGGATCAGGCGCGGCTTGAACGGCGTCCACTCCTTCTAAATCCACCGAAATAATGTAATCGCCGATCATAAAGCGGTCACCAGACTTCAAACCATGCGGTTTATCCATCCGGTTCGGACTGCCATTCATAAAGGTGCCGTTCGTCGACATGTCGTAAAGGACAAACCCGTTGCCCTCGAAGCGGACTTCGCAGTGTTTGCCGGAAATTACCCTATGTGGATCCGGCAGGCTCCAATCGAGATGTTCGTGCCGCCCGATATCAAAACCACGGTCTGAACAGGTGTAAGACACCTGCCCACCGGTCTCGAGACGGTCCACATTCTCAATTCGGAGAGTGATTTGCATCCGTGCTTATCCTCCTCCGGTCCCGGCTGGAACAGCCTCAGCTTTGTTAACACCAGCACCCGCTAAAACGGCCGGCATTGAAGCGCCTTCTGCAAACGCAAGCCCGGCATTCAGACATGCATCGATTGCTTCGGAACGGTCTCCGGGGCCCACCTGTCCCACCGCAATCAGCAATGCCGTATTCACTGCTTTTGCGGTCAAATCATCAGGCGTTTCGACCCGATGGTCTTCATTCGGAGACAAAGATCCGCCGGACCATCCAGCGGCAAATCCGACCCAGACAGGCGCACTGTCCGCTTTGATAGATTCTGCCGCCTTTTTGACTGCCGCACGGCTATCATCGTCGCCGTCGCGTACCCAGGCTTCGCACAATTTCATGATTTCGGCTTCTGTTCGGGTGAGATCTGGCAGTAAACCCGTCACACATTGATGCCCCCACCAAACCGCTTCGCGCTTTGGCAGAACATGGGCAAAATAGGCAAGCGCGCTGAACGGCGGATCGACCTTCCGGAGTTCGTCCAGATAGGCTTGTGGGGCCATGTCGGTTTCCGGCCTGGCCACCGTCTCATCCAAATCCGGATAGGTCTCAAATACCTGGCTCGCTTTTGTGAACCTGATCCTGGACGTTGCCATATACGCACCTCCCGATCTTACAATCTAATTTCCGCTCGTCCCGACGATCAATTCAACATCATCACGCCGCCCTTCAGCCGCAGAAGCGCCGTGCCTTCAACGTTTGTTATTGTGCCTTTGGCATTCAACATCCCCGACGCCTTGATGTCGATCACAGGAGATTCGATCGAAATCGACGCCGGCGTCATGAGGATTTTGCTGGCGCCAACAACAAACTCGATTTTCGCTCCAGCCTGCACGGTCCAGTCAACACCGATGGTTTCATCACGCGTGATCCCGACCTCGGTTTCCCGTTTCATACCGACAACGAGTTTTTCATTCTTGCCTATGGTCGTTTCCCGATCCCGGCCGATGTCGAGTGTTTCATCAACACCGATTGTCGAACTGCGGCAGTTCTTCACTTCCCGGGTTTCGTTGTTCTCAACAACCGTATCCAGATCCTTTTCGGCATGAACACCGATCAGCTCCTGACCCTTGGTATCGTCGAACACGAACTCGTTGTAGCCGCCACCGCCCAAGGTGGAATCCGATTTGACACCGGCCTTGTTCTTTTCACCTGGCAACGGATAAGGCGGCATGTTTTCAGCATTATACACCGTCCCGACCACGATGGGGTGATCCGGATCGCCTTCCAGAAACTGCACAATCACTTCCTGATCCACACGGGGGATGACGATGCCGCCCCAGCCTTGGCCGGACCAGATCTGCCCAACCCGTACCCGGCGGGACTGGGTCTTGTCGCGGTCCCAATGAAATTCGACCATGATCTGACCGTATTCATCGACATCGATTTCACCCTGCCCGACCACTTTGGCCGTTTGCGGCCCAGGAATGCGCGGTTTGCGGGTAGTTGCAGGTGTCCGGAACGGAATTTCGGCCGGCAACACGTCGTAGGATCCAGTGTACGCCTCGCCTTGAGACCCACCGCCACCGCCGGTCCGGTATTGTTCGGTGATGATTTGATGGCTTGCCCGCACAACAAGATATTCCTTGTTTTGCGGACCATGGAAATGGTCCTTGAGTGTAAACAGACCGCCTGCAAAAAGCCTTGGGACTTCCCCAGCCGTTTCAACACGCTTGTCGGCGGCCTGCTCGGCTTCAAGACGGATCTTGCTGAAGTTTGTGCCCTTATCTTTTTCCTTGTACCGGCCTGGATAATCATAATGTTCCAGTGTACCGGCCCGATACGCAGCCCCAGCTTCCCGGTCTGCTTCCAAAGACGCGCTTGGTTTTTCAAAGTCGTAATCGTTGACAGCGAATTTTCCGGTTCTAAACCGCCGTCCAGGCACCCAGTGATAAAGATGCTCTTCGTCCCGTTGGCTTTCACCGCCAAGCGGAATGAATGGAATGACCGGATCTCCTTCAATAGGACTGTAGGACGATTTGGCGTCCGCCAAAATCATCGTGTGTTTGCCATCCTTATGTTCGAAAAAGTAGGAGATCCCCTCCTCTTCCATCAAACGGCAACAAAAATCGTGGTCAGACTCCCGATACTGAACACAATAGTGGATTGGTTCGTAGCTTTCGGTCAGAGTCTTGCGGTAATCAGCAAAATCGTGTTCGCCCAGCACCTCGGAAATAATGTCCGGCGCCGACATATCCTTAAAAATCCGGCAATTGGCATTTTTAGTGAGCAACCAGAACCAGGGACGCAGCGTAAGACGGTAGACATAATAGGCATCCCGGTGGCCAAGCCAGCGCGCGTCGGTCAACAGGCCATCAAAATGGCGCGTATCACCATTGTTGGTCGTGACTTTGACGGTCATATGCGTGGCAATTGCCTGATCAAAATCCAGATCTTCACGCTGGCTATAGACTTCAAGCACAATCTCAAAGTCCTGACTGATCCCTTCATCGACTTCGATTTTGACGAGTGAAACTTCGTCTTTACCGAAGACAGAGGTCAGTTGAGCCATCCGCTGTGATTGTTTGAGTTGACCTGAAACCACATCTCTCTCCCAGCGAATATCGGCGCGGTCGGAGCGCCTGTTGAAAAAATACCTTCCCTAGAATTAAGTCACATCGAAATCCAAAAATGTGCTCAGCAACACGTTTCGTCTAAATATAATATTTTGCCGACCAAATTTAATTCACACACCGTAAATATTACCACCCCTCCGATCTAAGTTCAGAACAAATACATAAATCCGCAACCGCGAACCACACCTGCGTAACGTACTGAATGTCCTCTTGCTTCTTTGCACTGATTTACGACATAATGACATCAAACAGCACTTTAGTGACTTTCGCCACATTATTTTTTTTTGAAACCGGCAGACTGCTACCTGACACCCACGAAATGACTTGATCTCAAGTCCAACAGGGAGGTTTGACCAATGACATTGTCTAAGGACAGGACCGCAGAAACGACCATAGACTTTGCGGATATCCGCGGCACACTCGTTAAAATGGCTACGGCCGCAGCCCTCGCCTTAACACTGGCGACGGCAACGCCCGCTGCGGCCCAGGACGCCACATATTCCGCCGATGACGTGAAACAGCATTTCAAGCAGCTCAAAACACGATCGTTAAAGCCGGCGGGAAAATCTCGCGCTCTGTGCATTGGCACCAGAGATGAGTGCAATCCGAACCAGGCAGCCAACGACACTGGTGGCCAGGTTGCTGTAACGCAGGATTCCGGCGAAGAACCTTTGGTCGCCGATCCAGAAACGAAGGCAATTGGCGAAGGATTCAACCTGCTTGTCTCGTTTGAATACGCCTCAGCGCGGCTGAGTTCCGTTGCAAAAGCCAACTTGCGTGAATTTGCCAAGGGCATTTCCGATCCGGATCTAGCCACTGCGGCATTTGTGATCGAAGGCCATACCGACGGCATTGGCTCTGCATCTTACAATCAGCGCCTCTCTGAAGATCGCGCCAGCGCCGTCACCGAATTTCTTGTCTCGATTGGCGTTGGCAGGAACCGGCTGAAAACCATTGGCTACGGCAAAACGCGGCCGAAAGTGGCCGACATTAACGACCCGGCGAACCGGCGGGTGGAGAGCAAATTGGTATTTGAGTGATTTGAACGATAAGGCCGGAAATCCTGGTGAGGGCAACGAAAAACACCCTACCTCACCAGGAAAGCCGGCCCATGACGGGGGCGTATATGGATCTAGACCCGGACACATACGGCACGGAGATCGCGCCAGGCGCTGGCTGCGGACCGGACCTTTTCGACACGGACCCCGCATTCGCCGCCCTGATGGATTATTGCGAAGAAAAACTGCCGGAACGCTTTGGTGATTTTGACCGGACTGAATTTGATTTCCCAGAATTGTTCAATCAGATGGATGGCTTTTTAAAGCAATCCCGCGACATCAGGCTGCTTGCTTATCTCGGCCGATTTAGCCTGCTAAATGGCAACCTCAGCCAGTTCGCCAATACCATCCGCACAATCCGAAAACTGCTGAACGACCACTGGGAAAGCGTCCAGCCCGACGATGCAGATTTCGATCACATGGAACGGCTCGGCGCCCTGGAAGGATTTAACAGCCGTCCGACAGTGTTTTTGCCCCTCGAAGCAGCCCCTCTCCTAAAAACCCGGCGCAGCGGCCCAATCAGCTACCGCACTATACAAATCGCAGCTGGTACCGCCACCGCGCGTGCGGATGAACCGACCATATCCCTCGGTGCTATTGAAGCTGCCTTGACATCCGGTGAAATGGAACAGGAGCAAATCGACCTTGTTCTCAAGGACCTTGCAGAACTTCCGGATCTCCTGGAGACCATTTCCAGTGTCTGTGCGGCAAAGCTGGAGGAATCTGGAAAAGAAGCCTCTGCACCAAATTTCGAAAACCTCTGCACCTTGCTGCGGGAAATGTCGTCTGAACTGAACCTGCGCCTTGGCCGGATCGAGCCTGGTGATGACACCGAAGCAGGTAGCGAGGACACTGACCCTGCTGCTGATGAAACCGAAACGACGACTGAGCCGGCATCGACGGCTGATCTGACCAACGCAGCTCAAGCAAAACAACTGCTGCAAACGGTGGAAACCTATTTCGCAACACGAGAGCCGTCCCATCCAGCCCTGTTCCTTGTCCGCGAAGCGCATGGTCTTGTTGGACGCACATATCTGGATGCGTTGAAAATCCTCATGCCGCGGCGCTTTGACGATGTCAGCCTGCTGCTTGGAACCAGCGGTCTGCAGTTGTCCAATGACCGGCTGCGGGATCTGAACGACAGCGGCACCGGAGACCTGGGCGACATTGATGGATATGAAGCGCCAACGATTTCAAACCGTAACGAGGCAATGAAGGCGATTACGGCCGTTAAAGCCTATTTCGCGACCAACGAACCCACCAGTCCGATCCCTCTTTTATTGGAAGAGGCTCAGAATATGAGCTCGGGATCCTTCACCGGCCTATTGAATTTGTTCCTACGTCCAGATGACGACTAATACTAATTTTTAGAAAATAAGGATGAAAGGCTGACGTAACTGACTGACACTATTGATCTTGACACAGACCCAGAACAGGTCCTCAATATTTAGACAGTCCTTTGAAAACTCGCGATCATGTGACCACGATCACTTAAATATGAATACTCCTAAGCTATATAAACTACACAAGATGAAGCGCAGAACAAAAAGAAACAATAAAATATAGAATTTACCTGCGCTTGTATTTGACTGTCTTTGACCGGCGAAGACGCCGAACAGGAAATGAAAGGCAAGTACAATGGCATCTAAGAGCGGGCAAAGCTTTATTAAGCGCAATAGGCCTCCCCGGGTTCATATCTTCTATGAAGATCCGTTCGACGCGGAAGAAAAGGTGGAACTGCCGTTTGTCATGGGGATCATGGCCGACCTCTCCGGCGATAGTCCCGGCGTTGAAAAGCCAGATATTGGCGACCGAAAACTGGCTGACATAGATATGGACAATTTCAGCTCGCGCATGAAGGCGATCCAGCCAGGCACCTCCTTCACCGTGAAGGACCGCCTATCGGGTGAAGACGGCAGCAAGTTGAGTGTTCAGCTTCGGTTTGAAAACATGGACGACTTCAGCCCAGGCCGAGTTGCCGAGCAGGTCCCGGCCTTGAACAAACTCCTGGAAGCACGCCGTAGCCTGGCAGCTCTTCGCACCATGATGGATGGCCGCGTTCAGGCAATTAGCCAGCTGGAAGAACTGACCCGTGACCCGGCTTTAATGGCAGCGCTCGCCAAACAGATCGAAGCGGATAAGTCCGAGGCAGATGAAAATGCCGCTGAAAACGGCGGTGCAGAGGAGGCGTAAATGACCAATCCGGATACCAACGCCCAGACACAAGGCGCCCCGGCTGGTGGTGCGGTTACCGAAAAAAGTCCTGAGGAATTCGCCTCGATCTTGAAGCAGAATTTCCGCATCCAGGACAAAAATGACACGGCCAACAAACTGGTCGACAACGCCATGTCGACCTTCCTTGAAGAGGCGATGGCTGACCAGACGCTGATCAAGGACGATGTTTACGACACCATCGACGAAATGATCGCCAAACTGGACAGCGCCCTGACGGACCAGGTGAATGAAATCATTCATGCGCCTGAGTATCAGAAGCTGGAAAGCGCCTGGCGTGGCATCGACTATCTTGTGCATCAGTCAGAGACCGATGCGTCCTTGAAACTGCATTTTTTGAACATCTCGAAAAATGAACTGGCCGGCGTCTTCAAGAGCTACCGTGGTGCCAAATGGGATCAAAGCCCGCTGTTCAAACAGATCTATGAAGCCGAATTCGGTCAGCTTGGCGGTCAGCCCTATGGTTGTCTGGTGGGAGACTATGAATTCTCCAATGAACCGCAAGACATTACGATCCTGCGCGGCATGGCGAAGATCTCTGCAGCAGCCCACGCACCGTTCCTGGCAGCCGCCAATCCAAAGCTGATGCAGATGGAAAGCTGGACGGAACTGCCGGCAAAACGGGACTTGTCGAAAGTCTTTGACACCGAACTTCACGCTCAGTGGCGGACACTTCGCGAATCTGAAGACGCTAGATATCTCGGCCTCAGCCTTCCAAGGGTCTTGGCCCGCCAGCCCTATGGCGCCAAATCCGATCCGGTTGAAGAATTCGCCTTTGAAGAAGAATTCGAAGACAACAGCCATGACAACTACGGCTGGATGAACTCCGCCTATGCCATGGCGGCCAACATCAACCGGGCCTACAAGGAATACGGCTGGACCGTTCGGATCCGCGGCGTGGAAAGCGGCGGACTGGTTGAAGAACTGCCGACCCATGTCTTTGAGACCGATGACGGCGGGGTTGACCAGAAGTGCCCGGCGGAAGTCGCAATCACCGACCGGCGGGAACACGAAATCTCGCGGCTTGGACTGATCCCGCTGATCCACCGCAAGAACACCGATCAGGCTGCCTTTCTTGGCGCGCAGTCGGTCTTCAAACCACGGCAGTTCTCTGGCCCGGACGGCAAGGATGCAACAGCATCCGACAACCTGTCGGCCCGCCTGCCCTACATGTTCGCGACCACAAGGTTTGCCCATTATCTGAAGGTGATGGTGCGCAACAAAATCGGCTCGACCAAAGAAGCAGCACAACTGCAGCGCTGGTTGAACGACTGGATCATGGACTATGTCGATGGTGATCCGGACAATTCAACGGAAGAAACAAAGGCACGCAAACCGTTGCGGGAAGCGAAAGTCACGATCATCGATGACGAGGAAAACCCGGGTTATTACAGAGCCCAGTTCTTCCTTAGACCACACTATCAGCTTGAAGGCATGGACATTGGCATGAGCCTGGCGTCGCGCATTCCGCAAGACGCAAGCTGAATGAGATCTGCCGGACGGGGTCAAGCCCTCCGCCCGGCAGGCATCCCAAGCGGATGCATCCCCGGATTTCCGGGCGGAGGTAACTACGGGACGCGAATGCGCCTTGGGGATCGAACCAATTGGTTCGAAAGAGTTGTCAGGAAAGTAACAGACACAAGGCCGGACCTATTTGGCCGGTTGTCAACACCCAAGAGGACCTAAGAAAATGGCTGTAGATTTTTTTCTAGAACTTGATGGCATTAACGGTGAAGCACAGGACAAAACCCATAAGGACAAAATCGATGTTCTGTCATGGTCATGGGGAGCGTCTCAGTCCGGCACAACCCATATGGGCGGTGGTTCCGGCTCTGGTAAGGCCCACTTCCAGGATCTGGCAATAACCAAATTTGTCGACAAATCCACCCCAGTGCTGCTGCAGCATCTGTCGACCGGCAAACACATTACCAAGGGCACGCTTTACGTCCGCAAAGCCGCTGGTGACAGCCCGCTCGAGTACATCAAGATTGAGATGAAGGACATTATTGTCACCAGTTTGCAATCCGGTGGCGCCGGCTCTGAAGACCGGATTACCGAAAACGCAACACTGAACTTCGGTGAGTATAAATATATCTACACCGTCCAAAACCCGGACGGCTCGAAAGGCGCGGCTCCAGAGTTCGGCTGGGACATTGCCGCAAACGAAAAGAAATAAGATCGCAAAACCAGCTGCCGGACATGTCCGGCAGCTGGAGCCTTTTTGGTTTGGCATCCGCTAAGTTTTCATAATCCGAATTTTCAAAAAATGATGATCGTAAGCCAGCGTGGGGCCAGTGAATGGCGAAACAAACGACAAAACTGCATTCGCCGCTGATGTGGGCCTTCCGGGCAATGGATGATCCGGACTTCAAGGCAGCAGAAGCGCGCCAAAAAGCTGAAAACGAAAACCAGGCTCTCAAAACAGGGCGCCGCCTTACCAGAGCCTACGGCATTTCAGATCATGCTTTGCTTTCAGAAGTCCGCCGGGACTTACAAGCCCTCCTCAATACCGTGCAATTGAACTCCACTCAGGACTTGTCCGACTTTCCGGAAGTGGAAAATTCAATCCTCAATTACGGTCTTCCGGATCTCTCTGTGCATGTGGTTGACACGATCCGCATCGAACAATTGGCGGTCGATATCCGCACGGCCTTGATCCGATTTGAACCCCGAATGGACCCGCGCACCCTCGTTGTTGAGCGCGATCGCGAATTTGAAAAGGACAATCTGAAAGTCCGATTTCTGATCAAGGCGGAAATCAGATGTGATCCGGTCCGGGTGGGCAGCGAATTTGTCGCCGATGTTGACCCGGCGTTTGGACGGATCAAGATTGTCGGGGCCTCAGCATGAACCGCGAATTTCTCGATCTCTATAATCAGGAACTCACTTATCTGCGTGAACAGGGTGCAGCCTTCGCCGAAGCCTATCCCGCTGTGGCGCAGCGCCTGGGCGACCTTTTGGAGGATCGGTCCGATCCGATGCTCTCCGGATTGCTGGAAGGCACAGCATTTCTTGCCGCCCGTGTGCAGCTGAAGATGAAGCACGAGTTCGCCGAATTCACATCCAATTTTTTTGAGCAGCTTTACCCATCCGCCTTAGCTCCGATCCCATCCATGGTCCTGACCCGGATCACTCCGAAATATGGCGATGCCAATCTCAGGACTGGCATCACGATCAAGCGCCACGCGCTTATGGAGGCCGTGTTCCGCGAACGCCAGGGCGAAGTGCGTTGCCGGTTCACCTTCACATCGCCCGTGACGCTGACGCCTTTAGAATTGACCGGTGCGCGGTATTTGAGTTCCGCCGCCCAAATCTCCGGGATGGGCGCGGATATGGCCGAAGACAGGCGGGCCCGGGCCGGACTTGCCCTAACCTTCACCCACCGGATGTCTGAAGATCCGGAAATGGAGGTCTCGGCCGAAGAAGCATTGAAAAAACCGGAATACCAGGTCGCTGGATGCCGTATTGATAGCCTTCCGATCCGCTTTACCGGTGCCCTGGATCTTGCGGCCAAAATCTACGAACAAATCTTCGGTCACACGATCGCGCTTTTTATCCGTACCGAAGATGCTTTCGGGCAAGTCACCCTGCAACGGCTCCCTGTGAATGGGATTGAACAGCTGGGATTTGACGAAGAAGACGCGCTTTTACGCAACAGCAAGCGGTTGTTCACCGGCTTTGATTATTTGCGGGACTATTTTAATTTTCCGCGCAGCTTTCTCGGCATGCGTTTGACCGGGCTTCGCCGTTACCTCGATCGGGTTCACGCGAAATCCTTTGATCTGGTTTTTGTCTTTGATGAAGCAGAAAGCCGCTTGCCCGCGCACGTTGAGCCCAAGATCTTCGCCCTACATGCCGCCCCAGCCGTCAATCTGTTTGAGCGCCAGACGGACCGGATACCGATAAAAAAAGGCCAGCACGAATTTCCAGTCATCGCGGACCGGACCCGGCCGCTTGATTATGAGGTCCATTCGGTCACCGAAGTGAATGCCCATTTCGCTGGCGGTGAAAAGCGTGGTGTCGAGCCGCTTTACAGCGTTGCCCCCGATGCTGAAAAAGCTGGCCACGATTGGTTCTACACCATCCGCCGCCTGCCGCGCCGCCAATCATCATCCGAGGTCCGCCGCCGCCAGCCGAGCGGCTATATCGGAACAGAGACTTATGTTTCGCTGTCCAGCGGCGCGCATGCAGCAGCTTTGCTGGACAGTGGCGACAAAAAACTGTCCGAGCTCTCCTTGAAGGTGATCGCCTCCAACCGGGCACTCGCGGCTGATCTGCCCGTTGGCTCCAATCCCGACACATCACAACTGGGGGACTTCCGGATCTTGGATGACGTCGGCCTGAAGGTTGATTGTATCGCTGGCCCGACCGCGCCGCGGCCTCCGCTTCTCTCCTATAACGAACGCTTAGGTGAAGATGGTCATGTGGGGGCGATCGTCTGGCGGCTCATCAACATCATGACACTCAACCACTCCGGCCTGATCCATGATGCGGCGGGAGAAGACGGCCGGTCCTTCCGGGATATTCTAAGTGTGTTTGCCCCGCTCTCCGACAGTGCGGCCGACCGGCAAACACAATCGGTTCTGTCCGTCTCAACCCGGCCTGTCGTCCGGCGTCTCCAGCAGAAAACTGGCACCGGTGTTGCCCGCGGCCTGGAAATCACACTGACCTTGGATGACAAGGCATTTGAAGGCGCCAGCGCTTTTCTGCTTGGCGCAGTGCTTGACCGGTTCCTCGCCGAATACGCGTCGATCAACCATTTCACCCAATGCATCATCGCGACGACGGAACGCGGTACCATCATGAAATGGCCGCCGCGGGTGGGCGCGCAGGGGATCATATGACCGACGCTGGCAACAAATCTGCGCCGACGCCGGACACAGACCGGAAACCCCAGCCTGCGGCCGATAAAACCGTGATCCGTCCTGGCGGGTTTAGTCAGGAAACCTGGGAACCCGCCAACGGCTTGGCACAGCCCTCCGAAGAAGACCTGTCTGAAAGGATTGAAGATACTGACACGACTTTATCGGACGCGACCAAATCCAGTGAGACTGAAGCAGACCAAGAAAAAGCAAACGCAAAACCTGAAAAAACAGAAGACCTGACACCGGAGACTGAACCGGAACAGGTTGGAGACCCGGAAATACCGGAGGAACCCATCGAACCGGCCCCACCGGTCCAGCAACAATATGCGTCGTTGTTGAATGCCCTCGAAACCCGTTTGCAAGACCATCCGGGCGGTCATGATTTTCTGGCAGTTCTTAGAATGCTGGAGGGTCAAACCGCACAGCCATCCACCGCCAATGAGGGGTCAAAGAAAACAGATCCGGGTACACCACCGCGGATCGGCAAAAGCCGCCGGCTCAACGAAGACATCGTCCGCTTCGGCCAGGACCCCTCCAGCGAGTTCTCACCCTCCACAATTGAACGGGTTCAACGGGACGTCAAAGGCGGCCTCGTACTGATGGAACGCTTCTTAGGGTTGCTGGGACCGCATGGTGCCCTGCCCGCCCCGCTCACCGATGAAGCCATCATGCGGGGCCTGCGCGGCGAAGACAGTTTCCCGCGTTTCCTGGATGTTTTTAATGGCCGGTTCATCCAGCTGTTCTTCCGCGCCTGGGCCGATGCCCGCCCGATTGTCCAGCATGACCGGCCGGATGACGACCGTTTCCTGGCTTACATCGGCTCGACCATTGGCATCGGAACCCCGCTCTATCGCGATCAAGATACGCTGGATGACCGGCTGAAATTGCATTATGCCGGCCTTATGGCGCCCAAGGTAAAGAGCGCCGCCCGGCTGAAAGCACTGGTCTCTGGAACCTTCGGTGTCCGGGTGGAAATCGAGCAATGCGTCGGCACCTGGCTGCATCTGGATCCGGATGATCAATTGGCCCTTGGCGGTTTTGGTCCTGGCGGCGCCGGAAGTCTCGGACGCGATACAATCGTTGGCGCTAAGATCTACAGTGTCAGCGACAAGATCCGCATCCGGATCTATACCGAAGATCTTGATCAATATCGGAAATTCCTGCCACCAACGCGCACCAAACCCAATCCATTTACAGAAAAACTGTTTGACTTGATCGACTTTTATCTGGGTTTGGAACTCGAATATGAAATCGAACTGGCACTGCCCAAACGCTGTGCCTCCGCCGTGCGTATGGACAAGTCCGGCTCCGCCACCCTTGGCCACATTGGATGGCTGAAACCGGCAGCGCCGGAAGCCCCAACAGACAAGGACATGGAGGACGACGAACTGCTGACGGACACGAGATTCCGTCCGGTGCGCCGTCACACCGCCGTTTATCAGTAGGATTTCTATCAGAAAGGCCGACGTGATGAGTGATATTCTGGTCGAAACAGTAGCCAACAAGCTCACAACAGTCAGTTATGAGAGCCTGGAAAATGCCATGCGGCTGACCAAAAGCTCCGGCCACCGGCACCTGGAGATCGTCCATTGGCTCTATTATCTGCTCCGGGATGAGAATTCAGATCTGACGCACATCTTGCGCCACTTCGACATCGATAGTTCTGTGGTCGACAGCGACCTCCAGGCCGCCATTGCCAAGTTCAAAATCAACCAGACGGAATTACCGGGCATGGCAGCGCCTTTCCAGGAAGCGTTGGAACGCGCCTGGTTTGAAGGCACGCTCCGGTATGGCGATTATAAAATCCGCTCCGCCTATGTTCTGATCGCAGCCATGGGCGACAAATCGGCCCGGCGCCAGTTCTTAAGTTATTCCAGCGCCTTTGAGAAGCTGAACCGGGATATCCTGGTGAAAAACCTGGATGGGATTGCTGGCGCCTCCGCTGAAACCGGCGCCCGGCCGATCGATGGCTCCGGCCCGCAGGCGGCCGTAGCAGCCGCTCCCGGCGAAGACGCAGCCCCTGGAAGCGGAGCTGGCGATGATGCGCTGTCACAATTCACCGTCGACTTCACGGCCCGGGCCCGGGCGGAGGAATTTGATCCGATAGTCGGCCGTGACGAAGAGATCCGGCAAGTCATCGATGTGTTGTTGCGCCGCCGCCAAAACAACCCAATTCTGACTGGGGAAGCCGGGGTCGGCAAAACCGCCATCGTCGAAGGGTTTGCGCAGAAAATTGTTGCCGGTGACGTACCCCCATCCCTGCTCGGGACACGCCTGTGCGCCCTTGATCTCGGTCTTCTTCAGGCTGGAGCATCGATGAAGGGAGAGTTTGAAAAACGCCTGCGCGCGGTCATCGATGCCGTTCATGCCTCTATCGTGCCAACGATTTTGTTCATCGATGAAGCCCATACCTTGATCGGCGCTGGTGGTGCCGCCGGCACCGGCGATGCCGCCAACCTATTAAAACCGGCCTTAGCTCGAGGAACTCTGCGCACAGTTGCGGCAACAACCTGGTCCGAATACCGGCAGCATTTTGAAAAAGACCCGGCCCTCACCCGCCGCTTCCAGCCGGTTCAAGTCGATGAACCGGATGAAGAGAAATGCTTTGCCATGGTGCGCGGCCTTCTCGGCCCCATGGAAGACCATCACCAAGTCCGTATCCTGGACAGCGCCGTGCGGTCAGCGGTTTCCCTGTCGCACCGCTATATTCCGGCCCGCCAGCTCCCTGACAAAGCGGTCAGCGTTCTGGATACAGCCTCGGCCCGGGTCAATATCTCGCAAGCTGCTCAGCCAGCTAAACTCCTCGACCTCGTCGCCAAGAAGGGCTTTCTGGAAACCGAACACAAAGCACTCAGCAACGATACCGAACTTGGTATGGAGCACGAGGAGCAACTGAGTGCGCTGACCGAGGCCATTGAAAAGACGGAGCAGGACATCGAGACGCTCCGCGGTGAATGGGAAGCCGAACGTCTCTTGGTTGCCGGCATCCGGCGCCTCAATAAAGCGCTGATGGACCTAAGCGGCGGCGAACCTGCGCCCCATCCGGATGCTGCCGAAATTGCAGATCCTGAGCACGAAGGCCCGGCTCTCGTCCCAATTGATGACATAGATCTGGATCTCGGCATCGATCTTGCCGACGAACAAGCAATCCGCGACGCTCTTCATGACAAACGGGCGGAACTCGCCAAAATCCCGGAAGACGATCGCATGGTCTATGCCTATGTCGATGACGAGGCGGTTGCCAGCATCATTTCCGATTGGACCGGCATTCCGGTTGGCCGCATGGTGCAGGATGAAATGCAGACCATCCTGTCGTTGACCGAAAGCCTGAACAAACGGGTGATTGGCCAGTCTCATGGCCTCGCCATGATCGCTAAGCGGATCGAGACCAGCCGCGCGCAGCTCGGCAATCCGGACAAGCCGATTGGCGTGTTCATGCTGTGCGGCCCGTCAGGCGTCGGCAAGACGGAAACAGCATTAGCACTCGCTGAAACGCTTTATGGCGGCGAAGACAGCTTGATCACTATCAACATGTCCGAGTTCCAGGAAGCGCATTCGGTCTCTGGCCTCAAAGGTGCGCCTCCCGGCTATGTTGGCTATGGCGAAGGCGGCAGGCTGACCGAGGCCGTCCGGCGCAAACCCTATTCGGTTGTGCTCCTAGATGAAGTCGAAAAAGCGCATCCGGACGTGCATGAAATCTTCTTCCAGGTGTTTGACAAAGGCTGGATGGAAGACGGTATGGGCCGGAAGATAGACTTCCGCAACACACTCATCCTGCTGACGTCGAACGTCGGCACCGACCTGATCATGAGTGCGGCCAGCCAGATGCTGGACACACCTGTATCCGATGATCCGGAAATGGCTGCGACGGATCCCAATGCACCGGACCCGGAAAAACTCGCCGAAAGCTTGCGCCCTGCGCTACTAGATGTTTTCCCGCCAGCGCTGCTCGGCCGGATCGTCACGATCCCCTATTATCCGCTGTCGCCGTCCATGCTCGGCTTCATCATCAACCTGCAGCTCAACAAGATCGTCAAGCGGGTCAAACAAAACCGCGGCGCCGAGCTCAGCTATGGCGAGGATGTTGTCAGCTACATTGTGTCGCTGTGCCGCGACCCGGACAGCGGCGGGCGCATGATCGACAACATCCTGACCAACGATCTCTTGCCGAAACTGTCCCGCGCATTCCTCACCGCGGAAATGAACGGCGAGGAGCTGGCCGGTGTTACGTTGAAGGCCGGGGATGATGGGATCGAAATCGATCAGGGCTGAGTGAGCTTTAGATCTCTGACCTTTTGAGAAGGGGTCGCCGCCATTGTACGGCGACCGTCACCCTAAGTGCGTCATCCCTCAACAACACACAATCCACATAGACACTCTTCAATCAAACAAGATGTGTCTGTAATCACTGACGTATTTTCAAGAAATTCCCACAATTGGCATGAACTCAAACGAAAGGTTGACGACATGCCAGTTGGTAAAATCTTTTCAGAGGGCACCAAAGCAGCGGCAAAAGAAGGTGCAAAAAAGCTGATCAACGAGTTGATCGGCCTGGCCATCAACGAAGCGTTGAAAGCCGAAGCTTATGGCATCAGCAAAGCTCTGGCTGATACTGAAATAAGCCGCGACATGCGTCGGCGCCAGCTGACAAAAAAAGGCAAAGAACTCCAAAAGGCATTCGGCAAACACGCGGATGCAGCCGTTACCGGACTGAGCTACTCCTTAGCTGTTGCCAATGTGTTTGGAGAGGCGAACCGCTATCCAATGCTTCCAGCGGATGATCTATTAGACACGTTGAAAGGCATGCTCGGCACAATTGATGCAGCCGTAGACCGCGAGTACCAAAAGTACCTGACGAAGATCAATGAAAGCGGACCGGCTGCAAAAGCTGGCAATGTTATTCACCTGGTTGCCGGTGTCCCTGAAAGCTGGGCAAATTCTGTCGATTGGAAACCAATTTACAAAAAGCTCCAAGCGGATCTACGGACCCGGCTACAGAAACTGGAAAACGCGCGTGTGAAGCGGATCGAGGTACAGAAGGGCCGCAACGCTCTAAAGGATCAGATCCAGTTCAAACTCGTCAACGCGCTTGCAGATCTCCGGATTATGATCGGTAAATTCGTGCAGATGGACCGCGATGCCGACATCGTTGAGGGATGGCGTGCGGAGTCCCACCGCAAATGGAAAATAAACCTGAAGAAACTGGACCAGGGAACCGAACAACATCGGAAGTTTCATGAAAAGGGCATCGTTTTTTGGGAAGGCGAAGTTTACCGCAAAAAGGACCACAAGAAGTTTGTCAGCGTCCTGAGGTCTTATGTCACCAAGGAAAACAAAACCCACAAAACATACAATCAGTACAACACCCAGCATGAAGCCCTGGCGAAAAAAGCCGATGCCTTCGAAAAACGGCTTTTCAACAAACTGGCGCAAATCCGCGACCTGCACTGGCAACTTTGGAAAGTCAGAAGCGAGTTAAAACTCAAGACCGGCAAAGAACCGATCCGCGCCCTGAAACTCCCGCCGGTCGATGTGCCATGGCGGCTGAAAACGGGATATGTGAAGCTGCGCAGCGACACCTATCCTTTTGATACTGCAGTCCCCGGGAACTAGGCCGTGTGGACGAATTGGAGATGTATTTCGCCGGGGAATGCTGCGTTCAGGATCAAGAAAATCTGCCGCAGGTGATGCCGGTGCATCATCTGGGCGGAGTATTGAAAAGAATTGGACGCTGCAGGTTCGGCCCTTTGGGTGAGGCAAAGGCCAGCAATCTGACGCGGACGGCCCCTTGACCGTATCACCGATACGCTCTGCAGGTCTTTCCACGCCATTTTTTGCCCTTTGCCTCACGAAATGCGTCTCCAATTCGTCCGCACGGCCGAGGCCGGACGAACCGCCAATTCAGTGCCAGTCCAAAGCGCTTCCCAGGCTGGACCAGGTGCTCAGTCAAAGGAAACGGACGCTGCGAATGCGGCGCCCGTTGTTAAGACCGGTGTCCAGCGCCCGCGTTGGGTCACCGTCCTTTGGACCCCGGCGCATAGGCAGGTTGTAACTTCTTCAAAGCAAATTGAGCGCGCATGAGCAATTGTTTGTCGACCGTTTCCTTTGAACTGCTGA
The DNA here is from genome assembly GCF_006517275.1 of Labrenzia sp. PHM005. Taxonomy (NCBI): domain Bacteria; kingdom Pseudomonadati; phylum Pseudomonadota; class Alphaproteobacteria; order Hyphomicrobiales; family Stappiaceae; genus Labrenzia; species Labrenzia sp. PHM005. The sequence goes on along the minus strand of NZ_CP041191.1, from coordinate 3,786,232 downwards.
AACCGCCGTATGTTGCTTCCATTCCGAAAAAGGTGTGACCGACCAGCGCCTTATAGAGTGTATCAATCCGCTTTTTCACCAATTCACCAGCGTCGTTATAAATCACCTCTTGCCGGTGGCGGCGGTGGTCCCGCCCTGTTTTCGGATAGTTTTTGTCCGTCGGGTTTTGCGGAATTCCTTTGGTCACGGTGTATTCTTCGGCAAAGGAGCCAAACGCGGTCCGGTTCCAGCGCCACTCCTGAACCTTGATTTGATCCAGCGTCAGCAGATACCGCATCCAGAACGACAGTTCGATCCGCTCTTTCAACTTGTCGGGCATCTTATGGCTGAGTTTTAAGAGCTTGGACGACTGGTGAAACTTCTTGAGATATTCCTGTTCTTTATCTTTCAGTTTGCCGTTGAAGATCTCCTCGATCAACAACAAGGCTGTGTGACACAGGCCGTCCACATATCCGGTCATATTGACGAGCACCGTCAAGGGCTCATCGATAAATCCTTTGGCATGTTTGATGTCCTGGGGTTGGTTTGTCAGAGCAGCTTTCAACTTGTCCCCGGCCTTGGCGCTGACAACATCAAACAAGGCGCCGGCGACGAATTCCGACCGGATATCATTGGCGACGAAATCCAGTGTTTTGAAGGACCGCTCTCCCAAGTTTGCTGACACATAGTCCAGGACCGGTCCGTTGAGCATCTTTTGGGATATTTTCCCGGCGCAGGCCTTTGCACAGGCTGCTCCCATGACAGTTCCGAGCCCAAACCCACCAATCAATGACAGCGCAAGGATGGCCATCTCGGTTTTTGCCTCGGCCTCCGCCTTGTCTGCAGCGTCTTGAGCTTCAAGTGTTTTGGTGAAATTGGTGTAGGCCTGCTGATAGGCCGCACAAAACGGTGAAATGACTTGGCTGCTATAGGCTGCGCGGGCAGTCTGCACCCATCTGTTGGCTGTGGCTTCAGTGATGTTGGCCATGGACTTCTTGCCTCCGTAAGCGATGTTTTGATGGAAGAAAAGCGGTTAACGCCGATCAAAAAGCCGGTTCACCGATGGTCGGACGGTAACCGAACCGAAGCGCGGGCTGGTTGTTCAGCGCCAAACGGATCCGCCGCTCCAAACGGGCGATTTCGGTAGTCAGGCTCTGAATTTGCACCTGTAATCGGGCCTTCATTTGCGTCAGTTCGCTGTAGGGGCGCTGCCAGTACTGCACCAGCACCGAAGAGACGGCGAGCCGGAGGTCATAATCGCTGATATCCGGGTTTTCCCGGCGAACCAGGGCAGATACCTCCCTGTTCAAGACATCATCGATTTCGCCAAAGCGCATTCCATCAAGACCTAGAAAGACCTGAGTGTCTTGCTGAATTCCGCCGATATCCTGGTTCAATGTCGTCCGGCATGCTTCGCCGCAAATCCGCGCCAACCGTTCCAGGAAAGCCCGCTCTGTCTGTTGATCCCGGCCCCAGCGGTCATAGACTTGTTTGGCCAATCTCAAAAATTCAGCCGCATCCTTTAGATCGCCCAACCCTGGGCGCCGGGCACTGCCATCACGTTCCCGGAGAAAAGAGCCACCATCGTTTTCCGGGGAATCCAAAAGATCGAATTCATAAGCATGCCCTTGCCGCTGCTCAGCCCATTGTTCCAGGGCGTATTGAACCCCGACCACTGGCGCTTCGACCATGAGTTTGACTGCATGATATTCAATCAGGATGTTTCGCAAGGCTGGATTGCGCGCGACCGCGACAACATTGTTGATCTTGTCCAGAATGGCCTTTGCGGCCAGCGCCTCTTCAACGGCAGCTGTTGCTTGGGCATACCGAACGCCCTGCGTTGTTGCATAGGCCCCTTCGGCGACATAGGCGCCTGCCATCACGGCTTCCACCGCCGCTGTCAGACCGAGCGTTGCGATCGACACGACCACATGGACGATCAGTTGATTGACCGCGTCATCCATGCGCTGCGCATGGCGGACATGGCGTTCTGTTTCAAGATTTTGCCCGTGATAAACGACCCGCATCTCCAGCCGCTCCTGAGCAGCAGCAACAGCGGCCAGAGCAGATGTTTTGCCCATAAGCTGAGCGGACATTTCGGCAAGACGGTCAAATTCAGTATTGTTTGGCACGGCAACTCTCCCAAACTCCCACGGTGCTTATTCAGGACCGGGAAATTTGCTTCCGGGTTTCTTTGCCCACGCAAACAATTTATTTGATTTCGAAGAATTTCTAAGTGTTACAAAACACAAATCAGCGAATTAAAGAATAATTTTTAATTGAATATCTAATATATAAAACTTTTTTTACATAGTACTAATTCACAATGAGAACCGAATTTACATATGTGATCAAGACTGCACAACAAAACAAGCTTCATTCGCTAAAACCATGTTCATTCTCAACTAATCCCGAAAATGCCGCGGCGAGTTTTCCGGCAAACAATCAACCGCCAACCAAGACGGTGAAGTCACCGGTGGTGATCACGCCACCTTTCAGGGTTGGGTCCCCAATCCGTGCAAGGGGCAATCCGTTGACCAATACTGTGACCGATCCCATGATGATCGGGTCGACATTCGCCGGCGGCGGACCGACGCAGGCACAAAGATCTGTCATCCGCGCAGCCGGGCGTTTTCCGATCAGCGTTGTCACCGCACACGGCGGAATGATTGGCAATCCGGGAGGGATCGGTGTCATGGGGCACACGTGAAAATCGCCCAATCGGGCAGCCGGACGGCTCATTGATGGCTCCTGTCTCGGTTTGTTGTTTCACTATACTCCAAAACTGGCGCACTGATTGCGATTTACATCACAAACTATCGGAGTTTGACCGAGCCTATTGTGTCGTCAGGACCGTCTGAACAAAGTCCCGGTACCCTTTCAAAGCCGGACTGGACACGGTCTGCGGTGCATCGGTTCCTGTCTCCATCTCAAAAGCCAGCGGGTCTGTCGGTTCGCCGCGTTGGCGGATTTCAAAATGAAGGTGCGGTCCGGTGGAGAGGCCTGTCGTCCCGACATAACCGATCAGATCTCCGGCTTGCACAACCGATTCCAGCTCAATGCCCTCACCGTACTCATGCAAATGCGCGTAGCGTGTGGTGATGCCGTCTTTGTGACGCAGCTCAATGAAATTGCCGTACCCACCGCGGACATCGCGGTAACTGACCTTGCCTGAAAAGGCCGCCCGGATGGGGGTGCCCGTCGGCGCGGCCCAATCAACACCGGCGTGAAGGCGGGAGGTCTTTTTGATCGGGTGAAACCGCATGCCAAATTTGGACGTCAGAACACCTTTGACCGGAACCAGCATCGCACCAGAAATGCTGACCTTGCCGCCTTCGTTGACGCAGGCGAACCGCGGACTTCCCGGGGCTTTGAGGACATAACAGCGGACCGACCAATTGTCGCCCCGCCGGACACCGGCAAAAAGAACCCGGCCACCACCGCGTTTTTCATCCCTGGGCTGAGCTGAAAACAAGAGTGTAAACCGTTCGCCCGGTTTGACGGCGCGTTTCAGGTCAGTGGTTGGGGCGAGATAAGCAATCGCCTCGCCGACGATTGAGGCAGGAACGGCATTCCTTATGGCAGTCGCGTAAAGACCGTCAATCAGCCGGTGGCTTTTGGCTTTGCCGTCCTTGTCATCTTCACCTGGATCTTCCTGTTCAAACGGTTTGCCGAACCAAGGATCTGCACCCGCCACATACCCCGACTGATCCCGGCTGGTGGAAAGCGAGGCCGTTCCCAAGTAGCCGTCGGCGGCATAGAGGGACATCTGAACCGGCCGGTAATAGTCGCCGATCCGGCCTATCTTATTGGGCAAACGAACACCTCGAACAGCGACTTTATCGCCCGCGACAAAATCGCCCCGTCCAAACTTTGATTTCATGAAACCTGCCGCGTCTGCAGCAAACTCTTTGTCGAACCCGTGCGTGGTCAAATAGGTCTCAATCGGCACCGCCTTATCAATAGCCTCCCGAATTTCAATCCGATGGGCACCCTGACCAATCGGCCGCTCATTCAGATAAAGATCCAAGGTATTGGTTGCCGGTTTCAAAAACACCGGCAGTGCAGCTCCGGCATCCGCAGGATCTTCTTCAACGATGTCCAGACTTTCAGAATCCTGACCTCCGCCAAAATTGCCAAACTGGAAGTCCGCCTCGGTTCCGGGCGCGCGGATCACGAGTGTTCCGCTCTCATCCAGCATTTGACTGTCGAGCACATAGGCAGCCGCCGCATTGGCAAGACCAAACTTGTCGCTGCCGCTGTCCAGTCCCAGAGGGCGTTCCGACAATTCGATACGTTGATGGGCGTCGGCGGAACGGAGCAATACCGGATCACCAGCCAGCGGGATCACCGCAGACAAGGCCATGTCATAAAACGGATCGGCCGGCGTTTCGAGCTCGTCAGAATTGACCTCAGCAGTCACCTGTTCCTGCGCGTCTTCAGATTGGCCTGGCGGCATTGCCTGTTCAGATTGTGAGTCACTGACCGCAGGGTCTTCCACCTTCGCCTGCTCAGTTACGGATTCAGCTGTGCTCTGTTGACCGTCCTCTGGCGAAGAAAACGTAATCGCACCGGAACTGATGAGGAGCGCGACACTGCCACCACCAGCTCCCAAGAGCAAAAAGATTACCGCGATGCCAGCAAACTTCCAGAGGTTGGATTTTCCGTTGGATTGTTGGGGCTTTGCAGGACTTTTGTCGAGCGGCCCTGGGTCAGCTTGGACACTTTCGGCAGCTTTAAAAGCAGTCGACGATGCAGGCCGGATGATGGTCTTATCAAACTCCGGCCGCGGCTGTCCGCCTGGTGGATTGTCCGGCCACTCACCCATACGGCCTCACTGGCATCACAATCGATTGTCCTGATTACAGGTAGCAATCAAATGATGCCCGAAAAAGCGCATAATTCAAACAACTAACGCGGAAACTTGACCAGTTTCGGAGGTTGCCGCCGGTCTTTTTGGTCACCGGTTTCCTTATCCGGCTCCATGTACATCGCTGGCACGTCCAGAGTGAACACATGCGTGTCATGGCTTAAACCACGAAGCTGCCCGCTCCAGATCTTTTTAACCGGATAATCTTCCGGTAGTTTGCTGGCGACCGTATCATTCACGGCTAAGCGCACCTTTTTATCCTTAGCAACACTTTCGATCCGGCTCGCAGTATTCACAGTCGTGCCCATCACAGTGAAAGACCGCCGGTGCTGGCCGCCGATATCCCCAACCAGGACAGGACCGGAGTTTAGGGCGATGCGAAGATCCAGCGCGGTCTGACCGGTTTGGGATCGAATGCCATCCAGCAGCTCAACGATCTCCCTCGACGCATCGACCGCTGCTTGCTCCGGATACTCAACAGTATTGGGGGCATTCCACACGGCCATGATGGCATCGCCGATATATTTGTCGATGTATCCGCCGTGTTTGGTGATCACCTGTCCGATGGCATCAAAGCTTGTGTTGACCACCCGCACCACTTCATGATCCGGCAACCGTTCGGACATCTTGGTGAAACCGACAATATCGATGAAGGCAACCACGACATAGCGGGTCTCCCCGCCAAGCTCCGGCAATTCCTCAGACTGGGCCATTTGCTGAATGACATCCGGAGACAGGTAGTGGCCGAAGAGCCGGACCAGTGACCGCTGCCGCCGCTGCAGAACGCCAACCTTGCCGATCGCAGCGACAACCATACCAGAAATGGCCGCGACCGGTGCTACGCCTGGGGCCAACAAATAGCCAAAATCGAGGCCAACAAAACTCAGGCTCAATCCAGCGCTCATACCAATCGCAGCAACGATGGGTAAAACGGAGAGCGGCAACAAAAGACCCGCACACGCGCCAAATATCGCAAATAACACGGCAATTATTGAGAGCGTCCCGGGTGGCGGATCTAAAGCCGTGCGGCCTGATAATGCGGCCCCGATCAAATCGGCCAGAACATATACCCCAGCTGTTGCATGGCGGACATACGGCCGGCCGCTTTCACCGGTCTCTGCAAGGGTGTCCGGCAGCCAAGGTAAGAACCGGTCGGAATAAAGGTGCTCATCTTCATTCGGCATTGTGCTGCCGAAGAGAACCACCCGGCCGGTTGCAAAGTCCCGCAGTTTCTCCCGACCAGTTTCTGTCTCCGCCATCGCCAGAACATCTAGCAGGGAGAGATATGGCAACGACGTCGCCAGTCGGTTTTCCGGTACTGCGACATAACTGTCAGATGCCGATGACCGTACGCTGGCAAGCAACGCATCAATCAGCAAGGGAGATTCATCAAGCGGCGGCTGCGGCGTATGACGGCGAACCACCCCATCGTTATCAGGCGTTACTTCCGCATACCGGACACCGGATGCCCCGGCCGCTGCGGACACAGACCGGTGCGGGACACCCGTGCTTGTTCTGGAAACAAAAACCTTGCCGCGGTTGCGGTATAAAAACCCCAAAAACGGCCGGTCAAATCCGCGCAGCCGAGCTTCGCCGGAATTTGGATCAGCAAAAGAATCTGCACTAAACGCAAAGACAAAGTCATACCCGACCCCGACAGCGCCAGCGTCCAAAATAGCCTGCCCCGCTTCGGCAAAAACCGGTGTCATGAAGACACGCGGCACGGTCGTCAGACGTTTAGAATCGAGGGAAACCTGATCCAGTCCCACCACCGCAACCGGAGACGGCGGAGGTGTGTCTGACTTGGACAAATGCGCACGCAGCTGAAAGATACGATCGGTGACCCAGCCTTCCCAGATCGCCTTGTCGGCAGTCAACCCAAGCAAAGTACCAGCGGCGATCGCCAGAATTGCGATCGCCACAACAAGCCGTTTCCGGCCGGTAAACTGATCTGATATGCGCCTGTCGGCTGTCATTTTACCACGACAACAGCGGTCTTCCGTCCAACAGAAGCCGGGTCGATGGTGAACTTGCGCATAACCACACCAAAGTCCGGTGCCTTACCTTGGAAGAACAACTCGACATCGACCTTGTCCGTTTCTTCACTGCGGACAGGCATGTCAGTCAGGATGTTTTCGCCAAGTTCGAAGCGTTTCGGCGCGCCGCCCTCAAAGGCAACAAAGACCGTATCGTAATCTGTCTTCAGTTGCTCATCAAAGCGTAGCATCAACGACGCGGCCGTCTTGTTGGCCGCTTTTATGCTGCGCAAGGTGACCGTCAGCCCCTTCTTTTCATCAGCGCTCGGAGTGCTGCCGCTGTCAGCCTGCAGGCAATTTCCGGCACGCAGTTCCTTTTCGACACCGCCGTCGATGACGTAACCGGTCGAAGAGATCATGACGCGGCCAGATGTGATCCGAACTTCGCGGCAGGCGCTGTAGTCGAGAAGATCGATATGCCCGGAATTGCCAAGTTCCACGACATCGCCGGGAGACAATTCTGTAAAGGCTGGAAACGTCACTGCTTCGGATTTGTCCAGAACAAGTGCGATTGGTTCAGCCTGCGCAGCCCCGGCTGCCAGAATGCCCCCGATGGCAGCACCGGCAGCTTTCATCCGGGCGGACTTCGGACAGGCGAAGAAGAAACCGGATAGGACCGTCATGTCAGTCTCCTGTACAATAATTCTGTGGCACTGCGTCCTGTGCAGAGGCCTTGTGTAATTTAATATAACAACTGTCTGGGATCTTCATGTGGCGGCTGTCACAAAATGACTGTTTCCGGTCCAAATAGAAAATTTTCTTCCAGACTCATTTGTTGTTACCTTGCCCAAACTCTTGAATCCACTCAGATTATCATAGAAATGAAAAGATAACTCCCTTTTTGCCTATGGTAGCCTTTTCATACCGCGTGCCATTATCAAGCCCCATTCTCCCGGAGAAATCATGACCACCGACCTAAAAATCAGAAATCTCGGCCCGGAAGATATTCAAACCGCCATCGACTTGGCAGCGAATGAGGGATGGAACCCAGGTCTCGAAGATGCGGCCGCATTTCTAGAAGCAGATCAAACTGGCTTTTTTGCTGGCGAGGTAAACGGACAACTGGTCACCGTTATCTCAGCTGTGCGCTACGGTCATGACTTCGGCTTTATCGGGCTGTTTATCACAAAACCGGAACACCGGGCCAAAGGCTATGGGCAGCTCATCTGGGACCATGCCATGAGTTACCTCAACGGCCGGACCTTGGGGCTCGATGCCGTGAAGGAACAGACCCCAAGATACGCCAAACATGGATTTAAGCCAGTCTACCGGAATGTCCGGTATGTCGGGACGCCAATTTGTGACACGCCTATGGACCCCCGGCTCACTCCGTTGGACCAGGATTTGTTTCCGTCTCTCCAGGAGTATGACCGGCGTTTCTTCCCGGCAGAACGAAGCGAATTTATCAAACTGTGGACCTCACCAGAGGCAGAAACCCGCAGCGGATTTGCTTTTGTTGAAGATGGAGAGGTTCAAGGTTATGGCGTCCTGCGTCAATGCGGGGACGGATACAAAATCGGCCCGCTCTTTGCCGACACCCCGGAGATCGCAGAAATCCTTTTCAAGGCCTTGGCAGGCAAGGTGAAAGGACAGACCGTCATTCTGGACACGCCGGAACCAAATGCCGCAGCGTTGCTGCTCGTCGAAAAATACGAGATGTCGCCGGAGTTTGAGACTTTCCGCATGTACAAGGGCCCTGCCCCTGATCTTCCGCTCGATCAGATGTTTGGCATCACCACATTTGAACTCGGCTAACGGACTTTCCTATTTGCTCGCGGTTTTATAGGCGAGCATGGCTCCAGCCAGATCTTCGAGCGCGGCGCCGACGGATTTAAACAGTGTGACCGCGTCATTTGACTGCCGGCCCGGATATGTTCCCCGGCAAAGATCATAAAGGTCTGCTCGAATGTCTTCAGGTGTGATCAAACCAGCCTTCAGCGGCTGGACGATGTCGCCCCCCTCCACCAGGCAGCCGTCGCGGGTGTCGACAAATAGATCGGCACGTTTGATGAGATCATCATCGCTTTCGCGCATGGACGGCTTGAAGGCCCCGACCAAATCGACATGTGCGCCAGGTTTCACCAAGGCACCCTTTACCAGTGGGTCGTTCGACAAGGTCGCAGCACTAATAATATCGGCCTCTCCCAAAGCCGCTTCCAGCTCCTCAGCAACCGTCACATTGATGGAATAAGTGGCACTGATTTGCCGAGCAAAGTCAGCCGCTTTATGTTGAGATCTTCCCCAAATCGTAACTTTGGAGATCGGCCGGACAGCCATATGGGCGCCAACCAGATTGGGCGCCAACCGGCCAGTGCCGACAATAAGCAGGTGACCCGCGTCTTCGCGTGCCAGGTACCGCGCGGCCAAAGCCGATGCGGCCGCCGTCCTGCGGGCTGTGAGTTCACCTCCGTCAATCAGGGCCAGCATCTCCCCGGTTTTGGCGGAACAAAGCAGATATTGGGCCGAGACAGCTGGCAGGCCGCGGTCTGAGTTGCCCGGCACGACATTTGCGACCTTCACACCGCTATACTCACCGGGAACCCAGGCCGGCATCAACAGCATGGTCGCATCCGGTTCACCCTGCATTTCAATGTCGTGGTGATGACGGGTCGGCATCACGCAGCCGGAGCGGAAAATCTCATCCAAACTGTCGATCAACTCAGGAAATGGCAGGGCCTGACGGGTTTGGTCTTCGGACAAAAGCAGCATGGTTTACCGGTACTTGTGAAAAAGATCGGGCCACCAAATCATATTTGTTCCGCCAGACCAAGCACCAGAACGGATTAAACACACATTACCGGATGCGGGTTCAGGACAGATCGAAGATCATCATTATGTAAGCGGCAAACAAAGCCAAATGAACCGCGCCTTGCAGGTAATTTGTGGTCCGGCTGCCGAAGGTCAACAAGCTGACAAACAACGTCAGCATCAGCAGGATGATGTCCGCAGTTTCCAGACCCAGCTCGATCCGTAGGCCGGTGACCCAGCCCACGATCAGCACTGCAGGGACCGTCAGGCCTATGGTCGCAACAGCTGAGCCGAGACAGATATTGACCGCCCGCTGCAGTTTGTTGTCCCGCGCGGCCTGAACCGCACTCATGCCCTCCGGCATCAACACAAGCGCTGCAACAATGAACCCGCTAAACGCAATCGGCGCTCCGACCGCCTCAATGCCAAACTCGACATACAGCGCCAGGCTTTTGGAGAGCAAAATGATTGGCACCAGCGCCCCCATAAGCCCCACGACATGGAACGGCACAGTCCGCACGACGACATCATGATGGCCATCATCATTGCCGCCAACATCGGGCTGCTGAAAGATATCACTGTGTGTAACGGTCTGGATCGCCAAGAACACGCCATAGAGCAATACAGACATGGCAATCTCAAAACCTGCCTGGACGCTCGACAGTTCACCACCGGGGGCGGAATGCGTGATGCGCGGCAAAACCAGCGCAAACACCGCCAAGGGCACCAGAACCGACAAAAACGCGTTGGCTCCTTGCAGATTGTAGCTTTGGTTCCGGTGCCGAATTCCGCCTAGCAGGAGACACAAGCCGACAAGCCCATTCAACACGATCATAATGACCGAAAACATGGTATCCCGCGCCATGGTGGGGACCGCATCGCCGGACAACATAATCGCAACGATCAGGGCAACTTCGATGCCGATTACGGCGAGTGTCAGGATCAACGTGCCATAGGGTTCACCGAAAAGCGTCGCCAAACACTCAGCATGCCGGACAACCGAAAAGGCACACCACATCACCACAGCAAAAATCAGCGCGAGCAGCACCAAACTGCCCGCCGTTCCAACCGTATCCGGTTTCACCGCATCGCCTGCGACTTTAAATCCGGCAAATACAAGAAATGCTACGATGCTGGGAAGTTCAGATCTTAAAATAGACAATCTATCCCCGCCGAGTTCATGAATGGCTGTTTTATCATGCTCAGTATAGGAAAAAGATAAAGGCGGACAACGTACAATTATCCCCCAATCGTAATTCCATTATCTTCCGATCTAAGTTTGATATCCGGAAGTAATAATTCATCTCTATTTGACGGTTATAACGTATTTATTCACAACGTGCCTAATCTCTGAACCTTCGTCATAGTGATCCATAACGAAACCAACCTTAAACGTATCTTCCCCTTTAAAACCGCGTTCCGGCTGGTACAGAATGAAATTACCGGTGACCTGGGTGCCTTCGCACCGGCCAGCCCTTTCGCCGAGCTTATGCTTGTGCTTCTGAAATGTGACTTTCCCGTGTTTTGGTTTTTTTGTCAGCTTTAATATGGGAATGGCCCCAGCTGTGCAGTCGGGATTGTAAACCGAATGACCACCGACATAAGAGGTTTTGTTTGCAGGTGCGTCTCGTCTGATCGTGTCCGCCTGCGCGCAGGCAATAAATCCAATGAAAAAAATGAACCCCAACAAGGACCGCATGTATATTCTCCAAATGCAATTTAATTTCGAAAAATAATAGGTATTTATGACAATATATTCAATCGGAAATAGCAATACTCATCATCAAACCCTGATAAATGACTACCCCTAATTTGTCACCGGATACCAAGCAATATATCCGGCCTGGAATCCTTTTTTGCCGACATAAAAAAAGCCGGCGCAAAGCGCCGGCCCTTTAAAACTCAGTGTCCAGAAACTTAGATCGCGAGATACTCCTGACGAAGTTCAGCGTTATCGAGAACTTCCTGGGCCGTGCCGTCAAACACCACCTCGCCCATATCCAAGATCACAGCGCGGTCGGCCAGATGAAGCGCAGCGATGGCGTTTTGCTCCACGATGATTGTGGTCATGCCAAGCTCTTTGACACCTTCCAGAATGCGCTCAATTTCCTGAACGATTACCGGAGCCAGGCCTTCATAAGGCTCATCCAGCAGCAGCAGCTTGATGTCGCGGGCCAGGATCCGGGCAACGGCGAGCATCTGCTGTTCCCCGCCGGACATGGTCACAGCTTCCTGCATCCGCCGTTCGGCCAAACGCGGAAAGTGTTCGTAAATCCGCTCAATCGACCAGCCCTTCGGCTCGGCAATTTGCGACAGTTCAAGGTTTTCCTCAACCGTCAGGCCTGGAATAATCCGCCGGTCTTCAGGGACAAGACCAACGCCGACCCGTGCCGCTTGATAACTCTGCATATCGTGCAGCGGCTGGTGATCCAGCCAAATCTCGCCACGTGTCAGCTGCGGATCATCCATCCTTGCGATTGCGCGCAAGGTCGACGTCTTGCCAGCGCCGTTCCGGCCCAACAAGGCCAGGATTTCACCTTCACGAACATCGAAATTCACACCCTGAACGATGTAACTTTCGCCGTAGTAAGCATGCAAATCCCAGGCGGAGAAAAAGGCAGGCGCACCACCCTTTGCCGTCACCGGTTTCATACCCGGTGCGGATTTGCCCTCAAACTGGTTTTCCAGAATAGTCGTCACAGGTGCGCTCCTCCGAGATAGGCTTCCTGTACGCGCGGATCGCCTTTGATGTCTTCCGGTTTGCCTTCGGCGATGATCGCGCCCTGAGCCAGCACAGAGACCTTGTCGGCCAGCGAGAACACAACGTGCATGTCGTGCTCGATGACCACCTTGGTAATGCCGCGATCGCCGATCCGTTTCAGAAGATCGATGGTGTTGTTGGTATCTGCACGGGACATGCCCGCAGTCGGCTCATCCAGGAGCAAAAGTTTCGGATCCTGGGACAGACACATCGCCAGCTCCAAGCGCCGTTTATCACCGCGTGACAACGAACCAGCCACAATGTCTTTTTTCTCCGCCAGGCCAACGTCTTCCAGCATGTGCATAGCCTTGTCGATGATCTCCGCATCCTGGTCCAGGCGTTTGAACGCCTGCAGAGCAAAGACACCATCGCGCTTGGCCATACTCGGGATCATGACGTTTTCCAGAAGCGACAAATCCGTGAAGATCTCTGGGGTCTGGAACACGCGCGATACACCGACCTGATTGATCTCATAAGGCTTCATCCCGGTGAGTGAGATGTCGCCAAACATCACGGTGCCTGTGTCCGGCGCCAAACGGCCGATCATGCAGTTCAAGAAGGTCGATTTGCCGGCCCCATTCGGGCCGATGATCGCGTGAACAATTCCTTCTTCTACCGAGAAGTTTACTTCATTGAGGGCTCTCAGTCCGCCGAACGACTTGTTCACGCCCTCTACTTTAAGGATATCCATCTATGTTTTCCTTACTCTGCAGGGGCCGTGGTCGCACCACGGGTGTCTGTGTCAGACTTTGACGTTATGCGCTTAAACAAACGTCCAATCCGCGCGAACCCTTCCATCAAGCCACCTGGCAGGAAGATCACGATCATCATGAACAGAACCCCCAGGGTCAGGTGCCAGCCTTCGCCGACAAATAGACCAGAGATGGCCACAACAGGCGTTTCCACGAAGTCCGGCAGGAAACCAAAGATTTCATGCAAGGTTTGCTCGTTGAAAGCGGAGAAGATGTTCTCAAAATATTTGATCAAGGCAGCACCGAAGATCGGTCCGAGCAAGGTGCCCGCGCCGCCGAGAATGGTCATGAGGACCACCTCACCCGACGCCGTCCACTGCATGCGCTCAGCACCGGCCAGCGGATCCGTGATACACATCAACGCGCCGGCAAGGCCAGCATACATGCCGGAGATGACAAACGCGGCCAGCGTATAAGGACGCGGATTGAGCCCTGTGTATGTCATCCGGTTCTGGTTGGTCTTCACTGCGCGCAGCATGATACCGAACGGCGAGCGGAAGATCCGCTGAGCAACAAAGAAGCCGATCAGCATCACAACGGCGCAGAAATAGAAGCCAGAATAGCCCGTCATTTCGATGCCGAAGAGATTGGAGATCAAGGGACCGTCAGCAGAACCTGCACCATCAAAAATCCGCGGATCGCTTTCCAGAACACGCAGGCCGGTTTCACCGTTGGTGATCGGCGTCAGCACAGAGTAAGCCAGATTGTAGGACATCTGCGCAAAGGCGAGCGTCAGGATCGAGAAGTAAATACCCGACCGGCGCAGCGAAATGTAGCCGATTGCCAAGGCAAACAAGCCGGTTGTCAGCACCGCCAGGATCGCGGCCGGGATCGGGTTCATGCCCAGAAGCTTGAACGACCAGACCGCAGTATAGGAGCCGACCCCCAAGAATGCCGCATGACCAAAGGACAGGTATCCTGTCAGGCCGAACAGCAGATTGAAGCCAGTAGCAAAGAGACCAAAGATTGCGAACTTCTGCAAGAGATCCGGATAGCCGGCCCCGATCGGGGTCAGCCAGATCGGCATTGTCAGTACGGCGCCTGCAAAGACCAGAAAGTAGATCAGATCAAGCGAAGGAGATGAGTTTTTGACCATGTTCTTAGTTCTCCATGACGCCCTTGCGGCCCATCAGCCCGCGCGGACGCACGAGTAGGATGACCACGGCAACAAGATAGATGATGATCTGGTCGATGCCCGGCAGGATTGCCTTGACCTCGTTCATGGAGGCAAATGACTGTAGAATTCCAAGCAGGAAACCGGCTGAGACTGCGCCTGGCAGCGAGCCCATTCCGCCCACAACCACCACGACGAATGACAGAACGAGGAAGTCCATGCCCATGTGGTAATCAGGTGGCAAGATCGGTGTGTACATGACCCCGGCAAGACCCGCGACGACGGCAGCGATTGCAAAAACAATCGTAAAACGGCGCTGGATGTTGATGCCGAGAAGGCCAACTGTGTCGCGGTCTGCCATGCCGGCCCTGACCACCATACCAAAGGTGGTGAATTGTAGGAAAGCAAAGACAGCGGCAATCACGGCAGCGGCAAAGCCGAGATAGACCATACGCCAGTATGGGTAAACGATAACCCCAGGATCAAATCCGAAAATAGCGCCGATATCGGCAGCGCCGCGAACAGCCTCTGGTGCTGTTTGCGGGATCGGATTTGCGCCATACATAGACTTGATGATTTCCTGAATTACGATCGCAAGACCGAAGGTCACCAGGATCTGATCAGCGTGCGCCCGGTTGTAAAAATGCTTGATCAGCCCGCGTTCCATAATGAAGCCGATCAGCAGCATCACCGGAATGGCGACAAGGATGGAGACAGGAACTGAGTAGTTGAGGATCCAGGCGCCGAAATCGCCAAGATAGGCCTCCACATAAGGAACCCGGACTTCCAGTGGTGTTCCCCAGGCCGTTGTTTTGGTTGGGTCCAAGGTCACCAATTCAACACTCAACAGTCTGTTGAAGGTCACCGCGCAGAAAGCACCAAGCATGAACAGCGCACCATGGGCGAAGTTCACGACACCGAGGGTACCGAAAATAAGGGTCAATCCAAGGGCGATCAGCGCATAGGCTCCGCCTTTGTCTAGCCCGTTAAGCAGTTGAAGTAGAATCACATCCATGATTTTGCCGCTCGTTCCAAAGCCATAGGCTCATTTCAGAAAACAGCCGCCGGAGATACACCTCCGGCGGCTGCTTTAGTTCGGGCGATTAAGCGCCGTTGTTGCAAGTGCCGAGTTCACCAGCGACATCTGCCATGTCCGGTGCGTACTCAACCTGTGCACGCGGGGTCACTTCAACCACTTCGAGAAGGTCGAACTGCGAGCTTGGGTTTTCTTTACCCTTCACGACCAGAACGTCCTTGAAGCACTGGTGGTCAGCACCGCGGTAGAGGGTCGGACCATTACCGAGGCCGTCGAACTCGAAGTCCTCAAGAGCAGCAGCAACTGCGCAAGGCTCAAACGTACCAGCGCGCTGAGCAGCATCTGCATAAAGCAGAGTCTGACAGTAGGTGGTGTGAGCTGCCTGGCTCGGCGGGAAGCCGTATTCCTGACCGAAGGACTTGACGAATGCCTTGGAGCCTTCGTCCTGCAGTGACCAGTTCCAGTTGGTAGAACCGAAGATGCCCTTGATGTTTTCACCGGCACCCTGCGCCATCAGACGCGAGAACAGCGGCACGACGATCTGGAAGTCTTTGCCGTTGACTTGCTTGTCGCGCAGACCGAACTGAACAGCCTGTGTCAGGGAGTTCACCATGTCCTTGCCGTAGTGGTTCAGAACCAGAACGTCAGCACCGGAGTTCAGAACCGGAGTGATGTACTGGGAGAAGTCACCAGCGCCGAGCGGCGTGCGGACTGCAGCGGTGGTTTCCCAACCCAGAGCCTCAGTGTACTTCTTGATGGATCCTTCCTGAGACCAGCCCCAAGTGTAGTCAGCGGTCAGGTGATACGCTTTCCGGTCGGAGCCGAATGCGTTCTTAAGCACCGGACCGAGAGCAGCACCGGTCATTTCCGTGTTGAAGAAGTGACGGAAACCGTTAGCCCGGCGGTCTTTACCGGTGGTGTCGTTGGAGTGGGTCAGGCCGGCCATGAAGATGACGCCAGCTTCCTGACACAGAGATTGCACCGCAATCGCCACACCAGAAGACGAACCGCCGGTGATCATCACCGCACCGTCTTTTTCGATCATGCGCTTAGCAGACGCACGGGCTGCATCGGACTTGGTTTGCGTGTCACCGGTTACATAAGCGACCTTTTTGCCGTTGACGCCCTCACCTTGCAGAACCTTGGACGAGAAGGTGTTCAGCATACCGCCGTCGCCTTCACCGTTCAGGTGCTTAACAGCGAGCTGATAGGCGCGCAGCTCATCAGCGCCCTCATCGGCATAAGCGCCGGTCTGCGGGACGTTGAAACCCAAGATAACTTCAGCGCCCTTTGGCTCATTCAAGTATCCAGCGGACCATGCTTTGCTAGTGAAGATAGTCGGTGTTGCAAGAGCAGCCCCGCCCATGGCGCCAGCGCGCAAGATCGAACGGCGATTAAGGGGTTTGCGAATTAAGCTCATTCTTTCCTCCCGAAAGGCATGACATGCTCCCTTTGAGCACGCCTGCAATAGCTGTACAGCGGCCAGCAGCTTCGACCTGTTCCCCGTCCGGTAATCCGGATCCTCTGAGTCAAAACTGCGAGCTGCGCCGACTGTAAAAACGTTGAGAACTGAACAGCAATACGACTATCGGATCGCCCTATTACGAGAGCGTATAATACTTTCGAAGTAACACCGGCTAAATACTGCCAGTGAGAGAGCATTCATGATGCAGCGCAAACATTAAACGCGCCATCATTACAGCCAACCGGCCTCACGGCACGCTGCACCGCAATATAACCTTTACGTAAACCTCTAAAATCAGCCCACTTGGGAGCTATTAGACAAAAGTTATATGAGAATCTGGTATCAGAGCATCGGTTCAACCGTTGCACAGGCTCCGAAACTGCCCATAAAAACAGCATTTGTTTATTTCCTGCCCAATTGGCCAAGCTCATGAGTGTAAAATGACTATTGTTAAAACGATTGATGAACTGGAAAATCACTACGGAGTTCCGGGTGAAACGTCCGTGATCAAGGTGACCGACCGACTCACACGGGCCTACCGGGACATTGTCGAAAAATCGTGTTTTTGCACCCTGACAACAGCTGGCCCTGAAGGGCTCGATTGTTCCCCGCGCGGCGAGGCCGGACCTGTCGTTCGTATCAAAGATTCACGTACCCTGCAGATGCCCGATCGGCGCGGCAACAATCGCATGGATTCGCTGCGCAATATCATTCGCGATTCCCGTGTGTCGCTGATGTTCATGATCCCGGGCTGGAACAATGTACTCAGGATCAATGGACAGGCGGTCATTTCGGTCGACCCGGCTTTGCTGGCGTCCTTTGAAAAGGAAGGCGAACAACCACGATCGGTTATCGAAATCACGACCGAAGAAGTATATTTCCAATGTGCCCGTGCCCTTATGCGGGCAGATCTCTGGAACCTGGACAAACAGGTCACCAAAAACGATGTGCCAACACCCGGCCAGATCCTGCAGGAAATTAAGGACAATTTCGACGGAAAAACCTATGATTCAGAATGGCTGGACCGGGCGAAGGGAACCATGTGGTGACGAAGACAAAGCTCACACGGCGGCAGTTTTTGAAGCGAAGCGGTGCAACCGCCACATTGATGACGGCAGCAGTTTCTGGAGGTGGTTCGCTTATGCCAGCACGGGCATCAATCAATGGATTACCGGATGGCTTTTATGTGCCGGCCGAAGAAGAGCCGCATGAGCGCACTTTCATGCAGTGGCCTGTCAATCGAACCGTGCATCCGGACCGTTGGTTCCTTGCAGACCTGCAACAAACGATCGCCGATATCGCCAACACCATAGCCGAATTTGAGCCGGTCGTAATGCTCATGAGCAAAGAGCACTTGCCAGCTGCTTCCCGGCTTCTTTCTGATCCAGTCGAAGTCTGGGACATTCCGACAGACGATTTGTGGTGCCGGGATGCAGGTCCGCTGTTTGTTATCAATGACAATGGCGGTCTCGCCATCTCCGGCATTCAGTTTAACGGCTGGGGCGGCAAACAGGTTCACGGCAACGATGGCGAGATTGCTGCGCGTGTCGCTCACCGGCTCGGCCTAGAGATCTATCCCAGCGGCCTATTTGGCGAACCTGGCGGTGTGGAATGGGACGGCGACGGCACCTTGCTCGCCCATGAAAGCTGCTGGGTAAATGACAATCGGAACGCACTTCCCAAAGCTGAAATCGAAAACAGATTGCTGTCCGCCTACGGCGCAGAAAAAATGATCTGGGCGCCAGGTGTCCCCGGATACGACATCACGGACGATCACATCGATGCTTTGGCTAGGTTCATTCGGCCGGGTGAAGTCATCATCCAGGTCCCTTATCCTAAAGACGATGATATCTTTTCCGTCTCCGCTAGAAAAACACTATCCATCTTGAGGTCAGCAACAGATGCCCGTGGCCGCCCAGTAAAAATCAGCGAAATCCCCTCACCTGACCGCACCCGTGTGACCTCGGATGACTTTGTTGCCTCCTACGTGAACTATTACGTTTGTAATGGTGCTGTCGTCTGTGCCCAGTTTGGTGATCCGGAGACGGATCATGAAGCGGCTACAACACTGAAGGCGTTGTATCCCGGCCGCGAAGTCATCGCCTTAAATGTCGATCCTCTTGGAGAAACAGGCGGCGGCATTCATTGCGCCACCCAGCAGCAACCTAAGACAGTATAGGCACAACCAGGATGGACCTGACACCCTTGTTTGATGCTGGCTTCCTGATCGCCAGCCATGCAATCGCTGCAACATTGGCGTTTTTTGTGGGAGCCTATCAGCTGGCCGCTGCCAAGGGCTCCGGCCAGCACAGAACACTTGGCTACTTCTGGATCGTCCTGATGCTTTGGACGGCCGGGTCGAGCTTCTTCATCTATGACATCCGCCTCTGGGGGCCGTTCAGTCCGATCCATCTTTTGTCGCTGCTGGCACTTGCCGGGGTCCTCAACGGTGTTCGCGAAGCCCGGAACAAAAAGGTGCCGGAACATCGAAAAACAATGATTTTGCTCTATTCCGGGGCGCTGGTGGTCGCTGGTTTTTTCGCCTTCATGCCCGGCAGGCTGATGCATAAGGTTCTCTTTGGCAGCTGATCCTTCTTTTTTGCAAGGTTTGCATTGGATCAGACCGTACCAAAACCACAATTCCGGCCTTGCCAAGGCAGCTCTTTAGGCCTCTGATGACTGACCGCTGAAGAAGTCCTTTCTCGTCTTTTCAAGTTGTTTTTCATGTCCGCAATCGAACTGAGCCGTCTTGCGAGCACCGTCTTTCTCGCCGTCTCCCTGGTGGTTGTTGGAGACACCTGCGGCAAGCTGTTGACCCAAGCTGGTGTCGCCCCTTTGTGGTGGCCTGGTCCCGGTTTGCCATCGGAGCTTTGGCGCTATTGCCACTGGCCCGGTTTAGCTGGTGCGATTTGATCGTACTGAAGGACTGGCGCGTGCTTCTCCGCGCAGTTTTCATCACCGGCGGCATTTGCTCGATCCTCATTGCCCTCAAAACAGAACCGATTGCAAATGTTTTTGGCGCGTTCTTTGTCGGCCCAATCATCTCCTACATTCTGGCCATCATCTTCTTGAAAGAGCGGCCAACACCTCTCCACTCGCTGTTGCTCGGCCTTGGGTTCCTCGGTGTTCTTTTGGTGGTCAAACCCGGATTTGGCATGTCGACGGGGACATTGTTTGCGATCCTCGCCGGGATTTTTTACGGCTGTTATCTCTTCATGACCAAACTGCTGGCCGGGGCCATGCGCGCAAGTGTCTTGCTGGTTTCGCAGCTTATTATCGGCACGCTTCTGCTCACCCCTATTGGATTGAATTCACCGCTACCACCGAATGACACTGTCCTTTGGCTTCTGATTGTGGCGAGCGCTCTTGGGTCGGCCGGCGGCAATTACCTGCTGGTTGTTGCCAACCGGATGGCCGACGCCAGCCTTGTCGCGCCATTGGTCTACACGCAGCTGATTTCCGCAACCCTTCTCGGCATTTTGGTTTTTGGCGACTGGCCCGATCCAATCGCCCTTGGCGGTCTCACCCTCATCGCCATGTCCGGCCTTGGGTCTCTAGCCCTCAAACGATTCTGATTTTCCTGATCCCAGAAGATCATTTGTGTTGAGGCAGTTTCGTTTGGGCATAAGATCCAATCAAAACAATTGCCTCTTGGAACCGGCGCTCTGCCGCGCCATATCTGAGGAAACAATTTCCGATTGCTTCGAGGACTTTCATGACCGTCAATCCGCTTCTTGCCGACTGGACCACACCGTTCGAGCTACCGCCGTTTTCTGAGATTGAGCCGAGCCATTACAAAGAGGCGTTCGAAAAGTCGATGGCAGACGCACGTATCGAGATCGATCAAATTGCTGATCAGGCGGACGCAGCAACGTTTGAAAACACTGTTGTTGCCATGGAAAAGTCCGGCAAAGTTCTGACCAAGGTCGCCCGGACCTTTTTCAATCTGACCGGCGCCCACACCAATGAATCTCTGCAAAAGATCGAGCGGGATCTGGCGCCAAAACTCGCCAAACACAGCTCGGATACCCTGCTGAACGCCAAACTCTATGGCCGCATTGCCGCTCTTTGGGAACAGAAAGATACGCTCGGCCTGAACGACGAGGACGCTAAGGTCCTGGAGCGCTACTACAAGATGTTCCAGCGCGCCGGTGCCGGCCTTGATGCCGATGACAAGACCCGCATGGCCGGTCTTTCCCAAAAGCTGGCAACGCTGGGCACGTCTTTCTCGCAAAACGTGTTGAAGGACGAATCAGACTACCAGCTGATTCTGGAAACCGATGAAGACCGGGCGGGCCTTCCCGACTTCCTGATCGCCGCAGCAGCTGAAGCTGCCAAGGAGCGCGGCCTTGACGGCAAACACGTCATCACCCTCTCCCGCTCCTCAATCGAACCATTCTTGCAGTTTTCTACCAACCGGCGTTTGCGTGAAGAAGCCTTCAAGGCCTGGTCCGCCCGCGGGGAAAATGGCGGCGAAACCGACAACCGTGCGATCATCAAGGAAACCTTAGAGCTGCGCTCTGAAAGGGCCAAGCTGCTCGGATTTGAAAATTTCGCCGCTTTCAAGCTCGACGACACCATGGCCAAAAAACCGGAGAATGTCCGGGATCTGCTGACCAAAGTCTGGGCGCCTGCCGTCAAACGCGCAAACGAGGAAGCGGAAAAACTGGGAGAGATGGCCCAAAGCCTCGGCGAAAACCATGACATCGAAGCCTGGGACTGGCGGTTTTATTCGGAAAAAGTCCGCAAGGCCGAACATGATCTCGATGAAGCTGAACTGAAGCCTTATCTGCAGCTCGACAAGATCATCGAGGCCGCCTTTGATACGGCAACACGTCTCTTCGGAATCTCTTTCCGAGAATTAAACGACATGCCGGTCTATCATCCAGATGTCCGCGTCTTTGAGGTGCTGGATAAGGCCGGAAACCATGCAGGACTATTCTTGGGGGATTATTTCGCTAGGCCCTCCAAACGTTCTGGCGCCTGGATGAGCGCGTTCCGCTCCCAGCACAGGCTCGACGGTGATGTCACGCCGGTGATCGTCAACGTGATGAACTTCTCAAAAGGCGCGGAAGGTGAAGCGACGCTTTTAACCTTTGACGATGCCCGCACGTTGTTCCACGAGTTTGGCCATGCGCTGCACGGGCTCTTGTCGAATGTCACCTATCCGATGATTTCCGGAACATCGGTCGCACGCGACTTTGTCGAGCTTCCTTCCCAGCTTTATGAGCACTGGCTGTCGGAGCCCGAAGTCCTGTCTAAATTCGCCGTTCACTACAAAACCGGCGAAGCCATGCCCAAAGCACTTTTGGACAAGCTGCTGGCCGCCGCGAATTTCAATCAGGGTTTTGCCACGGTCGAATATACGGCCTGCGCGCTGCTGGACCTCGATCTGCATCTTCTCGACGATCCCTCCAGCTTCGACCCGGTCGAATTTGAAAAGACGGAACTAAAGAAGATCGGCATGCCGAAGGCGATCACCATGCGCCACCGCATTCCGCACTTTCAACATGTCTTTTCCGGCGATGGTTATTCCTCCGGCTATTACAGCTACATGTGGTCGGAGGTGATGGACGCTGATGCCTTTGGCGCCTTTGAAGAAAAAGGCGATATCTTCGACAAGGAAACGGCTCAAAAGCTACTGGACAACATCTATTCTGCTGGCGGCAAGCCCGATCCGGAGGACGCCTATATCGCCTTCCGCGGCCGCGCTCCGAAAATCGATGCTCTCTTGGAAAAACGCGGCTTGGCCGCAGCCTAATTCGCACTATATCGCTGTCCCGGCCTTGAGCCGGGACCGTTTTCCTAATCCAATAGAACAAAAAAACCGGCACTTGCACGAAGCAAACGCCGGCTGGTCGCCCGGGAGGCGGCATGGAGAACGGATGACAAGGGACGATTGCCGAAGCGTTAGTGGCTCAGCACATCCTCCTTGTCGAAATAGTTGAATTCTTCCACCAGAACATCTTGCACGACCTTTCGGCCAATACGCTGATTGGTGACTTCTTTCACATGCTTGGTCAGACTTTCGAGGTCGTAGCGTTCCAGGTTGCGGAAATCGAGGGTTTCATCCGCATAAAGCGCCCGGAAGGCCTCATCGACCAGGAACGGATGCGGCGGCACCGGCAAGCGGCGCAGGGTGTCGCCATCAGCGGTGAACACCAGTTTGGCAACCACATAGCCTTGCAGCGCGCCTTCAAACAGGATCGGCACGTTCACCGGTTTCAAGGTCTCGTAATCGAGCCCGACAAAGGCCGTTTCTTCCGGCGGGCCGGACTGGTTTTGAGCCGAGATATATTTGGCCGTTCCATATCCGGACACCAGCATTGTGAACGACATCCATAGACCTGCCGCTAGCATCTTCATCATCGGGCGGGCTCCGGGAACGGCGCTTCATAGGTACCGTCCGACTCTTGATCAATCATCGTGCGCGACATGATTTGAACAACTTCGGACACCGCATCCATATGCAGTCCCAGAAGTTTGACGTTTTCTTCCAGCGCCGCTTTGAATTCGCGCAGACCGTCCTTCAACTCATCTGTGTAAGCTGGCGCGGGAACCGCCGACCGGGCGCGGGTCAGGTCCAAAAGTGCCTGGCTCTTGCGGTATTCAAACGGCTTCAGATTGGTTGTCGGATCCGCGCGCAATGCCTTGGTTTCAGCATCCACTACTTCAATGGCGCGCTCAACGGCAACAAGCAGAGGCGCGGAAGCGGCCGGATTCCCGATCGGGGTTCGCACGACAAGGTCCTGTGCGGTGTCCATCAGGTTTTAGCTCCTTGAGTGAGAGTGTCTGAGATCAAGTCGGCAACACCAACTCCTCCGCTGGCAGCCAATTGACCAGCAACCTGTTCGGCCAGCATCGATTTCCAGATTTCACCGGTGGTGCCCTTGCCGAACACCATCTCGGCCTCTTTTGGCAGCATGGTTTCAACAAACTGGGTGAGGATCATCGCTTCGAATTTCTCAGCCGGCGATTTCTGCGCCGGAGTTTCCCCGGCACTACCCGGGCGGAACAAATCAAATCCTGCAGTACCCGGAGTGCCAGCTTTTGCAGAGTAAAATGCCAAACTAAAATCAGCACCGCTTGCATTGACAGCCATCGTCTTTAGCCGATTGGCCGCTTCTTTGATTTCCATTGGATCGGCCGCCTTGGCGACATCCAGGATCAAATCTGAAGGGGGCGAAATAGCCATCGCCGGTCTCCATCTCATGCGGACATGCCGCGTCTTGAATTTCTATGTGTTCTAGGCCTTGCAGCTTGCGGCAAGCTTGCGCCCCGGAAGGCGTATTTCACCCATACCGGCGTTCCAAGATCTCTTGCAGATCGCGCTCATCTTCCGCACGTTGTTCTTCGCCCCGCATCACAGCCAGCCGTTCCGACATCACCTTGAGCATCATCCGTTGCCGGTCGAATTCGGAGCTGACCTTTTCGCGCGCGGAGTTGATGCGGGCCATGTCTTCGATGATCATCCGCAATCGCGCGGCCGCATTGGCAATGAATCGGTCATGCTGAGCCAAGTCCCCGGTAGAGAGCGCGGTCAGGATCCGCCGCTCCTTTTCATTGAGTTGATAGGCCTGGTCATCGAGGTTTTGCAGGATCCAGGATGACAGCTTCAATATCTGCTGCTGCATCTTGAACATGCGTTCGATTTCCTGACTGGTTCTTGCCATTGAACTATCCTAGTTGAAGCCAAGTGAAGTACCCGTCGAGGAAGATCATGATGGCTTCGGCAGCGACGAGATAAAGGAAGTAGAGACCGCCCGCAATCACGAACGGCAGTGAGATGAAATAGACCGGAATCTGCGGTGTCAGTTTGTTGATGAGGCCAATCGCCAGGTTGACCACGATCGTGTAGACGACAAACGGGCTGACCACCCGGAGCGCCAGCACAAAAGTGCGGCCAAGTTGTTCGGCAAACTGTTCCAGACTGGCGACCGCGGCCAGCGGCTGGCCGGCCGGGATTACCTCATAAGACGACACCAGCCCGCGCAAGATCTCCCAATGCTGATCGGCGATGAACACCATGGCCGTTGCGGTGAGCGTGAAGAGGTTGGCCACCGGCGGCAGCGCATCAACACCATCAATCGGCATGCCCGGCATGTTGGACAGGCCAATTGCCATGGAGACCAGGGTTGTCAGGGTTTCCAAAGCCGCCAGGAAAATCCGGCCTAGAAAGCCGATGAATATCCCGGTCAACAGCTCCGCACCGATAAAGGTTGAAACGGTGCCAAGGGATTCATCCGGCAACGCCC
Source organism: Labrenzia sp. PHM005 (assembly GCF_006517275.1). Taxonomy (NCBI): domain Bacteria; kingdom Pseudomonadati; phylum Pseudomonadota; class Alphaproteobacteria; order Hyphomicrobiales; family Stappiaceae; genus Labrenzia; species Labrenzia sp. PHM005. The sequence continues at coordinate 3,761,216 of NZ_CP041191.1, read as the reverse complement.
CCTGGATGTCCTCCGCCAGCAATGGCGACAGAGCCAGAGAAATCGCCAGGGCGATGAACAAACGCACCCGCATCGGGATCCGATTGCTGCCGAAGCCCGGGATCACCATCAAGCAGGCACCAATCCGGCAAAACAGAAGGAATACAGCCAGGATCAGCGAGGATCCATAGGCGCTGAAGAGCATTCCGCCGGGGATCACGACACGGTTCCGAGAGAGGTGACATCAACCCCGCGTGCAATTTCCAGATGGGACAGGACCGGCAATGTCGGGAACATACGTTCCACGATCATGCGCACGTACGGCCGGGCGTCCGGCGCTGCAACGATTGCGAATTTTTGACCGTCCTTCATGTGTTTCTTGACGGCGTCCGACATTTGCGATCCGAAATCTTCGACCAGTTGCGGTTCAATGTCGAACTCGGTGACTTCACCCTTGGCATCGCGTTTCAGCGCATTGTGAAATGCCAGATCCCAGCGGTTGCCAAGGCGCAGCACTTGCAATGGTCCGCCTTCGGCCAGATCACCGCAGATCTGCTGGGCAATGCGCATGCGCACGTGTTCCACCACCTGTTCGGACCGGCGCACGTGCGGCACAATCTCGGCAATCGCTTCAAGGATCAGGTTAAGGTTGCGGATCGATATCCGTTCAGCCAGCAGGAGTTTCATGACCGCCTGCAAACCGGAGAACGAGGTGTGCGCCGGGCAAATGTCATCAAGCAGCTTTTGGTATTCCGGATCTAGCCGGTTGAACAGGTTGCGCATGTCTTTGTAGGAGAGCAGCTGCGGCAGGTTGTTGCGGATCACTTCGCTGAGGTGTGTCAGAACAACCGTGTTGTTTTCCGCCGGTTCCAGACCATAGCGTTTCAGCTCATCCCGGTAGGCAGGCGGCACCCATAAGGCCGGCATGCCGAAGGCTGGTTCGCGGGTTTGATCCGCCGGCACCGGCAAGGTCTGATCTCCCGAAGGAATGACCAGGAGTTCGCCCACTTTCAATTGCTGAGCCGCGACAATCGTACCGTGGATCTTGATCTGATAGCTCTTCGGATCAATGGTCAGGCTATCTGAGACCCGGATTTCGGGAACGACAAAGCCATACAGCTCAGCAAATTTTCGGCGCATTTTGGCGACCCGGCGGGAAAGCTCGCCGTGATTTGCCACAAGTTCTGCGGACAACTGCTTGCCAAGGACTAGCTCTATTTCGGCGGTTTTCAAGGACTCTTTGACGGAGTCTTTTTCTTCCGATCTGGCTTTTTGTTCGGCGGCCTGCCGCTTTTTCTCTTCGGCATCTTTTTGGGCGGCCAAGCGTCGCGGGATTGTGTAACCCATGAACCCCAATACCCCAGCCAGCAACAGAAATGGCAGCATCGGCAGACCTGGCATCAGAGCAAAAACACCCATCAGGACTGCGGCCACGAAAAGTGCCCGCGGATAACCGCTGAGCTGGCCCAAGACCGCCTTGTCGGCAGAACCGCGGGTGCCACCTTTGGAGACCAGAAGACCAGCTGCAAGCGACACGATCAGCGCCGGGATCTGGGAAACCAGACCATCGCCCACGGACAGTTTGGTGAAGACATCTGCAGCATTCGAAACGGTCATGTCATAGCGGGTCACCCCGATGACAATACCGCCCAGGATGTTGACAGCAGTAATGATCAAGCCAGCGACCGCGTCGCCGCGCACAAATTTTGAGGCACCGTCCATAGAGCCGAAGAAAGAGCTTTCTTCTTCCAGTTCTTTCCGGCGCTTCTGGGCTTCCTTGTCATCAATCAGTCCGGCTGAGAGGTCGGCGTCAATCGCCATCTGCTTGCCGGGGATCGCATCCAGCGTGAACCGGGCGCCGACTTCCGCGATCCGGGTTGCGCCCTTTGTTATCACCATGAAGTTCACCGTAACCAGGATCGCAAAAACGATCAGGCCGATGACAAAATCACCGCTCATGACGAACTGGGAAAAGCCGTTGATGACGTACCCGGCCGCTGTCAGACCTTCATGGCCGTTGGCAAGGATCACCCGGGTTGTTGCGATATTGAGCGATAGCCGCAACATCGTCGCGATCAGCAGGATTGTCGGAAAGGAAGAGAAATCCAGCGGCTTTTGGATCCACAAGGCAACCATCAGGATCAGCACGGACAGGGCAATCGACATGGCGAGGCCCACATCAATCAAAAACGTCGGAATCGGAAGAAACAGAACCGCGAGGATCACAACGATACCAAGCGCGAAACCTACGTCCCGGCGGCTTTCTGGAACCCCGTCAACGCCGGATGTAAGGGAAATGTCTGTCATGCCTACTCTCTTGCGCGTGTCTGCTGGTGCAAAAATCACTGCTCAAACTTGCGCGAGGCTTTTTCCGGTTGATTTGGGCAAAGCATTTTTGTTGCAAAACAGAAACGGCGGCCGGCTGGTTCAGTACCCAGCCGCCGCCGTCGCAATCACTATCCGAAACTAGGGTCAGAACCCGTTTTCGATCCGGCTGTAAATCAATCCGGTCAACGTATAGATGTGACCGCCGATAAAAGGTCCAGCCACAACAATCATCACCAGGATCGCGACGATTTTCGGGATGAACGTCAAGGTGATTTCCTGAACCTGGGTCAGGGCCTGCAGGAGGGCGATCCCAATCCCGACCACCATCGCGGGGACAATTGCCGGCGCGGACCCAATCAGGATTGTCCAGATTGCAGAGCGCACCAGATCCAGGGCATCAACTTCATTCATATTGCGCGTCGACCTTCAAGAAATGGAAACGCCCGGTCCAAGCAAAATGCCCTGACCATTGTCCAAGCCGAGAAGTGTACCGTCAGAATAGACTTCCACCCGCTCCACCACACCAGTGATGCCATTGGGATCCGTGACCGTCCTGCCAATCAGGTCGTCCACCTGTCCAAACGACATGTTGGTCAGCATGGTTTCCAGCTTCTGATTGGTTTGGATGGTTTGTTCGACTTGAGAGAAACTGGCGAGCTGTGACAGCTGCTCAGATGCATCCATCGGGTTGGTCGGGTCCTGGTTCTGCATCTGCGCCATCATCAGCTGCAAGAAAGCGTTGTAATCTACCGTCAACTGTTGTTGAGCGGCAGAGGCTGTACCTTGTTTGTTTTCTGCAGCCACCGGATTTACGCTGGTCATACCTGTTACTCCTTAAACCACCGCCAACTGCGGTCCCTGGTGCACCACTTCCCTGCCCCGCAGAGGTGGTGAGTTATCGTCCTCCTGCCGGGCCCGATGATCGGCTGCCATAAGACGCGCTTCGATTGGATAGAGACCACGAACGATCTTCATGGCCTCAAACCAGCGGTCGTTTTGGGCAAGGTCCTCGACGTTCCCAAGCTGCTCCAGGACTTCCGGGCTCGAAAAAGCACCGGATACAGATGCCATCACCAGATGGAACATGTCTTTGGCGGCTGGCGCTGACACCGGATCCATGATCATCGTCTGCAAAATGAAATAGAGCTGCTTTAACGGTGTTGTGGCCTGTTCGGGCTGCAGAACGTGAGATTCCAACAGGAACACAGCATCATTCAGCAGTTCTAAACTGGTCTTGCGCTCAGCGCGGATCACCGCACCGTTGATAAACAGACGTTCACCCGACTTCAGTGCAATTTTCATGGTCTTACCCCGCCAAACTGTCCCGGATGATGGAATTGATTTCGATGATGTCGGCGAAGTCGTCTTTCTCCCACTGCCGCAGGGCTTCGGCTTCCTTCAACACCCAGATTCCTACGGAGATCAGGTTGGCCCGCATCTCATCGGGCAGCTGATTGGCATCATCCGCCAGGTGCTCCATGAAGTACCCCCATACTCTGCGGGTATAGAACAGCGCATCGATAGCCTCTGCGGACCGAACGCCTTTCTCCTGCGCATTTGCCAACTTTCCGATGACGATAGACATCGCCTCGTGCTCATTCAGCCGTTCGTCGGCGCAAAGGTCTTCGATCACCTCGGCGTAAGACAGATTATACATGGCCCCTCTCTGGTGCTCAGTTGAAGTTCTTGGTGCCTGGTCAGTCAGTTAGATGTAATTCAGGAGGCTCATCCCCTGCATCTTGGACGTAACGGCATAAGTGGTTTCGAGCTGGGTGAGCGCGGTGTTGAGACGCACGGAAGTTTCTTCCAGATTGACCGTCTCCAGGTCATTGACGCGGACATTCAAGATGTCGGTCTGAACCGTTAACCGTTCGCTCGCCAGATGAACTTGTTGCTGAACCGTGCCCAGCTTGCCCATTTCGGAAGTCAATTTGCCAATAGCGGAGCCGAGTTTTTCGGTTGCCGTATCGATCACAACTTTGAACGCATCTTGGCCTAGATCTGCGTTTCCAAGATCCGACATCATTGTATAAACCTGCGCCAACTCGCGGAAGGCCTCTTCATTGGCACTGACGGACGAAGACACAGACTCATTTGCAGCAATCCGGCTGGTCGTCGGCGTGTCAGATGCGGACGACCAGGTTGTGCCCCAAGCCGGGTCCTGGAACATTGTCTCGAAGTTACCGGTCAAATAGGCCGACATAGCTGCTGGTGTGATCGTGGCAACGTTCGGATCACTTTGCGTAAATCCGAACTCAGCGAGAAATGCCGCGTCCGCAGCAACTTTGTTGGCTGATGCCGGGTCCGCATAATCAGCAATGGGCTGCTGGCCTGTATTGATACCGGCAAATAGATAGCTGCCATTCAGCTGTGTGTTCAGCCGCGATGTTAACAATCCCAAATTGCCCGTAGCATCCGTATCGAGGATGTCGGCGCTGGCGGGATTTTGCTGCAAGGCGACCAATGACGCCAAGAAATCCTGAGCATCAGTCAGCATGTCACTCATTGCAGCCTGGCTTGCATCAAGCCGCGATGCGGTAAGTGCATTGGTATCAATGATCCCGTGTAGAAAATGGAACTCTGACCGCAGTGCTACGCTTTCGCCGGTCTTCGTTCCCAGGTCCAAACCAACATCGAACTTGCGCCCCGAGGACAGTTCAACACTCAGCTTATTCACCAGGTTGGACTGGCTCATGATGTTCCGCCTTGAGGAATCGGCAAGCGAGAACGTTGATATGAAGGTCGTTTTCATGGCTGTTACCTCGCAGCGGCCAAGAGATCATCAAGCATGGAGTCAACGGCAGTGATCAGCCTGGATGCAGCTGCATAGGCCCGTTCGATTTCAAGAAGCAGGGTCAGCTCCTCATCGATGTTGACGCCTTTGGTGTTGTTCAGATTTTCTGCTGTCCGGCCGACAATCACCGATTGGATTTCGACGTTGCTCGTCATCGTCTTGCGGCCGCTTTCAACCCAGCTCACCGATGACGCGGCAAAGCCCAAGAGACTTGCATCCGGGTCAAGTCCAACCGCCGGGTCAAAGGTCCGGTCGCTGTCCAATGCACCAACCAATTCTTGAAGCCGGTCTGAATAACCAGCGGCATTTGTAGGGTTGTAGTCGTAGTTTGGGTCGAGCGGATCGGACAGACCGCCATCTCGGATACGGTCCAGGCTGCCGCCTTGGTCCGGGTCCGCGTTGGGGTTCACGATGATATCGGACGCAAGGCCAACCGACAGTGTGGCTGTTGCTGGTACAGCTGGAGCCCCGGACCAAGTAAACAGGCCCGCCTGATCCGGATTACCGCCCAGGCTTTGGTCACTTTCGGCAAAGGCTTCAATCAAACCGCGGGCGACTTCATCCAACTGGTTTTGATAAGACACGGCAGTCGTGTCCCGAAGCTCTGCCAGCCCATGCAAACGCCCGGATGAGATCGGCATGATGGCCCCCGGCCCCGCGACAGGAACCCCATCGACGATTACCGAATTTCCCACCGTTGTAGCGTTATAGACTGTCGTCGGCGCAAACGTGACCGACCGAGCTGTCGTCTCAAATAGCGTCACACCGCTGTCGGTATAGACAACAACATCGCCGTTGGCCCGGTCCAGCGTTGTAATCCCGATTTCTTCGGACAGCGACAAGAGAACCTGATCCCGGCTGTCGAGTGCATCGGTGACATCGGCTCCAGATTGTGTACCCTTGACGATGACGGAATTGAGATCTTCAAGCTTACCAAGCAGCGTGTTGATATCCTTGACGGATGTCGCCATGTCGGCGTCGGCGTTTGCCCGTACGTCCTGAACGAGAGCGGAACTGGATTTCAGGCTTTCCGCCATATTCTTGGCGGTCTGCAAGGTCTCCTGCGCCATAACGATATTGTTCGGATCAGAAGCATAATTTTGCAAAGACAGTTGCAGTTCTCCCAGCCTGGCTGCCGGTGACATTTCAAGACCGGTATCGCCCACCGTTTCGGCTAGCCGCCCCAAACCGGTGAGGATTGCTTGTTGAGAGGAGCCGGTCGAGGTTGAGGCCAGCAACGAAGAATAGAGCGCGCTGTCCGCCAGCCTCGAAACTCCGTTGACCCGCAAACCGCCGGCTTGGCCGGAGTCTGTATAGGCCGTGCTGAGCATTACGGATTTGCGCGAATATCCAGGATCCTGGGCGCCCGTGATATTGCGGGCGACCACTGCGGATTCTGTCTGGCGGGCAGCCAGCGCGGACTGAGCCACCTGCAGGGCGACGGACAAACTCATGACTTAATACTTTCGGGTTTCATCACGGAAAAACATCAGCGAACCAGGTTCACCAGTTCCTGCATCAGATCGGAACCAGCCTTAAACACCTGGGAATTGGCCGTGTAGGTTCGTTGGGATTCGATCATCGACGTCAGTTCACCCGCCAGATCGACATTGGATCCTTCGAGTGCACCAACTTCCAGATTGCCCATTCCACCATCTCCGGGGAAACCGACCCGAACATCACCGGAGTCGATCGATGGCCGGTAAATATTTCCAGACACCGGATCGAGCTTGTCCGGGCTCGGGACATCGGCCAGCGGGATCTTGTAGATCGCACGGCGGTCACCGTTCGTGTAGATGGAGTACAAGGTGCCGTCTTCGCCAAATTCCACCTTCTCGACAGAGCTCGGAACATTGCCGTCCGCATCCACTTTTGTGACGGTAAAATTTGCATCCGTGTAGGTGGAATTGGTGAGATCAACATCGAAGGTACCGCCATTCGGCACAGTGATGTTGACCGCTGTAGTGGCCCCAGTCCGCTGACCGGTCGTGGTGTCGAAATGGATCGTACTTGTGCCGATGTTGCCGGCACCATATGGGAACCCACCAGACGTTGGATCCCTGTCAGCGGCGTTATAAACCGTGACCTCCCAATCGGTTGTCGGCGGTGTGTCTGTTGTCTTGGTGTAATAGACATCCAGCGTCAGCTCGTTGCCGAGGTTGTCGTAAACCACCAAAGATGTCTTGTGAGAATATTCGGCAGTGGCCGCGTTCGCGGACGGCAGATTGGCCGCTGCAACAATGGCGGAATCTTCATCGACATTGACATGGAGGGTCGCCGTACTGGTCGGCGTTGCTTCCAGCTGGTTCTGCGTGATGTTCACCGGCTCCAGACCACCCAGACCATTGGCTACAACGGACGGTGCCGCGCCGTTTGTGATTGGGTAGCCTTGCAGGTACATGCCGGCCGTGTTGACCAAATAACCGTTGCCATCCGGGACAAAAGATCCGGCGCGTGTCAGCCCCTGGGAGGCTGCGGCCCCAGTCCCATCAGACACGATAAAAAAACCGTTTCCGTCAACCGCAAGATCCAGCTTCGAGGTCGTGAAGCTCATGGACCCCTGATCGGAGATGGCATATTTGGTATGCGCTTGAACGCCACCGGAATTATAAGTGCCCGCCCCTTGAGACAAGACCATGGACGAGAACTCGGTCTCGGCCCGTTTGTAGCCGGTCGTACTCGAGTTTTGGATGTTGTCGGCCACAGCGGCAAGCTTGCTCGATTGCGCGTTCATGCCGGACACACCGCTGCGCATAATACCTGAAAGACCCATGGATTATCTCCAGTTTCAAAATCAACTGGAGCCAGTCAAACCGATCTAACTTGCGTGAAGCTGTTCGCCAGCGGAATTTTTCGCAATAATTACAATAACTTATTTAGCTAAAATTTTAACTATCGGGACCAAAATCAAACCCGGAAGCTGCCGGACCAACAGGTGTTCGTCAGGCGCCGCAGAACGCCTTGGACTGCGTGGTCCAATTGCCGAACCCGGAGGCCACCATGTTGCGGATCACCGTGCAGACATAACGCTTTTGCGCCGGGTTGTTGTTCGGTCCTGCGTGATAGCGGGCAACCGCCATGGTCCAGGAGCCCTGACGGCCGCGCAGTTCTTTCAAGAAACGGGCCGCGTATTGCACGTTCGCCTTGGGTTCCAGCATATGCTCCACGGAGTTGAACTGATCACCATGATAGTGGTGATTGATCTGCATACAGCCAATATCAATCAGTTTCTTGCCACGTTTGCGGGCAGCCTCAATATCGCTTTTGGCAGCTTGCAGGCTGGGCGGAAAAACGGATTTTCCCTCAATGTTCAGGGCGTGAGGATAGAGCGAATTGCGCCGTCCGGTTTCCGTCAAACCAACTGCATATAAAATGCCGAGCGGTACCCGGTATTTCTGGGCAGCGGCCACCATTTCACGCTCGCAAACATTTTGGTCCTCCGCGACCGCAGGTACGGTAAGCGCGCCATAAGCGCTACAGATAGATGCCGTCAGACAGGTTGCTGCCCACGCTATCTTCATCACCTTGCTCCATTGCCGGTTCATATCCGGAAGTGTCACTGTGATCGTCCTGGCCACTTGTTTGTCCGCCGCGACCGCCGGCACTGTTTCCGGATGCACTCTCGTTTTGATTGTCACCAAAGGCACCGCCATTTGTACCTTGTTGAGCTTGTGCGGAGCTGTTGTTAGACAAGGTCGTAGACATTGCTCCGCCGCGGTCATCGGCAGCCTGAATAGTGATCGTATCGGCCTTGAACCCAGTGGTCCGGAGCATCTGGTCGAGCAACTGCCGGTCCTGCTTTAAAAGTTCTGCCGTTTGTGCCTTGCTGGTGGCAAGAGTAACTTCGACGTTGTCCCCGACCATCTGCAAAGACACCTTCACTGTGCCGAGTTCATGCGGGGTCAGCTGAATGTCGAGCGTTTTTAAGACAGGACCTTCGGCTTTGGCAGTCACCCCGCCTTGCAGACGCCCCATTTCGGACGGCATATCTTTCAAGGCTGTTGCGATCTGCTCACCAATCTGTTGCGCCGGAGACAAACGCAGGTTCGGCGCAAAATGGGTTTCCTGACGGAGAACCTTGACTGTCCCGGCCGCCTCTTCGGGCAAAGCATTCCTGGCAGCCCGTAGACCTGTTTCACTAACCTGCTCAGGCTCGATACCGAACTGGGCGAACAAGGAAGATGTTCCGGTTTTGGCCGCACCCTCCCCCGCTGCAGTTTCACTAACGGCGGAACCTATTGGAAACGCGGGGCCATTTTGCTGAGCAGCTCCTTGTTGAGCTGCTATTGGTCCGGCTGGTGCCTGGTTTTGGCTCCCTTGCAATCTTGCCGCCAACACAGTTCCCAGAGGAAGCGCTCCGGACAAACCGGTCGGCAATTGCGGTCTGGCATCCACGCTCTCTGAGCCTGCGCCAGCAGTGCCGGTAGCAACTTCACCGTCTGCAGATCTCCCCATAACGGTTTGCGAAACCGTCCGGATGGCGTCAGCTAGATTGGTGACCGGATAAGATGCTCCTGGTGAAGCCGAACCCACATTCTTTGGGCTGTTATTGGAGGTAGAACCGTCGGAGAAGTCACCCTGCGCGGAACCGTCTTCCGAATTCGGATGATTATCGGTGGATTTTACAGCTGGGCCGTCCTTCGATTTGGAGGCTTCTCCATCACGCAGACTTGTCATCATGGACTGAAACTTTTCAGCCGCATCCTTGGGGTCGTTTTGCCCGCCCTCACCGGACTTGCCATCAACCGCCAGAGACCCATTCTGCGCAAATCGCACAAGCGCTTGTGTGTTCACACTCATCTTTGTTCTCCTGCAAGGGCAAGCATCGTTTCCGTCCGCCTCAGCAGAAGCTCGGCAAGCTCCATATCACTTGTCAGCCAGTCCCGTTTTGCAGGCTCTTTCAAGCTGCCGCCGGAATTGAAATCACCAATGAAGTTGTCCGGTGGGTCCGGGAAATGGCGGATGGAGTTGAGCACAGTATAAACGGCATATAGAAAATCGAGGTCTTCCGCCGCGAGAGAAGATTTATCGATCGACCAGAGCAGCTCCCGGTTCGACTGAACCGTTTCCGGCTCAAGCCGTGTTGCGACCTGGTAGATTTTCAGGATCTCGTGTTCCGCAGTTCCCGGGATCGCCAGGATCCGGGCCTGTTCCGTCGCTTTGGCTGCCACTTGTAAGTTGCCGCCCAGAAGCGCCGACCGTGCCAGCCGCAAATAAAGGCCCCGGCGGCTGTCTTCCTCAAATTCCTCCAAAACCCCATAAAGCAGTTCAAACTTGTCGGTGTTTTCAATGAAGCCGAGCGTATCGAGCGCTATTGCGAACCTGCGCCGGAAATCACCAACGTAGACCGAGCCGCTATAGCGGCGAAGGTACCGGATCGATAAAGTGCGGAACCGTTCAATATCGCCGACCAGACCGGCGACAAGAACTTCTCGCCTCAAAGCAGCTTCCTCCACCAAGGTTCCGGGCATCAAGAGGCTCGCAATCTGGAGAAGTTCCATGGCTTTCAGCGGATCGGCTTGGATATAGGGAACAGCTTTCACCAGTGCGATATGACCTCCCAGGCTTGCGGGTAGATCGAGCGGGTCGACGTTGACCAGAAGCTTGAGCATCTCCTGCTCCCGCCCCTCCACATACGCCAAAGACGCTTCCATCAAATTGTGATCGATCGCGGGCAGAGGATCCAGCTTGAGCAAGTGCCGCATGACAGAGGGATTGCCACCACTGAGCAAATGGATGATTGCTGCGCGGGCATTGCGCGGATCCTGCCAAACAGTTCCGGGCATTGCCAAAAACTCTTCGTCCATCTTCATCAGCAAAGCACGCTGTGCCGAGGCTGCAGTGTTGTTTCCCGAAGCAATCTGCTCCTGTGCGGACTGTAGGACCCGCACCATCTTGAAGGGGGCGTCAAGGCTATGACTGCCTTTTGTTTCCTGTGCAAATACTGGTGCACCCATCAATAAAGTCGCACCCAAGATTATCGCACGCGCCATAAAAAGCGATCGAACTGCGGACTTGCCCGTGATCATTCCGCGCCCTCCTCAAAAAGATAAATCTCAACCCGCCGATTGGATGCAGAAAACGGATCGTCTTCTACTTTCAAGTGACGGTCAGCAGCCCCTTCAATCCGGATAAATCGGTCTTTGCCGACCCCGCCCCGGTTGAGCATATAAAGCGCCATGTGCGCGCGGGCCGAGGACAAGCGCCAGTTGTCGTAGCTCTTGCTCTTAAACGGGCGCGCATCCGTATGCCCTGTAATGACGATCTGTCCTTCGGAGTCGGCAATCACCTTGCCCAGGCGCTCCAGCAGTTTCACCAGTTCCGGGCGCGGCTCTGCAGATCCAATGGCAAACATGCCGAAGTTCTGATCGTCCGTCAGGCTGATTAGGGCACCATTATCCTGACGGCTTACCGTGATTTGAGCGGCCGTGTTTTCAAGGAGCGTCCCTTCAGCAGATTTCAGAACTTGGCTCAGATCCGCCACCAAACGGGCTGCGGTGGCCTCCTCAGCTGCACCGGCGTTGAGACTTGTGGCCTCAGAATCCTTTAACTGGAAATTCGTGGTCTCGTCCACGGGCTTACCAGAGACATGGGCGACCAGTGGATCAACTTGCGGAGTTGCCGTGTTGTCCGAAGTGTTTCGGGTGCCTGTTTTTGTATAGCTTGTCTGGTCCGTAACGTGACTGGTTTTTTCCGCCTTCGATGTGCCGTCCTTGCCAAACGGCGCTGCCCAGGCTTTGTCCCCATCTTGCTGAACATCGCTTGGCCCGGAACCTCCTCCGGTCCCCGTGTCTGAAGGCAAACCTTTGGTGACTGTTGCAGCTCCATCGACACCACGGCCAGGCCGAAACTGCCAGAATTGCGGATCGAACGGATCCCGGTACGCTTCGCCGCCAAGAGCGCCTTGCTGCTTTTGCAGGCCTGACCCAATGCCGTCTGGATTGGCTTCACCCGATTTTGCCACCTGGATTTTTTGAGAGAGCGTATCGAGAACGGCGTAGGGATCCGTGAACAGGATTGATTCTGCGTGTGTTTGGGTAAACTGCCCCTCAGCAGCCGGAGCCCCGCCCTGCTCCCGGATTTCATCAGCTTCAACCGCCGTGTTTCCTTTGTTTTCACCTTCCCCGAATTTCGGACTTTCTTCGGCTCTCTCATCCGAACCGCCCAATTTTCCAGTAAAAAGTTTGGTTCCGTTTTCGTTGGTATCGCCGTTGACGATCGGATCGTTCAGTCCCTTACGGTTGGGCGCTGTCGAGGCGAGTTTGACTGGATTAAAATACTGGGCGACGCCGCGGCGCACGCTTTCATCCGTCACATTGATCAGCCACATAACCAGAAAGAAGGCCATCAAAGCGGTCATGAAATCCGCATAGGCGATTTTCCAGACACCGTGGGGTTGATGATCTTCTTCCCAAGCGTTGCGGCGCCGGACAATGACAATTTCATTCGGCAGGCTATCCATCAGTCTTTTCCTTCCGCCTGCAGGCTCTCCAACTGTCCCAACCAATCGCCTAGGCGGGTTTCGATCGTGGTTTCGTCAAACACTGCTTGCAGCTCAACCTGGTCGGCGGTTTCAACAGAGATCCGGTCTTTCATGTCTGGAAGTTGTTGCAGGACTTGAGCAACGAGTGTTTCAGGACCGCGCAGACGGATGGTTGTCCCTCCGGGGACTTCCGACAATTGGCGGAGCCGGCCTGCAAAGGACTCAACAAGCTGATCGGCCACTTTTTGTTTCAGGAACGGCATCAGGAGCTTGGAGAGTGAATAGGATAGCCGCTGTTCAGTAATTTGAAGAAAGCCCTCGATCGCGGCACTGATGTTTGCAGCCTCACGCATTTCAAACCGAAGACGTTCTTCGTCGAGCTGTTTGGCGTGAACCTCACGTTCCTGTTCAAGGAGCGCCTTGTAGTGCGCCCGGGTGCGGCTATCCCCTTCGGTCAAGCCGCGCTCATAGTTCGCCAGCCGGAGATCTTCCTCGCTTGCCGGAGCTACGGCGTTGTTTGCCGGCTCAATAACGTCAGCCAGGACGCCATCCAGGTTTTCGAAAGATTTGAAAGTCGGTGTTGATAGAACCGGAATGTGCGCTGCTGCGGATGCTGTCATCAGGTACGCTCCGTGTCATAGAGCCACTGGCGCAGGATTGCGGCAGATTGCTCTTCGTTGAATTCCAAGAGAGATTCCAGTTTCTTCAGCGCGGATTGGTTGCGCTTGCTGTTGAGGTCTTGAAGAAGATCTGAGTGATCCGGCGGCACGAGGAACCCCTGTTCGCCCTCGGCCAACTCGGCAGGCGCCTCAGCGCCATCCGGCAGCAACCCGATTTCAGCCATTTCGGCCTGTTCACTGGTCACTTGCGGAACCAGGGCGGCCACAGCCGGTCGCAGGCCAAACCAAATCACCAGCATGGATACAGTCAGAATGGCCAAGGCATTGACGATGTTACCGGACTGACGCAGCAGGTATTCGGTTACGCCAATCGGCGGGATCGGTTCAAGATCACGGCCGCCATCGACAAAGTCGACCACAGACACTTTTACGAGATCGCCCCGGTCGGGTGTTACCCCAGCGGATGACGCCACCAGCGCTTCGATTTCCCGGACTTGTTCTTCAATTTGTGACTGTGTCGGGGACCCGCCCAGGGAGTCTGACAGACGGGTTTTGTCGACCAGGACAGCGATTGACAGCCGGTCAACCCGATAGCCGTCCTGAGAGGTTTCGATCCGTTTGGACGAAATCTCGTAATTGACGGTTTCTTCCCGCCGTTCTGTTTCTTCCAATGAGCGTTCCCCGCCGTCAGCCGTGACATTTTCTTCCGGCAGGTTCTGTTCGGCAGTTACCGGTTCAGTCGTGCTGGAATTCTCTGCGTTTTCATTTTCGCGGATGGTCCGCACGGATCGCTCGATCCGCGAATCCGGGTCAAAGATCGTCTCGGCAATCCGCTTTCGGTCGGTGTTCAGTTCGGAAGCAACGCTGACCTGGAAGTTGTCGAGGCCCAGATACGGTGTCAGGGTCTTGCGGATGTTTTCCTGAATGCGATTGTTCACCGCCATTTCAAGGCTGGCCATCTGACCGGCAGACGCTTTGGTCGGGTCTTTCCCGGCTGCCAGGATGCCACCCGATGTATCCAGAACTGTTACTTTGGCCGCTTCCATGCCGGGGACACCGGCGGCAACAAGATGGCGGATGGCATCAGCGGTACGGACATCATCGGGAATATCGGAACGGATTACAACGGACGCCGACGGCGGTTGCTTGTCACGGCGGAACGATCCTTTTTCCGGCAGAACGATGTGGACACGCGCTGCCCGGATGCCTTTCATCAGCTGGATGGTGCGGGCAAGTTCGCCCTCGAGCGCTCTGACCCTCGTGACTTCCTGCATGAAGGATGTCAGGCCGAGGGACCCGAGATCATCAAACAGCTCATAACCGGAGTTGGCACCCCGCGGCAGGCCTTTTTCGGCGAGAAGCATTCGTGCCTTGGCTGTCTGGCCATGACGGACCAAAACTGCATCTCCGGCGGAATTGACATCAAACGGGATGCCAGCATCACGCAAGGCGGACCCAATCCGGGACACATCTTCGCCCGAAAGTCCGGTGTAGAGCGGCGTCGTTTCCGGCCGGCTCAGATAAAAGGCCCCAGCGCCGACGGTGGCGATGGTGGCAAGGCCGATCAAGGCAAGCGCGATCAAACGGCGCATGCCCAATTCCATCAAGTTGGCCCAAAGTTTTTCGGCGTGTTCACGGCCCGGCATGCATAACCCCTTCATGCACGTTCGTCTCAAGTTCCTGGCACTATCGGCAGTGGAGCTTGTGCGAGCCTGTCATGCCTTGATCGAACAAGTTGATTTCAAAACGAAAAAGGCCGCGCCCATTGGGCGCGGCCTCTCATCCGGTAATCGGTGAAGATTAGCGGAACAGGGACAGAATGTTCTGAGAACCCTGGTTGGCGATGGACAGAGCCTGAATGCCGAGCTGCTGCTGGGTCTGCAGAGCCTGAAGGCGGGTGGACTCTTTGTTCATGTCAGCGTCAACAAGCTGACCGACACCACGATCAATCGCGTCAGTCAATTTGGAGACAAAGTCTTTCTGAAGATCAACACGGGACTTGATCGAACCGAGGGACGTCGCAGCATCCGTGATTTGACCGAGCGCTGCGTCAACACCAGCAATCACCGTATCCAGACCGGCAAGGTCTGCATCGGTAACAGCAGAGATGTCAAAGTCAGCGATACCGGCACCGGTAATGTTGGTTAGAGCCGCAAAACCGCGGTCCTGATCCAGAATGCCGGATTGGTCAGCAGCATCGTACAATTCAGTACCACCAGCAGCAGATGTAATATCGACTGAAATGGTCTGAACGGTGATGGTGCCGCCTGCACGGCTGAACGAAGACACGATGTCCTTCGTTGCTGAGTAGCCAGCTGCACTGGAGTCAACGGACAGCCAGTTTTCGCCGTTGAAGACAGCCGAGTCTGCTGTCGACTTAAGCTGGTTCTGCAGCTGTGAGATGTCAGACTGGATCTTGCCGCGGTCAACACCTGGTGTTTTGGCAGCAACAACTTTCGCCTTAATCTCGTTCATCACGTCCACGGTGCTGTTCATAGCCGTATACATGACGTCCACAGTCGCTGCGCCGAGCCCGAGAGCATCGGAAACAGCAGACAAGGCCATATTATCAGACCGCATGGTGGTTGCGATTGACCAATAAGCGGCGTTGTCTTCAGCACCCGCCACACGGAAACCGGTGGAAATCCGGTTTTGCGTAGTCGCAAGGTTTTTGTTTGTGGAAGTCAGGGTCTGCAATGCAGTCATCGCAGAAGCGTTGGTCATCAAACTAGACATGATATGTCCCTTTCAGTGTTACAGTAGGTACTGGTACTTGGATTGGGACATTCCGGAGTTTCACCGGGACGGCGGGGCAGCGTCATGCTTTTGAGCCCTTCAAGGTCAGTGAGGCTCAACCCGTCGTGTGATTTAGAGACTAGACATCAAAACTTGCGCGAAGCTTACGTGATTTCTTTCAAGTTGAAGTTTTTCGTTCTTTTGAGGAAAACGCCATTTTTTTGCAGGTTGCTTCACGTATTTTCTTTCCAGTGCGATCATTCAAACAACGCACATTCAAGCAGCCAATCCTGCTCAGAAACAAAAATGCCCTGTATCAGCAACCCAAGATATCTTTATCGCGCGCGATAATATCACACAAAAAAGGCGGAGCCATTGGCTCCGCCTTTGTCTCTTCAATCCGGATTAAGTGTCAGAAGAACGACCGCACCAGGCTGCCGACCAAAAGATTCCAGCCGTCGATCAGGACGAAGAACAAAGCCTTGAACGGCAGGGAGATCACGGTTGGCGGCAGCATCATCATGCCCATCGACATGGTGATGGTGGCAACGATCATGTCGATCACCAGAAACGGAAGCGCGATCAGAAACCCTATCTCAAAGCCGCGGCGCAGCTCGGAAATCATGAATGCTGGTACAAGGACCCGAAGTTCGACTTCTTCTGCCGATTCAGCCGGCTCTTCCGTCACCCGGCCGGCCGCCAGATCATCAAACAGCACGAGATCCTGTTCGCGCACCTGGCTGAGCATGAAATCGCGAAATGGTTCTGTGATCCGCCCGTAAGCTTCCTGTTCGCTGATCTCGTTGTTCATCAAGGGCTGCACACCGTCTTCCCAGGCTTTGTCGAAGGTCGGCGCCATGACATAAAACGTCATGAACAGCGCTAGGGAGATCAGGATCAGATTGCCCGGCGTTGTCTGAAGACCAATTCCAGAGCGCAAGAAGGAAAAGGCGATCACAAAACGGATGAAACTTGTGACCATGATAAGAATGCCGGGCGCCAGCGACAGCACCGTCAGCAGCATCACCATCTGGATGATGCGGCCGGACGCACTTCCCTCGCCTTCGGGCAGCAGCGCGGAGAGATCGGGCACTTGGGCCAAGGCGCCGCTGGACATGCCGATAGGCAGGACCAAGAGCGCGGCGGCTGTTACAAACAATCGGATCATTGAATTACCACAGACTCCAAAATGACTTCCCGAACTTGGCCTTTGCTGCGCACTTTGGCGCGTTCATTGAGGTCTTCCCGCAAGTGCTGAAGCCCGACGCTGCCTTCCAGGTGTGCCATCGTCAGCGTCCGCAAATAACTCATGAAATCGTCTTCGATGCGCTTGCGCAAAACCGCGACATCGCCATCTAGATCATCCTCAAGCAGGAGCGAGGCTTGCAGGCGGATCCAGGCTTTGTTTGGAACTGCCAGATTGGTGACCAACGGCTCCAACCGCTGTAACCGCGTAGATGGTGCAAATGGCAAAGTCTGGCTGAACGCCTGAGCCTCGCGGATCCGGCCATGCACAGCGGTTTCTGTCATGTCAGAGACGAATTTCGCCAGACCGGCCCCAGCTCCAGCGCCAACCAACCCGATCAAGATCAAGGCAGCAAGGAAGCTGGACCGGCCGCTTTCTGTTTCTGCAAAGCTGTATGGAACAACACTGTTGGTCATAGTCGTGCCCCCGGTAGCTCAAAACGGCGTAATGATGTCATAGATCTGCTGGCCCCAACCCGGCTGCTGAACTTCAGTGATCCGGCCGCGTCCACCATAGGAAATCCGGGCTTCCGCGATCTTGTCGTAGGGAATTGTGTTGTTGCTTTCGATGTCGCGTGGACGCACGATGCCGCTGACATTGAGGATGCGCATTTCGTAGTTCACGCGCACTTCCTGGGAGCCGGAGATAACCAAATTGCCGTTGGGCAAGCGGTCCGTGACAACAGCGGCAACGGACAGGTTGATTTCTTCTGATCGGTCGATGGATCCAGAACCGGCTGAGGTCGACGCAGAATTGCCGCTCAGGTCCGCCTGGCCGCCGGATGTGCTGCCATTGCTGCCGGCGTTAAAAGACCCGCCAATCCCGATGTCGGAGTTCCTGCCGCGCTCGGATGAGTTGTCCAATTCCGCCTTGTCATCGATCTGGATCGCGACAGTCAGAACGTCGCCGATTTTTTTTGCGCGCGGGTCGGCAAAGAAATTTTCTCGGTCATTCCGCCAAAGCGAGTTGTAGTCCTTGACACCGCCCGGCGCGAAGGTGCTGAGCGGATAAACCGTTGCCGGCCGGTTGGCCAGTCCGTACCCGACCGGCGACATTTCCGGCGCCTTGCCGAGATCTTCCAGTTGCCCGGCGCAGCCAGAAAGCACAGCTGCCCCCAAAGACATGAGCATCAAACGCATTAAAATCTCCGTTGTACGACGGGGTTCGTGAAGCCCATCATGGATTGGGTCAGCTGGGCCGCCCGGGCCGGCTCCATTTCGTCAAGGATCGCGCTGGCAACCCGGGCTTTTAGTTTCAGAAGCACACCGACGGCAGCTTCATCTTCTGTGGTCGACAGTTGTTCAGCAGCCGCCGTTGGACGCATCCGGCCAATGATCGTGACCACCTGATCTTCAACCTGTTCCAGCAGTTCCTCACGGCGCGCGACCCAGGCTTCAAACTCCCGTTCCTTGCGCTGCAGTTCAGCAATGCGGGCCTGCAGGCGGCCTTCCAGAGCAATCATTTTCCAGGTCTGCCATTGGATGCGGGCATCGCTGGCGGCATCAGCGATGTTTTTGCAATAAAGCTCGCTGTCGCGCTTCGGCTGACCGTGGTGATCCGGGTGTTGGATCTCAACCGTCTTGACTTTCACCGGCTTGGCCGGCGGTGTCTCAGCTTGCGCGGCGCTGCCGGCGCAAACGATCTGGAGAGCCAGGCATGTCAGAATACCGGCCGTCCGGCATCCGTCCACGAAAGTAGGCATGTGAGCACTGTCCTTTGCGAGTGACCAGTTTGATTGGACAATCGCTGAGCGAGCTTGTGCGAGGCTGTCGGCTGCAAAAAACAAAAGAAGCGCCGCTGGCGCGCGGCGCTTCTTCTTGCAAGTCCAGAAATTCACGAGCGTTTACTGGACCACAAGCTCTGCCTGAAGAGCTCCGGCGGTTTTGATCGCCTGCAGGATGGCGATGATCCCGGTCGGCCGCAGGCCGATGCGGTTAAGACCGCGCACCAGGGTCGGCAGATCCGTGCCGCCAACAACGGCGAGCCGGCCGCCACTTTCCTGCGCATCCACATAGGTGCGTGGCACTACCACCGTTTCCCCATTTTGCGAGAATGGCGAAGGCTGAGACACTTCAGGCGCTTCCGAAATCCGAACGGTCAAATTGCCATGGGTGATCGCGACCGTCGAAATCTGTACATCCTTGCCGATGACCACTGTCCCTGTGCGTTCATCAATGACGACCTTGGCGCTTTGGTCGGGCCTAACACGGATGGATTCGATTTCCGCAATAAACCGGGTCATGCTAACTTTTTTCGGTGGTGTCAGATCAATCGACCGATAGTCCCGCTCCTTGGCAACCCGAATGCCATAACGTTCTCTGGTATAGCGGTTGATGGCATCGGTAATGCGCACCGCTGTTTTGAAATCCGGGTTGGACAACTCAAGAACCAGGTCGGGAATTTGCGCAAACTTTGCCGGCAAATCCCGCTCGATCAAACCACCGTTTGGCACCCGGCCAACGGTTGGAATGCCTTGAGTGAGGCTTTCCGCGGCTCCGAGTTCGGCGAACCCTGAAACAGCCACCGGGCCCTGCGCCACAGCATAGATCTGACCATCCGCGCCTAAAAGCGGTGTTGCAACCAGCATGCCGCCCGCAAGCGATGTTGCATCGCCCAGCGAAGACACACTGACGTCAATGGTCGATCCCTTGCCGATAAACGATGGCATTTCGGCGGTCACCACGACAGCAGCCACATTGCGGGTTCTAAGCGGCGTATCGCGGACATTGACGCCGAGGCTGTCGAGCATCGATTGCAAAGATTGCTCGGTAAAAGGTGAATTGCGCAAGGTATCGCCGGAGCCTTTCAGCCCAATCACCAGGCCGTAACCAACCAGCTGGTTGTCCCGCACCCCTTGCAGATTGGCAATGTCTTTGATCCGCACCATTGCGGTGGCCGGCATGGCCGTCAGAAGAGCCAGCAGGCAAATGAAAATCCGGACCATCTATCAATTCTCCACGCGGATCGAACCGTCTTGCTGGACCGTGCCGGACACCACCAGACCGCTGTCGACGTTGCGGACACGGACAAAACTGCCGGCACCGCCGTTTTGAAGCGCTTCCACCTGCATGATGATCATCAAACCCTGCTCGTGAAACACCAGCCGGGCGGGTTCACCGCGCTTAACCAGAAGCGGTTTTTCGACCGCACTGACCGGGATTGGTTGGCCGGGCAGCAAGGTTCGCCGGGCAACCAGCCCCACGACCTGGCTGCGATGCGCTGCCACGGCAAATTGCTGAGCTGTGCGGCTCGGGAACTTGCGTTCAATCAAATCCTGGTGTCCGACTTCCGTTCCCGGCGGGATCGTCTGGCGCGGGACCGGCAATTGAATGCCTGCCGCCTGGACCACCTGCGTCAAACTAAGCACAGCAAACAGCACTGTCAGGGTTCTAAGGACTTTGGTCATGAGCTTCGCCCCCGGTGCCTGGTTATCGGATGCCGTTGGTAACGGTGTTGGCCATTTCATCGGCCGCTTTCATGACCTTGGAATTCATCTCATATCCCCGCTGGGCGGAGATGAGCGCGGTGATTTCCTTCACCGGGTCGACGTTCGATGTCTCCAGATAGCCCTGACGGATCACACCAAATCCTGGGTCTCCAGGAACGCCGGCAACCGGTGCGCCCGACGCAGGCGTTTCGCGGAAGAGATTGCCGCCAACCGGGTCGAGACCGACGTCATTGGCGAAGTTGGCAAGGGTCAGCTGGCCGAGTTCGCGCGGGTTCAACTCGCCATCGATCTTGGCATAGACCTGACCGCTTTCGTTGATCACAACTTCAATCGTGTCATTGGGAACAATGATCGCCGGTTCGACAGTGTAGCCATCGATGGTGACCAGGCGGCCGTCTGCATTCTTGTTGAAGGAACCCGCACGCGTGTAAAGCGTCTCGTCATCCGGTCCGGTGACCTCAAACCAGCCCCGGCCATCCAGTGCCACGTCTAACTGGTTGCCGGTGTTGTTCATTGGACCTTGCACATGCAGTTTGCGGATACCTGCCGTGCGCACACCAAGACCCAGCTGCGCGCCTTCCGGCACTGGATCTTCGCCGCCGCGGTTTGGCACACCCTGCAAGCGTTCTGCCTGATAGAGCAGGTCTGAAAACTCGGCTTGCGCCCGTTTGAACGAAGTGGTGTTCATGTTGGCGATGTTGTTGGCAACCACTTCCACATTGAGTTGCTGAGCACTCATTCCGGTCGCCGCGATAGCAAGGGCTTTCATAATTCTAGTCTCCTAAAGTCGCTGATAAAGCGATTTAATCGCGCTCGATAATTTCGAGGCGGATCAAATCGTCATGCGGCTTACTTCCTGATAAGCGCTGACGACCTTGTCGCGAATGGCAATGGCGGTTTGCAGGGTGGATTCAGCCTGCATGACGGCTTCAACAACTTGCTGAACGGAGGCTTGGCCATCCACACCGGCAATCGCTGCAGCTTCGCCCTGTTTGACCTTGTCGATTGCCGTTTGCGACACTTCTGCAATCGCATCGGAAAAAGACAGGCCGGAAACCTGTTCGGCTCCGCCAAGATCCGGGGGACCGGACATGTAGCGCGTGGTTGACGTTGAATTCAAAATCCCATCCGTCGACGATGCCGATGTCAGGGCAGAGATTTCGTTGATCATGATCAGGTCCTCAACAGGTCGATGTGGCGCATGACCATTTCGCGGGCCTGGGTCATGACTTTCAAATTGGCTTCATAGGATCGGTTGGTTTCGCGCATATCCGCGAGCTCCATCAGCGTGTTGACGTTTGGCATTTTCACGTAGCCATCGATGTCCGCTGCCGGATGTCCGGGATCGTATTCAACGGTGAACGGCGCCTTGTCCGTGCCGATCCCTTTCACAGACACGAGATTGGCTTGGCTTGCCCGGTTGAATTCGCTTTCAAACGTGATCGTCTTGCGGCGGTAGGGATCGTCACCAGAGGCTTCGCCGGTCGACCGGGCGTTGGCCAGGTTTTCAGACACGATCCGCATACGGTCGGACTGGGCTTTCAAACCGGAAGCGGCAATTTCTAATGTGGCGGAAAGAGGATCGGACATGGATTGAAATCACCTGGGCTTAGGGTTTGACGGCTGCGAGGTACATTTTGTGGAACGACTTGGCGATGGACGCGTTCAGCGAGTGATCGCGCGCGACCTCACCGGCTTTCATCAGCTCTTGCTCAAGGCTGACAGAGTTGCCGGAGTGGCTCACGGACCAGCTATCGGCCTTTTCGACATCCGAGGCTCGCGCCGCTTCCATGGTCTGACCGAGGTGACTACCGTGCGTTGCGGTCATTGCCAGCTGGCTTTTGCTGATCACAGACGTAAACGGCTCGACATCCTTGGTGCCAAAACCTGGGGTGTTCGCATTGGCGATGTTTTCTGCAATTGCTGCCTGACGAACAGACAGCCATTCATTGTTCTGCGAGACCAGTTTGTTCAGGAACACCGGTTCCATAAAAACCTCCATTCAGCCGGGATCGAAGCAGTTCTAAAATCCCAAGCTTGTCTGAGGCTGTTCCGCTAACCAGCGGCACCGTAAGGCTCGCGCAATCTCCGTAAGGCATGGATGACGCTGATAACTTTCCGATTGCCGGCAATTAGCCGCCGGCCCAATCCTGTCGAGCGGAGACCGCAATGACCCAGCGATGGCGTCTCAAGGACGGCGCGTTGATCGAAGAGCCACTAAAAAGCCAGGCGGCGCCTGCCTACCAAATTGCAACGGCCAAGCTGTGGACTCTTGGTGCGATTGCAGCCGTTTGCATCGCCCCGATCCCAGGCGTTCTGGCTCAGCCTTACAATTGTCATGCCTATGCGCGTGCTTATGCGGACGCCCATGTCAATCCCGGCGGGACGGATCTGGAGATCTATGACCGCGGATCCCGCGGCGCTGTTGTCGGCGGCATCTGGGCCGGACCCAGCGGTGCGGAACGCGGCGCGAAAATCGGCGGGGCCCTCGCGGTTCTGGACAACTTAGGCAATTATCCGGCCGGCTGGCGAAGTCTTTATGACCTTGCTTACCGGATGTGCGTCAATGAGCAGTCCAGCGTCACCCATCACCCAACAACTCTTGGCGATCCGACGTACCGGGGGCGGCCGCTGATCAAACAGCAGGCTCCACCACCTGCTCTCGATCCGCGGCCGCAGCTCGCACCGCCACCTCCCCCATCACTACCTTCCCCGCCACCGGCGGCACCGCGTCGTTGAGGTTCAAAATGTTCAAAGGTTTAGGCCTCAACAGGCAAACGGCCATGAGTGCCGTTCAAAAACGTTTTTTCCCGCGCTGGCGCACGCGATTACGGCCGGCGAAACTCGCCAACCTGACCAACGATTACATTTGCGATTGCACCACCCGGGACATTTCCCAGGGCGGCTTGCGGCTCATACTCAACGAAGACCTGCCGCTGCCCAAGGAATTCTACGTCTTCGATGTCACGGAACGAACCATTTCGGAGGTCCGGCTGTGCTGGCGGGACGGCTTGGAAGCCGGTGTGGCCTATCTGGTGCCGCCCGCCAGCATCGCACTTTATGAAAACACCGGTGTACGTCGGCTTGCCCAGCGCTTCTATGCACTTGAGGACTGAGGCTTAGCCCAAAAGTTCCGACGTCAGCTGGCTTGACGGATCGGCCAGACCCTCAATTACATCAAAATGGTGCTTGCCCGGATCTTCATGAAAAGTTGCCGTCTCCCAGGCATCGGCCAACAGCTGGGATTGGCGGATAAACTCCGGCCGTTCACTTCCCCCGACCCAAGCGGTCACCGGACACGAGGTAGCCGGCGCAAGCAGCGCTGCGCTTTCCTTTTCCGCGCCTTCTTCATTGAGCAGAAAATCATCGTTCATCGCGGTCTTCATCAACGGCCGCAAGTCATGCAGGCCGCTGATCGAAACGACCTTTTCGATCCGGCTTATAACGTCCGGCTTGAGCGGTGTATCCTTGCAAACCATCCGCGTAACCAGATGACCGCCCGCAGAATGCCCAGAGAGGCGGACCGGCCCCTCGACGCGTTGTGCGGCCTTGTTGAGCGCTGCACCGATCTGAGATGTGATCTCCGAAATCTGAACCGTCGGCGCCAAGTCATAACTCGGCATGCAGACGGACCAGCCGTTGCCCAGCGCACCGGCAGCCAGATGAGACCAATAGGACTTGTCAAACCGGCGCCAATAGCCGCCGTGTACAAAAACCGCCAGGCCTTTGCTGGAGCCATCCGGGTGAAACAGATCCAGGCGTTGCCGGTCGCCGTCGCCATAAATGATGTCCAGATCTTTTTTGATCCAGCTAGACCGGAAATTCAGCGCTTCATCAGCCCAGCGCGCGGGATAACTGTCGGCGTTCTCAATATATGCGCCATTGGCGTAGGCATCGTCCCAATCGAAATCTGGCGAAAGTGTCATCAATCTTTCCTGCACTCACATGCGTTCCTATTTGAACTGGCAACCTTGCCTGATTTTCTAGCGAATTGAAATGCCGCTTAGGCCATTCATATTGCTTGTCAAATCACGCAAGTACCCCCTACCTTGGCTGCACGGATAATCTGGGAGGTTTCAAACCGTATGATCGAGCGCTGTTCCAATCGTGTGCAAAACCTCGCGCATTTTCTAACGCGCAATGCCCGCCGCTGGCCGGAACGTCCGGCGCTTGTCTGGGGGAATAGAACCTGGAGCTGGCAGGACCTTGATCAACGCGTTTCAGCTCTGTGTGCTGCCCTTACAACCGACTTGGGGATTACCAAGGGCGACCGCATTCTGGTTCAAGCGCAAAACTCCAATCAGATGGTGGAGATCATGCTGGCCGCTTTCCGGCTTGGCGCCATTTGGGTTCCTTGCAATTTCCGCCAGGCTCCGGGTGAAACCGCTTATGCGGCGGAGAAGTCCAAGGCCAATCTTTTCCTGTGTGATGCTGACTATGCGGCTCAAGCGGACGCGGTGAAAACGGCTTGCCCGGATATAGCCGGTGTTATCACCATCGGGGAAAGCGCATTCGGGCAGTCGTATGAGACCTTGATTGCCAAACATGCAGGCACGTCCATTGGCAATGCGAACGTCGATCACAATGATCCCTGCTGGTATTTCTTCACCTCTGGCTCAACTGGCCGTCCGAAAGCGGTGGTGCTCACCCATGGCCAGATCGGCTTTGTCACAGTCAACTACATGGCCGACCTTCTGCCCGGAACTTCCGAGACAGATGCCTCTCTAGTGATTGCCCCTCTCTCCCATGGGGCCGGTCTACAACTGATCGCACAGCTTTCTTGTGGCGCTGCCCATATCCTGATGCCGCAAGGCGGATTCAAACCGTCCGATGCCTTCCGCTTGATCGAAGAGCACAAGATCTCGAACATGTTCACCGTGCCGACGATCGTAAAACGGCTGGTGGAGGATCCAGCCGTTGATGAGTTTGATCACTCCAGCCTGCGGCATCTGATCTATGCGGGCGCCCCCATGTATAGGGAAGATCAAAAACAGGCTTTGGAAAAACTCGGCCCGGTGCTGGTGCAGTATTATGGCCTTGGCGAGGTGACCGGAAACATCACGGTCCTAAGGCCCAGTGAGCACTCTATGGAGGACGGGCCCCATACACGGACTGGCACCTGCGGCGTGGAACGCACCGGGATCGAGATTTCCATTCAAGATGATACGGGCAAGGTCCTAGGTCCGCTGGAAACCGGAGAAGTCTGTGTCGTCGGATCTGCCGTCTGTTCCGGTTATCTGGATGATGACGGCGCCAACCAAAAGTCATTTAGAAATGGATGGTTCCGCACTGGCGACATCGGCCACATGGATGAGGCCCGCTATCTCTATCTCACAGGTCGGGCCTCAGACATGTATATCTCTGGCGGCTCCAACGTTTATCCAAAGGAAGTCGAAGAGATCCTTCTGACCCATCCCGCCATTTCAGAAGTTGCCATTCTCGGCATTCCTGATCCGCAATGGGGCGAAGTCGGCCTAGCTGTCTGTGTGGCGGAACCTGGCAACCAGCCGGACAGCGCGGTGCTTTCTGATTTCCTGAAAGATAAAATAACCCGTTACAAGATGCCGGCACGCTATCTCTTTATTGAGGAAATGCCGACCAGCGCCTATGGCAAGATCACCAAGAAGCTGGTGCGTGAGTATCTTACTGAAAAAGGTCTGTTATGAGACGCCCGGCACCACGCGCCCTAAAAGACGTTCGGCATCCAGGGCCGAAGGCGGAAAACCGGTTGCCGCATGCCTTGTGCCATGCTGCACCGGTTTCCTTTCAGCTGACTGGCAACGAACCACTGCTCAACGCTTTGGGACACTGGGCAACCAACGCAGGATATGGTTCTGCCGTCTTGGATCTTTCCGGCCTCCATCTGGCGCCCTTCGACTATGTCATGCCGGACCGGGCGATCGATGACCGCCATGCGGCCTGGTACAGCGATACCCATACCTCCAAGGGCGCAAGGCTTGACGAGGCCGTCGCGATCATCGGCTGGCGGGACGGCTGCTGGTTTGCCCATATTCATGCCTATTGGCAGGAAAACGGAGACGCGCATCTTGCGCATTTGTTGCCCGAAACCCTTTTACTTGCACAAGATGCTCAAGTCTCTGGGCATGGCATCACCGGTGCGCGTTTTGAAGCAGCCCTTGACCCGGAAACAGAATTCACTCTGTTCCGCGTCAAATCCGGTCCCGAAGAGATAGATGGCAAGGCCTGCAATGCGCTGATCACCACTTTGGCGCCTTTTACCGACCTTCATTCCAGTATTGAGGAACTTGGAGCCGCGTTACCAGGTTCCGCCTATTCCGTTCATGGCCTTGGCAGTCTCGCCGGAGCGGCCTTTACTGACGGCCCACCCATGACCGGATTGATCTCCGAAATTCTCCTTCAAAACGGGGCTGGCCTGAACGCAGATGGCCATCTGCATCTGCCTCTGCGCACCATCGATCTGAACAAAGACCAGTTTGAGGGCAATGCCCAGCCAGGTGGTTGCCCGACGCTGGTGACCAACGAGTTGCTTCTTGTAGCAAAGGATCGATAATCGAAAAAAGAAAAGGCCAGCTCCGGGGAACGGAAAACTGGCCTTTCGCGGAATAAATCTGCCGAGGGATCCCGTTTACCAGGCTAGACAGCACGTCCGCCGCCCCTCAATCCGAGGGCCTCATGCGCACTGCCTCAAAACATAATTGGGCTGGCTTTCACCGTCCCGTTTTATAGGCCGCAGCAGCTCATCTCTTTCTAGGTGGGATGTGATCGAGAGTATCTGCCGCGCCCATCGCCTGGTTGATTGGACCTCCTAGCCGATTTTTGCCGCAATGCTCTTGGTCTTGCAGTAGCTCTTCAGACCTTCGATGCCCTTTTCCCGGCCGAAACCGGATTTCTTGTTACCGCCAAACGGCACTTCAATGCCACCGGCGAAATACTCGTTGATGTAGATCTGGCCTGCATCGATCTTGCGTGCAAGCTGATGCGCCTTGGCAAAGTTAGATGTGTAGATGCCGGCGACCAGGCCGTATTGGCAGTCGTTGGCCAATTCCAGCGCGTGATCGGCGTCGTCGGCAACCTGTACGGTCAGCACCGGACCGAAGATCTCTTCCTGGGCAAGCTCGTCCTTGGCCGGAACAGCGTCTACGATGGTCGGTTCAAAGAACCAGCCAGCGCCTGTTTCCGGATCGTTGGTGATGGCGCCACCGACTGCAACGGTTGCGCCGCGCTCTTTCGCCCGATCGATGAAACCAGCAATCTTGGACAGATGTTCGGCAGAATTGACCGGACCAAGTTCAGGCTGGCTGAGCCCATGACCGATTTTCAGCGCTTTGGTGCGCTTGACCAGTTCGGCAACGAACTCCTCATGGATCGATTTTTCGATCACAAGGCGCGAGCCGGCCGAACAGATCTGACCGGCGTTTTCAAAGATGGCGCCCATAATGCCGTTGAGCGCCTGTTCCTTGTTGCAATCAGCCAAAACAACCACCGGCGATTTGCCGCCAAGTTCCAGCACAACGCGGGTGATGTCATCGGCAGCCGCCTTCATCACTGCCTTGCCAGTCTGGACAGAGCCGGTGAAGGTGATGTGATCAACACCTGTGTTTTGGGTCAAAGGCGCACCGGTTTCCATGCCTGTTCCGGTGACCACATTGCAAACCCCATCCGGCAAGCCGGCGTCCGACAAGATCTTGGCCAAAAGCAGCGCGGTGAACGGGGTCTGTTCGGCCGGTTTTGCCACAACGGTACATCCAGCCGCCAGAGCTGGTGCAAAGCCGCGGGCGGCTGTTGAAATCGGGAAGTTCCACGGAATGATGTGCGCAGTCACCCCGACCGGTTCATGAATTGAATAGCCAATGTAATCGCCCGCGAGCGGGAAACTGTCGCCCTGCAACTTGTCACAGGCACCGGCATAGTATTCGAACGTGCGTGCTGCACCACGAACATCGCCGATGGATTCTTGCAGCGGTTTGCCGCAATCGAGTGTTTCGACCACCGCAAGCAGATCCAAGTTTTCGAGGATCAGTTCCGACGTTTTCAAAAGAATGCGGGAGCGTTCCACCGGTGCCATGTCGCGCCAGACAGTTTCAAACGCCTTGCGCGATGAAGCCACAGCCGCATCGACATCCTCAGCCGTTCCGGCGGTAAAGCGGGCAAACGCTGCCCCCTTGCCCGGATCGAAGCTTTCCATGGTGCGATTGTGTGACGGCTGCGTGAACGCGCCGTCAATGAAGTGGCCCAATGGCAAAGCAGAGAGTGTGCCGGTCTTTTCGTATTCGGCGATGAGGTCTTGTTGAGACGTCATGATTAGCCCTCCAGGGAGCTGATTTTGTAGGTGGACTTGGCAAGCCATTCCGGATTGACTTCAACACCCCAGCCCGGGGCGTCGGTCACGAGAGCGTTGCCGTCGACGATGTCGAATGGAGACTTGACGAAGAGGTCGTACTGCCACGGGTAGTAGTCTTCCTCCTCGATGGAGAATTCCAGATATTTTCCGGCATTCGGAATGGCGCGCAGCAAATGCATGGTGAACAGCGTCACCAGCGACAGGTTGGCTGCATGCGGGGTGCAGGGAATGCCGGCGGCGTGCGCCATCTGCGCGACCTTCATCGTACGCACCATCCCGCCAAGATAACAGATATCCGGCTGAATGATGTCGACGACCTTTTGATCGATCATGCGTTTCCAGTCGACCAGAGAACAATCCTGCTCACCACCGGTGACATCAATATTGAGCGCCTCGGTGACCTGTTTGGTCTGGTCATAGTGCCAATACGGGCAAGGCTCTTCGTAGTGAGAGATGCCGTTGGCTTCCAGAAAACGACCGATTTCAATTGCTTTGACCGGGGAGTAACAGGAGTTGGCATCCACCAGCAATGAAGTTTCATCGCCAAAGCTCTTGCGCATCAAGGGCACGATTTCATCTGTCCGGCCTTCCCATTCGTCCTGATCGCGGCCGCATTCTGCCCCAATCCGGAATTTGAAAGCTGTGAAACCGCGTTCGTCCTGATGCCTTTTCAGCCGGTCCGCTTCATCTTGCGGTGTGATGTCCCGCTTCATCGACGAGCCATAAGCGCGTACCGGACCAGCCGTGCCACCGAGCAGTTCGCAAACTGGTTTGCCTTCCAGCTTGCCGCGCAGATCGAACAGCGCAGTGTCGAGACCGCCCATGGCACGGCGCAGATAAGAACCCGGGAACTTGTGCTCGCGGTCCGGGATGATATCCATCAGATGTTCGATGTTTAGCGCATCTTCGCCAAGTGCATATGGGGCCACTTGCCGGTGGACAACTTCCGCCGTGATGTCTGCATAGTACGGCGCGACCTGGCCCCAACCGGTTTCGCCAGAATCTGCCGTCACACGGGTGAAACAGACAAACTCATTGGTAAATGTCTCAATTGATTGTATTTTCATGGGGCTTGAGGTCCTTGAACGGGGCTCCCGGAGCGCAGTTTTTGTAGATTGGACTGTCAAGTTATCCAGAATTGGACTTGATAGAAGGTCCGTTTTGCGCAATCTCCCAGACCAATTGGGAGAATTGTATGAAACGGCATGCGGGCGCGGTCCTGTCCTCCATCAAGATTGACAAGAGCGCCGAAAAGAAAATCTCGATCCAACTCTATATGGCTTTGCGTGACCTTCTTTTGACAGGCGCGCTCATGCCGGGCGACCGGCTGCCAGCAACCCGGACACTGGCCCAGGAGATCGGCGTCTCGCGCACGACAGTGATCGATGCCATCGACCGGCTGATTTCTGAAGGCCTGCTGGAAGCCCGGGTCGGCGCCGGAACTTTTGTCAGCGAAGCTTTGCAGGCCCGGCTTGAACCCAAACCCTTGCCGTCGACCAGCGACGTCATCAAAGCGGTTCCACGTATTTCGCACGCCGCCAAACACGCAATCCCGGACTTTGCCGTCCGCAAGCGCCTGCCGCACAAATCTCAGGCCTTTGTCACTGCTCTCCCGGCGCTTGACGCGTTCCCAATGGCGCAATGGTCGAAGCTGTCGGCCCGTCATTGGCGGAAAGACCGGGATAACATTACCGGCTATGGCGAACCCTTCGGTTATACTCCATTGCGCGAGGCGATCGCCCGTCAACTCAATGCATCGCGCGGCATCAAATGCGCGCCGGAACAGATTTTTGTGACCAACGGCGCTCAGCGGGCGTTTTCCCTCATCGGCGGCACGCTGGTTAATCCAGGAGAATCTGTCTGGTTTGAAAATCCCGGCGCCATTGGCGCACGAAACGCCTTTATCGCGATCGGTGCCCAGCCGGTCCCAGTGCCAGTAGACGAAGAAGGCTTGTGTGTTGAAGATGGGCTTGCAAAAGCACCCTACTTCCGCCTCGCTTTTGTTACACCATCGCACCAACAACCACTCGGCCATGTCATGAGCCTGTCCCGCCGCCTGGCGCTGTTGAAAGCGGCGAGCGAAGCCGATGCCATGATTGTCGAGGACGATTATGACGGTGAGTTTTATTACGGCGACCAACCGCCGCCGACCCTCAAAAGCATCGACACGCATGACCGGGTCATCTATGTCGGCACCTTTTCCAAATCGCTGTTTCCGGCTCTCCGGCTCGGTTTTTTGCTGGCGCCGGAAGGATTGGTGGAAAGTTTTGAACGCATCTTTCTGACGTGGCTCAGCGGCGTTCCAACCGTGACCCAGGCAATGGTCGCCGAATTTATGGATGAAGGTATGTTCGCCACTCACATCCGCACGATGCGCCAGCTTTACAAACATCGCCACGATACACTCATGAGCGCTGCCGCCGACCTTGCCGGCGATATAGACCTGCAGCCGACCAGCAGCGGATTTCATGCCGTAGGTCTGATCAATGACAAATTGGATGAAAACAAACTTGTCGCCGAAACGGCTGCCCGAGGCATCACAACAGCTCCATTGGCACGCTACGCTTTATCCGATCTCAGCCAACGCGGACTGGTTCTTGGCTTCGGCAGCGCCAGCCCGGATGATATCCGTAAAGGCATTCAGACACTTAAAGATGTTTTACCCGCATGCAAAATAGGCTAACGTTTTTGAGGTGCAAATTGGTCTGTAAAAATATCTGGAATGGATATATTTCGCAGTCCAATTGAAACCTACCGTATTCACTGACAAAAATGATGATTTCAGGGGGACGTTATGCATCTAAAGTCAACTCTTACCGGCCTTTTGGCGGCAACAATGCTTGCGGGCGCTAGTTCGGCACAGGCCGAAACCCTGCGCCTTCTGACCTGGGGCTCCTATGCTCCCGATGAATTGATCCAGAAATTCGAAGCCGAATATCCGGACATTGAAGTGGAAGTCACCTTTTCCAACAACGAGGAAATGATTGCCAAGCTGCGCGCGACCGGCGGTGCTGGATTTGACCTTGCTCAGCCAAGCCACGACCGTATTTACGCAGCTCAGCTGGAATATGACATCTACAAGCCGCTGGACCTGTCAAAGATCGACACCAGCGTCATGGAAGGGAGCCTCCTTGGCGGCGTGAAAGAAAACACCACCATTGAGGGCGAAGTCTACGCGGTTCCGCACCAATGGGGCACCTCCGGCCTGATGGCCGACAAGACGAAGGCACCTGACTTCAAGGGCTGGGGCGATCTTTGCGATCCGGCCTACAAAGGCAAGACCTCCATGCGTTTGAAGCGCACAATCTTGCTCGGCACTGCCTTCGCCATGGGTGAGAACCCGTTCGAGGCTTACTCTGACCTGGAAAAATACCAGGGCATTTTGGATAAAGTCGCTGACAAGCTGATCGAATGTAAGGCCAACATCAAAGCCTACTGGAAAGGCGGCGACGACCTCAGCGCGATGATGCTTTCCGGCGAAATCGTGGCCTCCGAGACCTGGGATTCCACGGCTTACAAGCTGTTCGACCAGAACCCGAACATCACTTTCGTTCCGCCGGAAACAGGCGCTCTGGCCTGGATCGACACCTTTGCCCTGCCACGCAAGGCCAAGGCTGATGATGCCGCATATAAGTGGATCAACTTTGTGCTGCGTCCGGAAAACGTCACTGTGATGTCCGCCAGCTCCGGCGCAATCGCAGCCGTCAAAGGCGGCAAGGACTTGCTTCCGGCAGACAAGAAAGCTGCCGTGAACGCGGCCTTCACCGACGCCGACATCAACAATCTCAAGTTCTTTGCCAATATTCCTCCGGGCGTGGAAGACATGGAAGGCAAAACTTTGGAGAAAATCAAAGCGGCAACCGGCGGCTAATCGACTGATCTAAAAGTAAAATTGGCGGACATAGCTTATCTGCTCCCGCCAATTGGCCATACGCCGAAGAGCGAAAGCCTAAATCTCGGGGGATGCCGCCATAAACGGTGTCCCCCCAACTTCATCACCTCTCCAGTAGTGTCTTAAAATCCATGACAAATCCTCCCCATTACGACCTCGAATGCGCCGGATTGACCAAGAACTTCGGGTCCTTCCAGGCCGTGAAGGGCGTGTCCTTCGATATTCCAAGCGGCTCGTTCTTTTCCATTCTGGGGCCGTCCGGCTGCGGCAAAACCACCTTGATGCGCATGATTGCCGGCTTCGAGGAGCCGACATCCGGCGAGATCAAGATCAAGGGCAAATCCGTTCTGGGGACACCGCCGAACAAGCGCAACGTTAAGATGGTGTTTCAGCACCTGGCGCTGTTCCCGATGATGAATGTCTATGAGAACATCGCCTACGGGTTGCGCT
This sequence comes from Labrenzia sp. PHM005, assembly GCF_006517275.1. Classification (NCBI taxonomy): domain Bacteria; kingdom Pseudomonadati; phylum Pseudomonadota; class Alphaproteobacteria; order Hyphomicrobiales; family Stappiaceae; genus Labrenzia; species Labrenzia sp. PHM005. Next base: position 3,727,917 of record NZ_CP041191.1, on the reverse strand, counting down.
GCAACGGCGCCAGCAATGCGGACATCAAGAAAAAAGTTCACGACGTTCTGGAGCGGATCGCGCTGCCGGATGTAGCCGAACGCGAAATTCACCAGCTGTCCGGTGGTCAGAAACAGCGCATCGCGATTGCCCGCTGCATGGTGCTCGACCCGGACGTTCTATTGCTCGATGAACCGCTCGGCGCGCTCGATCTGAAGCTGCGCGAAGCGATGAAGATCGAATTGAAACTGCTGCAGCACCAGTTCAACACCACCTTTATTTACATCACCCATGACCAATCCGAAGCATTGGTCATGTCCGACAACGTCGCGATCATGAACCAGGGACAGTTCGAACAGATCGGCACGCCACAAGAGCTCTACCATGAACCGAAGACAGCATTCGTCGCCGGGTTTGTCGGTGACAGCAACCGGTGGTCCGGCACCGTCAAATCCAGCGATGGCACTGGCGGCAAAGTGGAGACAAGCCAAGGCCTGCCGATGAACTTCTCCGCCGCTGGCGGCAGCAAGATCGGCGAAGGCTCCAAAGTCGACATCTTCGTGCGGCCGGAATTCATTCACACCGTGCGCGCGTCTGAGGCGGCAAAGAGCGGTGTTGACGGCGACAACCAGATGGACGGCGTTGTCGACAGCCTGTTGTTCAACGGCGCCAACAGCCGCGTTCTTGTGCGCTCCGGCAATGGGGAACTGATTGAATCCGATGTGACCCTAACTGGACATAATGACATCAAACCGGGTGAAGACGTCCGACTTGTCTGGTCCTCCAAGCAAGCCATGTGCTTTGCAAATGAGGAGCCCGCCTGATGCAAAAGGACATCAAACGCCTGTCGTTGATCCTTTTGTTTGCGCCCTTTGCACTCTGGATCATTCTTCTGATCATCCTGCCGCACATCGGCATGGTGATGTTGTCGCTGCGAGAGAAAGTCGCACCGCGGGTCTATGAATACAGCTTTGCCAACTATCTGGAATTCATCAACGAACCGATTTACTGGAACACACTGCTGCGCACTGGGTCGATGTCGCTTCTGGTGACCGCCTTGGCCCTGCTGATCGGTTTTCCGATTGCTTATTACATTGCCAAGATCGCCGGGCCGCGGGCGCGCGGCGGCTTGTTTCTGCTGTGCCTGATCCCGCTTTGGGTCAGCGATCTGATCCGCTCCTTCGGCTGGATTCTCCTTTTGCGGGAAACAGGCGTGATATCGAACTTTCTATTATGGACTGGCGTCACCGGCACACCGATTGAGTTCCTCTACAACGACGCAGCCGTCATCGTCGGCCTGGTCTACACTGTAATCCTGTTCATGATCGTACCGCTGGTCTCAACACTGGATGGTATGGACAATTCCATGATCGAGGCGGGTTACAATCTGGGTGGCAACGGCTTTACAGTTCTGCGCCGGATCATCGTACCTTACGCCATGCCGGGGATTGTTGCTGGTTGTATCGTCACCTTCATGCTGACCGCTGGTTCCTACCTCACCCCGATCCTTCTGGGCGGCAAAAACTCCAGCTGGTTTACCGAACAGATCTACAACCAGTTCATCACCCGGTTTAACTGGGAAGGTGGCGCGGCCTTCGGCATGCTGCTGTTGATGTTCACCTCGTTCGTCATCTGGTTGGGCTTGAAGCTTAGCGGACAGACGCTCGCCAACACTGTTGCCAAGAGCTGAGGAGGACGATCATGCTTGCGACCAACAAGACCACGCCGTTCCTCTTTGGCTACCGGCTCTATGTGCTTGCCTTCTTCATCTTTCTGGCAGCACCGCTCATCTCCGCTGGCGCGTTTGCGTTCAATGACAGCTTGTTCCCGGCTTTGCCATGGCAAGGTTTCACACTGGACTGGTTCTTTTCCGACACCGAACCGAAACTGGGCATGTTCCACGATCGTCGGCTTTTGCAGGGGCTCTACTATTCCTTTGTGATTGCGATTTTCGTTGCTGCGCTCTCAGTTTTTGTCGGCACCACCAACGCCTTCCTGTTTGTGCGCGGGGATTTTCCGGCCAAGAACTTCTTCTACATCATGATGGTCGTGCCTCTCGTGATCCCGGGTGTGATCCTGGGTATCTCGATCCTGGTTCTGGCCAGCGACACGGCGAACTTCGTGGAAAACAAGTTCGACCTAGAGCTGGAATTCCTGCGACCGGGCATGCTGCTTGTTGTACTCGGACAATTTTCCTTCATCGCCACGATCACCTCTCTGGTGATCACCGCGCGCTTGAAGAAGTTTGATGAAACCATGGAAGAAGCTGCTTTCAACCTTGGCGCCAGCCGGGCACGCGTTCTCAGGACGATTACCCTGCCCTTCCTGCGGCCGGCGATGTTCGCAGCAGGGATTGTTGCCTTCCTGGTATCGTTTGAAAACTTCAACACGACGCTGTTCCTGGTAGGCTCCGAAGCCCCGCTCACCATCACCATGTATGACCGCATGGCTAAGGTCGGCTCCACGCCGGTTCTAAACGCCGTGTCGTTCTTCCTGATGGTTGGCTCAGGCCTCTTGGCGCTGCTGTCCATTCTCATCCAGCGCGATAAAAACGCTTAAACGCAGGGACATCATGGCTGAGTTTGACTTTGTCATCGTCGGCGCCGGTTCTGCCGGTGCCGCCGTCACAGACCGCTTGTCTGAAGACGGCAAATATTCCGTCTGCGTTCTGGAGGCCGGCGGCTCGGATCTGAACTTCTGGATTTGGGTTCCGGTCGGCTACGGCAAGGCGTTTTACAACAAACACATCAACTGGATGTACTACACAGAACCGGATCCAGGCCTGAACAACCGTGAAGGATATTGGCCGCGCGGCAAGGTTCTAGGTGGGTCCAGCTCGATCAATGCCATGGTCTACATCCGCGGCCAGCACGCGGACTTTGATGACTGGAAAGCGATGGGCAACACCGGCTGGGGCTGGGACGATGTCCTGCCCTATTTCAAACGGTCCGAAACCAATGACGCTGGTGCCGACGCCTTCCGTGGTGGTGATGGCCCCCTTCATGTGTCCAGCATGACGAAGTACACACATCCATTGTGCCAGAACTTCTTCAAGGCAAGCGAACAAGCCGGGTTCAAATTTAATTCCGACTTCAATGGCGCAGACCAGGAAGGCGTTGGCCACTACCAGATCACAGCCAAGGACGGCTTCCGCATGTCCACTGCCCGGGCCTATCTTGCCCGGGCCAAGAAGCGTTCGAACGTAACGATCCTGACGAAGGCCCACACCAAGCGCATTCTTCTGGAAAACAGCCGGGCAACTGGAGTTGTCTACGAAAGTGGTGGCCGCGAACAAACGGTCTCGGCACGGCGCGAAGTTATCCTGAGTGCAGGAGCGGTCAACTCGCCGCAAATCCTGATGCTGTCCGGGATCGGCGACGGAGCCGAACTTCAGTCCAAAGGCATTGCCTCTGCAGTCCACAGCCCGGCGGTCGGCAAGAACATGCAGGACCACCTTGGCCTTGATCACCTCTACCGGTCCAAGGTGCCGACTTTGAACCAGCAGCTGTATCCTTGGTGGGGCAAGTTGGCGCAAGGCATCCGCTATGTTCTGACACGCGGCGGCCCCTTGGCACTGAGCCTCAATCAGGCGGGCGGATTTGTGAAGGGCAATCCGGACTGCGAACGGCCGAACATGCAGCTCTATTTCTCACCGGTCAGCTACACCAAGGCGCCGAAGGGAGAACGGCCGCTAATGAATCCGGATCCATTCCCGGGTTTCCTGTTCGGTATGCAGCCAACCCGGCCAACCAGCCGCGGGCATTTGGAGCTGAAATCGACCGATGCATTTGAGCCGATGGCCATTCATCCCAATTCCTTGAGCACAGACCATGACTGCAAGGAAATGATCGAAGGCTGCAAGCTCTTGCGCAAGATCGCTGCCGCCCCAGCGTTTCAAGAGGTCATCGACAGCCAGATCGCACCGGGACCGGACGTTAAAAGCGATGAGGACATGCTGGAAGATGTCCGCAACCGCTGTTCCACCGTGTTCCACCCGGTCAGCACGTGCCGGATGGGAACGGATAAAACCGAAAACGTCGTCGATCAGCGTCTGCGGGTCTATGGTGTCGATGGCCTCAGGGTGGTCGATGCCTCAATCTTCCCGACAGTGACCTCCGGCAACACCAATGCACCGGCGATCATGGTCGGAGAAAAAGGCGCGGATCTTATTCTGGAAGACACCCGGAACACTTAAGAGGATTGAAGACAATGTGGAGCGATGTGTTTGCGGCGGATTTTCAGTCTAGGCCCTATTGGCAGGACATCGCCCCCAATGTACCGCTCCCTGAACATGAGCTTGCTGCCGAAGTCGATGTCCTGATTATCGGCGCTGGGTACACAGGCCTCAATGCTGCCCTTCAAACCGCGCGCGAAGGGATGAGCACGTTGGTGATTGATGCGGAAGACCCAGGCTGGGGCTGCAGCCTTCGCAACGGCGGCCAGCTCTCCACCAGCCTGAAACCTTCCTTCTCCACACTGTCCCGCCGTTATGGAGCTGAGCTGGCAACGCAATTGTGCCAGGAAGGCCAAGCATCGCTTGACTATATGCATGATCTGTCAGCGGACGGTCTCGACATGGGATTGAAGGACGTGGGCCGCTTTCACGGCGCCCACAAACCGCATCTATATGGCAAACTCGCGAGGGAAGCAGAAAGCGGCCATCCGGTCTGGAAACCGGACGCCTTCATGGTTCCGAAGTCAGAGATGGCAAGCGAGCTTGGCACGGATGCCTATTTCGGCGGCATCGTCTATCCGCATCATTGCAGCATCGATGTGTCGAAATACCTGCCATCCCTTCTCTTGCGCGCATTGAAACTCGGAGCACAGGTCAAGGGCAATTGCCGGGCGCTGTCGCTGGAGCGGGCCGGATCCGGCTTCAAGGTGCTGACGGAACAAGGCGCTGTTACAGCCGGAAAAGTTATACTGGCGACCAATGGCTATTCCGGGCCGCTGTCGCCTTGGCATCAACGCCGCATCATCCCGATCGGCTCTTATGTCATTGCGACCGAAGAGTTGCCGGAAGATCTCGTCGACCGGCTGTTTCCGACCAATCGTGTGCTCTCTGACACGCGCAAGCTGGTCTACTACTATCGCCTGTCGCCGGACCGCAAACGGGTGATTTTCGGCGGCCGGGTGTCTTTGAGCGAAACGGATCCACGCAACAGCGCCAGCAAGCTGCACCTGGATATGTGCGCCCTCTTCCCGGATCTTGCCCGATACAAAGTCAGTCACGGCTGGATGGGGTTTGTCGGCTACACCTTCGACACGCTCGCCCACTGCGGCGAAGACCAGGGCCTCTTCTATGCCAATGGTTATTGCGGCTCGGGTGTTGGCATGGCGAGTTACCTTGGCATGCGTATCGGCCAAAAGGCAGCCGGACGGGAACCTGTTCTTTCCGCGTTCGAGAAAATCCCGAACAGCACCAGACCACTCTACACCGGAAACCCTTGGTTCCTCGCACCTTCTGTGATGGTCTACAGAGTCAGGGACCGGCTCGGGATATAGCTTCTCAAAACAATCGAAAAAGTCGTTTGCCGGCACGCAAACGCCGGTCTGTGAAAACGCGCTGCTTTTGGAGCTTATGGAGCTTATGGAGATCCAATCAAGCGATTGTGATCTCACTATTCTGGCAACATGCGGCTAAGCTTCCGGTTTCCGGGAGCTTTTGTGCTCAGGGTCACAAATTGCAGCAATTCCTTTTGAAGGCCCATCAAACCAGCCGCACAGGATAGTCAAGCCGAAATGATTTGAGACGTTGAATAAAACCGGACCAATAATGGCTCGGACGACGGGAGGTGAATTGACGTGACACACGGGCTGTTGATGTTGGGAATGTTCACGATGGCCTACACGCTTTTGGCCAAGAAGCTGTCGAACGGAATCCTAACCGCCCCCATGCTGTTTTTAGCATTTGGGTTTCTGATGGCGGAAGCAGGTCAAATGCCTGTTGCGGAAGCCGAACACCTACTTCACATCGTTGCTGAACTCGCGCTGATTGTTCTTCTGTTTCTGGATGCTGCCCAAATCAATCTCAAGAGCCTGCGTGAACGGCATCAATGGCCTTTTCGTATGCTGGTCATGGGTTTGCCTTTGTCGGTTTTGATTGGAACCGCTTTTGCCGCACTCCTGTTGCCGGCATATCCGCTGATCGTTGCAGCGCTTGTCGCAGCTTTGCTTGCGCCAACCGATGCAGCTCTCGGGCAAGCTGTTGTAACAAACAAAGCTGTTCCTGAACGTGTCCGCCGCGCCCTGACGCTGGAAAGCGGGCTGAATGACGGGCTCGCGCTGCCGGTCATCCTGCTGTTTGCCAGCTTGACTGCAGAAATGATGCAGCAAGATGCCACCAATTGGGTGCTCTTTGGCGCAAAACAGCTGATTTTCGGCCCCTTGGTCGGTGCTATTATCGGTGGCATCGGTGGTGTTTTGTTCCTTGCAGCCAAAAAACAAAAAATGACCACCGCCGAAATCGAAGGCATTGGTGCGCTGGCAATGGCTGGCTGCGCCTATCTCTCGGCCGGAATGATTGATGGCAACGGGTTTATCGCGGCCTTCATTGCTGGATTATGTTTTGGCAATGTCATCAAGGGCCAATGTGCGTTCATCTACGAATTCACCGAAAGTGAAGGACAGATGCTGAGCTGGGGCGCATTTTTCCTGATCGGCCTGGCCCTGTTACCCAACGCCGTTGCTCACCTAGATGCCCTCAGCCTCACGATTATTCTGACAAGCCTGTTTGTGGTCCGTCCTCTGGCGGTCTGGCTCTCGCTTTTAGGGACAGATGCCGCGCCGACAACAAAGCTGTTTTTTGGCTGGTTCGGTCCGCGCGGATTGGCGACCGCCCTGTTTGCACTGCTGATTGTCGATCAGATCGATCATGAAATTGGCGAAACCCTTTTGAACCTTGCGATCAACGCTGTTTGGATCAGCGCTGTTCTGCATGGGATCAGTGCAGTGCCTCTTGCCAAGTTATACGGCGCCCGAATGGCGGGAAACGACGGAGCTGCGGAAATGGCTGCCATGCCGCCTATGCGGCCCAATATTACGGAAGATTGAAAGCACAAAACCTTTAACGCCAAGGCGGACACGCCACTAGCTGGGGGATTGCAATGAGAACTGAAGTTGTCGCCAAATTAAGCGCGTTGCCGGATCGGGATCCGCAATATGCACTGGTCGAAGATGTTGATCTCGTTGTGGTCCGGTTTGATGAAGAGGTGTCGGTGTTTTATGGCCGTTGCCTGCACCGCGGCGCATTGATGTCCGATGGCTACGTAGATGGTGACAACCTGATCTGCGGGGTTCACTACTGGGATTACCGGATCGACAGCGGTGTGTCTGAATACAACAATTCCGAGGCCTTGCCGAAATTCAAGAGCTGGGTCGAAGGCGATCAGATCTTGGTCGATGCCGACGAAATTGCCGCTTGGGCCAATGACAATCCGCAGCCGTTTCAGCGCGACAAATATCTGGGGCTCTATGCAGACACCAGCCATGGCACGGAAGAAGAACCCTACACTGGACTGATCCAGTCCTACGCGCGGGATGGTCTTTCAAAAACCGGCCACCACGGTGTGGTTGACGCCATGGGTGTGCCGCGGGTCCAGCTGCCGGATTGGGATGATATTCAACTCCTGACCGCACAGCTGCAACGCTTCCCCCTCTTGGACGAGGATCCGGTCGGAACCGATGTTGTCATTGGACCAAACGCACAAAAACCGCTTCATCTGAAGATCCCGCTGTTTGTCTCCGACATGAGTTTCGGCGCCCTTTCCGAACCTGCGAAAATCGCTCTGGCCCGGGGCGCAGAACTCGCGGGAACCGGCATTTGTTCAGGCGAAGGCGGCATGTTGCCCGAGGAGCAGGAAGCAAACTCCCGCTATTTCTATGAATTGGCCTCATCCCGGTTTGGTTTCAGCTGGGATAAACTTGGCAAGGCACAAGCCTTTCATTTCAAAGGCGGACAAGGTGCCAAAACCGGCACTGGCGGACATTTGCCCGGTGCTAAGGTCAAAGGAAAGATTGCCGAAGTCCGTGGACTGAACGAAGGCGATGACGCCATCTCTCCGCCGCGGTTTCCTGATTGGACCAATTGCGCCCAGGTGAAAGAATTTGCGGACGAAGTCCGTAGCCGAACCGGCGGCATTCCGATTGGCTACAAACTCTCGGCCCAGCATATCGAAAAAGATATCGATGCCGCGATGGAGGTCGGGGTTGACTACATCATCCTGGATGGCCGCGGCGGGGGAACGGGAGCCGCCCCAATCATCTTTCGCGACAACATCTCTGTGCCAACGATTCCAGCTTTGGCGAGAGCCCGGCGCCATCTGGACAAACTGGGTCGTGCCGACGTATCGCTGGTGATTACCGGCGGCTTGCGGAAACCTGCCGATTTTATCAAAGCCATGGCGCTTGGGGCAGATGCAATCGCGGTCTCCAATGCGGCGATGCAGGCGATTGGCTGTATCGCGATGCGCGCCTGCCACACGAATAACTGTCCGGTCGGGATTGCGACCCAGAAACCCAATTTGGTGAACCGGCTGGTCATTGAAAAATCGGCCCGCCAGCTCACCAACTTTTTCGAAGCTTCTGTTGAACTGATGCAAGTGATGGCACGTGCCTGCGGATACACGCACCTTAATCAATTCAATCCGGATGATTTGACGACTTGGAAACGGGAGATGGCAGATCTGTCCGGCGTCGCGTACGGTGGTGTAGCCCGATCCAGCTGATTGGTTCTGATGGAGGAATTCATGGACGCTCAAAATCTCGACTGGATCAAAGTCGGCCACGTGGATGATCTGCCGGAAGGCCGGGTAAAAACGGTCACAGCCAGAACAACCTCTATTTGCCTGTCCCACTTCGATGGCCAATGGGCGGCAATGGACAACCACTGCCCGCACCAGCGCGGGCCGCTCGGTGAAGGCTCCATCGAAAAAGGAACAGACGGCAAGTGCTGGATCCGCTGCCCGTGGCACGGCTGGGATTTTGATCCGCTCACAGGCAAACCACCCGGCGGCCATGAAGACAGTGGCCAGAAAGTCTATCCGCTCAAGATCGAGGATGGGGACATTCTGGTCGGACTTGAAGCTGAACCGGAGCATGAGCGCACAGTCACCGATGTGATGGCCGAAACCATGGTCAATTGGGGCGTCAAACGGGTGTTCGGCATGGTCGGGCATTCCAATCTCGGCCTCGCCGATGCCATCCGTCTGCAGGCCAACAAGGGCACTCTCGAGTTTATCGGCATCCGCCATGAGGGCGCTGCAGCGTTTGCCGCCTCCGCCTACGGCAAATTGACCGGCAAACCCGCGGCCTGCCTGACGATCGCCGGACCTGGGGCGACCAATCTCTTGACCGGGCTTTGGGACGCCAAAGTCGATCGTGCGCCCGTTCTGGCATTAACGGGACAGGTTCAGACCCAGGTGTTCGGCCCGGGCGCTTTTCAAGACATCGATCTGAAATCCGCGTTTGAAGCGGTCTCCAAATTCTCCCAGCCCGTGCTCAGCTCCTCAAAACATTCTGAGCTGATGTCGCTGGCCTTAAAAACCGCAATTGTCGATCGGGACGTCGCCAATCTGATTTTTCCCGACGATGTGCAAACCCTGCCAAGCACCAAGGATGCAGGACAACCCGAAGGCCGGTTGAGCCGCATTGAGGTGACACCGTCGAATGACGACCTAACTGACGCCATCACGCTGATCAACGGAGCCAAACGCCCCGTGATCGTCCTTGGATATGGCGCCAAGGATGTGCGCGATAAAGTCATAGCCCTGGCAGAAAAACTCGGAGCTCCGGTCCTTACCACCTTCAAAGGCAAGGGGCTCATTCCTGACACCCATCCTTTGTCTTGCGGTGTTCTGGGCCGGTCCGGCACACCAATTGCCAGCTGGTTCATGAACGAAGCTGATCTAATTGTGTCGCTTGGGTCTTCCTTTGCGAACCACACCGGCATTGCCCCCTACAAGCCGATCATCCAGGTGGATTTTGAGCGTATGCAGCTCGGCAAGTTCCATCCGGTGACCTTGCCGGTCTGGGGCGAAATCGGCACCTTCTGTGATGCCGTGCAGGACAAGGTGAACAAACCTTCGGATGCCCCCAATCAGATCAGCGAAATCACAGAACGCTGGGCGATTTGGCGCGAAGAAAAAGACCGGCGCCTGACAGAAGATCATGGCGGGGGTATTCACTCCGCAGCCGTATTTAAAGCGCTCACCGAACTTTGCCCGGAAGATGCGATCATTCCGGTCGATGTCGGCAACAACACCTATTCTTTCGGACGTTATTTTGAGCCGCGTGGCCAGCGGATCCTGATGTCTGGATATCTTGGCTCCATCGGTTTCAGCCTGCCGGCCGCTTTGGGCGCCTGGTGCGCGACCCAGGATTTCGACGAGTTCAAGGGCCGCAAGGTCATCTCCATCTCTGGCGACGGCGGCTTTGGCCAATATGCAATGGAGTTCACCACCGCCGTCAAATACAGCATGAACATCACGCATATTCTTTTGAACAACAGCCAGCTCGGGAAAATCACCAAGGAGCAAAAGTCAGGAGAATGGCCGGTCTGGGAAACCAATCTCACCAACCCGTCGTTTGCCGCGTTCGCCCGGCTGTGCGGCGGGCATGGACACAGGGTCACAGATCCTGCGGAATTGAACACCGCCCTTGCTGAAGCCATCGCTCAGGAAGGGCCGTCGCTGGTGGAAATCATCACCGATGCGGATCTCGTGTAACGCAGCGCCATTTCTATCTGGCTGAGGCCGGAACTACGAATGCCTCCCGTAACCGGTAAAGGGGAAGAAGAGTGCAGACCGCTGAGTTTTTGATCGATATCGGCCGTTATTACCTTTATGCCGGCGGGGCCGTTGCAGTGCTTTTTCTTGTCATCGGAATTGAGCGGGTCGAGCCTTCTGCACAGGAGTCTTACGCTTTCCGGCCATTGCTGATCCCCGGCATTTGCCTGATCTGGCCCTTGGTACTCTATCGCTGGTTCCATTTGGAACGGGAAAAGGAGGCTGAAGAATGAAACGGGCTCACCGGACCGCGCACGCCCGCATCTGGACAGTGCTTGGCATCGCGCTGCCACTGGCTTTCTTCACCATCCTGGCGCTTCGCCAATCCCCGCCTGCGGACCGGCCAGCCGTCCTTCTCGAAAAACCATCCAACGGCGAAACCTCTGGGGAGGCTTCCCAATGAGCGTTCAATACATGCCGGTCTTGTGGAACCGGAACAAGATTTTTTACGACGCTGTTCTGTTGATTGCCGTTGGGCTCTATCTCTTCGTGTTCATCCGGGTCGCCCCCGCCTTTGAAGATGTCAGCAAACCCATCGACGGCGCAATTCTCAGGATGCGGGCCTTTGGCAGCTGTGCCTTCCTGATGCTGACGATCATCTTGTGTATTGGCCCCCTCGCCCGGCTCGACCGGCGCTTTTTGCCTTTGCTCTATAACCGCCGCCACTTCGGCGTTTTGACGGCCGGCATTGCCGCGGTCCATGCCAACTACGTTCTCGGCTGGTATTTCAATTTTTCGCCAACAGACAAATATGCAGCCCTGCTGTCGTCCAACACAAGTTACGGCCAAGTCCTTGGGTTTCCCTTTGAAAGCCTTGGCATCGCGGCTCTTCTAATCCTGTTTGTTCTGGCGGCTACCAGTCACGATTTTTGGCTGAGTTTTCTCGGAGCGCCGATCTGGAAGGCGCTACATATGTCGATTTATGCCGCCTACGCCTTTGTCGTGCTGCATGTAGCGTTTGGAGCATTGCAAGGCCCCGCCGACCCGATCTTCACCGGTGTCGTGGCGGCCAGCGTTGTTCTTGTCTGCGGGCTGCATTTTATGACCGGACGGATGGAAGCTGCGCGCGAACGCGGTGAGGAAACGGCTAAAGCCTCGCTTCAAGAAAACGGCTGGGTTGTCGCCGGCGACTTGGACGACATTGATGAAGACTGCGCAAAGGTCGTAACACTGAATGAGGATGAGCGTGTCGCAATCTTCAAATACGATGGCAAACTTTCTGCCATCACCAACGCCTGCGCGCATCAGAATGGCCCTTTGGGAGAAGGCAAGGTGCTGTGGGGCTGTATCACCTGCCCCTGGCACGGCTACCAGTACAATCTGGCTGACGGCCGGGCACCGGCTCCATTCACCGAGAAAATCTCGACCTACCGGCTGAAACTGATTGGGTCGACAGTCTTGCTCGATCCCAATGCTCTGCCACCTGGGACCCATGTGGATCCGGTGGAAATTGGAGGTGCGGCATGAGTTGGCGGCAAACCAAGGACGCACCGTTTTATGTTGGCTATCTGAATGCGGTTCCGAAACCACTCCTGGTTTTTCTGAGCATATTTGCTGTGTGTTTCGCCGGTGGCATGGGCCTGGCGGCCCTGGCACTGTCTTCAACGCAAAACGACCCCGGCAGCGGCGGTTTTCAGTGGGGCAACCGGTTTGAACAGGCCGGACTTCTAGAACTCCGGCCGTATCCGGTATTCCGGGTACCAGCTGATGGCACCACCCCTGCCCGAACCTACATGCTGTCGGGCCAGGGCAAACGCGGTGTGTTTGGGCCAGCAAAGGCCAACAAGGAAACACCCGTCAATCTGCGGGGCGTGCCGGTCAACCGCGGCGATCTCACCATGATCCAGGTCGGCAAGGTCGAAGCCACGGAAGACGGACCTACGGGCTTTCAACCATCGGATCCAGTTCCGCTCGGCCGTTGGAAACTCTCTGGCGAGATCTGTGACGGCAAGTGTTACGCCGGGGCCATGCGCCCGGGCCGCGGGCTGGCACATAAAGCCTGTGCGGACCTCTGCCTCACGGGCGGCATCCCGCCGGTGTTTGTCTCCACCGGCCCGGTTGACGGCCGAACCTTCTTTTTGATGGCGGACAAGAACGGCAATCTGCTCGGCGATGAGATCAAGGATTTGCTGGCGCTTTATATCGAGGTGGAAGGCGACGTGGAGCGTCTGGACGATCTGATGGTCTTCAAGGCGGATCTGGCAACGGCGAGGATCTTGAAATGAGCGCAGACAACAAACGTCCGCAGTGGCAAGCCCTCCTCCTGTCGCTTGTGCTGACCGGTGCTTTGGCCGCGCTGGCATATTACGCCTGGATCTACACCAACATCGGTGTCCGGCAATTGCCGAGGGGATCCGGATTTTTTGCGCTTTTGAAAGACCTGCGGTTTTTTGCAGGTCTTTTGGCCGTGTTCGTGGTGCTGACCTTCGCCGACCGGATCTTCAGCTATGCCGCCGGCAAGCTCAAAAACACTGATTAGCCAGCCTTCCGGGTAAAGGGGCAAGCAGCGAAACTGCCGCTGACTTACCCCTGCTCTCCTGCAAGATCTTCCAGGATCGGACAATCCGGGCGGTGGTCCCCGGCACATTCGTGGACGAGGTGAGCCAGAGTTCCACGCATGGACTGCAGCTGCGCGATCTTTTCATCGATCTTCTGCAAATGGTCTTCAGCCACCCGCTTCACCTGTGCGCTTTCCCGGCCATCGTCTTCATAAAGGGCCAAAAGGGTCCGGCAGTCCTCGATGGTAAATCCGAGTTCCCGGGCCCGGCCCAGGAATGTCAATTTGTGCAGTTCGATATCGCGAAACGTCCGATAGCCGTTCTCGCTGCGCGGCAGGGTCACAAGGCCGATATCTTCGTAATACCGGATGGTCTTTGCAGGCAGCCCGGACTTGCGGGCAACATCACCTATATTCATTTTTGCCTCCCTACTCCGCTGCCGCCGGGACCGGCGCTGTCAGCTGTGGTTTTGGTGCTGCCCTTTCGTCCATCAAGGGCTTTATGCCGCGCAATCGCAAGGCATTGGTGAGGACAAACACAGACGACAAGGCCATCGCACCCGCCGCCAGAACCGGCGACAACAGCACACCCAGCGCCGGATACAAAACGCCTGCTGCCACCGGAATCAAAGCAGTGTTGTAGGCGAACGCCCAGAAGAGGTTTTCCTTAATGTTACGCATCGTGCGTTTGGACACCTCAAGGGCATTCACAACACCGCGCAGATCACCCGACATCAGGACAACATCTGCAGATTCAATCGCGACATCGGTTCCAGTTCCGATCGCGATGCCGATATCCGCATGCGCCAAGGCCGGCGCATCATTGATCCCATCGCCGACAAACGCGATTTTCATGTCAGCTTTGCGCAGTCCGTTCAAAGCAGCGACCTTGCCGTCCGGCAGCACCCCGGCGATGACGGTGTCGATGCCAGTCTCTGCAGCAATCGCCTCGGCGGTTTCCAACTTATCTCCGGTAATCATCGCCACCTTGAGCCCCTGCGCATGAAGGGCTGCAATGGCCTCCCGGCTTGAGGTTTTGACCGGGTCGGAAACGCCGATCACTGCCGCAACCTGACCGTTGATGGCCGCAAACAGGGCCGTCCGGCCACGCCGGGCAAGATCTTCTTCTTGACCGCGCAAGCTCTCAATCTCAACGCCTTCCCGGATCATCAGGCGGTCGGCGCCGACCAAAACCTTCTGGCCGGAAACGAAGGCACTGACGCCATGGCCGGTGATCGACACAAAGTCTTCTGCCGCCAGCTGTTTCCCACCATTTATGGCAGCTGCCCGCACAATCGCCTCTGCGACGGGGTGTTCGGACCGGCTTTCGACAGCGGCAATCCTCTCCAGAACGGTTTGCCTGTCAAATCCGTCAGCCAGGACGAGATCGGTCAGTTCCGGGCGCCCTTCTGTGACAGTTCCGGTTTTGTCGAGCGCGACGATATCGACATCTGCCAATTGCTGAAGCGCATCGCCTTTCCGGAACAACACCCCCATTTCGGCGGCACGGCCGGTGCCAACCATGATCGAGGTCGGTGTTGCCAATCCCATGGCACACGGACAAGCAATGATCAGAACCGACACACCGGCGACAAGTGCAAAGGTGAGCGCCGGATCTGGGCCGAAAATCAGCCACACAAGGCTTGTCAACACAGCTGTCACCATGACAGCAGGCACAAACCAGAGGGTGATCTTGTCGACCAGTCCCTGGATTGGGAGTTTCGCCCCTTGTGCTTCCTCGACCATACGGATGATCTGCGAAAGCGTCGTGTCCGCCCCAACCCGGGTCGCCTTAAACTGCAAACTGCCCGAACCGTTGACCGTGCCGCCTGTAACTGATGCACCAGCGGCTTTTTCCACTGGCACAGGTTCTCCGGTGATCATGCTCTCATCGACATGTGAAATCCCTTCGATCACCTCGCCATCAACCGCAATCCGCTCACCGGGGCGCACAACGATCGTATCGCCGATTGCAAGGGCATCGATCGCGACATCGGTCTGCTCACCACCGCGCAAGACCCGCGCCGTCTTTGCTTGAAGGCCGAGAAGTTTTTGGATTGCAGCACCGGTCCGTCCCTTGGCCCTTGCTTCCAGGAACCGCCCCAGAAGGATCAAGACCACAATCACGGCCGCAGCTTCAAAATACACCGCTCTAACATCATCCGGAATCAATCCCGGTAGAAAGGTTGCAACAACGGAAGAGGCGTAAGCAGCACCTGTCCCCACTGCGACCAGACTGTTCATATCCGGCGCACCCTTCAGCAGCGCTGGAAACCCTTTGATGTAAAAGCTTCGTCCCGGGCCAACCAGGACAATGGTGGTCAAGATGAATTGCAGGATCCAGCTGTTTTGCTGTCCGACCGTCATATTGACCCAATGGTGCATTCCGGGAATGACATGGCTGCCCATTTCAATGACGAACACCGGAAGCGCAAAAACAGCCGCGACAATCATGTTTTTGAAAAGGGCCAGCGCTTCTTCTTCCTTGCGTTCGCTGCGGTCCAAGGTTGCCCCGGCTTCAACAAGCGTTGCCGGATACCCTGCTGCAGCAGATGTATTCATGAGCACCTGGGGTGTCACGGTTCCCGCCGCATAAGAAATGCTGGCGGTTTCAGCGGCGAGATTAACATTCACCTCCACGACGCCGGGCACGGCTTTGAGAGCACGATCCACTCTACCGACACATGAAGCGCAAGACATCGACCCAATACTGAGCGTGAGTGTTTCTATCCGCGCCGGATACCCCAGTTGCTCAAGCGTATTGATTGCAGTGGCCGCGTGTTCGGCACCGTCCACGGTCAGCTGCGCGCTTTCTGTAGCAAGGTTCACAGTGACATCTGTCACGCCCTCGAGCCCGGAGAGACCGCGCTCCACGCGTCCAACACAGGACGCGCAGGACATTCCTTCAATGGAAAACGACAATTTTTGTTTTGGGGACATGGATGAGTCCAATGGGATGTTGATTGTTGTTCCTTCACATAAGGATTCCAGTCACTGGAAGGTCAACACGAAAGCGCAAATTTCTCCATACGTAGTTCCACCTGTTGACCATCCCATGACAAGAACCTTGATAACCAGGACACAATCGACAGGAGAGTCATCATGAAATTCAGCGTTCCGGATATGAGCTGCGGCCATTGCGTTGCGGCCATCGAGAAAGCCATCACCACATTCGAACCTGCAGCAATTGTCATCTGCGACCTGGAAAACCGGACCGTCACGGTTGATGGACCGAAGAACTCAGAAGTCATGGAAAAGACACTCCGGGAGGCCGGATATGAAACTGCGCAGCTTGCAGTCAGCTAATCCACTTTGACAAACGCGTTGCAGATGGGCTTGTCGAAACATGATGGCATTGGCAGCCAACGTTTGTCACCTTGCTCCGATCGGCAATGTAAAGGTCCAGGACTTGCGTTTGGCGCTGGCTGGTATCGCTGGAAAAGGCGCAGCCCGGCGGACCGACTTCAGCGCCACCTGATCAAAGGCCTCATTCCCTGAAGATCTCACGAGGCGAACACCCGCCACAGCACCACTTGCCTGAACAGTGAAACGGACATGAGCATCGGTCTTAAGCCGGCCAATGCTCCGAGGTGAGCGAACCGACCTCAAGACTTTGCGATGCACCCTAGCCGGATAGCTGGTCACATCTGAATTGCCGGCGGTCTTGCCTTTGCCCTTGCGTTCGGAGCCCCCCTTTTGCGCAGTCCGGTTTGATTTTCCTCCAGCTCCGGCCCGTCTGGCCGTTTGTGCCTTTGGAACGTCTTTCTGATTTTTCTTCAACCGAGTTGCAGTTTTCTTATTCTTGGTCTTCTGAAGTTTTTTGACAATCTCGCGTTTGGGCGGAGCAGGTTTCAGTTTTGGTGCCGGGACAGAGGTCTGAACCTCTTTCAAGGGGTCTACTTGTTCATTGACCCTGGTTTGAAGCCCGTGTTCCGGAAATTTTTGTGGCTGACGAGCGGCGTCGGCTAAGACTTCTTTGGCCGGTTCGGCTTGCTTACGCTCCAGGACCTCCACCTGGCGCGCGGCCACAGCCTCTGGTGCTGGCATAACCTCAGAATGAGCTGGTGCCAAAGGCGGGGATTTTACAACGGCCTTGTTCTCTTGCTTTGGCGTAACCAGTAGTTCTCCGCCTGTCTGAGCGAGTGGTATTGCCTCCATCTGCTGCACTTCAGCAACAGCGACGGTCGGCACCGCCAATGGTGGCTGAACCGGCGAGACCAGCTGCGTTGGCGCAATTTCGGCGGCATCCGTTTGAGGTCGCACGACCGGCTGTTCGGCAACAGGATTTTCTGCTGGCGGGACGGTTTCAGCTTGGGGTACAGCGCCTGCGGAAATCGTGCTGAAAGGGGAACTGCCCAGAACAATACTCTGAACCTCCCCTGCCCCGGCAATCTCAAGGTCCGGTTTAGATTTGATGGTGAGTGCGACAGCGCCGACGTGGATTGCCAAGGACAGGCACAACGCTGCTAAAAACGCCTTGCGCAGCCCGCTCATTCAGCGCTCATCCGGGTAACGATCACAACGTTTGACGCTCCAGCCGAATAAAGCGCGGCCACATGTTCCAGCAGCTTCTTCGCCGGGAGATCTGCATCTGCACCAAGCTGAACCGGCTCACGCTCACCCTCAGCGGTCTCGCGGTGCACAAGAAAATAGTCTGCGGCCGTTGTTGTCTCGTCCCGGTAAACCAAACTGCCGTCTTTCCGCACATAGAGCGCATCGGGAGGTGGCAAGGGCGGCGCATCTTCAGATTTTGAAAGCACAACATCTGGGTCCTGTGGCGGTGCCAGCTGACCCGCCACCAAAAAGAAGATCAGCATCAAAAACACGATATTGATGAGCGATATCGTCGTTTCCAACGGCCGTTTTTCTACCTTTTGCGGAAGATTGATCATTGGGATCCGGCCACAGACACATTCAGACCGTCAACCGACTTCAAAACGCCCATCACTATGACAAGCTGCTGCGTCGTGCTGCCGCTTTTCATAAACACCAGCAGGCTGTCGATATCTCGATCCAAAAGATCTCGGGCCTGCTCCTGGAGCTGGTCTTCCGACACAGGTTCCCCGTTCAAGCGCATCAGGCCCGGCTTAATGGAAAGGATTGCTTTGGGCATGGCCCCACTGCCGCCCCCTGCCGCCGGTGCGCCGATTTCCACCTGACCAAACCGGCTGAACGTTGAAGACAGCATAAAAAACAGCAACAGCAGGAAAATCACATCGACCAGTGGTGTCAGAGAGATCGGCTTGTGTTTCTTGGGCAGCGGTTCAATGTGCATAGGCAAAGGCCGGTTCGGTTACCGGCCCATCCGGCTGATAGTCCAGAATGCCGCTTTCTGGCAGCAGCAGACGCGATGTCAGGGTTTGAATGGCAATGCGTTCCGCTTCGAGGCGCCCTTCCAGCCAGGTCACGATCAATGAGACCGGCATGGCAACCGCGAGCCCAGCTGCAGTCGTCATAAGGGCGACCCAGATGCCACCTGCCAGCGCCGATGGGTCGACATTGCTGCCCGCAGACTGCAGCGCCTGAAAGGCTTCGATCATCCCCAATACCGTCCCGAACAAACCGATCAACGGTGCGACTTGGGCTATTGCTTCCAGCGCCCGGATGCCTTTGGAAAAATGATGAAGGTCGCTGGCTGCCTGGACCGAGACCCGCTCTTCAATTTCGGGCTTTTGGGCCCGTTTTTCCAAGAGTTGGCAGGTGGTCAGGACAGCTTTACCGGCGGCGCTCTTGGACCGCTGAATATGCGTAATGGCATCTCTTTGCTGATTAGAGAGCCAGGCCTGGACTCCTGCTTTCTCCCGCCGGGTATTGCCGATGCCGCAGAACAGAAATTCAAAGACCTTCACCAGGATCAAAGCCAATGCGATCACGGACAAACCGGCGATAACCGTGACAACGGGTCCGCCCAGCTGAAGAAACGACACAACTTGCTCTAAGATTTTTGTGATCATCACACACTCCAAACCTTGGAATTAAGGCCGCCCGGTATGGGAAAACGAAAAGCCATTTTCCAGTGCCGGACGGCGCCTCATTCAACTCACCAGCTGATTTGTTTGTTTAGGGTGAGTTTGAATGTCCGGCCGCGCCCCTTATCGCCGGCCAGATTGTTCTGATAGGACTTGTCAAAGATGTTCTCGACTGCTGCCCGCAGCTCCATACCGGCGAAACGGCCTTCGTCCGGCGTCCAGCTGGCAAACACATCGTGCACGGCATACCCGGCGAACGGTCCGGTCGTTGCCCCTGAATCGATGCTTGCCGCAAACAGACCGCGCCAGCCGAAATCGATGTCGTAATCGGGAACCCGCCCGCCCAGCGTGACCGCCAGCGTATCAGCCGGAATTGAGGTCAAGGTCTCGCCGGTTGCCTTGTCCTCACCGCGCACAAGGCTCAGCGCAACGGTGCTGTAGACATATTCGGAGTTATAGGCCGCTTCCAGTTCAACACCGTAGATCTCGGCTTCGTCGATGTTGACGTAATAGCGAACCGGCGTGATCTGCCCCTGGTCCGGATTGGTCGAGATCAGATCCTTCAGGTCGTTGTAGAAGGCGGTTGTTTTCAGCTGAAGCCCGTCACCATCTTGGAGTAAATCCCAGGCGGAAACAGAGAACCCGGCTTCCACGGCGTTGGATTTCTCCTTGTCCAAGTTAAGGCTAGCCGTCCGGCCTCCCGGATACCCTCTCGCCGGCCCGGACGTTGAGAACATCTCGTCCAGCGTCGCTGCACGCTCTGTATGTGCGACAGACCCAAAAATCGAGAATGTGTCATTGAATTTGTAGAGTGCTGCCAATTTGGGAGAAAACGCGACCTCTGACTGATCGGAGGCTCCAGCGATTGAACTGTCCGGCGACAACTCGATCATATCCACCCTAACCCCTGGAATAAGGGTCAGACGATCCTGCCAGATGAATTCGTCTTGAACATAAAAACCAAACTTTGTGTCGGTTCCTTCCGGGTGAAAACCAACTCCCCCGCTGGTCGTTTCTGCAATCCTCTCTTGATAGGAGACTTGAGTGCCGACCGTCAGGAAGTTCTCAAAACTCGAGCCGGACTGCTCAAAGGTGTTTTCCACCTTCCCTTGCCAGGTTCGGTAGCCATATTCGGCATCTTCAAACAGCTGGGAGGAAGAGAAAGCGCCCAAGGACGCATTTTCCTGATCAACCGCGGTATCGGAAAACGACAGGTTCACCGCCAAATCCAAGTACGGATTGTCACTGGCCGGATTCTCATAGTTCAGAACTACGGTCTGGTCTGTCACTTCCCGGTCGATTGTGCCGAAGCCCGAGGTGTTGGTTTGGGAATACTCCGTCCCATCTGCATCACTCTGCCAGCGTTGATAGGACAAGCGAACGGCCTGCTCGTTGTTGTCTCCAAAGCGATGAACGACCTTGGCCAGTCCGGAGAAGGATTTGAACGCAGAGCCCGGAATTTCAATCCCCTGGCCATCTTCGTAATCCTTGGATTTGCGGAAGTTTCCGTTCAAGAGAACTTCCGTCTGCTCCGACAAACGGGCAGTTGCAACCGCAGATGTCATGAAACCATATTTGTTGGAATCGAACATTCCCTTCAGGCGAACTGCGAAGGTGTCGTCCGGTTTCAAAAAGTCGCTCGGATCTTTCGTGGTGAAATTGATCACACCACCGATAGCACCTGATCCATAGAGCGTCGAAGACGCAGGCCCACGCAGAACCTCGACCTGTTTGTAAAGCTCCGGATCGGAGAAGAACGAACCGACCCTGTATTGCTCATAGAATTTGGTTGCTCCATCGACTGTGACGATGATTTTTGATTCATCTGATGAACTCAGGGCGCCGATACCGCGGATATTAAAGGATTGGCCGATGGCCCGGTCGCTGCCAGTCACCGTCACACCGGGAATGTCGCGAAACAGCTCCCCTATTGTTTGGGCTTGCTCATTGTCGATCGCGTCCTGGTCGAGAACTGTAACGGCCTGCGGCGTGTCGATCGCAACCTTTTCCACTCCGCTGCCAAGGACGATCCGCTGCAGCGGGGTCGCAACCTCGTCTTGCGCATGAGCTGTCCCCGATATTGCAAAAGTCCAGAGAGCTACGCCGCCAAAAAGCTGAGCATGACGGGAATTCTTGTGCCCCATTTAATTCTCCAAGAGTGCGCGTTCAGCGTCCGTTTTGCTGCCTGCCTCGCAGCACTTTTATCTTGAGTCTTCAACTCAGGTATTGCGTCAAATATAAAACATGAATATGAGAGTCAAGTATTGGATTAGTAGTGGAACCAAGAGACACACTCTTTAGAAATGTTCCAAATTACCAAGTTAACGCAGGGACTTACAGTCTTGCAGGAAACCGCCCCGTTTCAGTAACGGCGTCCGTGTTGGTAAGTGAGAAGGAGAATCTATTAATGACCACTGACCAAGTTCAAACCGTTTGCGGGCTGGACGCAGCGCAAATCCGAAAAGCACGCGCAAAAAATCCGAAGATGCGGGAACGTGACTTTGCGCAATCTCTGGACATCTCGGAAGCGGAGCTTGCCGCAGCTTTTGTTGGCTATGGAACCCGGCGGATTGAGCCACGGTTCGACAACCTTTTTTCCGGTCTTCAGCAAGTCGGAAAAGTGATGGCGCTCACCCGCAACGAAAGTGCTGTTCACGAGAAAATCGGCCCGTTCGAAAAATTCATCAACGGCGAACGGGCAGCCTTGATTCTCGGTGAACAGATCGACACACGAATGTTCCCCTCCAACTGGGTCAATGGATTTGCCGTTGAAAAACAAGATGGCAAGGATGTGCGCCGGTCATTGCAGTTTTTCGATGCCCATGGCGATGCAGTTCAGAAGATCTATGCCCGCCCGGAAACGGATATGAAGGCCTGGGACCGCCTGATCGACGAATTGGCGTTAGACGATCAGGAACCCGGCGTATTGCCGAATATCACGCCTGCACCAGTTTTCACCCGTAAAACTCCGGCTGATGGTGTGGAGTTACAGCTCCGCGATCGCTGGAAATCCTTGACCGATATCCATCAATTCCATGGACTCCTAAGAGATTTGGACCTTGACCGAGTAAGCGCGTTTGAACTTATCGGGGACGATTGGGCCTGGCGGCTCGACAACGGCTCGGTTCCAGCGCTTCTGCGCCTCGCGGCAGCCGAGGAAATCCCGATCATGTGTTTTGTAGGCAACAAAGGCTGCATCCAGATTCACACCGGAAAAATCAAAACCGTGATGGCAAAGGGACCTTGGATCAACATCATGGACCCAACGTTCCATCTTCACTTGAGAACCGATCACATCCATGACGTTTGGGCGGTTCGAAAGAAAGCCGATACCGGGCATGTAACGTCGATTGAAGCCTACGACAGCGACGGCAAACAGATCATCCAATTCTTTGGCGCACGCGGAGAAGGCAACGCCGAACGTGATGACTGGCGCACTCTGGCCGAAAACCTCCCCAAACTTGATCGTGCCATCAGCCTCGGAGCAGCAGAATGAAGTCCGTTCTACGTTTCCCTTATCTGGACGTGACAGCTGGATTGCTACTCGCACTCCTTGCGCTGATCCTGACAATAAATCCGATTTCGGCCCAAGAGATCGCCAAGCGGATCGTTGCCGTCGGCGGATCCGTGACCGAAGTCGTTTATGCGTTAGAAGAACAAGACCGGCTGATTGCAAGAGACTCAACCAGCGTGCATCCACGTGAAGTCCACGACCTGCCCGACATCGGCTATATCCGCGCGCTGTCACCGGAAGGTGTCCTCTCGGTAGATCCGGACCTTCTGTTAATGCTGGATGGCAGCGGTCCACTGGAAGCCGTTGATGTTCTTAAAAAATCCGGCGTTGGTATCGCGCATATTCCCAATCACTTTACAGCCGAAGGCATTACGGAAAAAGTCCGGGTCATCGGAAAGGCGCTTGGGGTTCCGGAAAAAGCGGAAACGCTGGCTCAGGCGCTGGAAGCTGATCTTGCAGCCGCGCAGAAAGAAGCTGAGGACAGGGACACGGATTTACGGGTTCTGTTTGTGCTATCGACGCGGGGCGGACGCATTATGGCTGCGGGCCGGGACACGGCCGCCCACGGCATCTTGGAATTGGCTGGAGCCACGAACGCGGTTCAAGATTTTCCCGGATACAAACAACTCAGTGATGAAGCCATCTTGAGCGCAATGCCCGATGTTGTGCTGATGATGGACCGCCACGGCCGTTTTGGCGCTTCCGCAGATGAACTTTTCAGCCACCCTGCCCTTGCCCAAACGGCGGCCGGCAAAGCGCGCCGTCTTATCAAAATGCCGCCGGATTACCTCTTGGGTTTTGGTCCGCGCACGGCCGATGCCATCCGGGATCTGGCACAGGAGCTGAGCGGGATGCAAAGCTGACATGGCTATGAGTGACGTTCTTTCAACGCGGCCGGGTCGCGGGTTTGCCCATGTCCTTGGCCTGACCGAC
This sequence comes from Labrenzia sp. PHM005, assembly GCF_006517275.1. Lineage (NCBI taxonomy): Bacteria > Pseudomonadati > Pseudomonadota > Alphaproteobacteria > Hyphomicrobiales > Stappiaceae > Labrenzia > Labrenzia sp. PHM005. The sequence goes on along the minus strand of NZ_CP041191.1, from coordinate 3,704,241 downwards.
CTGAAAAACGGTGACCGGGCCGGTCTGGCGCTCTGGGTGATCGGGCTTTTGGGGATGGCACTAGCGGCAACAATGCTCGCCAGTGTTGCGATTGGGCCAATTCCAATCCCGGTTCTATCGATCCTGCCGCACATTCCAGGTCAGATTTTTGATCCGGGTAGCCCGCTGCCGGAGGGTATTTCCTTGCGCGATTGGATCGTTGTCATGGAAATTCGGCTTCCTCGCATCCTACTTGGCGCCTTGATCGGAGCGGCGCTGGCTGTCTCAGGTGCGGTGATGCAGGGGCTCTTCCGGAACCCGCTTGCCGATCCCGGCATCGTCGGCGTATCGGCCGGAGCCGGGCTCGGCGCTGCATTCTTCATCGTTTTAGGCAGCACCACCCTGGCCCCGGTCATGACCGTCCTGGGGATTTATGCGGTCCCCTTTGCGGCCTTCACGGGCGGCTTGATCACCACCCTTTTGCTTTACCGGATCGGGACACGCGGAGGGTTTACCTCCGTTGCCACCCTGCTCTTGGCCGGCATTGCTCTCGGCGCTCTAGCCGGTGCAGTTACCGGCGTTCTTGTCTACATCTCCAATGACCAGCAGATGCGGGATTTGCAGTTCTGGGGACTAGGCTCGCTGGCAGGCGCGAACTGGGAAAAGATGGCATCGGTCGCGCCGATCATCCTTCTCATGTTGTTTGCAACGCCCTTTCTGGCACGTGGACTGAACGGTTTGACCCTTGGCGAAGCAGCAGCAGCGCATATCGGCATTCGTGTCCAGCGGCTTAAAAATATCAGCATTCTGCTGGTTGCAGCCGCCACCGGCGCGTCTGTTGCGGTCAGTGGCGGTATCGGCTTTGTCGGTATTGTCGTGCCGCACCTTCTGCGCCTGACCATTGGGCCAGACCACCGCTACCTGCTACCTGCTTCCGCGCTTTTGGGTGCCTGTCTTTTGATTGCAGCTGATACGCTCGCACGAACCATCGTTGCGCCAGCAGAGCTGCCGATCGGCATCATCACCGCCTTCGTTGGTGCACCGTTCTTCCTGTGGATCCTCTTGAGAAACCGGGGGCAAATGGGGCTATGACTTCAGCAGCATCACACATTGCCAGCGGAAACATCGACCACCGGCCCCGTGGGATATTGGACGTTTCAAATGTCAGCGTTAGTCTTGGCCGGACACAGATCGTCAATGATATGTCGTTGACAGCGTGCGCCGGCGAACTCCTTGCCATTATCGGCCCAAGCGGCTCGGGCAAAACAACGCTCTTGAAGGCGATAACCGGCGAGCGCGGATACACTGGCAGCTTGAGCCTGGACGGCACCGAAATCTCTTCGACCACGCCGGAAGCACAAGCACTCGTGCGCGGAGTATTGCCTCAGGCCAGTCATCTGTCGTTTCCACTGACCGTGTCAGAAGTCATCGGGCTTGGTATCCTCGATCGGAGCGCAGGCCGCGCAGACCGGGCACAGCGGATCAAAGAGGCATTGACCAAAGTTGGTTTACCCGGATTTGACGGCCGGACCTATCAGGACCTTTCCGGCGGGGAACAGCAGCGCGTTCAGCTGGCCCGGGTTCTGTGCCAGGTCTGGGACCCGGTTGCGCCAGATGGCACCCCGCGTTGGCTGTTTTTGGATGAACCGGTCTCCAGCCTGGACATCAAACACCAGTATCAGATCATGCAGCTAGCCAGGGACTACGCCAAGAGCGGCGGCGGTGTTGTTGCGGTCATGCATGACCTTAATCTGACAAGCGCTTTTGCCGACAAGGTTCTGGTTATGAAGTCCGGGATTAAAGTTCGGCACGGCGTCTTAAAGGAAGTCTTTTCAAGCGACATCCTGAGCCCCGCATTTGAGATGCCCCTGGAAATCAGCAACACGGGCCAAGGTCTCATCCGGGTCATGCCGACCTTCTCTCGTTGAACCCAAGTTATGGCAACGCGGGTTCGGAAAAACGGATGAGCAAGTGACCGTGTCTCAGACCCATTTGGCGAGCCGGATCAGCAGCCGGAAAACCTGTTCCACATTAATGTACCGCCCAAATGGAAGTTCCCAATTCGGATTTTCAAAATTCGATTTTGCAAACCGGGGTCGATTTCTTTTGTCGGCAACCCAGCTCTATGTGTTGTTTTTTAAGCAGAAAATGAAACAATCACCGGCCGTCAAAACTGGCCTTCAACCTGCACCACTCCTTCTGATCTGCGACTCAACGCATCAAAAGAAGGAGTGGTACAGATGGCAAGCTTGCCTGCAACACGCCCCATGATCGGCACAAACGAAGACGACGTTCTCACCGGCACACGGCACTCTGACGTCATGTCCGGCCGGTTCGGAGACGACATCATGACAGGCCAGAACGGCAATGACGAAGTCTGGGGCGGCACCGGGGATGACACACTCTATGGCAACAACGGAAACGACATCCTTTACGGATCCGGCGGACCGGATCTCATAGATGTCACCGGCATTGAGATTGTTGATGACCACCCAGTGTCAGTGGTGTTTGAAGGAGAAACTGCCGGTTACCGCAACACATTCGGCGACTACAAGGTCCAGGACGACGGATTGATCACCGATGTCGAGATCCTTTGGCCCAATGCCTCCCTGCAAGGCAGCGGCGGAGATTTGGTTCAAGGCGAGAGCCGGGAGTTTTTGGATGTTGAGGCCGGCGACCGGATCGGCTTTTTCATCATCTCCAACGGCTACAGCCTAAACAACGGCTACCAGGGCCTGGACCTCGATGTCACACAAGATACGGAAAATGCTCCAGAACTGGTATTCCGCGACGATGACGGCAACCAGGCAACGATCCACAGCGACGGACCAAAGCTCTATCATATTGCGGCCGATGGCTCGGAAACCTGGATCCGCACACATGCCTACCACACGGCAGCCTTTGAGGAGACCGCCGACCTCAACCCGGATGGGATCCTGCACACTACGGGCGTTCTGAAAGCCGACGCCGGTACAATTACCCTTGGTTTCGAGGACCTCTACAATGGCGGCGACCGAGATTTCGACGACAGCGTATTTACGGTCGATATCGGTTTGGCGAACGCCCTCGTTCTCAACGCACACTATCAGCAGGAAACGGACGGCAGCGATCCAGAACCTGAGCCGGGAAACGGCAATAATGTCGACGAAATCGAACGCTCCGACAATGATGTTCTGATCGGCGGCGACGGCGCTGATGAATTGCACGGACGCTCCGGTGACGACGACCTATCCGGCAACAATGGTCACGATGACCTTCACGGCGGATCAGGCAATGACGAACTCAACGGCAACGCGGGCCAGGACAACCTTTATGGCAACTCCGGCAATGATCACCTCTACGGCGGCAACCATGATGACAATCTGAACGGCAACAATGGCGACGACGCTCTTTACGGTGAAGCTGGCAATGACACCCTGATCGGAGGCACCGGCAACGACTATCTTGAAGGCGGGAATGGGGATGACACTCTGATCGGCGGGTCCGGCGACGATGTCCAACTGGGTGGATATGGCAACGATACACTCCGCGGCGGTGCTGGGAATGATCAGCTCGACGGCGGAAACGACAACGACGAACTCGTGGGCGGCGCCGGCAACGACATTCTAACTGGAGGGAATGGAGAAGATGACCTGACAGGCGGAGCTGGCAACGACCAGCTTGATGGTGGCGATGGCGATGACAGCCTCATTGGCGGATCAGGCGATGATGTCCTGACCGGCGGATATGGTGAAGACACCATCCGAGGCGGGGCTGGCAATGACGAGCTCCGTGGCGGCAACAACGCCGACAGCCTCTATGGCGGCCATGACGATGATGTCTTCTTCGGCGATGCTGGCGATGACATGATGCACGGCGGCCGTGGCAATGACACGGTCGATTACTCCGCCTTTGACGTTGACCTGTCTGTATCGCTTCACAACGCACGGGCCCACGGGCTGGAGATTGGAACCGACACCATCAGGTTCATCGACAACATCGTCTCGGGAGGCGGTGATGATACGTTGAAGGGATCGAGAGGAGTCAATGTGATCGAGGCCGGCGCCGGCGACGATTCCATCCGGTCGTTGCAGGGTGCGGACACCCTGACCGGCGGAGCCGGAAGCGACACCTTCGTGTTCCGAACCTACGATCTGGATGAAGCTGATGTCATTACCGACTTTGAGATCGGCATCGACCTTCTGGACTTCAGCCACTTGGCTGGCAGCACAGACGATCAGACGTTTTTGTCCCGCCTTCAGTCCTCGTCTGAGAGCGGGAACCTGACACTGTCTGCGGACTTGTCGGGAGGCGGTGCCTATACGGATGTCTGTATTCTCAACAATGCGGACAACGAAACAGTGACCACCTTGTTCGAAAATGACTGCTTCATTTTTTAGTCAAGAAATAGCCCGGCCGTGACCTTCAAAGTCGCGGCCGGATTATCAGATGCGACGCTTACGTCTTTGCAAAATGGGAAACTTGGACCTCCTGCCTGCCGGCAGTCCGGTTTCCAATTTTGCAAATCCCAAATTATTTCCGCGAACGCCAATTTGAATATAATCTATTATTTCAGCTACTTGGACTGATATCAAAAACTGGCGGCTTTGGATTTCCTAAGCAAAAACAACTGGCATTGTCCTTGCGTCTCTCCGGATACCGGCGACATCAAGGGAAGCACCAGTGAACATTATTCACGAAAGGCCCAGCCAAAGGCTGCACTACAGGGTAACAGCACCGATGCGTGTCACCCTTGATGCGCAGACCGTCGATGCTGTGGATTGGGGGCTCGGTGGCTGCCGGATCTCCGGCCTTTCAGAACCGCTTCCGGAAATCGGTTCGCGCCACACGCTGTTCTGCACACTCCCCTTCCAAGGCTTCAATATCACCTTGAAAGCGGAAGCAGAGGTCGTCCGCACGCAGCAAGAGACCGGTGAAACAGCTTTTAAATTTGTCGAACTTGGCGAGCGCGAAACTGCCTTGATGCAACACTTCATTGAAGATCTTGTCCGCGGCAAGATGACTGAAGTGACGGATACCATCGTCCGGATCGACACACCGGTGACACCGGTTCCGACCAAACCAGACCCCAATCCAGCACAAAGCATCCCGGTGCGCAGATGGCCTGTCAGACAGATCATGATGACGCTGTTTTATCTGATCCTCGGTCTCGCTGTTTTCGGGTACGTCGGCGTTTACATCTTCGCGACCCTTTTCCGTCTCGAGGTGTCAACGGCGGTCGTCAGTGCGGACCGCTACGAGGTGACGGCACCGGTAAGCGGTCGCCTGACGTCTTTGAACGTCCGCACCGGTAACATTGCCGCCGCACACCTTCCCCTCGCCTTTATCGAAAATGTCCAGCTGGTTACTGACATCCGCAAAGCTGAAACAGCCTTGATGCAGGCTCAAGTCGAGCTTGCTGAACACGAGCTCTACCTGAAGGCCGAGGCGGACCGGGAAACCGGTTACAGTTTGGTCGCCAAAAACAATCTCCGTCAGGCTCGCGCCGAAACGGTGTCCCTCAACCTAGCAGTTGAAACTGCACGCGACCGGCTAGAACGTTACAAAAACTTGTTTGACCAAGGATATTTGAAACGCGATGTCCTGGCGACAGCGCAGCTGGAGCTGGCTGCTGCGGAAAGTGGACTTGAGAAACATCTCATTCATGTCGCTGAACTAGAGCAGCTTGGCGCGACCGCACAAGACACTGGCGTTTTGAATGGTGAAAAGTTCAATGGCCTGAAGCCAGAACGTATCGCTGAAGTTGCTCGCTGGCAAAAGGAAGTCGACTTTCGGATTGCGGATTTGAAGCAACTGAAGGATCAGCAGATCACCATTCCGATTTCAGCCGGTTCGAACGCAACGGTTGTCGATGTCATTGCCGCCGAAGGCCAGACATTGAAGGCGGGTGCTCCCATCGCTGTTCTCGAAGAGGATGTTCACAGGACGATCACTGCGTTCCTCACCCAAGAAGAAGTACCTCAAATCCGCAAAGGTAGCCCAGCGCGGATCTATGTTTCCGCGGAAGACAGATGGATTGAGGCGACCGTCAGCCAGATCAACCGGACAGATGGTTTTGTCGATGAAATCACTCAAATGCACCGGTTCAGAGCCCCTGATTCACGGTCTGCGAAAGTCCAACTCAATACAAGTGAAGGCGAGCTGCCGGCCTCCGGAACACCAGTGATCGTCTATTTCGAACGTCATCGGTCCAACAAGGTGCTGCGATTGGTGTCCCGCTACTTTGGAGGCACGGAATGACTCAGCGCCAGCATCAGAGTTTTATCGTCGACGAAATCACCGACCAGCCGAAGGGATTGAACAAGTGGACACCGTTCGCCCTGTTTCAGATCACCTTGTATTTCGGTCTGTGTTTTGTCGGCCTGACGACCTTTGAAAACGTGTTTTTCAGTCCGTCGACCAAGGAAATTACCCTTGTGATCGGCCTTCTTGGAATTTGGCGCTACGGCTGGTGGTTTACCCATGCTGTCCGGGCTTGGATCTATGGCCGGTTTGTCTATCCGTCCATGCGCGATGCCGGCAAGAAAGTATGGGCGGACGGCTGGCGGCCACGGCATCTGCATTTCATGATGACCACCTACAAAGAACACCGGGACATCACGGAAAAAGTCATCCGCTCGATTTGCCGGGAAATACGTGATGCAGGCGTTCCAGGAACCATCTGGCTCGGCTCTGGCGACAGATATGATGAAGATTTGATTGAAAATCTCCTGATCCGGGAATGGCCTGACCTAGCCGTTACACTGCATGTTGTTCGTCAAAATCAGCCTGGCAAACGGCTCGCAATTGGCCTTGTCCTCAGGGCAATGAGCCGCGGCGACGTTGAAGACGACGATCTGATTATCTTCATGGACGGAGATTTCATCCTTGCCAAGAATGCAGTCGGCGCCTGCTTGCCGCTGTTCAAGCTCTACCCAGACCTACAAGCCTGTACGACGGATGAAGAAGTCTTGTGTATCGGCCCGCGCTGGATAGCAAACTGGCTGACGATGCGGTTCGCCCAGCGCCGCCTGGCGATGCAATCACACTCATTGTCCGGTCGCGTTCTTACGTTGACGGGTCGGATGTCGGTCTTTCGCGCCAATCATCTCACCAAACTGAAATTCATCCGCCTGCTGGAAGCCGATCACTTGGAACATTGGCTTTGGGGCAAATTCAGATTCCTGTCCGGCGATGACAAAAGCACCTGGTACTTCATGTTGCAGTCCGGTTGCCGCATGCTCTACGTGCCCGATGCCATGGGCTACACGGTCGAGGTGATCGAAGGCTCCGGCATGGATCGGATGGTGCAGAATTTCCGCCGTTGGTCCGGCAACATGCTGCGTAACGGAAGCCGCGCTTTGGCGCTCGGGCCCGGCCGGATGCCGTTTTTCATCTGGTGGTGCCTGTTGGACCAGCGGGTCTCCATGTGGACGATGCTGGTCAGCCCGGTTCTGGCTGTCTGCACAACCGTGCTGTTCGATCCCTTCTATATCTTTGGTTATGTTGTCTTCATCTGCATCACCCGCATGCTGCTGTCGCTGTTTTTGTATCGATATGCCCGCAAGGTGGATCTCAGCTATCCGTTCATTCTCTATTTCAACCAGCTGATCAATGCTTCAGTGAAGGTGTACTGTATTTTCCGTCTCTCCAAACAACGCTGGTCGAACCGGGGAGATCAACGCGCAGGCGAAGGCGATGGATTGATCGCAACATTGCAAAACTTGATGGCCGGATATCTGACTCTGCTTTACGTCACCATACTTTTTGTCGGTGTCTGCCTGATGGCCGGGCTCATCGAACCGCCAAGCAGCCGGATGATATTCCATGTGCTTGGCGTATCGGCATAGACCCATGCACATCTCAGTTTTCCCGTTTTGCAAAGGCAATTTTCTAACATCGGAAAACGGGCCGGTTCGCAAATTCGCAACATTACTATAACCCTCTGATTCTTAAATCATTTCAACATATGAAACAGCTGGCCTTCTTTTTGAATGTCACTCCCTGAAAAGCAATTGATCGGGGTGTTTCAAATGAGGTTCAAACCAAAACTTTATACGGCAGCAATGGCTCTGACGGGTTTGGCCGCTTTGGCTCCGATCGCTTTTAATGCAATCGTGGACTCATTTGATCACAACAAACTTGTCGATCTTGGCCTCAACAAAAAAGAGATCAGCGTCAAGGCGCACTACCCGCTTTACAAGATGATCGAATATCCCAGGATCAAGGCACCGACAGTCATTCTTGGGGACAGCCGGGCGCGTGCGCTGCAGGACAAATACTGGCAAGAGCTTGGCCGGAACGATGTCTACAATTTCGCGTATGGCGGAGCGACAGTTTACGAGATCTACGACACCTTCCAATACTTGAAGGAAAACGCGGACCTTGAAACCCTGATCATCAGCCTGCCGCTGCGCAGTATGGATGCCAGGTTCAAGGGCGGTATGAACCGCGTCCCAGAAGCGATCTCGCTTGCTGAAAATCCATTCAGCTATTATTCAAACTGGTTTGTTGCAAAGACCGGATGGCGTCTTCTGGAGGACCAATTTCCAGAAGCATTTGCTGCGTTCGACCGAATCTCTTTGCTGAGTGTCGCAAGAGCAGAAGCTGCCGATTTCACCGCGCCCTCTCAGTTGTCTCTTGACGCCCTGCTCGACCCAGCACTTTGCGACGAATGTGCTCTCAAGACTCCTCCTGGCAAACTTATCCTCCCGGTCCTCCATCGCGGCTACGGTATCGGCCTCGGCTTATGGGGAGCCTATTGGCCGCGCATCGACCTCGACCGCGATCTACCTCAGCTTTTTGCCAAGCAGGTCGGAACCAACGGAGCGGCCGATTGGCGCCGTTTTAAGGAATCCGATGACCTTTGGGCGAAGATTGAAGAAATCGCAGACTGGACTGATGAAAATGGCGTTCAATTGATATTTCTGATCCCGCCAACGATCTCAGAAATGCAGCGCCGGATCGCGGACTTCGGACTGAATGGTGCCAATCACCAATTCCGGGACCGCCTATCGACCCTGGCACCTGTCGTCGACCTAGATTTCGACACGCCCTTCACCCGGGACCTCAACAACTTCACAGACGCTTATCATTTCGGATCGACACCGGCCCGCCGGATTGTGGGCGAACTTCTGCAGATCATCACCTCTGACAGTGCCTCTACAGCCTTGGCATTGAAACGCCGATCCGGCCTCGCATGCCCGGTTCGCCAAGAAGACATTTCTGAAACCCGAACACACGGAACCCTTCAGCTCATTGAAGGCCAGAACTGCCGGATATGGAGGCAAGTCAATGGTTAGACGGATTGTCGAAGACACTTTGCTCGGCCTAATCGGATTCGCCATTGGCATGGTCATCGGCGCAAGCCTCATGGGGCCAGAAGACTCACTCAACCATGATCTGAAGATGATCGATTGGTTATTGGATCGCGGCCACGTTCATGAGGAGCAAATGATTGAGATTCGCTACGCAACCTTTGATTTCGTGGAGCCACCACAATGAAAAAAGCACCGACAAAACCAATGCTTTGGAAGCTACTGCTTCTTGGTACGATCCTGGGTGTATCAGGCACGGTGGCATTGATCGACACACCGGCTCAACGCAAGTCCCAATCAGCCCGAATCGATCCATCCATTGAAGAAATGCTCAAGCAAGCGCGGGGCCTCCAAAAAGTCGGCCGCTGGGAAGCCGCAGCCGATCTTTTAACCCAAATCGCAAACGATGGGCACCCGACCGCACTCTATCATCTAGGCAGAGCTTACAAGAATGGCTGGGGTGTGGAGGCAGACCTCGATCAAGCCCGTCTGATCTTTCTGGAAGCGGTCAAATACGCTTTCGCCTATCGCGGTGAAACTGCTTACGAACTTGGCCGCCTGTTTCAGCGGTCAACCGGAGAACACTGCGCGGAAATCGCTTTGCAGTGGTTTCAAAAAGCCCTTGGATGGGATTACCCAAAAGCCCATGTGCAACTCGCCAAACATTTTGAACGCGGCATTGGCGTCGAACGTGATCTGGATTTGGCATTTCATCATTATGAAAAGGCCGCGATTGCCGGCTATCCGTCCTCGACGATTAATTACGCCCGCATTCTCCTGACAGGCCGCTACGGGTCAACGCCGGATCTAGACAAAGCCCGTTTCTGGGCTGCAAAAGCGATCGAAGGCTTGGAAAGAAAAGCCCGTGACGGGTCTGCAAGCTCAGCCAAAACCCTTGGCCGCATCTATCGCGACGGCGAATTTCTGCATGCAGATCATACCCAGGCAAAGACCTGGTTTTTGCGGTCCGCGGAGCTCGGAGATGCCGGGGCCATGCATGATTTGGGGCATCTGCTGCTCAGCGGCGGCAAGACCAGCGAAGCTACTGAAGGTTTGAAATGGCTGCGCCTCGGCGCCAAGGCAAAACACGGCGGTGCCCTGACTTCCCTTGCACGTCTGCATTTAAAATCAGAGTACGGCCTCGATCCGGTGGAGGCTGTTGATCTGCTGGAGCGCAGTGTCGCTGTCGGTCATCCCGGCGCGATGGAAGAACTCGCCCGGCTTTATGCCACCGGCACATTTCTTAGTCAGGACCGTTCCAAGGCGATCGAACTTGCCCAAAAAGGGGCGGATCGAGGTCACGTCGGCTGCAAAAACCTCCTCAAAGATTTGATGCAAGCCGATCAGCCAAATGTGACGGCAATCGAGCGGTCTCCCTTAAACCCCGATGATCAGAAGGAGGGGTAAGTCATGGTCTTTAGTTCCCTCGAATTCATGTATCTCTTTATGCCGCCGGTTCTGCTCGGCTATCTGCTGCTGCGTCATTGGGGATGGGAAAACGGCATCATCTGGTGGCTAACCATCGCGTCCCTGGTTTTCTATGCTTGGTGGACGCCCATTTATCTGCCGCTTCTGCTCGGCTCTGTTGCCGTCAATTTTGGCTTCCACCGCACTTTGCGGAAATATCCGGACCGCTACCTCCTCACGGTCGGGATAGTCTTTAACCTCTGCTTGATCGCGATCTTCAAATACGCCGATTTCTTTATTGGTAACGCCAACTTTCTTGCCGGAACCGACTTCCCAATGCTGCACCTGGTGCTGCCGCTTGCGATCTCGTTCTTCACCTTCCAGCAGATTTCGTTCCTGATCGACACCTACAAGGGCAACATCACACACTGCGACTTTCCGCGATACATGCTCTTTGTGGTGTTCTTTCCGCAATTGATCGCCGGCCCGATCGTTATGCAGAAGGAGACAATCCCGCAATTCCGGCTGCCTGTCTTCCAGAACAAACTGGTCTTGAACCTCGCGGTTGGCAGCACGCTCTTTGCGATTGGGCTGTTCAAGAAGATCGTTTTGGCGGACGGAATTGCTCCCTACGCCAACAGTGTCTTTGCGCTGGCCGAGACCACAAATGGCGTACCTTTGGAGGCGGCCTGGATTGGCGCCCTCGCCTACACCTTCCAGCTTTACTTCGACTTCTCCGGTTATTGCGATATGGCCCTTGGCCTGGCGCGCCTCTTCGGCATCCGCCTGCCGGTCAACTTCAACTCACCTTACAAAGCGACCAACATCTCCGACTTCTGGCGCCGTTGGCACATCACCCTGTCGCATTTCCTGCGCGACTACCTCTACATCCCGCTCGGTGGCAACCGCTCGGGGCCGGTTCGCCGGTATGCCAATCTGATGGTGACCATGCTGCTCGGCGGCCTGTGGCATGGAGCGAGCTGGACCTTCGTCTTCTGGGGTGGTCTTCACGGTGCTTATTTGGCCATCAATCACGGCTGGTCTGCTCTTTCTGAAAAAGGGTATGTGCCAAACATACTTCCGCGGCCTGCAGCGCTTCTCGTTAGCCGTGGCCTCACACTTTTGGCCGTGATCGTTGCTTGGGTGTTTTTCCGTGCGGAAAGTTTCGACGGGGCCAGCAACATCCTGGCCGGAATGACAGGCTACTCCACCGTCTACGAACCCAAGCTTTGGGAAGCTTTCGCAACAGGAACCATGCCGGTCTGGGCCGCCATGACTGCACTTGCTGCGATTGTTTTCCTGCTGCCGAACTCCATCGAACTGACAGAGAACTACAACCCCGTTTTGGGTCTTAAAAAACTGCTGTCTCAACGGAAATCGGAAAACTTCCTGCCGATCCGCTGGAAGCCGTCACCACAATGGGCCTTGGGCGTCTCGATCCTATTTGGCATCGCTCTGATCCAAACGTATCGGCTCGCAGAAATGACCGAGTTCATCTACTTCAATTTCTGAGGGCACAGTCATGAGAAAATCGATTTATCCGTTTCTGGTCAGCTCTCTAGCCGGTTTATGGACCGCACCTGCGTCCGCTGATCAGCCCAATGAATTTCTTCTGGAGTTGCCCGCTCAGGACATCACCGTCGATCTGAAGACCGGCTTGCTGCTGAAAAAGGGTGTCACGGGTCAGTGCATCGAAACCGTATCCAATGCGGGAAGCCACCAACTCATCGCCAAGAAAATGCCCGGAGATGATCATCCTACCATCACGGTCAATGGAGAGATAAGACGGCTCCAGACCAAAGAGACGGCCAAGGCGCGCCTGGGAACACTCCGGCTGTTGCGCGATGGATCTCTGATCTCTTTGCGAACCTGGAAAACAGGTGACAAGCAAACCGAACTTCTAAAGGACGGCGAAATCTTGCTCACCTGGAAGCGTGGTACAACCGTCAAGCTGATCCGTGGACACCAAGATCAGGTGACTTTGCTCCTGGACAGCTCAACTGAAGCCCCCCGTCTCATCACCCAGCGGATTGATCGCACCGGTTCAGATGATCAGAGTACAACCACGCTGGTAGAATTCGGGTCTTGCCAGCCAGAGCGATTACGGCTTTCCGGCAAGAACTTGTGGGCACGCATGTCTTGTTCTGAACGCGGTTCCGGACTTTACAAGATCTCCCTGAAGACAGGTGAAATCGGCACACCGGTGCTTGCCGATCCTACGGCCGAGTTTGTCAGCTTACCGAAACGAAAGGGCCAAAAGGGCCTTGCGGTCGCGACCCTCTCAGGCTCTCAGTCGGCAATGCAGTTTTATTACGCGGTAACAGGACTTCTTTTGGGCCAAACCGGTGAGGTTCGCGCCTGTTCTTCTGATGCAGAAGGGCTGCAAAGCTGGAACCAAAGCTATCGCACCCGCGCACTTGCGAATCTCTACCGGAAAACAAAACATCCGGCCTTTGCAGCACTCGCGCAAAAATCCATTCGCCTGACATTATCTGCCCAAAACGGCACAACAAAACGCTCAGGCCCCGCATGTGCCTGGAGCTCGACCATCTATTCAAAGGGCGAAGATGACAGGCTCAACCTGATGATCAATCAGGCCATGATTGCTAATGGTCTCTCTGACGGGTGTAACGATCTGGCGAAAGCATGTCCGACTGCCCTTCGGTCCCAAATCGCCAAGACCCAATCCTGTCTTGCCGAAACCTTTGAACCCGACTTTGACAACGATCTGGGACTTTACAGGATTGCAGCAGATGCCGAATTCAGGTTTGCGGGAGCCGCCGCGCCCTGGAACTGGCAAACATCCTTCGCAAGATTGCTCAGCGATCTCGATGAACCTCGGTATAGAACCCGCGCGAAGACCATAACAGAAAAATTCCTTGCCTCATGGTCGGACAATCAAGATGGCAGTCTCTGGCGGTATTGGCCCGACGCTTATCACCTGGAAAAGGGCCGGACAGTTGCGCAAATCGCTGGCCAACGATACGAAGACACTGGGCACGCCGGGATCAGTCTGCTGTCGCTCGCTCAGCTTCTCGGCGCTGGTTCATCCCTGCCGGTTCGAGACATTCATTCCCGGCTGAATATGCTGCTGGCTTCCGGCTTACGAACGCCGAGGGACTTAGACGGTGCCGGTCCCATGTCACCAAAATGGTTTCCCGCCGGCGGATGGGCGAATTTCGCAACGGATGCGTTCCGGGAGCGTTACGCAACACCTATTCCAAATAGAAGCGCGGCAGATTCCATCTATGCCTATGCTCAACTGTTTGACCCGATGGACGATTTCTCGCTCAACATCGAGATCCATCGCTGCACCGACACCTGCCGTATCGAAGACAGGTTCAATTTCAGCAGCTGGATGATGTTTCTGGACCGAAATCCGTTCTTCAAGTTGAGCCTATCCGAGTGACAGCCGGCACAACTCAGATGGTGCCAGCAATCTGTCTTCAATTGAAAATTCATATCCGGTGAGCAAGCATATGCAAACTGACCTCGGCTTAAGCGACGGCCCAGAAGACCACAGGCGAGAAAATCGAACCATGCAGAAAATTGTTCGGGAATTAAGCCATGACGCCACCTTCTGGCTTGTTTTGATTTTCATATCCGCATCGGCAATCGCAGCCTATGTGCTGGCCGTCGATCTTGGCCAGAAGGTCCGGACTGCAGATCTTTCAGCGGCAGCAAGAGCGCAGTCCGAACTCCTGTCTGCAACCCGCTCGTTTTATTCGCGCGAAGTTGTCGACAAGCTCTATTCATCAGACGATGTGAAGGTCAGTCATGATTTTCACGGCCGGGATTTGACCATTCCAGCGCCCGTTACAATGACGCTGGCACTTGAAGAAGAACTGAAGGATACCGGCGCAGAAAGCGGCATCCGGATGCTATCGGATTATCCCTGGCCGTGGCGCACTGACCGGCAGCTGGATGATTTCGAGATCGAAGCGCTGTCCGCCATTCAACAAAACCCCGACAGACCATTTGAACGGCTCGAAGACACGGGCGACGGATCTGTCTACAGAAGTGCGACCGCGGTCAAAATGGAAGGCAGCTGTGTTGCCTGCCACAACACACATGAATCCTCGCCCAAGACCGATTGGGAAGTCGGGGATATTCGGGGCATTCAGGCCGTTTCAATACCCGCGTCTTCGTTTTATGGATCAGGACTTGGGGAGACAAACAATCTCGTTTTTCTTCTGATCGTTGCGTTCGGTGCCGCGCTTTCTCTGACCTATGTCCTGTCCAAACAACGCAAAAGAGCCGTGCAACGCGTTGCCGACCTGGCAGACGCTGAGCGGGAAAAGAACGCAGAACTTCAATCAGCCATCCACCGGGCAGAAGTCGGAGAAGCGCAGGTCGGCGCCATCCTCGACACCATGCGGGATGGTCTCCTGACAATCAATGCGGACGGCGAAATCCGCAACGTTAACAAATCAGCACTTGCCATGTTCGGAGCGCAAACACCGGGTCAGCTGAAAGGCAAATTGATCACTGAGATCCTGCCGGATATCGCAGACACCAACCTCCCCTTTGCTTGCTGCAACGGAGACCAAGCTGCCGCAGTTTCCAAAGATGGCCGGTTTGAAACGCTTGGAAAGCGGATCGGGGGTGATACCTACCCGGTTGAAATGTCCCTCTCAGAAGCTCCAACAGAAGAGACCGACAACTACACGGCCATCTTTCGGGACTTGAGCAATCAAAAACTCGCGGAACAAAAACTCCGGCAGGCCGAAACACGCCTGATCGATGCCATCGAATCCCTACCCGACGGCTTTGTCCTTTATGACAAGGACGACCGGATGGTCAT
The DNA here is from genome assembly GCF_006517275.1 of Labrenzia sp. PHM005. Classification (NCBI taxonomy): domain Bacteria; kingdom Pseudomonadati; phylum Pseudomonadota; class Alphaproteobacteria; order Hyphomicrobiales; family Stappiaceae; genus Labrenzia; species Labrenzia sp. PHM005. The sequence goes on along the minus strand of NZ_CP041191.1, from coordinate 3,688,755 downwards.
TTGCAATAAGAAGTACCGCGAATTCTACGCCAGCAGTGCAGATCTCATTGAACCAGGCAGGACGTTTGAATCCATCATCAGAGAAGGTGCCAATAGAGGGCAATATCAGGTTCCCAAAGAGGATCTGGAAGACTGGATTGCCGCCAGAATGGATCATCACGTAAATCCGGGCACGCCGATGGAACAGCACTTGGATGACGGCCGGTGGTTGCGGGTCATTGAATCCAGGACCAGCGAAGGTGGCCTGGTCGGATTCAGGGTCGACATCACGGAGTTAAAACACCGCGAAGAAGACCTGCGCCGCAGTGAAGATCTCCTCAGGAACGTCGTCGATGCTTCGTTTGACGGTGTCATCGTCATGGATGGCAACGGCACCGTGCTGGACTTCAGCCCCGCAGCTGAAGACGTCTTTGGCTGGACGTCTCAAGAGGTTGTGGGCCAGAAAATGTCCAGCATGATTATTCCCGAAAAATACCGCGATGCGCATGACACGGGTTTGAAGAAATTCATGGAAACCGGTGACGGCCCGGTTCTTGGGAAACGATTTGAAATTGAAGGCCTGCACAAGGATGGCCACGAAATCATCGTTGAATTGGCAATCCGGCATACGCAAGGTTCGGACGGTCCGCTGTTTTTGGGTTACGTCCGCGATGTGACCGAGAGAAAGGCAGCAGATGCGGCCTTAAGGGAAGCCAAGGAAAAGGCAGAAGCGGCCAACGAGGCGAAAGCCAAGTTCCTTGCCATGATGAGTCACGAAATCCGCACCCCCATGAATGGAGTCCTCGGAATTCTAAGTCTCTTGCGGGACACCGACCTCGATCCCGCACAATCGGCCTATGTGAAAACGGCTAGGGAATCTGGCCGGTCGCTTTTGGAATTGATCAACGACATCCTGGACTTCTCCAAACTGGAGGCGGGCCGCATGGAACTGGAGAGGACTCCCTTCCGCCTGAAATCGGTTGTCCGCAGTGTCGTCGATTTGTTCCAGCCAACCGCCCAAGAAAAAGGTTTGAATCTGAGCCTGCATTATCCCGAAAGCATTCCGGTAAATGTTGTCGGTGACGCGGGCCGGCTACGACAGGTCATCCTCAACCTCGTATCCAATGCAATCAAGTTTACGGAGCTCGGATCCGTCGAGATTTCGGTCAGTGTGGAACAGGATCATCCTTACAAGCCAACGTTCCGTTTTTCCGTAAAAGATACGGGGGTCGGGATCCCGGAAAACCGGCAGAACGAGATGTTCGGCGATTTCGTCACAGTCGATAGCAGCTACACCAAGAAACATGGCGGAACAGGTCTTGGACTGGCGATTTGCCGGCAAATCGCGGCCCTTATGCAGGGCGAAGTCACGCTGGAGAGCCTGCCGGGTGCGGGCAGCACGTTCCACTTCACAGTGCCCATCCAGTTGTCTGAAAAACAAATTCCCGAAAAACTCGCTCCACAAGACATGGGAGAAGCCTCACTTCCGGAGGGACTGGTGGTTCTCTTGGCGGAAGACAATGCCACCAACCAGATCGTCGTTAGCCATGCCCTCGCCCAAGCTGGCTGTGACATCGACATCGCCAACAACGGCCGCGAAGCCGTGGCTGCCGCACAGAACCGGGACTACCATTGCATTTTGATGGATATCTCAATGCCTGAAATGGACGGCATTGAAGCGACCCAAAAGATCCAGGAAGGCGATCGAAATTCCAAAACACCAATCATCGCCTTGACGGCCTATTCCTTGCGCGGCGACCGGGAACGGTTCATTGAGGCCGGAATGACGGATTTCCTGGCCAAGCCCGTGGAAAAAGAAGATCTTCTGGCATGCATTTCAAAAAACATTCAATCGACGGACCAGATTTCACGCAGCACAGCTGAAAACCACTCCACTCAGACGCTGCAAGCCGCGCAGGACATATTGAAAACGATGCCGACGGACCTGCAGTCAAAACTGCTTCGTCAATTTGTGGAGGACACTTTGAAACGGCAATCGGCTGCACGTGACGCCGTCGAAAACAATGATCTCGAGATGTTGGAGCGGGCGACACACGCTTTGAAAAGCGTTGCCGGTACGTTTGGCGCCGGTGAACTCACCACGATTGCGTCTGAGATCAATTTGCTCGCGCAAAACAACAATTCCGTTGCCGCCATGGCGAAAGTTGATGAACTTCAGGAAACATGTGAGCGTACATTAACGGAAGTCAAAGCACTGGCCGACAAGATTGGGATCGACATAAATTTTAACACATGATTTCCCAGATCAATCAGGGAGGAACGTCTGAGTTGAAAGTTCTGATTGTTGAAGATGCTCTTTCATTGGCAACCATTTATGAGCACCAGCTCTCCCGGGCGGGCATGGATACACTGCATGTCGAAACCGGTGCAGAAGCCCTCTCAAGATTGCGTAAAGGCGGCATTAGCGTCGTCCTTCTGGATCTACAACTGCCGGACATGAATGGCTTTGAGGTCCTGATCACAATCCGGGAAGAACAACTCCCAGTAACGGTTGTGGTCGTTACCAGTTCCGGCTCCATCAAAACAGCCGTCGAAGCCATGCAAGCTGGCGCTTACGATTTTGTTGTGAAGCCGGTTGCTGAAGAACGGCTTGTGACCACTACACGAAACGCGATGGAGCGCGAGACGCTCACCGAAGTGGTGGCAGAAGTCCGCAAGCCGGCCCGTTCCAAAGCCAACCACGGTTTCATTGGCTCTTCTTTGCCCATGACAGCCGTCTACAAAATGATTGAAAGCGTTGCGCGCTCCAACGCCTCAGTCTTCATCACTGGGGAAAGCGGCACCGGCAAAGAAGTCTGTGCGGAGGCAATCCATAGATCGAGCCCGCGGGCCAAAAAGCCCTTCATCCCGCTCAATTGTGCTGCAATTCCGAAGGATCTGATCGAGTCCGAAATATTTGGTCATGTGAAAGGCGCATTTACCGGCGCAACGTCAGACCGTGAAGGCGCCGCGGCACGGGCCGATGGCGGAACCTTGTTCCTGGATGAAATTTGCGAACTGGAACTGTCGCTTCAAGCAAAACTCTTGCGCTTTCTACAAAGCGGCACTGTGCAAAAAGTTGGCAGCGACACCCTCAGCAAAGTGGACGCCCGGATTGTTTGCGCAACCAACCGCGACCCGCTTAAAGAAGTTGAAGCTGGCCGGTTCCGGGAAGACCTTTATTACCGACTGCATGTTCTGCCGATCAGCCTGCCTCCACTGCGCGCGCGCGGCGCAGACGTCATCGAGCTGGCCCAGCACTTTCTAACCCAGTTTGCGGCAGAAGAAGGAAAGCAGTTCGAAGGGTTCTCCGTAGAAGCAGAAGAAGCACTGATGGCGCATGGGTGGGCCGGAAATGTTCGTGAAATGCAAAACACGATCCGCAATCTTGTGGTTCTGAACGAGGGACCGATCGTCGAGGCGGAAATGCTCTCCGCGATGCAAACCAGGGCCCCAACCGCTCCGCCTCCACCGTCTGCAATTCCCCTAAATGTATCGCCTTCACCCGCTGTTTCAGCAATAGCGGATAATCCAGCGCCGGCCGGATGGCCGACCATCACGGTTGCACTTGGACAATCCTTCGAAACTCTGGAGCGTCAACTCATCGAAGCAACGATCACCGCCTGTGGCGGCAGTCTTCCAAAAACCGCAAGAGTTCTGCAGGTCAGCCCGTCCACTCTTTATCGAAAGAAGGAGATTTGGGCCGCTCAAGACGAAACGGCAACAGATCTGCCTGATGATCAGGGAGCGGCTAACGCGGATTTTGCAATCGATCAGATGGAAGAGAACGCTCCATCTTGAGTGGATGGAACGCCCTAGGCCGGGTGGACGAATTGGAGACGCCTTTCGTGAGACAAAGGGCGAAAGATGGCGTGAAAAGACCTGCAGAGCGTATCGGTGATACGGTCAAGGGGCTTGTCCGCGTCAGATTGCTGCCCTTTGCCTCACCCGAAGGGCTGGGCCTACAGCGCCCAATCCTCGACGAAAATCCGCCTTGATGATGCACCAGCATCACCCACGGCAGATTTTCTTGATCTTGAACGCCGCCATTCCCAGCGAAAGACATCTCCAATTCATCCACACAGCCTTAGACCTATGAAACCGCTTCACTGATTGAGGATTATGTCCGCGATCCCGGCTGTCGCAACATGTGATGTGACCGGCATCATTCCGGTCTGGATTGCGGTTCGAACCTCAGATGGCGACATCGTCGTCAACGTCGTGTCTTCAAGGTCACCTGAAGAAGGCTCATTAAGTTTGATGACGTGACGCGCGACAAAAACATGCGCACGGGCAATTCTCTGGTTTCCATGAAGAACCAGCGTCGGCCCAGTGTACCACCGGCCGCCGCCGTAACCTGTTTCTTCCAGCATCTCACGGCGCGCCGAGAATTCTGGATCCTCTCCCTTTTCTATCTGGCCACCGGGAAGGGTCAGACAAACATCGCCTACGCCGTGTTTATACTGTTTGAGCAGAAGCACCTGATTGGCTTCGTTGACGGCATAGATTGTGGCAAATGACGGCAATTCCACCTGATAATAGTCATCGACCACCCGGCTGTCCGGCAAGCGGACCTTTTGTCTGCTGACTTGAATGCGTTTGCCAGCGTCAAACACCCTTTCGGTGTTTAGGACAGCCCAGTGATCCAGGGGTAAACCCTTGGACAAAAGAGAGCCCATTCTCAAGCCTCCTCTCGCGCGTTTTCCGGCAACCGTATGAGAGGGTCTCGTCCCGACATGCGCCGGACTTCGTAACTCAAAAGCTGACTGACATCGCTTGGCCCGGCGATCTTTGAAAGAACATCCGTGCGGGGCAAGGCATCGCACAAAGGCTTGGCAAACCCTTTCGCTGTATTCACGTGCAGATAGCTGATCAAGCGCGCCGGTTTTTGGTGTGTTTCAATTTGCTTGCGAATGCTGACGAGTGAAAAACTGTCAGGCAAAATAAGCAGGCTCGTCGCCGTATCCTGATAAATTGCGTACTTTGGAAAGCGGAACTGAAATTCACGCACGATCTCCGGCAATTCCTGGGCCTTCTTTTCCCAAAGTTCATATTTCCGGCGCTCTGCAGCAGACGCACGGACACCAGCTAAACATATGCGGAGACAAGCTGCACCCTGGTCGATGAGTGGCGGGGTTCGCTCATAAAATGCGCTCTTGCGAACAACATTGACGACGAACTCGTAAAGGTCATCGGAGAACGCGTGATCATGACAGTCTACCAGCTGCTGATCGACCCAAAGTTCTGTTCCACAGGAAGCAAATACGCCTGCAAATCTCCTCAAGACGCTCGATGGTAGACGGCTGCAAGCATCATTGAAGCTGTTGCGCGACAGAAGATAACATTTCCTCTCATCCAGGAATTCGCGCAGATAGTCTGCAAACGAGTAGTCCATGTGACTCAACGTATTGGACAGGAGCGCCTCCAAATCAAAGAGAAAGGCGTCCTCTCCTCGCGGCATAGCTTGTGTGATGACTGGACCGGAAACCTGACCGATTGGTGCGAATACAGCTTGCGGAAACATCGCTTTCTCCTTCGGAATGAAATCTTGAAGAAAGCACTGCAAGGCCCTGGCCATTCAGCCACACCGCCCATACAAGGAAGTAATAATTGTTTTTGTTCAATTAGTTAATGAGCATCGAGCGCATCTAAGACGCGTCTTCCAAGCGTATTACTCTTCGCAATTCCAAAATCCGATTTCTGAATTCGCAACCAACCTGATGCCGGAAACGCAGTTGGATATTGCTTTATAAATAGATCCTGCTGCGGACCGGAATTTCTTGGTAATGCTGCCCCTCCTCTTGCGATCCATGCCGTCAATCAAAGTTTGTTTCTGTTTTGGGAATACAGTTTTCAAAATTGGCAATGGCGGAACAAGCAGCCACAACACCAACCTCCCAATAACAATTTGATTTATATATTATTTTTCAAATCTGAGCCTAATGGCACAGTCCTTGTTCCTTTGTTCTGCAAGTCCATTCAAACGGGAGCAGTCAAATGAATGTCTATGTCGGAAACGTCGAACGGGCTCAAAAATTCGAACCGTTTCAGTTCAAAGCGATCGAAACCAAAGAAGCAATCAGCGTTATCGGCCTCGGATATGTCGGTGCCGTTTCCCTCGCCTGCCTGAGCAAGTTGGGTCACAAAGTCGTTGGCGTGGATGTTGATAAATCCAAGGTCGAATCCATCGCATGGGGCCACAGTCCAATCGTTGAAAAAGGTCTTTCTGATCTGCTGACGCAAGGCGTTGCAGACAAATCACTGTCAACGACGACAGATCTGGACAGAGCCATCCGGGAGACCGACGTTACTTTTGTCTCTGTCGGTACTCCGACAAATGAAGATGGTGGATGCGATACAAGGGCGATTGAAGCGGTCGCAAAAAGCATCGGCAAATCGCTGCGTTTCAAGGCCGATTTTCATGTGGTTGTTCTTCGGTGTTCGGTCCCACCCGGCACAACACTGAACATCATGAAGCCGGTTATCGAGAAATGGTCCGGCAAACTGGCTGGAGAGGACTTTGGCATCTGCTTCAATCCGGAATTCTTGCGCGAAGGTACAGCGGTCTCAGATTTCCATACGCCGCCCAAAACGGTCATCGGCGTCACTGATGTCAAAACATCCGACATTATGTCAAAGATCTATGCGCCTGTTGACACCAACCCGATTGTTACTTCCATCGAAGTGGCTGAACTGGTGAAGTATGTCGACAACGTCTGGCACGCCACCAAGGTCTGTTTTGCCAATGAAGTTGGCCGTCTTTGCAAGCCGATGGGAATCGACAGTCATGCAGTTATGGACATCTTCGTCCAGGATACCAAACTCAACCTGTCCCCTTACTACCTGAAGCCAGGCTTTGCCTTTGGCGGGTCTTGCCTCCCAAAGGAAGTTCGTGCGGTGACCCATCTCGCCAAAGAGCTGGACGTCGATCTTCCTTTGATGGATGCCCTGCTGCCTTCGAATGACGAACAGATCGATCAGGCGGTAGATCTCATCCAGCGCACGAAGCCAAAGAAGGTCGCAATCTTAGGTGTTGCCTTCAAACCTGGAACCGACGACCTGCGCGAAAGTCCGGTCCTGGAACTGATTTCCGCACTTCAAAAGGACGGCATTGAAGTCACCGCCTATGACCCGGCAATCAAACCTGGACCGCATATCGAAAAACAATTCGATTACATGCGCCATGCGGCCCCGCATTTGAAAGCCGTTGTAGATGCACTGCCCACCTATTTGGCGGAAACACCGGAAACGGCTTTAGAAACGGCAGATACGATCGTAATCGCTCAAAACCAACCAAAGATAAGGAGTGCCCTAAAATCCAGGCAGAAAGACGCAGTGATAGTGGACTTGGTCCGTATCACGTCAACCGCTCCTGTGTCGTCCTGCTACACCGGCATTGGCTGGTCATAAGAGAAGCACTCCAGTCCGCTCCTGCTACTGCGCCCCATCGACATTATGCAGGAGCGGACACCAGTTGCATCCGGACGCAGTGCCTATCCGCCCGGTATTCATAGTCCCGAATTTGGGTTCGTTTGATCCGTCTACAAATGAACGGGTTTCCTATTTGATCGTTTCCCAAATCCAGCAAGCGCAAGATACCTTTCCAAGTTCGATCAGGCCAAACCAAAATCAGCTTCTGAAGATATGTACGTGTCAGAATTAAATGACCCTGGCCGGAATTATTTAAAACCAGATATTATTTGCCGGGAATATGCGGGGCTACGTGAGATTTGGCGGTATTAACTAACCGAAAAAGCGCTCCACGGGGCAAGTCTGCAATTATTTCTACCGCGAAATTTCCGGATTTACTTCGAAAAATCTTCACGTCGCGCAGGCTTTGTTGCTCATAAACTCATTTCGACGGCCGCAGGAATAGCCAAATTTAATCTCCACCAAGACAGTATCGTCATTCAGGCGCGAGTTCGTACTTGTGTCCTGTCTACCGGTTCAATAGTTTTTGAGAACACTCGCGGCAACGCAAACAATGCAACGATCTTAGGGATTTTGGAAGTCATAATGTCCAAAGTATTTACAACCACCAGAGAGTTGCGCTTCGGCGATTGCGACATCTCCGGAACAGCCTATTTCCCCGCCTATCTTAATATTCTTAATGGCGTGAATGAAGAATTCTGGACGGTAATTGGCTACCCGTGGCACGAGATCATCTGGAAAGAACGGTGGGGCACGCCTACCGTTCACCTGAGCTGTGACTTTTCAAAACCCTCGCTATTTGGTGAGTTGCTAACCTTTGAATTGCGGGTGACAAGGGTCGGCCGCTCGTCAGTGACCTTTGAACATGTGATCAGTTGCGGCGAAGAAAAGCGCTGGAGTAGCAAACAGGTACTGGCCGCCAGCGACTTGGACAAACATACGTCCGTCACCTGGCCCGAAGACGTCCGGAACACATTGCTCTCGTATCTTTAGTTCGCCGGCAGGTTCGCGAACGCTTTGCCATCGCACCGATATTCTTCTGTTAGTTGATTGGCTGCGTAGGTCATTCCTGTACGAACGAGGCAATTGTCGCCAAGGCACCATCAAGAGCGGCGCCATCTTCGTCTTTTAAGGCCACGTCCCGCAGGCGCCGCAACCATTCTGCCGCATCGTCTCTGCCCTGCAATAAGGGTAGAGCACCTAGTACCTTGGCAAACTTTGACTGTCCCCGCTCATGGGTGTCGGAATACCCTTTCACCAGACGCTGCGCGGACAAGACCTCAACGGCAAGATCATAGTCCAACGCTCTGGCGTCATGTGCTGCCTTCAACAGCCGATCAAGATGCGCCTGTTCATAGCAATGGCGCAAAAAACGCCGACGGTAAGGTTTCAATGAACTGACGAACCACAACAGTCCGAAACCGATCAAACCATCGGTTCTGATCCGTCGGCCCTTGTTCACCAAGCCATCGAGCATCCTGAAGACCTTGGGCGAGCGTTCAATCCAGCCACCCAGACCGGCCGGCAAAGTGCCGCAAATTTCTTGCGCCCGAGGATGAAAATACTCGGTCACATGGACGATCTCATCCCGGCTTGCCTCCTGATCCTTTAACAAGCGGTCTTGCCTGCTGGCGCGCGTTTTCAAATCCGCCACACGCACAATGTCGTCATAACACATTGCGTTTGCGATATATTTGGCGCCGGTTGTTGTGAGCCTGAAACCTTGGTCAGAGCTATCCAATCCTTGCAGATCCAAAACGTGCTGCAGATACGCAGCGCCGTAGGCCGTGTCTTGAAAATCAACGACCTTGCGCAATCCGGCAATCGCCATGTCACGACTTTCGGGTGCAACCTGCTCAGCTGTGTTCAGCAGCGCATTCCATTCCTCCAGTAGCTTAGCAGGTCCTGCCACCCTCTTAACTTCAATTATATCGTCAGTTCGTCCTGCGTTTTCGTCGAACGTCAAAGCACCGCGGAAAGCTGCAAGGCTTTGATCCACCCCGCGCCCGGACGCCATAATCACCTCTTCAAAGAGAACATTATCGAAAGGCAATGCGCCACTACGTGCCAATCCGCCGAACAAGCTGGCCGATATCATACTGCCGGCATTGGTCGCAATTGCCTCCATGTCGAAGCACACGCTCAACAACGATGCCTTGATGATTTCCTCTTCCACCAATGTGCTGTCGGATCGTCCGTCCCCTGGAACCTGTTTTTCAGCAACAGAGAGAATCCGGTGCGTCGAGGCCACCAATGTTGTTCGATCAGGTGTAACAAAGCCGCGCATCACAGCTCTTCCGGCTTCCATCAACTCGGCAGCGACCAAGACATCCACATCCCCCGGAGAGGGGCTCAGAGCAAACACAGGATCGCGCTCGGTTTTGGGCGCCATTTCAACGTAATAGATGGTCGCTCCGGTGCGCTGAGCAACACCGGCGACGGAAGTCATCTGCACAGCATACCCGCCGCGCGTGGCAAGATCAGAGATCCAATTGGTCAAGACACCGCCGCCCTGCCCACCAACAGCCAGAACTGCGATTTTGATAACATCAGCAGACGTCTGCCCGCGGTCCGCCATGTCCTCTTTCAATGCCTGCACCATCACGCTGAACCGTTGACAGACACAAGGCGTTTGGCATCGCGCCGACGCTGCAGCCAGCCAATCACAGAAGACCGGACCGACTTTGAAAAATGGTCCAGCCAAGTCGGATTTTCTATGACATCGGCCTGATAAAACGAGGGGCACAAGATCGCGGCATCTGCAACTTCGCCGCAGTTTCCACATCCAACACAGTTCTGATCAATGCTGGCAACCGGATCATCCCGCAGCGGGTCATCCAACTCTTTCAACGAAAGTGATGGACAGCCGGAGAGCCGGATACAGGCGTGATCCCCCGTACAGACATCTTCATCAACGCCAAACCGGGTGCGTTTGAGGCGTTTTCCGTCCGCAACAGCTTTCAGACGCAGCGGTTTCTCGCGGCGCTGCCGGTTGAGCATACATTCCGAAGACGCGATGATGACTTTGGGGCCGGTTTCTTCAGTGGTCAGGGCTTCTTTTAATGTCGCTTGCATGGTGCCGACATCGTAGGTGCGATCAATCTGTCGAACCCACTTCACACCCATGCCTTCGACTGCATCCTTGATGGGATGTTTGGTCGACTTCGTCTTGTTGTTCGCACGAGATGACAGAATGTCCTGACCACCAGTTGCCGCAGAATAAAAGTTGTCGACAATGACGATCACGCCATCATTGTCATTGAATACGGCATTGCCGATGGATGACGTTAACCCGTTATGCCAGAAGCCCCCGTCCCCCAAAAAGGAGATAGACCGCCTGTCTGCGGCCTTGTCGTTAAAAGCGGACGCTGAGGCAGGTCCAAGTCCATACCCCATTGTCGTTGCGCCTAAGTTGAACGGCGCATTGATGGAAAACAAATGGCAGCCAATGTCGCTGGCAATGTGATGTTCTCCCAGTTCCTCTTCAACCAGTTTCGTTGCCGCAAATATCGGCCGCTCGGGACAGCCAACACAAAAGCTCGGCGGTCGCACCGGGACGGTTTTTGCAAGCTCAGAAGATGGCGCCAATACGGGCGCGTTGGGGGCTCGCGCAACCGACGGCATGAGGCTGGATGCGGTATCCCGCAAAAATGTCGATATGCTGTCGAGCATTACTGTAGCGGTTAATTCACCGGCCTGAGGAAACACTCCTTTGCCGTGCAATTTCGTTTGCGAGCCTGCTTTGTTCAACGCAGATCTTAGCGCCTGTTCGATGTATTCCGGATATCCCTCCTCAACGACCAGAACGTTGTCCTTGCCTTTGGCAAATTCCAGAAACTCGTCCTCCAGCAATGGATAGGTGACATTGAGGACATAAAGTGGAATATCGGTATCGCCGTAAAGATTGCAGAGCCCGAGGCGCTGCAAGGCCCGGACGACAGCATTGTACATGCCACCCTGGCAAACTATGCCAACTTTGCGATCGGTGGGACCGAACATCTCGTTGAGTTTGTTGTCCTTGATAAACTGTAGGGCCGCAGGTAGCCGTTTGGTGACCTTTTCCTGTTCATGCAGGAAAGATGCGGGCGGCAACACTATCCGGTCTATGTCGCGTTTCGGCGCTTCCAAAGCATCCTTGACTGTCATCGCCGGCGCAATATTGTCCTTTGCTTCAAATTCACCCAACATATGGCACGAGCGAATTCTGACTTGAAGCATCACGGGGCTTTGGCACGCTTCCGACAACCGGAAGCCATCACCGACTGCTTTGACGATGGATGGCAAATTTGGACGAGGGTCAAGCAGCCAAATTTGACTTTTCATTGCAAAAGCATGACTGCGCTCCTGCATGATTGAAGACCCTTCGCCGTAGTCTTCCCCGACAATCACCAGCGCACCACCGGTAACTCCGCCTGACGACAGATTTGCTAAGGCGTCAGACGCCACATTGGTTCCAACTGTCGATTTGAAGGTGACGGCGCCGCGAATTGGATAGTGAACCGAGGCCGCCAAGGTGGCCGCAGCGGTCGCTTCGGAGGCACTCGCCTCAAAATGCACGCCGAGCTCACCCAGAATATCCTGGGCATCAGCAAGCACGTCCATCAGATGACTGATCGGGGATCCTTGGTATCCGGCAACATACCCAACGCCATTTTCTAACAGGGCTTTTGTTATCGCCAGAATGCCCTCACCGCGAAAGGTTTGGCCAGCACCGATCCTGAGATGTTCTACTTCTTTCGCAAAAGACCGCTCTGCCATACCGCCCTCACATAATATGCAAATGAATATATATTATGGCAAAGCGAAGTCAATTTGGCCTGGTCATTTCCAACTCGATCCAAGTCCTGACCACCTAAAATTTATTCACCCTGATATTGAGCAAAATCTGGTTCAGAGTGTTGAGAAATGCTGTTTTCTTCTTTTTATCCAGCCCGGCAAACAACTCCGCCTCCGCTTTCAACATGTCAGGCCAAATACTCCGGTAAAGCGCCAAACCGCTTTCCGTTATCGAGACGTGCCGGACACGGCTGTCCTGATCGCCGGTTTTCCGGACCACAAGGCCAGACTTTTCCATCTGGTCAAGCGTGCGGCTCATAGTGGACTGCTCGGATACCGCAAAGACAGTGAGCTCATTGACTGTGAGATCACCTTGAGATGCCAAAGCCGCCAGCACGCGCATTTTTGGTGTGGTGATGCCGCGCTCGCTCATCGCTACCTGAGCAGTTTGGTTGTAGCGGTGAACAATTCTGTTCATGAGGTAGGGCGCAAATTCAGTTAATTGGGTGGCAGTCAGCTCATCACTATCGGTTTTTGTCATGGATGTCTTTTCGTCTTCCGCCGGACTTACTGAAGCCAGTGTCTAACAAGTTCTTACCGAAAACCAATTGGAATTATTATCTAAACCCAACGGCGGATTTGCAGATAATTCGACACATTCCAGCCCGCTACCCGAGAATTGCGGTGGCCTCGATTTCGATCAAAAACTCCGGCATTGCAAGTGCCTGAACCCCTATCAAAGTATTGGCCGCAGGTACAACATCGCCATAAAACGCAGCAATTGCAGGCCCCAGTATTTCTAGTTTATCAGGCGAATACCCGACCACATATGTCCGCAAGCGAACAACATTCGCTGCCGTAGCACCGCTCTGTGCTAAAACCTCGGTCAAATTTGCAAAACACTGGGCAGCTTGTGCCGCCAGATCACCGGGACCAACGAGATCGCCGTTCGCATCCCATGCCACCTGACCAGATAAATGAAGAAGGCGTTCTCCTGTGCTCTCAACAGCATGAGAAAAGCCGAACTACACCGAGTCGTACAAAATTGCTGGATTGACTGCCTTGCGTTCCATTCAATTTCTCCTTCGGTGTGTCAGTCGTTTCGCTTATTCATAGATCGTTTGCATGATCTATCAGTTGTTGATTAGGCCCCCAGCTTCCGTGCCAGATTGTAACCTGACCCTCCACCAAGCCCGGGCCCAGGATGTGTGGAAGCTCCAATGTGATAGAGGTTCGATATTTTCGTTGCGTTGTTGACGGACCCGGAAAAGGGGCGCCAGACAAAGAACTGATCGATCGTGCAAGCCCCGCCATACGGATCACCGCCGACCAGGTTGGGATTGATTTCGGCGAGATCCGCTGGCGAATAAGCCCGCCTTGCCAACTTAATTGCGGCGAAATCCTCAATATGCTGTGCAAGGATGGCCTCGATCCGGTCCGCAAAAGCCTCCCGCGTTGCCTCATTCCAAGAGCCATCGGTCTCGATCACACCAGCCGCATCACCTTTGATGAAGCGCGGAGCATCAGGGACCTGTATCCAGAGGATCGCCTTGCCATCAGGACAGCGTGTCGGGTCTAGCTGATGTGGTTGGCCGACACAAATTGTCGGCGTTTGGGGCAGCATTCCCCGTTCGGCTTCGTTTGCCGATTTTGAAACGGAATCAATACTATCCGCTAGATGGATCAGGGCAACTTCCCCAAGATCGGGAGATTTCCAATTGGGAACTTTATTGAGCGCAAAATGCATTTGAAAATTGCCCCGGCCATGCCGGAATTCCTGAGTCGCATTTTGATCTGCCGGCACGTCTTCGCGTAAAAACCGCTGATAGAGCTGACCGGGCGCAACAGATGCAATCACATCGCCTGCCAGGAGTTTTTCACCGCTGGCTGTAAGGACGCCTACAGCACGGCCATTTTCAACGAGAATGCGGTCAACTTCAGTATTGCAGCGGATCTCTCCGCCCTTCTCTTCAATCAAAGCCTGAAATGCCTCAGCAGCTTTGCCAGCACCTCCCTTGACGATTGGCGCACCTGCGGCCTCAAGGGCAAAGGCAATCACCTTGCCCATCTGTGCTGAATACGTGCTTTCCGGTGTCAGGCCAGTATGCAGAACCCACGGTGACCAAAGGGCTTGAACGTCCGGGCTTTGGTAGCCGCTCTCCAACCATGCGCGTGCAGGACGTAAAGCTTCACCAATCCAGGCGACAAGTCCACGAACTCCCCGTTTCCACGCTTGTCCGGCCATCAAGCGTGCCGTTGGCCAGGACCACAAAGACCCGCCCAGAATTGTGAATAGAAACGGCGCTTCTTGTTCGATGGAATTTACATCGGCAACATGAACATCACCATCTCCGGGATGAAGCGCGTTGAAGGCGGCTCTGTTCAATTCACGGTCCATCGTGAGGCGAACGGCGTTGCCATTGGGACGTACAACAGCGGTTGGATAACTCGAGTGGCAGAGTTCAAAACCATGCCGCGTCAAATCTTCTGCAAGCGCTGCATAAGCCGGAGAGGTCAGAAACAAAACAAATGTCGCAGCCATTACATCATGATGAAATCCCGGAATTGTGATTTCATCCGTTCGCATACACCCGCCCGGCCTGTCCGATTGTTCAAGCACAAGAACTTTTTTTCCGGAAGCTGTCAGCATCGCCGCAGCGACAAGAGCGTTGATACCCGAGCCGACAATGATGTGATCTGGCTGCGCCATATGCTGCTACCCCTTGGGAACAAGCGCCAGCGCCCGGATTGGGCTGCCTGTGCCGTTTTCAATTTTGAGTGGGGCTGCAATCAGGATTGCGCCTTTGGCCGGTACCTTTTTGAGGTTGGCCAACGATGCCAGGCCGAAGCAGTTGTTTTTGTGCAATAGATTGTGCGCTGGATAAGGAGGCTCCATCCCGCCAGCTTGACCGGCATCAGTGCCGATACACTGGGTTCCCCAGCCAACGATGTTCTTTGACAACAGATACTCAATGCAATCAACAGTTGGACCAGGCGAATGAGGCCCCGTCTCATCTGCATTGAGGAACTGAGCTTCATCGTCGACACGGCTGTCCCAATCGGTACGCATCACCACCCATTCACCGGCCTTGATCTCACCGTGTTCAGCCTCCCAGGCTTTCACACCGGCCGCATCCAGTAGAAAGTCGGGATTGGCTTTAGACTGTTCAGAGCAGTCAATGACGTTTACCGGAGCCACCAGACGCTGAACATTGAGCGTATCGGTATACCCGTCCGGATAATCTTTTCCGGTAATCCAGTGATGAGGAGCGTCAAAATGAGTTCCGGAATGCTCACCAAGCACCATCCAGTTCCACGCAAAGAACGGACCGTCGGAATCGTATTCCGAGATTTTGTTGATCTCCACTTTGGGAGTGGGTTTGGCAAACTCGGGCGGCAATTGAATAATCGGTGTTTCCGGTCCCAAAACACCTGAGCAATCGACAACTTCAACATCACCAGACAGCAGCGCAGCGCCGAGATTTTCTACTGTTTTTCCGGAGCTCATATGGTTTCCTCCCTAGGCTTCGACTACAGAACTTTATTCATTTTCATATTTCTTGCTAGACAAAATTATATGCATTTGCAAATATTCTTTAAGCATAAAGCAAATCAACAGGCACTCGTGACAGACGCAATCATCATCGGATCCGGACACAATTCACTTGTCTGCGCAGCTCATCTGGCGACAAAGGGCTGGAGTGTGGCTGTCTATGAACAAGCTGCAGTACCTGGAGGGGCGATCAAGACCGCTGAATTGACGCTGCCGGGCTTCAGGCACGACTGGGCTGCCATGAACCTGTCTCTGTTTGCAGGTTCTCAATTCTCCAAAACCTATGGAGACGTTCTTTCCAGTCACGGGCTGGACTATGTTCCGGCACAGAATCCGTTCGCAAGCGTCTTTCCGGACGGAAAATGGTTTGGTGTGAGCGCTGACCCGGTGGCGACCGCAGAACGCGTTGACGATTTTTCACCTGCAGACGCCCGAGCCTGGAAAGAAATGAGCGCAAGTTTCTTTTCGGATGCCGAGCCGATATTTGATCTTCTTGGCAGCCCGGTGAACAAGCGCTCTATCGCGAAGTTGGCCTTAAAGACACTGCCGAAACTTGGCATCAACCGCACGCTTGATCTGGCCAGGTTTATGATGATGTCGCCACGCGGCTGGCTTGATGAAACCTTTGAATCAAATCATGTCAAAGCCACTCTAGCCGCTTGGGGCATGCATCTGGATTTTGCACCCGATATCGCCGGAGGTGCCCTATTCCCCTATTTGGAGGCGATGGCCGGACAAGCCTTTGGCATGGTGCTTGGCAAAGGTGGTGCAAATACCGTCACAAACGCGCTGAAAGCCATGATTGATGCAAATGGCGGGACCATAGAATGCGGCGCCAACGTTACTCGCGTATTGCATGAAAATGGGCGGGCACGCGGCATTGTACTGGATGATGGGCGGCAAGTTATGGCCAAAAAGGCTGTAATCGCCAATGTTGCCCCGCGCGCGCTCGCACGGCTTACTGGTGAGACGGGCAACAAGGTCTACGACAAGGGTCTTTCAAAATTCAGGCACGCGCCAGGGACAATGATGATCCATCTGGCGATGGAAGACTTGCCTGATTGGACCGCGGGCCCGGAACTCCGCGATTTCGCTTATGTCCATATCGCACCATCGATGGACTATATGGCGCGGACCTATCAGGAAGCGCAAGCGGGCCTATTGCCAAAGGAACCGGTGATTGTTTGCGGCCAGCCGACGACCGTAGATCCCAGCCGGGCTCCGGAAGGCAAACATGTTCTGTGGCTACAAGTTCGAATGGCGCCAGGCGAGATTCGCGGCGATGCAGCTGGCGAAATTGCAGCCATGAACTGGCAAGACGCCGCCGAGCCATTTGCCGAACGCGCTTTGGACATCTTAGAGACCTATGCGCCGGGTACCCGCGCGAAGATCATTGGCAAGCACATTGTCAGCCCGATGGATCTGGAGGCTGACAATCCAAACCTGGTCGGCGGCGACCAGGTCTGTGGCAGCCACCACCTAAATCAGCATTTTCTATTTCGGCCATTTCGCGGACACGCCGACGGCAATACGCCAATCGCCAACCTGCATCACACGGGAGCAGCCGTCTGGCCGGGAGCTGGAACCGGTGCTGGACCGGGTTTTTTGCTAGCGCAAAAACTGGCTGGAAAATGAGTCAGGGAATTAAAAAACAACAATTCTGGGAGGGAACAATGACAACACTTTCAAGGCGCAACTTGCTGAAGCTTTCTGTTGCGGCGATGGCATTGAGCACGGCCGGAATGCCGGTTTGGGCTCAGAACATCGATGAATTGGTGATTGCCTACAACGTCAATTTGCCGAGCTGGGACCCGACAGTTGGTCCATCAGCAGTCAATCCGACCATCCAAGGCATTTATCAGTCGGTTTTTGACCTGTTTATCGCGCAAAATCCCGACTTGAGTTTTGGTCCTGGCCTGATCACCGAATGGGGCTGGAATGATGACGCGAGCCAGATCTACATGGATGTGCGCGAAGGCGTCACCTGGCACGACGGATCAGCATTTTCGGCTGAAGATGTTGTCTGGTCCCTGGAACGAGCAGGCAGAGAAGACACCGGCAATCCGATTCAGTTCATCTGGAGCAAGATCGGAAACTTTTCAATCGACGGAAACCGCATCACGGCGGATGTCATTTCCTATGAGCCGACAATCTTCAAATGGATGTCGTTCCTGACTGGCTACGTTCTACCAAAAGCCTATTACGAAAAAGTCGGGGCGGAAGGTTTTGAAGCCGCTCCGATCGGCACAGGCCCCTACATGGTCGATTCCTTTGAGCGCAACGCCTTTGTCCGTCTCAAAGCCAATGAAAACTATTGGGGCGGCAAGCCCGAGTTCGAAACCGTCACCATCAAATTCGTGACCGACGCGGCCAGCCGTGTCGCAGAAATTGAAAGTGGCAACTCACATGTCACGCTGGAAGTTCCGTATGAGGAATTTGACCGGTTGAAGTCTGGGAACGGGATATCCGGTGTGGCCAAGCCCATTTCAGATATCGGCATGATATTCATCAACGATATCGAAGTCATGACCGATCCGAATGTGCGCATGGCTGCGGCTCACGCCATCGATAAACAACTCATCATCGATCGTTTGTTGTCAGGTTATGGCGTGGCCATCGATACGTTGCAAACACCGGATTACGAAGCCTTCGATGCGTCGATCAAAGTTCCCTATGACCCGGAAAAATCGAAAGAACTGCTCGCCGCTTCCGGCTATTCGACAGACAATCCAGTCAAGTTCACGATCCAGTCTACTCGGGGTTTCAAACCGAAAGACTATGAAATCATTCAAGCCATTGTCGGCTTGTGGCGCAAGGTCGGTATCGAGGCGGAAATCGAAGTCTACGAGATTGCCAAACATTACGAACTGCGTGCGGCGGACACTTTGGCTCCGGCAGCATTCTACAACTGGGGCAATTCGGTAGGCGATCCAACCACATCGACCGGTTTTGCAATGTTTGGGCCCTCCCCGCATTCAGTCTGGGACGGAAAGGAAACTTTGGAGATGATCCTTCCGCTCTGGGGAGAGAAGGACGAGGCCAAGCGCATTGAAGGCTGGAAAGCAGTCGACCGGCACATTGCTGAAAACGCAGAAGTCATACCGCTCCTGCAGTATGTCCAGCCGATCCTGCATTCTTCCGGCGTCAAAGTAACACCGCACGCCTCGGGAGCACTGCTTCCCCATCTGATGACCCGCGGATAAAGAAGCCAAATGGTGCGACAAGCCGTGTGTGGAAACACGGCTTGTCCTCCAACAGCGACAGACGTTTCATGCTCATTCTCAGACGTACCTTAAAACGCCTGGCGACCACATTTGTCACCCTGCTCGGGGCCGCCGTGATCGTCTTTTTCGTGATCCGGGTGGTCCCAGGCAATCCGATCGCGATGATGCTGCCGCCGGGAGCCTCCGAAGCAGACATCGATCGTTTGAAGTCTCTTTATGGCCTCGACAAATCCATCGTAGAACAGTTCGTGATCTGGATCGGCGGCGTGGTTCAAGGCGATTTTGGCAATTCCATTTCTTTGCGCCAACCGGTACTCGACCTGGTCTTGGGTCGCCTTCCCGCCACGCTTGAACTCTCGATCATGGCACTAGTAATTGCCGTGTTCATCGGCGGTGTCTTGGCCCTGACAGGAACGCGTTTCCGCCACAGCAAGGTGGAAGCGGCCATTGATGTCACCAATGGCGTAGCTCTCTCCATTCCAGACTTTCTCTGGGGACTGGTGCTTGTTCTACTGTTCGGTGTTTTAGTACCCATCTTCCACATTTCCGGCCGTATATCACCGTCATTGGATTTCGATTTCCTGACGTCTTTCTATTTGTTTGAAAGTGTTCTGCGGCTTCGTTTCGACATATGGGCTGACATTGTCTCACACATGTTCATGCCGGCAGTTGCGCTTGCGATCCCGCTTGCGGCGATCATTGCTCAGCTTTTGAAGCAATCCCTGAAGGAAACCATGCACCTGGATTATGTCACGCTGGCGCGAACCAAAGGGTATGCCGAAAACCACGTCATCACACGCGAGGCGCTGCCCAATGCCATCCTGCCGACCCTAACGCTTGTCGGTGTGCAATTCACGTTCCTAATCGGAGGTACGGTGATCATCGAACGATTGTTTTCCTATGAAGGTCTTGGAAACATGGCCATCGATGCCGTGATCAACCGGGATCTGCCGCTAATTCAGGGGATTGTCATCCTGTTCGCCCTCATTTTCACAGGTGTGAACCTGATCGTAGATCTGGCTTATGCCGTTTTGAATCCGAGGCTGCGACATGGCTGAGGCAAATCGAACTGTTCATAGAGGGTTGGGTGTACGTCTTTGGCTTTCAGGCGGTTGGTTGCTGCTGGTCGCCGCTGTGGCCATTTTTGCTCCTTGGGTAAGCCCGCAAGATCCTTTGGCGCAAGACTTGTTCACCTCTCGGCTCCCCCCCTTCTGGGTTTCAGGATCAGAGCCGGGCTTTCCGCTCGGGTCCGACAGTCTTGGAAGAGATGTCCTATCCCGCGTCATCTATGGCGCCCGGACCGCACTGATCGTAGCAATCACTGCCGGAACGCTGACATGCCTCATTGGCTCCGCAATGGGCCTGCTGGCAGGCTATTATCGCGGCTGGGTGGATCTGGTTGTTTCTCGTTTGATCGAAATCTGGATGGCATTCCCGCCAGTTTTGTTCGCGATCTTGCTGATTGCTGTTTTAGGAACAGGACTTTGGTCGATCGTTATCGCCATTGTCGTGATCGACTGGACACGATTTGCCCGTGTCATAAGGGCTGAAACCATGAACCAGTCGGTGATGGATTATGTCGCGTCGGCACAGGTAGCAGGACGCACACGGATGGGGACATTGCTCGCCGAAATCCTGCCCAATGTGCTGGCAACAATAGTCACCTTGCTCACCTTGGAAATGGGCATCGCTGTCATTGTCGAAGCGATCCTGAGTTTCGTGAACCTGTCGATCTCGACCGATGCACCGACCTGGGGCGGAATGATTTCCGAAGGCCGGATTTCCATTCATCAAGCCTGGTGGGTCTTGGTTGTTCCGCTTGTGGCACTGTTCCTGACAGTGCTCAGTTTCAGTCAATTAGGCGAGGGTCTGAAAGACCGTTTCGATCCGGTGTTGCGATGAGTGCACTTTTAAAGGTTCGCAATCTGACTGCCCGTTTGCGCCATGGGCCGACAATCCTGCGTTCGGTCAGTTTTGATGTCAATGCGGGTGATGTCCGTGGCCTCGTTGGCGAGAGCGGCGCAGGTAAATCAATGATCGGCAAGGCAATTCTTGGAACACTGCCCCGATCCGTCGAGATCAGCAGTGGCGAAATCTGGCTGGACAGCGAAAACCTGCTTGAATTGTCCAATTCCGAACGGCGTAACCGTATTGGAGCCAAGGCGGCGCTGATCCCACAGGATCCGTTAACGGCGCTCAATCCCTCACGCCGTATCGGTCCACAAATCACCGATCGTTTGGTGCAGATCCTGAACTGGAAACGTGCCGATGCCGAGCTCAGGGCACGGGAACTCTTGAGCGAAGTGCATATTCCGGACCCTGAACGGGTCATGAAGTCCTATCCGCATGAGTTGTCCGGCGGCATGCGTCAACGCATCTTGATTGCCTCAGCTTTTGCTGCAGAACCAAAACTTATTATCGCTGATGAACCAACGACCGCTCTGGATGTGGTGGTTCAAAAACAGATTTTAAAACTCATCAAGGAAATGCAAAGCCGCCACAACACTGCGCTTGTTTTTGTCACCCATGATCTGGGTGTGGTTTCCAAAGTTTGCCAAACACTGACCGTCCTATATGCGGGCAAGGTTATTGAAGACACACGCGTTTCTGATTTCTTCAACGGACCTTCCCATCCCTATGCAGCTGCACTTCTGGCAGCAACACCCAAATATACCGACCCCGACAGCAGTCTTATGCCCGTGCCCCAGTCCGTAACCGACGCGACACGCGCTGAAGTCGACGCATTCGATCGAGGTAAGGTATGAGTGATTTGTTGTTTGATATTAATGGCTTGAAATTGTCGCTTCCCGATATGGCTCGAAAACCACTCGTGGGTGCAGCGCCACGCATTGAAATTCTCAAAGGCTTGAGTTTCACCATACCTCGTGGCGAGATATTGGGAATTGTGGGCGGCTCGGGGTCGGGCAAATCAACCTTAGGGCGCACTCTGCTTCGATTGCTGGAGCCAACAAGCGGTAGCATCCACTTTGCGGGCCAGGACATAACGCATTTGAATGAAGACCAATTACGCCCTATTCGCCAGAAATTTCAGATGATTTTCCAAGACCCGATGTCTTCCCTTAATCCCCGTCGAAGGGTTGGTGGTATTATTGCCGGGCCGCTCCGTCTGCACGATATGGACCGGATCAGTGAACGCGTCGACGAAGCTTTGGATCATGTTGGTTTGCCCCGCGATTTCCGCCACCGCTACCCACATGAACTGTCTGGTGGTCAACGCCAACGGGTTGGCATCGCCCGCGCGATCGCGCTCAAACCGGAGTTTATTCTAGCTGACGAAATTGTGTCCGGGTTGGATGTCTCCAGCCAGGCACAGGTTCTCAATCTCCTGGCAGATCTCGTGACCGAGCTTGGGCTGACCCTTGCCTTCATCAGTCACGACCTGTCTGTTATCCGTCGGCTCTGCACCCGGATCATCGTCATGCAGCATGGCGAAATCGTTGAAAACGCCGAAACGGCAGCTCTGTTTGACCACCCGGCCAGCGCGTACTCCAAAGAACTCTTAGCAGCAATCCCACTCCCCGATCCTAACCAGGTTTGGGAGTGAACCGAAATCCATGAGGCATCAAGTGTTCACCCGGTTGGCACCAGCGCCAGAGCCCGAATGGGACTGCCGGTACCACGTTCCAATTTAAGAGGCGCTGCAATCAAGATTGCGCCCTTGGGTGGCAGCTGATCGAGATTGGCCAGACTTGCCAGGCCAAAACAATTATCCCGGTGCAAATGATTATGCGCCGGATATGGCGGTGAAAACTTGCCGGCCATTCCTGCATCCGTGCCGATACACTGACTGCCCCAGCCGACGATGCCTTTGGACAATAGATAATCGATGCACCCAGTTGTCGGTCCAGGACTGTGCGCCCCGTCCTCCAGCGGATCGGGATCTTCGTTCAGGAACTCGTCTTCATCATCCGCCCGCTTATCCCAGTCTGTGCGCATCACGACCCACTCACCAGCACCGATTTCCCCGTGCTCTGCTTCCCAGTCCTTCACCGCTTCCGCAGTCAGCAGAAAATCAGGATCGTCAGCGCATTCCGTCGAACAATCAATAACATTGACCGGCCCTATCAGCCGTTGAACATCTAGAGTATCGGTGTAACCATCAGCATGATCCTTGCCAGACAACCAGTGATGTGGCGCGTCGAAGTGGGTCCCAGAATGTTCGCCCAGTTTCAGCCAGTTCCAGGCAAAGAATGGTCCGTCCAAGTCATATTCACTGATTTTGTGGATCTCGACTTTCGGCGTGTTTTTCGCAAATCCTTCCGGCAGGCGCAGGATCGGTGTGTTCGGTCCAAGAACAGCCGTGCAATCAATCACTTTGATCTCACCGTTCAGGAGTTTTGTACCAAGGCTGCCCAGCACTTCATCGGGATTGAATTTGGGCGTGGACTTCTGATCACTTTCCGGTTGTTTACCGGCAAACCGGACGGACCGGCGTTTCATCACCTGACCAACAATATCGAAGGTTTTCTCAACAGAATCTGCTTCCGTCAGAACTCCGGGTGACAGGCGCATCAATTGATCGCGAAAGTCGACAGAAATGCCTTCAACACCAAGAGCGCCGACGACAGCTCCAGCTTCGGCCTTGTTTGGCATCTGCAGCATGATTGAACCGCCGCGGTTGCTTGCATCGCGGGGGCTTTGCAGCGGCAGGCTCAGATTGTCAGCGTGACCAATGATCATGTCGATTAGTTCGCGATTGTGGCGAACCATCTCTGCCCTGTCTTGTTTTGCGTGCCATTTCAGCGCCGGAAGAGACGCGATGGCCGGAACAGAGGCAGGTGTTCCGCTGTCAAAGCGACGCATGTCGGGCGCGAATGAAAACCGGTCCAGATCCCAGGAAAATGGATTATTTTGAGAAAACCAACCACGAACCTCAGGCTCGAAATCAGGGATCAGATCCTTGTCCATGTAGATCATGCCGGCACCCGACGTCCCGCACATCCATTTAAGGCTGGTGGACACTGCGAAGTCGATTTTAGGTGCCATGACGTCAAATGGGATCAATCCCGCTGCCTGAGTAATATCCACTCCAATCAAGCTGCCCATCTCGCGGCCATGAGCCACGACAGCTTCCAGATTACATCGGAACGACCCGGTTGAGGTCACCCACGTAACCAGGGCCAGCGCAACATCCCTGTCCCAGGCATTGATGAAATCCTCATCAGCAACCCAGGTTTCGCCCACCCGTTTGGGAACAGTGACAAGTGTGTAATCAAAACGTTGCGCCAGTCCGGACAGCAGGAAGTGTACCGACGGAAAGCAATCTGCCGCGACCAGCACTTTCCTACCCTTCAACCGGCTTGGCTGCATGCCGGTCACGATGGAATGCACCCCTTGGGTCACGCTGTCACAAGTCGTCAGAGAGCCTTTCGGCGCATTGATGATTTGGCGCCAGTGATCAATGAAATCCTGACGTTTTCGCAGCACATAGCCCCACTGCTGATCATTGGTCGCCGACCAGACCCGTGCATATTCGCCCATGGCCGCTACGAGATCGTCTTCCTTGCCCGGATACATTCCGATGGAATGGTAGAGGAAATAAGCCTCTGGGATAGAGTTTCTCGTCGCAACACTCATGTGTCGGCCTTTTTTAGTCATAGTGGATCTTTGGAGGTTTCTCCGGCAGCAACCCCGCACGGAACCGCTGCAATACGAATTGCAGCAACAGACCGACAAGCAACATCCGAATGTAGGACGAACGGGTGATCCATTCCGGTGGCAAACTGCTGGTTAGGATTTCCGTTGCTGACCAGATGAACCAGATGACAATAGCGCCGAGGATCGCCCCGCGATTGTTTCCTGATCCGCCGGCCATCAACATGACCCAGACAAGGAAGGTTACCAGCAGTGGCTCGGTCGCAGTTGGGGACAAAAACTTGAAATAATGCGCAGACAAAGCCCCGGCGACACCCATAATCGCGGCACCAATGATGAAGGTCTGTTGGCGGAATTTCTCGACATCCTTGCCTACGGCCTTTGCGGAATATTCGTTGTCACGGATTGCGCGCAGAACACGGCCCCAAGGGCTTTGATAAAGACGTTGCGCGATCACGTAGACGATCGCAACGATGCTCCAAACCACACACAAGAAGACAAAGTCGCCGGCCCGTCCTTGCACCAAATCACCAAAGGGGCGTGGGATCCTCGAAATCCCGAGACTGCCATTTGTCAGCCAATCTTCGTTGACGATCACAAGACGCAGAATCTCTGCAATACCAATCGACGCCATTGCAAGATAATCGCTCTTCAACCGAACGCAGATCCGAGCCACTGCCCACCCTGCCAGTCCGGCGATTATTGCGGCCGCTGCTAGGCCGAACGGGATCGGCAATTCGAATCCGCCAAGATGTTTGTGAGTGGAGGCCGCAGTCACGATGGCCGAACTGTATGCGCCCACCGCGAAGAAACCCGCAATTCCGGCGTTGAACAAACCGCCCATGCCCCACTGAATATTCAGCGCCAGACACAGGATCGCATAGATACCACCGGCAATCAGCAAGCTTACGACATAGAAGAACAGCCCGGTCAGTTCCATCAGAGCAGCCTCCCCTTGAACAGCCCTTGCGGACGGAAGATCAGCAGACCAACCATGAAGAAGAAGGCAATGGCGGTTTTATACGAGGGAGAAATAAAGGGATCTGTCCCTATCCAGGGATAGGTCACCAATTCCTCAGCAAGACCGATGATCAAGCCACCTGCAATGGCGCCCATAGGTCTGCCAATACCGCCCAAGATCGCAGCGGCAAACATTGGCAGCAACAAGTTCCAACCGAGATTAGGGTGCATACTGGTGTCCATTCCGGCAAAAACACCTGCTGTTGCCGCCAGTGACGCGCCTATGATCCATGTCCAGCGGACCACACGCTCGGTATCAAGACCAGCAACTTCCGCCAGCTCCGGCTCATCCGCGACAGCCCGCATCGACCGGCCCATTCGAGAGCGGCTGAGAAACAAATGCAACGCGAAGGCAATCAAGATGGTCAGGACGATCACTTGGGCATGGAGAACGGAAATTCGGAACGTATCAAACAGCACTAAAGGCGGGCGTACACCGGGTATGAAAACCTGATTGCCTGAACTCCAGAACAGTTGAGCCAAAGAGCGGAAAATCAGCGCAACACCGAATGAGGATATCACCGTGTAAATGGTCGGCAACTGGCGCAATGGCCGATAAAAAAACCGGTCAACGGCCAGCGCAGCAACTATGGACAGCGCAATGCCAAATGGCAGCAACAACAAAGGATGCAACGGGATAAACCAGACTGCCGTCAAAACGCCGTAGCCTCCGATGGTCATCAGATCGCCATGGGCAAAATGAGCGAACCTCAAAATACCGAATATCATGGAGATTCCGACTGCGCCCAAGGCATAAATCGACCCAATGGTCAGCCCAGGCACCAGATACAGGTTTATGAAAAAGACTATATCGTTGATGAGTCCATCCCCCCCAAAAAGGAGCGGCGTACGCTCTCATCTGCCAATAGGGCTGCGCCTGTGTCGGACACAAAATTGCGACCATTCACCAACACATGCCCCATGTCGGCAATTCGCAGTGCCTGTTTCGCATTTTGTTCAACCATTAAAATGGTGACACCGTTTTTGCGAATATCAAGCAACAGATCAAAGATCTTTTCCAGGTAAGCTGGTGACAACCCAGCTGTCGGCTCATCGAGCAACAGCAATGAAGGTTCACTCATCAATGCGCGCCCCATAGCAGCCATCTGCCGTTGTCCACCTGAGAGCTCACCCGCAGGTTGGTGTAACTTATCTACTAGATCAGGAAACAGCCCCAAAACTTTGTCACGTATCGCTTTTTTGTCATTAGGCGGTGACGCATATGTGCCAATATCAAGGTTTTCTTCGATCGTAAGCGTTGGAAACACATTCCGGTTCTGGGGAACTGCGGAAATGCCAAGCGGTACCAGGTCGTTGGTCTTAACACCGGTAATGTCCTTGCCCATGAAACGAATGGAACCATCGCTGATCTTTGTCAGAGCAAATATCGTCTTGAGCAGCGTCGATTTTCCAGCTCCATTCGGGCCAATGACAACTGCAATTTCGTGTTGAGCCAAATCAAGATTGATCTCTTCGATTATGGAGGCGCCGCCATATCCAGCTGTAATGCCCGAGACATTGAGCACAGAGGTCATGCCGTCGCCTCATATTTACCGCCGCCAAAGTAGGCTTCGATCACACGCTCATCTTGCCGCACTTCGTCGACTGTACCGCACATCAACAATTCTCCCTGCGCCATGACGACAACGGAGTTACAGAGTTTGGACACGTAATCGAGGTCATGTTCGATGAGGCAGAAGGTCAATCCCTTTGCCCGGTTCAGATAAAGGATCTTTTCCGACAATTTGGCGAGAAGCGTGCGGTTGATACCCGCACCAATTTCATCAAGCAAAATGATGGAGGGTTTGGTCATCAATGCCCGGCCAAGCTCGAGCAATTTCTTTTGGCCCCCGGAAAGATTGCCTGCCAACTCGTCGGCAACATGGTCTATTTCCAGCAGCTCAATCATCTCGCGAGCCTCATGATAGGCCGCACGCTCTTCGCCGCGAAACCGCCCCCGCCTAAACACAACGTTGAAGACGTTTTCGCCGATGGGCATTGCCGCTGAAACCATGAAATTTTCCAAAACCGTCAAACGAGCGAATTCATGCGGCAATTGAAACGTGCGCGCCAAACCAAGTTTTGATCGGGCATGGGGTGCCAGCGCTGTGATATCGGTGTCTTGCAGAAATATCCTGCCGGTGCTCAGTGGCACATGACCGGCAATGGCATTGAACATGGTTGTCTTGCCGGCCCCATTGGGGCCGATTAGACCGGTAATCTGACCATCTTCGATATCAAAACTCAGATTGTTGACTGCCTTTAGCCCGCCAAAGCTGACGGTGGCATGTTCGACACGGATCATTGTCCCCCCTACCCGCTTGCACCACCCGGGAGCCGGGTGATGCATATCGTCAAACCCGTCGTGAGTTATTGCATCACTTCGGTTTGTTTGTAGGAATTTCCGTCAACAACGAATTTGCCGATGTATCCGGACACATCGCCGTTCTTGTCGAAGTCATACGACCCGCCAGCGCCGTCGTAATCAATGTCCTTACCGTCCATCAACAACTTCCGGGCCTTTGCCCATTCACCAGGCCCGACCTTTTCACCTGGGGCCGAAGCGACCGAACGAAGGGCTGCCGCCATGGCTGCGCGATCAGTTGATCCGGCCTTCTGAATCGCCAGCAATGTCAGGAATGTTGCATCATAGGTCTGATCGACAAACGCCTTGTCCGCACCTTCGCCATAAGCGGCGTTGTACAACTCATGCAACGTGCCCTGGTTCGGATTGTCAGCCGGCGATGTTGGCGATGAAAAAAACGATGTTGCCAATGCTTCAGCGCCGATATCGTTGATCAACGCTTCATCGCGCAAACCATCTGTACCGATGAAGTTGGTGAACAAGCCGCCCTCAATCGATTGTTTGACAATCTTGCCGCCTGAATCGCCCGCATAGGCAATGACGACCAACGCACTGCCACCAGCTTGCGAAAGTGTTGCCAGCTCGGAGCGATAGGAGTCTTTCTTTTCTTCATGTTTGACAGCGGACGTTATCTTGCCGCCTGCAGCCTTATAAGCTTCAATGAACGTCTGTCCGATGCCAACACCATAATCATTGTTCACATAGGTGACGGCAACTTCCTTGTTGCCGGCTTCCAGCACCATTTTGGCAAGTACTTCCCCCTGATAATTGTCGGATGGAACGATCCGGTACATCAGGTCATTGTCCTCAATGTCGGTAATCGCTGGCGATGTTGCCGTTGGCGAAATCTGCACAACCCCGGCTGGAATTGCGACCGCTTCAGCTGCTGCGATCGTCGTGCCGGACATAAGCGACCCCATGATGATCGGAACATTCTCAATATTGACCAGCTTGCCCGCGGCATCGACAGCGCCTTGTGCTGACCCGGTGGTATCACCAAATACGGCAATGGCTTTGCCATCAAGCAATCCGCCTTGCTCGTTCGCCTGATTGACGGCCAGATTGGCCGCATTTTGCAATGGCGGAATGAAACTTGCGATCGGCCCTGTGATATCCATCAAGATACCGACTTTTGTGTCATCAGCTAAGGCAACGCCTCCGGTTACGACCAGCGCCACCGCAGCCAACAAGCTTGTTGATTTGCTCATTTCATTCCTCCCTTTTTGGTCAACACCCATCCAGTTTTGCGCGCGACTTGCTGCGTTCAACCGGCAAATGCTCATTAAAATGCGCGGTATTGTTTTTCTCTGCGCATCTAGTTTTCAGGTTATTGTCCCCTCCTCAGAAGCAAAAACCCAAAGTCTCCGTTCAATAATCAATTCCCTCAATTTCCGTTTTGAAAGTGCCTGGCAAACTGACCTCCATCAGCTGCAAGTCTTCTGTCATGTCGCGGTATCTTGTTGCCATATTCGGAGGAACGACAAATGCGTCGCCCGGTGACAGTTGGAACGGATCTTTGCCCTCACCCTCCAAAACCATGCTGCCGGACATGACAAAATTAAAGACGATGTCGCCATTGTGCCGGGTCCATTTAGGATCCCCGCCAACTGGCCGGGCCACCAGAACAGAAGCGACGCCTTTAGTGTTTTCGTTGATCGTTGTGTCGCGTGCTTCAAAACCTGGAATTCGGAACGGCGCGAACACACCTTCCTTGGCAACACTATGTACAAATCTTTGCCCGTTCCATTCCCGGTCCGGCCGAAAGTTCGGCGTAGGCAATTTCATTAGGTGGTCGATTTCGGTGACATGTTCGGCAGGAACCCCAATCTCGACAACTTCAATCCCGTCCGCAGCATGAAGAACCCTATGCCGGATTTCCGGTGGCTGGATAAAACAGTCTCCGGCATGCAAACGGCGAACATCGCCTTGATCTTCATAAAGAACGTCTACCCAGCCCCGGATACAGAAAATGAGCTGAAACCCGACCTTATGGAAATGAACCATATCCGGCACCGGGCCATCGGGAACCCTTATATGAGAGGCAATCATCGCACCGCCCAGGCGAGACGGCACCAGGTCACGATATTCCATACCAGCTCGGCCAATGACCCAAGGCGCTTGGTCTGCCAACCGCCGCACGACAAAAGCGTGTTCGGTTTGGGGCAGCACAAGCGGGGGATTGAGTTCGTCAATCCAGACCTTGATGCCGCCCGGCGATACGAGGTCGCGTACACCATCAGCAATCGCATCCGGATTGCTGGCCATCAGCCCAATTTCACCGGAGGGCCCGGAAGCATCTTCCTGTATCCTGAGGCGGACACCGTGACCGGACAGAACTGCGACCTGCGGATTATCGGCAGGATAGATCGTATCAAGATCTAGACCCAGACGCTGAGTCATAAACGGTAGATCCGCACGCAAATCTGTGCTCGACAATTTCACTTCTGCCCTGATCTCTTCAGCCATTTGCTCCCGCCGCTGCTGTTATTGATTGATAGCCACTTTCTTCCGGTATTTCACTTTGGTTTTTCTTGTTATGCATCTGCGCTTATGCTGATTATTACCACCTCAATAGTCATCTCTGCTCTGCCTCTATATATTCACGACAGAGCTCCTGAAGCATTTCGTACGGACCCAAAATGTCGGTTTTGAGTGCAGCAGCTGCGGCACTCTCATCCCCGGCTTTCAGCGCGGTCATCAACATCTTGTGTCCCGGCCCGACTTCCAGATTGGAGTTCGGCCCGACCTGCTTCACCAGATCGTCTGTCAACAACCGCATGTAAGGCCCATGACGTAACCACAAGTTCTCGATGATCTGCATCATGATCGGTGATCCGGCCAAAGCGTAAATTTCGAAATGCAGCTGCTGATTGAGCTCAAGCATCCGATAAACTTCGTTGTTCTGGCGGCACTCTTCATGTGCCTCGGCAATGGCAGTCAGTCTTGAAAGCGAGGCCGTGTCGATTTTGCCAGCTGCCAAAGCCGCTGCATGGCTCTCGATGTGCAAACGGTTGGTGCAGATATCGCTTAGCCGTTCGATAGAGACCAAAGGCACCCGCGCGGAGCCATTTTGCGCTACTTCCAGCGCCTCCACTGCGCTCAGCCGCCGCAACGCTTCGCGGACAGGCATATGGCTGACACCGAACTGTTTCGACAGAAGGTCTATCGTCAGCGTTTGCCCAGGCATGAACTGGCCAGACATCAACGCATTTCGGATTTGTAAGTAAACACGATCTGCCAGGGTGACGCGAGAACCAGCAAGGCGGAGAACAGGCGTCCCGTCAGGGGCACCCTCGGCCAATGTTTTGCGCTCGCCTGGCGTCACCATCTCTTCAGATCCGATCCCTGCAGATGCCCCAGCTTTTCCGGGGGCACCCCACCAATCATTTGTCAATCACCGGAAAACCAGGACTAATCAGCCCAAACTATTGCCGGAACTTGCATATTATGCGCCATGATATTTTGATCAAATGCGCAAATCAAGGGCAATTTATATGGGACGAGCATCGGCAAGCAAATTGTTGGCATTAATTTTTTTTGAAAAAGCAGTTCTTTTGCGCATGCTGTTGATGCCGTGAAAGAAGCTATCCGAACTGCGTTTTTAACGAGAGCATGAAAAGCCGCCGCTAATTGCACCCCGACGAATTTGCAAATGGGACGCCATCGAGACCTCCGCCACATCTGGTTAAAATGACAGCTTGGGGCCGAAAGTGCCGATGTTGGAAGAATTGGCCATGGTTCCAAAGGGCGGGGAGCAGACTTACGCTGCAGTTTGAACCGTTATCCGAATAAGCATCG
Organism: Labrenzia sp. PHM005; assembly: GCF_006517275.1. Taxonomy (NCBI): domain Bacteria; kingdom Pseudomonadati; phylum Pseudomonadota; class Alphaproteobacteria; order Hyphomicrobiales; family Stappiaceae; genus Labrenzia; species Labrenzia sp. PHM005. The sequence continues at coordinate 3,656,993 of NZ_CP041191.1, read as the reverse complement.
AAGGCATGGCATCTATTCATAAAGTCGCTTCAGCGAGTATCTAAAAACCGAGCCACAAACTGGTTAAACAACCCAGGTTCTTCCATGTGCACAGCGTGGGAACAACCCGGCACAACAGCCAGATGGCTATTGGGGATGGATGACCAAAGGGTTTCCACTTGTGGCCAAAGGTAGGCCCGGTCCTTGTCCCCCCACAAGATCAGCGTTTCCGCTCGGATCGCATCAAGGGCGTCCCGTCCTGACCAATCCCGCATAGCCTCCAGCCCGGCTAGGATCGCTTCAAGGCTGCTCTGTTCGGCGATCGCGGAACAGGCCGGATATTCCCTCGCACTTTCACAGTCTAAAAACCAAGTGGCTGAGATCCGCTTTGCCGTGGCTTGCGGACCATCTTCAACTGCCCGCTTCATGGAGGTTTCTATAGGCTCAAACCGGCCGGGCATGACCCCAAGGGGGCCGGTGCCGTAAAGCACCAGCCGGTTGACACGTTCCGGCGCACGTTTGACCATTTCCTGAACAATCATACCGCCCATGGAATGACCGAGCAGGTGGAAATCCTCAATGCCTTGCCCAGTAAGGTACTTAAGGACCCAATCCGCAAACCCGCCGATCGAATTGATCGGAGTAAGATCTGCATTGTTACCAAAACCTGGAAGATCCACTGGGATCAGCGGCGCAGTGGCAGCAAGCGGTGATTGCAATTCCCATTGCCCGCTGCCTCCCATGAAACCGTGCACCAGTACCAATGGGATCATCTGCGGCCGCCCTGAACAATCCGGTCCAGGATCATAGCGCAAAACAGGATGGAAAATCCTGCGAGAATCCCCTGCCCAACATTGGCATACTGAAGGGCTTCCAGAACGTCTTCGCCAAGGCCCTTGGCTCCAATCAAGGACGCAACCACGACCATTGCAAGCGAGAGCATGATTGTCTGGTTGATGCCGGCCCGAATGGAGGGACTGGCCAGCGGCAAATCGACCTTAGTCAACAGGTACCATTTGTTCGCGCCAAAGGCGATTGCTGCCTCACGCACGCTTTCCGGAACACCGCGCAAACCCAGAACCGTCAGGCGAACAACCGGTGTGCCGCCGAAGATCATGGTCGTGACCACCGCTGCGGGCTTGCCGGTGCCGAAGAAGGCAATAACCGGGATCATGAAGACAAAGGCCGGCATGGTTTGCATGAAATCCATGATAGGCTGAATGACCGCATAAAAGCGTGGGCGTCTTGCAGCGAACATTCCGAGCGGGATGCCGATGACAATCGATAGACAAGCAGCCGTGCCCAGAAGCGCCAATGTTGTCATGGCTTTGTCCCAGAAACCAAGCAGTCCCATGTAGGCCAAAAACGCTCCAGACCAGACTGCCGTGCGCACGCCAGCTGTGAGCCAGGTCAGTAAGATGATCAAGCTGGCAACCACGATCCACGGGGTGCTAACGAAGACCAGCTCTAGGGCATCGAGCAAAAGCCGGATACCGTAGGTTATGGCATCAAAAAGAGCTTCCCCGTTGGCAACACAATACGCAAAGAAGGCTTCAACTGCATCAATACTGAAAAGCCGGAACTCGGGATCAGTCGGAAAGGCTGTCAGCAAAGAAAAACGGCCAGGAAAACTGTAGTGCAGCAAAGAAGCAAGTACGATCAAAACCATGAAAACGGCACTGAAAACAATTTGGGACACCGGCATTCCGGACCGGATGGTTTTGTCGGAAAGCCACTCGGTGAAGCGATGTTCCAGAGCCCAATTGGCCGTCACAGCCTGGATTATCTTTGCCAGCACAAGGACGGCAAGACCAGACAGTGCGATCCATATGCCCTGGTCGGCTAAAGCCTGGGCTTCCAGCTGGATGCCGCCGATATTGGCCTCTAGCGACTCCACAGTACGCCGGTAGACGTCGGCTTTATCGGAACCGCTTTCAACTGCGGCGGCCAGCTGTTGGCGTCGAAGGTCCAAAGTTCCTTCTATGGAGGCAATCCGTGCCATCGCATCGGCTGCCAGATCTCCAAACAAACCGCGGGCAATCTGGACGATCGCGAAGGTCTCAATGATCAGGAAAGGTAGGGCCCATGACCATAGCCCTCTCGCTCCGAACCAGATGGGACCAAAAAGACCAGCCATCATGTTGAAGGTCGCAGTGAATCGAGAGCTGGCGCCGATGTGATCGAAGTTGGAGATGTAATAGCCTGGGTTCGTGCGGACGAAGGCTTTGATGTTCTTTTTGCGTTCGTCGGAATAGGCTTGCGCGGCTTCTACTTCAGCGTCTGAAAGTGACATGTTGACCTGATCCATCATGATACCTCAGTGCCTTCGATGACCGTTCTCAGAATATTCGGACGCGTTATCACTCCGACTTCAGTACCGGCATCTTCAACGATGATGGCATCATCGGTATTGATTGCCATATTGATGAGGTTGCTGAGGGTTTCGCTTTCATCAACACGCGGGGCATTGACGGACAGCGGTCCGTTACTGGCGGTATACTCGCCAAGCGGCTGCATGACGGCATGAGCGCGGACGACTTTCAGCCGCGAGATGCCGGCAACAAAATCTGCAACATAATCGTCTGCCGGATGCATGACGATGTCTTCAGCCGTTCCAACCTGGACAATCCGGCCATCCCGCATGATGGCAATGCGATCACCAATCCGGACAGCTTCATCCAGATCATGTGTGATGAAGACCGTTGTCTTCTTCAAGATCTTGCTGAGACGAATGAACTCATCTTGCAATTGCCGCCTGATTAGCGGGTCTAGAGCGCTGAAAGGCTCGTCCATCAGCAGAACGTCTGGATCGGCTGCCAGGGCGCGGGCCAGACCAACTCGTTGTTGCATACCGCCGGATAATTCATGGGCGTATTTTGATCCCCAAGCACCAAGCTCCACGATGTCCAGATAGGCCGCAGCCTGGCGCATACGCTCATTTTTCGGGACTTCCCGAATTTCCAGAGGCATGGCCACATTGTCTAGAACAGACCGGTGCGGCATCAACGCAAAGTTTTGAAACACCATGCCGATCTTCTGGTTTCTGAAGGACTGCAATTCGTGGCGGCCAAGAGCCATGACATCGGTTCCTTCAATGGAAATCCGGCCAAAGGTGGGCTCGAGAAGACGGTTGAAATGGCGCACCAATGTCGACTTTCCGCTGCCCGAAAGCCCCATGATGCAGAAGATTTCTCCGCGGTTGATGGACAGGCTGACATCTGCGACCCCCACCACAGCGTTATACTTTTCCAGAACTTCAGCTTTCGAAAGACCGTCCTCTCGAACAGCCTTTAAGGCAGCGTCCGGGTCAGTCCCGAATATTTTCCAAATGTTGGAAAGTTCAATGACCTCGTCATCATTCATTGTGTGACACCCCGAGATTACCAACCGCCGGCCGGCTTAGAATTGATGCGGCACCAGCCATGCTGATGCCACTCTATGCTGATAGGTATTTGGTCTTTAGAGGCCCAGCCAGGAGTCGACCCGATCCGAATTCGCCTCAACCCATTCACGGGCAACCTCAGACGGATCACGTCCATTTCCGCTGATTTCGAAGGCAAATCCGCTGACATCATCCGCTGTCAGAGAAAAATTGGAGAAGAATTCCGCAATTGCCGGTGACCGCTCTGGCAAAGAGTTGGACCAGGCTATCTGAACTTCCTTGAGCGCGTCCTTGGTTGCAACTGAGGATTTTTCAAACCAATCCGCATCGTCAGACGGCTGAACCATGATGTATTTCTCTGGATCAAAGGTTGGTTCCGTCAGCATCTTGACGTCAAACATGTACCAGATCGCATGTGGCTTGTAGCAATAGAATGCGTAGCCTTCGCCCTTGGCGATACTGTCTTTCACCCGGGCAGTCTTAACGCTTTCTTCAGCGCGGATTGGCTCGATGAAATCCATCAGGCCGTAGTCGCGAACCTTAACTTCATTGACGTTGGCCGATGCCCACCCCGGAGCCCCGATCCACATCTCGCCTTTGCCGTTACCGTCACTGTCCATCTTTGCCGCCACATCTGGCCGTCCGAGGTCAGCAATATCGGTGATGTTGTTGGCCTCGCCAAAATTCTTGGAGACGCAGAAGCCCTGGTTGCCTTCATAAGGATTGGACGAAAGGGTCACTGTGCCTGCGCCATCAACATATTTCTTGGTAAAGCTTTGCTGGTTTGGGAGCCACACATCAGGATGGACATCAATGTCGCCTTTGCCCTGGTCCATGGCCTGAAAAATGGTGGCGTTGTTGCCCGGAACAAGCTCCGCTTTTCCGCCAATACGCATTTCGACAACGGCTGCCAAAAGATGGGCTATCGCCTGTGCGCCGGTCCAAGATGGCACACCGATTTTAACTTCTTCCGCAGCGTTGGCTGGCAGCGCCAGAACGCTCATCGCTGTTGCCGCAAATAGGCATTTCAAGTTCAGTTTCATTCTTAACTCCTCTGGTAGGTCATGCCGGTTTTCCGGCTTATGTTTTTGGGTTCTCCCGAATTTCAGAACGATTTCTGGTAGATGAACGGGTCCTGATTAGCAGTTGTTCTCGTTACCCTGGGTGGTGTTAGAACTTCAGCTCGGTTGTGTTGCCAGGCTGGCGGCTGTGCTCTTAGTCGGTTTTTTTGGTTGCGCTGCCGCTCGTTACTTGGTCGTCGAATTACCACTCAAAAGCCGAAAAGATCCGGATAACCAAACAGAGCCGCGCTGCCGCCGGTGTGCAGGAAGACAATGTTTTTCTGTTCGGAAAATGCACCTTTACGGATCAAATCGATCATGCCGTCGAGGCCCTTACCGGAGTAAACCGGGTCGAAGAGCAATCCTTCCGTTCTGGCCAGCAGCTTAAGCGCTTCGCACATACCGTCTGTCGGCAGGCCATATCCCGGCCCCACATAATTGCAATTGGCTTTCACTGAAGAACGATCAATCAGCAAGCCGGTGCCCAGCAATTCCGCTGTTTTTTCGGCAAGATCGAAGACCATCTGCTCTTGTTTTTCTTGCTGAGCACGGACGCCAATACCTAGGAGATCAATGTCGCTCTTGATGGCGGCTAATCCGGCCACCAACCCTGCTTGAGTACCTGAGCTTCCAGTCGCATGAATAAGACAGTCGATTTTCAAGCCAATTTCGCCAGCCTGTTCGCTCAGTTCGCGGGCGCAATTGACATAACCAAGAGCACCGATGGCATTCGAGCCCCCACCTGGAATAATGTATGGTGTGGCACCGTTCTTGCGGAGAGTTTCGGCGAGGGCGTCCATCTCAGCGTTCATATCCGCACCGCCCGGGCGCTTATCTACGGCAGCTCCGTGTAAAAGATCCAGCAACACATTGCCGTTGGAATTGTATTGCCGGTCGTTAGAACCGGTTCTGTCTTCCAGCAGAATGTGACACTTGAGGCCGAGCTTGGCAGCCGCTGCGGCTGTTTGCCGAGCGTGATTGGACTGTGTTGCGCCTTGCGTGATGACCGTGTCGGCCCCGTTTGCGAGGGCATCAGCCATCAGATACTCAAGTTTGCGCGTTTTGTTGCCGCCGGAGGACAGGCCGGTGCAATCATCTCTCTTAACCCATATGCGCGGTCCACCAAGCTGTTCACTGAGCCGGTCAAGCGGCTCCAATGGCGTCGGCAAGTGCCCGAAACGAATGCGTGGAAACTTTGACAATATAATGGACAATTCTTTGCACAAGCGCACATCCGCTGCGGGTGTTTCCCGCCCTGAAGCGACTTCGATGTTATTCGGCAAACTCACGGAAACATTCCTCCAGGCAAATTTTTTCTTATGATGAGTTGCTATTTGAGAGAAATAAAATGCATAAACGACTGCCTACCCATACAAAATGTATGCCTAATTGAGGATTGAATGGACTTACGCTGGTTTGAGGATGTTCTTGTTCTCCTAGAGGAACAGAACCTTACGCGGGCAGCGGCCCGGCGGAACATTACGCAGCCCGCCTTTTCCCGGCGCATAAGATCCTTTGAAGATTGGCTAGGGACACCTTTGTTGGAGAGAAAAGCCAACAGCGTTGAAATCCACCCGGCGCTTCTGGACAACGAAGAGGAAATAAAATCCATCGTCAAAAGGGCTGGGGAACTTCGAAATCGTGTCCGGACCTATTCTCCAGAACGCGTGCAGGTAACAATTACGACACAACATTCGCTGCTGTTTTCCGCTTTCCCTGACATTGCTGCCTTAACCCGGGAGAAGGCTCCGCAGGTAAATTTCCGCCTGAAGGCCGGCAACCGGACAGACTGTATATCGATGTTTTTGCGCGGTGAGGCTTCGGTGCTGTTGTGTTACGAAGCAGAAAATTCGGCACCTTTGCCCTTTGACATTACTGTTCAACGCAATGAATGGGGCAAAGACCGTCTGATACCTGTCATTGGCGGAAGGCTGCGATACACCGTGTTGGCGGATGGATGTTTGCCGGAAGATACGCCCGCAGTTGCCTATCCTGAAAACAGTCATTTCGGTGAGCTTCTAAACCAGAACGGCAGCCAGTTCGGGACGGCCAACAGCGCTCAGAATCCGGTTTATGTCACAGCATTTTCCGCCGGGATCAAAGAACTTGTATCAAGTGGTCTCGGCGTTTCCTGGCTTCCCATGAGCATGGTTCATCGGGAGCTGGAAAGCGGCAAAATGATAAATCTCAGTTCGAACTACGGTAGTATCCCACTTTCAATCATTTTCTACACTACGTCCAAAAACAACACCTCAAAACACCTGCAAGAGCTGTGGTCTTTGACGGATCCTTAAGTACTTCGATGAAGATCACAGTCAGCATGCACTTCCCAGTCTTGTCTGCACGCCGGACCTCTCAATAAAGGGCGTTCAGGTTCCAAGCATGGTGCCGCAAGGCAGTGGATTTGCCCATGCCCGGCTTGGAACTGATGAGCACCGGGTATTGCGAGACTTCCTTGGCAACATCCATAGCTTTTCTGACTTCACGGCTCGCCGAGATATCAACAAACCGAAAGGCACCCACTTCCCGCTCTATCAATGCTTCGCTCATCAAGTCCTCCCGATTGTGCGAATGAAGACATCTCGAACTTCAGCGATCTCACGATGGTGGAGTTCGTATTCTCTCACAGAACGATGCACGGGACGAGTAGCCTGCTGGTGCTGAAGCTCCTGTGTGACGCTGATTGTGCCTCTTGGCAAATTTGGAACCGGTTCAGAAACACGATTTATGGAAACCAAAGTAAACTTGGCAGACTGAGGCCAGTTAACTGCGGCCAGAAGTATAGCTTCCAATGCCATTCAATTCTGACAACTGCATCAGATTATTATGTACTTGTCAGAATTAATTGGCACTGGCCGCAATTAATCGGCACCAGAGAGTTTTAGCCGGGATTATCCGGGAATATGTGGGATTACGCGGTTTTGAGTTTTCAGGAGCAGCGGGACCATACTCCGCGTATAGGTGGTTCCAGACCCTCTCCCGTTTCCAAAACTCCCGAAACATCAGGTTTTGCGCATCTAAGGTTCTGGCTTCATAAAATTGCTTGAAAGCAATTGATGGTGCTTCGAAATGACCTCTCCCTAAAAACCACGGCCCTGCTGGTCCAGAAATGGGGCGACGACTACCTGCCGTTTTTCATGCGCCTCGAAACCGAGCTTGCACAGCTCGAGGCCGAAGAAGCCGCCCGCACGCGGGTGCAAAAAGTGCTGCAAGACGGGTGATCACCCTGGCTGTGTTTTTTTGCGCTGATGCGGCTCGAAACCAATCTCACTTGGGGCATTGAGGTATGTCAGGGCAATGGCGGAATGGGCGGACAGCAGACGTTCGCTGTACTCTGCACATTAGTCCGCGGAGCGGACGCAATGGTCTTTCAAAGTCAGATCCCGAACATCGGGTATCGCTTCATTTAAGCTCTACCGCGACAACGGTCGCACCAAATGGACGAGTTGATCAATCGTCTCGGTCAGATGGTGTGGGTTTCCAGTGGCGCGCGAGACCATCATGGCTCCTTCCATGCTGGACACAAACGTCCTCGCGAATGCGATTGGATCAAGGTCGGGTCTGATCTCGCCATTTTTCTGTCCTGTTTGGAGGACCGCACTTAGCCATTCATGATGCCCCAGAAAGAACCGTTCGACTTCGGCTTTGACCGACGGCGGGAGCGACGCGGCATCCGTTGCGAGAACACCGCCCAGACAGACACTTCCAGTGTCTTTGAACATGGCAACAAACAGGTTGCCGTAGGCGGTGAGGAGCGCGGTTGCATCGGGTGCGGACAAATCCGCCAAAGCCCTTAAGCACCACTCCCGGTAATCCTTTGCGACGGCCTCGGCCAAATCCGCCTTGGTCGGGAAATGGTAATGAATGCTCGCGCTCTTGATGCCTACGCCGGCGGCAACGTCGCGGAAACTAAACCCATTATAACCCCGCTCCATCATAACTCTGCGGGTTACGAGCAGTATTTCGGAGGCTTTTTCGTTTCCCATCAATCCGTCAGCCCAATACTTCTATCAAGTACTTGATAGGGGCTTGATCGGTGCAGGGTCAAGCGCCTATGAATTTGCCTATCAAGTACTTGATAGGTTATCTGAGTGTCGATGGAACGATCAACTATCGAAACGTTCGCGATGGTGTCAGTCGCAGCGGCAGGTGTTGCATGGGGCATTTTCTGGATCCCATTGAGAGCGCTGGATGATGCAGGTGTCGTCGGAGCGTGGGCCGTTGTCGTCTTCTACGTGCTGCCCACGCTTCTGCTCTTGCCCATCATTTTCCTTCGCCGTCGTCAAATCCTGGACGGTGGCTGGCCTTTGCAAGTTGCTGGAATACTCGCGGGTGTCGCACTCGTTTGCTATGCCGGAGCTCTCATCTTCACCGAGGTGGTCCGAGCAACGCTGTTTTTCTATCTGACACCGATCTGGAGCACATTGTTGGCGTGGATCGTGCTAAGGGAGCCCGTTACAATGCCCCGTTGGGCAACCATCGGCTTGGGGGTGCTGGGGCTCTTGATCATCGTGAGAGCCGACGCAGAGATCGGCGGTGGTCTTAGCTCTGGCGACTGGATGGCGATTGCTGGGGGGCTCATCTGGGCCGTCGCAGCGGTGGTCATGAAATCAGACCAGGACGGTAGCGGGATTGACTTCACGCTGTCCTATTTTGCCTGGGGAAGTGTCGCTTCGCTCCTTTTGCTTGTCGTCCCGTTGGAGGGCGCTGGGCCAATGCCGGATTGGGAAACGATGCGAAGCGTTTTGCTTTGGATGGTCCCGGTGGCACTCCTTTTGGTTATTCCTCCCGCATTCGCGATAATGTGGGGCGCGACGGTTCTTAGCCCCGGTCTGATCGCGATCCTGTTCATGACGGAAATCAGTGCTGCCGCGATCACGGCTGCACTCTGGGCAGGCGAACCATTTGGATTGAGGGAGTTGTCAGGGGTGATCTTGATTTCTGCTGCCGGAATCTTTGAGCCGGTCTTAAACTGGCACCGCCAAAGAACCTGATTCATCAGACATCCGAGTAAACCGCAGCGACCCTGTGGTGAGAGCCCGTTTCGGTCCTTTGCTACGCTTTGCACCAATGTCGGCTCCGGGCCGGATTCGACGACAGTCTCTCAGGGCGGGAAGCGGCCATTCGCTGCGGTTGTAACGAACGACCACACAGGGCCGGTTCCAACAAGTCACGTTCGGGCCGTTTTTAATGTCTGGTGGCGCATTTTTGTATGCTTGAGCGTTCAAATGTCTTGAACGTTGAGGCGGGATGGAGCGGTCAGGGAGACTGCTATGTCCTGTTCAAATCTACCCATGATTATTCCGGCCCGGAAGACGTGGAACAAAGGCCGACTGTTAGGTCAGAAACGTCCGCTGCTGCCAAAACACGTTTGGGCCATTCGAGTACGATTGGAGTTAGCAGGAGCCGTTCGCGATTTGGCGCTCTTTAATCTCGCCATCGACAGCAAGCTGAGAGGCTGCGACCTAGTGTGTCTCCGGGTTGCGGATGTCTTCGCTGCAGGCGCTGTCAAAGAACGGGTGTCGATTGTTCAACGAAAAACGAAGACACCTGTCCGGTTTGAAATCTGTGATGGGACCCGGAAAACCCTCCTGCAGTGGATCTCTCATCCAATGATGATCGGTAATGAGTATCTATGGCCCGGCCGATTTCATGACCGTCTCCATATCTCGACTCGGCAATATGCGCGTCTCTTAAAACACTGGGTGAAATCGATCGGATTGGAACCCAGTGCTTATGGCACCCATTCCATGCGCCGGACCAAAGTTGCACAAATCTATAAAAAGACAGGCAACTTGCGGGCAGTCCAATTACTTCTTGGCCATAAGAAGATGGACAGTACGGTTCGCTACCTCGGCGTTGATCTGGAAGACGCACTGTCGATCTCGGAGAGTGTCGAGATCTAACTACTAGGGCCGGCGTAGGTCGGCCCCAACCTAATGTGCATCGAAACAGAAAGGGCCGTTCAGAGGCAAAATCGGCCCATAGCCGCCATAGGAAGTGGCCTCAATGAACGGCAGCTTCGCGCCGCCAAGTCGGATATTTGACGGTTGTTGACTTGATCCTGAAAGCTGACATTGGTTGCTATGCGTAGGAAAACCTGACGTGAGGGCGAAGTCGACCTTCAGCTACGCGTAGAAGCCGTTTGGATGAAGGCGCAGATAGCGGCACATAGCCCTGACCAAAGGATGTGCGATGCTCGACCATGAAGTCATCAAAAACATCTAGGCGCTATTCATGTTTGAAAATGGCTCTTCGCGATATCTCTTACAGAGCTCGTGCTGCCTCAGGTTGGGTAAACGCTAAATCAAGTTGTGAGCGAAACCAGCGTTCCGCTGGATCCTGATCGACAGCTGCTCTCCAACTCATCGAGTTTGTTATGGCCGGTATCTGCACGGGACAAGGATCACAGGCAAGCCCACCGAGATCTGCAAGCGCATGCCCGATAAAATCCGGAACTGTGGATACTAGGTCAGTCCCTTTAAGCGCCGGCAAAAGCAAAGCGAAGGACGTTACACCTAGGACAACGCGGCGTGTCATGTTTTGCGCGGCCAAACTTTCATCGACAAATCCGGTGAGGTCGCCGGCCGGGGTAACCAAAGCATGAGGACGATTTACGAAATCATCTAAGGACTTAATCACAGGCTGTGTTGGGTCGCGTAGCACTACCCAAGGCGATCGCAAGACAGCACGCATTTTCGACGTCGCAGAGGGATCATCGCGCATATAGGCCAGCGCTGTCGTTATTTCGCCCGCAGCGAGGAGCCCTGGTAGCATGCGATAGTCACCAATCCTGATCACCAGGTCGCAATTCGGCGCATCCCGCCTCAGGATATTAGTTAGCTTCGGCAGTGTTGTAAGTGCCACCGCATCGGTGCAGCCGAGGCGAAAGATGTGCGTGTCAGTTGCAGGATCAAATGGCGAAAGGGCTCCAATGGCCGCGATGAGCCCATCGAGATGAGGTCGGCACGCCTCGGCCAATTCCAAAGCACGTGGCGTTGCTTCGAGCTCGCGCCCATGGCGAACAAGGAGCTCATCGCCAACCGCATGCCTTAACTTCTTTAAGGTCCCAGATACGGTGGACTGAGCCAGGCCCAGGCGTTTTGCGGCGGTAGTGGTCGAGCGCTCTTCGACCAAAACCACCAATGCATGAAGCAGATTGAGATCGAGCGCGCCCAGGTCCGTTCGAGTGAATGGCATCGTGGGCCTCCCTTTTTTGGACAGACTACAGACCGATCTCCAAATTTATAAATCACATTACCGATTTCAGAAATCATAACTATCGATTTCGTGATTTGGCGGAATGTCTTCATTCTCGGCAAGTCATTCGGAGCGAAAACATGAAACAAACGATACTTACAATTGCTGCAATCCTGACGGCAAGTCCGGTGCTTGCCGAACCCGTCGCCCTGCACAAATGGACTACCCTAAAGTGGGCAGAGGACGCGCCTTCTGCGCCCGCAGATATTGGAACCCGTGCGCCCCTGGCCGGTGTCGAAGGCGGGCCCGACGGCACTATTTTTGTCTCAGTCCCACGATGGATTGACGCGCAAGTGCCCGCGACAATCAACCGGGTAGATGCTGACGGTTTGCTGCACCCTTGGCCGAATGCGGCTACGCACAATCTTTCGGATCCAAAAGCAATCCGCAACGGATTGGGCGGTTTCATTGACAGCCAGGGACGTTACTGGATCCTCGATCTTGGCTGGGTTGCGGGGGAGGATGCCGCGCCGGAGGGCGGCCAAAAGCTACTCGCCTACGATGTCAAGACAGGGAAAGAACTGGTCCGGTATGAAATCGGCCCAGACGTTGCAAACCCCGCCACGTCATTCCTGAACGACCTGCATGTTGACGAGCAGACCGGCACTATCTTCATAACAGATAGCGGCAACCGTGGAGGTTCCCCCGTTCCTGCCGGGCTGATCGTTTACGATATCGAGACAAACACGGCCCGCAGAGTGCTTCACAATCATCCGTCAGTCCAGGACGATCCGGACCGGAGGCTTGTTGTGGATGGCGTTGAGGTTTTTCCTGATCAGCGGCTCGCGGTTGGCACAAACGGGATAACACGCGCTGGAGACCGCATCTGGTGGTCGATCACAACCGGGGATGCGCTTTATTCTGTTCCGGAGGCTCTTCTACGTGACCCGAATGTAACGGAGATTGAACTGGCTGCGGCCGTTGAGGGGCCGTTGCGGATCGGCGGAGGTTCCGACGGCCTGGCCGCGGATGAAAAAGGCCGGCTTTGGATTACCAATCTCGCTCTCAACCGGGTTGAAGTATTAGAGCCCGGTGCAGATGAAACCGGCATCCTGTTTGAAGGCGGCGATTTCGTTTGGCCCGACAGCCTGGCCTCGGATTTTGCAGGCGGAATTCTGCTCAGCACCAATCGGCTTAATTCCGCGTTCACGGGCAAACTTGCCTACGATGGCGATGACGCGAACTTCGCAATCTGGCGCATTCCTGCCGACCTGGCACCGACGCGCTAACAAACTAAGGGCCGCTTCTTAGCGGCCCATCCAGCAATCAAATCCGAAAAACATCTTAATAGATATGGGAGGAAACACCATGTTCCGATTTGCTATACTTGCCCTTTTCTTGGCCAGCTCTGCGAATGCTCAAGAGCGCATCACCATCACTCACCCATCTCCTGAATCGTCGCATTTCGGTGCCGCCGCCAAAGCATTTGAAGCCTTTGTCGAGGCAGAAACGGGCGGGCGCTACGATGTAGTGTTACAGCGGCTGGATAACGAACGAGAAGCACTTGAAACCGTGCAGCTTGGCGCGCAGGAGTTTGGGATCACGACAACCGGTCCGGCTGGAAACTTTGTGCCCGAAGTGCGGGTTTTTGATATTCCGTTCCTTTTCCGAGATCGTGCACACGCCCATGCAGTCCTTGATGGTCAAGTTGGACAAGACGTGCTCGCCCATTTCTCCAAAGCTGGTTTGATCGGTCTTGCTTGGGGCGAAAATGGCTTCCGGCATCTGACCACAGGTGCCGCGGCGGTCAGCTCACCTGCAGATCTGGAAGGGTTGAAAATCCGCACGATGGAGAACCCGCTTCATATCGCGGCATGGCGGTCCGTCGGGGTGTTGCCGACACCCATTTCATTCAGCGAGCTGCCAACTGCACTTCAGCAAGGCACTGTGGACGGTCAAGAGAATCCTATCCCTGTGATCCTTTCCAACAACTTTGATCAGTTGCAAGGAAATCTCTATCTGACCGGCCATGTGTATTCTCCAGCCATCGTCACTGGCTTCCCAGGCTTTTTGGAGGGGCTATCGGATGAAGATCGCGCGATTTTTGAAGAAGCCGCACGTGTGGCAGCCGCCGCAAATCGTGAACGCGTAACTGCAGACGAAGCAGCCGGGATCGATGAATTGGTCGGTCGCGGCATGAATGTCGTGCAAGTCAACAGCGCCGACTATCAAGCCGCAATGGCCAGTGCCATGGCTGAGTTCGAAACTCAGTTTGGCGCCGAGACCTTGGCCACGATCGCAGCGCAATAACGCAATGATCCGTTCCTTTATCCTCCCTGTCGAACGGGTCACAACCTCCGCTGCGCTTGTAGCAGCGGAGGCATGTTTAACCATTGCTTGCGGAGCAGGTCTTTGGCAGGTGATCAGCCGTTTCGTGCTCGCCGACCCAGCAATATGGTCCGAAGCTCTGGTCCGCTTATCTCTGATTTGGATGGCAATGCTTGGGTTTTCTCCGGCCATTCGCCGTGGCGCATTAATGGCCATTGATCTTGCAGCCGGTCTTGCCAAAGGAACAGCGAAAAAACTTCTCGACGGAGTAATCGCGATTTCGATATTGACCCTGTGCGGTTTGCTGGGCTTCTACGGCATTTCGATGGTCGGACGCGTGGCGCGGCAGGAGATGGCCGGGCTCGAGATTTCAATTGCTTGGGGCTATGCCGCGATCCCGGTCGGGTGTGCATTGGCGGCTGTCGCAGCTCTTGCAGCGTTCTTAGATCCGGAGCGCGCGCCATCAATCCCCGCCGGCGCTCAGTCGCCAGCATCTTCTACAGCGACGGAGATCCTCTAATGCCGGCGATTGTTGTTGCTAGTCTTCTTGGTCTGTTCGCACTTTCAGTCCCTGTTGTCATAGCCCTTGGCCTCGCAGCTTCGCTTGGCCTATTCGGATTTACGCGTTTGCCAGGCGAAGTGATGGCGCAACAGGTTTTCATTTCGCTAGACCGGTTTCCTCTTGCTGCCATCCCATTTTTTATCCTGGCCGGAAAATTGATGGAACATGGTGGTCTTTCGGAAAAGTTGGTCGAGCTTGCACGCGCGCTTCTCGGAGGAATCCAAGGCGGGTTGGCCGCGACTGCCGTCCTGACCTGTTTGTTTTTCGCTGCAATCTCGGGCTCCTCGGTTGCAACAACATTCGCGGTGGGTGCTGTGTTGATCCCTGCACTCAAGCGCTACGGCTATCCATTGGGTTTTTCTGCAGCCCTCATGGCGACGAGTGCTGAACTCGGGGTCATTGTCCCGCCATCAATAGCGATGATTCTTTTTGGGGTCGCTACCGAGACCTCGATACCGGAACTTTTTCTGGCAGGGGTTCTGCCTGGCTTGACGATAGGTGCGACGCTAATTTTGCTCGTCTTGGTTTGGTGCCGCTTGCGAGGCTGGGGCAAACGAGACCGTGAAGACCGCTTGCCACTTGGGCAAGCTGCGCGCGGTGCGGCTTGGTCGATCATGATGCCTGTAATTATCCTCGGCGGTATCTACGGTGGCGTCATGACACCGACGGAGGCGAGCGTCGTTGCGGTAGCTTATGCGCTGTTCGTTGGAATGGCCGTCGAGCAAAAACTCACTTTGCAACGGCTGCGCCACTGCTTTGAAGGAGCCGTCGTTTCCTCAACGGTGATATTGCTGATCATCGCGATGGCCTCACTTCTCTCCTACCTTCTAAAGCGCGAGGGTGTACCGGATGCCGCTGCCACCTGGATTTCAGAAAATTTCACCACACCCGCAAGTTTCCTCGCAGCGGCAAATGGATTCCTGTTTGTAACTGGGATGTTCCTTGAAACCTCTGCGTCCGTCATCGTTCTGGGCCCAATACTGACGGATGCCGCTTCGCGTCTCGGTGTTGATAACGTTCATTTCGGCACGATCATGGTCGTTAATCTTGCACTGGGAATGATCACCCCGCCTTTTGGTGTGAATCTTTTTGCCGCAGCTGCTGTAGCAGGATGCTCTGTGGGCGCGATGATCCGGCCCTTAATGGTCTTCATACTTGCCATGGCACTCTGCTTGATGGCGATCACCTACCTTCCGGTCCTTTCTCTTCTCCTTCCAACATGGTTGATGCGATGATACTTGAACTTAGAACCTATGATTTCGCGCCGGGTGATGCTCTGCGTTACCTAGATATCTTTGCCCCCGAAGGCTTGCCGTTAATCACACGGCATCTTCCACTGGCTGGCTATTGGTTATCCGAAGTCGGGGTTTTGAACCGCCTGCGGCATATGTGGGTTTATTCAAGTCTTGAAGAACGCACTGAAAAACGCGCGCAATTCATGGCGGATACGGAATGGACCCAAGGCTTCTTACCAAGAGGCATGGCACTCATACAGCGGCAAGCAACGCAGCTGATTGTACCTGACACGATCTCGGATCATACCCAATCGGTTCTCAAGAACGCCACCAAACCACATGAGGCACATAGCGGTGCACATCTTCGCAATGACTGGGCAGCGCTAAGCACTGTGCCGCTGGATGGTGCGCTGTTCGCGGGAACTGTTGTGGCGGGGGAGGATGTGGGCAGCACGTTGTCAATCTTTCCTTCGGCTGCGATGCCATCGCTCGAATTGATGCGCCCATGCGCATTCTCTCCTCTATGAGACTGATAAGCATGCCAAAAGACAAAAAACACATGATGACAGGTCGTCACTTGATCAACGGAGAATGGGTGAGATCGGATGAATCCTTCTTGTCCGCACCGTGGCAAGGACAAGGGCATGATGTCTTTGTTGCGACAGCAGACCAGGTTCATGAAGCTGCCAGCGCAGCAGAAGCAGCGTCTGAGATCTTATATTCAACAAGCGGTGCTGATCGGGCTGCCCTTCTTGAGCGCATTGCCGATGAGATCGATGCACGCGGCGAACAAATCACGGCGATTGCCCATCGGGAAACTGCTTTGCCCCAGGCACGCCTTGAAGGCGAACGGGCGAGAACCTGTGGACAGTTGCGCATGTTTGCAGAATTTATCCGCAGCGGCCGTCATTTGGAAACACGGATCGACCAAGGTGACCCAAGTGCCGTCCCACCTCGTCCTGCGCTGAAATTAGAGATGCGCCCCATTGGTCCCGTGGCGGTATTCGGAGCTTCCAATTTTCCGCTCGCCTTTTCGGTGGCGGGCGGAGATACCGCATCCGCGTTGGCAGCTGGATGTCCCGTGATCGTCAAGGGCCACGAAGCACATCCTGGAACCTCGGAGATTGTTGCAGAGGCGGTTCTCGCAGCGCTTCGGGCCGAAGGTCTGCCAGAAGGTTGCTTTGCTCTGTTACAAGGTCCGGGACGGGTTACCGGTGTTGACCTTGTGCGCCACCCGATCATTCGGGCAGTTGGTTTCACCGGATCGACATCGGCTGGCAGGGCACTCCTTGATCTTTGCATGGCTCGACATGAACCAATCCCGTTCTTTGGCGAATTGGGATCTTTGAACCCCGTATTTGTTCTATCGGGCGCGCTTGCCGATCGAACGGACCAGATTGCTCAAGAATGGGTTGCTTCGATGACGCTTGGTGCCGGACAGTTCTGCACGAGCCCATCCGTTGTCTTCGTGCCAGAGCAATTCCTAACGTCATTTGTGGACGCAGCGGCCAGTGCGCTTAAAAGCGTGACACAACAACCAATGTTGACCACGGGTATCGCAGACAGCTTCTCTGAGAAATCCGGCAGCGCCGCAAGCCGTCCTGGTGTCGAAACGGTCTTTGTTGGCCCATCCTCAAAACGAAGCTTCGCTGCAATGGTCCTAAGTTGTGATCTCGACACTTGGCTGGCGGACGAGAGCCTTCGTGAAGAGGTTTTTGGGCCGATGGCAATCATTGTTTCTGTCTCAAAGCAAGAGCGTATGATTGAGACTGCTGCACGCCTTGACGGTCAGCTCACCGCGACCCTGCATTTTGAACCTTCCGACGGCAGCCTCGCATGCGCGCTTCTCCCGATCCTTGAGCGTAAAGCGGGTCGCATTCTTGCAAATGGCTTTCCGACCGGTGTTGCCGTGTCTGATGCGATGGTCCATGGGGGACCATGGCCCGCATCGAGCAACTTTGGTCAAACCGCGGTGGGAACGCTGGCGATCCGGCGCTGGCAGCGCGCAGTCTGTTGGCAAGGTATTCCAGATTTCTTGTTATGAGGATCCAAATTCACCAAAAACAGGAGAATTCTTGCAACACAGAAATAGGCTATTTTCATAACGTCGGCATAATATCAAAACGTCCGCTCTGAAGACCCTAGCGGCAAAAATCCGACGGTCGGCTCACTGACCCTAATCCGGTCATTTGATCGAACCGCAGCGAAGGGCTGCATCCCGCCCTTCCTCTGAATTCGCTGGATTTCGAAAGGACGTCGGATTTGCAGCCGCGATCATTTCGGCATGCGCAAAGTGAACCGTCCAATATGGAGTCAGTTCGAGACATGCCCGGTTTGGGCAAATTTGCCCCTATCCGACCAATATTTTCAGATCCCGTTTGCTACCATAGATGGTCAGGAATGCAGCCTTGAGATGGTGCAGATTGATGCCGCTGGATTGGCTCTTCAGCTTTTCAGCAAAGACCAGAAGCCGCACCAGATCCCGTACTGACGTCTGACCGCCAAAGCGAGCAAGTGCCTGATAAGCCTCTGCGCCCTCCACATTATAGTCCACAGCGATATCCCGGCAGTCTTCTTCCAGTGGCACACCCAGTTCGATGCGAAATCCCAAGCGGCTGACGATCTGGTCCAAAGCAGAATCGTGAATCCGAGTTCTGGCAAGGCGCTTGTCGTTGCCGCTCAACACCAGTGCGCAATCGGCCTCTTCATGAATGCGTAAGAGTTCACGAAACGCCGATAGATCCAAATTTTGCACCTCATCAACAATCAGGATACGTCTGGAGCTATATCCCTCATAAAGGCGCGCTAGAGCTGTATCGCTGAGGTCCTTCACAAATCGATAGGATGTACCGAAGCCAGTCGCCTCAATGATCATCTTCAGCATGCCTTTGACTGTCTTATCTGCATGCCCAACCTCACAATAATAGGCGTTTAGTTTCCGAGCATGGTGCCGCAAGGCTGTGGATTTGCCCATGCCCGGCTTGGAACTGATGAGCACCGGATATTTCGAGATTTCCTTGGCAATATCCATGGCTTTTCTGATTTCCCGGCTCGCCGAGATATCAACAAAGCGAAAAGCACCAGCCTCCTCCTCTTTCAATGCCTCGCTCATCAAGTCCTCCCGATTTTGCGGATGAAGACATCCCGCCCTGCGGCGATCTCACGACGATCGCGTTCGTCTTCGCTCTCAGAACAAGGGTCGCCATGTTCCGGACGAAGAACCCGTTGATGTTCCAGCTCTTGCGTAACGGTAAGTGTGCCTCTCGGCACATTTGGAACCACTTCAGGGGCATGTTGCGCGAGCTTGACCAACTCCGCTCCAATATCGATGTCGGGAGTTGACCGATCTGCTTCTCGAAGCGCCTTGTTCCGGCGCGTGTTTCGTTCGGCTGAGCGTCTCGCGCCGCGCGGATCGAAAAAGGCAAATTCTTCCTCCGGATGAGCTATCCCCAGGAAGGACCCGTCCTGTTTGGTGAGCCGCAGAGTGTTATAGCCGTGATACTGCGGGATATGGACTGTGATCGTGTCATGGAACCAGACGTCTAGTTCGTCGCAACTCCACCTCCGGCCGCCGACCGAGATACCGTGTTGCCTGACTTTGCGGGTTTCCGGTTTGGTGAAGACGGTATTCAGCCGATCCGGGTCAATGACCGTGGCCGCCCAGCCTTGCCGAACGTGCGCCTCAAAACTCTGCCTGGGTGACAATCCCTTAAGCGCGCCCGATTGCGGCATGACTTCATAGGCCCTTAAAAGCCCATTCAAGACCCTTTTAAAGGCAATAAAATCGCCGTTGAAGGGTGCTGCCAGCCTTCCAAGTGCCGGACGCTTGGGGTTCATTCGGTCATCACCAATGTACCCCGGGCAGGTCTTCAGGAATTGCTGCTCAAAATGACCAAACCAGGCTTCGATCGGTTTGGCGGAGGCATTATAGGGCAGCGCCCGGATGACCCTTGATTTTCCTGGCTTCCCAACGATTGGCACCAGCAATTGCATCGCATCGTCGAGAAAGTCGGCAAAAAGGTATTCCTTGCCATTGTCGCAATAAAGCGTCTTGGGCAAACCGAAGGCGGAATGCTGTGCCATGGCGACAAAGGCCTCGATCACATCGGCATTGCGTACCCCGCCTTTTGTCTCAAGGAAGACCAGTTCACACCAGACACGGCGGGTCGCAATATCCATGAACCCGAGCAGCTTTGGTGTACCGGTCGTGCCGTTCTCGCGTTTGAGCAGGACGTTGACGTGATGGACGTCCATTACGACGCAGTCCATTGGCTGCATCCCCGTGATCACTCGCTTCACGCGCGGCCGATCATCATCACTCGCCTTGCGATCCTTCTTGTGGCGATAGACTTTCTTTAAATGCTGTTCTGAGCGGATCAATGCCCGCGGCACCTTGCATATCCGGTCCAATTCCGCGGGCGTCTCTAGACGGATACCGTTGGCGACCGTCACCGTCTTCAAATACTCGCTGGCCAGAACAGCGACAGTCTTTCCAGTCGCGCCGCCCTTGATCAGCCCCCTCACCTGCTGGCGCAAACCGTCAGCAATTTCGGCTTTGGTCGCATCATCTATCCGCGCCAACGCCGCCCGATCCCATTCGCGGGAGACAAAACAACGTGACTTGCCACGGTCAGAGCGTTTTGTGCGTTTTAGGCCGACTGGTCCCACAGCTTCATAGAGCTTAATCCAAGTATAGATTGTTCGCCGTTTCAGAACGATAGGGGTCCCAGACCAATCGATGACTGTATGTCCTTGAAGTTGCGCTATTACCCGACCGCGCTCAGCCGATCTCGGTTCTGTCTCCAGCAATTCCTCAAATGTCCGCCGAAACCATGTGACCTTGCGGCTAAATTCAGATGGACTTGAATGCTTGGCAAGACCCGCAGGTTTGTCCTCAAGCCTTGCAGGCTCAATACTTTGGTCCTGAAGAGAGCGCGGCAAGCTGAATGCGCTAACTTCATATGACACACCAGACCGTCCCCCGGTTCCCTGAACCAACCTCACTTCAAGGTTCTGATTCCGCCAAGGTTTTCCGGCATGTGCACGCTGGAGAGCTTGCCGCGCCTTGCGTGTTGATATTCCAGAACGTTCTGCAAATTCTCGAACGTTCAGCCACATTGGGTATCATCCGGGGCTATCAGACCAGCGGCAAGTCTAATCCGAGCAGCAAGCGCAATCGCATTGTTACTCTTGTTCTGGCCAGTCAGAGACTGTTCGGCAGTTCGCCGTACAATTCCGTTTGCGCTGCACCATGCATTCAACGATGTCCCTTGTAAAACAAAGCCTGCACGAACGTTTCGAAGAAGAATGTTCGTGGTTTTTAGGTTTTCGCGTTTCATGCTACTAAATCCAAGAATCCGCAATGCGCAGATTAAATGACTGCGATTCGCAGATGTCAATATTTTTTCTGCCTTATGCAGATTTCCAGTGAGAAGATAAGAATTGAAGATCAACGCGACGCAAGTCATTGATAGAGTAAAAAATGCTCTCAACCTCAAAACAGATTTGGCCGTATCTGAATATTTTGAGGTATCGAACAAGACTGTTTCATCCTGGAAAGCAAGAAACTCGATTCCGCTTGAGTTTCTGTTGCAGGCCTGTGCCGGAACTGGAGAAAAGATAGATTACTTTCTCTTTGGAGAGGCATTACAGCGACAACAGTCCGAATTGATTGAAACTGCCATCGATGATTTCCGGATAATAACCATGAAGCTAACTGGCGAACGGATCCTCATCGAGCTTCTGGAACAGCACGCCCCCGAAGAACTTGCTTTCATGGAAGCGAAGGAAATTCAGGCAGAAGGTGAATCCATAGGACTGGCGATGTTGATATTTGCTGAATTCATCGAACGAGAGAAAAAGGCGTTGGTGGATAGCGGGCGCATGACCAACGAAGAGTTCAAAGAATATATCCGAAATGTCGACCGATACGACCTCCCGTACTTTGCACGGGCGATCAAACACCGAAACAAACAGGGTCCGCAATAGGTCCGCAGTCGAACACTCCAGGACCGGAAGCGTCTAACATCGAAGTAAATTCTCCATTTGTTTTCAATACGTTCCACGTTTTATTTGCACTGACTGATATTGCGGACCCTACGGTCTGCAATCGATGATCACCCAACCTTTTGAAAACAATACGCTCTTTGAACTCTTCTGCCATTTATTTACGGCCAGATAAACCGCTTCCAGTGCCGTTTAATTCTGACAGCTACAATTAGAACAGTAAGAGAACGTTTACCCTTGCAGAACACAATGAGAACAGGTAGGGTGTTCTTGATTTGTACCAATTGATCCTCAAGATCAGGGGAAGCTGATATGCTGACGCGCAAGCAGTATGAACTGCTCATGTTCATCCATGAAAGACTGAAGGAAACTGGGGTGCCGCCGTCTTTCGATGAAATGAAAGACGCGCTCGATCTGAGGTCCAAGTCCGGTATTCACCGGCTCATCACAGCTTTGGAAGAACGCGGTTTTATCCGCCGTCTGCCGAACCGGGCGAGAGCGATGGAAGTTGTCCGCCTGCCCGATTCGATCGCGCCGGGCCTCGGCAGCCCGCGGCCGCGCGGCAGTTTTTCTCCCGAAGTTATCGAAGGGTCGCTTGGAAAACCAGCACCCGCGCCAGTCGCAGCGCCTGCAGCGGTTGCAAGTGCGGCAACGGAAATCCCGGTTATGGGCCGGATTGCCGCCGGTGTTCCAATCGAGGCGATCCAGACCCACAGCCACTCCATCAGCGTCCCGCCGGAGCTTCTTGGCAAAGGCGAACATTATGCGCTTGAAGTGCGCGGCGATTCCATGATCGACGCAGGCATCTTGGACGGCGATACGGTTTTAATCCGGCGAATCGACAGTGCTGACAGCGGCGACATTGTCGTGGCGCTGGTTGATGATGAAGAAGCCACTTTGAAGCGGCTGCGCAAAAAAGGCGCATCGATCGCACTGGAAGCGGCCAATCCGGCCTATGAAACTCGGATTTTCGGACCGGGTCGTGTGCGTGTTCAGGGCCGTCTCGTGGCGCTGTTTCGGCAATACTGAGGCGGGTCCTTTTTCAGCTCAACAGGTTTTGGAATTAATCTTCTCCGCAAGGTCTATGGCTTTGCGGAGGATTTGGCTTTTGACCTCAAACTAGCGCGGGTTATTGTGCCTGGCCGGTTCCAGGGCCGCGGTAATCGGGGAAGAGCATAAACCACACGTTTGATGCCGGGTATTGCGTCTCTTTGATTGGTGGCCCGCTCTAATGCCGTCTTTCCGGACCAGCCGCTCGCAGACCCATCGGACGGTTCCAGCCAAATCGAAACAGCCCCTCTTTTTTCCCGAATAACTTGATCCAAAATCACGCTCGATTGGCAGAACCCAGGCACGATTTTATCGGTCGCGATAATATCTGCCTTTTGGCAATCTTCGAAAAGAGCCTGCACCGTTTTTGACACACCGATTTTGAGCGGTATCGGATCCGAGTAACTTTTGTCATTAGGCGGATATGCGAGCACCACACATCCGTCAGGATCACATCGGCGCTGAACCGAACTCATCTTGCGCGACTTAATCGCCCCCAATCCTTCACCCTCCCCCTCAAGCCAGATTTCAGCGGCAAAGGACTTGCGGACATGGGAGAGGCGCAGATCTCCTTGCCTATCGCGAGCAGCGAGTTGCGGCCCTGCCGCCGCGATTTGAATATCGGGCGCGCGCGACAATGTCATAAGTGTTATGGCGGCCCCCAAGGGAACCAGACTGAAGCTTCGAATTCGGCCAGGCGCGAGCAAACAGACAAAGAGCGCAGCCATCAACAGAGCAGCAGGCGCTGCCCCTAACGTTCCGATCCGGCCCGCGTCCGGGGCAAGGTTTTCGGTAAAAGTTGCGACATCAATCAACATCCCCAGACCAGCGCTCATCACCTTCAGCGGCACAGCACTGAGGCCAAAGGGCATCAAGACAAGCGCCAGAACCCCCATGGGCATAACAACCAGAGAAAACACCGGCATACCCAGCATATTCCCGACGATCCCATAAGGCGCGACCCGGGAGAAATGGTAAGCCCCGATTATCCCGGTCGCAGCTCCAGCAACCAGAGCAGTGACGAACAGCCCAGCAGCCCATTTGGCGATGCTCACACCCAGCCGGGCCGGAAGAGACCGAGGCTTTGAGGAAAAACCAGCTTCCTTTTGTTGGCGCCGCCAAAGGTCGTAAACCGCGATCAAAGCAATCACGGCCGCGAACGACATTTGAAACCCGGGATAAAACAGCCTTTCTGGTGCCAACAACAAAAGAAACAGCCCAGCCAAAGCAGCCGTCCGCAAGGTCAATCCGCGCCGCCCGGTCAATATGCCCAGAAAAACCAGGGCGATCATGATGAAAGACCGCTGGGTTGCCACCGACGCCCCAGAGAGCAGCAAATAAAAAACCGCAGCGCCGAGCGCCAACAGCGCCGCGACTTTGTGCAACGGCCAACGCAATGCAAACCCGGGAAGGAGAGCCAAGACCCCGAGTGACACCGCGTAAGCACCGCCAGCAAAAAGAGCCATGTGCAGCCCGGAAATCGCCAGTATGTGCGCCAATCCGGCAGCTCTGAGGCTTTCCTCTGTTTTTTCGTCGATACCGCTCCGATCTCCGACGAGAAGCGCAACGGAAAGCGACTTTTCCGGACCGTCCGGCAAGACAGCTGAAATCCGCTGCGCAAGATATTTGCGCAGATGATCGATGTGCCGTTCAACCTGCCGTATGAGCGTCGGAGGTTGTCCGCTGATTTTTTTTGGAGGGCCATATGAAAACCCGGTCGCGCCTATTTTTTGAAAATAGGCGCGGAAGGAAAAATCATATCCGCCCGGAACGACCGGCCCCATTGGCGGAAACAACCGCGCGCGAAGCTGCACCCAGTCGCCCGGAGAAACTTCTGTATTCACAGGGACCCGCAACCGGACCCGTTCTACAAACACTCCGGGTTTAACGATCCGTCCGTTGACCGCCGACGCTTTTAGAAGAAGCCGCTTGCCGGATTGCCTGTGCTGAAGCTCCAGAACTTCTCCGCGCAGCGCCACGGTCATCGGTTCAAGAAGTCTGGGCGTCTCAATGGCCGCCGTCCGAAATGTTGCCGCACAAAGCCCCGTAAAAGCGGACAACAATAGTAAGCCGATTTTTGAGAAACCGGAGCGGCGGTTGCGGACAGTAGCAGGGAAGCAAATCACAACACAAAGTACCGCCAAAACCACCCAGCTTGGTTCGTCCGGCAGCAAACTGTAAATCAGTATCCCGCCTGCAAAGGCAAACCCGGTCCACAGCAGCCCCTGGTTTTGCACCAAGCGCTCCAACTCGTCCGGCGCCGGCAGCCAACGGGTTTTCGCCTGTTGGTTTTTGCGGTCACGCTTTTGCAAATTGCGCGACCTTAGAAAGGCACCCCAGGGCGATCCCCGGTCCTGTGATGCCCTGTTGCCGGAAACAGTATCTATTACACTTGGGTCAGTGGATTTAGCGCCGGCGCCTCGCTCGCCGTAATAGTTGAAGCCGGTGCCATCTTCACGCGCCACCCCTGCTCCCTTCGCCGGACCTGCCAATCATGGCAAAGCCTATTTTGCCTTGGGCGCGCCTGTGTTAAGACCGCGCCACTATTCGTCAGGCGGTTGGACCGCCTCATTCTGACAGAGACTTTCAAAAAGCACCATGGCACAAGATATCGTCACGCGTTTCGCCCCATCTCCGACCGGGTTTCTTCATATCGGCGGCGCCCGCACTGCGCTGTTCAACTGGCTTTTTGCCAAACATCACGGCGGCAAAATGCTGCTGCGGATTGAGGACACAGACCAAGCCCGTTCAACCCAGGAAGCGGTTGATGCATTGATGGATGGCCTCTCCTGGCTTGGCCTGGATTGGGACGGCGAGCCAATCTCGCAGTTTTCCCGTGTCGAACGCCACAAAGAAGTTGTCGATCAGATGCTGGCAAATGGCATGGCCTACCGCTGTTATTCGTCTCCAGAAGAAGTCGACGCCATGCGCGAAAAGGCCCGTGCTGAAGGCCGTCCGCCCCGTTATGACGGCACTTGGCGCGAGAAAGACCCGTCAGAGGCACCTGAAGGCGTCGATCCGGTGATCCGCTTGAAAGCACCGCAAGAAGGCGAAACGGTCGTGGACGATATGGTTCAAGGCCGGGTGGTGATCCCGAACAAGGATCTGGACGATTTTGTCTTGATGCGTTCCGACGGCACACCGACCTACATGCTGGCGGTCGTCGTCGACGACCATGATATGGGCATCTCCCACATCATCCGCGGTGTCGATCACTTGACCAACGCTGCCCGCCAGACGCTGATCTTCAATGCCAATGGCTGGGACGTGCCGAAGATGGCGCATATTCCGCTGATTCACGGACCGGATGGCGCAAAACTCTCCAAGCGCCATGGCGCAACTGGCGCGGAAGCTTACCGGGCACTCGGATACTTGCCGCAAGCGATGCGCAATTATCTCGCACGGCTGGGCTGGAGCCACGGCGATGAAGAAATCATTTCCCTTGAGGACATGATCCAGTGGTTCGGCATGGACGCGGTCGGTCAGTCCGCCGCCCGATTCGACTTCAAGAAGCTCGAAAACCTCAACGGCCACTATATGCGCGCCACCGATGACGGTGAGCTGCTGGACCATTGGAAGGTCTATCTGGCCCATGTAGACGGCGGTGCGGACGTGCTCGCATGGCTGGCCGAAGCCGGCAATACCCAAACGGCGCTCACCGCCCTGCCCGGCCTCAAAGAACGTGCCAAAACCCTGGTCGAATTGACCGACAGCTCATCTTATTTGTGGCGCCAGCGTCCGCTGGAAAACGACGAAAAGGCAGTAAAAATCCTGACTGACGACGCCCGCGCGGTCTTGGGCGACCTGCACGGTGTTTTGTCTGGTGTCGCGGATTGGGACGCTGAGCCGCTGGAAACCGCGGTCAAGGCCTATGCTGAAGGCAAAGAACTGAAACTTGGCAAGGTTGCCCAGCCTCTGCGCGCCGCGTTGACCGGCCGGGGTACTTCTCCCGGTATCTATGATGTTCTGATCGCCCTTGGCCGGGACGAATCCTTGGCCCGGATAGCCGATCAGGCTCCTTGATAACGGTCAAGGCGAGAGTTTCCATTATTTTTCAAGCTTCGGCACTGCCGCAAACCGCTGCATAAACGTCTTTGACCAAAGCGTTATATGCACCAGCTTGCGGCAGTGCGGCAAATGGGCTAGGCAAGACGCGACCATTCCTCCAGCACTGTCTGGCTAAAGCGTTAGGTCTTGGTTCAAGACCTGCGGCTGGCCGGTGCAATGGGTAACAAACAGGGGGTTTTCTGAATGGCCGACAACAACGCCAAGCTCAACGTCGATGGTGGTGATCACAATTTCGACGTCCTTGACGGATCCATCGGACCGTCGGTTGTGAACATCGCGTCCTTGTACAAGGACACTGGCATGTTCACGTACGACCCGGGCTTCACCTCGACCGCATCTTGCGAATCCAAGATCACCTACATCGATGGCGACGAAGGCACGCTGCTCTACCGCGGCTATCCGATTGAACAACTCGCCGACCATGGTGACTTCTTAGAATCTTGCTATCTGCTGCTTTACGGCGAACTGCCGACGAACGCGCAGAAAGATGACTTTGTAGATCGTGTGACCTACCACACGATGATCCACGAACAGATGAACCGGTTTTATGCCGGTTTCCGCCGTGACGCCCACCCGATGGCGATCCTGTGCGGTACAGTCGGCGCACTGTCCGCCTTCTATCACGACTCCACGGATATCTCTGATCCGCACCAGCGCATGGTTGCCTCCTTGCGCATGATCGCGAAACTGCCGACCATGGCCGCAATGGCCTACAAGTACCATGTCGGCCAGCCGTTCGTTTATCCGCGCAACGATCTGTCCTATGCAGCCAACTTCCTGCACATGTGCTTTGCGGTTCCGTGTGAGGAGTACAAGGTGAACCCGGTTCTGGCCCGCGCTATGGACCGTATCTTCATCCTGCATGCCGATCACGAGCAGAACGCATCGACCTCGACCGTCCGTTTGGCTGGCTCGTCCGGTGCAAACCCGTTCGCTTGTATTGCAGCCGGCATCGCCTGCCTTTGGGGTCCTGCCCACGGCGGCGCCAACGAAGCAGCGCTCAACATGCTGTCTGAAATCGGCTCTGTTGACCGCATTCCGGAGTTTGTTGCACGGGCAAAAGACAAGAACGATCCGTTCCGTCTGATGGGCTTCGGCCACCGGGTCTATAAGAACTACGACCCGCGCGCCAAGATCATGCAGAAGACCTGTCACGAGGTTCTGGGCGAACTCGGCATCAAGGACGATCCGCTGCTCGACATCGCGATGGAACTGGAAAAGATCGCGCTCAACGATCCTTATTTTGTTGAGAAGAAGCTTTATCCGAACATCGACTTCTACTCCGGCATCACCCTGCGGGCACTCGGCTTCCCGACAACCATGTTCACTGTGCTGTTCGCTCTGGCCCGTACCGTCGGCTGGATCGCTCAGTGGAAAGAAATGGTGGAAGATCCGTCCCAGCGCATCGGCCGTCCGCGCCAGCTCTACACCGGCGCAACAAAACGCGATTATATTCCGATCGATCAGCGCCTCGGCTGATTGAACACAAAGACAAAAAGAAAAGCCCCGGATCCTTGATCCGGGGCTTTTTTGTTTGGCGCAAGGTCAATTCGCCCCATTTGTCTCAAGGGTCTATGTGTCGATTGTTTTGAGCTTTCCAAGATGATCCGAGTTCCGGGGAGAAACGTCTCTTTGATTGTAAGGACCCTACAAGCCTACACAGGGAATGTATCAGCACTTCCAGAGGTCTGCTGTTGGGTTCTTACGAGGCGCTCATGAACCTAAGATTGTGAGCCAAAATCTTGACATGGAATTGAAAAAACAAATTTCGTCCCCTGCCCGACTATGCTTTCACATTCGATGGTGCCAGCCAGTTTTTGAGTGATTATGTTGTAAACAATATGGAGACCCAAACCGGTCCCTCCACTATCCCGGTTTGTTGTAAAGAACGGTTCGAAGATTTTATCCAGAACGTCCGGCCCCATACCTTTACCGGTGTCCTTGTACTCGATCCGGATACCCTCATCCTGATGCTGCGCGGAGATTTGAATGGTCCCGTTGAGGTTCGACTTGCCCTCAAAACCATGGATGAGGCTGTTCATTATTAAGTTGGTTGCTATCTGAGCCAAAGATCCTGGATAAGTCTCCATTGATAACTCATCAGGAATGTCCAATATCACTTCAATTTTAGTTTTCTTCAGTTTAGGGTTGAGACTGACAAGAATTTCCTCAAGGTATTTTTGTAAATTTATTGTCCGTTTCTCTTCTGATGTTTGATCCACAGCAACCTGCTTAAAGCTTTTAACCAGCATTGCTGCTCTGTTCATGTTGGTTTCCAGGAGCTTGGCTGATTGCTCTGCGGTTGAAAGAAAGGACGTAAGGTGTTCTTCATTGAGTTCACCAGACCGAAACAGGGCACCTATTTCAGCAATTTGGGTCTGGAAATAGGAAACTGCTGTTACGCAGATACCCAACGGGGTGTTTATCTCATGGGCAACACCGCCGACCAAGGAGCCAAGGGAAGCCATTTTTTCGGCTTCAACCAAATCTCGCTGCGCTTTTCGTAACTCGGTAATATCTGTGTAGGTTGATACAAAGCCCTCTTCTACCGGCGTGCCAATAATTTCAATAATCATCCCATCCGGCCGCACTCGCTCGAACTTGTGAGGAGAGAACTCTTTTGCCAGCTTTAGCCGTTGACTTACTTGTTCATCTATATCACCCGGGCCGTACTCCCCACGCTGCGCATTGAAATAAAACAAGTCGCGCATGAGGGTCCCGGGCTGACAGAATTTGCTTGGGAATTGCAGTAGTTCGGCAAATCTGTGATTGCAGGCAACAAGAACCAAGTCTTTATTAAAAAAGGAAATACCATGTTTTGTATTTTCAGTAACAATTCTAAGAACACGGCTTTGCTCAATTTCCTTTTCATCATCCATCAAGAAGCCCTACCCCTCTATAATAAAAGCGACATATTATGAAATACTCTTGCATTCATGGGTATCTACGTTGAATTTCTTTAATCTCGTCAATATTTTCCAGAACAAGGTCCACTAAGTTCGGATCAAAGTGCCTTCCTCTCTCCTCCAACAAGAACTCCACAATCTGGTCGAATGGCCATGCTTTTTTGTAACAACGGTCACGTGACAACGCATCAAGCACGTCGGTAATTGCGGTTATCCGACCAGCAAGCGAGATCTCCTCGCCAGATTTTCCATTCGGATAGCCAGTACCATTCCATTTTTCATGATGTTCAAGAGCTACCCTAGCTCCAAGGTTCAAGATTTCTCTATCCGAGTCCCCCAACAACTGGGCACCAAGAGCTGAATGGCTCTGCATGACCTTCCATTCTTCGGCAGTGAGTTTGTCAGGTTTATTTAAAATAGAATCTGGAATGCCGATCTTGCCCAGGTCATGCATCGGAGAAGCATGCTTCAATAATTCCGCATCTCCCGCGGACATACCGGCTTTCAAGGCAAGGAACTTGGAAAACTCCGCGACTCTTTGCACATGGTTTCCGGTTTCTTTGGACCGAGTCTCAACGGCTTCGCCGAGGCGATAAACGAGTTCCCTCTGCGTCTCCTCAATTTCAACTCTCAGATTCAAATTGTCGAACGCTATAAGGGCGTTTTGACAAATTAAATTCATCATCTTTCTTTCCGAAGGATGATTATATTTCACTCCTGAAATTATTAGTAGGTTCCGGTGTCCATCTTTAGTGGTCAAGTAGGATATAAATAGATCATCCGCTTCTAAACTACCAACATCATCATCGATACAAGTTAATTGCTTAATCACATGCCCGGGTAAAAAATCATCGAGATCATTACCTTGTTTCTTGGCAAACTCACCAGTACCTGCAATGAAAGTTATGCCAGCCCGGTTTTCATGGGAAACCAGTCCATTCAGCCCACAGATTAATGCGCTCTGGTCCGCATAAAGGAGAGAGCTGATTTGTTCGATGACCCCTTCTGCGAAGGTCGAAATCGACCCGAGCTTAAATATATCCTGAGATGCCGAGATAACGTGCTCAAGCCCTCGCTTGTTGCGCTCCAAGGCCATAATGTCTCGATATGAACGTAGGCAAGAGAATATCAATGTATGAAGTTTTTGAGCTGTCAGCTCCGTTTTCTCTTTGTAATCGTTGATGTCATAGTCAGATATGATCCGACTTTCCGGAGCCTGACCAGGCTGCCCTGTTCGCAGGACTATTCGAACCTGATAGTTTTTAATTTCCTCCCTAATATATTTGGCAAATTCCAGGCCCGCGTGCTCACTCTCCATCACTACATCAAGCAACAACACTGATACGTCCGGATGCTTTTGAAACAGATCTTTTGCTTCAACTCCCGAATAGGCGTGAACAAATTCCAAACCATCACCATGAAACGAGAAATTGGATAGAGCCAACTCGGTAACCTGGTGCACCTGCTCATCGTCATCGACGATGGCAATCTTCCATTTCTTCTTGGAGTTCGTTGCTGTGGAAACTGATCTATCGGGCTTGCCTTTAAACAAGGGAGACTTTGTAGCCTTGGCAAATAGTGGCTTGTTTTCAGTATCTTTGAGCGCTGAACTTTTTGGAGAATTTTCCAATCCCGATTTCTCCATCACTTAGCTGTCATGCCTTGAGACAACGCAGGTGCTTCGAAATGCAAGCAGCGTGTTCTTACCGAGGTAAACCTTAGCGTTTCATCAGTTAAAATTAAATTATACCCACACTCATATCCAGTTTTCTTACATCATTATGCAATACTACCAATAAAATAACCATCTAATTACCTCGAATTATAAACATTGTCAGAAGTACTATTACTACACTACTCACCTATCTTGAGCATAATCATTTGTTTTCTGGACATCATTTTTGGTCCATTAACGTTGAATACAAATATTGAACGAATACCGTAGCCACTGAGCGGACCAAGAGATCAAATAAAAAGCCCCGGATCCTTGATCCGGGGTTTTTTGTTATGAAAACAAACGGCTGATTTGAAGTCCAACACCCATGTGACTGATTGTTCAAGCTGTTGATTGCCTAAGTCCAAAAACCACTCAACCCCTTGAAAATATACAATACTTCCGACACTTCACCGGCGCCGTTAACGATATATTAAGCAAATTAACAAAAGCCCCAAATTCCTTTGTAGGGTGTGGCAAAGAACATTTTGGGTCCAAATGAACCGATCACTCGACGCCCTTATCCAAAGAGATTGCAATAACTTTGGGGTCGTTCGGCTTTTTGCTGCGACGGCTGTAATAGTTTCTCATGCATTCATTCTGTCGCGGCGCAGCGAACTTGCTGATCCGCTCGCGTCTCTCACCAGTTTCTCCCTCGGCGGTCACGCTGTGAATGCATTCTTTTTACTCTCGGGTTTTCTGATTGCAGCGAGTTGGGACCGGCAGCCTAATCTCATTCATTTTCTATGCGGCCGGTATCTGCGCATATTCCCGGCCCTTATCGTTGTGACGATAACCACCATTGCCATCGCGGCCGTTGCCCAAAACCAGCTCAGTCTTCAAGCCTTTCTGACGTCCTGGGAAACCATTTCTCTCTTCCTCAGAGCGGTAGTCGCGCTTGATGGTGGCGGAACCCTTCCGGGTATTTTTGTCGAGAATCCGGATGAACGTTATGTTTTGGCGACAGTCTGGACCATTCGTTATGAGGTGATTTGTTATCTAACGATCCCTCTTGTTTCAGCGCTCGGCATCTATTTTGGCGGCAGCAAGAAAATCGTGGGGGTCATTCTCGCACTATCCGCCATCGTTTTGATCATTAGATCGAACCAAAACGCCGGATTGCTGGTCGATCACTTCGCGCGCTTCTTCTTT
This sequence comes from Labrenzia sp. PHM005, assembly GCF_006517275.1. NCBI lineage: Bacteria > Pseudomonadati > Pseudomonadota > Alphaproteobacteria > Hyphomicrobiales > Stappiaceae > Labrenzia > Labrenzia sp. PHM005. Next base: position 3,624,350 of record NZ_CP041191.1, on the reverse strand, counting down.
GCATTTTACATTGGTGTCGCCAGCTGGATGTTCAGGAAACACCTTTCTGTTTCCTTCCTGCGCACTGCATTCGCGATTTCGGCGTCTTTCCTCCTGCTTGGCACACCCGTCTCACCCGTGACAGAAATCCTTGCCGTTGCCTGCTTGACCTTTTGGATTGGATCAGTTGATTTTGGATGGTTCGGCAAACTCACAAACCGGGAAGACCTGTCTTATGGGATCTATCTTTTGGGATTTCCAATCCAGCAAATGTGGCTGGTTCTGTGGTCAGGCCCTTATCCGGTTCTGATGAACGTCATCCTGACACTGCTGACCGTCAGTCCCCTGGCTTTCTTGTCATGGCGCCTCATCGAACGCCCTGCTCTGAACCATCGGTCATCTTTGCAGAAACTGTTGGTTTCCATGCAACGCAAAGCAGTTGGCGATGTTGCATCCGGAATGAACTTCAATAGATCATCACATTAATATACCGGCTTCACTGAGTGAACCGCTCCGGTTGCCGAACTTGGTGTGGTTATCTTCCCGTTAGCCGGTCAAGAAAGGGACCCGGCCTTCACATTCCGGCTTGAAGCTCTTTCCACCTCCGGACCACGCCTCCGGCTGCAGCCTACGTTGGGTGTGGCTTTCGGAGGGGCGCGATTACACCACGATCGGCCAATGGTACGGCTAAGCCAACGAAAAAAATACGTGAAAATCCCCGGATCCTTGATCCGGGGCTTCATTATTTCGATCGTGGTTTGTCTGATTGTTCGCCGTGTGCGCTTGCCGTGCAGACTTTCAGTAAATCTTGCCAAGCTTACGACCGGAAAACGGTGAACTGCCCCATCATGCCGCGATCTTCATGTTCCAGAATATGGCAATGGTACATGTAGGGATGTTTTTCCGTTGCTTCGTGATTGAACTGAACGACAAATTCTGACCAATCGTCGTCGTCGAGAACGATAGTATCTTTCCAGCCTTGTTGGTCCGGTGTTACCGCGGCGCCTTCCATCTGCTCAATTAGGAAAGAACACCCGTGGACATGAAACGGATGTGCACCCTGGTTGGACCGGACCCGCCACCGCTCCCATACGCCCAACTTAACCCGCTCATTGATGACATTCATGTCCATCACAGCATCATTGATGGTCATATCCATATGGGCGTGCCCGCCATGCCCTTGATGATCCCCGCCATTGTCCATATCGAGCACAAAGTCCCGCCGGTTCTTTATTTGGTGCTCTTGGGGGCGGGCAATTGTGGACATTTTCTCCGGCAATGGAGTCGTATGTGCAGGAAGGTTTTGGTCTACATTCAAAGTCAGGGATGCCACTGGTGTACGCGTATCGGAGCCACGCAAAAGGGCCTGCAGGTTGCTGACAATACCCTCTTCATCCGCGTCGATTTCATCTTCAAACAAGGTCAGCAATTCGGCCGGCGCACCGCTGGACAGGTCAACAATTATTTCGCAGCGCTCGCCCGGCGACATTTCCATAGTTGTAAGCGGAACCGGAGCCTCCAGAAGGCCGCCGTCCGTGGCAATCTTGTAAAACGTCCGATTGTCTGCAAATGCAACGATATAAAAACGGGCGTTGGCCCCATTCAAAAGCCGAAGCCGCACTTTACCTGCTGGTACATCTGCAACAACCGGCGCAACAGCTCCGTTGATAAGAACGGTGTCTCCGAACCAGCCATCCTCATCTGCGTTTTCAGGCTCATACACGAACTGGCCTTTGCCATCAAAGGTCCGGTCCTGAAGGATAACTGGCAAGTCATCTATGCCGTACCGGTTCGGCAATTCCATCGACCCGGCCTCATCGTCGTCAATTAGTATCATTCCTGCCAGCCCGTTATAAACCTGTTCCCCAGTCTTCCCGTGGGTATGCGAATGATACCAGCAGGTCGCGGCCGGCTGCACAATTGAAAGGCTAGGCTGCCACACTCCGCCCGGCGCGATTTCCAATTGGGGACCGCCATCAACATCGCCAGGGACATGCAGCCCGTGGCCGTGAATAGAAACACCCTCCGATAACGTATTGTGATATCTCAGATTAAGTTCACTGTTTCGCCGGGTGCGAATGGTTGGGCCTAGATAACTCTGATTGATCCCCAAAGTGTGAGTTTTAACTCCAGGCATAAACTGCTGGGTTCCCCGTCTGATCTGCAGATCAATTGGCTCGCTATTTGTCCCATCAGCAAGCGCCGGTATCGGCAACCGGGACGGCATGGTTTTCGACCATACCGGCCGGGCTTGACTGGCAACCAAAACGGACGCGCCACCAACAAGAAAGTGCCGACGAGATAGGAGATTCGACATTTAGGTCCTCACACCGAATAGGATTGTTCGCGGCCTGTATCACTTGCTTGATCGCACGATTGCAGGCTCGATAAGGTGTTGTCTGGCCATCTTCGATGAGAAATTCCATCGGACAAACGCCGGATTACCAGTTAAGAGCATCCGGCAAACGGTCAATTTTTGCCTGAAAACAAAAGTTGATATGCTGATTTCTAGTCAAAATAGGGAATCCAACATGGCCGACCCCTCGGGGCTTTTCCGCTACCGAAAAGCGATATTCATCGTTTTTGTGTTGATTGTCTTCGCCACCAGCGTTGTTGAGATTTTCTCCGAGTTCCGCAATGGAGAAACCTTGGCAACCATGGCCGACGATCTCTCGGGCCTGATCATTAGTGCCGTGGTCCTGGTCGGCTTTGCCTACGAACATCGTGTTCAGCAAAAAGCCCTGAAAGATCTCGGCGGCCAACTGAGCAGCGCGCGCGGCCAGCTTGCCAAACTCGACTCCAGATCTCCTGAACTTGCCGGACAATACCGTGCGGTCATGCAAAAACAGTTTGATGCCTGGAGCCTGACAGCCAGCGAGCAGGACGTTGTTATCGGCATGTTGAAAGGATTGTCATTTCGCGAGATAGCCGAACTCCGGCAAACACGTGAAAAAACCGTCCGCCAGCAGGCAACGGCAGTCTATCGCAAGGCCGGCGTCGGCAGCCGGAACGAACTGACTGCGTGGTTCTTTGAAGACATGCTTGATCCGCCATCTAATCGGATCAACCAATCGTAGATAACTGCGGGCGCTCCGCTAAGAAGTGGAAATGGAAATCACTAAGAAAAACTGCCGCGAGCTTGAGAAAAACCCGCCCTCACCCGATAAGTTCAGATTGACCGGTTTTCGTCATAAAGCTCGTCAAACCGGCGCAATATGGTTTCATAACCGGCCAGCGTGCGGCGAAGACCGAAGTGGAGTGGGATAGGTGGACTGAGATCCGGCCGCGGCATAAACGTTACGTCCTTGATACGCGCACCGAGATGCCGAAATTGCCATTTGGCTGTTTTCAAACTGACAACCACGTGCACATCGGTACGGCGTTTGGCCAGCATTTCAAACACTTGGTCAAAGGACTGCACCCACTCGATGTCAACGATTGGGGCAATTTTCTGTTTGGACCATCCATTTCCGAAAACATCGACGACCCGAAACTTTTTCAAATCTTTCAGGGAAGAAATGCTCTCTATTTCAGCCCGTTTCGGGTGGTCTTTCGCAAAGACGAGACCTAGCGTGATCGTTTCCAAAGGTGTTTCGTTGAAACCAATATAGTCGAGCCGCTCTAAAGACGGATAAGCGGACAAACCATCTGCCCGTCCAATACGGATCATCTGCTGAGCGCGCCGCCAGGGATTGGTTCTATGGATGGCAATGTATTCGTCACTTCGTGCCAGGATCGTATTGATCTTTTTCGGCAAAATCCCCGCAGCCGTTCCATTCTCATCATATTCGAAGGGAGGAAAATCCTCATTGTGCATGATGATCAAAGATTTAGCCGCTTTGGCGCCCGCACCTGACAAATCACAGCAAGCTCCGACAGCAACAGCGCCAAGACTTCTTATGATGTCTCTACGTCTTATCGACATCATGTCTCTCACCATAACCATCTCGCTTGCGAATGCCCCCCCGGCTCAACCACCGGTCAGCATCAAATGGTAATGGATTGATCCCGAATAGGGAACCGTGACGGCTACGTCACGCATTCTTCGACGCTGAAAAACTATTTTTTTTCCAAACAGCCAATAACAACATCGGCAGCGGCAGCCCGCTGGCTGTAGCCGTCAGGAAGGCGCATCACCTGGTCGAGGCGGGTGAGTTCGCTCACTTGTTCCCGGCGCTCCGGGCTGTCGGTTAAATAGGCCTTCAGTAGCGCCGCTAATACATCCGGCTGAACTTCTTCGTCGAGAAACTCAGGAATGGCTTTGGTGCCGAGAATGATGTTGGGCAGCACAAAGGAGTCGACACTGGCGAATTTGAAGATCTTGTTGAGATCTTTGAGGCGCCGGAAAAACCAGTCGACCTTATAGGCAACCACCATCGGCACACCGGCAAGCCCCAATTCCAACGAAACCGTTCCGGAAGCTGCCAAAGCTGCATGTGCACGGCGGAATGCCGCCCGCTTTTCCTCCAAACCAATGACGATTTCCGGCTGGTGTTTCCAAGTGCTGACACCGGATCGAATCCGGTCTTCCAGATGCGCGACCGCAGGAAGAACAATTTGGAGGTCCGGCATCTCTTCTTTGACCAAGGCAACCGTTTCGCCAAAGACGTCCAGCAGGCGCGTGATTTCGCTGCCCCGGCTTCCAGGCAAGACCAGCAGCACCTTGTTGGTATCGCTTAAAGGTGAGCGCTCACCTTCCGATGGACGCAATGCATCTGCGTTCTCACTGAGCGGATGGCCGACATAATGTGTGCGCGGGCCTCCGAGTTTTTTATGAACACCCGGTTCGAACGGCAAAAGCGCAAGAAGCTTGTCGACATAAACGCTCATCTTCTTTGCCCTGCCCGGCCGCCAGGCCCAGACCGACGGCGACACATAGCCGACAACCGGAATATGCGGTGCACGTTTTCTGACACGCTTGGCAACACTGTGGGTGAAATCGGGGCTATCGATGATCACCAAAACATCCGGGTCTGCGGCAATTGCCGCATCGACGGTCTGATAAACCCGTTTGACGATCAGCGGCAGCCGGGCCAGAACCGCTGACAGGCCCATGACCGAAACATCAGACATATCGAAAAAACTGGTAAGACCCAGCGCTGTCATGCGCTCGCCGCCAACGCCGCAATAGCGCACGCTGGATCCGAGCTTTTCGTTGAGCGCCTTGATCAGTTCCGAGCCGAGTTGGTCACCGGACTCTTCGCCCGCGACGATGCATATGGTCGGCGGGCGGGTTGTCATTCTTTTAGATCACCAGTGAGCGCAGTTTGATCGATGCCGAGAACAAATAGGCCAGCTGCATCCGCTAGGGCTAAAGTTTCCTCGCGATCAGAGATCAGAGCGCCACCAGCTTCAACGGCAATCCCTGAAAGACCGGCCGCTTGCGCCCGTTCAATCGTACGAGGTCCAACGGTTGGCAAGTCTACCCTGAGGTCCTGGTTAGGTTTGGCGGTCTTCACCAGAGCGCCCGTCTTTTGTTTCGCCCGGATCCTGCCAGCTTCCCTCAAGTCAGCGCAGCGCTCGAGCATGGCATCTGTGCCTTCCGCACCTTCCAGCGCGACCACCCGGCCATTAACGGCAACGGCTGCCTGGCCGATGTCCAGCTCGCCGAGCTTCTGCGTTGCGCTCAATGCCAATTGAACGTCGCGCCAGTCCGTATCCTTTGGTTGGATTTTGCCCAAGACACCGCTGGCAGCTAGAAGTGCCGGCGCAACATCCTTGATCCCCACGACGCGAAACCCCTCTACCTCAAACAGGCCGATCACCTTGGTCAAAAGGCTGTCATCACCACCCGCCAGCGCCCGGATGATGGTGGGCAACCGGCGTAATGTGCCCAGATCCCCCAGAATTGACGTGAAATCCGGACGTTTGGACACCCCTCCAATCAAGAGGACATCCCGGCAGCCGCTTTTTTTCAAAAACGAATAGAGACGGCCGATCTCGCCCCACCCGAGCTCAGCGGATGCAAGTCCACGGGTTGCCTCATCAGCCTCCCCCTTGATTGCAACAACGCGGCAGTCCCGGCCGGCATCGGCAAGCGCATGCGCAACTTGCAGCGGAATCCGGCCATTTCCGGCGATCAAAGCGACCGGGGCCTGCCCAGCTGATCCCGCTTCAAGCATCACGTTCACCTAATTAGGCAGGCGTACAAAAGCGCCGGTCTTCTTTTTCAAGAATGAAATCCGTCACTATTTTCACGAGCGGCTGGTCTGCCGTTTCCGCGGCAATGGCTTCCGCCCGGTTGCGCAGGGTGCCTTCATTGCTTTCAAAGAGTGCCTTGTAAGCTGCCCGCAAGGCATGGATCTGTTCGCGCGGGAAATTGGCGCGTTTCAATCCAACAAGATTGAGACCACCGAGGCTTGCACGGTTGCCGGTCACCATGCCGAATGGAATAAGGTCATTTTCCAGGCCGGCCAGGCCACCAATAAAGGCATTGTCGCCAATGCGCGTGAATTGGATTACGGCTGAACCGCCCCCAAAAATGACATTGCTGCCAACGTCGACATGACCGGCGATCATAACATTGTTAGACAAAACAACTCTGTCGCCCAAGTGGCTGTCGTGACCGACATGGGAATTGGCCAGAAATGCACAATTGTTGCCAATCGTTGTGCTGAGCCCGCCGCCTTCCGTTCCCGGATTTAGCGTCACGCCTTCACGGATGATACAGCCTTCCCCGATTGACAGGGTCGCAGCTTCGCCCTGGAATTTCAGGTCTTGCGCCTGATGGCCGACAGAGGCAAACGGATAGATAGACGTTCCGGCACCGATCGTGGTGTCACCGGCAACAGCTACATGGGATTTCAGTTCAACATTCGCGCCAAGCTTGGCCTGCGGTCCAATGACGCAATACGGCCCGATGCGCACGCCGTCCCCAAGGACAGCGCCATCTTCAACAATGGCTGTTGGATGGATATCAGTCATAAACCCTCACGCATCTACCAGCATGGCACTGACTTCGGCTTCGGCAACTTTTGCACCATCCACCTTGGCAACGGCATCGAACTTCCAGATGTTCGCACGTTGCTTGATTTTCTTGACGTGAAAATGGACCTGATCACCCGGTTCCACAGGTTTGCGGAACTTTGCCCTGTCGATAGTCATGAAATAGACCAGCTGCGGCGGCGCATCGGCACCGCGGGCATGGACACACAAGGCGCCGGCAGTTTGGGCCATGGCCTCGATCAACAAAACACCCGGAAAGATCGGCCGTTCCGGAAAGTGGCCCTGAAACTGCGGTTCGTTGATGGTGACATTCTTGACGCCAATACAGCTCTCATCGCCGTCCATTTCGATGATCTTGTCGATCAGCAAAAAAGGATACCGGTGCGGCAACAGCTTCATGATTTTCATGATGTCCGCGGTCGCGAGCGTTTTCTTTTCTGTTTCGTCCATTCTTCGCCCCTTGGCCGTTCACCGCCAAATTCTTCAAGTAATTGGATGTTCGAACTACCGTCCGTTTACGATTTGCCGCCGCGTTCTGCAAGCTTTCTGACTGCAGCCACTTCCCGGAACCATTGTTTCACCGGTTTTGCCGGTGTTCCGCCATATCGACCGCCGGCAGCAAGGTCTTCGTTGACGACACTTACAGCCGCCACCTGAGCACCCATGCCGACCGTGACATGACCTTTCACACCGCTCTGACCGCCAATCGCCACAAAGTCTTCCAAAGTCGCGCTGCCAGATATTCCGACCTGAGAAACCAATACACAGTGCCGCCCAATGACCACGTTGTGGCCAATCTGGACCTGGTTGTCGATCTTCGTACCTTCTCCGATTACCGTGTCTCTGTTCGCACCACGGTCGATGGTGGTGTTGGCGCCAATCTCAACATCATCTTGGATCACCACTCTGCCAACTTGTGGCACTTTCAGGTGCCCACCCGGCCCCATGGCGTAGCCGAACCCATCCTGACCACAGCAAACACCTGGATGCAGGTAAACTCTGTTTCCTAAGATGGAGTGTTGTACTGAACAGTTGGCCCCAATAACGCAGTCCCGGCCAATACGGACCCCAGCGCCAATCACAGCATTGCTGCGGATGACAGTCCCTGCCCCGATTTCTGCGCCGGCCCCTATCACTGCGCCGGGTTCGACACAAACACCATCTTCAAGTTGGGCCTGGTCATCAATTGACGCTCGATCGGACACACCTTCAACGCCCGGTTCCTTTGGCACCATGGCGTCCGGGAAGAGTTTTGCAAGCACTTTAGCCCAGGACCGGTACGCGTCTTTGCACACAAGCGCAGCAACCCCCTCCGGCACCTTGTCTTTGTGGCGGGTTGATACCAGGCACGCGGCTGCTTCTGTGTTTTGAAGCGCATTGAGATAGGCGGTGTTATCGAAAAAGACCAACATGCCGGCCCCCGCGTCTTCCAACGGAGCAACACCGGAGATCCCAGTGTCGGTTGATCCGTTCAAAATCTCCGCATCAGCCCATTCGGCGATATCGCCCAAACAGACGCCAGTTGGAAAATGAAAGAAGTTCGGTTCGGACATGCGCACATTCCCATGTTCTGGAGTGTGTTCCGGTTAGACCGTAACAAAAACGGCCGCCGTTTGACGCGGCGGCCGTTTGAATTTCAAAGAAACCGCTCGTTAGAAGCTGGTTCCACCGCTCAAACGGAAGATCTGTGTCTTATCGCTATCTTCCTTGAGTAGCGGGTATGCAAAATCAGCTTTCAGCGGTCCGAACGGCGATTGCCAACGGATACCGAAACCGACCGATGCCCGCAGATCGAAGCCGTTAGACAAGATCCGTCCACCACCAGCTTCCACAATGTTCACGAGATCATTGTCAGCATCCCAAAGCGAACCGGCATCTGCGAAGAACGCGCCACCGAGCCCAAGTTCCTTGGGAATGAAGGGGAACGGAAATTGTGCTTCTGTGGTTGCTGCGAAATACCAACGGCCACCAATTGCGTCATCTGAAGACGCATCGCGCGGGCCAATACCCCGGTTTTCAAAACCGCGAACAAGGTTTCCGCCAAGCATGTATTGCTCAGACACCCGCAGACGCTCACCAATACCAATGATGTTACCACCACGAAGACGGACACTGCCGACGAGACCGTAGTCTGCCAGGATTTCCTGGTAAGCCCGTGCCTGAATTTCTGTCTTGATGTATTGGCTGTCACCACCGACGCCAGCAAACTCCTGCGAGAAGGACGCGTAGAAGCCATCTGTCGGGTTCAAGTTGCGGTCAAGCGTGGTGTACTTGAGCTCGTAGCCAACCAACGACGTCAGATAAGTGCCAAGAGAGTCACAGACCGCCAGAGAAAGGTTCGTCGTATCACAATTGGCAATATTGGTTGATCCGTAGCGCTTGTCTTCGTTCTTTTCTTGAAAGATCTTGTAGTAAAGCCGCAGAGTGGTTTCATCTTCGCGCAACGGCAGAGTGAAGCCGAAGCCGCCTCCGGTCCGTGTTTCATCAAATGACCGGTAGTCATTGGCATCATTGACCGCGCGGTAGAGATCGAGATCAAGAGCAATCCGGCGCCCCATGAAGAACGGCTCAATAAACCGGAATTCATAGGTCTGAGTATCGGTACCACCACCAACGCCAATCTTTACAAACTGACCGCGGCCCAGGAAGTTCTTCTCAGAGACCGAAACGTCGCCAACAACACCGTCCGTGGTCGAATACCCGATACCGAAAGAGATTTCCCCGGTTGGCTTTTCTTCCACTTGAACATTTACGATAACCCGGTCCGGCGCACTGCCCTGCTGAGTAGAAATCGCAACACGTTCAAAGAAGTTCAGGTTTTTAAGGCGGCGCTCAGCCTTGTCGATCAAGGCGCGGTTGAAAGCATCACCTTCAGCAACATCAAACTCACGACGAATAACGTATTCGCGGGTCCTGTCATTACCGATGATGTTGATGCGTTCGATGTAAGCGCGCGACCCTTCTTCAATATAGTAGATCAGGTCGATGGTGTTGTCTTCGTAGTTGCGCGCGCCACGCGGACGAACACGGGCAAAGGCATAACCCTCTTCGGAAACACGCAAAGTGATGTCTTCCACAGACTGCTCAACGCGCAGAGAGTTGAATGTCTTGCCACTGCGTGTCCGAACCAGCTTGCGAAGATCCTCCGGATCGATTTCAGCAATCGTGGAAACGACTTCAACGTTGCCAACGCTGTATTTCTCGCCTTCGTCAACAGTGAAGGTCACATAGAAAATGTTGTTTTCGCGATCAAGGTCTGCGCTGACCGAAACGATACGGAAATCCGCAAAACCCTTTTTGTTGTAGTACTGTCGAAGCAGCTCTTCATCGGCAGCCAGACGGTCCGGGTCATACGTGTCGGTGCTGCGCAACCAGCTCAACAGACCACTTTCGCGGGTCCGGATAACATCACGCAAACGGCCATCGCTGAAGGACTGGTTACCGATGAAGCTGATGCGCTCAACGCCAGTTTTGGCGCCTTCATTGACTTCAAACACAAGATCAACGCGGTTCTGGCCGCGATCAATGATCTTCGGCTCGACAGACGCACCATAGCGTCCGGAGCGGCGGTAAGCTTCTAGAATGTTCTGGACGTCGGCTTGAACTTTTGCACGCGACAGCATGGAGCGCGGCTGGGAGCGCAAAGTGGTTTCCAGTGCGTTGTCCTTGATCTTCTTGTTTCCTTCAAAAGAAACGCGATTGATCATCGGATTTTCGCTGACGGTCACAATGACCGTGCTGCCACGCGGGGTGATCTCAACCGTGGCAAACAAACCTGTTGCATAGAGAGCCTTTAGCGACTCATCCACATCTGCGGCGCCGTAGGACCGACCAGGAACGATGGTCATATAGCTGATGACCGTCTCTTCCTCGATTCGGCTCGTCCCCCGAACCTCGATCTTACGAGCGACTGCGGCTTCCGCCTGTGTCGCGCCAGCGAATGGCCCCAAAGTGTCCGGCAAAACAGAGCCGACAGTGAGAACCGCGGCCGCCAAAATTGCGGCTCTCATAAGTTTCTGCAATCGCTGCATCAGTGCGCTATGCCTTTGTTTTTTAATACCCCGTTTCAGAAACCTTCACATCACCCCGGAAGATTCCTGAAAACCGATCCATGTTTTATAGACTTTTACCGATAACGCAACAGCCCTTGGCTGGCGAAAGCGATTTAGTCTGAGGACGTTGCGTCAATGTCACGGCGTTCGCTTTAGAGCCTCATCAAACGCCAGATATCGTTCCATGTGACGAACACCATAAGTGCCAGAACGAGCCCCAGTCCGATACGGAAACCAACTTCCTGAACTCTTTCATCGAGTGGTTTTCCACGGATTGCTTCAGCGGCGTAGAAAACCAAATGCCCACCATCAAGAATCGGAATCGGCAGCAGATTGATAAAACCGATGGAAACAGACAGAAAACCGGCCAAGCTGATCAGCTCGATCAAACCGAATTGCGCAACGGTACCGGACACCTGGGCAATCTGGATGGGGCCGCCCAACTGCTGCGCAGATTGTTCTCCGACAAAGATTTCACCAATGAAGTTGATCGTGTCGTAGATGATTTTATAGGTGCGCAAGACCCCTTCCCACAAAGCACCACCAACACCGAGTCGGATCAGCACCCGCGTTTCGGCATCACTCGCCATGGCTACGCCGATGCGCGGTTCGCGGTACTCTACGCCAAACTGATTGACGTCCGTCACATACACCGGAACGACAGTTGCGGAGATGTCCGCCCCATTCCGATTGATTCCCAATATCAACGGCTGATCAGGATTATGGCGAACTGTCCATTTCAAATCTTCGAAATAGGACAGAGGCTCACCATTGATGGAAAGAATCCGGTCACCGGTTTTGATGCCTGCTGCCTCGGCTGCAGAGCCTTCGATCACCGAGGAGACGACTGGCAGCAATTGCGGCTTGCCATAGGCCATGAAGATGCCGGCGAAGATGATGATAGCTAGGATGAAATTCGCGATTGGACCAGCAGCAACAATGGCCGCTCTCTGCCAAACGGGCTTGGCAATAAAGGCAGTCTTGCGCTCTTCTTCACTCATGCTGGCGATATAGTCGCGGTCAGGAACACTGGCTGCATTCTCATCCCCGGCGAATTTTACGTATCCGCCCAATGGAATCAGAGAGATTTTCCAGCGCGTGCCATGTTTGTCATACCAGCCGAAGAGTTCCCGTCCGAAACCGACCGAGAAAGCGTCCACTTTGACCTTGCACCAACGCGCCACAGCAAAGTGGCCAAGCTCGTGGAAGAACACAACGATTGTCAGAACGAAGAGGAATGGAACGAGGTATCCGACCAACAATCCGTAGGCAGAGTCAAAGAGGTCCATGAGATATCCGATGTTTCCCGAGCTTAAAATCCAGAGCCACTCTATTAGCAATGGAATTACGGCACGTTAATGATCCTTGGCGGGTTTGACCCCGCATTTTTTAAGCGGCTTTGCGCAAAATCCAATCGGCAGTCCATTGCCGGGCGTCACGGTCGACGTTAAGCACATCTTCGACGGAACCGGCTGCTGAAATTTCACCAGATGCGGCAAAGGCATTGAGCGTTTCTTCCACAGCTGCCGGAATGTCCATAAAGCCGATCGCACCTTTAAGAAACGCAGCAACTGCAGTTTCATCGGCAGCATTCAGAACCGCCGGAGCCTGCCCACCGCTTCGCAGTGCTTCCAGTGCAAGACGGAGCGCCGGGAACCGCGCGAGGTCTGGTTTTTCAAACGTAAGAGAACCAAGGCTTGCCAAGTCCAGCCGTTGAACTGGCGCCTCCATCCGGCGTGGATAGGCCATGCAGTGCGCAATTGGCGTGCGCATATCCGGACTTCCAAGCTGCGCAAGCAGAGACCCATCCCGGTACTGAACCAGGCCATGCACAGCAGATTGGGGATGCACCAGCACCTCAAGCTGATCAGATTCAATGGGGAAAAGATGATAGGCTTCAATCACTTCGAAGCCTTTGTTCATCATGGTCGCACTGTCGATTGAGATCCTGGCACCCATGTCCCAGTTCGGATGTTTCAACGCCTGCTGAGGTGTTACCTGCGCCATATCCTTCAGCGCAAAGGTGCGAAAAGGCCCGCCGGATGCCGTAAGGATCACTTTTTCAACACTGTCGGGTTCAGCTGCTTCAAACACCTGGAAGATCGCATTGTGTTCGCTGTCGACCGGCAGAATTTCTGCGCCCGCCGCCGCAATCTTCGCCATAAAGAGATCCCCGGCACAAACCAGGCATTCCTTGTTGGCAAGCGCGATCCGGCGGCCAGGTTTGATAGCGGCCATGGTCGGCGCCAGTCCCGCGGCTCCGACAATCGCTCCAATAACCAGATCCGCGTCCCGGTCTGCAGCTTCCAAAACGGCGGCTTCACCGGCTGACGCCTCAATACCGGTTCCAGCAAGAAGACCTTTCAGGATTTCAAAGTTTTCCGGATCGGACAGAACCGCATTCTTGGCTTTCAGCGAAATCGCCATTTCTGCCAATGCCTTGGCACTGGAATTGGCGACCAGGCTGACAACTTCGAAGCGGTCCGGATTGCGCGCGATCAAATCGGCTGCACTTTGACCGATTGAACCAGTCGCTCCAAGCATTGTCACACGGATTGGAGAAGTCCGGGTGTTATAGTCTGTTTTTGCCGGCACCGGCATATTCCCAACTAGTTTAGAGCCAACCCAGCAAGCGGATCGGCGAGAGTTCCGCCGGCCACCCAGCCGATCAATACGGCAAAGATCGCGGCAGCGACCAGTCCATCGATGCGGTCCATAATGCCGCCATGCCCAGGGATGAGCTGACTGGAATCCTTTACGTCGAACCGCCGTTTGATGGCTGATTCAAGCAGATCCCCTGCCTGCGAGACAATTGACAATACTGCCGCAAGTCCAGCCCATATCACCATTTGTCCGCCGCTGCCTGCAAAACTGACCCCTGCCCCAAATATGATCGCAAAGACGAGGCCGCCAAGGGCACCTGACCAGGTTTTCTTTGGTGAAACCCGCGCCCACAGCTTTGGTCCACCCAAAGCCCGGCCAGTGAAATAAGCGAAAATGTCGGTGGCCCAAACAACGATGAACAGGAAGTAGATGAAGATCAGGCCGCCAGTCCCGCTACGAAGGGCCAGAAGAGAAAACAAAGCGAACCCGCTATAAAGCACACCTTCCGCGCCCCAGCGCCCTGCCCTTGAAAAGCCGGACAACACATAGGCTGCGCCAGCACCGGCGAGAATTACAGCAAGTCCAAGCTGAGGATTTCCGGCCACTTGGAGAATGCCACCGCAAATCAGCGCTGCCTGCCCGGCAATGGCAGATGGCGACAGGTGGCGAGTTCCGGTGATCGAAAACCATTCCCACAAAAATAGAACAGCGGCGGCCAAAACGAGGGCTGCATAGGCCAAGCCGCCCCAGTAAATCAGTCCGAGAACGACCGGCGCCAGAACCGCGGCAGATATAACACGCTGATACAGATTGCTTTTCGGTTTGGCGGGAGTGTCTTGCACCGGCATCACGATATAAGGGCCCTACAGAGCTTGAGCGGTAACACCGCCGTAGCGCCGGTCCCGTGACCCAAAGCTTTCAAGCGCCTTGTCGAGGGCCGCTTCATCGAAATCCGGCCACATCAATTCAGTGAAATAGAATTCCGAATAAGCCGCCTGCCAGAGAAGGAAGTTGGACAAGCGCAGCTCGCCGCTGGTGCGCACGATCAGATCCGGATCAGGAAGGCCTGCCGTGTCCAGTTCAGCTGAAATCGCGTCTTCGCAAATCTCGCTAGCCTGAAGGTCTCCGGCTGCCAGTTTTTCGCACAACTTGCGTACTGCACCGGTGATTTCCTGGCGGGAGCCATAGTTGAACGCCACGACAAGATCCATCCCCGTGTTTTCGCGGGTCAAATCCTCGGCATCTTGAAGCAATTTCAAAATGCCGGGCTCAAGAGATTGGCGTTCGCCGATAATGCGGATGCGGATGTTTTCCCGGTGAAGTTCGCTCAAGTCCCGCTGCACAAACCGGCGCAGCAGGCTCATCAAGAACTTCACCTCCGGTTCCGGCCGGCTCCAGTTTTCAGTCGAGAAACTGTAGATCGTGGCAATCTCAATGCCGCGCGTGCCGCAGTGCCGGATAATCCGGCGCAGAGCTTCAAGCCCCTGGCGGTGGCCTTCGGTGCGCGTCAGCCCCCGGGAGGACGCCCACCGGCCGTTGCCATCCATGATGAAGGCAATATGGCGCGGCACATGCGGGGATGAAGCCGCAAGCGGCCCTGCATCTGCCTGTCGTTCCGGGTTGCCGCTCATCATCGTATCCGCCGCTGCCGCGCCTTATCTAATTAGACCTGAGAGATTTCCTGCTCTTTTTTAGACAACATAGCATCCACTTCGGAAATCATCTGGTCCGTCAGTTTTTGCACCTCATCTGAGGCAACACGGCTGTCGTCCTGGGAAATATCCCCGTCTTTTTCGGCCTTCTTGGCGTCATCCATGCCATCGCGGCGCACATGGCGGATCGCGACTTTCGCGCCTTCCGCATATTTGTGCGCAACTTTGATCAGATCCTGGCGGCGTTCTTCATTGAGCTCCGGGATCGGCAGGCGTAACAACTGGCCGTCGACGACCGGGTTCAAGCCAAGGTTTGATTCGCGGATCGCTTTTTCGACCGCTGCAACCATACTCTTGTCCCAAACCTGAACTGCAACCATGCGCGGTTCCGGAACGGACACGGTTCCAACTTGATTGAGCGGCATGGACTGGCCGTAAGCATCAACTGTGATCGGGTCCAGCATGCTTGCGGATGCGCGGCCTGTGCGAAGACCGGCGAATTCGGTTTTCAATACCGAAAGCGCGCCTTGCATGCGCCGCTTCAAATCGTCCAGGTCGACACCTTCTACAGACATTTTGTCCTCACTGTTGTTTTTGCTTAGAGCCAATTCAGATCCGGCGCGCCAACATGGCATAACCGCGCCGAAACACAAGAGCTACAAGCTGTTACACAGCTAAAAACTATTGCTCACCCACGACTGTGTAGGTTCCCGTTTCTTGCAACACGCTCACAAGGGCGCCCGGCGAGTGGATGGAGAAGACAATAACAGGGATGGAATTGTCCCGCGCAAGGGCAATTGCCGTCGTGTCCATGACTTTCAAATTGCGGGTGATCACGTCATCGTAGCTGAGCGCTTCATACCGCTCCGCATCCGGATTGACCTTCGGGTCTTCGGAATAGACCCCATCGACCTGTGTGCCCTTCAAGAAGGCGTTGCATTTCATTTCCGCCGCGCGCAAGGCCGCGCCACTGTCGGTCGTGAAGAACGGATTGCCTGTGCCGCCGGCAAAGATGATGACATCGCCATCTTCCATATAGCGGTCCGCAACGCGCTGGGAGAAGGTTTCGCAGATGGACGGAACAGCGACCGCCGACAGAACGCGGGCGTTGACCTTGAGGCGGCGCAGAGCGTCGGCGAGCGTCAGGCTGTTCATGATGGTGGCCAGCATGCCCATGTGGTCACCGGTGACACGATTGCCGCCCTTCGCAGCCACAGCCACACCGCGGAAGATGTTGCCGCCGCCGACAACCACACCAACTTGCGCCCCAAGCGCCACAGCGTCGGCTATTTCCTTTGCGATCCGCTGAACAATGGCCGGGTCAATTCCAAAAGCCTGCGATCCCATCAGGGCCTCGCCGGAGAGTTTGAGAAGGATCCGTTTCCAACGCAAAGGAGATGTCATTTGTGCACCTTGGGTAAATTGTAGTTTCTAAAAAAAAAGCGCCGGACTTGCCGGCGCTTTTTCTTGGGAACTTACTGCCCGGTGGCTGCCGCCACCTCTGCGGCAAAGTCTTCTTCTTTTTTCTCGATCCCCTCGCCAAGAGCGAAGCGGACAAAGCCAGAAAGTTTGACTTCAGTGCCGATTTGTTTGGCAAGGCCTTCAACAGCCTGCTCGACAGTCTGATCCGGATTGATCACGAAAGCCTGTTTGACCAGCGTGACTTCCTCGTAGAATTTGCGCAGGCGGCCTTCCACCATCTTCTCGATGATGTTTTCCGGCTTGCCGGAATCGCGGGCCTGTTCGGAGAACACGGTTTTTTCACGCTCAACAACAGCCGGGTCCAGCTCATCGGTGTTCAGAGCCAGCGGGCTGGTTGCAGCAACGTGCATGGCGATCTGACGGCCAAGGGCGTTCAGCTTGTCCTTGTCGCCGGAAGATTCCAGAGCAACCAGAACACCGATTTTGCCGAGGCCATCGGAAACAGCGCCGTGAACGTAGGTGGAAACAACACCGTCGTTTACAGACAGGATCGCAGACCGGCGCAGGTTCATGTTCTCGCCGATGGTCGCGATCGCATCAGTGATCGAGTCGGCAACAGACTTGCCGCTCAGATCAGCTGCGCTCACAGCGTCTACGGAACCGTCGGTGCTAACAGCAACCTTGGCGACGTTGCCCACGAGCTGCTGGAAGCCTTCGTTACGGGAAACGAAGTCGGTTTCGGAGTTCAGCTCGATCACAGCAGCTTTTGCGCCGTCAGCAGCTACACCAACCAGACCTTCAGCGGCCACACGGCCAGCTTTTTTGGCGGCTTTCGCCAGGCCTTTGGTGCGCAGCCAATCAACAGCTGCTTCCATGTCACCGCCATTTTCTTTAAGGGCGGTTTTACAGTCCATCATGCCAGCGCCGGATTTCTCGCGGAGCTCTTTTACCATCGCGGCGGTAATGCTCATCGATTGCCTCGTGGATGGGGGGTTTCAGATGAGACACGGTTTAGCCGATGGCTTTCCGCGCCTTTATGACGGGCACGCAACAATTTGCACCCCGCCTTGCGAATTCAACATGTTTCTACCGCGCAGATCGCCGCGCGGCAGAAACAAAATCATTAAGCCTGAGCGGCAGCCGCTTCGGCTTCAGCCGGCGCTGCTTCTGCAGCAGCTTCAACGATAGCTTCTTCAACCGGAGCTTCTTCAGATGCACCGATGTCCATGCCGGACGCGCCCTGTGCGCGGGAAATACCGTCGATGGCAGCGCGGGCGATCAGGTCGCAGTACAGAGAAATTGCACGGCCAGCGTCATCGTTGCCCGGAACCGGGTAAGTGATGCCTTCCGGGCTGGAGTTGGAGTCCAGGATCGCAGCAACCGGGATACCCAGACGGCGGGCTTCCTGGATGGCAATCGCTTCGCGGTTGGTGTCGATGACAAAGATCAGGTCCGGGATACCGCCCATGTCCTTGATGCCGCCAAGGTTCCGCTCAAGCTTTTCGCGCTCGCGGTCCATGAACAGACGCTCTTTCTTGGTCAGAGCGTTTGCTGCGTCAGAGTTCAGGGTCTCTTCCAGCTTGCGCAGGCGCTGAATTGACTGGGAAATGGTTTTCCAGTTGGTCAGCATGCCGCCGAGCCAGCGGGCGTTGACGAAGTACTGCGCAGAATTGCGGGCAGACGTTGCAACAGCTTCCTGAGCCTGGCGCTTGGTACCAACCAAGAGAACGCGGCCACCACCAGCAACTGTGTCAGAGACAGCCTTCAGTGCCTGGTGCAGAAGCGGAACAGTCTGGGACAGGTCCATGATGTGAACATCGTTGCGTACACCAAAGATGTACTGACCCATACGCGGGTTCCAACGGTGTTTCTGGTGACCAAAGTGAACGCCAGCTTCCAGCAGCTGACGCATCGTGAAATCAGGCAATGCCATGCCTATAACTCCTGAGTTTTCCGGTTTTACCTCCGCAAGAGGTTTGTGGGCTGGAGGAGATTTTCCTTCAGCCACCGGATGGACACCGATAAGCTCAGTTTCCGCCCCTTGCGTGTGGAATGGGCGCCTTATAGTGGGAGAGAAATTTTATTTCAAGAGCCTGGCGCCGGTTTTATACGCAGAATCTTCGCCGCTATAGGCTATATTCGCTGAACCCACCCCACCGCGGCTGCAAGTCCTTGCAAACCGCTCCTCCCTAGGCCTTTGCCCGCAGCAGCTGATCCCAATTTAGATGGCCGACCATATATAAGGAGAGTTCCATGCCAACCATAGGCATCAACCACCTCGGCCTGACGGTCCGGGATCTGGATCAAACAACCTCTTTCTTCTCAGATTGCCTTGGATGGGAGTTACTTGCCCGCGATGACAGCTATCCGCGCTCAACTGTTTCCGATGGCACCTGCCGTCTCACGCTCTGGCAAGCGGACAAAACCCAACCGATCACAGACTTTAACCGCAAAACCAACATCGGCCTGCATCACCTCGCCCTGGAAGTTCCAAGCCGGGATGCGCTCGACGAATTGGCGGCGAAAGTCCGCAATTGGCCCGGCGTTCAGATGGAATTCAACCCGGAACCCATGGGCGCCGGTCCGCGGATGCACGCGATGTTTTCAGAACCCGGAGGCATCCGGCTGGAGATCATCTGGCCGGCCGGCTAATTCCTCACAAATACAAGGCTGCAGGATTGGGTATCTACAAGAGGATCCTTGTCCAGCTGCATTGCAGATCAGCCGCAAGGCCTCCGCCATACCCGTTGTGAGTAAATGGGAGGAGGCACATGCCGCAAGCTTGCAACATCCAAGATAATTGGTTGCGTTCCAATTGTGGCTGGACAACGGTTACATGGGTACAGCAAATGAAAGATACCTTCGTGTCACTTATGAGGCGCTTCCAGGCCAACGTGACGAACTCCTCTGCCTAACGCTGAGAATCCGCCATTTCTTGTTTGAACAAAGCGCATCGACTATATTTTTGGACAAACAAAGTTTTCGGGATCAATGGATGGCAATAAGATCTGCTGCAAAAAAGCTTCTTATCCATTTCTTGCCAGTGTTGACTCTTGCCATGCCGGATCCCGCCACGGCCCAGCCCCTGAAGAGCTGTTTTGTTCTATGGGAGCCCTATACCTTCAGAGACAGTACCGGCAGGCTCCAGGGATTGTCATTTTCGATCTACAAGGAGGCCCTCAACCGCGCTCAGCTGGACATGACATTTGAAGAGATGCCATGGGCGCGCTGTAAGGAACTGGTCGAAAGGGGCAATTATGAAGCGGCCGTCGATGGCGACGCGGGAATCGCGAACATCATCCAAAACGCCTTGATGCCTGTTCCTTGGGTCCAATCCCTTTGGACAAACGGAACCGTCCCAAAAAACACATTTGACAACATCAATGCCCTTGCCGGCAAATCGGTCGGTTACGTCCAAGGTTATGGCTATCCGCAGGAATTTCTCGATCACCCGGAAATCAATTCATTTGCAGTCGCCAATGACACAGAAGGCTTGCGTATGCTGGCCGCCAACCGGTTTGACTTTTTTTTCGGCGACCTCGTCAACAATCGACAGCTACAGCAAAAGAACAAATTTGATGTTCAGCCTGTACATCCGCCGATCATGATCACCTTCCTAGACCTGACTTTTCACAAATCTCAACGCGAAGCCCAAGCAAAATATTCCAAGGCACTCGCATCGATGTTAGAAGACGGCACGATCGATACAATTTACCGAACATATCTCGGACTCAGCTATCAGGACCTGCTTCTACGCAGAGCCGAAATCCTGGCTGGCAAAGAAACCCCCCTTAACTGAATGCACTGTAACTGCCGCAAACCGCATCCGGCCCCGGACAGCCCACTACCGAGTGGCTAGCTGGCTAGTCAAACAATTTGCATTGCGCTGCACTGGATCACGCAACCTGAACATCCGTTACACCTGGAACGGCTTTCAACGCACCCGCAATCTCTGGCGAGAGGCGGAACCGGCCGGGAAGTTTTACTTCGACTTCTCGGGCACCGTTTTCCAGAAGCACAATCACAGTCACATCGCCCTCTCCGCGCATGGTCAGCTGTTTGGCAAGACTGGCGATCGGCCGCTCGTCGCGAACAAAGACCCGCATGCTTTTTTGTAAGCGCGCAGCAACCTTGTCGATCGGGTCAACCTGTTCGATGATCAGGGACGGTTCGTCGTCGCGCAAGTCGGCAGCAACCAGCACGACAACGGACCGGCCGGATTGCAGCACATCGCGGAATTGTTCCAGCTTTTCGCGGAAAAGCAGGGCTTCATATTGGCCGGTTGCATCGGAGAGCCGCGCAATGCCCATTCGCGTACCGGATTTTGTCTTGCGCTCCTGCATGGATATGACGGTTCCTGCAAGCCGTCCGGCGGACGCGCCTTTTTTCACCGCTTCAGAAAACTGGGCCCAAGGCTGCGCCCGCATTTTTTCCAGGACAGAGGCGTATTCGTCGATCGGGTGGGCGGAGAGATAAAAACCAATGGCCGAATGCTCCCGCTGGAGTTTTTCTTCCGACGTCCAGCCATGGACCTCATCCAGCTGCAAGGGTTCCTCGCTGTCAGAACCGCCGAACAGTTCGTCCTGGCCGAGTGTTTTGTTTTCTTCCGTGCGCTGCGCGAGGCCCATCACCCGGTCGAGCCCTTCAAAGACCCGGGCCCGGCTTGGTTCCAGCTCATCAAAGGCGCCCGCGGCAACCAGGTTTTCCAGCGTCCGTTTGTTGAGCGCTTTGGGGCTGATGCGGCGGGCAAAATCGCCCAGGCTCTGGAACGGTTTGTCGCCGCGGACCTCTACGATGTGTTCCACGGCCTGTTCGCCGACACCTTTCACAGCCCCCATCGCATAAAGGATCTTGCCATCGGACACATCAAAATAGACCTGCGAACGGTTGATGGATGGCGGCACCACCTCAATGCCCATGCGCCGGGCTTCCTGGCGGAAATCACCAAGTTTTTCCGTGTTGCCCATATCGAGTGTCATGGACGCAGCCATGAATTCAACCGGATGGTTCGCCTTCAGCCAGGCCGTATGATAGGAGACCAGCGCATAGGCGGCCGCATGGGATTTGTTGAAGCCGTAGTTGGCGAATTTCGCCACCAGATCGAAGATCGTGCCGGCCTGGGTCTTGTTGATGCCCCGCTCCACGGCACCGTCGACAAAGCGCGCCCGCTGAACCTCCATTTCGGCGGCAATCTTCTTACCCATGGCGCGGCGCAGAAGATCCGCTTCGCCGAGCGAATACCCGGACAAAACCTGGGCGATCTGCATCACCTGCTCCTGGTAGACGATGATGCCATTCGTCTCCATCAGGATCGGTTCCAGGAGCGGATGCAGGCAGTCCGGCTCCTGTTCGCCGTGTTTGACCGCGTTATAGACCGGGATGTTTTCCATCGGCCCCGGGCGGTAGAGCGCCACCAGCGCAATAATGTCCTCAAAGCGGTCCGGTTTCATGCCGGCAACGGCCCGGCGCATGCCCTGACTTTCCAGCTGGAACACGCCGAAAGTCTCGCCGCGGGTTAGAAGATCGTAGGATTTTTTATCGTCAATCGGCAGACCGGCGACATCAACGGTGATGCCGCGCCGTTCGATCAATTTGACCGCCGTGTCGATCACCGTCAGGGTTTTCAGGCCCAGAAAGTCGAATTTCACCAGGCCCGCATCTTCAACCATTTTCATGTTGAACTGGGCAACCGGCATATCGGAGCGTGGATCGCGGTAGAGCGGAACCAACTGTTCCAGCGGCCGGTCGCCAATCACCACACCGGCTGCGTGGGTCGAGGCGTGCCGGTAAAGGCCTTCGAGCTTCTGCGCCATGCCCAAAAGCCTGTCAACGATCTCTTCTTCCTTGGCCGCTTCCCGGAGGCGCGGTTCGTCTTCGATCGCCTGGCCAAGCGTCACCGGATTGGCAGGGTTCGCCGGCACCAATTTGCACAGCCGATCGACCTGTCCATAAGGCATTTGCAGCACCCGGCCGACATCCCGCAGAACCGCGCGCGCCTGCAAGGACCCGAAAGTGATGATCTGGGCAACCTGCTGACGGCCGTACTTCTCCTGAACGTATCTGATCACCTCCTCCCGCCGCGACTGGCAGAAGTCGATGTCAAAGTCCGGCATGGAGACACGTTCGGGATTCAAGAACCGTTCGAACAGCAGAGAAAACCGCATCGGGTCCAGATCGGTGATCGTCAAGGACCAGGCCACCAGCGAGCCCGCGCCCGACCCACGGCCCGGGCCAACCGGAATGTCTTGGTTTTTGGCCCATTTGATGAAATCGGCAACGATCAGGAAGTAGCCCGGAAACTTCATCCGCTCGATGATGCCGGTCTCATAATCGAGCCGTTCCCAATAATCCTTTTCTTCCAGTCCCGGCGCCAGGCCATGAGCATCAAGACGGGCCTGCAAGCCTTCGCGCGCCTGGCGTTTCAGTTCTTCCGATTCGGCGCGTTCGGCTTCTTCTGGGTCCGCATCCGCACCGGCAAACCGCGGTAGAATCGGTGCGCGCCGCATCGGTCGGAAAGAACAGCGTTTGGCAATCTCGACCGTGGAGGCAAGCGCCTCGGGAAGATCGGAAAAGAGCGCGCACATTTCCGCCCTTGTCTTGAAATAGTGCTCCGGGGTCAGGCGACGACGATCACTTTCAATGATGACTCGGCCTTCGGAAATGCAGATCAGCGCATCATGGGCTTCATAGTCTTCACGTTTGGGAAAAAACGCCTCATTGGTGGCAACCAGCGGCAGATCCATGGCGTAGGCAAGATCGAGGAAGGCCTCCTCGGTTTTCTTTTCGCTGTCCATGCCATGGCGCTGAATTTCAACATAACAACGACCGGGGAATCCCTCTTTCAGCGTCTTTAGGCGGCTCTCGGCCAGTTCCTTGCGCCCGGCCAGAAGTGCCGCCCCGACAGCCCCGAGACTGCCGCCGGTCAGGACTATGACATCTTCAGCCTTAGACAAGAGATAGCTGAGGGTGACATGCGGGCGCAGGCCTGTTTCCGTATCCAGAAACGCACGCGAGGTCAGCTCCATCAAGTTGCCATAGCCCGTTTCGGTCATGGCAATCAGAACAAGGTCGGCGAGCGCCGGTTCACCGCGCCGGCCGCTGTCCAGACCGTCGTCGAAAAAGACGGACAGCTGACAAGCGGTTAGCGGCTGGATGCCTGCGCCCCAGGCCTTGGCCGAAAACTCCTGGGCGCCAAAAAGATTGTTGGTGTCGGCAATCGCCAGCGCCGGCTGGTCGTCGGCCTTGGCCAGATCCAAAAGCTTCTTGATCGGCAGCGCGCCTTCTAGAAGCGACAGTGCCGAATGAACCCGCAGATGCACATAACCGGGCCCATTACCCGCCTGCGTGGATGGGTGAACAACTGCGTCTAGAGCGCTGTTTGAATCAGTCATGGCGGCACCTTCAAAGGCCTAGGCGAATCTTCGCTCTTAGTGAAACGCTTGCATCGCGTTCCGTCCAGCCGCCAGCGCGGTTGTCACCGCTGTTCTTTAATCAGCCGCAAACGCCTTGACCAGAGCACGCCTGCTCAGACCTCTGCTTTTCCAGCTGTGAATTGATCTGCCACACTAAAATATGCGGCTTTGGAACACTGTCCGTCAGACCAGCGGCCCGCCGGACAGGACAAAAATCAGGCACCGATCAGCCCGCGGACAGGATCACATCGCCCCAGACCGCCAGGGTCACGCCAAAAGAAACCAGGGATGCAAGAGCAGCACAGTCACGCGCGAAATAGAACATCACACTCTCCAAACTTTCTTTCGATACGCTAAACATGTTCCATTTATGTTCTTTTTGCAAGCCCTTTTTGTTCTCCTTGATCTGAATTGTATAAGACCCGCAGAAATCTTTGCGTTTTTGCTTTGTTCCTACCGACCAAGGCGTCCACAAGGGACCCCGACTCGAGATGAAAAACCGGTTATCTGAGCGGCTGGACCAGTCCGGCGGACAAGGTGATCGCCCGGTCCATACGGCCGGCAAGCTCCAAATTGTGCGTGGCAAATATGGTGGCCACACCAGAAGCCCGCACCAGAGCCGACAGAGCATCAAAGACGTAATTGGCCGTCTTCGGATCCAGGTTCCCGGTCGGCTCATCAAGCAGCAGGATGCGCGGGGCATTGGCAACGGCCCGGGCGACCGCAACACGCTGCTGCTCGCCGCCGGAGAGTTCTGATGGCCGGTGGCTGCCGCGGTCGGCAAGGCGCATATAAGAAAGCAGCTCATCGGCGCGTTCGGCGGCAACTTTTTTGGAAAGGCCGCGGATCATCTGCGGCATCATGATGTTCTCCTGCGCGGTAAACTCCGGCAGGAGGTGATGAAACTGATAAACAAAGCCGATGTCGTTGCGCCGGATGGCCGTGCGTTCATCGTCGGAAAGATCGGTGCAATTGACATCGCCTAAAAACACATCGCCCGCGTCCGGTTGTTCCAAGAGCCCGGCAATATGCAGCAAGGTTGATTTGCCGGTACCGGACGGCGCAACCAGCGCGACCATCTCACCAGCTTCAATGCGCAAGTTGGCACCATTCAGAACATGGAGTTTCTGATCGCCCTCGTCATAGGCGCGTTCAATGCCAGCCAGTTCAATTGCCGCGGGTTTCAGGCGGGGTGCCTGGCGCGGATCAACAACTTGGTTCATCTCACCGCTCCTATTCGTATCTCAGGGCTTCGACCGGATCGAGCCGGGCGGCCCGCCAGGCGGGGTAGAGTGTTGCCAGAAGAGACAGAACCAGCGCCATAACCAGCACCGTGAGCGTTTCCCCGCTGTCGATTTCCGCGGGCAGTTTCGACAGGAAATAAAGTGTCGGGTCAAACAATTGCGTCGCCGTCAGCCAGGAAACGAACTGCCGGATGCTTTCGATATTGAGGCAGACAATCAGCCCGAGGACAAACCCGGCCAGCGTGCCGACACAGCCGATGCTAGCCCCTGTGATCAGGAAGATCCGCATGATGGCGCCGCGGGTCGCGCCCATCGTGCGCAAGATCGCAATATCGTGGCCTTTGTCTTTCACCAGCATGATCAGCCCGGAAATGATGTTGAGTGCAGCCACCAAAACGATCAGTGTCAGGATGATGAACATCACATTGCGCTCCACCTCAAGGGCAGAAAAGAACGTGACGTTGCGCTGGCGCCAATCGGTGACGAAGGCAGGCCGGTCTGCAGCATCCTCAATGGCGCGCAGCATGTTGCCGACGTTGTCCGGGTCGGTCACATAAACTTCGATGCCGGTCGTGATGCCGTCCATATTGAAATAGGCTTGGGATTCGGGCAGCGGCATAAACAGGAATGTCGCATCATATTCGCTCATGCCGATCTCGAAGATCGCCGTCACCGGATAGGCCTTGAGCCGCGGTGTCACCCCCATGGGCGTGACACTGCCACGCGGAGAAATGATGGTGATGTTGTCGCCGAGCGTAATGCCAAGCTGCTGGGCCATGCGGGACCCAATCGCAACCCCCTCACCCGCGTCAAAGCCATCGAGCGATCCAGCCCGCAAGTTGTTAGCGACCAGCGGCACCCGGCGCAGATCCCGCTCGTAAAGACCGCGCACCAGGGCGCCGAGGTTACCAGCAGGACCGGACACAAGCGCCTGGCCTTCAACGAAGGGAATCGCACTGATGACATCCGGCACACCTTCCAGGCGCCCGGCGACAGCGTCATAGTCATTGAGCGGCTGATCGATCGGCTGGATCAGCATGTGGCCATTGATGCCAAGGATCTTGCCAAGGAGTTCAGACCGGAAGCCGTTCATCACCGCCATGACGATGATCAGCGTGGCGACCCCCAGCATGATGCCGGCAAAAGAAAATCCGGCAATCACCGAAATGAAGGTTTCTCTCCGGCGCGAGCGCAAATACCGGCCGGCAATCATCCATTCAAAGGGCGAAAAGGGGCGTGTTGGCTGCGCCATATCCCGGCTCGCGTTGTCGTCCGCAGTGTCTACCGCTGTCATAGTCCATCCATTTCCGCAACGCCCCGGCAGCCGCAGTTACCCGCGGCCGATTCCCCGCCCCCGAGGATCACCGGACAAGATCAGTCCGTCAATGCCGCGGTCAGCTTGTTCAAGGTTGCTTCCGGGGTCAGCATTTCCTTTTCCCCAGTTGCGCGGTCCTTGACTTCCAAAAGGCCGTCTTTCAGGCCACGTGGACCGGCGACGACCTGGAACGGCAGACCAATCAAATCCATGGTGGCGAACTTCGCCCCTGCCCGATTGTCGGTATCGTCGTAAAGCACTTCGATGCCCGCCGCTTCCAGCTTGGCATAAAGGTCTTCACACGCCGGGTCGGTCAGATCATCTCCCGGGCGCATGTTGATGATGCCGACATGGAACGGGGCGACTGATTTTGGCCAGATGATCCCGTTGTCATCATGGTTGGCTTCAATCAAGGCGCCAAGAAGACGGGAAACCCCGACGCCGTAAGAGCCCATGTGAACCGGGACTTCGGTACCTTCGCCGGTGGCAACTTTCGCGCCCATGGCATCGGAATACTTGGTGCCGAAGTAGAAGATGTGGCCGACCTCAATGCCGCGGGCGGACACTTTTCCATCGTTCGGCAAGGCCTCAAACGCTGCAGCGTCGTGCATCTCATCGGTCGCCGCGTAGGGCGTTGTCCAGGAGGCGACAATCGGGCTGAGATCTGAGGAGAAATCCGTATCATCGGCCGGGATCGGCATTTCCAGAAGCGACTTGTCGAGAAAGACCTCGCTTTCACCGGTGTCAGCAAGAATGATGAACTCGTGGCTGAGATCCCCGCCGATCGGGCCGGTGTCGGCTTTCATCGGGATGGCTTTCAGCCCCATCCGGTCGAAAGTCCGCAGGTAGGCCACAAACATCCGGTTATAGGAATGTCGGGCGGCTTCCTGATCAAGATCGAAGGAATAAGCATCCTTCATCAGGAATTCGCGGCCACGCATGATGCCGAAGCGCGGACGGACTTCATCGCGGAACTTCCACTGGATGTGGTAGAGGTTCAGCGGCAGGTCCTTGTAAGAACGCACATAACTGCGGAAGATGTCGGTGATCATCTCCTCGTTGGTCGGGCCAAACAGCATCTCGCGTTCGTGCCGGTCGGTGATGCGCAGCATCTCCTTGCCATACGCATCATAGCGCCCGCTTTCACGCCACAAGTCCGCCGGCTGGATGGTCGGCATCAACAGCTGGATAGCGCCGGCCCGTGCCTGCTCTTCTTCGACGATCCTTTCAATCTTGCGCAAGACCTTCAACCCCAGCGGCAGCCAGGAATAGATTCCAGCAGACTGCTGGCGGATCATCCCGGCCCTGAGCATCAGGCGGTGGGAGACGATTTCCGCTTCTTTGGGAGTTTCTTTCAAGATGGGCAGAAAATATCGGGACAGACGCATTATGCACTCTCAGACTATGGGCATTGCCGGTTTTGTGCGCAGTCAAACCGCAAGCTGGGTTCAAACACAAGTCCAAACGCACTGTCTGGCTGAGTTTTGCAATATTTGCCTCTTTGACTCCCAAAAAAACGGCCACCTCCAGACATTAGCCAGCTCATTTCCACCCCATGGAAATGGCTTCAAATTCGCAATTTGCGACGCAAGGGAATTAGGCAAGCAAAAAAATTAGGCTTGGCACGACAAATAGGTGACAATGCTGAAACAATCAGCTAGGTTCCGTTTCCATAATAAAAAAGCCACGGCAGTAATGTCAGGAGCTTATGGACATCGCGGTCTGAGTCTTGGGAGGAAGGACACCAGGCGCGCCTTTACGGCAGCAGCCGCCCCGTCAAGCCGGAACACCGGCACGCGAGGGAACGGAGTCAATTTAGACGCGGAACTTTTTCAAGGCAGAGCTTTCAGCTCTGCCTTTTTTCTTTGGAAGTTTTTGGGATTGGGTCGCGAGAGATCCGAAAAATGGTCGAATCCGATCAAACATTATTTTGATAGTCACCTTATCGGATGAAAGGTGGATTGCAGAACCATTTGGTCTTGCTCGAAGGTTCCCTGCCCCTGAATGACGTGACCGGCAGGAACAGAAAGGTTCTTGGCAATACCAGAGCCTTTCAGGAGCCCGGCTCGTAAATCCGGATCCGGGTCTTCAAAGGAACTTCCGGCACCTAATACGCAGGAAATGACTGAGATATTTCCCAGGATCTGCGAACCATCTTGGAGCTCCGTTTTCCCGAATACAGATGGGTTGTTCAGGAAGCGGCCTTTGTTGTCTATCTTAATACTTGATCCCGGTTGATTGGTTTTTGCAGTAAAGCCGCCCTCGCCAAATTGATTGCAGTTACCGATTCTGACCGGGCCCGCGCTGGCTTCAATCAAGGTTCCGGAATGAAACAGATTGCCATTGCCGATGACAATTTCTGCCTCTCCCTCTGCCCGCAATGTGCAGCCGGGATAAATGGTATTGCCTTCGCCGAGATGAACCCCGTTGGAAATCAGAATGGAAAACGGATCCAGGATCCGGTTTCCGCGCTCACCAAGCGCAACAGTCTCTTCAAGAGATAGAAACCCGGCAGCCTGCCGTGCAGCGTTGATGCTGCCGATCAAATCGAGGTTCATGCCGATGATCCCGCCTTACAAGAAATGCCTTCTCACCCGCCCGGCTTGGCGTAACTGTCGCTCGGCGGTGTCAAAAACGGGATATCATCCAGCCCGAAACCCGAAGCCCGCAGATAATGATAGGCGGCAAACAAAGCACAGGTCACAACTGTCGTCAGGATGACAACGCGCAGCATCCGGGGGCGTTCAGGGGCACTGGCCTCGGAACCGGGAATCACCTCTCCGGCTTCTTCCTGCGTGCGGCGCATGCCAAACGGCAGCATCGCAAACAGGATGATCCACCACATCATAAAAAAGATTGCCAGGCTGAACGCCACCGACATGTGTTTACGCCTCTTCCAATTCGGTCAAGGTGCCCAAAAAGTCCTTCGGATGAAGGAACAGCACCGGTTTGCCATGAGCACCAATCTTCGGTTCGCCATTGCCCAGTACCCGGGCGCCCTCGGCCACCAGCTTGTCCCGCGCCGCGATGATGTCTTCGACCTCATAACAGACATGGTGAATACCACCGGACGGGTTCTTTTCCAGGAACTTGGCGATCGGCGAATCGTCACCCAAGGGCTCAAGTAGTTCGATTTTCGTGTTCGGCAAGTTGATGAACACGGTCGAAACGCCATGATCGGGCTGTTTTTCCTTGGCAGAGACATCTGCACCAAGGGTATCCCGATAGGTCGCGGTCGCCGCTTCGATGTCCGATACCGCGATGGCAACGTGATTGAGCCGTCCGATCATATCAATTCCTCCACAAACACGGCGGTTCCTGTTCAACCGCACCAAATCTAAAGACGGGTCACAACCACCTTGCAGAGCGTCTTTTTGCCCCAGACATCCAGGATCTCTGCGCGGGCCGCACGGCGAGCCGCTTCCGCGATCAAATCCTTGTCCTTGCGCCGGGCCTTCGGAATGCTGGTCACCGCGCCGACCACGGCTTTCGTGACAATCTCTTCCATTGGCTCACCGTCGTCGTCTGTATCCGGCAGGCCAAGCAGAACCGCATGCGGATCATCCAAGAGCTCACCAGACCGATTGACCACCAGCGTGATGATCGCGGCACCGGCATAAGACAGTTTGCGCCGTTCACGCACCCCGGTGACTTCCGGATCATCCAGAATGCTGCCGTCCTTGACCAGAATGCCGAACGGTGCCTCGTCAATGACTGCAGCCCGTCCGGCCACAAGGCGGATGATGTCCCCATTTTTGCCGCGAATAACCTCCGGAACACCCTGCTCCTTCGCAAACGCAGCATGAGCGGCAAGATGCAACGGTTCGCCGTGCACAGGAAGCACGACTTTCGGCTGTACCAATTTATAGAGTTGCTCCAACTCGCCCCGGCGCGGGTGGCCAGAGACATGCACCAGAGCATCCTTGTCGGTGACGATCTCAATGTCCTTGTCGGCAAGATTGTTGAGAACCGCTCCAACGTCCTTTTCATTGCCGGGAATGGTGCGCGAGGAAAATATCACCATGTCGCCTTTGGTCAGCGCAATATTGCGGTGATCACCGGTGGCAATGCGCGCAAGCGCCGCCCGGTTTTCCCCTTGTGATCCGGTGCACAGCAGCACGGCCTTATCCCGCGGCAAATAGCCAAAAGCTTCTTCATCGTGAAACGCCGGCAAGCCGTCGAGGTATTCCAGTTCGTTGGCGACTTCGATCGCCCGGTGCATGGATCGGCCAACCACAACAACGTCTCTGTTGTTAGCCTTTGCCGCCACAGCAATGGCGCGGATTCGGGCAACGTTCGAGGCAAAGGTCGTAACCGCAACCCTGTTCTTTGCACCCGCCATCACTTTGGTCAATTCAGCCGCGACATCGGCTTCACTCGGGCTGACGCCGTCGCGCACGGCATTGGTGCTGTCGCAGACCAGGGCCATCACCCCTTCCCGGCCGAGCTCGGCCAGACGGTCCAGGTCGATTGGATGCCCGATGCCAGGAGACTTGTCGATCTTCCAGTCGCCGGTATGAAGCACCATTCCTGCCGGCGTGCGGATTGCCAAAGCACAAGGTTCTGGAATTGAATGCGCCATCGCGACAAATTCAACATCAAACGGTCCGATCTGGTGCCGTTCGCCCTGGCGTACGACCGTGACCGGCACCTCTTCAGCGCCCGGTTCACTTTCAGTCTTGGCGGCAAGCAAGCCGGCCGTAAAGGCAGTCGCATACACCGGCACTTTCAGGTAAGGCCACAGATGCAGGATCGCACCGTAGTGATCTTCATGGGCATGGGTGATCACCATGCCGGCGATATTGTCGACCTCGTCTTCCAGAAACTTGATGTCCGGCATGATCAAATCGATGCCCGGCAGTTCGGGGCCTGCAAAGCTGACGCCGCAGTCGACAATCAACCAAGTGCGGTTGCCTTCCGGCCCATAGCCGTAAAGGCCGAGGTTCATGCCGATTTCACCGACGCCGCCGAGCGGCAGGAACACAATATCGTTTTTGTCTTTGGCCGAAGCCATCAAAATCTCCTACCCCTCTCAAGCAGAGAGGGAACTGTCCGGCTGTTATTCGCCGGATAAAAATACATCGCCTGCATAAATGGTCCGTTTCCGGCCATCCTGAAGTTTTAAGACCAGGTGGCCGCGCGCATCCAGATCGTCAAATATGCCGGTAATCTCTTCCTGAGCGGCTTTGACCGTAATTTGCTGGCCCAAATGGGCCGCCCGTTTCAGCCATTGCCGGCGGATCCGGTCAAAGCCATCAGGTTGTTTCCATGTTGCCAGATAACTGACCAGCGTCTCTGCAAGCGCCTCGAATAGCCGGTCAGCACTCACCTGATAGCCCAGACTGCGCAGATCGGTGGCCCGGTAAAGCGCGGGATCTGGGTGAGAAACGCAGTTGACGCCAAACCCCATCACCGCTGCCAAACGGCCATTTTCCAGTGTTTCTGCTTCCAGCAGAATGCCGGAGAGTTTTGCGCCCTCGACCAGAAGATCGTTTGGCCACTTAAGCGACACCAATTGGAATGTTCCGGCGGCCTTGTCAACGGCCTCGGCAAGGGCAACTGCAGAAATCAGCGGTAATTCGCCAATCCGGTCGAGTGGCGCCGGGTCAATCAGAAGTACGCTGGCAAAGAGGTTGCCATGCGGCGAATCCCAGGCCCGCCCCCTGCGGCCGCGTCCCGCCGTCTGAATGCCGGCGCGGATCCACAAATTGCCAGCATGTCCGGCCGCCGCACGCCCAAAACAGAGCGCATTGGTGGACCCAACCGTATCATGCGCCTCATAACGAAAATCCGGCGCTCCAGGCGCCGGACCTTCCAAACCTCGATGTGGTGTTTGACTACTCAATCGCTGGTGCCACCCATCAGAACAAAGACTGCGCAGCAGCTGTTGCCGCGGTCACGACCGGTCCAGGCATCACCCAGAAGAAGATCACGAACAGGCCAGAGAGCCCAAGAACGACCTTCAGTTCAGTCGGCATCGGCTGGAACGCTTCGGCCGGTTCATCGAAGAACATGACCTTGACGATGCGCAGGTAGTAATAACAGCCGACCACAGACGCCAGAACACCAATAACCGCCAGCGGATAAAGGCCAGCTTGAACAGCGGCGGCAAAAACGAACCACTTGCCGAAGAAACCGACCAGTGGCGGAATACCGGCCAGCGAGAACATCAAAAGCGCCAGTACCACAGCCATGGTCAGATTGGTCTGCGACAGGCCGGAAAGGTCGGCAATCTCTTCGACCATGCCTTCCTTGCGGCGCATGGACAGAATGCAGGCAAACACACCAAGCGTCATGCCGAGATAGGCAACCATATAGAAGATCACGCCTTCCACACCGGTCTGGGTGCCGGCCGCAAGACCAACCAGCGCGTAGCCCATGTGGCCGATAGAGGAATAAGCCATCAGCCGTTTCAGGTTGGTTTGGCCAATCGCTGCAAACGCACCAAGGGCCATCGATGCAATGGAGACGAACACGATGATCTGCTGCCAGTCGCTGGTCACCGGATGGAACGCATCAATCACGATACGCACCAGCATGCCCATGGCCGCAACCTTTGGAGCCGCTGCAAAGAAGGCCGTGACCGGCGTCGGAGCCCCTTCATAAACGTCCGGCGTCCACATGTGGAACGGTACAGCGGAAATCTTGAATGCAAGGCCCGCAAGGATGAAGGTCAGGCCGATGATCACGCCGAGCGGTGCACCTTCATGGCTGAGTACTTCGGCAATCGCGGCAAACGAAATCTGACCGGAGAAGCCATAGACCAGCGACATGCCGTACAGCAGCATGCCCGAGGACAAGGCGCCGAGGACAAAGTACTTCAAGCCAGCTTCCGTCGAACGGACACTGTCACGGTTGATCGCCGCAACCACATAGAGCGACAGGCTCTGCAGCTCCAGGCCGAGATAAAGCGCGATCATGTCATTGGCCGACAGCATCAGCATCATGCCGAGCGTCGCCAGGACGATCAGGATCGGATATTCGAAATGATCGAACGACTGGCTCTTTGCATAGGCCCAGGACATGGCAATGGCAAAAAACGACCCGACCAACACAATCAGCTTCAGGAAATAGGCAAAGTCATCCAGAATGAAGGATCCGCCAAAGGTCTCGCCAAAGTTCGGAACCAGCAGCAACACAAGGAACGTGCCGCCAAGAAGTCCCATCGCTCCGCCGAAAACCGCATAGCTGATGTTCCGGCCGCCAAAGGCACCGATCATCAATAGCACCATCGCTCCGAGCGCCAGGATGATTTCCGGCATCGCCGGCATGAGATCTGGCAATTGGGTCATAGCTCTGTCTCGTCCTCGAAACTCTTAGTGCGCTGCGGCTGCATGCTGGGTCGCCCCAGCAGCTTCAAGAGCCGCAGTGTAATGATTGATCAGATTGTCGACGGATCCCTGGGTCACATCCAGGATCGCCATCGGATAGAAGCCGAAGAAAATCGTCAGGAAGATCAAGGGGATCAGAATGACCTTTTCGCGCAGGTTCAAATCCAGAATCGACTTAAGGCTTTCCTTCTCCAGCGCGCCAAAGACGACCCGGCGGTAGAGGTAAAGCGCGTAGGCCGCCGACAGGACCACACCGGAAGTCGCAAAGAATGCCACCCAAGTGTTGACCTGGAACGCGCCCATCAGCGTCAGAATTTCACCGACGAACCCGGACGTACCCGGCAGACCGACATTGGCCATAGTGAAGATCAGAAAGGCGACCGCGTATTTCGGCATCCGGTTGACCAGCCCGCCATAAGCAGAAATCTCACGGGTATGCATGCGGTCGTAAATGACACCGACACACAGGAAGAGCGCGCCAGAGACAATACCGTGTGAGAGCATCTGGAAGATTCCGCCCTGAACCCCCTGGTGTGTCATGGTGAAGATACCCATGGTCACATAGCCCATGTGGGCAACAGAGGAATAGGCGATCAGTTTCTTAATGTCTTCCTGAGCGAGCGCCACCAGCGAGGTGTAGATGATCGCTACGATCGACAAGGTATAGATCAACGGCGCAAAATCTGCGCTAGCAATCGGGAACATTGGCAGTGAGAACCGCAGGAACCCGTATCCACCCAACTTCAGAAGGACAGCCGCCAGGATCACAGACCCGGCCGTCGGCGCTTCAACGTGGGCGTCCGGAAGCCAGGTGTGCACCGGCCACATCGGCATTTTAACCGCAAAGGATGCAAAGAATGCGATCCAGAGCCAGGTCTGCATTTCCGCCGGGAATGAATAGGCCTGCAGCTCCTGGATATCAGTCGTGCCTGCCGTCCAGTACATCGCCATGATCGCGACCAGCATCAAGACCGATCCGAGCAGCGTGTAGAGGAAGAACTTGTAGGATGCATAGACCCGGCGCGCGCCACCCCAGACACCGATGATCAAGAACATCGGAATAAGGCCTGCCTCGAAGAAGACATAGAAGACCACGATGTCGAGCGCACAGAAAACGCCGATCATCAAGGTTTCCAGGATCAGGAACGCGATCATGTACTCGCGCACACGTTTCTGCACGCTTTCCCAGGACGACAGGATGCAAAACGGCATCAGGAATGTCGTCAGGATGACAAAGAGCACGGAGATCCCGTCGACACCCATCTTGTATTGGATGTTGCCGCCGAGCCAATCACGCTGTTCGATGAACTGGAAGCCAGGATTGGCGTAGTCGAAACTTGCCCAAATCATCAAGGACAAGACAAAGGTCATCGACGTGGTGACAAGCGCCACCATCCGCATTTGGCGCTTTGCGTGATCGTCATTTCCTGGAACGGCCAGGACAAAGACGACGCCAAGCAATGGCAGGAATGTCGTGAGTGACAGAATTGGCCAGTCAATCATTAGTGTGCACCCCCGCCGGTGCCCGCACCGGAGAACATCGACCAGGTGATCAGCGCAGCCACGCCGATCAGCATCGCAAATGCATAGTGGTAAAGATATCCGGTCTGCAGTTTCACGACCCAGGCCGTGACCCCTTGCACCCGCGCAGCGATCCCGTTCGGGCCAAAGCCATCGATCACGGTGCCATCGCCCTTCTTCCAAAGGACTCGGCCAACCCACATTGCAGGACGGACAAAGATTAAGTCGTAGAGCTCGTCAAAATACCACTTGTTCAAGAGGAACTGATAGAGCCCAAAATGGCGTTCCGCCAACCGCTTCGGCATTTCCGGCGCGCGGATATAGAACTGGTATGCAACCAGAAGACCACCCGCCATCATGACAAACGGTGACACCTTCACCCAGGCAGGGACGTGGTGCATGTCGTGCAAGACGTGGCTGGAGGCAAAGGCAGGCAAAGACCCGGCCCAGAAGGCTTCATAAGACGCTTCGTCGTAGAAGAAAGGACCGTAGAAGACCATACCCGCCAGAACTGCACCGATCGACAGGACAAACAGCGGCACGGTCATCACCAGCGGCGATTCATGAACATGCTTCATCACATCGACGGAAGCGCGCGGCTTACCATGGAAGGTCATAAACGTCAGGCGCCAGGAGTAGAAGGACGTCAGGCCTGCTGCGATCACGGTCAGCCAGAAGCCGTACATGGCCATCGGGTTTGGATGGTCCCCACCGGTCGCCGCGAACGCGGCTTCGATGATGCCGTCCTTGGAGATGAAGCCTGCAAATCCAAGATGGGTCAGCGGTATGCCGACACCGGTCAGGGCCAGCGTGCCTATCATCATCGTCCAGTAAGTAATCGGGATGTGCTTTCTCAGACCACCCATCTTACGCATGTCCTGCTCATCGGAGACGGCATGGATCACCGACCCGGCGCATAGAAACAGCAGCGCCTTGAAGAACGCGTGCGTAAACAGGTGGAAAATCCCAATAGAGTAGGCACCAACGCCGAGCGCAACAAACATGTAGCCGAGCTGGGAACAGGTCGAATAGGCGATCACGCGCTTGATGTCGTTCTGAACGAGACCGACGGTCGCTGCAAAAAACGCCGTGGTTGCACCGAAGAAAACGATGATCGCAAGCGCCGTATCAGAAAGTTCAAACAGGGGGGAAAGCCGCGCTACCATGAAGACACCGGCGGTGACCATGGTCGCAGCGTGGATGAGTGCGGAGACCGGGGTCGGGCCTTCCATCGCATCCGGCAACCAAGTGTGCAGCAGGAATTGCGCCGATTTGCCCATGGCGCCCATGAACAAGAGCAAGCAGACAATCGTCATCGCAGACTGCGCATCCAGATGGTAACCCAAGAAGGTCATCACCTCACCCTGCTCTTCGATGAAGGACGGGGCATCATTGAATATTGTGGTGAAGTCGATGCTGCCGAACAGGTAGAAGACGCCGAAAATGCCGAGCGCAAACCCAAAGTCGCCGACACGGTTGACAACAAAAGCTTTCATAGCAGCCGCATTGGCAGATGGCTTTTGATACCAGAAACCGATCAGCAGATAAGAGGCAAGACCAACACCTTCCCAACCGAAGAACATCTGCATCAGGTTGTCGGCGGTCACCAGCGTCAACATGGCGAAAGTGAACAGCGACAAATAAGCAAAGAAACGCGGCCGGTGCGGATCGTGGTGCATATAGCCGATGGAGTAGACATGCACGAGCGCGGAGACCGTATTGACGACCACCAGCATGACGGCGGTCAGCGTGTCGACCCGGATCGACCAGGCAACATTAAGGTCACCGGCACTCATCCAGCGGAACAGGTTGACCACCTGGGCCTCTGCCCCACCAAGCCAGAACCCGAAGAACGTAACCCATGAAAGAAGCGCCGCCAGGATCAACAGACCACTGGTGACATACTCAGACGCTTTGGCACCGATGGCCCGGCCAAAAAGGCCAGCAATCAGGAAACCGATCAGCGGCAGGAACAGGATTGCGGAATACATCAGCCCCTACCCTTTCATCACGTTGACGTCTTCCACGGCAATCGAGCCGCGGTTCCGGTGGAAGACCACCAGGATCGCCAGGCCAATGGCCGCTTCAGCCGCCGCAACGGTGAGCACCAGCATGGTGAAGATCTGTCCCATCATGTCGCCGAGGAACGACGAAAAGGCGACAAAATTGATGTTCACTGCCAGGAGCAGAAGCTCGACAGACATCAAGATAACAATCACGTTTTTCCTGTTCAGGAAGATCCCGAAAATTCCGATCGTGAACAGGATCGCCGCGACCGACAAATAGTGCGACAGACCGATTTCCATGGGCGCCTCGCCGTGCTCCCCTCGTTTACCCCAACCTGATACCGCACGGAGGAGCGTGCCGGTTTCAGGACTTCTCGAACGACGCGTTTTTATCGCGTCAAATACCTTTGCCCGTTTCGACCTTCCTGATCTCGATGGCGCTTTCTTTGTTGCGCGCAACCTGGGTCGGAATGTCCTGACGTTTGACGTTTGGCTTGTGGCGCAGTGTCAGGACAATCGCCCCGATCATCGCCACCAGCAGCACCAGGCCAGCGACCTGGAAGAAATAGATGTATTTGGTGTAGAGCACCGAACCGAGCGCCTGGATGTTGCTCATCTCAGTCAAGGCCGGTGTCGGCTCCGCACCATGGCTCAAGACCTCCGGGGCGATCACCCAGGCACCAAGGCCCATCAGAAGTTCAACAAGTAAAATCAGTCCTACCAGGCTGCCGACCGGCAGATACTGCAGAAAACCTTGGCGCAGCTCGACGAAGTCGACATCGAGCATCATCACCACGAACAGGAACAGCACCGCGACCGCGCCGACATAAACAACGACCAAAAGCAGAGCCAGATACTCTGCGCCGAGCAGGATGAACAAGCCAGCAGAGTTGACGAAGGCCAGGATCAGGAACAGGACCGACGTCACCGGATTGCGGGCCGCGATCACCATAAATGCAGACGCCAGAGTGACGCCGGCAAATAGGTAGAAAAAGAGGGCTTTCAGGATCATTTCAAAGACCTGCCTGTCGTGGTGCCTTGCGGCCAAAAAATGCGGGATCCAACCGGATTGCTGGACCAATTTGGTTGCGGTTAGCTCCTAGCGGTAAGGAGCGTCCATTTCAATGTTGCGGGCGATTTCGCGTTCCCAGCGGTCCCCATTCGCAAGCAGCTTTTCTTTATCGTAATAAAGCTCTTCGCGGGTTTCCGTAGCGAATTCGAAGTTCGGCCCTTCGACGATGGCTTCCACCGGGCAGGCTTCCTGACAGAAGCCGCAGTAGATGCATTTGACCATGTCGATGTCATAGCGGGTGGTGCGGCGGGTGCCATCGTTGCGGCGTGGGCCAGCTTCAATGGTGATCGCCTGCGCCGGGCAGATGGCTTCACACAGCTTACAGGCGATACAGCGCTCTTCGCCGTTCGGATACCGGCGCAGCGCATGCTCTCCCCGGAAGCGCGGGCTCACCGGCCCTTTTTCAAAGGGATAGTTCACCGTTGGCTTCGGCTTGAAGAAATAGCGCATCGCCAAGAAGAAAGCCGACACGAATTCCTGCAAAAACAGCGATTTGACCACTTGACCAACCATCGCCCTTGCCTCTCTTTCCTCAACCAGCCAGTTGACTGGCCGCCCAATAGCCGACAATCGGGAAGCCGATCACCGGAATTCCAAAACTCAGTGCGCCGAGAAGCGCTTTGTATTTGGCCACGGCGCCACCGTCGCCGCCAGCCTGTCTGTTTTTCGTCTCCACCGCCTGAAGCATGCCCTTCAGGATCTTCCAGTCGAGCCAGCCGATGTAGAACCCAACGGCCGCCCCGATCACACCGGGGAGCGAAATATCCATCAGCCGCCTCTTATGCCGCTCACGGTGCCCACCCCATGATCATCAGGACAGTCGCGACAACCACAACCATGCCCAAAGACAGCGGCAGGAACACTTTCCAGCCCAGGCGCATCAGCTGGTCGTAGCGGTAACGCGGGACCATGGCCTTGACCATTGCGAACATGAAGAAGCCGAGCAGACATTTTAAGATGAACCAGACGATGCCCGGCACCCAGGTAAACGGTGCAAAGTCAAATGGCGGCAGCCATCCGCCCATGAAGAAGATGGTCATCAGTGCGCACATCAGGCAGATGGCGACATATTCGCCCAACATGAACATCATGTACGGCGTCGAGCCATATTCCACCATGAAACCGGCAACCAGCTCCGATTCCGCTTCCGCCAGATCGAACGGCGGCCGGTTGGTTTCAGCCAGCGCAGAGACAAAGAACACAACGAACATCGGGAACAGCGGCAACCAGTACCAGTTCAGGAAGCTCAGCCAAGGCACACCCAGCATATCGGCCAGACCCGTCTGCTGGGCATGAACGATGCCGGTGAGGTTCAAAGTGCCAGCGCAAAGAAGAACGGTCACGATGACGAAGCCGATGGAGACTTCATAAGACACCATCTGCGCGGCCGAACGCAGCGCCGACAAGAACGGATACTTGGAGTTGGACGCCCAACCGCCGATGATCACGCCGTAAACTTCCAGCGATGAAACGGCAAAGACGAACAGAACACCGATATTGATGTTGGCAACTACCCAGCCGTCCGCGACCGGAATAACTGCCCAGGCGGCAAGCGCCAAAAGCACGGAAATCAGCGGCGCCAGCAGGAAGAGAACCTTGTTGGATCCGGACGGGATCACCGGCTCTTTCAGAACGAATTTCAGAAGGTCGGCAAAACTCTGGAAGAGTCCCCAGGGCCCAACAACGTTCGGGCCACGGCGGATCTGAACGGCCGCCCAGATCTTACGATCCGCATAAAGCACGTAGGCGACGAACACCAAAAGCACGACCATCAGCAGAACACTCTGGAACACCATCCAGAGGAACGGCCAGCCGTAGGTGGTCATGAACTCAGCCATTTCAGTCCCCTACCCCTTATTCCGCAGCTTCTGCGGCACGCGTTTTCGCGAGCGCCGAACACTCGGCCATCACCTTGGAGGCCCGAGCAATCGGGTTCGTCAAATAAAAGTCCCGGATCACATTTGCAAATCCGGCGTTATCCATCTTGGCTTTGCCGTTGGCCAGCTTTTCGATATCGCCAGCATCGCCAGCCTCAATCGCGTCGATAGCAGCCATGTGCGGCACGGCTTCAAACAGCTTGGCACGCAGTTGCTGGAGGGAATCAAACTCCAGCGTCTGGCCGACAACGGCCGATAGCGCTCTAAGGATGG
Source organism: Labrenzia sp. PHM005 (assembly GCF_006517275.1). Lineage (NCBI taxonomy): Bacteria > Pseudomonadati > Pseudomonadota > Alphaproteobacteria > Hyphomicrobiales > Stappiaceae > Labrenzia > Labrenzia sp. PHM005. The sequence continues at coordinate 3,583,645 of NZ_CP041191.1, read as the reverse complement.
CCCAGTCTTCGCGGGCATCACCTGGAGGAAAGCCTGCGCGATCAGCCATCTGAACACGGCCTTCGGCGTTGACATAGATCGCGGATTTCTCCGTATAAGCTGCGCCCGGCAGGATCACATCGGCACGGTGCGCACCGCGGTCACCATGGGTGCCCTGGTAGACAACAAACGCTCCTTCGGGAACTTCGACTTCATCAACGCCGAGCAGGAAGAGCACATCCAGAGCGCCACTTTCCAGCATGCCGGCTGTGTCCTTGCCGCCCTCGCTTGGAACAAAACCAATGTCCAACGCGCCAACTTGCGACGCTTCGGTGTGCAGGATGTTGAAGCCGTTCCAGCCGTCCTTGATCACCCCGAGCGACTTGGCAGCAGCAGCCAGGTTTGCCAGAACGTCCGCACCATCTGCGCGGTTCAAGGCGCCCTGCCCGATGATGAACATCGGCTTTTCCGCCTTGGCCGGCGCGTGTTCAATGAATTGTTTCAGGCTGTCCGGGCCGGCGCCCAGATAGGTCACCGGATAGGTCAGATCGGCGTTTTCGCCAATCAATCCAATGTGGACATTGCCCTGGTTCCAGCGCTTGCGGATCCGGGCATTCAGGACCGGCGCTTCCAGGCGCGGGTTGGTGCCGATCAGCATGATCGCGTCGGCCTCTTCAATGCCCTGAATGGTGGAATTGAAGATATAGCTGGCGCGGCCGTTTTTCGGATGCAGCGGCGAGCCCGGGAAACGGCTGTCGATGTTGGCCGAGCCCAGCTTGTCCATCAAGCTCTTCAGCGCAAACATGTCTTCAACGCCGGCCAGCTGGCCAGCCAGAGCACCGACTTTGTCCGCTGATGTTGCCTTGACCTTGTCAGCGATAATCTGGAACGCTTCCGCCCAGGACACCGGCTGCAGTTTGCCGTCCTTCTTGGCATACGGCCGGTCAAGACGCTGGGTCTTCAACCCATCCCAGATGTAGCGGGACTTGTCGGAAATCCACTCTTCGTTGATCTCTTCATTGAGCCGCGGCATCACCCGCATGACTTCCTTGCCGCGTGTATCGACACGGATCGCGCTCCCGAGCGCATCCATGACATCGATGCTTTCGGTCTTGGTCAGCTCCCACGGACGGGCATGGAATTCATACGGCTTGTGTGTCAGCGCACCAACTGGGCAAAGATCGGCGACATTGCCCTGCATTTCTGAGGACAGCGCGGCTTCCAGATAGGTGGTGATTTCGGCATCTTCGCCGCGGCTGATCAGCCCCATGTCGGTGACACCGGCAACTTCGGTGGTGAAGCGGACACAGCGCGTGCAGTGAATGCAGCGGGTCATGATGGTCTTGATAAGCGGGCCGATTTCCTTGTTCTCGACCGCCCGCTTGTTTTCATGGAACCGCGAGCCATCAACCCCATAGGCCATCGCCTGGTCCTGAAGGTCACACTCACCGCCCTGATCACAGATCGGGCAATCCAGCGGGTGGTTGATGAGCAGGAACTCCATCACCCCTTCGCGGGCCTTTTTGACCATCTCGGACTTGGTTTCAACAACCGGCGGCTCGCCGTTCGGCCCCGGGCGCAGGTCCTTGACGCCCATGGCGCAAGAGGCGGTTGGCTTGGGCGGTCCGCCCTTCACTTCCACCAGGCACATGCGGCAGTTGCCGGCAATCGACAGGCGGTCGTGGTAACAAAACCGCGGAACCTCGGCACCTGCCTCTTCACAGGCCTGAAGCAGGGTGTAGTCCGATGGGACCTCTACCTCGTTGCCGTCGATGATGAGCTTCGTCATCCGCTGCTCTCCAAATCCCGTTCCGCTTACTCAGCCGCCACCATGGTCGAAGAACTCTTCGACTTGGCGACATAGTCATCGATACGTTGCTCGATGACCGGCCGGAAATTCTTGATCAACCCCTGGATCGGCCATGCGGCCGCGTCTCCAAGGGCACAAATGGTGTGGCCTTCGACCTGTTTGGTCACTTTGAAGAGCATATCGATCTCTTCATAAGAGCTCTCGCCCTTCACCATGCGTTCCATCACCCGCCACATCCAGCCGGTGCCTTCCCGGCACGGCGTGCACTGGCCGCAGCTCTCATGCTTGTAGAAGTAGCTGAGACGGGCGATTGCCTTGATGATGTCGGTGGACTTGTCCATGACGATCACCGCAGCGGTACCAAGGCCGGAGCCCATGCCGCGCAGCGTATCAAAGTCCATCGGGGCGTCTTTGATTTCGTCCGCCGTGCAGCACGGAACGGAGGAACCGCCCGGGATCACTGCTAGGAGATTGTCCCAGCCGCCGCGGATACCGCCGCAGTGCTTGTCGATCATCTCGGAGAACGGCACACCGAGCTCTTCTTCGAAGGTCGCCGGTTGATTGACGTGGCCGGACACGCAGAACAGCTTGGTGCCCGTGTTGTTCGGGCGGCCAAGGCTCGCGAACCAGCCGCCGCCACGGCGCAGGATGGTCGGTGCGACTGCGATGGATTCGACGTTGTTCACCGTCGTCGGACAGCCATAAAGGCCGACATTTGCCGGGAACGGCGGTTTCAGGCGCGGCTGGCCCTTTTTGCCTTCCAGGCTTTCCAGCAGCGCGGTTTCCTCACCGCAGATGTAAGCGCCGGCGCCGTGGTGAACGTAGATGTCGAAATCGTAGCCGTTCTTGTTGTTCTTGCCGATCAGACCGGCATCGTAAGCCTGGTCAATCGCCGCCTGAAGACGCTCGCGCTCACGGATGAACTCACCGCGCACATAGATGTAAGCGGCAATGGCGCCCATAGCGAAACCGGCAACCAGGCAACCCTCGACCAGGGTGTGCGGGTCATGGCGTAGAATTTCGCGGTCCTTACAGGTGCCCGGCTCAGATTCGTCAGCATTAACGACGAGATACGCTGGACGGCCGTCGGATTCTTTCGGCATGAACGACCATTTCAGACCGGTCGGGAAACCCGCCCCGCCACGGCCACGCAAGCCGCTGTCCTTCATCTCCTGAATGATCCAATCGCGGCCCTTGTCGAGCAGCGCCTTGGTGTTGTCCCACTGGCCACGCTTCTGCGCGCCTTCAAGACCCCAGTCATGAAGACCGTAGATGTTGGTGAAGATCCGATCCTTATCCTGAAGCATCTCTTCCCCTTAGTCTTCGCTCTTGGAGGAAGCAACATCGCCGGCTTCCACACGCTTGGAAAATTCGGTTGTCTCGCCGGATGCGAGGATCTTGGCCTGCTCAATCCAGCCATCCCGCTCAATGCGGCCCTTGAACTTCAGCCGGCTATCGACCCAGGCGACCTCTTCCGGGCCCCACGCAGCGACCTGATCGAAATGGAAAAACCCGAGCTCATTGAGGGTTGCTTCCAATTTCGGACCGACGCCTTTGAGCTTCTTCAAGTCATCGGCCTTGCCACCACGGGCTTCTGTAAGGACTTCCGGCTCTTTTTCAGCAGCTGGCGCATCGTCTGCAGCCTTGGCTTTCGCTGCAGCAGGTTTCTTCGGTGCAGCTGCCTTTTTAGGGGCAGCTTCCTTCGTGGGCGCTGCTTCTTTTTTGGCTGCGGCCTTTTTCGGAGCTGCTTTTTTCGGTGCCTCAGCCTTCTTCTCGGCCGGTGCAGCTGCGGGAGCTTCTGCTTTTTCCGCCGATTTGGCAGCAAACGCCGCCTTTACCTTGGCAACGGAATCTTCGGCCGGGGTCGGAACGCCATCATAGTCGTTGCCGCCGGTGTTGATGGACGCGCCAGCAAAATGATGCGAGGCCTTTTCAGAGCCGTCCACCACATGAGGAACCGGGAGGTCCCCCTTGGTGTTGTCGTCAATCTCGGTAAGGCTGGTCTGGCCACCTTCGGCCATGGAGAACCGCCGGCCATTTTGCGGGCCAGGTGTCACTTCATTGCCGGCCGCAATATCGTCGATCAGCTTGTTGAAAGTGTCTTCGGTCAGGTCTTCGTACGTGTCCTTGAAGATCTGAACCATCGGTGCGTTGACACAAGCACCCAGGCACTCGACCTCTTCCCAGGAGAACATGCCGTCCTCGGAAATCTCGTGCATGTGCTTGGCAATGCGGGATTTGCAGATCTTGATCAGGTCTTCCGATCCGCGCAATTGGCAAGGCGTCGTGCCGCACACCTGGATGTGGGCTTTTCTTCCAACCGGCTGCAGCTGGAACATGGTGTAAAAAGTCGCCACTTCCAAGACGCGGATATTCGGCATGTCGAGCATGTCGGCGATGTAGCGGATCGCTGGTTCGCTGACCCAGCCTTCGTTCTGTTCCTGCGCGCGCCACAACAGCGGTATGACCGCAGAGGCCTGCCGGCCAGCCGGGTAGCGGTCGATCAGCTTCTTGGCCCAACCGAGGTTCTTCTCGGTGAACTCGAAGCTTTCTGGTTGTTCCGCGGCAAGTCTGCGAACTGCCATGGTGTTATCCCCGTTTCCTGCGCAATTCAGCACTGTTTGGCCCAGATACAGACTGGCCGGCTATAAGCCCGGCGAGCTGATCCAGCCAAAACTGGCTCCGCGTTGCGAAAAAATCATAGCCTTTACGGCGATTGGTTTTCAGGCTGGTCAGATCAGCCAAATCTTCGATTTCAAAAAAGCTGCCCTTTAGATAACCGAAAACGCGCATAGTTTCATTGGCGGTTAAATATCGGGAAATCTCGTGATCGCGATCGCTACCGTGATCCTCGTAGATTAGGAGAACATCCTTTTCGAGCAGCTGAGCCGCGCCCTGAAGCGCTTTGATCTCGACGCCTTCGACATCCAGTTTCAACACGACCTTGCCATGGGTCTGGAAGCCGGCATCAGCGACGATCCGGTCAAGTGTGGATGACAAAACACTGCCATGACGCGCGGTTCCGGCATCGCTGGCCGCAACAGTCCGGGCTTCGTGTTTGTCACCGAAAATGTCCAGATGCTCGCCATCTTTGTCGAATACGGCCCGGTTCAAGCAGTCAAACCGGTTACCATTTTCACCGGCATTCACCTGAAGGCCCGCAAAAGTATCCGGGTCCAGTTCAATGGCGACAGCTGGATGCTGCCCAAACCGCTCACTCGTGACTTTTACAGACCAGAAGCCGTAGTTCGCGCCACAGTCCACAAATGCATAGTCGACAGATTTCAGAGCGATCAAAAGATCTTCGATCTCTTCCTCATAGCGGCTTCCGGGCTGCAGCATTCTGCTCCAGTACCTGTCGCCATAAGGAAACGTGAAGCTGCTGTCGGCGTCGATTTGAAGCCGGACGGACCGGTCACTCGGGAAAATCTTCCCAACCAGGGACGCGACATAGGAGAACCCAAAGCTGTCAAGCGGCGCAAGCAAGCTGGCTGCCAAACGCATAATGCGCAAGCCAGCAGCTTCCAGCGGTCCAGCGTGTGTGGCTGTACCGGTGTGCCAATCAACAGAAATAGGGTTCGCGGCTACGGTCATGGGTTATCTGTCGATCTCACCAAACACGATGTCCAAAGACCCCAGCACGGCTGACACATCAGCGAGCTGATGGCCGCAGCACAAGAAATCCATGGCTGCCAAGTGCGCATACCCCGGAGCCTTGATCTTGCAGCGGTACGGCTTGTTGGTGCCGTCGGCGACCAGATAAACCCCGAACTCACCTTTCGGTGCTTCGACAGCTGCGTACACTTCCCCAGCCGGGACGTGATAGCCCTCGGTGTAGAGCTTGAAGTGATGGATCAGCGATTCCATCGACCGCTTCATTTCACCGCGTTTCGGCGGCACGATCTTTCCGTCCATGGACGACACCGGTCCCGTTTCCACCGTCAGCTTTTCAAGGCACTGCTTCATAAGGCGGACCGATTGGCGCATTTCTTCCATACGGATCAAGTAACGGTCGTAGTTGTCGCCGTTTTTGCCGATCGGAACATCGAAGTCGAGCTCGGAGTAACACTCATACGGCTGCGACTTGCGAAGATCCCAAGCGGCACCAGACCCACGCACCATGACACCAGAGAAGCCACGCGCCCAGGCATCATCCAGATCAACAATACCGATATCGACGTTGCGCTGCTTGAAGATGCGGTTGTCGGTCAAAAGGCCTTCAATGTCGTCCAGCGTCTGCAGGAACGGGTCACAGAAATCCCAGATATCGTCGAGCAAATCGCGTGGCAGATCCTGATGGACACCGCCCGGCCGCACATAGGCGGCGTGCATACGGGCGCCACAGGCGCGCTCATAAAACACCATCAGCTCTTCGCGCGGCTCAAAGCCCCAGAGCGGTGGTGTCAGCGCGCCGACGTCGAGCGCCTGTGTCGTGACATTCAAAAGATGCGACAGGATCCGGCCGATTTCCGAATAAAGCACCCGCACCAGTTGGCCGCGCTTGGGCACTTCGATGCCCAACATGCGCTCCACCGCCATGGCAAAGGCATGTTCCTGGTTCATCGGCGCCACATAATCGAGGCGGTCGAAATACGGCACCGCCTGAAGATAAGTCTTCTGCTCGATCAGTTTTTCGGTGCCGCGGTGCAAAAGGCCGATATGCGGATCAACACGGGTCACCACTTCGCCGTCCAGCTCCAGCACCAGGCGCAACACGCCGTGGGCCGCCGGGTGCTGCGGACCGAAGTTGATATTGAAATTACGAACCTGAGCCTCAGCCATTTTGAGGGTCCTGATTTGCTGTGAAGAGCGCGATGACTTCCGGGCCAGTCATTCGTGTCGTTTCATTGGCGAACGCATAATTGTCCGGCTGTTCGTCAGTGAAGATTTCAGTCTTGAATTTGAAACGGCTGGGTTCGTCGAACGCCTGAGCTGAAAATGACGTGTGCGTACCGTCCTGAAGCCGCCACGCCAGGCTGCTGCCGCATTCTTTACAGAAAAGCCGCTCACCGTAGCCGGACGACTTATATATGCCTAGGGATTCCGACCCGTCGAACTCTACACTCGACCCACAATCAACGGCCATATAGGTGCCGCCTGTCCATTTGCGGCACATTTCGCAGTGGCATACGCCCATATCATCTTTTTCCGGAACGGCCGAAAACCGCACCTTCCCGCAAAGACACCGTCCTGAAAGCCGTTCGCTCATGCCGCCCCTCAGTTCGTCGTTGCTTTTTCATCACCCGGCAGCACGTAGTCCGTGCCTTCCCAAGGCGAAAGGAAATCAAAAGACCGCATTTCCTGATTAAGCCGGACTGGCTCATAAACGACGCGCTTCTTGTCATCGTCATACCGGAGTTCGACAAACCCGGTGACAGGAAAGTCCTTGCGCAGCGGATGGCCGTCGAAGCCATAGTCGGTCAGGATGCGGCGCAGGTCCGGGTGGCCGGAAAACAAGATGCCATACATGTCGTAGGCTTCGCGTTCAAACCATTCTGCCCCAGGAAACAAAGGTGTCAGCGAGGCTACCGGAGTTGCATCGTCCGTTGCCAATTTCACGCGGATACGCTGGTTCTGAACTGGGGACAGGAAGTGATAAACGACATCGAAACGCTTTTCGCGGGCCGGGTAATCGACGCCGCATATGTCGGTCAGATTGATGAACTTGCAGGAGCTGTTGTCGCGCAGGTATCGCACGACGTCGAGAATATCGGCGGCATTCACGGTCAGCGTCAGCTCACCAAACTCCACCTTCCAGGACACGAGGGACTCAGCCAATCCGAGTTCAATATGCTCGGCGAGTTCCTTCAAGGTTTCGTCCATATTCGACCTCACTCCCCCGGATCCCTTCCGGAGCCTCACAAGGGCTCCAAGAGCCCAATTCCTAGAAAACTCGCCACCGGGACCGGCGGCGAATTCAATCAGCGTTCGATCGTGCCGGTGCGGCGGATCTTCTTTTGCAGCATCAAGACGCCATAAAGCAGCGCTTCAGCTGTCGGAGGGCACCCCGGAACGTAGATGTCGACCGGAACAACGCGGTCACAGCCGCGCACCACCGAATAAGAATAGTGGTAGTAACCGCCGCCGTTTGCGCAGGAACCCATGGAGATGACATAGCGCGGCTCCGGCATCTGGTCGTAGACCTTGCGCAAAGCCGGCGCCATCTTATTGGTCAAGGTGCCTGCAACGATCATCACGTCGGACTGGCGGGGCGAGCCGCGCGGCGCAAAACCAAAACGCTCACAGTCATATCGCGGCATCGACATCTGGATCATTTCGACCGCGCAGCACGCCAGGCCGAACGTCATCCACATCAACGATCCTGTGCGCGCCCACTGGATCAAATTGTCTGTGGAGGTGACCAGAAAGCCCTTGTCGGCGAGTTCGTCGTTGACTTCCAGAAAAAAAGGATCGTCTGCCCCCACCGGCTTGCCGGTGTTTGGATCAATGATGCCCTTCGGCTGCTCTGCAATGAGCGGCTTGGCCGTGGTCAATCCCATTCCAGCGCTCCCTTTTTCCATTCGTAGATAAAGCCGACGGTCAGGACGCCTAAGAACACCATCATCGACCAGTAGCCGTACCAGCCCAAGTCACCGAAGACCGTTGCCCACGGGAACAAGAAGGCGACTTCCAAATCAAAGATGATGAAAAGAATCGCGACCAGATAGAAACGGATATCGAATTTCATCCGGGCGTCGTCAAAAGCATTGAACCCGCACTCATAGGCAGACAGCTTTTCCGGATCCGGGTTTTTGTAGGCGAGCAGGAACGGAGATACCAGCAGCGCAAGGCCGATCACCAGCGCGATGCTGATGAACACGACAATCGGGACATATTCCCGCAAAAGTTCTTCCATGTTTTTCGCGTCCTTGCATATGGAGGCGGACCGGGAGGCGATCCGTACCGCAGCCAAGCCCTTTGCCGGATAGCACCGGCAGGTCATGCGTGGCCCGTCGGGTTTTCATAAATCCAACATGCGAGCGCACGCTTATCCCACGCGTTGCTGCAACGCAAGACCCCAATCCGGCCAAGCTATTGCCATATTTCAACCAAATCCGTAGCAGATCGCTACAAAGCCCGCAAATCGGCGGATTAGCCGAAGCCGATTTTCTCCTCACAAACCCGGTGACAGTTTTACCTTGCCCGGGAGAAACCCTGACCACCAGGCTAGAATCGGCACACCGCCCGCCTCACCCCCCCAATAGAAACTTAGGCAAAATCACGTACTTCCGCAAAAAACGCCGCACGCGATCCACGTCGGCACTTTCATGCCGGAAGACGAAAATAGACCTTACGCCTTTTGCAGGGCTGTTGAGATCACAATTGTTTTTAAAGGAGATAATGAGGGAACCGTGAGTGGCGCGAGTGACGGGGCTCGAACCCGCGACCTCCGGCGTGACAGGCCGGCACTCTAACCAACTGAGCTACACCCGCACATTCACGGTATATATGCGCCACCTACCCGGTTTGGGGAAGTGGCGCGAGTGACGGGGCTCGAACCCGCGACCTCCGGCGTGACAGGCCGGCACTCTAACCAACTGAGCTACACCCGCTTCGCGCGGCGACGTGATGTCGTCGCGAAGTGGCGCTGATGTACGGCGGCTGAGAGATGAAGTCAAGCACTCTGACCAGTGTTATATGTCGTTTTTTTAAAAGCCGCCGGATTGAGCCATTCAACTGCTTCAATTGCCCTTATCCTCTTGTGGACAACTCCGCCCACAAGCTCAACGCACTCACCGTCGTTTATCGGAAAAAAAATCGGTTTTGTTTCAGCGATTCAATATCTTATTCAAAACGGCTCTTATCAAGGCAGACGCATGCTGAAACCAGTGCGGTCACCTTCCCGTACGATCGGCGGCGGAAAAACGCCATAAGCCCCTAATTGCAGGCGTATCGGTCAAATGTTTGTTCTTTGAGATGGAACCGCAGATATCACCTGCAAACAACTCCAGCTCATGTCAGAACCAAGCCCGGCGCCAAAAGCGGTTCGAAGGCCCGGCGGACGGGCCCCGGGACAACTTTTTGATCTTACCGTTAGGTCTTGTCTTAAAGACGCTTTAACAAAGCGAACAGCCCGGCCAGGAAATTGGTCGGGCTGGTTTATGTTTAAGCTACCCCGTGCGCTGTGAAGTCAGCTGCCGTTGGCGCAGTAATGCCCTGCGGCAGGCCAATCAGCAGGAAGTGTTCTAGAGCGCTCGCATCATCGGCAAGTCTCCGCTCGACCCGATAGGTTGCCGTATCAAAGAAAGCGGACGCTGCCCGGCCCTCGCTGTCACCGCACAATACAAAATGCTGGTAGGCATTGTTGAAACCGCCCGCAGCCACAGCCTCCGCTACATCCGTGTTCTGAGCCAAATAATAATCCGCGTCAAACAGGGGATTTACTGAGCGGTTCTCCTTATAGCCGTTCAATTCATAATGTTCTGATGCAGAAGCGAAGGCACCGGCCGCCACCGCCGCGGCCACATCCGCGTTGTCGGCGAGATAAAACTCGGCGTCGAAAACCAGATCCGCAACCCGGCCCTCCCCTTTGCCGTAGGTGGCATAGTGCTCGGCGCCACTGGCAAAGGTGCCGGCAGAAACAGCTGCCGCAACATCCGGGTTCGCCGCTAGATAGGCAGCTTCATTAAAGCCGTATTGTCCTGTAACCGTTGAGCTGTCTTGGGCGAGCACCGTCACCCGGTCCTTGCCGCTGGCGTTCGTGCCGGCAAAAACAACCAGCTCCACGCCGGTGAGCGTGTCGGTACCCTGCCCGTCAACAGCCGTCACGCTGCTTCGGGTGCCGGAGAGGCTGACGCTGCTGCTGGTACCGCCATAGAGTGCTGCATCGCGGTTGCCACCGCCATCAAGCATGTCATTGCCCGCGCCACCAAACAAAAGATCGTTGCCGACGCCGCCATGGATCAGGTCATTGCCGCCTTCGCTGCCAACCGTGTCGTCGCCGCCACCGCCAAAGAGCTGGTCATCTTCCGCCCCCAGAATGATAACCTGACGGTTGTCGTCTCCCACGACATAGTTCTGGCCTGATCCGCCGGTAACCGTGGCCTCACCAACGATCGTGGCGAACTCGATGTTGTTGAGCTGCAACTGTGCCCCGTTCGGCAGGGAGCGCGTGTCGATCACAAAGGCTTCAGATTGGGTAGAACCGCCAGTCGCGGATGTTCCGGTAATTGTGATCGGGTCCGACAGGCTGGTCTGGCTTGTTGTCGGCACAACCGTGCGCACATCCAGCGTGGTGGTTTGCGCCAGCGTGTTTAAGAAGGTCTGCGCCCCAGTTATCAGCTCCGATTCAGCCGTCGAATCGCGATTGTCCACTGCCTTCACCAGCGACGTGACGGCATCTGCCCCTGATTGCGCCGAATTCGGACCGGTGACCGTGAGTGTCGTGCTGGCCGGCAACGTCGCCGTCACCACATTACCGTTGTTATTGGTATTTTCGACAATCGCCGCTGAACCGGAACCGCTGCCGTTGGTCGTCACTGTGGTCTTGGTTTCCGGCGTCGCACCAGAATTGTCTTCTTCCGTCACCACCGTGACTGGGTTCGTTCCACCGCCGCCGGTAGAAGGCGCAGCAACGCTAAGAGTAACTGTCGTATTGGCAGACGTGCCGCCATCGCCATCTGACAGAGTAATGGTAAATCCATGGGTCCCGGTTTCGCTGCTCTGGTAGGTTAAGGCCTGAATAAGTGTTTGAATGCGCGCTGGCGTCGCATCAGCCGAATTGAACGTGATGACCAGATTGTTGCTGCCCTGTCCGTCCGTTGTGACAGTCCCGATGTTGGTTCCACCAACAGCAATTGTTTGACCGGCAGCGATCGTGCCGTCCCCGTCCGAAGTGGCATTGGCATCGTTCAGGGCAAAATTGCCCTCCAACGTACCGGTGCGGGTGATGGTCAGCGTGCCGCTGTTCAAGTCCGCACCGTCCGGATCGGTCACCGTCGCATCGCCGCCGGCATCGAAGGCGATAGCGGTATTGAGTGTGCCTGAAGGGGCATCGCCGTCAAGGTTGCCGAATTCTGGCGCAGCATTGACGGCGACGGTAACTTTTACAGCCGTGAGTGAAGCGGCATTGCCGTTGTCCCGCACAACAACGGTAAACGCGTCAAGCGTGCCGGACTGATCTGCGGCAGATGTCCAATAGGCTTTATTGGTGGCATCAACGACGTCATTAACACCCGCTTCCCAAGCGGTCGCTGTCGCCGAACTTGTCCCGATCTTGAGTGTCCCGGAGCTCACTGCCTGAACAATGAACGCGTTTACTGACCCATCTACATCCTGTTCGTTGCCCTGACTTGCAAGCTCAGCGAACGAAATCTCAATTTCTTCGTTCTTTTGGCCGCTATCCACTGTGGCCGCGAATGCCGTCAGTGTTGGCCGGTCATTTGCACCTGTGATGCTGATGGTGAGTGTCTCTGAGCCTTTCATGATGCCGTCGGAGACATTTACCGTGAATGTGTCAGTTACGCTTTGACCTTCGGAAAGCGCATTGATCTTGGCATCGTCTGGTGAATAGGTAACGCTGCCATCAGCCGCAACATTCAAAGTGCCGTAGTTGCCCAACCGCGATGTCGTGGAATTACCATTGCTGGCGTCTACAGAGTAAACTGCATTCGCCGTGGCTGACGTCAGCGTAGTATTTGAAGCGGTGAAAGTGTCAGACCCGACAGTATCAACATAACTGGCAATTTGACCCGGCGCACTGCTGAAGGATGGCGGCGCAATCTCGTTGAGAGTACCTTGCGACAGGAAAAGGGAATATGTCCCCAATGAGCCGGCAACATTGTACGGATAGGTGAGGATCTGATCTCCCGTTTGATAGGTCCAAGATAGATAAGCATCGTAACTGCTTGTGCCGTCTCCATCATCGTCATTGAAAGCCGCAATTTCGGCTGTACCTGGTCCAGTTGGACGCCCAATTTGAATATAGTCGTCTACTTCCAATGAGTTGCCCATGTAGACATACAAAGTGGTCCCATCAGCAACGCCTGTAATCTCATAGCGGTCTGCATTGCCACCGCTTTTAAGTGCACTCCGGCCATCCGTGACCGTCAGCTCTCCATCGATCTTTTCGCTGAACGTAACACCACCGTAAGTGAACGGGCTGCCGGACAGTCCGGCTGGCAACAGCGGGTCGGCGCCGAGAACGCCCCGAAACTCCTCACATTGCAGGCTTGCGGCATTTATCTGACCAACATGAACATCCAGCTCCCAGTCACCGCCGAGATAGGCCGCGCCCGTCAGCGTGCGGGAGGCGGCGACATTGGCGCCGGTGGCCTCCGCCAGAGCGACAACAAACGCAGCGCCCTTTTCCGTCTTCGCAACTTCGCAGCCATAGAGAAGAATGTCGGCGGTTTCGCTCAAGGCCCGGTTGAGCGTCAACAGAGCGGCTTGGTAAGAAACAAGGGTCTCGTTCGACAGAACAGCATTGCCGAGGATCAGCCCCCCGTCGCGGCCATGGGAGACGATGTGCAGCGCCTCAATGCCGGTGCGGCCCACCACACGGTTGGCAAGCTCCAAAATACCATCTGCATCATTGCTCAGGACGATCATTTCAGCGTTGACCGGAACATTGCGCTGAAGCAGTTCCAGATTGGAAACGGACGCGTCGGACACATAAAGAATGTTTGAACAGCAAGAAGACATTGCAGAAATCCACCTAGTTAATTTTCTAATTGTCAATTCTGACAGTTATGAAGGTGGAAGGTTCACAAATCCCCTTAACAAGACGTTTCAAAAAACGTCGTGACAATTTGAATTAGTCTCATCTTTTCAGATCATTACGCCAGAACAATCAAACTAGACGTAGCGTATTCCTTACCTTAGGCACCTCATGTGACTCGAGGTGTGCTCAGCAATTTTTGTAATGAATGAACAAAAAACTGTCTGGACACTCTGGGAAAGTGCCGCCCCCCCTGAGAAAGCGCTGTCTGCCACGCGAATCTACCCTGACTAGGGCGACAATACATGCCGTGTTAACCGCCACAAAGCCTGTCTCTTCCGGCAGGCTGTCCAAGCCCCGCTGGAGATCGACAACGACCTTGCCTGCTCTTCACAAAATGGTTTCTGCGCACAGGAAGTCCCGTGAGAAAATCTTTGCATCCAAATAAAACGCATCGGATGGATGTTCATAGACGACATCCCAGAAGGGATCGTGGCCTATTCCGCCGGCACCAGCCGGGTGTCGCGCAGTTGGCCTTGTTCTGCCAGGATCGGCACTGCGACAGCCGCAAATAGAGAGTTGATCTCCTTTAAGCTGCGCATGACTTCCAGATGGGCATTGCTCGATTCGATACTCTCAGGCGTACGGGATGTCAGCCGCTCCAGATGCAGAGCATGGCTTTCCCGCTCCAGCTCCCGCATATGGTCCTTTTCGGCGATCAGTTCCCGGGCCGATTCAACATCGCCGGACACCAGCACATTCATGGCGAGCTGCATGTTGGCCAGCACCCGGTCATGCATATTCGACAGCTCCTTCAAACCATCGTCGGAGAACCGGATTTTCCGGTCCTGTAATTCCAGCGCCAAGCCATAAAGGTTCTTGGAGATCAAATCCCCTGCCCGCTCCAGGTTTACCGCAAAACTAACCAGCTCCATGCTGCGCTCAGCGTCTTCCTGGTTCAACTCCCCCCGGCTGACCTCGGCGATATAGAGTTTGATGTCGGAATGGATCTGATTGACGGTAGCATCGCTTTTTTGAAGCTGCTGGATTTGGTCCTTTTCACCCTTTTCCAGCATCAAGATGACCGGACGCGCCATGGCGGCAACCACCTCTCCCATGCGCAGCAGTTCCCGGGTCGCGCTGGCCAGCGCCAGACGCGGCACAGTGACTGCCCCCGGATCCAACGCACTTTTGGGCGCTAAAGGAACTTCCCCTGGCTGCGCTGTGCTTCTGGTGGTCCATTTATCAAGCACCCAGGCAACCGGGCGGACCAGCGGCAGGCAGCACAGCATCAAAAGCAGATTGAAGAGGACGTGCAGGGTTACAAGCTGCTGCCCAGGGGTCGTCGCCAAACCGGTTAGCGGATCTTCAAGAGTGGACAACAGCGCCATCGCCAGAACAGCGCCGCCAGAGCGGAACAGAAAATTGCCGATTGGCAGCAGGCGCGCCTTCAGATCCATGGACCGTGTCAGCCAAAGGGCTACAAGCCCCGCTCCGATATTCGCGCCGAGCACAAGCGGGATGGCCGCATCCAGCGGTAGACCCGCCTTTTCGACGAAGGTCACGATCATCAAGATGGCTGCAACGCTGGAGTGGACGAGAAACGCGAGCAAAGCGCCAATCATCAGTGCCGTTGACGGATCACTGGCAAGATAGCCGGCCACCGCCGGCATGAAGGACGCCTGCTTCAAAGGTTCCGTCGATTCGCTGATCATCTGCAGCGCCATCAAAACGAGCGCGATCCCGATCATGATCCGGCCGACTTGTTTTGCCGTGCGTGCGTCAAGTTTCAAAAACAGCCACGCTCCGACAGCCAGCAGCAGCGGGATCAGCCAGCTGAGGTCAAAGGATAAAAACTGGACAACAAGTGCTGACCCGAGATCGGCCCCCAAGAGGATCGCCAGCCCAGCGGCCGTTGACATGAAGCCGGACGCGGCAAAGCCGGCTGCCAGCATGGCAACAGCGGTAGCGCTCTGTAAGAGGATGGCCACGGCCCCGCCGGACACTGCACCAACAACAGGATTGGCGGAGGCTTTTCCAATTGTCCGGCGCAGACTTGGACCTGAAACCCGTTCAAATCCCGTGCGAACCATCCGGACTGCATAAAGGAGCAGCATCACCGCCCCAAGAACCTTGATCAAGGCGATTGCGAACATTTTGATATGTTTCTGACTTTATTCGTTCTATTTCGTTTGCCGTTTAAACAACTGATACACCCAACACTATAGTGCTGGCCAGCACAAAATGCACACAGTGCACTTATTTGTGATCCTATGTCCTCATCTAGGTCCAAGAAGCCGCGACTTTGGTCCTGTAACTCTCAACAATCCGACCGTCGTCGCCTTTCACTTCCGAGCGGCTCACAACAAACGAGCTGCAGCATAGGGAGTTTTACGCAGTCCTATCAGCAGATCTTTTATGTAAAGATGAAGTAGTTCAATTCCCCAACACCGGAACCGGGTTGCAGGAGGAAGAATTACATGCCTACAATAGAAGAAACATGGGCTGGCTCCCCCACGCTTACAGTTGGCCAGTCTTATAATTTCACGCAATCTGGTGAATTTGATTACTTCACATTCGAAGCAGTTGCTGGCGTAACCTACCGTATCCAGCTGGAAGGATACGCCACAGGCAAAGGCACCTTGGACCGTGCCGGCTTGGGCGTATATGACCCGAACCTGCACACCACAGATACGGGCTACGGCGTCGGTCTCGACGGAAACCTGCTTTATACCGCCGAAGAGACCGAAACGATCTATCTTCGCCAAAACCTGGATCCAATCGACAACATCGGTGACACTTACGTCCTGACCGTTTCCACATATGGCGGCGACGATTTTGGAGACGATACCAGTTCTGCAACAACCATTAGCGCAAATGGGGCGACAAGCGGGGAATTGGAAGTTCTAGGCGACACGGATTGGTTCGCCGTCAATATGACCGCGGGCTATTCCTACACCATCGCTCTCAACGGATGGTCGACCGGAGCAGGTACGCTCCTTGACCCTTATCTCAGGCTATATTCAAGTACGTCTTCAAGTAATCCGGTACAAACCGACGATGACGACGGATCAGGAAACAATGCCCTGATCACCTACACGCCGACAGTGAGCGGAGTTTATTACATTGAAGCGATGTCGGGCGGCTTGCCGACTGATTTTGCCAGCCATTATGCCGGCATAATAACGCTTGGAACCAACCGGTTGAATACCGATCCTGGAACCTATTCTATGACGGTCACGGAAAGCCGTTCGTCTACCGGATCAAATGGTGTGACCATCACTGATGTCGATCTCGGTGTATTCCGCTTCTTCAATACCGCCACCGGGACGCACTTTTATTCGCCCGATTTCACAGAAGCCGTGTCGATCAACGAAAACCTGCCTAATTTTGCCTATGAAAACGTAGCGTTTAAGAGCGTGAACAGCTCTGATGCAAATGCGATCGCCTTCTACCGGTTTTTCAATACGCAAACTGGCACCCACTTTTTCACCTCCAATGAAGCTGAAAAAGACTCTGTGATCGCCAACATGCCTCAGTTTAACTACGAAGGCGTTGCCTATTACCTGCACAGCACCGCAGATTCCGATGACATCGCGCTTTACCGGTTTTTCAACTCAGATACTGGAACACACTTCTACACCGCTAACGAGGCGGAGAAAGACAACGTCATCAACACACTGTCCAACATGAACTACGAAGGCATTGTCGGCTACGTGGACATTGCATAACCCAGCCATAGCGTTTTCGGATCACTTGAGAGCAGAATGTGCTTTCGTCGAAGAGTTGTAACCGCTCGCCTTAGAAACGACACTAGGGTGAGCGTGCCATCCCCTCGAAATCCGGAGGTCCCAAAACCGTGCTCTCAACACTTCTCACCCTGATCCGTCTTCTGAAAGCCATTGTCCGGTCCTGGAACAGGCCGCATTTTCGCTCCGGTTTCCTGCTGGCCGGTCTGATCCTCTTGTCAGGAACAATTTTTTACAAAACTGTTGAAGGCTGGAGCTGGGTTAACGCGCTTTATTTCAGTGCCATGACCGTTGCCACCGTTGGCGTTAGCGATTTGGCGCCCCAGTCAACAGCGGGCAAACTGTTTACCGTCATCTATCTATTTGTCGGAGTTGGCGTGTTTGTCGCGCTTTTCACGCAGTTCGCCCGTGCCTTGCTACAGATAGAACATGATGTCGATGCTGCTGAAGCTCGTTCCGGAAAATCCGGAAAAGGTCACCTTTAGGATCGAGCCCTGCCGGACGTCTGCCTCTGAGCTGCACACCGGCAAAATCGGGATTACCCACCCAAAACCTTCTGCCAAGCATGGACGGACAAAGAGGACATCACTCTAGCGGATAAGCCAACTTCCCAGCGCAGGAGCGTCATCTACGCCCCGTAGGAAACAGAAAATATTTTGAGAGAGAATGGTGGGCGATGAGAGACTCGAACTCCCGACATCTTCGGTGTAAACGAAGAAACTCACCGCAAAACCGCAGAATTAAGCCATTTTCGATAAGAGAACAAACGCGAACGTCTCAGTTTGTTCCGCTATAAACGGGCGGTAAACGGGCGGACGCCCGCTTTGTTCTCATGCCGCTAACCCGTAGCGCGTTTAGCCCTCACCTCAACCGCACTACATTCGCAGCCCCATCCGGATCTGGTTCGCCAGAATCAACAACCACTATTATTCCCTGACGAACGAAGAGACCGTCATTTCATCGCGTGGCCAGTGCAGCTTCATAAGAAAGCTTGAACAGGGTAAAAGTGCTGGAGGTTGCTAGCAGCTCAATCAACGTATTTCCGGATGCATCCCACACCTCAAGCCGGAATGTGAGAGATTTCAAATGCGGGTCTGGATCGAGGGATTTCGTCATGCGCCGGGCAACGGTTTTGGCTGTATAAGGCGTCAGGGTGACCAATTTTCCCTGAGACGCCCGTTCTCCGATCAGACGATCGGCGCCGCGTACCAGCTTGGATCGCGCAGGCTCACATTCCTTTGCTGGAACTGACCCTATACCGCCTGGCCGGTCTGTACCACAACCCAAGCCATGACGCTCGCGGCCACAGTCAGCCTCCAGAGAAGGAATTCATAAGGAGATTTTGGTCGATCACGTTGCGGCTTAATGACGAAAACCCACGCCAGAGTAGACCGCCAAAGGCATTCAATCGGCGTGATCCCGACCGACAGCGAAGCGTCACTTAACAGTTCTGCTCCCGGTCTCTTGGGAACACCTTGCGGAAAGCCCAGGTGTTCCCAAACGACAAGGGATAGGTTGGCGTCATAGTGCGCCAAACCATCCTTTGGCACCGCCCTCAATCTCGCAGCCGCGCGCTTCTGGTTGCGTGACTTTACCTAAAGGCCTCAGAATGCATTCCAGGTAGATGCAATTCAAACCAGACAGGAATGATTTCCGAGTTTCGGTTTCACTTTGCAGTCTGGTTTTTTACGCCCCTGCACCCGGATTGTCATCAACGGTCCCGGCTACAAACTGGTCCAAGTCAATGATTGCACCCGTCATCATGGCCGCATCCTTGGACGCCAGAAACGCGATTACGCCAGCCGGATCGCTAGGCAACAGTAAGCGGCCAAAAGGCTGCTTGGCTCCGATGGTATCGCCCCAGTCGTCTCCAAGGCCATGAACCTGTGTTTGAACCTGCTGTTCAGCTGGCGTCAGCGTCCAGCCGAGGTTGATGCCAAAGACACGAACGCGATCCCGTTTCAAGGTGTTGGCCGCTCCGCGGGTTAAAGCCACCAGCGCGGCTTTGCTGGAAGAATATCCCAAGAGGAACGGCGGCCCACCGTAAGCCAGCATGGAGGTGATGTTGACGATTGCGCCGCCTTGGACAAATGCCGGCGCGACCTTCTGCATCATGAAAAACGGTGCCCGGACATTCAGGTTGTAGATGAAGTCAAACGTCTCCGGGCTGGTGTCGGTCAATCCCCCTCGCGCCGTGGTGCCTGCAGCGTTCACCAGAAGATTGATCGGACCGGCCTCTTCCACCGCTCGTGTCACCTCTTGATCCAGGGCGGACAGGTCCGTCAGGTCCAGAACGAGGTTTTTCGCGTCCGCGCCCTTGTTTTTAAGGGCATCACTCACTTCGGTCAGTTTGTCCGCCTGGCGGTCGATCAGGATAAACTTTCGAAATCCCTCGTCGGCAAGACGCAAAGCGACTGCTTCCCCGATCCCTTGAGCCGCGCCGGTGATAATTGCTGTTTTTGGTGTATCAGACATGGCGTGCCCCTTGTCAGCCTGCAAATTTTGGTTCTGGAAGGCCCCTTACCCCGAGCCCGTCGATGCGGAACAAAGATCCCCGCAACGGGCCATCTCCAGGATATTTGGGCAGTGGCGGCTCCGCCATGGACGTTACAAAAAGCTGATCCAGATTGGGGCCACCAAACGCGACGCTCGTGATCTTCACCACGGGCATTTCAATTGTCCGATCGACTTTCCCATCCGGCGAATACCGGAATATCCTGCCATCAAACACGGTGGCTCCCCAAAGATAACCCTCGTCATCAACCGTCGCCCCATCCGGAGCCCCGCCGCGTGAGCCATCAACTGCGGCAAATTCACGTTTGTTGGAAACCTGACCGGTTTCGGCCTCATAGTCATAGGCGCTGATACTGCCGGAAAAACTGTCGCTGAAATAAAGCGTTTTCCAGTCCGGCGACCAGCAAGGTCCGTTTGAACAGATGATGCCTGTGTCAAGCTCGGTCAGCGTGTGATCCGGATCCAGACGCCACAAGGAACCGGTGGGTGCAGCCTCGCCGGTATCCATGGACCCGCAGATGAACCGGCCTTTTAGATCGACCTTTCCGTCATTCAAGCGGTTAGCAGGTCTGTCCGGCTCCGGATCGACGATGTGCCGGGTTTCACCCGTCACAAAGTCCATTTCATGGAACCCGTCACGAAGAGCCAAGATAGCCCCACCCGACTGTTTCAAGGCCATGGACCCGATCTCAGAGGGGACGGACCAAGTCTGCATGTCCCTGCCGTCAGCGGCGCACCGGAAAATACGCTTGCCCAAGCTGTCGATGAAATAAAGGCGTTCGGTATCCGAGTCCCAAACAGGGCCTTCACCGAGCAGCGGTTTCATGTCCGCAACAACTGAGACCTGCATCAGAATTCCACCTTGTCTTCTCCTTTGAGGTCAAGGAGTTCCCTGGCCTCGTCCGGCGTCGCCGGTTCAAGGCTCAACCCGTCCAGCAGCTGACGTGCCTTATCGACCTGATCCGCGCTGGACTTTGCCATTTGTCCCGGCCCAGCCCAAAGACTGTCTTCAAGCCCGACACGGATATGCCCACCCATTGCTGCGGACATGGCACCGATCTTCATCTGGTTGGCCCCTGCCCCCAGAACAGACCATACATAGCGGTCTCCCAGCAGACGGTCTGCGGTCCGGCGCATCATCATCACATCTTCCGGATGCGCTCCAATTCCGCCAAGAAGGCCAAAAACGGACTGGACGAACAGCGGAGCACTGGCATGCCCCTGGGCCACCATGTGGGTTAGGTTATAAAGATGGCCGATATCATAGCATTCGAACTCAAACCGGGTGCCGTTTTCCCGGCATGTATTCAAAACGAACTCAATATCCTTATAGGTGTTGCGGAAGACCAGGTCTCTTGAGTTTTCAAGGTGCTCGCGCTCCCACTGATGTTTAAATTCCTTGAACCTTTCCAGCATTGGGTAGAGGCCGAAATTGATCGACCCCATATTCAAAGAGGCCAGTTCCGGCTTGAAAACAGCTGCTGGCTGAACCCGTTCATCAACCGACATGAACGGGCTGCCACCGGTCGTAATATTGATGACGGCACCTGATCGCCGCTTCAGCTCAGGAAGGATCTTGGAAAACCCTTCAACTGTCTGGTCCGGCTGTCCGGTAACAGGGTTTCTGGCATGAACATGCAAGATCGCGGCACCGGCCTTGGCTGCCCGAACGCCTTCTTCAATGATCTCTTCCGGTGTCACTGGCAGGTACGGTGACATGGACGGCGTATGGATGGCGCCGGTCAAAGCACAGGTGATGATTGTTTTGCGTTTCTGCGTCATGGGCTATCAAGTTCTGTCTGTGTTGAAGAAAGCTGAGATGTTCGCAAGCTGACGGTCCCGCCATTCCTGACGGCTGATAAGGTCCGCTTCCGAAATTGCGTTGCGCCGTGCGCGGACGACCTGATCCCGAAGCAGGCCGTCCCATGTTTTCCGGTTGGGCCGCCCTTCCCCGATGTTCGCATAGGCTTCGCCGTAGCGGTCCATGAAACCAGCGACGCCGCCCGGCGCATTCAGGTCAATCGTTTCGAACGGCCCCATGAACGCCCAGCGGCGCGCCAGACCATCCCGTACTGCCCGGTCGACATCATCCACCGTACACACGCCATCGCCAACGAGTGCGAAAGCCTCATCCAGAATGGCCCCCTGAAGACGGTTCATAATGAAGCCCGGAACCTCATCTTTCGCCACGATCGGTTTTTGCCCGATAGCCTGCATGAGCTCGCATGTCTTCTTTATGGCGCGGTCGCTTGTTCCTGGATTGGGTACGATTTCAACAGCTGGGATCAGATGGGGCGGATTGAGCGGGTGAGCAACCAGACATCGCTCCGCTCCTTTCAGGTTCTCCGTGAATTGCGAAGGAAGCAGCGCAGAGGTAGAGCTGGCAATGATCGCATCCGGCTGGCAGAGCGCATCCAGTTCGTCAAACACCCGGGATTTCACCGAAGCGACTTCCGGGGTGTTCTCCTGGACATAGATCGCCTCACAAACCGCATCCTGCATGCTCGGTACGCTGGAAACCCGGCTTAAAACCGCTTGCGGCTCCTGTCCCTCCAGCAGCCCCAGTTCTTTCAAATCATCGAGAGCTGCTTTTAGGAACTGGTACCAATCCTCCGGAAGGGCCGGGTCAAAGACCCGCACCTTAAATCCAGCCCTGGCAAAGGAAATGCTCCAGGATTGGCCGATTATACCGAACCCGATAATCGCGACAGTTTCATCTCGTTGCTGCATAGCGCAGAATTCCTCAAATTAACCGGGATCCGTTGTCCGGATCGAAAAGCAGTATTCCGTCAGGGTCAGCCGTCAGACAGACATCGTCTCCAACGGCCAGGGGGATGTCGCCTGGGCTAACGGAGCGCAAACTCTCACCGCCCTTTGAGACAGTGACGATCGCAAACGCGCCCAGCCGTTCAATGTCGCTCACACACGCCGTATTGGCTCCTTGTTCGGAGACCTGGTGCAAGCGGACAGCTTCCGGGCGCAGCGCAATGCGGCAATCGGGGTACCCACTCTGGATCTGCGGCACCCGGCTTTCGGAAAGCGACTTGAGCGATTCAACGATAAAGTCGGCGAATTGACTGCCGCTCAGCACATTGATCCGGGGCGATCCCATGAGCTCTGCAACATAGACAGAAGCCGGCGCTGCATAGATGCTGTCCGGGCGATCGACTTGAGCGACATGGCCGTTTTCCAGGATGGCCATTTTGTCGGCAACGCTCATTGCTTCATCACAGTCATGGGTGACGTAGATAAAGGTTTTTCCGAGCTCGGACTGCAGCCGCTTCAATTCGACCCGCATGGCATCGCGCAGGCGTGCATCAAGCGCAGCAATCGGTTCGTCCATGAGATAGACAGCAGCCTCCCGGATCAGCGCACGGGCAATTGCCACACGCTGACGTTCTCCCCCGGACAAGGCCGCCGGCTTCTTATGAAGGATATGGCCAATGCTGAGCACATTGGCGAGTTCATCGATTTTGGCCTCGATTTCTGTTTCCGCCGTTCCGCGCCTGCGCATTGGAAACGCGATATTGTCCCTTGCTGTCAGATGCGGAAACAGAGCCAGATTTTGGAAGACCATCGCCAGGTTCCGCTCCCGCGGCGAGGCAAACGTCATATCCTGACCATTGATCAGGATCTTGCCTTCATCCACCTGTTCCAAACCCAACAGGACCCTGAGCAATACGGATTTCCCGGAACCCGGAGGACCAAAAACCGACGTAAACGCGGCTGTATCAATGGTCAAATTGACATCATCGAGCGCGGTGACCGCACCGTAGCGCTTGGTAACGCCTTCCAGACGGATTTCAGCCATAGGCCCGCTCCTTTTCAACAGTCATGCTGGGCGCATCGCAGGGTTTAAGGCGAAGTTCCGTTTCAGGATCAAAAAGATGGCAGCGTGAAAGATCGAAACGCACATAGGTTGCGTCCCCGGAACGAAGCGAAAAACTGCGATCAAACACGCCCAAAAACTTGGTTCCGCCCGATTGGAAGTGCACGATGCGCCGCCGGCCAACGGTTTCCACCAGAGCCACATCCGCTGCGATACAGTCCGGGCCAGGTGTGTTGCTCACCGACAGCGTTTCCGGACGGAACCCAAACAGCAATCCCTGGTAACCCAGTACTTTTGCAGCATTGGCCAAGGGGAGCGGCAGCCTCAAACTGTCCGCAGCCCGGCCGCCGATATGCAGTTCCAGGTTATCGCCCATTTGGTGAAGCGTGCCGCTCACGATGTTCATGCTCGGAGCGCCAATGAACCGGGCAACAAACACATTGGCTGGCCGGGCGTAGATTTCCTCCGGCGTGGCGAACTGCTGGAGATGAGCCTGGTTCATAACCGCGATCTTGTCGGCCAGCCCCATAGCCTCAATCTGGTCATGGGTGACATAGACCATGGTCTGTTTCAGTTCCCGCTGCAGCTCCCGAAGATCGGACCGCATCCGTTCGCGGAAAGCGGCATCAAGGTTGGAAAGCGGCTCATCAAGCAGAAAGATGCTTGGCTCGACAATTGCGGACCGTCCGATGGCAAGCTTTTGCAGTTCGTTCACACTGAGCGAAGACGACTTTTCCTCCAACCGGTGCGACAAGGCCATAAACTCGGCCATCTCACCAACCTTGCGATCGATATCGGCCTGCGAAAGGTTCTTGATGCGCAAACCGAACGCCAAGTTATCGCGCACACTCATGTGCGTGAAAATCGCGTAGTTCTGAAAAACAAACCCCACGCCGCGCTGCTGCACTTTGAGGTTCGTTACGTCCCGATTGTCAAACCGGATGGTCCCGGACGTGATATCCTCAAGACCTGCGATCATGTTCATGGTCGTGGTCTTGCCGCAGCCCGACGGCCCCAGAATTGCAACAAACTCGGCGTTCTGTATCTCCAATGACACGCTGTTGACCGCGGTAAAGTTGCCGTATTTCTTGCTAACGTTTTCCAGCGAAATTCCGGACATCAGTTCGCCTCCGATTTTGCCTGCCCAGCCTTTTGAACGCGGGACAGAATGAGTGCGGTAAGGACACTGAGGGCGACCAGGACGGTGATGCCGATGGCCGCGACGTAGGACCACTCGAGCCCTTGGAAGGTCAGCTTGTAGAGGTAGAGCGAGAGGCTTTGGGTCGCGACTCCCGGGCCGCCACTCGTCATGACAAAGATCTCATCGAAGATTTTCAGGCTTTCGATCACCCGCAAACCAATCGCAATGAAGATCACAGCCTTGATCCGCGGCAACGCGATGTAGCGGAAGCGGACCCACCAGTTGGCACCCAGAATTACGGATGCGCGCATTTGATCTTCCGGCACGCTCATCAGCCCGGCGAACAGGATCAAGAACATCAGCGGCGTCCAATGCCAAACTTCCGCAATGATGATCGCAATGAAGGCGTTGGTAACGTCGGAAAGCCAATTGATCTCGCTGGCACCAGACCAGAACAGACCTAAAAGCGCATTCAACGGGCCGGTTTGCTGAAAGATCAGATGGAAGATGTAGCCGGCAACTGCCGGAACAACCATCATGGGCATCAGGATCAGACTGTAGAACACAGACCGCGCCATGATGCCTTCGTAAAACAACACAGCCAGCAAAAGTCCAAGGAAGAACTCGATGGGAACGGCAATAGCCACGAACAGAACAGTCCGCCAGACAGCCGCCCAAAGATCGGAATCCGACAAAAGATACAGATAGTTATCGAACCAAGCCCAACTCAGATAGGCAAGGTACCAAGGATCTCCGTCCAACGGCGTCCACCAGGTCAGACTGATGTAAATCTGCATAACCAATGGAAAGGCGACAATGAACACCAGCAACAGTTGGGTCGGCAAAATCAGGCGGCGCGCAAGAGTTACTTTCTCTGCTGCGAGCTGGTCGCGGGTGGCGGGCTTTGGAGCGTCTGCTTCAACAGGGATTGTATCGGCAATAGTCATTGTTTCAGGGCTCCGAAAGTGAGACCCCGCACCAGAAACTTCTGGATAGAGATCCCGAGAATGACAGGGGGAATGGCGGCGATGAGGCCTAGAGCAGCCTTAGCGCCAAACAGCTGGCCGCTAGCTGCGGTTGCGAGCGCATTCATATAGACCGGCACGGTGGTCCAATCCTTGCGCGTCAAAAGGAGAGCGATCAGATAGTCCGACCAGTTGAGAATGAAGATAAACAGCGCGGTCGACGCGACGGCGGGCGCCACGATCGGCAAGGTGATCTGATAAAAAGCTTCAAAAGCCGTGCAGCCTTCAACGATCGCCGCTTCTTCAATCTCACGCGGCAAGTCATCGAAATAGGTTTTCATCAACCAGAAGGAAAACGGCATCGTCACAATGCCATAGATGAGCGACAGTCCCCACCAGGTGTCGATCATGCCAAGGAATGCCCACATGATCATGACCGGGATCATCACGGCAAGAGGCGGGAATATCCGCAATTGCAAGAGGGAAAGGCCAATGCTCTCACCAACCTTTTGGCGGCTCACCGCATAGGCTGACGCTGTCCCGCAGATCACCGCGATCAGTGTGCCGATCACCGAGGTCAACAAGCTGGCAAACATCGGCCACCAAACGGTCCTGTCCAGCGACACAGGCTGGTTCATAGCTTCGCCGGTCAGGATGTACTGGAAATTCGACAGCGTCGGATTCTGCGGCAGGAAAGTGATCGCACCCGACGCCGAAGTCCATTCCGCCGGCGGTTTAAACGCCATAGAAATCATCCAGGACACTGGTAAAAGCGCGATAACCGCAACAACGGCCACGACCATGGTTCTGAGTATGAGACTGCCCACGATGCAGCTCTCCTTGTAGCAAGCAGGAACCCTTCCGGGCGCGGCGCTGCCGCGCCCGGTTACAGTTCAATCGGATGTTGTTTGGATCACGCTTTGTCGACGATCGTCGGCCAGGCAGCCCGGCTCTGCTGGATGATCGGGATCATCTTGTCCTCGCCTTTCCGCCGTATGACGCGCTCCCAGCGCTTTGTGGCCGACTGCATCGCATCTTCCGGCGATTTCACCCCGATCAACGCGGCCTGCAGTTCCTCATCCAGCGCTGCATCCAACGCGGTTTGACCCGCGAAGTTAATGGTTGGCGCCGACCGGGCGATGGTTTCCCGAATGGCATCCATCATGTACGGATGATAGGTTTCAGAGACAAATTGCTCTTCGAAGTTCGCTTTTTGGAACGGATCGAAGTAGCCAGCAGGGTTACCCGCCATCCAGGAGTAGGTTCTGGTGGAACTCAACCATTGCAGGAAGAGGTAAGCAGCTTCCGGGTTCTGGCTTCTGGAACTGACTGTCCCGGTAATGTTGTAGTAGATCACGGACCGGCGAACCAGGTCATCACCATGCTGGACACCTGGCGGCATATAGGCGCTCAACATGCCCGTCGCAGGACTTGCAGGAGATCCATCGGCGTTCTTGCGGTCAACGAACTTCGACACATTCGTGTAAGTGGTCAGATGAGCGGTCTGCCCGGATCCAATGCCGTTGTAGCCTTCCGCATAGGTCCAGGACATCACGTCCGGGTGCGACCAATCCTTGGTTTTGACGTACTCGGTCGCCGCCTTGATACCTTCATCGGTATCGAGATTCGGCCGGCCATTCTCGTCGAACCAATACATGTTCGGAACTGCCTGGGCCGCAAAACGTGCATAGAAACGCGGCAAACCCCAGAACGGCGCCATATCATTGCCGTTGCCGTAGATCTTTGTGCCGCCCAAACCGGTCCGTCCGGTAAAGAACGCACTGACCTGATCACTCTCCACCCAAGTATTCGGCACAGCGAGATCACGGCCATGTTCGGCCTGGAAATCCGCCATGTTCTTCGGATCTTCAAAATAGGCCTTGTTGTAGACCCAGGTCTGGAAATCACCATCCAGCGAAGCACCGTAGTAACTGCCGCCATATTTGTAGAGCAGCTCGGCGGTTTGCGCAGTCGGCGTCCCCCGTTCACCATCCGCCCAATCCGGGCGGTGTTTGTCGACCAATTCATCCAAGTTCATGGCTCCGCCAGCTTCGACCAAGTCTCCCAAACTGTTCCAGGGATGGGTGTAGATGTCGAAGGTACCGGACCGGGTGGTGACATCCTGAAGCACGCGGGCCCAGATATCTCCTGCTGGCGCACCCACGATATCAAGTTCTACGCCAGTCTCGGCCTCCCAAACCTCCTTGACTGACGGCCCGGACGGAAAGGGCTTTGTGATTTGGCCGATCGCACCATCGGCGAGCAGCATCGTAATCTTTTTCGGCGCCGCACCATCCGCCACCATTTTCTTCATGGCTTCGATGGCCCGGCCCTCAGAATGGGTCTCATTGTACTGAAACCGCTCGGCACCTGGAAAACCAGAAGGCCCGCCTGTCATTCCAGGCGCCAATTCGGAGGCATGCGCTGCCCCCAAAAACTTTGGATTAATTCCGACCGCGGCAGTGGCCATAAAGGCGGCACTGCCCTTAAGCAGACTTCTGCGTGTACTCGATCCTCTAATCATCTCATCTCCTCCCTAGAGATCGCCGCAGCAACTTCATCGGATGCAAATACACCGTCATTTTGCTGCGACGTGAGGGCTGCAAAATGTCAGAAAACGTTTTCAGTAGTCAAGGTCGATTTTGATATTTTTGAAAATTACCTATTCAATAGCAAGATTAACCATGCAAGAGACCACACCCAGAAACAATCAATAACCCTCTATTACTATATTGTTTTTTATTGATTTTCCACTTGCACGAACCACCTTCCAGCCAACGTCATAAATTTCACCAGCATCAAGACTTGACACACAGATGAGATCAAGAACATATTTCCGAGTGAAAACGTTGTCAGTTTTTCAGTTTGCCAACTCACGCAGGTGTGATGGCAATATGCTGAAAGACACATTTTGGAGAGTCGGGAGGAGACTATGCAGACACTCAAAGGCCCAGGACTGTTTCTCGGGCAATTCGCAGACGACAAACCACCATTCAACTCATTGAGCGCCATTGCAAAATGGTGCGCAGACGGTGGTTTCGAAGCGATCCAGCTGCCGATGTGGGATGGCAGGTTTATCGACCTGGCAAAAGCGGCTGAAAGCAAAGACTATGCAGATGAGTTGAACGGCATCGCAAAAGAAAATGGGGTGGTCATCTGCGACACCGCCAGTCACATTCAAGGACAATTATGTGCGGTCCACCCGGCATATGATGTTTGGATGGACGGCTTGTGCCCGGAAAACGTTCGCGGCAACCGGAAAGCACGCCAGGAATGGGCAATGGACCAGCTGGTGAAATGTGCGCAGGCTTCCAAGAATCTGGGCCTGACCGAACACGCAACCTTTTCCGGCGCACTCGCATGGCCGTTCTGGTACCCGTTCCCGCAGCGCGACGAATCCTTGATCAATGAAGCCTTTGACGAATTGGCGCGGATCTGGACTCCGATCCTCAACACGTTCGACGAGTGCGGCGTCGATCTCTGCTTCGAACTGCACCCGACAGAAGATCTTTATGACGGCGTGACATTTGAGATGTTCTACGAGCGTACCGGCAACCATCCGCGCTGTGCGATCAACTATGACGCCAGCCACTTCGTGAAACAGGGCTTGGACTACATCCAGTTCATCGATTTCTATCATGAGCGGATCAAGATGTTCCACGTCAAGGACAGTGAGTTCAATCCGACCGGCAAACAAGGCTTCCTTTCCGGCTATCAGCCATGGCTGAAGCGGGCTGCCCGTGACCGCAGTCTTGGAGATGGGCAGACCGATTTCGGTCAGGTCTTCTCCAAGTTCACTGAATACGGCTTTGAAGGCTGGTGCGTCTACGAATGGGAAGACTGCATCGAGCACCCGGAAGATGCCGCTCCGAAGGGCGCCCAGTTCATTCGCGATCACATCCGCCGCGTCACCGACAAAACATTCGATGACTTTGCCGGCGGCAAGGGCGACACCAGCGGCGCGCGTGCCATTCTTGGTCTGGAGTAGTCAAGATGGCGATTGAATCCTTTGGAACTGAACGGGCGGCGCGCAAGCTCCGCCTGGGCATGGTCGGCGGCGGCCGCGGCGCGTTTATCGGCGCCGTTCACCGCATGGCTGCACGCCTTGATGACAAATGGGACATCGTGGCGGGCGCGCTTTCCGCAAATCCGGAAAATGCCAAACTGTCCGGTCAGGATCTCGGCCTGAGTGACGACCGGATCTACACCAGCTGGGAAGACATGGCCGAAAAGGAAGCGACCCGGGACGACGGGATCGACGCCGTCTCGATCGTCACCCCCAACCAATTGCACTTTGGCCCTGCGAAGGCGTTTTTAGAGCGCGGCATTAATGTGATCTGCGACAAGCCGATGACGCTTGATCTGGAAGAGGCCAAGGAGCTGGTGAAGATCGCCCGGGCGTCGGAGTGCCAGTTCGTGCTGACCCAGAACAACACCGGCTATCCACTTGTCCGGCAGGCCCGGGCAATGGTCGCGGACGGCACCTTGGGGACCATTCAAGTTGTCCGTGCCTCTTATGTACAGGATTGGCTAACGACTGCTCTCGACCAGGAAGGACAGAAGCAGGCAGCCTGGCGGACCGATCCTAAACAGGCAGGTGCCGGCGGTTCAATCGGTGACATCGGCGTTCACGCCTTCAATCTGGCCTCCTTTATAACGGGCCTGGAACTGGATGAAGTGTGCGCCGACTTGCGGTCCTATGTCCCCAACCGACAGCTGGACGACAATGCCAACGTGCTTCTGCGCTACCAGGGCGGTGCCAGTGGCACCCTTTGGACCAGCCAGGTCGCTCCAGGCAACTACAACAGACTGTCTATTGAGGTCTACGGTACGAAGGGCGGCATTCAATGGGTTGGTGAGGATAACGACAACCTCTACTATACCCCCCTCGGAGAGCCGACCCGGTGCATCACGCGCGGTGGCCCGGGCGCAATGGACGTCGCCAATGCGGCGACCCGGATGCCCCCCCGCCATCCGGAAGGCTACATTGAAGGTTTCGGCAATCTTTATTCCAATGCGGCCGAGATGATTTGGGCCAAGCGGGAAGGCCGCGAGCCGGACCGTTTTGCCACAGATCTTCCAACGGTCGAGGATGGAGCAAGAGGGCTCGCCTTCATCGAAGCATGCGTTCGCTCCAGCCAAAACGGAGCGAGCTGGGAAAAAGTGAGCTGGGGCGCATAACCCCAAATCGCGGCGGCTGGCCTTTAGGTAGCGCACATCCTACAGCCGCCGCGAAACCGCTTTATTTGGAGCAGGATTTCGGGATGGACCAGCAAAGTCAACTTCAATTGCGGCGGCGAAGTGTTTTGCTCCGCGGTCTGGCCGACATCCGCTTGGTAACCGTAAACGACGGCCCGGGCGCCGGCGGACGCCTTTTGGAACTGCGCAGTCCGTCCGGCGTTGCCATGGACATCGCGCTGGACCGCGGCGGCGATATCCTCCGCCTGTCCTTTCGCGGGCAGGAACTGGGTTGGCACAGCGCAAACTCTGCCCCGGCACCCTGGCCGCAACTTGACACTGAGAAGGGCCTCGGTTTCCTGCGCGGATTTGACGGTTTTCTAGTGACTTGCGGCTTGGATCACCATGGCGTCGCGACGGAGACCTCAGCGGCCGATGCGTTGTATCCACTTCGCAAGGAGCATTCGCACCCCCTGCATGGCCGCATCATGGCCTGCAAAGCCGAACTCATTACAAAACACATCAAGTGGGACGACGATCTGATTGAGGTTGTCCTTGTGGTCAGGCAAACCTCCGTTTTCGGCGAAGTATTGGAACTGGAACGGAAAATTTCAGTTGGCCTGTGCCGGCCAGAAATATCAATCTCGGACCGGGTCACCAATAGAGGATATAGACCTACCCGGCACGGCATTCTGTACCACTTTAACATCGGCTACCCGCTTCTGGACCGGAGTGCAAAACTTGTAGGTGAGACTTGGGATTTTCAGCATTTTCTGGACAATGGCTCCGCCGTTCCGTCAGACGATCACGTGGAGATCGTCGATGCCGGGGTCTCGCCAGCTCCAACCGAAAACGGCCTGTCTGTCATTGGCATCGAAAATGAGCTTATGAAGACCCGGTTGCTGCTGAAATTCGATGCCGCCCAGCTTCCCGTCACCGCTTTGTGGAGGGCCTTTCAATCCGGTGTTTTTGCCTTGGGCCTGGAACCTCAAACAAACTTACAAGCAGATGCCCCTCTTTCTGCCGGTGAAACCAGAAAATATGACCTGGAGCTGGTGCTGGAGGAGGTTTAAACACGGACTAAGAATTGAAGCCGTCCAGACATTATATGATTTAGTCGAGTAAACCTCGGGATCGATCCAAAATGAAAAAAGGTCACGCCTCTCCGTCAATCAAAGATGTTGCCAAACACGCCGGTGTATCGATTTCCAGCGTTTCAAGGGTCATCAATGATCGCTCCGGAACGGTTTCCAGTGAAACCCGCCGGCGGGTTCAAGAGGCAATTGACGAGCTCGGCTATCGGCCCAACCGCGCGGGGCGCGCGCTTCGAGGACAAGCCAATGACACCTACGCGCTGGTTATCTCAAACATTCACAACAACTTTTACGCTGCAGTTGCTTGGGAAATTGAACGGATCCTGAATGACCGGGGTCAAGCCTTGCTCATGTTCAATTCCAATGAGGATGTAGCCTTGCAGGACAGGGCATTGGAAGACATGCGCTCCCGCCAAGTTGCCGGGATTTTTATGCTCTGCGCGCTGGAGAGCGACAAGCTCACAGAAGCCAATGATGACTTTCCACTGATCTTCATTAACCGCCGTGTGACATCCATGCCGGATGTACCATTCGTCGGGATCGACGATTATTCTGCGGCGCGGGAAATCACCTCATCTATGCTGCGCATGTATGGACACAGTGCTGCTTTCATCCATGGCCCGCAATCGTCGGATACGAGTTCCAGGCGCTTGAAAGGCATGATGGATGCATGCGCAGATCATGGCAAAACCATCGATGCCAACGATGTTCGCGAAGCGAGCCTCTCTATGGAAAGTGGCTACGAAACCGCCGTCGAGATGCTGTCCCAGAAGCGGTACTCTGCAATCGTTTGCGGCAATGATCAGATTGCCTACGGCGTTTACCGCAGGTGCAGAGAACTGGGGCTGTCCGTCCCCGAAGATGTTGCGATTTTCGGGTTCGATGATAATCCCATGAACCAATGGCTGGCCCCATGGCTCAATACGGTGCGTGTTCCTCACGTCCAGCTCGCCTCATCCGCGCTTGAGCAGATGGAAATCGTTCAGGGCGGTGAAACCGGCCGGAACATCATCCTGCCCTATGACCTCGTCTTGAAGGGGTAGTTGCTTCTTCAATCTTGCAACGCAGGAAGAGTAGCTTCGATCCGGCCGACACCATTTACCAGCTGACTCCGTCTTGGTTGAAGCGCCCCATGCTTCGATGATGGCGAGAGAGTTGGTTGTGCGGGTTCGGAACGGTGATACCCCGATGGCGACCCGGCACGCCTTCCGCGCAGCACCAACAATCAACGACCCGTTGGGCAAATACTGGTCTGATCATGTGCTGGTTCATAACGCGAACACGATCTGACCAGCCCCTCTTGGGTGGGCCGGTTTGATTGTTAGTGCATGACAGAGCTGTAGCCTATCTGTGCGATGGTTTTCGATGTTGGTGGGCGATAAGCGCCTCGATGTTCGAGATTCGCATGTCGGCGGTGTATTGAAAGAAGCGATGCAGGCCGTGTTACGCTTGATTGGCAACGGCCAGAGCCTAAATCTGTAAGTGATTTACTGTGTTTATTTTCCAGGGTCTTGCTTGAAGCTCCGGTTCGCGATTCTAGTTCATTTTGATGCGACATCCTATCGGGGTTTCCTCCGCCAAGACCGTCCCCGCTTGGCGATGTGATTGGCAAGCCCCCCGTGCCAGAGCTGACTTGCCCTGGCTAGAAGGTTCGATAATCAGATCCAAAAGCCTACAAAGGCACTAGAAGCGGCGCGATCAAGGCCATGAAATGGCTCCCCAGCACGGACAAAGGCTATATTGACCTAGAGTTGGGTGTGATGCAAAGGCTCCTCA
Source organism: Labrenzia sp. PHM005 (assembly GCF_006517275.1). Taxonomy (NCBI): domain Bacteria; kingdom Pseudomonadati; phylum Pseudomonadota; class Alphaproteobacteria; order Hyphomicrobiales; family Stappiaceae; genus Labrenzia; species Labrenzia sp. PHM005. Next base: position 3,549,951 of record NZ_CP041191.1, on the reverse strand, counting down.
CAGCGCTCCACGCGCAAGCGCAGGCCATCTGTGCAGATCCTGGAGCGCCTCCTGCCCCACCATCCATCGATGGCGCAAAATGGACTAGGATCTGCCGGAAGCCATTCATTGGGATGGCGAACCTGTGGGAAGTGTCCGACGAGCGTGGGCTGCAAGCCGCAAGGATGCAGAACTGGATCAGGACGTTGTTCTGCACGCTCTACGTCATACCGCGGCCAGTTGGGGTGTCCAGAACGCAGAGAGCTTCCAGGATCTGCACGCGCTTGCGGGCTACATCGGAATGAGCCTTGAATTGCTCCTGAACACCTATGGACATCTCAGCCCAATCCACCAGAGGACAGCGGCCAATACGATCTCACGGCGTATGCGTTAGGGAGTTTCTGAGCAGCCCCTGAGGGGTACACCTGCTAAGTCATTGAAAAGAATGGTGGGCGATGAGAGACTCGAACTCCCGACATCTTCGGTGTAAACGAAGCGCTCTACCAACTGAGCTAATCGCCCTCAACGAGGTGAGATGCCTTTTATGGGCTCCCTCTCCGCTTGGCAAGTGCGAAATTGAAGAATTTCAAAAAACGCGGTTTGCCTGTGGATGATTTTAGATGACCTGCTGCGAAAAGAGGTTGTTTTCTAACGATTTCTCTGGGGGGGCGTGACAGAAGGTCAGCGGAACCGATAGGCAAACTCCAGCATATTTGTCAGGCCTTCTCGTGGATTGTCCTGCGCCATGCCTTGAGAATTGAAAAAACTCACCAGCCGGTTGATGCCTTGCTGATCGGAAGGGCCGCGCGGCGGCATCTGGCCCATCAGCTTTGCGGCGATCAACCAGGATAGTTTCCGCCCATAGCGTTCCTGGTTGGCATAAAACTCCGGATTGCTGGCAGCCTTTTCAAACATGCGGCCCCAGGCCTGATTGACCTGGTCATTGATCGCTTCGATCCGGATGAACCCTGCCCCGCCCGGACTGCGCGCGCGGTTCAACAGATGATCGATGTTGTAGCCCGCCAGATCCGCCGGTTTCGCGTCGATCTTGTAAACCTGTTTGACAAAGCCGAGCCAGGCCTTCTGGTAGCCCGAATAGCTCGCCCGCACCCACACACTAGCGTTGGTATCGGGATTGCCGTCACGGCGCACGACAATGGCGTTCTTTAAGCTTCTGCGGCCGGACTTCTCCGTCTCGACCTCCAGGTCCAAATCATCGAGAAAAGCGTGGCGGCGCAGGTCTTCAATGTTTTCCACCTGGACCTGTTGAAAAGAATCGGCCTTCCAGGCTTCAAAAAGGGCAATCCGCCTTTGACTGATCACTGCATGAAGCGGCATCGCGGTAATCCAACAGCTATAATACCTATGGTTACAATAGTTGAGAGTGCCCGCTCCCTGCAAGGTTCCCGTCATCTTGAGCAGATTTGAACCCATCAAGTGACCCCGTATTGTTCAAAAATGCTCTAGTCAAAACACCAAAAGAAAAACCCCGCCCTTGATCACTCAAGCACGGGGTTCTTGGGTCTTTATGACCTCTGAGAACGATTAAGCGTTCACAGCGTCCTTCAGGCCTTTACCAGCCTTGAATTTCGGCGTCTTAGAAGCCGGGATCTGGATCGTTTCGCCAGTCCGCGGGTTCCGGCCTTCGGTAGCAGCACGTTCGGAAACAGTGAAGTTACCAAAACCGATGATGCGGACTTCGCCGCCGCCTTTCAGCGTTTCAGTGACAGCTTCAAAAGATGCGTCAACTGCTTCGCCTGCCTGTGCCTTTGTCAGGCCGGTCTTTTCTGCGACAGCTGCGATCAGATCGTTCTTATTCATAGCAGATACCTTTCTAAGAAACGGACGTATGCCGACGATTCCTGTCAGCGCCGTTGCGCGAAATTCGCGAGATTTGAGACGAAACGCAAGAGGTTTTTTCGCAGAAAACAGCCATTTTGACCAATTATTCAAAAGAAAAGCCCCGGTTTGGCCGGGGCTTGACATTTTATACATTGTTTGAGCGGATTTAGTGGGCAACGACACCTGTTGTGTCGTCATCCGAACTTCCCGCCTTGGTTGCAGCTTCCGCTGCATCCGCGTCCCATTCAATCGGCTCCGGCAAACGTACAAGAGCGTGTTTGAGGACTTCTTCCATGCCGGAAACCGGGATGATTTCGAGCGAGTTTTTCACCGTGTCCGGAATATCCGCCAGATCCTTGGCGTTGTCTTCCGGGATCATGACCAGCTTGATACCTCCACGCAGGGCTGCAAGGAGTTTTTCCTTCAATCCACCGATCGGCAGAACCCGGCCGCGCAAGGTGATTTCACCTGTCATGGCCACATCGCGTTTGACCGGAATGCCGGTCATGGTCGAGATCACTGCGGTTGCCATGGCGATACCGGCAGACGGACCATCCTTCGGCGTTGCCCCTTCCGGCACGTGCACGTGGATGTCGCGTTTGTCGAAGCTCGGCGGTTCGATGCCGAAATCAACGGACCGGGAGCGTACGTAAGACGCTGCCGCGGAAATCGATTCCTTCATCACGTCCTTCAAGTTGCCGGTAACGGTCATTTTGCCTTTGCCCGGCATCATGACACCTTCGATCGTCAGCAACTCGCCGCCAACTTCCGTCCAAGCGAGACCGGTAACAACACCGACCTGATCTTCAAGTTCGGCTTCACCATAGCGGTACCGCGGCACACCGAGGTATTCCTCGACGAGCTCCGGAGTAACCGTGATGCTTTCCTTGTCGCTCATCAGGATATCCTTGACCGATTTACGGGCAAGGGTCGCCATTTCGCGTTCCAGGTTCCGCACCCCGGCTTCACGGGTATAGCGGCGCACCACTTTTTGAAGCGCCTCGTCTTCAATCGTGAATTCGCCGTCCCGCAGGCCGTGGTCTTTTTCAGCCTTCGGAATGAGGTGACGGCGGCAGATTTCCACCTTCTCTTCTTCCGTATAGCCGGCAATCCGGATGATCTCCATCCGGTCCATCAAGGGACCAGGGATGTTCAGCGTGTTGGCCGTCGTCACGAACATCACGTCCGACAGATCGTATTCGACCTCCAGATAGTGATCCATGAAGGAAGAGTTCTGTTCCGGATCCAGGACCTCAAGCAGTGCGGATGACGGATCGCCGCGGAAATCCATGCCCATCTTGTCGATCTCATCGAGCAGGAAGAGCGGGTTGGATTTTTTGGCTTTTTTCATCGACTGGATGACCTTGCCCGGCATGGAGCCGATGTAGGTCCGCCGGTGGCCACGGATCTCCGCTTCATCGCGTACACCGCCCAGCGACATACGTACGAATTCACGGCCCGTTGCCTTGGCAATCGACTTACCAAGCGAGGTTTTACCGACACCTGGAGGGCCAACTAGGCAGAGGATCGGACCACGCAATTTGTTGGCCCGGCTTTGAACCGCCAGATATTCGACAATCCGCTCCTTGACCTTATCGAGGCCATAGTGATCAGTGTCGAGCACCGTCTCGGCGAAGCTGAGATCGTGTTTGACCTTTGATTTCTTTGACCAAGGAATGCCGATCAGCCAGTCCAGATAGTTCCGTACCACGGTCGCTTCCGCGGACATCGGGCTCATCTGTTTCAGCTTCTTGATCTCGGCAGCGGCACGTTCGCGCGCTTCCTTGGTCAGCTTGGTCTTTTTGATCTTTTCTTCGAGTTCGGCAATCTCGTCTTTGCCGTCTTCGCTGTCACCCAGCTCCTTCTGAATGGCCTTCATCTGCTCATTCAGATAGTACTCGCGCTGGGTCTTCTCCATCTGGCGCTTGACGCGCGAACGGATGCGTTTTTCCACTTGCAGGACGGAAATTTCGCTTTCCATCATGCCAAGGACACGCTCAAGCCGTTCGGAGACGGAAACGACGCCGAGGATTTCCTGTTTTTCTGGGATCTTGATCGCCAGATGTGAGGCAATCGTGTCGGCCAGTTTCGAATAATCGTCGATCTGATTGACCGCGCCGAGAACTTCCGGAGAAACCTTCTTGTTCAGTTTCACATAGTTCTCAAACTCGGCGATCACGGAGCGTGCCAAAGCTTCCACTTCGATGTTTTCGCCGTCTTTTTCAGGCAAAACAGTCGCTGTGGCTTCGAAATAGTCTGAACGGTCGGAATACTCACCGATTTGCGCACGCGCACCGCCCTCGACCAACACTTTGACAGTGTTGTCCGGCAACTTCAGCAGCTGCAAAACGGTTGCCAGCGTACCGACGTTGTAGATCTGGTCCGGATTGGGATCATCGTCCGCGGCATTCATCTGCGTCGCAAGGAGAATGTGCTTGTCGGTGGTCATCACCTCTTCAAGCGCCTTGATCGACTTCTCACGGCCAACGAACAGCGGAACGATCATATGTGGGAAGACGACAATATCGCGCAGGGGCAAGACGGGATACACAGACGTTGAGTCTGGATCAGTGGCGCGGATTTCTGCGTCGCTCATTTTTTTTCCTTTCTCGGCGTGTTCCGGCCCCACTCATTAAAAGGCAGCCAGAGACACTGGAAAACGGCTTTCAGCGGTATTTGCCGAGGGCCGGATCGTAAACACCCCGGATGGGCGTGCCGACGATCCGCACAAGCCGTCCTTTCGCTCTATTAGGTGGCTACCTGCCGCCCCGGTGTCAAGGCAATCGCGTCTTAAGAAACGGACTTGTCTGTTGACGACTCACCAGCACGGTGGATAACGCACCCCAAACCAAATTGGCTGTGCAAAAAACAAAAATGCCGCCCCCGAAAGAGCGGCACTTTCAAACGTCTAAACTTAAGCGCTTGCCGCTAGCTTACGCGCTCGTAGCAGAGGTTTCTTCGCGGTCTTCGTAGATGTACAAAGGACGCGCTTCGCCATTCACCACTTCTGGTGAAATGACGACTTCCTTGACGCCCTTCAGACCCGGCAGCTCGTACATGGTATCGAGCAAGATGGATTCCAGAATGGACCGCAAACCACGGGCACCGGTCTTGCGCTCGATCGCTTTTTGCGCGATCGCCCGCAGCGCGTCCTCGTGGAAAGACAGTTCGACCTGCTCCATCTCGAACAGACGCTGATACTGCTTGACGAGCGCGTTTTTCGGCTCGGTCAAAATAGTGATCAGCGCATCTTCGTCGAGGTCTTCCAGCGTGGCGATGACCGGCAAACGGCCAACGAATTCCGGAATAAGACCAAACTTCAGAAGATCTTCCGGCTCCAGCTCGGAGAAGAGCTCACCGATCCGGCGGTCTTCAGGTGCATGCACCTGTGCCTGGAAGCCAATGGATGTCTGGGTGCCGCGGTCGGAGATGATCTTATCAAGTCCCGCAAAGGCCCCACCACAGATGAACAGCATATTGGTGGTGTCCACCTGCAGGAACTCCTGCTGCGGGTGTTTCCGGCCACCCTGTGGCGGAACGGAGGCCACCGTGCCTTCCATGATCTTCAAGAGCGCTTGCTGGACGCCCTCACCCGACACATCGCGTGTGATCGAAGGGTTGTCGGCCTTGCGGCTGATCTTGTCGATCTCATCGATGTAGACGATGCCGCGCTGCGCACGTTCGACGTTGTAGTCGGCAGATTGCAGCAGCTTCAGGATGATGTTTTCAACGTCTTCACCGACATAACCGGCTTCGGTCAATGTGGTTGCGTCCGCCATGGTGAACGGCACGTCGAGGATACGGGCCAAGGTCTGCGCGAGCAGTGTCTTGCCGCAACCTGTCGGACCGACCAGAAGAATGTTGGACTTGGCCAGTTCAACATCATTGTTCTTGGTGGCGTGGTTTAGACGCTTGTAATGGTTGTGAACGGCGACCGACAGGACCTTCTTCGCACTGCCCTGACCAATGACATAGTCATCCAGAACATCGCGGATTTCCTGAGGGGTCGGGATTCCGTCCCGAGATTTTACCAGCGAGGATTTGTTTTCCTCGCGGATGATATCCATGCACAGCTCGACACATTCATCGCAAATGAAAACAGTCGGGCCGGCGATCAGCTTGCGGACCTCGTGCTGGCTTTTGCCGCAGAAGGAGCAGTAGAGCGTATTCTTGGAATCGCTGCCGCTGGCCTTGGTCATGTAATCAACCTCGCGTTTCTGGGGCCTTCACCCCTTATCTTCCCGGATTTGGCCCAATAGAGCCAGATCCGAACTGAAAGCGTTAGACACCTAAAGTGCCGCACTTTCCTGTAGGATGTCACCATGGTTCGCCGTTAAAAATCAATATAGGTTTAAGGCGAAGGTGAAAACCCTGTATTACCTATGGATTTTTCCGGCAAAACCACGGGAAATCGCCCCGTGATTATTGCACAAACCCGCAAATTACGACGTTTCTTCGCCGCCCAGGCTCATCCGATCCGTGATGACCTTGTCAACAATGCCAAATTCCTTGGCTTTGTCGGCGGTCATAAAGTTGTCGCGCTCCAGCGCTTCTTCAACCTGATCCAAGCTTTGGCCGGTGTGTTTCACGTAAATTTCATTGAGCCGGCGTTTCATGGCCAGGATTTCCTGAGCATGCAGCATGATGTCGGCTGCCTGACCGCGGAAACCGCCGGACGGCTGATGAACCATGACGCGGGCATTCGGCAAAATGAAGCGCATGTCCTTTTCACCAGCAGCCAAAAGCAGAGAGCCCATGGACGCAGCCTGACCAATGCAGAGCGTTGACACCGAGGGGCGAATGAACTGCATGGTGTCGTAAATCGCGAGACCGGAGGTCACCAAACCACCCGGCGAATTGATGTAAATCGCGATTTCTTTAGACGGGTTTTCCGCTTCCAGATACAGAAGCTGTGCGCTCACCAGCGTTGCCATGTGATCTTCGACCGGTCCGGTCAGGAAGATGATGCGCTCCTTCAGCAAGCGCGAGTAGATATCGAAGGCCCGCTCGCCCCGGTTCGTCTGTTCGACAACCATCGGCACGAGAGTGTTCATGTAGATATCGACAGGATCCTTCATACCTCATCCATATGCTTGAGATGTTGCCCAAGGGTCTTGGGCAGAACACAGACCATGAAAGCGCATCGTTTCATGGCCCAATTCGAAAAAAGCGACATCCCATATATAGGGATGCCGCCCTCAACGCAAAGTCATGGCAGATGCGGCGTGAAAGCAAAGTTAAAGTTGCCGCCGCATCTGGGGATTATCTGGGAAAAAACGCCTTACGCGTCGTCTTCATCCTCAGAAACAAGCTTTTCCAGCTCTTCCTTGGTCACCGTCTTGTCGCTGACTTTTGCCAGCTCGAGCATGAAGTCGACGACTTTTTCCTCGTAGATCGGTGCGCGCAGAGACGCGAGCGCCTGCTGGTTGTTCTTGTAGAATTCGAACACCTGCTGTTCTTGACCCGGGAACTGACGGACCCGGTCATAAAGCGCACGCTGCATTTCTTCTTCGGTGACCTGAATGTCGTTCTTTTCACCGATTTCAGACAGAACCAGACCCAAACGGACACGGCGTTCAGCAATCTTGCGGTACTCCGCTTTAGCTTCTTCTTCCGTGGTCTCTTCGTCTTCGAAGGTCTTTTCGTTGCGCTTCATGTCTTCTTCGACCTGCTGCCAAACGACCTGGAACTCAGATTCCAGCAGTTTTTCCGGCAGTTCGAAAGAATAATGCTCATCGAGCTTGTCGAGCAGCTGACGCTTAACGCGCTGGCGGGTCATCTGGCCAAACTGGCCTTCGATCTGGCCGCGGACGATTTCCTTCAGCTTGTCGAGCGACTCAAGGCCGAGACCTTTTGCAAACTCGTCGTCGATCGCAGCTTCGCCTGGTGCACCAACTTCCTTGACGACAACGTCAAAGGTCGCTGCTTTTCCAGCCAGATGGGCAGCCGGGTAGTCTTCCGGGAAAGTTACTTCAACAACCTTCTCGTCGCCTGCCTTGGTGCCGATCAGCTGATCTTCAAAGCCCGGGATAAACTGGCCTGAGCCCAGAACGAGCTGACCGTTTTCGTCAGCGCCGCCTTCAAAAGGCTCGCCGTCGACTTTGCCGAGGTAAGACATGGTGACACGGTCACCGTCTTCCGCAGCGCCGTCTTTCGCTTCAAACGGTGTGTTGTTCTTGGCAATGTCAGCAACCTGGCCGTCGACTTCCTCATCGGCGATCTCGACGATCGGACGCTCGATCTCAAAGCCGCCGAAGTCCACGATTTCGAAGTCCGGCAGAACGTCATAAGTCATTTTGAAGGACAGGTCGGCATCGCCAGCCAGGATCTTTTCAGCTTCTTCGTCCGGCAGATCGATTTCCGGTGTCAGCGCCGGGCGCTCGGAGCGCTCTTCAACGGCCTTCTGAGTGGTTTCCTGGATGGTGTTCGACAGGATCTCAGCCATTGCTTGGCGGCCATACATCTTCTTCAGATGCGCGACCGGAACCTTGCCCGGACGGAAGCCCTTGATGTTGGCCTTGGACTTCATGTCGTCCATGTATTCATCGAGTTTGGCTGCCAGATCGCCAGCTGGAATGTCGATCTTCAGCTCGCGCTTGAGGCCCTCGGCGAGGGTTTCGGTTACCTGCATGGGTTTTGCTTCGTCCTCGGTCCTGAGCGGCAATGCGCCCTGGAGGTGTTGATTATCAAAATTTCCGTGTGCCGCACCGCCCACTCCCCTTTTTGCAGGAGCATTCCAATAGCGATGCACGCCTTAAGCAGAGCCCAAGACGCACGATGGGAGCGCGATAAAGGCTGGGGGCGAAAGTGTCAAGTCTTGCGGGCGATGAACCACCCGTTATTGACGCAGAAAACGGCTGGATTCTATTCAATCAGAGATCCGGGAGATGGCATTGTGCCACCCTGTTCGTTTCCCGGTCGTGTTAAACCCGCTTAGACCGCGTCCTCAATTCCGATGCCGGCAATTGATTGGCTGGTCTACCCAGCGGTACAATTTGTCTTTGAAGGTATTCAGGAATTTTATCTCGACCTTGCGGCTTTCCAAACAAATATCCTTGCGCTGTATGGCAGCCAAAGCTAGCGAATTGCTCCCTCTGCTCATGTGTCTCAATGCCCTCAATGGTAACAACAGCGCCAAGCTGCGCAGCGATCTTGACCACCATTTTGACGACATTGCGAACATCTTCAGAAGATCCGGCGGAAATCACAAAACTGCGGTCAATCTTGATTTCATCCCAAGCGAATTTTGCCAGGTAGGACAAACCTGAATACCCGGTCCCAAAATCATCCAAAGAGACTCGAATTCCCATGTTTTGAAACTGGCGCAGAACGGCGACGGTACGATCTAGGTCGGAAATCAAAACACTTTCAGTAATTTCCAGTTTCAGCCTGTGCGGATCAAGCCCAGTTTCGTCCAAGACCTTGCGCACGTCGCGAACAATGTCTGACCGCAAAATCTGCGACATAGAGAGATTCACGGAAATGGCAGCGTCAAATTCCCAACTGACCGCCTCGCGGCACGCCAGAAGCAAAATATGGCCACCAATATCAACAATGTCTCCAGTCGTTTCCGCAATCGAGATGAACTCATCTGGCGCAACTTGACCAAGCTCTGGATGGGTCCATCTCGCCAAAGCTTCAAATCCCACACACCGGCCAGATTGAATATCGAAGAAAGGCTGAAACACCGGTCGGATCTCATGATTTCGTGCAGCCGACGGCAGCGCGTCCTCCACCGCCTCCCTGCGCTTCATTTTCGTTCTCAAAGCGTTGTTATAGGCGACCGCGCGCCGCTTCCCGCGCAATTTGGCTTCAGTCAGGGCAAGATCGGCATCCATAATCAGAGGAACAAATGCTTCTTGCTGGTTGTTTGACTCCGCATAGCCAATCGACAATCCGAGGCTCACTTTCCCGGCTTCAGTTTCCATCGGCACATCCAAAGACTGCAACAGACTTCTGGCAAAATCAGGCAAGGACCAATCCGGATCACAATTCTCCAGAATGATCAGAAACTCATCCCCCCCTACTCGCGCAACCATTCCCGCTGCTCCGGACACTTCAACGGCTCTTGTCAAATGCTGGCCAACCGCCTTCAGGGCTGCGTCGCCGACGGTATGACCCAACATATCATTGATGCGTTTGAAACCATCTAAGTCCGTCGCAAGAACGCACACCCGTTGCGGCTTTTGTTGCGCGCTTGCCAGGGCCGTCAACTTTTCATCGACAGCAGTCCGGTTTGGCAGCCCTGTTACCGGATCGTGTTTTGCCAAGTGAGCAAATTTCTGCGCATTTGCATCTGCCAGATCAGATGCAGATTTAAGCGATACGTTTTGCCTAATCGCCACAAAAAACAACAGTGCACCAAGCCCCATAAGGAATTCCGAGATCCGCCTTTGAATTTGTTGCTGGTGCTGCAATTCTTCGCGGGCTGCGGCTGCCCGGTTCATACTCGTTTCATGCGATAACGATCCTAAATTATGAAAAATTTTCGAAAGTTGATTTGATTTCTCCATCAGCTCTTTACGCCCAGCGTTTGCTGTGTGCTCTGAAATCAAATCCTCAATGTCTACTATGACTTGTTTGGCATGTGCTAATCGCTCAATTCGATCAGTGTCTTCATTTACAAATTCACCAAAGGACCCCTGGCTCCATGTCCCCACGCGGCTTTTTACGATCGCAATTTGGAGATCAACACGCGCTTTTCCAGCATCATCTAGGAGAAGCAGATACGAGCTTAAGGCTGATTTCAGTTTTTCTACTTCGATGCGGCCATTGGCGCCATTCCAAGACGTGTCATGACGCATAGCCTGTTTGATCGACAGGCGTGCATTGTCGAAGGATGCAATATTGAGCGCTGTGAGCGACCCGAATATCAACACCCCGGCTATCAAGTAAATCTGCCAAGAAAACTGGATTTTTGGCCACTGCATCCCGATAGCCTATTTCACGAGGATCTTGTTGGCCTGCCAAACGGATCTCGAGAAATAGATTTCACTTTGAAGCTTCGTGTCTGAATCAAAGGGATAGATGACAAAAAGCGGCCCCTTGTCTTCAACTCCCATGTGTTTTCCATTCAGTTTCAGGGCAAGAATGGGGTTGAATTCTTCAAGGTCCTTCATCGGAATTGTCGCAGAATAATCATTGAGCGCGAAGACAGTTAGATCGTTACCAAGTGCCCCGACATGCGCCAACAAGCTCTTCAGCGGAACTCCTTCAAAACGCACCACCCCATCATGCCATGGCGTTGTTGTGGCGATTTCCGTTGACCCGAGAGCTTCCAAGGCACTGCGCGTAAACAGGACCTCCCCGTCCACCGAAACATTGCCGCTGATTTCCAAAATGACCTGTTCCTCAGCATCGGCAACGGTCGACCATTGACCAACGATAAGAACAGCAACAAGTATTCCCGACAGACCTTTCCAAAAACAGGAAATCATTCAATTCTCCAACAATTTCACAAAACCAACTATTGCCCATCTGCAATATATTTGAAAATTATTTTTGTAAATTTGCGGTTATCACTTACAATTAATCAAAGATTACATATTGTTTTATTGTTCATTTTCCGATTGAAAACATTGCCATTTATATTTATACTTATGTAATTATCCGGTGACGGAATTTTCACTGACGAACTTACAGACTAAAACTGTTCGGGGTCAGCTTTCCCGGCTCTACAATTGGAACTACACTGCTACCGCGCCAATTAGTTCGGTTAAGAAACTGCTATGGGCATACTGGCAAACTCTTCCTCAAGTTCGACAAGGCTGACCTGCTGTTTTTCCTCATACAGGCAGCCGATCTGTAACGCCTTCACCGACAGTTACTAGAGAATACGATCATGAGGTTGCTTGAAGAACCGCAGTTGAGTCGTGCGACTTGCGGGCACTGGAAGTGAACATCCGGACTGCCCGCAAATTTCACCTAGATGAGATTTTGATATATTATTGATTACTCATCGCTTTCAGTGGCGGGCCGACTTCATCTGGGATCGGGCAAGCGTAAGGATCGCGCGCGAGCTTTTCTTTGTGGGCCGTGATCGCCTGATCCAGAACTTCGCTATCTTCGAACAGATCCACCGCGGTTCCTGCCATGATTTTCGCTGCATGCAGCATGCCTTTGTGCGCAGCCGGAGCTTTCCCTTGCGCGGTCAATTGCCAAGTATGGAACGGCGTTCCAACTGCACAAGTTGCAACACGGGCCTGAACAGTCGGCACGGCCCAGCTGACATCGCCAACATCGGTAGAGCCTTCTCCGCCTTCGCTGTTCCGGTCCAGCGGGGCCACAAAGTCGCAGAGGGTCATATCCAGGTCCACCTCAGCGCCGATCCGCCGGAACGAGACGGTGATGTTGTCCTCACTGAGCGTGCTGCGGATTTTGTCTGCAAATTCCCGGTCTGTGTCGTCAAAGTCAGGGGCGCCCAACCTGTCGAGATTGCGCTGCATGGTTTCTTCCAAAGGACGGTTGCCGATCAAATTGGAAACCCCGCTGACGACGCTGGTCTCAACGGTTGTTTCCGTCATCAAAGCTGCGCCTTCGGCTATCTTGCGAACCCGGTCGATCAGGCCGCGCAACTCTTTCAAATTCCGGGCACGGACAAGCTGGCGGACAGTTGCCTTTGACTGCACAACATTGGGCGCAATACCCCCAGCGTCCAAATAGGCATAATGCACCCGGGCATCATCTGGCATGTGCTCCCGCATGTAGTTGACGCCAACGTTCATCAGCTCGATGGCATCCAGCGCACTGCGGCCGAGCTCGGGTGCGCCGGCCGCATGTGCTGCCAGGCCATGAAATGTGAAGTCAATCCGCGTGTTGGCGAGGGAATTGGCTTCGTTGACCGCCGTAAACGTCGCCGGGTGCCAAGAGATTGCCGCGTCGACGTCATCAAACAATCCTTCGCGCACCATGAATGTCTTGGCCGCACCGCCTTCTTCGGCTGGACAGCCATAGTAGCGCACACGGCCTTTGAGGCCGCGTTCGGCGAGGTAATCCTTTACCGCAGAAGCTGCCATGAGCGCGGCTGAGCCCAGAAGATTGTGCCCGCAACCATGTCCGGGGCCGCCGGCTTCGACGGGTTGATGTTCAGCAACGCCCGCTGTCTGCCCCAGTTCCGGCAGCGCATCGAACTCGCCGAGAATGGCGATCACCGGCCCTTCATCACCGGCCTCCCCGACGATTGCGGTCGGGATCCCCGCGACACCTTCGGTGATTTTGAAGCCTTCCTGTTCCAGCATTTTCTTGTGCTCAGCAACAGATTTGAACTCGGTGTAGGCAATTTCCGGGAGGTCGAAGACACGATCGGACAGACCGACATAATCCTCCCGGCGGGCATCGACCAAGTCCCAGACACGATCAGTGTTTTTCATTTCTTCCTCCCAAAAGGCAGCACATACCGGCCGCGCCGCAGCAAAGTGGCACGTGGTAAGCAACTCGATTAACGATCCCAGCTGTGGGGATCAGACATCCTTCCAATAGTGGCAAGCGACCGAATGGCTCTCGCCGAAGGTTTCAAGGCCAGGCTGTTCCCGGCGGCACAGATCTTGTGCGTGTGGACAGCGTGGATTGAAATAACACCCCTTCGGCGGGTCCAACGGTGATGGAATCTCGCCCTCGATCGGCGCAAAATCGCGCTTTCTCTGATCGAGCCGCGGCGCTTCAGCCAGAAGCGCCTTTGTGTAGGGATGTTTGGGCGCACTGAAGATTTCTTCAGTCGATGCACTTTCGACAATCCGGCCCAAATACATGATCGCCACGCGGTCGGCGATGTGCTCGACAACGCTCAAATCATGGCTGATGAACAGGTATGTCAGGCCGAATTCTTCTCTCAAATCCATGAAGAGGTTGATCACCTGGGCCTGGATGGAAACATCCAATGCCGCGATGGCTTCGTCACAGACAAGAAATTTCGGTTTGACTGCGAGCGCCCGCGCAATCCCGATCCGCTGACGCTGACCACCGGAAAACTGGTGGGCGTAGCGCCGCTTCAACGATGGATCGAGCCCGACTTTTCGCATGATGTCATCAACGTAGTCCGAAGCCTCAGACCGCGAGACAATGCCGTGAAACTGCGGCGCTTCGCCGATTATGTCCTCAACCCGCATGCGCGGGTTCAAACTGGCGAAGGGATCCTGAAAGATCATCTGAATTGCGAGGGTCGCAGCCCGCTGTTCGGCACTGGACATGGCGGCCACGTCGTTGCCTTGAAAGAGCAACTGACCTGAACTCGGTGCATGTATCCCAGCAACCACGCGGCCAAGCGTGGATTTACCACAGCCAGATTCCCCGACAAGGCCCAATACCTCACCCTCGCGGATATCTAGGTTCACTTCGTCGACCGCATGCACCACTTCTTCGCGGACATTGGCCCCCAGCTTCTGAGCGATTTTTCCGGCAACATCGAGCCGTTTCGCAAAACGTTTGGAGACGTTCTTAATCTCAACAAGTGGCGTGGTCATTGGGCTGCCACCTGTGCCTGGGGATTGAAACAACGCAGTTCGCGGTTTGCCACATGTTCCACTGGAGGCGGAGCTTTGCAGGCAGCGGTCGCAGCTCCACAACGCGGCGCAAAAGCACAGCCTTCGGGCAGAGCCAGCATGTTCGGCGTCATACCCTCGATCTGAAACAGGCGTTCGCCTCTTTTGTTGGCAGTCGGCACAGACCCAAGCAACCCCACCGTATACGGATGCAGCGGGTGATCGATCACATCGTCTGTTAGCCCCTGTTCAACGATCCTGCCGGCATACATCACCGATATTCGATCTGCGAGACCGGCAACAACAGCAAGGTCATGGGTAATCCAAATCATCGCGGTTCCGGTCTGGCGCGTCAGTTTTTGCGCTTCGTGGATGATTTGCGCCTGGATGGTGACATCAAGCGCGGTGGTTGGCTCATCGGCGATGATCAAATCTGGTTTGTTCAGGAAGGCGATGGCAATCGACACCCGCTGGCGCATCCCGCCAGAGAGCTGGTGCGGATAGGCTTTCAACCGCTCTTCAGGGGATGGAATGCCGACCAAACCAAGAGCGTCCCGGGAACGCTCCCAGGCTTCCTTCTTGGACACTTTTTCATGCGCAAAGATTGCTTCCATCATTTGGGAATCGATGCGCAAGACCGGGTTGAGGGTCATCATCGGATCTTGGAAAATCATCGAAATCCGGTTTCCGCGGATCGTTTTGAGCTTTTCCTCCGGCGCATTGGCAATGTCATCGCCATTGAACCGGATAGCGCCCTCAACAATCCGGCCGGGCTGATCAATGAGACCCAGAATAGAAAACCCGGTGATGGATTTTCCTGATCCAGATTCTCCGACAAGGCCCATCACCTCGCCCTTGTTGACAGTGAAATCGACGCCATCGACGGCTTTGACAACACCGGCATGGGTGAAGAAATGCGTCTTCAGCCCGCTTACTTCCAGGACCGCGGTCATTTCTTCAGCCTCGGATTGAGAACATCTCGGAGTTGGTCTCCGACAAGGTTGATCGATGCCACGGTCATGAGCAGCGCAAAGCCGGGAAAGACCGAAATCCAGTACCGGCCGGACAGCATGTATTCAAAGCCGTTGGCGATCAGAACACCCAGAGATGGTTCGGTTTGCGGCAATCCGACTCCGAGGAACGACAGTGTTGCTTCCAATGAGACGGCATGGGCAGTCTGCACGGTGCCAACCACGATCAGCGGAGCGAGACAATTCGGCAGGATGTGCCGGAAAACGACCCGCATCTTCGAAAGGCCCAGACATTGAGCGGCTTCGACGTATTCCTTGCCGCGTTCCACCAAAGCCGTCGCCCGGACCGTTCGGGCATAGTAGGCCCATTGGGCCACCACAAGGGCCAGGATAATCTTGTCGACCCCTTTTCCAAGAGCTGCGACCAGCATCAAGGCCACCAAGGACGCTGGAAAGGACAGTTGCAAATCGACCACCCGCATGATGATGGCTTCGGTCCGGCCACCGGCATAAGCAGCGATCAAGCCCACAGTCATGCCGATGAAGAGGGCAATCACCCCAGAAGCGAGGCCAACGGAAATTGAAATCCTGAGGCCATATAGGATCGCCGAATAAAGATCCCGACCGGCTCCATCAGATCCGAGCCACATGGTGTATCCGGCAAAGGCTTCAGATCCGGGCGGCAACCGCCCGTCTAAAACATCCACCTGGGCAAGATCATAGGGGTTTTGTGGCGTGATCCACGGAGCCAAAATCGCCAGCAGCAGAATGATCGCGAGGATGCAGAAGGCGGCCGTGGCAATGCGGCTTTCGAAAAACTCCGCCCGAAACCGTTGGAAAGGTGTTTCCACCTTGACCGTGGCCGGGGTTGACGACGAAATCGTAGTATCGGTCATGCGCCCTGATCCTGCAGACGGACACGCGGGTCCAGGATTGAATAGAGAATGTCAACGACCAGATTGATCACGACAAAGAACAGGACCATGATCATCAGGTAGGCGACGACCACAGGCCGATCGAGTTGCAGGATCGCATCGATCAGGAGCTTGCCCATCCCAGGCCAGGCAAAGATTGTTTCGGTGACGACCGAAAATCCGATGAGGCTGCCAAATTCCAGTCCCATGACAGTGACCACCGGGATCATGATGTTTTTCATGACATGAACGAAGATGATGCGCTGTGTCGAAACGCCTTTTGCGCGGGCGTATTTGACATAGTCCTGGCTCATCGCTTCACGCACCCCGGCCCGGGTCAGCCGGATCGCCAGCGAGATCTTTAAAAGCGCAAGGTTTAGCGCGGGAAGCATAATGTGGGTCAAGCCGTCCCATGTGGCCAAACTGGTTTGGATTCCAAAGACTGAAGCTGTATCCCCGCGGCCGGTTGATGGCAGCCAGCCAAGCTCAACTGCGAACAGCAAAATCATCATCAGCCCGACCCAAAACGTCGGCAGGGAAAACCCAAGGATTGATCCGGCCATAATGCCCTTCGACACCACGTTGTCCGGATAAAGCCCCGAATAGAGACCAAGAGGTATGCCGATCACAATCGCCATCATCAGCGCGCTGAATGCCAGCTCCAGCGTTGCCGGCATATGATGGAGGATCAATTTCAGAGCCGGTTCGCCGAAGATGAAGGAGTCGCCGAGATTGCCCTGCGCGGCCCCTTTCAGGAACAGAAGGTATTGCTCCCAAATCGGGCGGTCGAGCCCAAGACGGCGGATCGCGGCTTCAATGTCTGCCTGATCTGCATCAGGGCTGACCAGCATGTAAACCGGATCGCCAACAATATTCACTCCGAAGAAGACGATCACCGACATGAGAAACACGACGAAGATCGCCTGCATCAGCCGGCGGATGACAAAAACAGACATGAGAGGTTCTCAGTTCAGGGGGAGAACCGGACCGCTGACAGCAGCGGTCCGGTAACAGCCGGTTATTCCTTCACGACACCCATGGCGAGTGTGTACTCGTCGGTGCGGGGAATATATTTCAGGCCCTTTTTGGTGGCCCAAGTGTTGACCTGGAAGTGGGTCGGGATGATCGCAACATCACCGATGGCCATTTCGGTGGCTTTTGCCAACAAGTCCTGGCGCTTTTCGTCATCCACGGTCCGCAATGCTTCTTCGATCGTTGCATCGATTTCGGCGTTGGAATGACGGCCACGGTTCGAAGACCCAAAGCCCTGGTCTTTGTCATAGGTGTGGATCAGGGATTTCAGCGGTGAAGAGGCTTCACCTGAGCCTGCACCCCATCCAACCAGGATAAAGCTAAACTCCGGCTGACCATCCGCGCCGCCGCGGGACGCCCGGCCGAAATAGACGGACCTCGGCATTGTTTCCACTGCCGTCTTGATGCCGATACGTGTGAGCATCTGTCCGATCGCTTCCACGATCTTAGCATCGTTGATGTAACGGTCATTCGGGCCGTGAATGGTCAACTGAAAACCGTCCGGATAACCGGCTTCGGCCAGCAAGGCTTTTGCGCCTTCCGGATCATACGGTTCAGGTTTCAGTTTGCTGGAAACGCCGAAGAACCCTTCTGGCAACAACTGACCAGCAGGAATAGCCACGCCTTCCATCACGCGTTCTACGATGGCATCCCGGCGTATTGCCTTGGAAATGGCCAGACGGACACGTTGATCCAACAGCGGGTTCTTGATGTCCGAACCATCATTGCCTTTCACAAACGGCGAGTTCTCGCGGAACTGGTCCATGTGAAGATAAATAACCCGGTTGGAGACACCTTGGCTGAGCTGAAGATCGGCTTTTTCGCTCAAGGTCTTGATATCGGTCGTTGGAACGGCCGCAATCATGTCCACATCGCCGGCAAGAAGCGCTGCCACCCGGCTTGGGCCGGACTTGATCGGACGGAACTCAACTTCGCTCCAGGCCGGAGCATCGCCCCAATAATCGTCGTTCCGGACCAGGCTGATGCTTTCACCCGGCTTGTAGCTTGAGAACTTGAACGGACCCGTGCCGATAGCAGCTTTACCAGAGTTGAAGTCTTCGGTTGCTGCGCCGCAGCCGGCACTGTCTGAGACCACTGGGACGTTGGAGATGTCATTTGCCATCAGCGGATAAGGCGCCGCAGTTATGGCATGAACGGTGTAGTCGTCGATTTTCTTGAAGGTTTTGCCCTTCAAATAGGTGCCGTAGCTCGACGGGGAGTTCGGCACATCCGGTGCACGTTCCATGGTGCAGACGACATCGTCGGCTGTAAAATCGGATCCATCGTGGAACTTGACGCCTTCGCGCAGTTTGAATTCCCAAGTCAGATCATCGATCGGCTTCCAAGACACAGCCAGGCCTGGCGACAAGCGCTGCTTTTCGTCCTGAGCAATCAGCCGGTCAAAGATGTGAACCGACATGGCGTTGTTCGGGCCCAGATTGTGAAAATGGGGGTCCATCGCGGTTGGCTCTGAGGCCAGGCCGATGGTTAGTTTTTCGGCGGAAGCCGCTCCGGTTAACAACGCGAGCGCGCTTACCGTTGCAGCAGCAACAGCTGTTAGTTTTCTCATAACAATGTAACTCCCTCGGAAGGTGCGATATCCGTTTTCCGGACTTTTGCCGCACGATGGAAAGGATGTTAGCTTGCAGAAAATTCATTGCCAACTGGAAAGTTAATCCATTTTTGCATAGGATAATTCAACTTGAATATTGAGTATGATGAAAATGGGATCCTCACCTCATGGCAGAACCGCGACACAGATTGAGGGAAATGGAAGCGCTGCGTGCCCTCGTCACCACTGGCACCACGATCGGGGCAGCCCGCCGGCTTGGTGTGTCACAATCCTCGATTAGCCGGGCATTGGGGCAGCTCGAACAACGCGTTGGCCGGTCGCTGTTTTTGCGAAGTGCCGGTAAGATTGAACCAACCGCGGCTGCCCTAAGGCTCAACGACCAGCTCGACCCGCTTTTTGAGACACTTGCCTTGATCGAAGGGGCAGAGTGGGCAACAGCAGATGAAGAGCCGTTGCGCTTGATTGTTCCGCCAACGCTCGCGCACAACTATATCATTTCCAGAGTTGCGGCTTTCCTAAAACAGAATCCTGGCAAGAACCTTCAACTCGACATTCAAGCAACGGATGTCTTGGTCTCCGGCATCCTTGACCTGCACTACGATCTTGGCCTGACCAGCGCTATGATCCGGCGTTCAGGCGTGACCCTCCTTCCCTGGCGGCGATCCAAGGTGGTGTGCGCCATGCCAGCCGGCCATCCCTTGGAAGAAAAAGACATCATCACCCCGTCGGATCTGGAGGGCGTGGAGCTGATCGAATTCCTGAGACGGCTTGGGACACGCGCTATCACAGAACAGCTCTTTGCCAGAGCGGGTGTCAGACCGCGCACCGTCGCAGAAACAGCAACCAACATGGCAGCCATCGAATTGGTACGGGCAGGACTTGGCGTTACCCTGCTCAACCCGTTTCCCGTATTGTCCAATGGGATGCCGGGCATCTCGGTCCGGCCCTTCGACGCGCCAATCACCTACGACACCAGCTTCGTTTTGCCGACCGGACGGCAACCGTCCGAACTCGCCCAGCAATTCATGGAATATGTGAAGGACACCACGGAGCCAGACGATTATTCGGAGCCTGTTTAGCCGCGCACGTCTTCCGGCCAAACTGTATCTGGATCCAGTGGGAAACTTGGACGCGGAAGGTATTGAAACGGCCAACGTTCAAGAACGGGGCTCGTCAAGCCCGCCGTATCGACTTCATAGACCTGATCGGGCGCGAACCATTGGTCAAATCCAGCGCGGAAATGGCCCCGGGATTTCACCACCACACACTTGGCAGCACCGACATCCAGTCCAAGCATGTGAAAGAAGACGGGATCCGCCGTTTGTGCCCGGTCAGAGATGACAACAACCTTTAAACCGCCGAGATCCAAGGCGGCGCAGGGCCCTAGATGCATCCGGCGGCCTTGGGTGATGCCCCGTTCTCCGACAACGTCTCCGTCGTGAAGGGCGAGCACTTTGGCTTCTGCTTCAAACGGCCAATTCCATTGCTCCCAGATTTCTGTTCCCGCATTGCGGTTGAATGTTGCAGAGAGGCTTGCTCCGACACCTACCTGATGCGCTTCGGCTGCCAGGTCAGAATCGTAAAACGATCCATAGATGACGCCCTTTGCGTTGCTGGCATAAAGAGCGCTCAAAAGCTCCGTGGTCCGGCCGGACCCGCCACCGCCCGGGTTGTCACCGGCGTCGGAAAAAATCACGGGCGCTTTTCCAGGATTGCTTGCCAACGCGACAGCTTGATCGATGGACGTGAGTTCCCGGACAAACCGGTCCCGGTTTTGCCAGGCACGTTCCACAATTTCTCCCGCCAAATTTTCTGCTTGTTTCTGATCATCGCGGGCCGTCACAACCACACTCAAACCGTTGTCCGGCGTGTCGGAAAAGACAAAATTGCCGAACACTGAGACGTTCAGGATCGCTCCGCCCATCTCCGCCTGGCGGCGCTGTCCAAAGTCGATCAGATCGCCATAAGGCCCATCCGCCGTTAAGAGCGTGACCGATGCCGGAACAATTGGCGGGCGCTTGAGGACAGTTTTTGGCCTTACGCCGCTTGAAAGACAGCGCCGCAGCGAAAATGCTGCCTCTTCACCGCGCTCAATCATGTCGACATGCGGGTTGGTCCGGTAGCCGACAATCAGATCACAGGCATCCACCATCTTGGACGACATGTTTGCATGAAGATCCAGAGTGCTCACGATGATCGGCTTGGGGCCAACGACCTCTCGCACGCATGCCATAAGATCTCCGTCCGGGTCGTGGCTGTGTTCGGCGACCATTGCCCCGTGATTGCAGATATAAACAGCATCAAAGGGACCATTCTCCGATAAATGCCGGACAATGTTGCCGCGGATCGTATCAAAGACTTCTTGTTTCACTGGTCCGGCCGGATGGCTTGCCGCAAGTGTGCAGGGGACGGGCTGCCAGTCGCCGGTGGCGTCCATGGCCCGGACAAAAGCAGCAAACTCGGTCGCCAAGGTCGGCGTTCCGGACCGCGCTTCTTTAAGCAGGGCCTCCCCGTCAAGCCATGTCAAAGAGCGAAAATCTTCCTCATCGGCTGGACGTGCGAACCGGTTTGATTCCAGTATCATGCCCAGAAGCGCAACCTTGGGTGATGCCAACACTCTTCCTCCCGCATGCGATCATTTTTTTAAGGAACACCACCTGATGAGGGAAATCAATATTCCGAACGCCTATCCAGTCGAGCTTACTCCGCCGGACATTTCTCCTTATAAATCGGGCAATTCGGGTATTCCATATATCTGGCGCTTTGACAGTGGCACGGCCGGGCCGAACGTTATGATCAGCGCCATCGTTCATGGCAATGAGCCTTGTGGAGCCATAGCGCTCGACTGGCTGATGACACGCGAGACACGGCCCATCGCCGGCTCATTGACGTTCGCATTCATGAACGTTGCAGCTTATGAGGCTTTTGACCCAGCCGACCCGAACGCATCCCGATGGGTCGATGAAGACTTCAACCGGATCTGGGGCGAAGATATGCTGAACGGAGACCGGGATAGCAACGAGTTGCGCCGCGCACGGGAAATTTTGCCAGCCCTGGAGACCATCGATTTTCTGTTCGACATCCACTCGATGCAGCATCCCGCTCCGCCCTTGATGATGAGCGGCAGGCATGCACGGGCAAAGACCCTGGCAGCTTCTATCGGGGTTCCGGAACGGGTGGTAGGTGACGCTGGCCACGCCGTCGGCAAACGGTTGCGGGACTTTGGTCCGTTTGATGACCCAAGTGCCAGTCAAACAGCTCTTTTGATTGAGTGCGGCCAGCATTGGGCTGCGTCGACCGGAGATCTTGCCAAGGAAGCTTCAATCCGGTTTCTCTGCGCGGCCGGGATTCTACCTTTGGAGGCGCTCGAAGAATTCCCCGCGCCGCAGGCACGTCAGTCAGCCTTCACAGTCATTGAAGCTGTAACGATCAAGTCAGAGGCTTTTACCTTCGCTCACCCCTTTATCGGCGGTGAGGTGATTGCGCAAAAGGGAACGCTCATTGGCTTTGACGGAGATGAGCCGGTTGTGACACCTGTGGACGATCTGATGTTAGTGATGCCCTCAAAACGGCTCTGGAAAGGACAAACCGCAGTTCGGCTCGCACGGCGCGACGATTGAGTTTTAAGACGACCAATAAAAACAACATCATAGGGGACCCAGCATGACAACTCGCGAAGCCGCAATTGATGCCGTTTCAAAATACTTTGACGACGGCGGGTTCCAAGCCGAGCTGGCCGATTTGGTTTCGGTTCAAACGTCCAGTCGGGAGGAAGAGCATCGCGATGACCTGATGCGCTACCAGAATGTTGTGATGCGCCAGCGTTTCGAAGATATGGGTTTTTCCGTGGAGATCCATCCCAACGATGTCCTAGACCGGGCGCCGTTCCTTGTTGCCAAACGGATCGAGGATCCGGCCCTGCCGACGTTGTTCTGCTATGGCCATGGTGACACTGTCCCGGGAGAAGAAGGACGCTGGAGCCAGGACCGCGATCCCTGGACCCTTGAAGTCGACCAAACAGCGTCGCAGGAACGCTGGTACGGTCGCGGGACGGCCGACAACAAAGCCCAACATGCCATCAATATGCAGGCGTTGCGCCATGTCATCGGAACGCGCGGTCGTCTCGGTTACAACGTCACATTCTTGATCGAGACAGCAGAGGAAATGGGGTCAGCCGGGCTTGAAGAATTCTGCCGTGCCAATCGTGACCTGCTGGCCGCAGATCTCCTGATTGCTTCAGACGGCCCGCGGTTCTCAACGGCCGGACCGGACATCAAGCTTGGCACACGCGGCGGATTGAACCTTCGCTTTCGATTGGAATACCGTGAAGGCGGACACCATTCGGGCAATTGGGGCGGACTGCTGGCCAATCCAGCCATTGTACTTATGCACGCGCTCACGACACTC
Organism: Labrenzia sp. PHM005; assembly: GCF_006517275.1. NCBI lineage: Bacteria > Pseudomonadati > Pseudomonadota > Alphaproteobacteria > Hyphomicrobiales > Stappiaceae > Labrenzia > Labrenzia sp. PHM005. The sequence goes on along the minus strand of NZ_CP041191.1, from coordinate 3,526,757 downwards.
GTAAGCCGGACCGGCGAAATCTTGCATCCAGGACTCAAACCGGCCCGTATCAAGAATTCGGTGCGTGATGCCCTGTCCAAAGTAACGGTGACATCCGGACCGGATGATCCCGAGATCGATCCATGGTGGGGTGAACCTGGATTAAGCGGGGCTGAAAAGGTCTTCGGTTGGAACACCTTCGAAGTGTTATCGTTCATCACAGGCGATCCTGAAAAAACACAAAATGCAGTCCCTCCTTTTGCGGAAGCCATTTGCCAGATCCGGTTCGTGGTTGATACCGATCCCGATACCTTCCTGCCTCTGATCCGTCAGCACCTGAAAGACAATGGATTTGATGACATCACAGTGGAACCGGCCCGCATGTCGATGCTGCGCGCATCGCGTTTGGATCCGGAGCATCCGGCAGTCGCCTGGGCCGTGAAGTCGATCGAACAAACGACCGGCAAAGATGTCACTGTCATTCCCAATGCCGGCGGTTCTCTACCGAATGATATCTTTCTCAACATCATCGGCATGCCCACACTTTGGGTCCCTCACAGCTACACCGGCTGCTCGCAGCACGCCCCAAACGAGCATGTCCTGCCGCACCTCATGAAGGAGGGGTTGGAAATGATGACCGGGCTGTTCTGGGATCTGGGAGAAGGCTTCCCTTAAACGGAAGAAACGAAACAGCTACCGCAAGGGTTTTGAGGTTGGATCTTTTGTTCGCAATTCCCTATTCCTTTGGCGAGTGCAGGGTTAGGAATGCCTCACGACAAACATCTGTCGTGCGTATAAGCTTGAACGTTCTGCTCCTCTGGGCCGGTCTGGAACAACACGCCCCATCGCGTCATACTCCTGCATGCAATGCGACAACTGGAACCAAAGACCCCTTCGGGCTTCTTGCGGCCCGCACTGTTGCCCCAAAAGAACGAGCGTTTCAAATCCATGTTTGCTGTTAACTGCTCCCGGGAAAAACTCATTCTGCGCAGCATAAACCGGTTGCCGCAGCTTGGATTGGCAGCGGCAGCCGTGATTTTGTTTTGGGGCGCCATAACGGTCGAAGCAGCGGACCTCGTCGGCCGGATGGGAATGGCAGCGACTGGCGCCGGTTTTCTGGCCATCGGATGGGCATTCTTCCCAAAACAAACGATCACTTTCGACAGAGCTGCAGGAACGGTTGTCAACGAACGTCAAAGGCTCGGCCGAACCGACCGGCAAACGGTCCAGCTCACCGCAATCAAACGGGCACATGTTGAAAGAAACACCTCAGATGGAAGCCCGACCGAACGTCTGGCGCTTCTAACGGATACGGCAAACATCCCCCTCGAAACGGCCTTCGGCCCTTCTTCCCGCGAAGACCTGGCAAAGCGCATCAACGACTGGCTGACAAAGTGACGTCTGTCTCCCGGAACTTTCAACTCAACCGTTTGAGCGGCACTCCAAAATCGCCCGCCCCTCTCCTGCCGACTTGTATAAATCTCACTTTCGGCAGATTGGCTGTTAGTTAGTGCTGGCTTGGATACCGAACACTGGGTAATTTGGAGCGGCACCAGACAATGCCGCGGAATGGTGCCCGTTCAGGACACATTCCACGCCATCGCCATTTGAAAGTTACAGAAGTTCGACGGGCCTCAATACCTCAGATCTTCTGGCAGAATCTCGGCTGGAATATCCTGGTAGCACACCGGCCGCAGGAAACGCCGGATGGCCAGAGTACCGACAGCCGTTGCGCCAAAGTTGGTTGAGGCTGGATAAGGCCCGCCATGCACCATGGCGCTGCACACTTCAACACCGGTCGGGAACCCGTTTGCCAGCAACCGGCCAGCCTTGCGCTCCAGGATTGGAAGTAGGCTTTTGGCGAGGCCGAAATCTTCCGTGTCAGAATGCAAGGTGCAGGTCAGTTGCCCGTGCAGTCTTCTGGCAATTGACAGCATCTCCTGTACATCGCGGGCAACAACAATGAGACCAAGGGGGCCGAATACCTCCTCCCCCAAATCTTCATTGTTAAGCCATGACTCCGCAGTGGTGGATAAGAGACAAGGGGATGCATTTCGGCCGGTGTCCTGCCCTAAAGTCAGTACCTGAACATTGGGATGCGCGCGCATCCGACCACGTCCGGATTGGAACGCAGCTGCGATCCCACCGGTCAGCATGGTCTGCGGTGCGATTGCGCCAAGTGCTTCTACTGCGGACTTTGCAAAGGCTTGGGCCTCTGAGCCATCCAGGACAACTGCAACACCAGGGTTAGTACAGAACTGACCGGCACCTTGCGTCAGTGAACCCGCCCAGTTCTTGGCAATGTCTTTGCCGCGGGCGGCCATTGCATTCGGCAAGACGAACATCGGATTTATCGATCCCAGTTCACCAAAAAACGGGATTGGGTCTGGCCGCCTCGCGCAAAGATCGAACAACGCGCGCCCGCCGCGCAAAGATCCGGTAAAGCCGACTGCTGAAATCAGAGGATGTTTGACAAGTGTTTCCCCGACAACATTGCCGCCATCATGCACCATGCTGAAAACGCCCGGATGGACTCCGGTCGCTTTTATTGCCGCGTCAAAGGCTTGGGCAATCAGGCTGGAAAGCCCTGGATGGGCCGGATGGCCTTTCACGACCACCGGACAGCCAGCAGCAAGCGCAGAAGCGGTATCCCCACCTGCTGTCGAAAAGGCCAGCGGAAAATTGGAGGCGCCGAAAACAGCAACAGGCCCGATCGGCCTTTGCACGAGCCGGAGATCCGGTCTGGGCAACGGTGCGCGGTCCGGCAGTGCGGGCTCGTGGCGCGTGTCGAGATAATCGCCCGATTCGATGTGGTCTGCAAACAGCTGAAACTGCGCGACCGTCCGTCCCCGCTCGCCCTCAAGCCGGGCTTCTGGCAAACCGGTTTCCTTCATGCCCATCGCCGTAATCTCCGCGCCCAGCGCATCGATGTGCTCGGCAACAGAGCGCAGAAACGCGGCCCGGTCTGCACGGGAAGAATAGCCGAAGCTCCAAAAGGCTTCTTCCGCAGCTTCACAGGCTTTGGAAATCATCTCGGCCGTCCCGGCCGAAAACTGATCCGGCTCGCCGCTGACAGGGTCGTTCGAAAAGACCGTCTCCGATGCGAGCCACTCTCCAGCGACCAGCGACTGACTTCTAACCATTCTTAATCCTCACTTGAATTCGATAATCTGAACACCGGCTTCACGCAGCATCTGCCGCGAAACCTGAAAACTGTAGTCTAGGGCTCCATCGGCCTGTGGAATGGGCGGAGCAACGATGCGGGGAATGCCGGCCTGAATGATTGCGCGGCCGCAATCGGCACATGGGAAGCGGTTGACATACAGCGTACAGCCGGACAGGCAAATGCCCGCGCGTGCCGCGTTGTAAATCGCGTTCCGTTCCGCATGTTCGAACCAGTAGAACTTTTCGCCGCTGTCCCGGTCGAACCGCGCTGGATCTGCCGCAGACACCCCGCGCGGAAAACCATTGTATCCGGTGGACCGGATTTCCCGGCCTGCGGGCGACGCGATGATACATCCGACCTGAAAGTGCGGATCTTCCGACCAGGATGCGATCTGATCACACAGCGCCATAAAACGCTGAGTCCATTTGTGGTCTTCGGCCATGATCAAACTGTCTGACCGAGGTCTTGCTGAAGGACTTTTCCCTCTACCCCAGTCAGCGCGGTGAACGGAGGCAAGACTGTTCGCCAATCCTCATTCCCGGATCGTGCTGCTGCCAGAAACTTGACTATCGGGACCAGGCGCGATCCGGCGAGCAAACCACGCTGTCTGGCGATCTCGTTACAGATTTCCTGGGGCGGCGCAGACCGTTCTGACCAAACCTGCGCGGCTAAGGGCGCTGTGGTATTCACACTGGCGGAGATACACCCGGCAAAGCCGTCTGTCGCCGCAGATTGGAGCGCGGTTTCTGAACTTGGAAACACCTGCAAAGCCGGAGCTGCAGCGACGATGGCTCGGCAATAATCAAGATCACCTGAAGAATCCTTGATCCCGGCAAACCGGTCTGGCGCCAGCGACGCAAGGTCTGCAATCAAGTCCACCGGGATTGTGAGCCCGGTCATCTGCGGGAAATTATAGAAATAGATCTGTATTTTCCGTGCGCCGAGAGCATCGTGAAGTGCGATATACCAACTTTTCAAACCGGCCGGATCAACGGGTTTGTAATAATAAGGCGGAAGAACAAGCGCGACGGAATACCCCAATTCGTCCGCATGGACCGTAAGATCAATCGTCTCCCGAAGCGACGGTGTTCCCGTTCCGACCATCAATTTGTCTTGCGGCAAACCTTCTGCAGCCCACCCCATAATTTGTTTCCGGGTCGCAGTATCGAATGAGTTGGCTTCGCCCGTAGACCCCAGGATATTTAAACCATCACAGCCGTTATCTAGCGCCCACCGGCAATGTTCGAGGAATGGCTCCTGCATCGGAGACAAATCTTTGCCAACCGGGGTTGGCACCGCTGCAATCACGCCGTCCATCAGGCAACCTTTTCTTTGGAATAATGTTTGGCAAGTTCGGTCAGTTCTGACGGGTCGGAAAGCGGGGCATCCGCTTTTGACCATCCGCCCGGTTCTGAGAGTGTGCCGGACGCATTTCGAAACGCCGCCGCATTCAGCGCCAAGAAGGGCCGTTCATCGTCTTCAACCTCATCGGCATAACGAATGGCGTCCACCGGGCAAATGCTCTCGCACATGCCGCACTCGATGCACTCTGTGGGGTGGATGTAGAACATGCGCTCCCCCTCATAAATGCAATCGACTGGACACGCAGTCGTGCAAATGCCGTCTTTGACATCAATGCAAGCGCTGGTGATTACGAGGGTCATCGGGTCAGTGCCCTTTCCAGACCGGTGGCCGCTTTTCCCGGAATGCGGCCGGCCCTTCGTCTGCGTCCTCTGACAAGAGGGCCGCAACCAGCTCTTCCGATGGATACTGATAAGCGTCCTGTAGCGGCAAATGCGCGGTCTGCCGGGACACGGCCTTGATGGCTTTCAAGCTGAGCGGGGCACAGGCCAAGAGATCCTGCACCCAACGGTCGACCTCATCATCAAGGTCTTCAGGCGGCACGACCGAATTCAACAGGCCATAAGGCTTAAGCGCCTCGGTATCGATCAACCGTCCGGTCATCATCATGCCCAGAGCAATGTTCCGGGGAATAAGACGTTGCAGCAAAACCATGCCGCCATCGAGCGGCACCCGCCCGACCTTGGCCTCTGGCAGTCCGAAACGGGCGGTCGTTGCGGCAATGACAATGTCACACCCAAGAACCATTTCCAGCCCGCCCCCAAGGGCAAGGCCATTCACCCGTGCAATGACCGGTGTCGACATCTGCCGGAGCGCAATTCCGGGAAATCCGGCGCCGCTGATGCCCTTCCAATAGTCCACACCGGAGAGACCGGTGTTTTCTTTGAGATCAGCACCTGCGCAAAACGCCTTGGATCCCGCACCGGTCAGAACAGCGCAACGGATATCGGGATTGGTTTCGATTTCCGTCCAGATCTCGCCAAGTCTTGCATGGGTGGCCGTATCGACCGCATTCAAGCTGTCTGGCCGGTTGATGGTTACCCGCGCAAGATTTCCGGAGATTTCGAAAGCAACGCTCATTCGGCAGCCTCATGCGCCAGAAGCGCGGCCAACTCGTGAAGCACCTCGTCTGTGTGTTCCCCCAGCCGCGGCGGGAGATGGCGGACGGTGAGCGGTGCATCACTCAGGTGAACCGGCGAACCGGCAAGTGTGAGCTCGCCGATGACCGGATGCTGAATGGTGTGCAACATGCCGTTGATCTTGGTCTGCGGATCATCCAGTGCATCGCCCAGCGAACGCACAGGCGCGCACAGAAGATCCTGAGCTTCCAAACGATCCAGCCAATAAGCACAAGAGTTGCCGGCGATGGCCTCCCTAAAGCGCTGCTGAAGATAGGGCTTATTTTTCCGCTGAATATCCAACGTCGGATACTCCGGAGACAGGTCTTCGATTTCGAGCGCTGTACAGATGTCCTGCAAGGGATTTGCCTTGAAAGCGCCGACAATAACGATTGCCCCGTCTGTCGCGTCGAAAACGCCGGTCAGCGGCATGGCCGCCCAGTTCAGCACATCCCGGTGTTTTGACCACTGCGCAGCTTCCTGCATCTGCATGGCGATCATGCTGTCGTAAAGGGACACCTCAACCTTTTGACCACGACCTGTTTTATCCCGCATCAACAACGCTGCAAGAACGCCTTGCACGAGATGCATGCCGGCTGAGTAATCACACAAGGTGGTTGGATAGATCGATTTGGGGATTGACGGATCTTGGGTTTTCTCCATCACCCCGGTCATGGCCTGGGCCAAGACATCCTGACCGCCCTTATGGGCGTAGGGGCCTGTGGACCCGAATCCGGTTCCCGATGCGCAGATGATCCTCGGGTTGATTTTCTCCAAAGCGTCATAACCAAAACCCAGGCGGTCCATTACGCCAGCACGGAAATTGTCAACGACCACATCCGCAGTCTTGATAAGATCCAGGATCTTTTGGTGTCCATCAGGCGATTTGGTGTCGATGACGACTGAGCGTTTGTTGCGGTTCAGTGATGCGAAAACCGCATTGTTGGTCGCTTCTTCGGTGACCACGCCGTAGAAACCACGGCTAAGGTCACCGGCCCCCGGACGTTCGATCTTGATGACGTCTGCACCAAAGTCCCCGAGGGTCTGGGTGGCGCAGGGACCAAGCATAACTTGGGTGAAGTCGATGACACGAACGCCATCGAGCGGCATTATTTTCTCTGACATGTAGGCCTCTGTTATTCCGCCGCGACGTGATCTTCGATCAATGCGTTTGCCGACGGTTTGTCTCCCGGGTCAGCCCCCTGGGCGCGCATCTGTTTCTGGATTGCCCTGTGATCAACCATCCGGAGCGGGACATCCCCATTTAGGGCCAGCGCCGCAGCAACACCGGCCGCCTCCCCTTGCGCCATGCAGGGCGGAATTTCGCGCGACAGTTTCTGGGCATCGCTCTCAACGGAGTAGTGGCGGCCAGCGACGATCAAATTGTCGATGCCCTTCGGAAGCAGTGCCCGGTATGGTGTGTAATAGTCCCGGCCGCGGCAAACGGTGTCTTCAAAATACCGGCGCGATTTCACATCATCCTTGGTGACGACATATTCACCTTGGAGAAGCCGCGTTTGCCGGATACCCATCTGCTCGGCCGCCCCCAGCATGGTGGCATTTTCAAAGCCCGGGATGTTTTCCTTTGCGAACTGATGAAGCTTCATCATCCGCTCCCGGCCCTCGATTTCAGAGGCAACCATGTCCTCGACCGAAAGCCCGTCATAGCCCGGCATATGCGGACAGTTGCACCACACAATTCCGGGGATTGGTGTCTTCAGCCACCACATGCCCCAAGCGCCACCAATCCGCCGCCGGGCTTCGCGATCCAGTTTCTTGTATTCCTCCGGATCTGAAAACTCGAAGGCGATTGCCTTGTCGGTATCGACATTGGCCATGCGGAACACGGTCGTGACGATGTATTGGCCGTCTGTGTACTCCGCACCGGCTGCGACACCGACATCCAGATCCCCGGTGGCGTCGACAACATATTTCGCCCGAATTGCCTGGCGGCCGAGTTTGGTTTGGGCGATCACGCCGGTGATCTGGCCGCCTTCCATCAGAACATCGCAAAACCAGCTGTGGGTGCGCAGATTGACGTTTGCCTCCACAACCATGTCCAAGCTCACCCGTTTCCAAGCATCCGGATCAAAGGCAACGGCATGGATGATCGGTTGCGGCATCATCGCCTTGTGGAAGTCGATGCAGCCCCAGCGGGACCATTTCTGCCACATCTCCCAATTGGTCTGGCACTCTTCAGGCGGCGGATAAACTGCAGCGTCCTGACGTTCCATCCGGTCCACAAATTCGCTGACGATGCCCGTTGTGACGATTTCATTGCCGTCATTGACCATGTCGTCGAGCACAAGCACCATGCCGCCGGACGCCATACCGCCGAGATGATGATAGCGTTCAAGTAGGGTTACGGAAGCTCCGTTGCGGGCCGCAGAAACGGCAGCTGCATGACCTGCCGGTCCAGCGCCAATGACGACGACGTCACAAGTGGCAACGACCGGGATCTGTGCGCCCTCTGTTTGAACAGTTTCTGTATGACGCTCTGCCATATTTCTTGTTCCTTGTTTCGATTTTGAACGGCTGGCGGCGGGTGGGCCGACTACCAGCGAATGACAAGTTTCTCGGCGACCGAAACTGCGGTGAACAACAGCACCGACAGGCCGGAAGAAACGAAAACGGTTGCGTAGAGAAGCGGTGAGCGGAAGTTGAAGGTGCTGTCGATGATAAGGGCGCCGAGGCCGACATCCGCTCCGATCCACTCCCCGACGATTGCTCCGATCACGCAGGTGGTCGCGGCAATCTTCAAAGCCGAAAACAGGAACGGCAGTGAGGACGGCAGCCTGATTTTCCAGAACACTTCTGCCTTGGACGCGGACAGGATCCGGGCGAGTTCCAAGGTTTGCGGCGAGACGGACTGAAGCCCCCGAACCATATTTACCAGGGTCGGGAAGAAACAGATCAAAGCAGCAATAACGACCTTTGCCGTCATGCCGGCACCGAAAATCAGCACCAGGATCGGTGCGATCGCCAGAATGGGGATCGTGTTGATAAAGACGGCGATCGGAAAGAACGCCTTTTCGATCGTCCTGCTGTGTACGAAGGCGATGGCGATCATAATCGCTGCCAGATTGCCGACGACAAATCCGGACAGGCTTTCGATCAGCGTCGGCCAGAAATTCCGCGATAACAGCGCGAATTCATTCACAAATACGGCCAGGACATCCGTCGGCGCTGGTGCGATGTACGTCGGCACCTCGAACAAACGCACCCCGAGCTGCCAGATCAGCAGCAAGGAGACGGCTGTCCCAATCGGGATCGCGGCATTGACGGCCCGTTTATAGATCAGGTCGTTCCGGCCGGACTTCTTGTCATCCAGTTCTGCGGAAACTTGCGCCAAAGACATCAGCAGTCCTCCAGAAGTTGGCGGAGCTGGCCGCAATACCGGTTGAATTCCGGAGTTTCCCGCAAGGCGACGTGCCGGTCTGCTGGAAGATCAATGTCCACGACGTCTTTCACCCGGCCCGGATTTGCCCGAAGCATCAAAACCTTCTGCCCGAGGAACACTGCTTCCGGTATCGAGTGAGTGACAAATAGGATCGTGACACCGGTTTCCTGCCAGATGTCCCGGAGCTGCAGGTTCAACCGGTCCCGCGTCATCTCATCGAGTGCACCAAACGGCTCGTCCATGAGCAGGAGTTTCGGCTTGCAGACAAGCGCCCTTGCGATCGCCACCCGCTGGCGCATGCCGCCGGAGAGCTCGTGCGGAAGCGCATCCTCACGTCCCTTCAGGCCGACAAGTTCCAAAAGTTCGCGCGGGCTTCTGTCGGACGTCGGGATCTTGACGCCGCGCTTGCGGCCAATTTCCAGCGGCAATTCGACATTCTGCAAGGCACTGCGCCAAGGCAGAAGCGTTGCATCTTGAAAGACAAACGCGAATTCACGCGCCAGCCGGGCGGCCTCAGTGGTCTTACCGAGAATTTCGACCTGTCCTGTCGCCGCCGGCACCAAATCGGAAACGAGCCGTAGCATTGTGGATTTGCCACACCCGGACGGCCCGAGGATGGTCCAGAACTCGCCTTCGCCAATGTCTAGGCTGATGTCTTCAAGGGCAGTGAAATGACCGAATTTCACCGAGGCTTTGGACAGGCAGGCCGCAACGCTGCGGCTTGCCAAATCCTGTTGCGGATGCAAGTCCGCAACGTCAGCCAAATGTTGGACGGACATCTTTGGTCGCTTCCAGAATGTCCAAAGTCATGATGTCCGACAGGTCCGGTGCACCGTTGGTGAATTGTCCGAGAGCTTCGTAGGTGTAGATCTGCTCCCGCCAATTGTCCGGGTTCATAACTCCCCAGCCCCCCGCCTTGGTCTTGTCATTGAAGGAAAAGCCGAGCACCAGATCGACGGCTTTCATCTCACTGTCCTTGTCGAGGTTTGGATACCGCTCGACCAACGCATCGACACCCGCAGCAGGGTTTTCGTAAACGGCTCCCCAGCCGCGCGAAATGGCCCGGATGGCGGCAGCAACCTTGTCGCTATTTTCTTGTAGGACATCATCCGTGGTGTAATAGGGATTGGCATAAAGCTGGATGCCTGCGTCCCAAAGCTTCATGTCGACCCGCTCGTCGCCCAGAACGGACAGCGCACCGACATTGGTCTGCCAGCCAGTTGCGACGTCGACCTGACCGACTTTCAGCGGTGCCATATCACCGCCCATCACCGACACTTCAACCTGATCTTCGTCGATGCCGTTCTTGGCCAGAAGCGCCCGCAGCAAGATCCTTGCGGTGCCTTGCGTTGCGACTTTCTTGCCGATCAGATCCTCCGGCTTGTGCACCGGATTTCTTTCCATGGAAAAATAGGTGAACGGGTGCTGCTGATATCCGGCGGCGACGCATTTGATCGGCAGGCCGGCAGAGCGTGCCAGCATGAGCGATGGCGAGGACGAGATGGAGCCGAAATTGTTCGCCCCGGAGGCAACAGAGGCAACCCCATCGATGTTCGGTCCGCCCGGTACGATCTCAAGTTCAAGACCTTCTTCGGCGAAATAGCCAAGCTTGTCCGCCATGACCTCGCCCAGAATCCCGTTGGATGCCAGCCAGCCAAGCTGCATCCTGATTTTGAAATCGGCCGCTTTCGATGGTTTGATTGAAAAGAATGTACCTGCTGTCGCCAGTCCGGCGGTTGCCCCAAGTCCCTGCAACATATGCCGGCGGTTAAGTCCCCAATGCGTCATGATACCCGTCTCCTGGTAGGTGATATTTTTTTGTTATCTCCCGTTTTCTTTTCAGACTAGACGTGGGTTCGGCGCTGCAGATAGAATTAAGTTTTGCGCATAGCGATGCATTTTTTGCATCACGCTAGAGAGAAACACCGATGCACAGCAAGTTTTTGAGCTATTTTGATGAAGTCGCCCGGCAAGGATCTATCCGGAGAGCCGCGGCCGTGCTGCATGTGTCGTCATCTTCGGTAAACCGGAAAATCCTCGACATTGAAGAGCGCTTAGGGGTCCGTTTGTTCGACCGGCATGCAGAAGGCGTCGAACTGACCACCGCCGGGGCTGTTGTTCTGGAACATTGCCGGAAAACAATCTTCGACTATGAAAAGATCCTGCATGTTGTGGCCGATATCCGTGAGATGCGGGCCGGACATATCGACATCGCTTCTCTCGACTCTGTCGCGCTCAGTCTCTTGCCTTCTGCCATCGACCAGTTCGCCCGGGACTATCCGGATATAACCTATACCATCAGAACGGCGCAGCCGGACGAGATCGTTCGAGCCGTGGCCGAGGGCGAAGCTGACATCGGCATATCCTTCAGCAATGACCTCCACCCCGGCGTGCGGCTGCAGACCGAAAAATCCGCACCAATCGGCGCCATTCTCACCAAGAACCATCCATTGGCCGAACGTGATGCCCTGGACCTAGAAGACCTCACACCGTTTCCGCTGATCCGCTCCTACGATGCGCTTGCGGAACGGTCACTGGTCAATCTGGCGCTTGCCGACCATACGATCCCGCTGAAAACGGCCTGTTTTACCAACTCCTTGCCCCTCGCCCGTTCCATGATCCTCTCTGGCCGCGGTATTGGCCTTTATTCCAAGATTGGTTTTTTGAAAGAAATTGAATCTGGAGAGCTCAGCTATCTCCCGCTCAAGTCGAGCTTTCTGAAAGACTTGAAGATCGGCCTGCTCATCCCGTCACGCAGCAATCAAAAACCGATTGAAAACGCCCTCTGCCGGATCCTGTCCAAATCGCTCAGGCAACTCCGCTTGGATTCTTGAGTTTTTGGGAAACCTGTTCGGGGTTTGTTATTGATCAATGCTGATCCCAAACCTTCCGCAAAAATCAGGACACCCGCCCGCAGGCTTAGGGTCCGGTCGGTTTTGCGAAGCATTGAGCCAGATATGCGAGTTTACCAGCGCGGGCAATCCAAAGGGCTGGTGTCAGGCCATTTTGGAAACGGCCGTTGTTCCGCACCCAGTGCATTTGCACAGATCGAAGGACGAGAGCTGGGGTAATGCTTACGAAAGCAAAAACAAAAAAACCGGCCAAAGGCCGGTTATCTTTTCGTCTCAATCACTTGCTAGCAAGTGATTTGGTGCGGATGGAGGGACTTGAACCCCCACGCCTTGCGGCACCAGAACCTAAATCTGGCGTGTCTGCCAATTTCACCACATCCGCATCGCGAGAACTTGAAAGCTCCGCGTTTGAAGCGGAGCCTCTATATCACTCTGTCTTTTGAGGTCAAAGGAAAAATAACGCCTTAGGTACCCCAGACGCAAGACTTGTCCACAAGCTCGCGGATCGGCGCCTTAAGCGCTGGCGCTAAATCCTCCGCGATCAGGCCGGGCCCTGCCTCTTGCCCTGCGGCACCGTGCAGCCAAACGGCCTGACATGCGGCCTCGAACCCGGTTACTCCTTGGGAGAGCAAGCCGCCAACAATTCCGGCCAGAACATCCCCGGACCCGGCAGTCGCCAGCCAGGGCGGCGCGTTGGCGTTGATCGCGGCCCGTCCATCGGGCGCTGCGACCACGGTGTCCGGCCCTTTTAAGATGACAATAGCACCTGACCGCACAGCCGCTGTGCGGACACGGCTCAACCTGTCTACATCCACGAGGTCCGGACACAGACGCGCAAACTCACCATCGTGCGGTGTGAGAACCACAGGACTTTTAGCTTTTCTTATTAATTCAAATAGCTTCCGAGGTTTTTCTGAGAAACTGGTTAAGGCATCCGCATCCAGAACAGTGGCCCGATCCTGCGCCAGAATCGCTTCGACTGCGGCACAAGTTTTTGGGCCGACACCATATGCCGGACCGATCAGGACAGCGTTGAGACGTTTGTCGGCCAGCAGCTCAGGGATGGCCTCAGCGCCTGCTATCTTTTTCAGCATTACAGCCGTCAGATGACAGGCATTGACCATCAGAGCATCTGGGGGCGATGCCAAGGTGACGAGCCCTGCCCCGGCCCTCAGTGCAGCCGTTGCGGACAAACGCGCGGCACCGGTCGCAGCCACCGGACCGCCAAAAACCACAGTATGACCCCTAGCGTATTTGTGCCCGGCCGGATCCGGCACCGGCCAATGATCGAGCCAAAGCGCTGGACCGTTTTCAAATGTTTGCGGCGCAATAAGATTGAGCACACTCTGGTTTATCCCGATATCGGCAACTGTGACCTCCCCGCAAAGGCCGCGTCCCGGAAAAAGAAGGTGCCCCGGCTTTTTTAGGAAAAACGTCACAGTCGTGTGCGCCTCAATCGCGCATCCCATTATCTGTCCGGTCGTTCCATTGACACCAGACGGCAGATCCACAGCGACCACCGGCGCTGAGGCGCTGTTGATCACATCAACGAGCATGGCCGCCAAACCATGAAGCGGCCGGTCCAGCCCTGCGCCAAAAAGGGCGTCAATAACAACGTCGGGCGCAACGGCTTCTTCGAAAAGATCGCCTGCGACTTGAACGGTGTCCGGCAAAACTTTGTGGGGCAAATTCATAGAGGCAAACGCAAGCGCCGCATCGCCCTTGAGGCCCGCCGGGTCTTTCAGAAGATACACATCAACCAAATAGCCGTGTTCTGCCAGAAGCCTTGCTGCGACAAACCCGTCACCGCCATTGTTTCCCGGCCCACATAACACCAAGACGCGCCCTCCTGTCGGCGCTAGATCTGCAGCCGCCTTGGCAACAGCAGTGCCCGCCCGCTCCATCAGGTCAATTCCCGGAATACCGCCCTCGATCGTCAAGCGATCGGCACGGCCCATTTCCTCAGGCGTCAACAAGGCAGCTGTCATGATTTTCTTTCGCTTTCAGTCTGCAAGCGCAGTTTCCATCGGGAGACCAACAAACTCTAGCCGGTCTTCTTCAAGCAACCTTACCACTGATCAAAACCACAAGGCCCGACGCGCTCTTTTTTGAGCGCAGGGCCGGCCTGACGCCGTCAAGGGCACAACCTTGCATACTTTATGTGCAGGTTGCTCAAAAAATAGACAGCTACACGGTCCTCTGATGACCAACAGCATTGGCACTGCATCAAACCTGCCAAAAATGGTGGCGGTTTCCCGCCGCAATGCAAAAAAAACTGCGTCCACTTTCAATTGGCACGCTTCCTGCTAACACCTGGGCAACAGCTCTCGGATGATCCCGGTCAAGGCACGCCTGCCTGAACCGGCTTCTAAAGAAGAGCGACCGGGCAGACCCTGCCAGTTTAATGTGGAGAGAGACATACGGTGATGAAAAAGATCGAAGCGATCATCAAACCTTTCAAACTCGACGAGGTGAAAGAAGCTCTTCAAGAAGTCGGCCTGCAGGGCATCACAGTGACCGAAGCCAAGGGCTTTGGCCGCCAAAAAGGACACACCGAGCTCTACCGCGGTGCGGAATATGTCGTCGACTTCCTGCCAAAGGTGAAGGTCGAAATCGTTCTTGGCGCCGACATGGTTGAAAAAGCCGTTGACGCCATCCGCAATGCCGCCCAGACCGGCCGCATCGGCGACGGCAAGATCTTCGTTTCCAATATTGAAGAAGCTGTTCGCATCCGGACCGGCGAGTCCGGCATCGACGCCATTTAACCCGCCTTGAATTCCGGCTTATTGCCGCACACCCAATTCCGGACTTTCCGCGCTGAGACAAACGCTATAAACCCTCTGCCGGACCGGGACCAAAACCCAAACGTTCACACGAAAAATCAAAGGGATGGACATAATGACCACCGCCGCTGACGTCCTGAAGGAAATTCAGGAAAAAGACATCAAGTTCGTCGACCTGCGCTTCACCGATCCGCGCGGCAAGATGCAGCACGTCACCATGGACGTTGCACTTGTTGACGAAGACATGTTCGCTGAAGGCGTTGCCTTCGATGGCTCGTCCATCGCTGGCTGGAAGGCCATCAACGAATCCGACATGATGCTGATCCTGGATCCGGAATCTGCACACATCGATCCGTTCTTCGCCCAGTCCACCATGGCGATCTTCTGCGACATCATCGATCCGATCACTGGCGAAGCTTACAACCGCGACCCGCGCATGACCGCGAAAAAAGCGGAAGCTTACGTGAAGTCCGGCGGTTTCGGCGACACCATCTATGTCGGCCCGGAAGCTGAATTTTTCATGTTCGACGACGTCCGCTTCAACGCTGACCCGTACAACACCGGCTTCATCCTGGACAGCTCCGAGCTGCCGTCCAACATGGGCTCTGAATATGAGACCGGCAACCTCGGTCACCGTCCGCGCACCAAAGGCGGCTACTTCCCGGTCCCGCCGGTCGACAGCGCACAGGACATCCGCTCCGAAATGCTGTCCGTCATGGGCGAAATGGGCGTTCCGACTGAAAAGCACCACCACGAAGTGGCTGCTGCTCAGCACGAACTCGGCATGAAGTTCGACAACCTGACCACTTGTGCCGACAACATGCAGGTCTACAAATACGTCGTTCACCAGGTCGCACATGCTTACGGCAAGTCCGCAACTTTCATGCCGAAGCCGGTTTTCGGCGACAACGGCACCGGCATGCACTGCCACCTGTCCATCTGGAACAATGGTGAGCCGACCTTCGCCGGCAATCAGTACGCAGATCTCTCTGAGTCCTGCCTGTACTTCATCGGCGGTATCTTGAAGCACGCGAAAGCCCTGAACGCTTTCACCAACCCGTCCACCAACTCTTACAAGCGTCTGGTCCCGGGTTACGAAGCACCAGTTCTGTTGGCCTACTCCTCGCGTAACCGGTCGGCATCCTGCCGTATCCCGTTCACGTCTTCTCCGAAGGCGAAACGCGTTGAAGTCCGCTTCCCGGATCCGACAGCGAACCCGTACCTGTGCTTCTCCGCCCTGCTGATGGCTGGCCTTGACGGCATCAAGAACAAAATCCATCCGGGCGATGCCATGGACAAGAACCTTTACGATCTGCCGGCTGAAGAACTGGCTGAGATCCCGACGGTTTGCCGTGACCTGCGCGAAGCTATGGAAGCTCTCGATGCGGACCGTGAGTTCCTGAAAGCCGGCGGCGTCTTCGACGACGACCAAATCGATGCCTACATCGAGCTGAAGATGGAAGAAGTCGAGCGTTACGAAATGACCCCGCATCCGGTCGAGTTCGATCTCTACTACTCTGTCTAAGACAGTTTAGGCGTCAAACACGGAAACCCCCGGTCATTTGGCCGGGGTTTTTCATTTGGAGCTATGCGCTTCACAAGTTCCGAAAAAGGACGAGATAAAAAGAGAAAGACCAGAGGCTAAGGGTCAATTGTCGCTGAGTTGTGCGCTCTCCGCGGAACTTGCCGCGTATTTCTTCAAAGTTTTTAACTGAAAACCGTCGGCTATAATCTTGTTGAGTCCGTTTTGCATCTTGCCGAGCAGCGCTTGATCCGTATCGGGATGGCAGGCAATTCCATTACCGATAATATCTCCAAATCCATGAACAAGTTCGACGTCAACGCCCTGCTCAATGAGGGTGTGGAACATCATGCTGGATATCGCGGCCAGATCCAGGCGCTCTTGAGTCAGTTGCCGGATAATCGCCCCGATATCATCGAAATAGTCGATGTTGCTGAAGCCGTTGTTTTGAAGAACATATTCCGAATAGTCGCTTCTCTGAGTTCCGACCGAAGACGTCTGTGCGATATCCGTAATGGACGAAGGTACTTGCGTACCGGCCTTCTTGACCAATAAAAGCTCCGCGCCGCCCAGCGGCGAAATCCAGGAAAAGCTGTCTGCCCTAGCGGGAGTCATCGCCGTGGTGAAGACACAATGGTTTTTCCGATTCTCCGCCAGCCAATAAGCCCTAGACCAGGGCATCATCTCAAGCGAAAACTCAATGCCTTGCCGTTGCATGATTTCGCGAACCTGGTCCGCGCCAACGCCCACAATCTTACCATCTTCCATGAAATTAAACGGCGGGTAGTTTTCGGTCACCAAATGGATGTCGGCCGCACGGGCGTTGTCTGAAGCAGGCAACGCCGCGGCAAGCACTGCGAATGTCCCAGCACACACCCATTTCGCTTTTAAAAACGGTCTCATCATCCTGCGGATCCCGAGATCAGGTCCAATCCAAACCATTATTCATCCAAGTCTTACAAAATGCTTGAGCCAATTGGCAAAACAGCGATTAAATAGATGTTCAGTCTTGCACATTGCCCAGCCACTCAGCCAGAGACGGCCGGAAACTGCCGTTTTTGCCGTGCATCGCAGGGGACGCAATCATGGCATTTAAGACAGCTTCCTGAGTGGTTTCGGCAGCCGCCTGAAACAAGGTGTCGATTTTATCTTCATGCAGACAATCGCGCGCGACGATCGAATTTTTTGACAAGTGAGGGATACGTTGCGCTGTTGAAAACGCAAGGCCGATGTCACCGCTGCCGTTGCCATAATAGGCGCCGAGGCGTGCCAATCCCGCGCCCGCCCGCCGGGCCACACGTTTCAGCTGGCGGCTGTCCAAGGGAACGTCCGTCGCAAGCACAATTATCACAGACCCACGCTCTGGCTGAGCCCCTTCTTCGTTCGGGGCTGCC
This sequence comes from Labrenzia sp. PHM005, assembly GCF_006517275.1. NCBI lineage: Bacteria > Pseudomonadati > Pseudomonadota > Alphaproteobacteria > Hyphomicrobiales > Stappiaceae > Labrenzia > Labrenzia sp. PHM005. The sequence continues at coordinate 3,509,181 of NZ_CP041191.1, read as the reverse complement.
CGCCGTCCGTCCGGCAGGACCAAGTCTCCGGCCTTGCCGAAATTCGCCTGAACCAACGCACCAAGGGTATAAATCTTGCCTTCCAGCTGAAACTGACGGGATGAAGAACCAATCCCGCCTTTGAAGCCAAAACAGCTGATACCCGTGCCCGCGCCAACGCTGCCTTGGTCAAAATCTTCTGATGCAGCCGCAAGTGCCGCATTGGCGTCTGCTTCGGTGAGCGCGATGGCGTTGATATCGCTTAAATATCCGTCATTGCATTCCATCACGACCGGATTGACGGTGCCCTTGGCGCGGTCGATCTGCGGGTTCTCTGAGAGCTCTCGACGGATCAGCGCATGGATACCTTCTGCGACACCAAATGTGTTGGTCAAAAGGATCGGGGTTTCCAGCGTTCCCAGCTCGTCAACCTGGATGAGACCTGCGCTCTTGCCGAAGCCATTGATGACATCCGATCCGGCTGCCAGTTTTTCCATAAAGATGTTGCCCTGATGCGGCAAAATAGCGGTGAAGCCAGTTCTCAGATTGCCATCAATCACAGTTTTATGGCCGACCGTCACTCCTGCAACATCGGTAATTGTGTTGCGCGGCCCTGGCTCCAATGTGCCGCAGGTAAGACCTGCGTCCCGGGCGGGTGACGTGCTGCTTAAGGACATGAAAGAACTCCGGCGATTCGTTTGATCTCATTGGATGCTGGAACCGGCAAAAACAAAACCTCAGTATTCCTTGATTTCAAATCCTTCCTCAACTTCCGGTGCGATAAAGTGCCGGGTGATTTGCTCAAATTGCTCGTCGCTGACCTCAAACGGATGCAGTCCGCTGGCATTCCTTTCTTGGAGCCGGATCCTACAGACATCATCAGTTACGTTGAGAAAATGCAGGGTATGACCGCACTCGGCCGTAACGATAATTTGCTTCATCCAGCCACGCATGTTCGGCGTGTTTGCCGGAAAGTCGAGCACGACAGAAACGCCAGCGTTCAGAAGCGAAACGACATGCGGTTCCATGACTGATCGAAGACGCGCTGAGCAGCGGACATAGTCCTTGATCGCCGCCATTTCTGGGCCAAATAGATCCGCAAGCCAGATATCTTCACTGATTAGCACCGTGGCCGGACTGCTGGAGAGTTTTGCGGCCAATGTCGATTTGCCAGAAGCAATTTTGCCGCAGAGAATGTGGAGATGTCCGGTGGTCATCAAGAAACCTGTTCGCACTGTTCAGAAGAGAAATGGAACTGAGGGGACCGACAACGTGACATCAACCCGTCAGATTTGCAACGAACAGCAATATCCAAACAATCGTTGTTAGGAATGCGCCAGCAGGACCTCCAGACCGGCCACAAGACCGGCCAGAAAGAGAAAATAGCTGGCGAAACGGCCGTGGTCCGTGCCGTCAATAACGACCTTGCGCAGCAGCGATCCAAAGATATCGAGCAACGAAACGGTCACTAGGATGATCAGAAGGATTGCGGCCCCTGCCGAATAGTCGAAGCCGCGCAAGGCTTCAGACAGCGACATTCCAATCCCACCGGCACCAACAATTCCAAGAACGGTGGCAGACCGCACATTCGATTCAAATCGGTAAAGCGAATAGGAAATCCAAAGAGGCAGTACCTGAGGCACGACGCCGTAGACGATCTCCTGAATGGCCGGGGCGCCCGTCGCTTTGATGCCCTCGACCGGTCGGGGGTCGATTGCCTCAACGGCTTCTGAAAAGAGTTTTGCGAGCGTCCCCGTGGTGTGGATCATCAGCGCCAAAACACCGGCAAGAGGACCAAGTCCGACCGCCGCTACAAAAATCAGCGCAAAAACCAGTTCGTTGATCGCCCGGAAGGCATCCATCAGGCGCCTGACCGGAAAGACGATCCAGTAAGGTGCAATGTTGGAGGACGATAGCAGACCGAAGGGCACAGCCAGGATCACGGACAAAAACGACCCCCAAACCGCCATCTGTACTGTTTCCAGCATCAAGTCAAAATAGCTGTGCCAGTAACGGAAGTTTGGTTTCAAAAAATCTTCGAGCAACATGGCCATGTTGCCGCCACCGATGAAAACCTGTCCCATGCGGTGCATATCGGCCGGCTTGAAACTCCAGACCAGCAGAACAATCAGACCGCCCCATATGAGGACATCAAAGACCTTTTCTTGGGTCGTGCGGCCGGGAACCGGCAATTCGGGGTTTGCCGCGTTGAGCACATTCACGTTGCTGGTCATTGGTGTGATCCTGAGAAGAAACCTTCAAACAGCATGAGGGACCGTGTCCCTCATGCCATTCTGTTAGATGCTTGTTACTTTCGCGGACGAGCAGCAGCAGCAGCGCGGATTTCTTCGATCTTGGTGTTGATTTCCAGGATCTTGGTGGTCCGCTCATCGTCGGAGTAAGTGTCATCTCCTTCGATCGACATGCGCTGACGGATTTGGTCCATCTCATAAAAAGGCCAGAGTTGAGCGTTTGACGACGGGATAAACGGCCCCATGTCGATCAGCGCGAGATTTTCCCGTGCCTGAGCCACTTCCTCATCTGTGCCCTGACGGCCGTAAGTCATGAAGAAATACATGATCTTCGACTTGATGCTGTCGTCCAGTTCCGGACGCCAGGCCATCGGATCAGATGCAATCAGCGGGGAGCGCCAGATTTCCTTAAGCTCCGCAAAGAGCTCCGGCTTTGCGTTTTTCAGGCGGGAATACATGCCGGTGGAAGATGCAACAGCTGCATCAACCTGTTGGGTTGCAACCGAAATCAAGTTGGTTTCGTGGTTGGCGTTGCGAAGGGTCTTGAAACAGTCCTTCGGATTCACGCCTTCCTTGGCAAAGATGAACGTCGACGGAACCAGGAACCCTGATGTGGAGTTCGGGTCACCTATGCCGAAGTTGAGGTCTTTGCCGCACTTCATGACATCTTCGTATGTGAGGCCAGAGTCCTTGTGCGTCACCATGACAGACCAGTAGCCACGATCGCCGGTTGCTTCCGTGGTCTGAGCAAAGATTTCAGCCCCCGCACGGTCAACCGCAACCATTGCGGATTTGTTGCCGTACCAGACAACATCGACCTTATCGAAACGCATGCCTTCAATCACACCGGCATAATCGGCTGCGAAAAACGGCTTCACCGGCATGCCGAGGGACGCTTCCATGGCTTCCAGGAACGGGCCCCACTTTTCGCGTTGGGCGGAGCTGGACTCGGTGGACAAGATGCCAAAGAACAGTTCTTCCGGTTTTTCACGCTCGGCCAGGGCCGGGCCACTCAAACCAACCATGATCGCCGCGGACGCAGCAATGCGAGCAAACAATTTCATCACGATGTCTCCCCTAAAGGGTTTCAGGCCGTCGCCGGGATTGGCGCGGTCCCGAAGTCTTCGGCGTCCGGCAGCACAAGTTCTTCGCTGGCCTCGCCGTAGATTTCACGCAAAAACTGGGTCGTCAGAGCATGGCTCGGCCCATCGTAGACAATCTGGCCGGCCCGCATCGCAATGGTCCGCTGGCAATAGCGGCGCGCATATTCAACCTGATGCAAAGACACGACGACCGTAGTGCCGTCTTCCTCATTGAGGCGGGACAATATACCCATCACACGCTTCGCAGAGGCTGGATCTAGGGAGGCGATCGGCTCATCGGCCAGGATCACCTTGGCACCTTGGACAATTGTGCGGGCGATTGCCGCGCGTTGCTGCTGCCCGCCTGACAGGGTTGAGGCTCTTTGGCGGGCTTTCGCTTCAATCCCGACGCGTTGAAGTGCGCGCATGGCCAGCTGCTTTTCTTCATTTGAAAAGAAACCAAAAACCCCGCGCCAAACCGGCACCTTGCCAAGCAGTCCGGCCAAAACATTGGTCAGAACGCTGAGACGCGGCACCAGGTTGAACTGCTGAAACACAACGCCGATTCCGGTTCTGGTGGCCGCAATGTTCTTTGAGACTGCACCGCTTTTTTGAACCGTTTTCCCGTTGACGGTGACCGTACAGCAATCCCGGTCCTTGTCGCCGGCAACAAGGCCTGAAATGTGCCGGATTAAGGTGGATTTTCCAGATCCTGAGGCGCCAATCAGCGCGACGAATTCACCTTCCGACACCGTCAGACTGACACCGTCAAGTGCCTGAACACCGCCGCGAAACGTTTTGGACAGTCGCTGTACTGAGATTGCAGTCATCCAGGCCTCCTCGGTTGCGAGCGTCGTAGCAAACCGGACGGGTGGCTGAATGAAGGATTGGTGTCATTCTGATGAAATCTGCAGTTCGGGAACTATGATCGTTAAAGAGCGGAAAAGGGAAACGAGTGTGCTTCCTTGCCAATAAACGAAAGGCCCCCAAGAGGAGGCCTTCGTTTCAAAATGACTTTGCCAAGGTATCAGTAGCAAACCTGACGGTAACCGACGACGACATAGCGGCGTTGATATGGATTCCAGCGGCGGACGGCCTGGTTGCGGCAACGGACAGGCGCATAATAGCGCGGCTGTGCCTGGCTTGCGATGATTGCGCCAGCTGCAAGACCAATAATCGCGCCGGCTGCAACAGCTCCCGCGCGGTTGCCGGCGTGGGCTTGGCTCGGCGCAAGGGATACGGCAGCGGTGGCCAATGTCGCGGTGGTTACGGCGGCAATTGCGAATTTCTTGAACATGACTTCTCCTCCTCAACTGAACGCCGGATCTCAACCGGCCGATAATAAGAAACTACCAGCGCTTGTTATCCGGCGGCGTGACCCGCATCACGAAAGTCAGTTTTCCAAAAAATCGAATTTTTGCCTTACTGAACACTCTAGACCGAGCTTGCAATTTACAACCGCACTCCGCCGGTATAGAGCCTTGTGCAACAGGCCAAAGGCCACGCGACAGTTTTAATCGACAGGCAGATTTATGAGCGAGTTCAAGTCAGAGTTTTTGCAGGTTTTGTCCGAACGCGGGTTCATCCATCAGATCTCGGATCCTCAAGGCTTGGATGAGCTGTGCGCCAAGGAAACGGTGACTGCCTATATCGGCTTTGACTGCACCGCGCCGAGCCTGCACGCCGGGTCGCTTGTCCCGATCATGATGCTGCACTGGTTCCAGAAGACCGGCCACCGGCCGATTGCCCTGATGGGCGGCGGCACCACCCGGGTTGGCGATCCGTCCGGCAAGGACGAAAGCCGCAAGATCCTGACACCGGACCTGATTGAAGAAAACAAGGCGGGTATTCGCAAGGTTTTTGAAAAACTGCTGACATTTGGCGACGGGCCGAACGATGCCCTGATGATGGACAATGCCGACTGGCTTCTGTCCCTGAATTACGTCGACTTCCTGCGCGAAATCGGCCGGCATTTTTCCGTCAACCAGATGATCCAGCGCGATAGCGTCCGCCTGCGCCTTGAGCGCGAGCAGAATCTGTCGTTCCTGGAGTTCAACTACATGCTGCTGCAGGGTTACGATTATCTGGAGATTTACCGGCGGACCGGATGCCGGTTGCAGATGGGCGGGTCCGACCAATGGGGCAACATTCTGTCCGGCACCGACCTTGTTCGCCGTCTGGAAGAAACTTCTGCCTTTGCCCTCACCTCTCCGCTTCTGACGACCGCATCCGGTGCCAAGATGGGCAAAACCGCTGCTGGAGCCGTCTGGCTGAACGAAGAACAGCTGTCGGCCTATGACTACTGGCAGTACTGGCGCAACACAGAAGACGCTGATGTCGAGAAGTTCTTGAAGCTCTTCACAGTCTTGCCGATGGCCGAGATCAAACGCCTCGCCGCCCTGGAAGGCTCTGAGATCAACGACGCCAAAAAGGTTCTGGCGACAGAAGCCACCGCGCTGATCCATGGCCGCGATAAAGCGGAAGCGGCAGCAGAAACTGCGCGCAAGGCGTTTGAAGAAGGCCAATCCGCGGCAGGCTTGCCGACCGTAGAGGTTGCCAAAGGCGATCTGGAAGCCGGTCTCGGTGTTTTGAATGCCTTTGTGACCGCCGGTCTGTGTGCTTCGAATGGCGATGTCCGACGCAACATCAAGGGTGGTGCGGTCAAGATCAACGACAAGGGTGAGCAGGATGCCAACCGCCAGCTGTCGTTGAACGACGTCACCGAAGACGGCATCATCAAATTGTCTCTCGGCAAGAAGAAACATGTTCTCCTAAAGCCGGTGTGATCGATCAGACGCTCACATTTTGATAAACAGAAAGCCGGGCACGCACCCGGCTTTTCTTATGATCAGTGGTTAGAATGCCGTTCAGTTCGGCTGAAACTCAAACATCTTCCGGAAAATCCCGGGCGCAATGGCCGAGATTGGATTGACCGACAAAACCGGATCTGACAGTGCACCGGACAGGCGGTAGGTCACGCCGATCAAACCCTCTCCGGTGCTGCCGCCGAGCGCAAACCCCAATAGAGGGATCTTGGAAAAGACATTGTTGAGCGCATAGATCGGAACAAAGGTACCGGTCAGGCTGAGGGTCTGCTGGCCCAGATCGACGGTGCCTGAAACCGTGCCGCCAAGCGCCGCGCCGCGCAAGGCGCCCCGGCTGATGGTCATGATATCACCATCCCTGGTGAAGTTGATATCGAGCGTTTCAAACGATGCGCTGCCTTTTGGCCGGTTCGAGCTCGCTGATCGGCCCGCGTATGGATTAATCCAACCGTCCTCTTCGTTTATGCGGCGGTCACTTTCCCGGATCCGCTGAATCGCTGGATCTTCCGTGATAAAGAGAGAGCGGACACGGAAGTCTCCGACCCAACTGTCGGCATCCGCCATGGCCACATTGAGCACGCCCTTGCCGCCTTGCATCCGCTCATAGAAATCCAGAAAAGCTAGCATCGCTCCAGTATCGTCGAACCGACCATCTGCCTGCTGGGCGTTCCCTTGATTGGCGAGTGTGAACCGGAAATCTGACTGGCCGTCGAGTTTTCCGCGGATTTCCGTGGCCTCAAGCCCTTTTGGACCGGTATCCACCCGGCCCTTAACGTCGCTCATCCAGCGTTTGTTAAAACCGGTCATTCGAGCGATATCGACAGCTATGCGGGCGCCATCTGCAAAATCCCCCTCGCCTTGGCTGCCGCCAGGGCTGCGCAGGCTTCTGATGAGCCCCCGCCCATCAAATGTGAGACCGGCAAAGATTATGTCATAGCGGCCGTTCCTTGCCCGTGTAATGTCGACATCAACATCATCACCAGGCCGAAGCTGGAACCGGGGAAAAGACGCGACCTGCAATTCGCCACTCTTCGACAGTTCGATTTGGCCAAAGATGTCGACCCCTTCCGACATCAATTCGAAATCCTGAACCAAGGTTTTCTCGTCGGTCTCAATCAACTTAAAAGTGGCCGTTGCCGGCACGCCTTTAGCTTTTTGCCAGCCGAGCGCCTTCAATTGCACGTCTGTATCGCGCAGGTTGACGGTGATGTTTTGACCGCCTTCAATCTTCCCAGCGCTCACCGTCATTGGCCCGTCAAGAAACGCCGTCAGGTCGATACCACGGGCCTTGAGCTGTTTTGCAGTGACTGCAGCAACAACGTCCTGTCGTGATGACCCTTTTTCACCGTCCAGCGGCACAACAAGATTAATGTCCGCATTAAGGCCATCAAACTTGCCATTTCCGGTTATGGCGACGGCCTCCCGGTCGGCCTCAATCACCAGATCGGCGTTGCTGATCAAATGCCCCATAATCGGATTGGTGTCTGAAAAATCGCGGGACCGGCCGACCGCTTTCCAGGAGACCGACTTCATGTCGAGGTTCCGTTTCATTGGGAAACTGGCGCTGATATCTACCTCGCCAATGCCACTCACCCCATCTGCCGTCAGCTTCGCCCGCTCCAACACCGTAAAAGGCTTGGCGTTCAAAAGGGTGCCGATTTCCGCGTTTCCACCTTCCAGCCGTGTGTGAACCTGAGCGACTTTGCCAGTGCGCAGCGGAAGATGATGGATCTCAAAAACCGTCTCGGGAACCAAAACACGAGCGTTCCCAGGAAGACCTGCCGTCCCGTCGCTTGCCGTCACCGTCAGAACTTCGTTTTCGATTTTGACCGTACCAGACAGGCCATCTACCACCGCAACCTCCCCAACAGGGGCCACCGCGCCATTGGTGAAAGACATGGTCAATTTCAAATCATCACCGGACCAACCAGCATCCGGATCCTTGTGATTGAAGGCTGGTGGGCGGAATGCACCGGTAAACGATGCCTCTTCAATGATCCCAGCCTTCAATCGCTCGATGATCCAACGCCGTGCCGGCGGAACCAAGGTAATTGGCCAAGCCTTCTTTGCCAGCGACAAAGGGATATTTTGACCATCAACGGCAATAGCCAAATATGGTCCGTCTGGCCTCAGCTGAACTTTGGCAGCCCCGTCAGCGGAAGATTTTCCGGAACGAATTGCGAACCGACTGACATCAATCAGCCGCTCATTTAAGTCGATCGACCCCTTAACCAATACGCCGTCCAACATCTGAGGCGGTTCGGGAATGTCGTTCGGCCCGACCACCGGATATTCAGACTCTAGTTGGAAATTCCAAACAGGGGCATTTGCTTTTGGCCTGTCAATCTTGCCGGTAAAGAACACTCGCGTGTTGCCGCGAATGAAATGAGATTTTTGGATCTCTATCGGTTGGTTCGGCCCGCTGTAAACCAATGACAGAGCTGCATCGTCAAAAGCGACCAGCGTGCGCCCCATTTGAAACCAGCCGTTTCGAACCCGGGCGACAGCATTCGCAGATTCGAGTTTCCCGTCTCCATCCAAAACAGAATCAATTTTCGCCGAAGCAGGAAGGCGCAAGCCTTTTCCGTAAGCTGTCGATCCTTCCGGACCCAATAGTTCCGCCAGTGTGATGCCATTGACCACGGCCGCCATGCGGGTCCCGGTCCCCGAGACCGATTGGCTGCGCAAGAAGTCCAATTGCCATGATGTGACCTGCCCGCCGACGCGGGCCCGAGCCGTAATTGTACCGTCTGCGGCGCGCAAGACATCTGCATTGATGCCGGAAAAGGACCGGGGTGCCGGTCCGGACACGTCAAACCGCCCATCCAGAATTCGAACGGACGTCAAACCGCGGCGGGCAAACTGATCATCGACCAGATTGCCGATCCGGTTCACAGCTTCCATCAGCTGCCCGACTTCCGGCACAACGGCCGGCCCGCCTTTCAAGGCAATTGTGACTTCAGGGCGGATAAGCTGCAGGGATGCAAACTTCAGCTTTCCAGACAATAGGGCTGATCTGTCCAGCGGCACTTCCAATTGCGGAAAGCGCAGCGAAACCGGCGCCCCTCCGGAAATCTCGACATCCACGTCATTTGCGACGATCTTGACCCCGGCGGCGTCGGTAAAATCCAAGCTTGCGCTTTCAATGGATAACGTGACCGGGCCCCGTGTGCCTTGCGCTGCCAAGAAGCTGCCGAGAAACGGCACCATTACTGGGCCGGAGGTAAACACCACCGCAACGAATACTGCCAGACCGACCACGAACAAGCCTGCCCCCCAGCGCAAAAGGCTGCGGCGGCTTACCTTAGATTTTTCCGGCAATTGGTCTTTCATTCCGTCCGGTCGTGCCACTTACATTCCGTCCGCTATCTCCTGGCGAATACGCAGGGTCTGTTGTTAGCCATGCAATATTCTGAGATGGCCGCACATCCGTTGCATTGAACGAGTCGTATCAATGCCTATGATAGTGTCAAACGGGCAGCAAAAGCGATAGCCGCTCCCCTCCCAGCTGCCCAAAACGGCTTTAACGCACAAAACATGACAGAAGGAAGGCGATATGAGCGACCTGGCCCTAGGTGATGCTGCTCCGGATTTTGATTTGGAAGCCGATGGCGGCTCCAGAATCTCCCTAAGTGCCCTGAAAGGGCAGCCGGTGGTGGTGTATTTTTACCCAAAAGACAACACGCCCGGCTGCACCAAGGAAGCCATTGCCTTCACTGATCTGATTGAAGATTTCAAAAAGCTTGGCACCACCATAGTTGGAATCTCGCCCGACACAGCCCGCAAACACGACAATTTCATCGCCAAACACTATCTCGCGGTCCGCCTTGGGGCCGATACAGAAAAGACCACCGCCGAGGCCTATGGCGTTTGGGTGGAGAAATCGATGTACGGCAAAAAGTATATGGGCGTTGAAAGAGCGACTTTTCTGGTGGACGCGGACGGAAAAATCGCTCAGATCTGGCGCAAAGTGAAAGTTGCGGGACACGCTGAAGCGGTCCTTGAGGCAGTCCAGGCACTTTAGCCACGTTTGACTGTCTCTCCACATAAAGATCAGACGGCCAGATGAGCGAAGTCAAAGAAACACCCCTGCCGGCAAGCCTCGTTGCCGGCGCACGCGCCATTGTCGCCACGCCGGACACCTCAGAAAAGGTCCGGCTGGCGTATGCGGTCTCCAAAGCCTGGTTCAAACGGGACTTGGCGCTGGGCTCTCCGTCAAAGGACGGTCCAATGCCGGACCGTCCAGGACGGCCGGAAAAACCGGTTCTTCTGGCTCCGAGAGACATGCCCAAACGCAGCCTCTCCGGCAAAGCCGGCCGGTTGGCGCTCATTCATTCTCTTGCACATATTGAACTCAATGCCGTCGACCTAACGTGGGACCTGATCGGCCGTTTTGCCCACGTCCGCTTGCCGCGGTCCTATTATGACGACTGGGTTCGTGTGGGGTTGGAAGAGGCTAAGCATTTTTCAATGCTGGAAGATCGGCTTGCGCGCCTGGATACCGCTTATGGCGACATGCCGGCTCACGACGGTTTATGGCAGGCAGCTCAGGATACTGGACACGACCTGGCCGCCCGTCTTGCCATCATCCCCTTGGTGCTTGAAGCGCGCGGTCTCGACATCACCCCGCCGATGATCGAAAAGGCCCGTAACCTTGGTGACGAAGAAACCGCCAAATGTCTTGATGTGATTTACCGGGATGAAAAACATCACGTCGCATTCGGAGCAAAATGGTTCCGATTCTTGTGTGACCGGCAAGGGATTCGCCCTGAACCTGCGTTTCACACCTATGTCCGAACCCATTTTAGGGGCGCTCTGAAACCGCCGTTCAACGACCGCGCGCGGTCGGAAGCTGGACTAACCCCTGGTTTTTACAAGCCTCTTGCCCGTTTGACGGGCTAAATTCAGGTGTTTGAAGACGAATTATTAACCTTAAGGAAGTCTAATCATCACAAGTGAAATGCAGAATGCAGCAGTGAACGAGTGATGATACAGCAGCGCCCAGAAACGACGCGGAGATACCAAGCGCCAAAGTCGGCAGCACCGCATCGGGAGTCTTTAAAAGGCGATTTGAGAACCACTACTTACGTTCTGCGCCCCGCGCATTTGCTTGCAGGCGCCTTAACCTGTATTGCCGCCACGCTGACCATCTCCGGCATCATTGGCTATCACGTCATGCGCAATGGAACAGATACAGAAGTCAACGCTGGCCGCGCGGAAGTTGCTCTTCAGTACCAAGATCGAATCGACCGGCTGCGGGCCGAAATCGAGCGCCTAAACAGCCGCCAATTGGTGGACCGTGAGAGCGTTGAAATCCAGGTGATGGATGTCCTGCGCCGCCAGCATGATCTCAATCAGCGCCATACTATTGTCGCCGACCTGGTGGCCCGCGCTGAAAGCGTCGGAATTTATCTGAACACCGGCCAGCCGGTCCCGGCGCAAAAACCGGCCATCGACGCCGGACGCCTTGCGTCTGCCGGCCACGACGACCGCACTGCCATGGGCGGCGAAAGTGATATCATTTCAGAACCGGTCAAGGCGCTCGGTTTGCGGGACGCATCCTCGAAAACTTTTGATCCACTGAGCGTCCTTCAAGGCACAGATCCGGCCGCTGACACCAACGTAAAAAAAAACGCTGAAAAACAGGCCGCACTTGACGCCGTAAAAGCCGATATCTCCGAAATGGGAACAGAAAGCACGGCGGCTGTCGATGCCATCACAGTTGCGACCGAAAGCCGGATTGAAGATATACTTAGCATCGCCGGCCCACTCCTTCCCAATCTCAATAAGGCTGTCAAAACGACGTCAGGTCTTGGCGGCCCTTTTGAGCCACTCAACCATACGAGTTTTGCGAGCCGTCTAAACCGGGCGAACACTGCCCTGAAGGTCTTGAAACGGGTGAAGTTCGCGGCTCTGCGCCTGCCGGTCAAACGGCCAGTGCGCAACGGCTCCCTCTCCAGCGGTTATGGCCCGCGCATGGACCCTTTCCTGAACCGTTTGGCGATGCATTCCGGCCTCGATTTTAAAGCCCCCTACGGCGCCCGCGTTTTTGCATCAGCGCCCGGAACGGTGATCCATGCCGGCTGGAAAGGCGGCTACGGCAAGATGATTGAAATCCGCCACGCCAACGGTTTCGTGACGCGATATGCACATTTGAGCAAGATCCGGATTTCTGAAGGCGGCCATGTTCTGGCAGGCGATGTGATCGGCAACATCGGCTCCACAGGCCGCTCGACTGGCCCGCACCTTCATTATGAAGTCCGCCGCCACGATAAGCCAAGCAACCCGGCATCTTTCCTCCGCGCTGGCGAGAAGCTCACGCAACTGTCGCTCTAATCGTCAATTTTTTGGCTTAGACTGTCATCGGAATCGTCTTGGAGTAGGCCACACCCGGTTCTGTGCCGCCGCCTTCAAGCACGACTGGACTGTCGCCACTGATAGCAACTTTGAAGCTTCCTGAACCACCCCAGTTGATTCCGATCACAGTGAGATTGTAGGATCCGCTGGACAGAATGTTTGCTGGGTCCACAGTATAGCTGACCGGTGCATTGTAACCAGATTTCAAATGGCAGATTACTGAACTTCCCGCGGTCTGGCAGGCGATGATGATGATTTCATTGTCGCACCCTTGAACGTCTATGCTCGTAACCTTGGACATATAGCCTCTCCGTAAGTTGCCGTAGCTGAGGTGAGTTGGCAGTCTATTTGCCGTCCTCCTCACTTCCGACGTTCCAAGCGGGTATATGTGATTGGGCACAAAAAACGGCGCCGAAGCGCCGTTTCGTTTTTCGAAAACAATTTGAAGTCCGATTACTCGATATCCTCGACTTCGACTTCATCGCCGCCAAAGACGCGCTGGGCCAGCGCTGCTTCCATGAACTGATCCAGATCGCCATCCAGAACATCACCTGGTGCAGTGCTTTGAACGCCGGTGCGTAGATCCTTGACCATCTGATACGGCTGCAAGACGTAGGAGCGGATCTGGTGGCCCCAACCGATGTCGGTCTTGGACGCCGCTTCGGCGTTGGCCGCTTCTTCACGTTTTTTCAGCTCCGCCTCATAAAGACGGGCTTTCAGCATGCCCCAGGCGGTTGCCCGGTTCTTGTGCTGGGAGCGTTCGGATTGGCACTGAACAACAATCCCGGTCGGCTGGTGGGTGATGCGCACAGCCGAATCGGTGGTGTTGACGTGCTGGCCGCCAGCACCGGACGCACGGTAGGTGTCGATCCGGCAGTCGCTTTCGTTGACGTCGATCTCGATCGAATCGTCAATCACAGGATAGACCCAGGCACTGGAGAAGCTGGTGTGACGGCGCGCGTTGCTGTCGTAAGGCGAAATCCGCACCAGACGGTGCACCCCGGATTCGGTTTTCAGCCAGCCATAGGCATTCTCGCCCTTGATCAGCAGTGTCGCGGATTTGATCCCGGCCTCTTCTCCGTCGTGATACTCAAGCACCTCGACCTTGAAGCCCCGCTTTTCCGCCCAGCGGCGGTACATCCGCAGGAGCATCGACGCCCAGTCCTGGCTCTCCGTGCCCCCTGCCCCGGAATTGATCTCGATGTAGGTGTCATTGCCGTCGGCTTCACCCGACAGAAGCGAGTTGAGCTGCAGTTCGTTGACTTTTTCCTTCAGGCCGCGCAGCGCGTCTTCCGCATCCTCGATGACCGACGTGTCGTCTTCCATCTCACCAAGCTCGATCAGCTCAATGTTGTCGGCCAGATCCTGCTCCAGGCCTTTGACGCCATTGATTCCGTCGTCGAGCTGCTGGCGTTCGCGCATCAGCTTCTGGGCTTTGGTGGGGTCGTTCCAAAGCTCGGGATCTTCAGAAAGAGCGTTCAGCTCTTCCAGTCTTACAAGGGCCTGATCCCAGTCAAAGATGCCTCCTCAGCAGGCTTATGGCCTGCTTGATTTCATCGACGATGGCTTCCATTTCGGCGCGCATCGGATACCTCGCTTTAGTTGGTGAAACGGCCCGGATCCTCGTGTCAGGATCCGGGCCGGAATTTGGAGCCGGACATTAGCTTTCCGGGCGGTGCCTGTAAACCACCGCCTGGCTGCATCTGATCAGGACACTTTAGTAGAGGCCGCCGGTTCCTTGTAACACGGCTTGGCCTGCCTCCGGAGACACATAGGTCGGAACACCCATGGTGTCCTGGAACCCAATAACGGAATAGCTGTCCGGCGGGGCCATGCCTGGTTTGAAGGCTTCCAGAATAACACCGGGAGAGCCAGCAGCAGTCCGAAGACCCGTGTTGCGGTTGATCGGGATCAGCTGAAGTCCACGCGGCACGCGGAATTCCACCGGCGGCTTGTCAGCCAGAGCTTTTTTGACAAAGTCGGTGAAGATCGGTGCAGCCACCTGACCACCGGTCGCGCCACGGCCCATCGGTTTGGGATTGTCGAAACCAACAAAGACGCCAACGGCAAGCTCCGATGTGAAACCCATAAACCAAGCATCTTTTTCGTCGTTGGTGGTGCCGGTTTTGCCAGCGACTGGCCGGCCAACCGCCCGAACCGAGGTCGCTGTGCCGCGCTGAACCACACCTTCCATCATGGAGGTAATTTGATAGGCAGTCATCGGATCGAGCACCTGCTGACGGTCGTCGATCAATTGGGGTTCGCTTTGACCATCCCAAGCATCCTGGGTACAGCCATCACAAATCCGGCTGTCGTGCTTGTAGATTGTCCGGCCGTAGCGGTCCTGTATCCGGTCAATCAAGGTCGGACGCACCTTACGGCCACCATTGGCCACCGTCGCATAGGCTGTGGTCATGCGCAGGACCGTGGTTTCACCGGCCCCCAGCGACATGGAGAGAACCGGCAGCATATTGTCGTAGATGCCGAAGCGTTTGGCATATTCAGCCACCAGCGGCATGCCCATGTCCTGAGCCAGGCGCACGGTCATCACGTTCCGCGAGCGCTCAATGCCGGTGCGCAAGGTCGATGGGCCGTAGAACTTGCCGCCATAGTTTTGCGGCCGCCAAGTGCCAAGTCCCGGCCCTTGCGAGATTTCCAGCGGTGCATCCATGACCACCGAAGACGGGGTGTAGCCATTGTCGAGAGCAGCCGCATAAAGGAACGGTTTGAAGGACGACCCCGGCTGGCGATAGGCCTGTGTTGCCCTATTGAACTCACTCTGCGCAAAGCTGAAACCACCAACCAGCGCAAGAACACGACCGGTATAGGGATCCATAGCGACAAGAGCACCGGACACCTTCGGGATTTGTCTGAGCTCATATGTGCCAGGCGCAACCGGACTTGCCTGAACATAAACAACATCGCCAGGCGCCAGAACATCGGACACAGCAGAGGGCGCCCGGCCGCTGACACGGGCCCATTTCATGGTTTCCAGAAACAACGGCCCGGATTTGCGCTCTTCCGACAAAAGCCCGCTTTCCAACCGCTTTGGCTGAATACCGACCTTGGCTTCTGTTTCGCCGCTTTCCAGAACAACCGCCAGGGTCCATTCCGGTAAGTCACTTAAGGCTTCGATCTTCGCAAGTTCAACGCCCCAGTCCGTACCGGTGGAAATCCGGTCGACGGGACCATTCCAGCTGCCACGCTTGTGGTCGAAGCTGATCAGCCCGTCCATTAGGGACTTGCGGGCCATCTTCTGCAATTCCGGATCGAGTGTCGATCGGACAGACAAACCACCTTCATAAAGGCGTTTGGTGCCAAAAATCTCGGCGACCTCCCGGCGGACTTCCTCCGTGAAATATTCTGCGGCAAACAGCTTCGAGCCATGACCACGCAGTTTCACCGTGATCGGCTTCGCTTTTGCTTCTTCGCCGTCGTCGTATGACACATGGCCATCGGCCACCATACGATCGATCACATAGTTCCGGCGGGCAATCGCCGCTTCTGTCTTTTTGTAAGGATGATAGTTGCTCGGTCCCTTCGGCAGGGCGGCAAGATAGGCCGCCTCTTCCAGGGCAAGTTCATGCACCGACTTGTCGAAATAAATCAGTGAAGCCGCGGCCACACCATAAGCGCCAAATCCGAAATAGATCTCGTTGAGGTATAGTTCGAGGATCTCGTCCTTTGAATAGGCCTGCTCAATGCGAAGCGCGAGAATCGCCTCTTTGATCTTACGCTCAAACTTGATTTCGTTGGTCAGAAGGAAGTTCTTTGCAACCTGCTGCGTTATCGTCGACGCGCCCTCCGGCCGGCGTCCGGAACCGTAGTTCTGGATGAAACGGATACCGGCACGGGCAATGCCCTCCGGATCCACCCCGAGGTGCGTATAGAAATTCTTGTCTTCCGCGGAGATGAATGCCTGCTTCAACCGGTCCGGCATGGCCTGGATCGGCAGGAACAACCTGCGCTCGGTGGCATATTCGGCCATCAGGCTGCCGTCAGACGCGTGCACCCGGGTCATGACCTCAGGTTCATAGTTCTTCAGAGCGCTGTAGTCCGGCAGGCCTTCGTCGAGGTGCTGCAGATACATCCACAGACCTGCGGCAATTAGCAGGCCAAGCGCTGCTCCAATGCCGAACAAGTAACCAAAGAATTTCACCAAAAACTTCATATTGCGGGCTCGTCTTTCCCCGTCTTGAGTGCCCTTGCGTGTTGTACCACGCTTTCAGGGGCCTGGCACACTCAGGCGCCACATCATACAAAATCAGTCACTGCCTAACTCGTGCACCATTATGGCGATGCTGAGGCAAATGCCAGCTAAAGATTTTCGAACTTTTCAATCCTGCCCTCGCTTTTACTGGGACGGAGCGGCTTTGCGGCCAGCCAGCCGCGGCCGGAAGAAACCGTGGATTGCTTCCGCCATCGCGCTGGCCATCCGCTCGCGCCACTCTTCGGAGATCAGCAATTTCTCGTCATGGGCGTTGGAAAGATAGCCTAGTTCAACCAAAACCGACGGAACATCATGGGCCTTGAGCACCCGAAAACCCGCAGATCTATGCGGATTATTGATCAAGCGGACCGCACTTTGCAGCTCATCCACCAAAGTCTTGGCAAAGTAGACGGAAAACGACCGGGTTTCCCGGCGCGCTAGATCCAAAAGGATGTCCGTCACTTCTGTCGGCTCTTCATCCAGTTCCACACCGGCAATGACGTCCGACATGTTTTCAGTTGTTGCCAGTTCTTCCGCCAACCGGTCTGATGCCTTGTTGGAAAGTGTATAGACCGTGGCACCGCGCGCGAATTTCTGTCCGCGGCGCACCGAATCAGCATGGATGGAAATAAACAGATCAGCAGCCAGATCATGCCCGACCTGAACCCGGTCGCCGAGCGGAATGAACGTGTCATCTTCGCGCGTCAGATGAATGTCATAACGGTCACCTTCCGCCAATTTATCCCGAAGCAGCTTTGTGAACTCGAGCACAATGGCCTTTTCGAGTGTTCCCGCAACGCCGATCGCCCCATTGTCGATGCCGCCGTGGCCCGGATCCAGAACAATCACCGGTTTGTCCTTCGCCCGCTCTGCCGACAGCCTGTCGGCTTTTGGCGCGGCTTTTTTCGTGGCCGTGCGCGAGGGTCTGGAAGCCGTGACAAAGTCCGCAAACTCTTGTTCGCTCGCCCTGACAAGATCAATCACAAGGCGCGAGGGTTGATCATCCACAGATGGCAAAAAGAGGGTTTTGTCGACCCGTGCTGGAGCAGCCAGATCAACGACGACGCGCGACTTTCCAACTGCAAACAGCCCGAACCGCCAATCAGATACCAATCCCTTGCCGGCTGGATTGGACGAGCTCAGAAAGCCAAATGTGACTTCAGGCAAATCCAGAATCAATCTGTAAGGAGAGCCGAGAGCTGAAATGGTTGGTGTCAGTTGCTGGTCTACCTCAAGAACGATTCGGGTCCGATCCTGATCGCCAGCGACACGGGCAGCCGAGATAAGCGGTTTGTCCTCTGCAGCGTTCGCTGCGGCCGAAGCCAGCTGAAGAATTGCAACGGCAGTCGCAACCGCAACGAGGCATAACTTGACGGCCGCCACGGCCGCAATCCAGCCGTGCGCAACAGATTTGTTCAATTTAGCTGTTAAATTCCCAAGTGCGTTCATCGTCACCAAAAAGCCGCCAAATGCGGTCGCCTCAAACACGCTGTGTTTTACGCTATCGTTCCCCCCTTCGATAGGGAAAATGGCTTATCCTGTTCACATTGCTTGCAAACCATCTCCGCGGAACGTAAAAGTACCTTACGGATTCAGGTTAGAAACCGATACTGTCCAAGGTGGCAAAAGGATACACATATCCACAAAGCCATCTGTTTACGGGCCAGTTGAACGAAAGAACAGAGGCCGTTCTAACGTTTCACAGGATTGCCCGATCGTGAAGGACAGTCTCTCGGCCCGTCTTGAAACCGCCCGCCCTGTGACGCTGCCAATTACACATGAGCAGATATTCAACCGGGGCCCAGGCGGTCACCCAGGACAAGCTGATCCGACCCGGGGCTAGACCTACGGCCGCAACTGGCCGGCTGGTTTCGGACACAGATTAAGAGACTTTAACTCAAGGGCTTACGTTGCCCCGAAGGACCCGCGTAATGCAAATGCTGACAACCAACATACAAGCCCCCGCCAAAGGAGCGGCCGCTTGTCATGGTCAGCCAAACGCGCCGGGCTCGGACGCTCTTGCTCACAACAGCACAACAAATACGGCAGCCATCTACCTTTCAGGCGATGCGCGGTTTCGACAGGCGCACATGAGCGCTGCCGTGGAGAAATTCAATAATGGCAAACAAGATGCTGATCGACGCGGGCCACCCGGAAGAGACCCGGGTCGTCGTCGTCCGCGGCAATCGGGTTGAAGAATTCGATTTTGAAGCAGCGAATCGCAAACAGCTGCGTGGCAATATCTATCTGGCGAAGGTGACACGGGTTGAACCCTCCCTTCAGGCAGCATTTGTGGAATATGGCGGAAACCGGCACGGGTTCCTAGCCTTCAGCGAAATTCATCCGGATTATTATCAGATCCCGGTCGCCGACCGGGAAGCGCTCTTGGCTGCCGAGGCAGCCGAACGCCAGTCTGATGATACTGAGACGGAAGAAAAGCCAAAGCGTCGCCGGCGCTCGCGCGCGGCCCGCAATGAAACAGACACCGATACGGTTGCCAGCGAAAAAATCGAAAACGCCGAGGAAACAGACGGCGAAGCACCGGTTGAGGCAGCTGAAAATGCTGAAGAAGACGGCGCCCAAACAGCTGCCGCTGACAACGCCGCAGACGATACTGAAACTGTCGGCGCTAAAGCGGAGGTAGTTGCGGACGCAGACGAGGCTTCAGCACCTGAAAGCGCGACCGACGCCGAAGCTGCTGCAGATGGTGACGAAACAACAGCTGAAGCAGCGTCCGAAGACGAGGCCTCAAACGAAACTTCCGAATCCGAAGACGTCGCGGCCGAAGCCAGCACAGAAGAAGACGCAAAACCAACACGCCGCCGCCGGCGTCGGCGTGGCAAAGCTGACGTCGAAGCTGCCCCCGAGGACGAAAACGGGGACGACGAAGGTGTTGAATCCGTTGGCGCTGAAGACGCCATGGAAGAAGTTCCAGAGCGGACCGTACCGCTGCGCAAACAGTACAAGATCCAGGAAGTCATCAAGCGCCGCCAGATCATTCTGGTTCAGGTTGTCAAGGAAGAGCGCGGCAACAAAGGCGCGGCTCTGACCACTTACCTGTCCCTGGCAGGCCGCTATTCGGTTCTGATGCCGAACACTGCCCGTGGCGGCGGCATTTCCCGCAAGATCACCCAGCCGACCGACCGCAAGCGCTTGAAGAAGATTGCGTCTGAGCTGGATGTGCCGGAAGGCATGGGCGTTATCCTGCGGACCGCAGGTGCCAGCCGGACAAAGGCCGAAATCAAACGCGATTTCGAGTATTTGATGCGGCTTTGGGAGAATGTCCGGGAGCTGACCCTCAAATCCAGTGCACCAAGCCTCGTCTACGAGGAAGGCAGTCTGGTCAAACGGTCGATACGCGATCTTTATAACAAGGACATCAATGAAGTCCTTGTTGCCGGGGACGAAGGCTACAGAGAGGCCAAGGACTTTATGCGCATGCTCATGCCGAGCCATGCCAAAAACGTCCAGCCTTACCGCGACCCTTCCCCGCTGTTCATCCGCTATGGGGTAGAACCGCAGCTCGATGCGATGTTCTCGCCGCAGGTGACGCTGAAGTCCGGTGGTTACATCGTCATCAACCAAACCGAAGCTTTGGTCTCCATCGACGTGAACTCGGGCAAATCAACCCGTGAACACAACATCGAGGACACCGCCCTTCAGACAAACCTGGAAGCGGCGGAAGAAGTGACCCGCCAGCTGCGCCTGCGCGACCTTGCCGGTCTTGTTGTCATCGACTTCATTGATATGGAGGAATCGAAGAACAACCGGGCGGTTGAGCGCAAGCTAAAAGAGTGCCTGAAGAATGACCGCGCGCGTATCCAGGTAGGCCGGATTTCCCATTTCGGTCTTTTGGAGATGTCGCGCCAGCGCCTGCGCACCGGCGTTCTGGAAAGCTCGACCACCCCTTGCCCGCATTGTCAGGGCACCGGCATGATCCGCTCCGTGGAATCGGTCGCGCTGCACGTCCTGCGCTCCATTGAGGACAATCTGCTCAAAGGCGCAACCCACGATCTGATCATCCGCACCACGGCGGAAGTTGCGCTCTATATCCTGAACCAGAAACGATCCAACCTTTTCGACTTGGAAACACGCTTTGCCGTTGGCATCGAGGTGCAGTCCGACCACATGGTCAACGGGCAACTTTATGTCCTTGAACGCGGTGCACCGATTGACCGCGACCGTGTTCCGGCTCCGTCTCCGATTGTTCAGCCGGACATGATCGAGATCATCGACGAAGACACTGAGCAGCCAGTTATTGAAGAACAGGCACAGGACGAAGATGGCGGTGACCGCCGCAAGCGCCGCCGCAGAAAGCGCCGGCGGGGCGGCTCGGATGCCCAACAAGAGGGTTCAGAAGGAACCGAAGCGCAAGCCGACAGCAACGATGCTGATAGCGAGCAAGGCGAAACCCAGGAAGCCCGCGGTTCGGATGACAGTGACGACGATGAACCGCGCCGCAAACGCCGCCGGGGCCGCCGGGGTGGCCGCCGCGGCCGCCGGGACGATGAGACAGAGGCACGCTCGGATGAAACTGCCGAAGCAATCGCAGATGCTGAAGCTACAGAGGGCGACAACGGTGAAACCACGGTTGAAACTCAATCCAGCGAAACACCTGTCGATCAATCTTCAGAAACCAGCGCCGATTCTGATGACGCTGTGAACGGAAGTGTCACTGAAGCTGCAGCAGATGCAGCGACAGAAGAGGCTGCACCGGCAGAAGCGGAAGTGGCGGCAGAGGTCGACGGAGACAGCTCTGAAGAGAAAACCGTTCCAGCCGATGAGGACATTGTCGTCGAAACCCCGACGTCAGAACAGCCGGTTGCTGCCGAAGCGGAAGAAGAGCCTGTTAAGCCGTCTGCACCGGCTGAACCGGTGGTAACCAGCGAAACTTCCGGTGACGAAAAGAAAGACAAACCGAAACGCGGCGGCTGGTGGCAGCGCGGGCGGTCGTTCTTCTGAAAAGTTATCAGATAATGAGTAGTTTAGAATGGCGGCCGAGTGGCCGCCTTTCTTTTTTCCGCTCAGATCCAGTCTTTCAGGAGCCCCAACGCGGTTTTCATGTCGTCATGGGCACCGGCAAAGGAAAAACGAATAAACTCCTTGCCATGGACAGGATCGAAATCCACGCCCGGCGTGGCAGCAACCCCCGCCTCGTGCAGCATGCGTTTGGCGAAAGCCAGGCTGTCATCGCTGAACCGGCTGATGTCGGCGTAAACATAAAACGCTCCATCCACCGGTAGAAGCTTGTCGAACCCGATCTGTGGCAACCCTTCCAAGAGCAACTTCCGGTTGGCCGCATATCCGGCCTTAACCGCCTCCAGTTCCTGAACGGCGTTCAGCGCGGCACCTGCTGCAATTTGGGACAGTTCCGGCGGCGAGATATAAAGGCTTTGCGCGATCCGTTCCGTTGGACGGACCAGTTGTTCCGGCAACACCATCCAGCCAATCCGCCACCCGGTCATGCAGTAGTATTTGGAGAAACTGTTGATGATGATCGCGTTTTGCGAGGTCTCTAGTGCGGTCTTCTGCTCACCGGCATAATCGAGACCATGATAGATCTCATCTGAGATGAACCAGATCCCGGCATCATCACAATAGGTGATCAGCTCTTCAAGGGCTTCGGCTGTCATCATCGTACCAGTGGGGTTGGCAGGGCTTGCGACCAACACGCCCTTAACGGGTCCATCGGCTTGAGCCGCCTCCAGATGCGCTGGTGTCAAGCTCCAACGGGTTTCGGCCCCCACTTCCACTTCAACCGGAACAAGCCCAAGCGCTTTTAAGATGTTGCGGTAGGCAGGATACCCTGGCGCCGTCAGCACAATCCGATCACCTGGATCGAAGGCGGCAAGAAAAGTCAGGTTAAATCCAGCAGAAGATCCAGTCGTTGCCATGATCCGGCTGGCCGGCACATCGACACCATAGGTTTTGCGGTAGTGGGCCGACAAGGCATCCCGCAGCGGCTTGATGCCTAGGGCTTCGGTGTATCCGAGTTTGCCGTGTTGGAGCGCTTCGGCGGCAGCAACAAGCGCCGGTTTCGGAGCCGGTGCAGACGGCTGGCCAACTTCCATATGGATGATTCTGCGCCCGGCGGCTTCCAGCTGGGCCGCCTCTGCTAACACGTCCATGGCTATGAACGGCGCGACATTACTGCGGTTCGACGGCTGGAAACGGCCACGGGCCATGGGCTGGTCCTTTAAATTCGAAAAGTGGATCGGACATGGATCTGTCCCCTGCCCCTAAATGCAGGTGCGCCAATACGCAAGGCCTGGCGCAATCAACTGGTCTTCTAAAACCATTTCGCCAGCTTTTTATCGGGTTTGATACCAGCGTTCCTTGACCGGTGGTGTCAGCCCCCATACCTTCGCCACAAATAGGTTTCAATGCTTCGGAATGCTCTTGTTGACCCAAGTTATTAAAGGTTTTCGGACTGGTTTCGCCTGGCTTACCCGTCCAACAGTCCCCGTCAAGACAGCCATGCGCAGAGCTGCTCGCAGGGCGGTTGCGCTTGCCTGTGTCGGTGCTATGGCGCTTCCGGTTACACTTACGCCCGCCTTTGCACAAAGAAAGCTTCCACTTGTCCGTGATGCGGAAATCGAATCTCTTATGCGGGACTATGCCAAACCGATTTTCAGGGTAGCTGGCCTGGGCAATTCCGAACCATCCATCATTTTGGTGAACGATAAGAGTTTCAACGCGTTTGTTCCCGATTCGCGGCGCATGTTCATCAACATTGGCGTGATCATGGAAGCCGAGACACCTGGCGAAGTCATCGGAGTGATTGCGCACGAATCCGGCCATATTGCCGGTCGCCATCTGGTCCGTTTGCGCGCAGCAGCAGCCAATGCACAAATCATGTCCGTTATCGGCATGATCCTGGGCGCCGGCGCAGCTGCAGCGGGCGCTGCTGCTGGTTCCGGGTCGGCAACTAGCGGAGGCGCTGCGGCTGTCGCCAGCGCTGGGTCGCTCGGACAGCGATCATTCTTGGCCTATCAGCGCGGAGAAGAAGCAGCTGCCGACCGGGCAGCCCTTCGTTACCTGGACAAGACAGGGCAAAGCGCACGCGGGTTGTTGAAAAACTTCCAGCGGATGGCCGAACAACAGATGTTTTCCAAGCGGTTCGCAGACCCTTACGCGATCAGTCACCCAATGGCACAAGACCGTTTCAACGGCCTACTGGCAGATGCGCAGAAATCAAAATTCTTCGACAAACCGGACGATTATGTTCTGCAATACCGGCATGAAATGGCGAAGGCAAAACTCTTTGCTTTTACCAGTCATCCCTCGGCCACTCTTAGAAAATACCCGCGCAAGGACAAAAGCCCGCCAGCTCAATACGCCCGGGCCATCGCCGCCATGCAGGCGCGCGGAAAAGCAGCCGTCAAGGAAATCGATCCGCTGATCCGCCAGCATCCAACCAATGCCTATTTCCATGAATTAAAGGGACAGGCCCTGCTTGAGGGTGGTGATCCCAAAGGAGCAATTCCCTCCTTCCGCAAGGCGCTTGCCATCAAACCGAATGAAACTCAATTCATGGTGTGGCTTGGATATGCGCTTGTCGGTGCCAACAATCCGTCCTATCTGCCCGAGGCAGAAAAGGTTTTGAAGAAAGCCATCCAGCGCGACCCGAACTCGGGTGTAGCATACGCTCAGCTGGCGATTGCCCATGGCCGTCAGGGCGAGCGCGCCGAAGCTGATCTTGCAACCGCAAAAGGCTTGATGGTGCGCGGCGACTTTGGTGCTGCAAAACGCTACGCCGCACGTGCTCAAAAAAGTTTGAAGCGAGGTTCAGCCGCTTGGCTTCAAGCTGATGATATTGTCGCCTACAAACCACCTAGCGTGCCTGGTCAAAGAAGGCGCTGATTTTTTGGACCCAATAACTGCTGCCGCCTTGGACGCCGCAGTTTCAGGAGCAACACATGAACCGTAATTCGACATTCTGGCGCCTACCATTGGCACAATGTGCTGCGTTGGTGGCCCTGCTCTTTTCCATTTTGAGCACGCCAGTGGTTGCCCAGGACATTGATCGTGGCGAAATCGAGAATATCGTTCGCGACTACCTTCTGAAGAATCCGGAGATCATTACAGAAGCTCTCGCAGAGCTGGACAGACGTGAAAAGGCAGCAGAAGAAGCCGCCCGCCGGGAAGTCCTGACCAGCAGCTCCGATATTCTCTACAACTCCACACGTCAGGTTGTTCTAGGGAACCCGACCGGATCGGTCACATTGGTCGAATTCTTCGATTATAACTGCGGCTACTGCAAACGGGCCTATGGTGACATGGTCCGCCTGATGGAAGAAAATCCAGACCTACGCGTGGTATTGAAGGAATTCCCGGTATTGGGACAGCCGTCCGTTGAAGCTGCTCAGGTGGCTGTAGCGGTGAATGAGGTCGCTCCGGACAAATATGGCGCCTTCCATGAAGCCCTGATGATGCGCCGCGGCCAGGCCAACCGGGCCAGCGCCCTAGAGGCAGCAACCAACGCCGGTATTTCCGAAGAAGCACTTTTGGAGGCTATGAGCACTGATGTGGCAGGCCAGACAATCGAAGAGGTCTACACGCTCGCCAACCGCCTTGGACTGACTGGAACACCATCCTATGTCGTTGGCGAGGAAGTCATCATGGGAGCTGTTGGCTACGACCAACTCAGCGCAAAACTGACCGACTTAAAGAATTGTGGTCAAACAACCTGTTAATCAAGCGGCTTTGAAACCGGAAATCTTTAGTTTTGACGCGGTTTCAGGGGTTTTCCTGACCCCTTTGAATGCCTATAAGAAGCTTGGTCCGGTTTCGTAGGGAAATCAGACAAAGTATCTAGATCCGCTTTACAGTTCGGCGGAGCAATAAGCGTGTTGCTGCTTAGCTAATATCTGGCCGTACTGACCTTTTGGGGTTGGCGCGGCCAAAATTGCGACTTGGAACAGATCGCCAATCAGTTTCCTGCAAGCGAACGCTTCTTGCGGCCCGAGTACGAGAGCCAGAAGACATGAATAAAGATAACAAGAGTTTCGACACGGCGCTGATCCGCGATTTGGCCGTTTTGCTTGATGAGACCAATCTGACCGAAATCGAACTGGAACAGGGCGAGACCCGTATCCGGGTCGCCCGTGAGATTTCGTTTACAGCCCCAGTCAGTGTTGCAGCTCCCGCAGCAGCGCCAGCACCGGTTGCCCCAGTTGCAGCTGCTGCACCGGCTGCAACCGCAGCTCCCGCCCCGGCCGCCGACGCGTCCAGCCATCCGGGCACCATCACCTCACCGATGGTTGGAACTGCCTATCTGGCGGCAGAACCGGGCGCAGCCCCGTTCATCCAGGTTGGCGACAAAGTCGCAGAAGGCCAGTCGATCCTGATCATTGAAGCCATGAAAACGATGAACCATATCCCGGCGACCAAAGCTGGCACGGTCAAGCAGATCCTCGTGGAAGACGCCCAGCCGGTGGAATTCGGCGAACCGCTCATTATCGTCGAATAAGGAGCCGTTCCGGCCATGTTCTCCAAAATCCTTATCGCGAACCGCGGCGAAATTGCCCTGCGCATCTTGCGTGCTTGTAAAGAGCTTGGCATTTCCACGGTCGCAGTTCATTCCACCGCGGACGCCGACGCCATGCATGTTCGCCTGGCTGATGAAAGCGTCTGTATCGGTCCTCCGGCCGCACGCGACAGCTATCTGAACATTCCGCAGCTTCTCGCCGCCTGTGAAATCACCGGCGCGGATGCGGTTCATCCGGGCTACGGCTTCCTGTCCGAAAACGCGCGGTTTGCGGAAATCCTGGAAGCTCATGACATTGTCTTCATTGGCCCAACCTCCGATCACATCAAGATCATGGGCGACAAGATCCAGGCGAAACAAACCGCCAAGGACCTCGGAATTCCGGTGGTTCCAGGATCTGATGGCGAAGTGACAGCGGCTGACGATGCCCATGCGATTGCGCGGGAAATCGGCTTCCCGGTTCTGGTGAAAGCAGCAAGTGGCGGCGGCGGCCGCGGCATGAAAGTTGCGCTGACCGAGGCCGATCTCGATACGGCCCTGTCTACGGCCCGCTCCGAGGCAAAAGCCGCATTCGGCGACGATGCCCTCTACATGGAAAAATATCTCGGCAAGCCGCGGCACATCGAGATCCAGGTTCTGGGGGACGGTCAAGGCAATGCAGTTCACTTGGGTGAGCGCGACTGTTCCTTGCAACGCCGACACCAGAAAGTTCTGGAAGAAGCCCCTTCCCCGTGCCTCAACCCGGAACAGCGCGCTGAGATTGGCGAAATCGTTGCCAATGCCATGCGCAAGCTGAAATACCGCGGCGTCGGTACGGTTGAGTTCCTCTACGAAAACGGCGAGTTCTATTTCATCGAAATGAACACCCGCCTGCAGGTGGAACACCCGGTCACGGAAATGATCACTGGCATCGACCTTGTCAATGAACAGATCCGGATTGCGGCTGGTGGCACCCTGGACATGAGCCAGGATGACATTTCCTTTGACGGTCATGCGATCGAGTGCCGCATCAACGCGGAAGACCCGGTCACCTTCGCACCGTCACCGGGCACGATTACCTATTACCACCCGCCGGGCGGTCTGGGCGTGCGCGTCGATTCAGGCGTTTATCAGGGTTACAAAATCCCGCCCTATTACGACAGCCTGATCGGCAAGTTGATCGTACACGGCCGCAACCGCGTCGAATGCATGATGCGCCTGCGCCGGTGCCTCGACGAGTTTGTCGTCGACGAAATCAAGTCGACCATTCCGCTGTTCCGCAATCTGGTTGAAAACCAGGATATCGCCAACGGCCAGTACGACATTCACTGGCTGGAGAAATACCTGGCGGACAAATCGAAATGACAAAGGGGCGGCAACGCCCCTTTTTCTTTGGTCTTGAATAAAGTCAGATAAACCCCAAGATCGCTGCCGCCAATGCGTTGTCGTTGGTAGCGACGACACACGGTGTTCCGCTCGGCACGGAGATTTCGAATTTTGGATCACCGTTGTCGGTGTAGATCAGCCCTATGACGGTGGCGACGTCATATTTCTGCGTCTGCGGATAGCCGCGTACGACATACGAATTGGCCGGGACCGTGAAGCCGATCGTATTCTTATATCCTTCCGTTTCACTCGACTGTTTTTGATCCGTAGTTGTGGTTCCGCGGCTGTAGGAATACATGCTGCCGATATCGACAACGCCAGCGATTTTGTAAGATGGGATCTTGAAGCTGTGCATCGATGAGTTCTGGTAGATCGTCACACTACCGGCCGTATCGGATGCCGACCTCTCGAGGCTCAAGTTTGTATCAAAGGTCAGCGGGTTCTTCACAAACGGTATATCAAACCGGATTTCCTTCAGTCCCTGAAATAGATTGGCAACCTCTGCGGTTTTCGGGATCGCGGAAATGATCGACACATTATTGATGTAAGTTCGGCTTTTGCCGGTGAACTGATTATAGGCAAGATTGACGATAGTCCGGCGGATGGTGTCCTGGCCGGCCGTCACCAGAAGCTTCAATCCGGTATCATTGACTTGGGAGAAGATCTGATAGCTGTTCGCATTTCGCTGATTGTACAGGTCAACTTCCCGCTTGATGCTGTCCAACAATGGAAGTTGTTGCGTGACGTTGTTCTTGGCTGTTTCGAACAGCCCAACAGGGGCCGCAACCAACTGGTCTGTTTGCGGATTTCCTTGGATCGCAGGTAGATAAGAAATGACAAAAGCGACCAGCCGCTTGCCATAACGTTTAGTGTCTTTTGAATCGATACTCGCCGTCTGGCAGTAATAGGTCGTGATCTTCGCGATCTGCGACATGGCGGTGAGGTCCACAGCCACCTGTTGTCCGACATCCCCTGCACTAAGATCACATCCAGCGGAAATACAGGCGTTGCTTTCCGTACACGCCAGGATCCGGCGCAAGGGGTATTGACCGGCCGGATCTTTCGAATCCTTAAAGGCAAATCCAAGCACTGTGAAATCCTGCGGATAAGAATCCAGCGCAAGCAATTCTGCGCAGCCCGGACTGCTCAACAAATCGTAAGGCTCGGGATTGCCGACATCCCCCGCATTTTGCAGCCGGACCGAGAGGTTGGTTTGCAGCTGGTCACTTATGGCTTGAAATTGTTGGTCGGTAGACTTGATGGTCACGCGCATCCGGCCAGCCTTTCTTTAATATGGGGCGATTTGCCCCGGGTTTGTCTTGAAAGACGGCTGAGGCAGACAAATGTGATGGGTTACGCAGCCTTCATGCATGGGCGGAAGAGACAAGCCCCAATTCGTCGGTTGAAGACTTGAATATCGGTGTTTTCCTTTTGCAGATTTTCAGGAACATTTAGACTGAAGAGATTGGACCTGCCGGCTGGTAATACGTAAAAGACAGCGGCTTAGCCTAACGCAGTGTAAACCGGTCCAGTGTCACACTCAGAATTGGTACAACGGATAACAGACATTCGATGGCAGGATACAAGGACGATTTCATCTTGGAGATAACGCCGCAGGTCCTTTTAAAGGCCTATGCCTGCGGGTTGTTTCCCATGGCTGAATCCGCCGAGGATCCGGGTCTATTCTGGCTGGAACCAGAACGCCGGGGCATCCTGCCTCTTGATACAGTTCACATTCCGCGCCGCTTAAAACGCACCATTCGCAGCGATGTTTTTGAAATCCGGATCAGCACAGATTTTCAAGGTGTGATCAACGGATGCTCAGAGCCGATGCCCGGACGCCGCAAAACTTGGATCAACAAGGAGATCCGGCGCCTCTACGGCGAATTGTTCGAGATGGGCTATTGCCACACTGTTGAGGCCTGGCAAGACGGAGTACTCGTCGGCGGCCTTTATGGTGTCAGCTTGAACGGCGCCTTTTTTGGTGAAAGCATGTTCACCTTCAAAACGGATGCCTCCAAGGTGTGCCTGGCGCATCTGGTCGCCCGGTTGATAGCCGGTGGATACACGCTTCTGGATACCCAGTTTGTGACCGACCATCTCAGCAAGTTCGGAACCGTTGAAGTTGCCCGGGACGCCTACAACACCCTGCTGAGCGATGCCTTGCAGAAAGAGACCGATTTTTATGCTCTATCTCAACGTGCAAATGGGCAAGACGTGTTGAACGTTCTGAATAGTCAGCAAACAGCTTCGTAAATGCTAATAGGCGAATGCGTTCATTCCGCCTAGACAAAACCGATCACCGCTGTGGTCAAGTTCAAGTCCACGACCGCCTGCTGCCCCTGCATGTCAAAAACAATCGCAGGAATGTTCATCGGGATGCTGATGGAATAGTTCGATGCAGTCGCGTAGTCCGTACTGTTGTAGTACTGGCTTGTCGCCTGCATATTATTGACATTTGGTAAGGTGCTCGTAATCGCCTCATCGTCCATATTGTAGGAATACTCACACTCGCAGCTCCCCCCTTGGCTCTCCTGTTTTATTGTGAAAAGGGCCCCAGTACGCTTGGCGACACGAAAGGGAAGGTCAACGTTCTGGAACACTGTCTGATCGCCGCCACCCGGGTAAACACCATTTGAAATCACTCCCAATCCCGCCACCGAGACTGTCGGATTTCCTTGGGTTTGAGGCATTTCGACAAGAATGGTCCCCTGCCTCCTCAGAATGTTCGTGGTGCTGACAGCCTGACCGCCTTGCATCCGGCAGACCAGCTGCATGCCGTAATTCCCGGTGAAATATGAAAACTGGACGACCGCCGCCGTGTTGTCCAAGGGCGTCGCGGGAAAGCTGTTTGAGACGTAACAATCCACCGGAACGGTGAGCTGCACACTGTCTGTCTGGTCGATTGTGACAGACGCTTCTCTTTGTTTTGTGATCGTCTGTGCGCTGGTCCGCGAATAAATTGAACCGACAGTGAAAATTTTGCCAATTCCGACCTGCGGAATGCTGAAGGTGCTGGACGTTGATTTTTGAAAGATGTCAATTGACCCGTTTTTCTTGGATTCACCGTGACCAAATGTACAGGTCATAGCCAAACCGGAAGGGTTCTTCTTGAACGGGATCTGAAAATTGAGGGTCTCCAGGTTTTCAAACATCGACGAAACAGTGGCTTTGATGTCCACAGCGGATATCAGGCTGAAATTGCCTATGTAAGTCCGGCTCGATCCGAGAAAACTTGAATACCGGATATTGATGACCTTGTTGCCGTTTCCGTCTGTCGGGCCCAATTGCAAGCCGGAGTCATTGATTGACCAGAAGATGTAATAGTCCTTGTGCCGGGTGTTGTCGTTGTATTGCCCGACCGCCGTTTCTATCGCTGTGATGATCGCGGAAGGATCTTGACCGGTGGCCGCCTGGTTGAGGGATGTGATTGACAAAGGTCCCGATGATGAAGCCTCATAGACATAGGTCACTTCATTTTGCTGGTTCCGGCCAATAAACAATAACGCAACCAGACGCACCCCGTATTCGTCCTGCTTCTTGCCCTCTGATTTGCGCATGGTGCAGTAATAGGTTCGCAGTTCCGTTATCTCGATCAGTTCGGTCAAATCGAGCAACGTCGCGCCAAAGACGACATCACTGCTTTTGGTTTCCAATCCGATCTTGAATTCTGTATTTTGGGCTCCCTTGGCCACCATCGCACGGAGCGGGTAGACTTTTGCAGGGTCGTCGTCCTTCTTGAAGCCAAACCCAATGGTTTTTATCTCGGTTGCCAGCTCGGGCACCACCATCATGCGCGGGCAAGGCTTTCCAAGAAGCGCCGTCAGGTTCTGCGCATAGGCCCGGTCTTCAGACAAGGCGGCCGCGTCTTCAAGGCCGGCTTTAAGCTTGTCCCGCAAGATCTTGAAATTGGCGTCCACCTGTTGCTGTCCGGCTTGCGGGTCGGGTACGCGCTTGTAATTGGTAATCATGCAAACGGTCCTTGCCATCTCTAGGGATGCCGGTAGGACGCACAGCACACAAGTTTGTGAGAAATCACCTCGCAACGACAGCGTCATTCGCGTTTTTTGGGCTCGCAGCCCAAAATAAAAAAGGCCCGCGATTGCGGACCTTTCAAAGCTCAGAATTGTAAGGGCTGCTTACTGGCCTGGTGTCCAGGCTTCATAGTCGCCAGTGACATCCGGACGTTTTTCCGGGGTCAAGATGGACCCTTGCGGACGGTAGGCGTCCTGCGTACCAGTGCGATTGGCATGATGCGGTTTCTGCCAGCTCTTGGCATGGTACGTCTCGTCCGTCGGCGCCGTGTCGACCCGGTGATGCATCCAACCATGCCAGCCCGGAGGGATAGTCGACGCTTCAGCGAGGCCATTATAAATAACCCAACGCTTCTTGCCGTCACGTTCCTTATAGTACTTGTTGCCGAATTCGTCTTCGCCGACAAACTCGCCCTTCCGCCATGTGAAGAAGCGCGTGCCCATCGTATAGCCGTTCCACCAGGTGAAGAGTTCAAGCAGAAGCTTTTTCATGGCCCTTATAAGGTCCCTTGGTCTTAGATCGCAGGATTTGGCGGCAGCGAGGACCGCCTGAATTTCGGCGGACTATGGCGTCAAGCGTAGTATCTGTCCAGTGCCGCATTGCCGCAAGACCCCGAAATTGAACCATATATGCGAAGTGGATCGAGAATCACTTCCTAATTGCTGATCCGGACGCGCCAAACCGGCGGCCATAAGGCCGCCGTACAGTCTGAACCGTGACGTTCAGCTAAAAGATCAGGCGTTGCGGATATGGCGTGACGCGGCTGAGTGCCGTTTTTTGGCCCCTTCCGCCCGGCGGGCAAATCCACCTGGCGCGGCCGGAACTGGCGCAGGTTTCTTCTCGAATGCTTCTTCCACGACATCCTCGACTTCTGCCCGTTTTTTCACTGCTGTCTGATGATTGATCCGGGCGTTGGCAAGCGACTTCATCTTCTCCGCCTGCTCATCCATCATTTTTTGAATGCCGAAGATATTATAGAAGCCGGAATGTTCCAGAACCATCGGGCGGTCGTCATTCAGAACCCATTCGATTCGCTTATAGAGAGTCGACGGCGACAACGGCTTGACCAGCACATGATGAGCCCCTGCCCTAAGCGCTTTATCCACCAGCGGCCGGGTGCCATGGGCTGTAATGAAGAGAATCGGAACAAAACACAGGGGCTCCATGTGCTTGTGGCGCACAAGCCGCAGCAGCTGGTACCCTGTCGTGGGAGCCATCCGCCAATCGGTGATGATCAGATTCGGTGGCTCAGCCAGGCTGGCCTCCAGCGCATCATCGACCGAATCGAATGTACGCACCCGCGCAACCTTGAAGCTCAGCAACGTAGACCTGAGAATCGTCTGCATCGGCTTGCTGTCTTCAACAACAACAACGTCGATATCATCCATTGCCAAGCCAAAGGCAGCATGATGTTTCATTAAGACGGTCCCTTATCCCTAGTACTGGGGTACTAAAGCAGAGCCGCCTTAAACCGCGTTGAAATCGCTCGATGCCATTTTCTTCAAATTTTCATAAAATTCTATCTATTCTCATCCACAGCCTTTATTGGGCAAGTTTGACAGCCGTTTAGCGCTGTTTTCCGCCCGCTCCATCCGGCATCCGGCCGCAGTTCTATTGCACTCCCCGCTATCCACATAGACACACAAGATTTTGCGCTTGCCCTCAACATAGGCACTAGCTGTTGTCATTCGCGTCTTGACCTTAAGAAAGCATTTACATTAATTTCGACATCATAGCGATGTGCGTAGTCGGCGGCCCTGTCAGGCTTCCCGATCATCCAAAATCCAGTATTCGAGTACCGATTCCGGAGCTTCTTTACCAAAGACCGGAAAGCGGGTTTTTGTGTGCCCTTTTTTCGGTGCGCATCGTGACAAACCTGTTGATGAACACTATATGTAGTGGATCATTAACAAAGAGACGCTAGATACAGACTTCACACCTGTGACATACAGGCATGACATTCGGCGGCAGAGGCCAGTGGGAACACTCCGCAGAATGACCAGGTGGACACATTGAACGGTTCGGGGCGAACCGGTCGGGGAATTAAAGGGGACTTGAGAAAATGCGGATCGAGCGGCGCTATACCAAGGAAGGCCAATCGCCTTACGCCAGCATAGACTTCCGGACAGCAACCAGTGAAATCCGCAATCCGGATGGATCGATTGTTTTCCGCCTGGAGGACATTCAGGTTCCGGCGCAATTCTCTCAGGTCGCTTCCGACATCCTGGCCCAAAAATATTTCCGCAAGGCCGGCGTTCCCGCCAAATTGAAGCCGGTGGAAGAAAACACCGTACCGTCCTGGCTGTGGCGCCAGGAAGCCGATGAAAAAGCCCTCGCCAAACTCCCGGAAGACGAGCGTTACGGATCGGAAATCGACGGCCGTCAGGTGTTCGATCGCCTGGCCGGCACCTGGACCTACTGGGGCTGGAAAGGCGGCTACTTCGACACCGAGGCCGACGCCCACGCCTTTTACGACGAGCTGCGCTACATGCTCGCAACCCAGAAAGTCGCGCCGAACTCCCCGCAATGGTTCAACACCGGCCTGCACTGGGCCTATGGCATCGATGGCCCGAGCCAGGGTCACTATTATGTCGATTTCCAGACTGGCAAGCTGACCAAGTCCAAGACCGCCTACGAGCATCCGCAGCCGCACGCCTGCTTCATTCAGTCTGTTGGCGATGATCTCGTCAACGACGGCGGCATCATGGATCTGTGGGTCCGCGAAGCCCGCCTGTTCAAATATGGCTCCGGAACCGGATCCAACTTCTCTCATGTCCGTGCTGAAGGCGAAAAACTCTCCGGCGGCGGTAAGTCTTCCGGCCTGATGAGCTTCCTGAAGATCGGCGACCGGGCAGCCGGCGCGATCAAGTCCGGCGGCACCACTCGCCGTGCGGCCAAAATGGTTGTGGTTGATGCCGACCATCCGGATATCGAGGAATACATCAACTGGAAGGTCAAGGAAGAGCAGAAAGTGGCGGCCCTCGTCACCGGCTCCAAGATCTGTCAGAAGCACCTCTCCGCGATCATGCGCGCTTGTGTCAACTGCGAGGCAGACAACGGCGATTGCTTCGAGCCGTCCAAGAACCCGGCCCTGAAGCGTGAAATCCGCGCTGCCAAAAAGATGATGGTGCCGGAGAACTACATCCAGCGCGTCATCCAGTTCGCCAAGCAAGGCTTCACCAAGATCGAATTCCCAACCTACAACACGGACTGGGATTCTGAAGCTTACTTGACCGTTGCAGGCCAAAACTCCAACAACTCTGTGCGCGTCACCGACGGCTTCCTGAACGCAGTTGTTGAAGACAGCGAGTGGGACCTGACTGGCCGCAAGACCAACACCGTCTTGAAAACCGTCAAAGCCAAAGAGCTTTGGGAACAGATTGGTTACGCCGCTTGGGCCTCTGCCGATCCGGGCCTGCAGTACCACACAACCATCAACGACTGGCACACGTGCCTTGCTGACGGCGAAATCCGCGCCTCCAACCCGTGCTCGGAGTACATGTTCCTGGACGACACCGCCTGTAACCTGGCGTCCTTGAACCTGATGCAGTTCCGCAATGAAGATGCATCCTTTGCCATCGACAACTTCGAACACGCCACACGCCTGTGGACCATCGTTTTGGAAATCTCGGTCTTGATGGCGCAGTTCCCGTCCAAGGAAATTGCAGAACTTTCCTACAAGTTCCGCACCCTTGGCCTTGGCTACGCCAATATCGGCGGTCTGCTGATGACCTCCGGCATTTCATATGACAGCGACGAAGGCCGCGCGATCTGCGGTGCGATCACCGCTGTCATGACCGGTGTGTCTTATGCAACCTCTGCAGAGATGGCTGGCGAACTCGGCTCTTTCCCTGGGTATAAGAAAAACGCCAAGCATATGCTGCGCGTCATCCGCAACCACCGGCTGGCCGCTCACGGCGAAACAGGCGGCTATGAAGGGCTGAACACCAACCCGGTACCGCTTGACCATGCCTCTTGCCCGGAACCGATCCTGATCGACCGCGCCAAGAAAGCCTGGGACCGGGCGCTCGAACTCGGAGAAAAGAACGGCTACCGCAACGCCCAGTCCACCGTCATTGCGCCGACCGGTACAATCGGCCTCGTCATGGACTGTGACACCACAGGCATTGAGCCGGACTTTGCTCTTGTTAAGTTCAAGAAGCTTGCCGGCGGCGGTTACTTCAAGATCATCAACCGCGCGGTTCCTGAAGCGCTTGCCAAGCTGGGCTACAAGGAAAGCGAGATCGCCGAGATCGAAGCCTATGCGGTTGGCCATGGTTCCATCGATCAGGCACCGGGTATCAATCCGTCAGCGCTGAAGACAAAGGGCTTCACCGACGAGAGCCTGACCAAGCTGAAGGACGGCATGAAGTCGGCCTTCGACATCAAGTTCGTCTTCAACCGCTGGACGCTTGGCGACGAGCAGATGACAGCTCTCGGCGTTTCCGACGAACAGCTGGAAGACGGTGAGTTTGATCTTCTCGGCCACCTCGGCTTCAGCAAATCGGATATTGAAGCGGCCAACACCCACGTCTGCGGTGCCATGACTCTGGAAGGCGCGCCTTTCCTCAAGGAAGAGCATTATCCGGTGTTTGACTGCGCCAACCCCTGCGGCCGTATCGGCAAGCGCTTCTTGAGCGTCGAAAGCCACATCCGCATGATGGCCGCAGCCCAGCCGTTCATCTCAGGCGCGATCTCCAAGACGATCAACATGCCGAACGATGCGACCGTTGAGGACTGTAAAGAAGCTTACATGCTCTCCTGGAAGCTGGCGCTGAAGGCCAACGCGCTCTATCGCGACGGCTCCAAGCTCAGCCAGCCTCTGAACTCCCAGCTTCTCGCCGATGATGACGATGATGCGGAAGATGCAGCCGAAGAAGTGGCAGCCCTGCCGCAGGCCGCCAAGGCCGAGGTTGTGGCCGAGCGCATTGTCGAGCGGATCGTCGAACGGGTTGTGCGTGAACAGGAAAAACTGCCGACACGCCGTAAGGGTTACACCCAGAAGGCCAAGATCGGCGGGCACACTGTGTTCTTGCGCACTGGTGAATATGATGACGGCCGCCTTGGCGAGATCTTCCTCGACATGAACAAGGAAGGGTCGGCGCTGCGTGCCTTCATCAACAACTTCGCCATCTCCGTCTCCCTTGGCCTCCAGTACGGTGTGCCGCTGGAAGAATATGTCGACGCTTTCACCTTCACCAAGTTCGAGCCGGCTGGCATGGTCCAAGGCAACGACGCGATCAAGAACGCAACATCGATCCTCGACTATGTGTTCCGGGAGCTCGCGGTCTCCTACCTCGGCCGTCACGAACTTGCGCACGTTCCGCCGGAAGTCTTCAGCGGTGACAAAGTGTCTGCTGGCACCATGAAGGACAAGAAGGACACGGGCATGGTGTCCCACGGCTTGGTCCGTGGCCAGACAGAGCGCTTCCGCCTGGTGTCGGACGAACCGTCCGGAGAGATCACCCAGACTGTAACCGCTGAACTTGGCGGCTCTCCGGCAGCTCAAACGTCGGCTGTTGCGACAGCCTTTGCCCGCGGCAGCGAAGCAGCTGTTGCTGTTGAAGTTGCCCCTGCTCCGCAAGTCAGCACGCCCGCTCAGCAAATCGCCCAAGCCCGCATGAAAGGCTATGAAGGCGAAAGTTGCGCCGAATGCGGCAATTTCACCATGGTGCGCAACGGCACCTGCCTGAAATGCGACACCTGCGGTTCCACCTCCGGCTGCTCCTAAGGCTCTCGCCGGGAGGTCGCCCAGACTGGTTTCCCCCGGTCACAGCGCGCCTCCCGGCACCCAATAACAAACCCGCCCATCGGAAACGATGGGCGGTTTTTTTCGTTCCAGGTGTTATGAACTGCATCCAGATGGAGAAACACAACGCACACCAACTCATTTAGACGAGGCGATCTAGGCCTTGTCGGTTGGTCCTGTCTCTGGACATAGAAAACAGCTGGTCCTGAAACTGGTGTGAATTTCAGCTAATCAGCAGACGCCGAAACAACAGGTAGGCGCTTCCGATTTGCCATGCCCTCTCTAAAGATAAATTGCGACGCTCAAATCACGATGAGAGACGCCTAGTGAATTTTCTTTAAGCCCTACTAGTAATTCTATCAATGAGCAGTGATATACTTACCCTAAGTAACATAATTTAAATATACACCAAAACTGGCCTACAACCCTATAATTTTCCTTAAGTCAAAAAACTACGATGACGCAGATATTATTTACTTCTTAAACCCGAACGCAGTATTTTTATACTTGCGTACGAGTTGATGCTTCCTAAACGCTGTTGGTGGGACTTTGAATATATCCGATCAGAATTCCCGAAGTGGATTTAAGACCGAACTGATCAGACGATTGAAAACAATCGTAGTCGTCTGCTTAATTACGGTCGCCTCTCAGATTTTTGGTCTGGAGACCGCTCAGACGGACACCGCTTTCCCAAAACTCAATCTTCTGACAGAGGACTGGAAGCCCTACCACTATGTCGAAGACGGTACTGTAAAGGGGCAAACAGTCGATCTTTTGCTGAATATATTGAAGAAAGTCGGATCAAAGCAGGGGCGCAAAGATATCGTGGTTCTCCCTTGGGCCCGGGCCTTCAGAGAATCTCAAACCAGACCGAACACCGTGCTTTTCTCGACCGGCCGCACGCTCGAAAGGGAGAAGCTTTTTAAGTGGGTGGGGCCAATCGTTGAGTTTGACTCTTATTTTATCGGCAAAAAGGAGAGGAACTTCAAAATTGAACAGTCTGAAGACCTCCATCAATACAAGGTCGGTGTTGTGATTGATGGTGCAAGCGCTGCCTTTGCCAAGCGACATGGCATTCCAGACGCAAACATCACCTTTAACACTCAAGGTCTCTTCAATGTCAGAATGCTGGCAGCTGACCGGATTGATTTCATACCAATCCAATGGAAGAATTTTGAACGGCTTGCAAACGAAGTAGGCGTAAATCCTTCCGAATATGAGCCGGTGTTTCTTGCAAATACCGTTAGTTTGAACTTCGCATTTAACATCGACACGCCCAATTGGGTCGTTGAACGGTTCCAGACAGCTCTTGATGACTTACTTGTTTTAAGGGATCAGGAAAAACAGTTCGAAAAATCCACTCGCGAAGTTAACTAGACTATTGTTTGGTCCGCACATCATTTGGAGCAGCCTTCTAGAGCCTTAAGACAGTTTCAGACAACATCTGCGGCTCGGCCTCAGGCCGCTGACAAGGTTCTCGCCGGGACACCCCAGACCGGTTTCCCCTGGTAACAACGCTAAACCAGATTCCCGCTAATAACCCCGCTTACTGGGGACGTTCGGGCAGAATTTGTTTTGCCATGGCGGCGGCTTACCGGGCGATCACCTCAAACGGTATTCTCGACCTCTTTCAGCTCAACCTTGTAGCCCCAAAGACGTTCGATGTGATTGATGGTCTTGTTTTTGCTGGCTGGATCGAGCTCGACGCCATTGCGTTTGACCGCTTGCAAATGCAGGCAGCGGTCGCCCAAAAGGTCGGCATCGACAATCTGAATGTCCGGTTCCAGGAATGACATGTCGTGATTGAGCGCCAGCACATCCCTTAAGTGGCGGTAGCCTTGGGTGTCGTGAATGCCGGTGACGGTGCAAAACGAGTTTTTGGCCTCATCGGCGAGCGCAAACATGCGGAAGTGGCGCATGACGGTCGGCGACAGGAACTGTTGGATAAAACTTTCATCCCGGTAATTGGCCCAAGCGTGTTTCAGAACACCACGCCAGTCGCCACTGCCGGCAATATCAGGAAACCACTCCCGGTCTTCATCCTTCGGCTCGGTACAGATCCGTTTGATGTCCTGCATCATCGCGAACCCAAGGGCATACGGATTGATCCAGGAATAGCGCGGATCATCAAACTCCGGCTGGGTGACGACATTGGTGTGACTGTGCAGGATTTCCAGCATCGCACCGTCTGTAATCCGGCCCTGTTCATAGAGCGTGTTGAGGATGTGGTAATGTACGAAACAAGCACACCCCTCATTCATGATTTTGGTCTGTTTCTGCGGATAGAAGTACTGCGCCACATTGCGGACGATCCGAAGAATTTCCCGCTGCCAGGATCTTAATACCGGGCTGTACTGCTCCAGGAAATACAAAATGTTTTCTTCCGGCAGCTGCATATTCTGTTTGCGTTTGGCAAGGGCCGCATCGCCTTGCTGATCCGTGTCCTGGTCCGGGATTGTGTTCCAAAGATAATAAACGTTCTGCTCGGAGGCCTTGAGCCGCTCAAGACGTTGTTCTTCCGCCTCCTTCAACGAGAGCTGGCGCGGCCGGCGATGCCGGAACACGCCAAAGGACATCAGCGCATGCGCCGCATCCAAAATGAGTTCAACGTCTTCAATTCCGTGACTTTCTTCACAGTCGGCGATGAATTTGCGGGCATATTCCAGGTAGTCGAGAATTCCTTCGGCATCCGTCCATTGTTCGAATAAATGATTGTTCTTGAAGAAATGATTGTGGCCAAAGGCTGCATGAGCCATCACCAAGGCCTGCAAGGCCATGGTGTTTTCTTCCAGGCAATAGCTGATACAAGGATTGGAATTGATCACGATCTCATAAGCGAGGCCGCGCGCGCCTTTGCGGTAAAGATGCTGATGCCCGACAAAGTGTTTGCCGAAAGACCAGTGGTGATACATCAGCGGCATGCCGATGGAGGAATAGGCATCCAGCATCTGTTCGGATGAGATGATTTCGATCTGGTTTGGATAAAAGTCCAGCTCCAGATCCTTCAAAGCGACGTCCTCAAGAGCGTCATAGGTCCGGTTCAAAGTGTCGAAGTCCCAATCAACCTCGGTAAACAGAGGCTGGCTCTTAGACTTTGGTGACCGCTTAGCCATGCTGTTTCCCCGCATCATCCCGTGCAAACAACTCGCGGAACACCGGATAGATGTCCGTGGCTGTCGCGACACGTTTTTGGGCGAAATTCGGCCAGCTTTGCGCCACAAGGCGATAGGAATCCCAAAGTTCCATGCCGCTAAGTTCGCTGCGGATCAGCTGGGCTTCGTTTTCTTCAACGATTTCAACATAAGCAAAGTACTGGCACATGTGCATGATGTCTTCGCTGAGGAGCTTGGCGCATTTCAACGAGTCACCGCTGTAGTTTTCGCCGTCAGATGCCTGAGCTGCATAGATGTTCCACTCCGACGGCGGATACCGGTCGGCTATAACTTCTTGCATTTTGACCAAGGCCGTACTGACAACGGTTCCGCCGGTCTGTCGAGAATAGAAGAAGGTTTCTTCGTCAACTTCAGACGCATCGTGCGTATGACGGATAAAAACAATCTCTGTTTTGTCGTAGCGCTTGTTCAAGAACAGGTGCAGCAGCATGAAGAACCGCTTCGCGAGATCCTTCTCCCGCTCGCCCATCGATGCTGAGACGTCCATTAGGCAGAACATGACCGCATTGGTGTTGGGTTGCGGCTGCTGGACGAAGTAGTTGTAGCGCACGTCCAAAGGATCGATGTAGGAGATCAGCCGCCGCCGGCGCACAGCCTTGGCGTGTTGCGCGTGCAAGTCTGCCAGCTCGGACTGCTGTTTCTCTGTCGGAACAGCGACATCTTCAAGAACCGCGATCTTTTCCTCAAGCGCTTTCAGGTCCTTCGTTTTCGGGCGCTTAAGTCCGATCCTGCGGCCATACGCATTACGCATCGTCCGGCCGATGTTGATATTGGCCGGGGATCCGGAAACCGAGAACCCCGCACGTTGCGGCTTGGTTTTTGTGATCTCCTTCAAACTGTGTTTGATCAGATCGGGCAGTTCCAAGTCATCGAAGAAGAAATCGAGGAATTCCTCCCGCGACAGGGCAAAGAGAAACTCATCTTCCCCTTCCCCGTCCGCCGAGCCCTGTTTGCCGCCAGCGCCGCCGTCGCCGCTCGGCGGCTTCTTGATCCGGTCTCCGGATTGGAACGTTTTGTTGCCGGTATAAATGCGCTCATGGCGCCCGGTGCCTGTCCCATTGCGGAAGCTCGGCTCGGAAATGCCGTCCGTGGGCACGCTAACGTTCTTGCCACGGTCGACATCGGCAATGCCACGCTCTCTGACGGCGTCTTTAACCGCTTTTTTGATCTGCGATCGCACCCGCTTCAAAAACCTGCGGCGGTTGCTGAGGCTCTTGTCTTTCGGGTTCAGCCGGCGGTCGATAAAATGCGTCATGCTTCAGACGGCCTCCAGCCGGGTTATCCGGCTTTGTTGACACGCATGTACCATTCCACAAGCCGCCGAACCTGGCGTTTTGTGTACCCATGGCTGGTCATGCGCTCGACAAATTCGTGGTGCTTGGCATCCGTCTTCTTGTCGCGTTTGGCACCAAAGCTGATCACCGGAAGCAGTTCCTCGACCTTGCCGAACATCCGTTTTTCGATCACCTGCCGCAGCTTCTCATAGCGCCGCCAGTCCGGATTCCGGCCCTGGTTCTCCGCCCGGGCCCTCAAGACAAATTTGACGACCTCATTGCGGAAGTCTTTTGGATTGGCAACACCGGCCGGTTTTTCGATTTTTTCCAGTTCCTTTTCCAGGATTTCGCGGTCAAAAATCTGGCCGGTATCAGGATCTTTGTAATCTTGCTCCTCAATCCAGGCATCGGCATAGGCGATGTAGCGGTCAAACAGGTTCTGACCATAGTCTGTGTAGGATTCCAGATAAGCTTTCTGGATTTCATTGCCGATGAAGTCCGCGTAATGCGTTGCAAGTTCGGTCTTCAGAAAATCAAGGTATTTGCTCTCGGTTTCATGATCGAACTGCTCGCGCCGGACCGCCTGTTCCAGCACATACATGAGATGGACAGGATCAGCCGAGATTTCTTCCGTATCGTGGTTGAACGTTTCGGATAGAACCTTGAAAGCGAACCGAGTAGAAATCCCGTTCATGCCCTCGTCGACACCGGCAGCATCGCGGTATTCCTGCATCGACTTGGCTTTGGGGTCAGCATCTTTCAGCATTTCGCCGTCGTAGACCCGGAGCTTAGAATAAAGAGTCGAATTCTCGTGCTCGTGAAGCCGGGTTAAAACACTGAACCTTGCAAGCAGCGGCAGAGTTTCCGGCGCACAGGGCGCTTCGGCCAACGCACTTTCATGCAAAAGCTTGTCGTAGATCTGGGCCTCGGCCGTTGCGCGGAGGCAATACGGCACCTTGACCACACTGATCCGGTCAAGGAACGCCTCGTTGTTTTTATTGTTTTTGAATTGATGCCATTCAGATTCGTTTGAATGCGCCAGAACCAGGCCCTGGAATGGCAACGCACCAATGTTTTCCGTGCCGACATAGGACCCTTCTTGGGTCGCTGTCAGCAATGGATGGAGCACCTTGATTGGCGCCTTGAACATCTCGACAAATTCCATCAGCCCCTGTGTCGTCCGATTGAGCGCACCTGAGTAGCTGTAGGCGTCCGGATCGTTTTGGCTGAATTCCTCAAGTTTCCGGATATCCAGCTTGCCGACAAGCGCCGAGACATCCTGATTGTTCTCATCCCCTGGCTCGGTCTTGGTGACACCTATCTGATGTAGACGAGAGGGATAGAGTTTAACGATCGAAAATTTTGAGATATCGCCATCGAATTCCTGCAGCCGCTTCGCCGCCCATGGCGAAATTAGGCCTTTCAGAAGCCGTCGAGGAATATTGTATTTGTCCGAAAGCAGATCGCCCATCTGGTCTGGATCAAACAGTCCTAAAGGGGATTCAAAAACCGGACTGATCTGATCTCCGGCCTTCAAAGCATAGATGGGTTCTTGTTCCATCAGCTTTTTCAGGATTTCAGCGATGCTGGACTTTCCGCCGCCGACGGGGCCGAGCAGATAAAGGACCTGCTTGCGTTCTTCCAGGCCTTGGCTGGCATGACGGAAGTAGCCGACGATCCGTTCGATCGTCGCTTCCATGCCATAGAGTTTTTCAAAGGGTTTATAGCGTTTGATCGTCCGGTTCATGAAGATCCGGCCAAGGAGCTGGTCCTGGCTGGTATCGACGATTTCCGGCTCACCAATCGCAGCCATCATTCGTTCAGCTGCGGTTGCGCGCATCAGAGCATTGTCCCTGCACCCAAGCAGGTAGTCCTGGATCGTCAGTTCTTCCAGGCTCTTGTTTCTATAGTCTTCAGCGAAACGTGTATAAATCTCCATTTTCGGCTTCCATTTCAGGCGATTTGATAGCGTCACCCCCTCTATTGTAGATGGGGCTTCTACTCTCGAAGGCAATGAAAAAGCTGGCGTTTCACCGCTCAAATCGACTCAAAATGATTTGTTCTGATTTCCCGGCTGGGCCAGCAGCCTTTGCCATCTCAAATAGGATAATATGCAGGCTGGGTGTTGTGACGCATTTGGCGGAAACATCCACAATCAACATGCGAAATTATGAAAATAAGGCAAAAAAACGAGGATTGCGAAGCCCCGTAACGGATGACGATTGCCAGACTTCGCAAACTCTCATCGAGATAAATGACGAGCGCAAAAGATAAATGTGAATCACATAACAGCCAGCTCAGACACGCGTCGCGCTTCTTAACGACAGAGCCTCAATTCAATTTCCAGCGGCCGATAATTTGCGATTTGCGCGATGCCATGCGGCGAAAACTCATAAGCATCACGGAACCGGCTTGAGGTAGCTTTCCATGATCCGGCCGATTTCACCGCTGTTTTTCAGTTCGGCAATGGCTTGGTTCAAGGCCGGTAAATGGGCTTCAGCGCAGGGATGAACCCGAAGGGACAACTCCGTGGTTTCTACCGTTTGCGCAAAGTTTATCTCCACTCCCATGTCATTTGCGAGATATTGACCGACCGTTTTTTCAAGGATACCGGCCTTTGCCCTGCCTTGGTGAAGCATCATAATCATTGTCCGTTCGGACTTGACGTCAAACCGCTCATCAAACTCAAAAGTGGGGTATCGATACCCTAGAATCGCTAAAACGGGCTCGTCCTTCACGGAGATTTGGTCCACGCCCTGGTCCGGCCCTGCATATGCAAGGGCGTCGATGTGTTTCATAAACGGTTCTGAAAAGTGCGAGTTCGCCAGCTCTTTATCGGAATACCACGTCGGTGAGACCCCAAATTCGAGCTGTACCTGACAGCTTTCAAACAGATACCGGCCACGGGTTGCCGGCATTACTTCCCATTTGATTTCGATGCCAGTGATGGCGGTGACTCGTTCGGCAATGTCGTAATAGATACCGCGCCGCGGCGCTCCTACCGGAAATAGGAAGGGCCGATACCCATCTTCCGCTTGCCCGGTCACAAGAACAGGGCGTTCTAAGCGCGGCTCCTC
Organism: Labrenzia sp. PHM005; assembly: GCF_006517275.1. NCBI lineage: Bacteria > Pseudomonadati > Pseudomonadota > Alphaproteobacteria > Hyphomicrobiales > Stappiaceae > Labrenzia > Labrenzia sp. PHM005. The sequence continues at coordinate 3,464,313 of NZ_CP041191.1, read as the reverse complement.
AGCAATGACTGAGGGAGTGCAAAACAGAAACAAAGATGAAACAACAGCTGCCCATCTACTGAAGAACGCTGTTGCGCCCGAGATGTGCATTGCCTTTTTAACAAAAACTTGCCGAACCCCTCTATACGCGGCTTCGTCGCAGACTTCTGGAGTGCTGCTGCAAACAGATACCTTTATCATCTGCAAGTGCCTCCCTAAGGCGTGAAGCCACTTTTTGAAGTTCCGTTGTCTGCCCAATTATGTGTCATCCGGCAAAAAAACGGTTATGAGCAGTCAACTATACGCCAGATAGCCGTATAGTTTGTAGATTGTCACAGATACTCAGAAACGGAAGAAGACCTTCCGCGCCGTCCCCACTCAAGACGACGCGATTTTACGCCTGTGCAAATGATACCAGGCGTCTGCTGTCTTCATCCCAAAGTGCCAGATGCGCGCACTTCAAGCTTTCCCAAAACGTCAGCCGGTTGATGGATGCCAATTCAGGCTTCGCGGCCATGCACTCCTGCAAACGGTAATTGGGAATGTGACTGCACAGGTGGTGAATATGATGCAGTCCAATGTTGCCGGTGAACCAATTCAGGATACCCGGCAGCTGGTAGTAAGATGAGCCGAGCACGGCAGCGGTCTTTCGATCCCACTCCCCGTCTCTAGACCAATGTGTTTCTTCAAACTGATGCTGGACATAGAACAACCAAACACCCGCCGCACCTGAGAACACCACGATCGGGGCAAAGATCAAGACAAAGTTCACCCAGCCAAACAGTGCGCCGATTGCGCCGTAGACAACGATAATTGCTACGTTCAGCATAAGAACGCTGCTGGTCATTTTCCGTGAAGGTCTTTGCACGGTGAATGGCAGCCGCTGAATGATCAGAAAATGCACAACACCGCCCACGAACGTCATGATGAACGGATTGCGGTAAATCCGGTAATTGATCCGTTTCATCAATGGCAGCGCTTTGTATTCCGCTACCGTCAGCGTATCGATGTCACCAAAACCACGCCGATCGAGATTGGACGAGGTCGCATGGTGAAGCGCATGGGCCCGTTGCCAATAGGCGTAAGGCGTCAAGGTTACGATGCTGATGAGCCGCCCCGTCAGGTCATTCGCCGTTTTGGACGCAAAAAACGATCCGTGGCCGCAATCATGCTGAATGATAAAGAAGCGGATGATCATTCCGGCTGCAGGCAGCGACAAGGCAAGTGTAATCCAGTAGCTGTAATCCAAACTGAAATACATTGCGCCGATCAGCGCTATAAATGGAATGACGGTGGTTACAATCTGCCCAATCGCAATTCCAGTGTTGGGCGTGCGGAACTGCTCGCAATGCGCGGCAAGGTCCTTAATCTGATTAGGCTGCAATGGAACATCCCGGTATTTTAAAGATCGGGACTATTCCCTTGGGACACGTGGTGACAGACCCGCGGTGACTGGTCAACGCGCCTTCCGTCGCACTCCCCATAAAGTTCCCTATTTCGGCCATTTTTACTGGTCTTTTCATCAATAGATTGCACTGACCTGCGTCGCCACCGATCAATCAGTGATTTTTTGGAGATACCGCCGAATCTGGCAAGAGCTTTTCTTTACGTGTTTTTTCGTATCAAAGGCTCGAAAGCGGATGCGCCGGCGACTATATTCTGCCAGCGTCTTTAACAAGATTTCCAAGACCGGATATGACCAGCCAGCCACCGCTCTTTCAGTTCGATAATACCTATGCCCGGGATCTGCCGGGGTTCTATGTCGATTGGCAAGGGGCAGCTGTGCCTGACCCCAAGATGGTGTTGTTCAACGATGACCTTGCCGATGCCCTCGGCCTGGATGCGGCGTCTTTAAGCGGGACAGACGGGGCTGCGATTTTTGCCGGTGTATCCCGCCCTGAGGGGGCATCTCCCCTCGCCCAGGTCTATGCGGGTCATCAGTTCGGCGGGTTTTCCCCGCAGCTCGGCGATGGGCGGGCGCTCTTGATCGGTGAAATCATCGACCGCCAAGGCCAACGCCAGGACATTCATCTAAAAGGCTCTGGCCGGACACCGTTTTCGCGCGGCGGCGATGGCAAGGCTGTGATCGGACCGGTGCTCAGGGAGTATATCCTCGGCGAAGCCATGCATGCACTCGGCGTCCCTACCACCCGGGCCCTTGCCGCGGTCACCACAGGTGAGATGATCCCGCGCGAGGGCACAAAACCGGGCGCCGTTCTTGCTCGTGTGGCTTCCAGCCATTTGCGGGTCGGCACATTTCAGTTTTTCGCAGCAAGAAGCGAAACGGACAAAGTTCGCCAGCTTGCCGATTATGCCATCGCCCGGCACGATCCTGATCTGTCCGGAGAAAATGATCGCTATCTAAAGTTCTTCAGGCAGGTGATCGAACGGCAAGCGGCCCTCGTCTCCAAATGGATGCTGATCGGGTTTGTGCATGGCGTGATGAACACCGACAACACTACAATATCCGGCGAAACCATCGACTATGGCCCCTGCGCCTTTATCGATGCCTACGACCCCGCAGCCGTTTTCAGTTCCATCGATCATGGCGGACGATACGCTTTTGGCCGCCAGCCAACAATCCTGCAGTGGAACCTGGCCCGGCTGGCTGAAGCGCTGCTTCCCTTGTTCGATGCGGAGGATTTAGACAGGGCCGTCGCGCTCGCTTCCACAGAACTCGACCGGTATCCAGAGCTCTATAAAGCAGCCTGGATCAAAGGTATGGGTCAAAAGCACGGCCTTGAAAGCCATCAGGATGACGACGTTCAGTTGTTCGAAGAGCTTCTCAGCACGATGACAGAGCAAAAGGCCGATTATACGCTGGTGTTCCGGAAGCTTTCTGAGGCCGTCAATGGAAATGACGAAAGCGTCAAAACGCTCTTTGCTGACCCCGCCCGCGTCAGCACTTGGTTGGACCGGTGGATGCAACGGCTTGCAACGGAAGCTAGACCATTGGATGAGATCAGCGCTTCCATGAACCGGATCAATCCGATCTACATACCGCGCAATCATAAGGTGGAAGAGGTTTTGTCGGCGGCAGAAAGAGCTGATTATGCCCCGGTTAAAACGCTGCTTGCAGTGCTGAAAAATCCGTTTGACGAGCGCCCCGGCTTAGAGGCCTTTGCCGAACCCGCACCTACAGATTTCGGCCCCTACCAGACTTTTTGCGGCACCTAATCCGGACAAGCTTGTAAGGCCAATTTAGAACTGCAATCGCATTTCATATTGGCGCAGAACTTCTTCACCGCCTAACGCAGTTAAAAAGGCTGTGAGTGTTGTTGCTTCCGCATCAACATTCACGAAGGACAGCACCTCCGTATCGACGGCCTTTGCCAAAGCAATAACAATCGCCGTGCCAACACCCTGCCTGCGAACATCCCTGCGAACCGCGATCTGGACAACCGCACCGCTTTGATAGATGGCGCCCCACCCGATCAACGTTCCATCCCGTTGAAACGCACCTATAAGTTTGGTGGTCACTGGTTGACTGCCAACCGCCGCCCGGCTGTTTTGCGGGGTGGCTTGCACGTCTTCAAAAAAGTCAGAGAGCACAGGCAATTCCCCAATTGTCAAAGCCCGGATTTCGAAACCATCTGGCACTGAAACCGAAAGGGATTCAGAAGGTACCTTATAGACCAGCAGGTCACGGGCCCGCCGGAATCCCATGGCTTTATAGACGGCAACAGCCCCGTTGTTTGTGGTAATCACTTCGTGTTGCAGGCCCGATGCGCCGTCCGCTTGGCAGGCGTTCGAGACCATATGAAAAAGGGTTTTGATTAGACCTTTTCGCCTGTGGGCGGGCACTGTTCCTGTCGACAGTGTGTAGCAGCGGTTTCCGTAGTCTTTCAGCGGTGTGCTGGCCAGCCAGAACGCGGCGATTTCATTCCCTGACCGGGCGACAAAGGAATGCTCCGCCGAAAAACCGCGCTGAACCTGAAAATCCTTGAAAGCCGAAACGTCCATTTGCAACGGAACCAGATAGTCGGAAAACGCAAGATTGAGCGCAGCACACAGATCTTCGGCTGCGATATCACTGCAATTTGTCACTTCAATTGGCATGGAACAGTCCAGAGGTGAATTAGGTGTTCAAAACTGCAATGGTCAGACGAAAATCGCATTGTCAGTTGTCCGATCAGCAATAGTCACAATCTCGATTTCCGTCAATATTTCAATAACCTAGTTCATGTTTTTCCGGAATTTTCAACACACCGCGTAACCTATTGTAGTGACCTTGCCCCTCTAATCAGGCAGGCCAAAAAAGACCGGACAAGGTCGCTCCAGAAAGGAACAATTATGAAATTCGCTACCGGACTTATCGCGCTTGCTGCAGTTACAGTGATGTCACCAGCTATGGCGGCGGATATCAACCTGACAACGGAAGAATACAAGCCGTTCAACTACACGGATGGTGACAAGATTGTCGGATTTGGCGCAGACCAAGTGTTTGAAGTCATGAACCGCGCTGGACTTTCTTATGATGTAGAGATGGCTCAGTGGTCACGCGCCATTGGCCTTGCAGAGAAGAAAGCGGATTATTGCGTCTTCACGGCTTCCCATACGGCTGAACGCGATCCCAAGTTTGTTTGGGTTGAGCCCCTTAACGTCGACCGGACGCTTCTGATGAAAAAATCCGGTTCGGATGTGAACCCGTCGACAATTGAAGACGCGAAAGCTTTCACTGTTGGCACTCAGTCACAAGACTACACAGAGTCCCTTCTCAAGGATCAGGGGTTTCCGAAAATCGACGCAGCAAAGAACATGGAAACAACCTTGAAGAAGCTAGATGCTGGCCGGATTGACCTGGTTGCAGTCTCCGAGGCGTTCTACAACAGTTTGAAAAAGGACGGTAAAGACGTAGATATCGCGGTCGTTCTGTCTGAAACCGTGCTATCCATGGCTTGTAACCCTGGCACAAACGCCGGAAACGTCAAGAAGATGCAGGATGCTCTGAAATCGATGATCGACGACGGAACGCAGGCTAAAATCCTAGCCAACTACCAATAAGCTAGACAGACGTTTTCACTGTTCAGAAATGTAAACGGCCCCTACGCACACGAGTGCCGGGGCCGTTATTGTGTTCGGCTGATCGAGATACCCGGCGGAGCTAACAACCTTATACCGCACAACGCCTTGGTCGATCTCTTCTCGTCCAAAGGAAACAAACGCGGTCGAGAGGTTCATCCGTAAGTCAATTAATCGGTTTCGGCCGGATATAGGACCCGATGATGCGCTCAAACTCGCCGTTTGCTCGGATGATGGCCATACCGCGGTTGAAGGCGTCGACAAAATAGGGACCGTCTTCAGTCTGCCGGGAAATCAGCAGATGGTAGGACCAGGGATAAGTCAAACTCTCAAGATGACTGATCCGCTTCCGTTGATCTTCCGTCAGATGTTCGCGAACAGCATCATAACCGCTGGTTTCCAGTTCTGGCACAAAATCCACCCGCCCCATTGCGAGCATCTGAAAGAGTTGCTGGTTGTTCGGCACACGAGCAACAATGATAGAATCATTCTCAACCAGCGTAGTAAACTGCCGGCCAAATGCACTTGAATCCAGTGCCCCCATAACCTTGCCGGTTAGATCTTCCGCTTTTTGGGCCGCAACCGGATTGTCGTGAGAGAAGAACACGACTTCCCGCAAAGTAAATAAAGGATCGCTAGGCAGATACAGGCGCTCGCGTTCTGGTGTCAGCACCCACATGAATGTGCCGTCCCATGCCCCGCGTTCCACAAGCATCATCGCCCGGTTCCAAGGGAAGAACCCGTACTCAACTTCAATGCCCACGGCTTCAAAGGCTTTTGTCACCAGCTCCGAAGCGGCCCCATATTCGGGCAAGTTTTCGGATTGATATGGCGCCCATTCGCCGTTGGTTAGGCGTATCTTGGTGGGTTTGCCGGCAGCAGCAACGCTGACAGAAATACACAGAGCGAGGAGTTGGATAAGTAGAAGTCTAAACAAAACGAAATCCCCCGGCTGGGATTTTTACGATCACCCAATAGTGCCATGCCTTTATAGTTTTCCCAAGTAAGTTTTTTATTTTATCTAATCAGGATTAATCCCTATTCGCACACCGACCGTAAAGGCAACAAAATATTATATTTACCCGCTGAACTTAATTACTATCGGTCGCTAGATTATACATGCGAGATAATGCATACATCTAAGCAAAAAAAGTTTTGTAGAGACGCAGAGACTTGGTTGAAATCAGTTCTTCCTAAGACCAACATCTCAGGCATGCTGCAAAGGCGACTACCTACGATTTGTCTGCGCTAAATCCATGCAATTTATGCGAAGCTCTCCGCGACGTCGTACATCACCGGCTCGAAGCTCTTGCACAGTGCTGAGATCCGGCGGTTGCGCTCGCGCATTTCTGGTGACCGCAGCATGGCCAGAAAATCATCGCGCTTGCGCCATTGAGAATAGTTGGCAATCCGGGTCTGAGCGTCGTTGACATGCAAACCGGCGCCAATAAACCCTGGCTGATGCTGGATAAAGCTGTCATAGGCGTCTTTGAGTTCTTCCAGGAGGTCTAAACAAGTCCCCGGGGTCATTTCGAACGTGGTGATGACGGTCTGGCAATCGGTACCGGCGGAAATCTGGGGCATGGCACATCTCCGTTGAGTTTCTTCAAGGCTGACATGATTTTCCCGCAGGGGCAACTTGACCGCCATTTTCCTCTTCATGATGACCGGATTGCTACGATTCCTGGAACCTGCATCGTTACAACGGCTCTGTACGACAGCTCGAACAGCTCTTCGAAGTGTTCCGAGCGGGCACTTTCCCGCCGCCAAGCGATACAGATGGTTCGGCTTAGGTTTGCATCTGCTACATTTTTCAACAGGACATCGGGCTCTTTACCGAATTCGGACGCGATGTAAGCGGCCGGAAACAGACACAGCCCCATGCCGATGGAAACCATCTGGCGCAAAGCATCGAGACTTGTGCCTTCATAATCCTGCCGGAACTCCGCCCCTGCCGCATGGGCTAGGGCCTGCACATCATCGTGCAATCGGAACCCTTGACTAAGCGTGAGTAGCCGCTCTCCGCCTAACATCTCCACCGGAATAACGTCCAAGCCGGCAAGCGGATGAGACCTAGGCACGGCAAGCGACAACTCCTCCCGGCACAATTGAAGAGCCTGTAGACGCTCAGTGCCGGTCAGGTCCGGCGAAATGATGCAATCCAGACTGCCGTCAAGGATCTGTTGTTCTAGAACCGCAGGCCGGTCTTCGCGGATGTACAGCTCCAATCCAGGGTAGCTCGATTTTAGAATCGGCAGCAAATACGGCATGAAATACGGCCCGAAGGTGGATGGAACGCCCAGACGGATCAAACCACCCAAATTTTCCCGTCCTGCCTCAGCCGCGGTCACAAAATCGTCCAATGCCTCCAAGGCGCGCCGGGCCAAGGGCAGCAATCGTTCGCCTGCAGCAGTCAAACTGATTCCAGCAGCACCCCTTTCTAAAAGTGATGTCTCAAGACCTTCTTCTAATAGTTTGAATTGATGAGATAATGTTGGCTGTGAGACATAGCATGTTTTTGCTGCTTTTCCGAAATGCGTGCACTCTGCGAGCGCGATGAAATACTCAAGCTGCCTGGCAGATGGCCGATATCCCATATCAGTTTACCTCCAACACTTACCAGACATAGAGATAATCTATCGATATGATTGAAACAATGTATTTCAACTATCGAGATTTCATTTCCATATCAGGAGGTGTCAAAGCAACACTTTTTGAGGAGCCCGATAATGCACGCACGCCTGACTTCCTTGCGCAAACAGCACGGTACACTGGACAGCCTGATCCGGCGTGAGGAGCTGCACGCTTATCCAGACCGTGAGCACATCCGGGCACTCAAGAAATTCAAACTGCGTATGCGTGATGAAATTCAGCGCATCGAACTGTCGATGAATTGCACTCAGTCTGCAGCCTGACCCCAAATTTCGAAAGGAACTAACCGATGACTTTGTTCTGGCCTTATTACGGGATCAACGCATTGCCGTCCGGGTCCGCATCCCGGCGCTCCCGCTTGCGGGATTTGGAGGCCCGGATGGACTCCTTCCTGGTCGAAAAGGAAAACTCACACGGCGTCTGCACCAGAGTTCTGGGTAACGTCAAAGAGTGCAAATCCCGCCTGCGCGGCGAGTTGGCACACTTGAAGTAGATCCACACTGCCCGGTCCCATCCGGCCTCTCGTTTCCGCCAGGGGCGGCCCACCAGCCGGGCATTGCCGCCTGCCACTCAGAGCTTTCAAGAAAGAAGGCTTTGCTGGCAGGCGGTTTGTTTTTGACTATTCTCCGGCGGCAGGCTGAGCGTCCGCCGGCATTGCCGGTGATTTAGATTGACCTGCCTTAGTCGGGCGGACCCGGAAAAACAGCGCGTACAGTACCGGGGCAGCAATCAGCGTCAGTACTGTCGCAAAGGCCAGCCCCCCCATAATTGTGACGGCCATCCCTCGGAAGAACGCATCCGACAACAACGGCGCCATACCCAGGATCGTAGTAATCGCAGCCAGCATTACCGGCCGCATACGTGAGACGCTCGCCTCGACAATAGCCTGATACTTCTCCTTGCCCTCACCGATCATCAGATCGATTTCCTCAAGCAACACGATCGCGTTTTTGATCAGCATGCCAGACAGCGACAGGAAGCCGAGCAACGACATGAAACCGAACGGCGTGTCAGTCGCCAATAGCGCAATCGCGACACCGTTGATCGACATCGGGACCATCAGCCAGATAATCAGCGGCTGGCGGATCGATCCAAACAGCAGAATTGAGATGATCAACATCACCAGGAAACCAAGCGGCAGCTGTGCCCCAAGGGATGCCTGGGCATCGTTGGTACTCTCGTATTCGCCTCCCCACTCCAATGCATACCCGGCGGGCAGGACAATGGCTTCGATCTGAGGCCGGACACGGGCCAGGGCCGCTGTTGCTGTTTCACCGCCCGTCGTCTCCGCCTGCACTGTAATCGTGCGCACGCGGTTGCGGCGCTGGATCAAGGTGTCCTGCGGTTCCATGACGAATTCACGCACGACCTGATCGACCGGGACATACCGGCGTTGGCTGGCGCTCCAGACAACGGAGTCAGACACGCTTTCATTGACCGAAATGCCGTCAGTACCCGCTTTTCTCGCGACAATCGGAATGCTTTCATCAAAATCGCGATACGCACCAACCTGCACACCTTCGGTGGCAAACTGCAGGGCCAGAGATAACTCCTCTCGGGTAATCCCGGATATGCGAGCCCGGTCTTCATCAAAAACCGGCCGGACGACGAGTTCGCGCTGACGCCAGTCAGTGTTGATATCTGCGAGCTTGTTATCCGGCAGAGAGAAGATGGCCTTGGCCTCATCACTTAGGCGTTTGAGTGTATTTGCATCCGGTCCGGAGAAGCGCGCTTCGATTTTTGCACCTCCGCCAGGCCCAAATACCAGCCGTTTGGTGATGACCTGAGCTGAGGGAAATTTCTCCGAAAACTGTTCGCGGAGATCCAGCGCAAGCCCGTCGATCACCTCCCGGCTTGTGGTCCGGATGATCATATGGCCATAGGCTGGATTGTCATCCTCCGGGCCATAGGTTAGCATGAACCGCGTCGCGCCGCCGCCAGCAAAACTGGTGACCGTGCTGACCCGGTCATCGGCCAGAACGATGGCTTCCATTTCCTTCAAATCAGCTTCCGTTGCCCGGATATCGGTCCCTTGAGGCGTCCAGTAGTGGACATAAAAAAGCGGTGTGTTGCTGTCTGGAAAAAACGCCTGTTTGACGTTGCCGAAAGCCATGACACAGGCAACTGTGATCCCGATCAGAACGGCAATCGTCAGAAGACGAACATGCAAGGTACCAATCAGAAACTTCCGGTAGACCGTGTAAAGAATGCCTTTGTAAGGATCATGGTCACCATCAACATCTTCTGCCGTTCGGAAAAAATACTTGCCGAACAAGGGTGTCACGGTGATTGCAAATACCCAGGACAGCAGCAGCGAAATCCCGATCACAGCAAACAGGGAGAACAAGAATTCGCCCGTCGCATCCGGCGACAAACCAATCCCGGAAAACGCCATGATTCCGATGACGGTGGCACCCAGCAGCGGCCACATGGTCTGCTTGACCACTTTGCTCGCAGCTTCAATCGCCCGCATGCCGCGCTGCATGTTGATCATCATGCCCTCAGCCACAACGATGGCGTTGTCGACAAGCATCCCCATGGCAATGATCAGCGCGCCGAGTGAAATCCGTTCCATTTCAATTGCAAAGAGACGCATAAACAGAACTGTTGCCATCACGGTCAACAACAAAACTGTTCCGACGACCAGCGCGGCACGCCACCCCATGAACAACGCCAAAACACCGATCACAATGACCACGGATGCGGCCAAGTTGATGATAAATCCGTTCACCGATTCATCGACCACGATGTTTTGTTCATAAATCGGATGGATCTGCATCCCAACCGGGAGCTGCCCTTCAATTTCCGCGAGCTTTTGAATGACCCGGGCACCGACTTCCACGATGTTGGCACCGTCGACCTGGGACACCCCGATGGTAACGGCTTCCTGACCATCGTGGCGGATCAAGCGCGATGGCCGTTCAGGCTCGCCCAGTTCGAGGGTTGCGATGTCAGACAAGCGGATCATCGCGGTGGAGCCCGGGCGGCCGATCACAAGGTCCTGAATCCCCCGGAAATCATCAAAGGCCGATGCCGTCATCAGACGGATCCGTTTGTTTCCAGAGATGCCCGAACCGTTGGTTTGTATCCGGTTTTCAGCATCCAAAACGCCGATTATGTCGGTCATAGATATGCCAAGGCCGGCAATCTTGTCGTGATCGACATTGAGGTAGATGACATCCTCCGGTTCACCGGAAATATCCACTTTGCCGACCCCGGTCACGGTCAGCAATTCGCGGCGAATACGCTTGACCGTTTGCCGAATGTCCCTGTTGGTATAGCCGTCCGCTGTAAAGGCATAGAACAAGCCGTAGACATCACCGAAATCATCATAGACCAACGGGGTTCCTGCCCCTGCGGGCAATTGGCGCTGTTCGTCGCTGACCTTGCGGCGCAGCTCGTCCCAGACCTGCGGCAACTCCGTGCCGTCATAAGTGTCTTTGATCTCTACCCGGATGCGTGACAGCCCAGGTTCGGAGACCGAAGTGATTTTCTTGAGTTGCGGCATCTGCTGGATGGCCGTCTCAAGGATTTCTGTGACCTCGTTCTCAACCTCTGCTGCAGTCGCACCTGCATAACCGGTGATGACTTGGGCTTCCTTGATGGTGAAAGCCGGGTCTTCCAGCCGGCCGACGGTGCTCAGTCCCCACAGGCCGCCAAGCAGCGCCATGACAACGATCATCCACGTATTGACCGGTTTTTGGATGGAATAACGTGCAATATCCAAGGGATCTAATCCTTGTTCCTAATGTCGTGGGATCAGCGCAGCGGGCGCACGACCTGGCCTTCGCTCAAGAAGGCGGCTCCAGCGGATACGATCTCTTCACCAGCCCCTAGTCCGGAGCTGACGGGAATGTAGTCGCCCATAATGGTGCCGACTTCCACACCTCGCTTGGCGACAGCGCCGCTTTTGTCATCAAAGATCCAGACGAAGGACTTGCCATCACCATCAATCGCGACTGATCCTGTTGGGATCAGGAACATTTCTCCGAGCTCCAGTCCTTCCGGCAGAAATTTGACCCGAACCGAAGCCGTCATACCCGGGAACAGCTGGTCGGCATCTTTACGCGGCATGGCCAGCGTGACCCGGTATGTTTGGGTAACATCATCCACTTGCGACGAATGCTCCCGATATATCAGAGGAAACCAGACATCCTTGTATGCTGGGAACCTGGCTTCCATAGAAACGACTTCCGTTTCCGTGACCCGGCCAAACAGAGCCTCAGCAACGTTGATATCCACCTGAACTTCAGAGATGTCATGCAACCGCACCACAGGCGTTCCAACGCTCACTGTAGTGAAATTGTCGATCAGGCGCAGCGATACGATGCCATCAAAAGGTGCACGCAAATCGGTGTATTCCAGATCCTGCTTGGCTTCCTTCAAGCGCTCAACCGCTAGATCGTATTTGTCTTTCTGGGCGTCGAAAGCCGAAACAGAGATGACAGACCGGTCGCGCAGCGTTTCCAGCCGGTCCAGTTCCCGCTTGGCCTGCTCAACATTGATGGTCGCCTCACGCAGAGCCCGGTCATAATCGGCCGTTTCCAGTTTACCAATCAGATCGCCCTTGGAGACCTGCTGGCTCTCCAAAACCGGCAACTCTACCAGTCGGCCCTTGACCTGGAATGACAAATCCACGGTCTGAACAGCAGCGACACGGCCGGCAAAACGCCGCTCGATCAGACCAATCTGATCCGTGACTGTGAACAATTTCGCCGGGCGTGGTGCGGCGTGCAATTTCGCTTCCGCCTCAGCAATTGGGTCCACCACATCTTCCTGACACGCGCCTAAAAACGCCGCCGATAGCACAATAACCGCCGCCTTGGCAGCCGGCGCCCTCAACAATGCCAACATTGATATCCGTCCTATTTGTTCAATTCTGCCAGCCGGGCGCGTAATTCGCTGAATACCGCGGCACGATCGTCGTCTGTCAAAGTGGAAACGCAATGCGCTTCAGAAAAATGCAGCCCTTCAAGGCTTGTCCATATTGCGAAAGCTGCGCCAAGATCCCCGGTCTCTTCCAAAATCGCAGCGCGCAATCGAAGCTTCACATCAATGAAGGGCTGTCTTAAGTCTGGTTTGTCGGCCGTCGCCGGTAATATAGCACGAGCCACGTCCCTTTGCTGACGGAGCCAGCCTTCCGTAACATCGACCATTGCCGCCAGAGTTGGCGATTTGGACGCCCTGTTCACGTCTCGCGCAGTTGCGATTTCCGCTTCGAACTTACCGGCTAGAAATTCCACCATCCCCCGGATAAGCGCGTCTTTGGTTGGGAAATTATAAAGCAAGCCTCCCTTGGAAAAGCCCGCTTCTTCGGCGACAGCTTCAAGCGTCAGAGCAGCCGTCCCGGACTGGGAGACAACTTCCAGCGCAGCCTGCAGGATCTGGCCCTTGGTATCCTTGGTGTTTTTTGACATGGCTCACAATTTCCAAACCGTCCAGCCGGTACAGTAAGTCTTCATATAAACCGTCCAGCCGGTACAGTAAAGATGAGGCATTTCTCCAATGCATCATTTGGTCTTTGTCGAGCAACCAGAAGTGCCTGCAACCTGTCGAAAGGCCGTTGCGACATACCGTTGGCCGATTGCCTTTCCCGAAACGCCACCTGCGATGGCGGGTAATTCCCTGCCGATCTGTTTCCTTTTGCCAGGCGCCTCATGCTAACCTTACGGAAGAGAGGCTCCATGAATTTTCTGTTCTCAATTTGCCTGACCATAAATCTGTTGCTCAGCGTTCCGATTGCTATGGCTGACACCTTTCGTGTCGCTTCTCCACATCTGGAAGGGCTTGTGAGCAAAGACGGCCGGTCCGGAATGCTAGCCGTCGCCGTCACCGAGATATTCGAACGCACTGGGCATTCAGTCGAAATTTCCGTGGTCCCCAGCAGACGGGTTCCCGTCCTGCTCAAAACAGGCAAGGTTGATTTTGGAATGCCTATTCTCGAGATAGAAATGTCTGATTATGAGACGTTCTCGACCGAAAGGTCCCTGCCCATGATATTCCGCCGGGATTTCGTGTTTGTCCGAAAAGGAAATGCAATCCCAAAGACCGCAAAAGACCTGCGCGAAAAAACCCTTGCAGCAACATTGGGCTACGGCCTGGACCCGGCGATCCTGCAAGATCCGGACATAAAGATCAGCTACACGGACTCGGATTTATCTGCGGTTCAGATGGTCGATCTTGGACATGCAGACGCTTATATCTCCGATGAGTTCGTCGTCCTTCAGGCCATGAAGAAAGCCGGGATCGAAACTCTGATCCACAATCCCGAACGGCCAATGTTTGTTTATGGAGCAGCTCTCGTTGCAGCAACACCAAAGGCCTTCAAAATCTTGCCTGACCTAAACGGTACAATCCGGGGAATGTGGTCAAACGGAATGATGCAAACACTCTTGCCGTTTAATAACATTGACGACTTCCGAACTTATGTGAGTCAGCTGTCCTTGGCTCCTAACTAAGTTTTTCCAATAGCCGCCCATTCCAGCTTGGTCGCATGGGTGCACAAAGAGGCATAGTTCGAGACTGCACCGGCCAACAATCGTTGCTGAGGAAACCGCATTACCGCTTTTGGGGACGCGCTAAGCAGCAGCTTCCGACATGGCAGCTTCCGCAGCAGCCTGTTCCGCAGCCGCTGCTTCTGCGGCGATCCGCGCCCGCTCACGGGCTTCATCTTCGATCCGCTCGGCAAACTCGATAAACTCTTTAGCAGGCATTGGCTGCGCAAAATAATAGCCTTGGGCCGCAGTCACACCAAGTTCCATCAAGCGGTCAATCTGTTCCTCTTCCTCAACGCCCTCAGCGATAATGCCCATGCCAAGGTTGTCGGCCAGCTCGACCATAGAATCGACGATGGTGGTCGAATTGTCATCGGAGCTGATGCTGTCGATAAACATCTTGTCGATTTTGATGATATCGACACCGAGTTTCTGCAGATAGGCCATGCCGCCATGGCCGGTTCCAACGTCATCGAGTGCGACACGAACACCAAGAGCTTGCATTTCCGCCATTATCTTGCGGGCAAGGTCCATGTCTTCGAGTGGATAGCGCTCCGTAACCTCAACCACGATTTGCTGATAAGAGATCTCGGAGTTTTCAAAGATCGACTTAATGTCCGCAACAATTTCGCGATCAAGGAAATGACCCGCAAACAGGTTTATCGACAGTTTGAAGTCCGGGTTTTCACCGTAGAGTTTGCCGACTTCTTCGCTCGACACCCGCATCATGTGTCGGGTCATGTCAAAGATATGCCCATTGGCTTCCGCGTAGGCCATGAATTGTCCCGGTGAGACGATCACGCCATTCGGCCGACGCCAGCGCATCAACACTTCGCACCCACGCACCCGCTTGGTTTCGATATCCATAACAGGTTGATAATAAGGAATGAACTCGCCATTGCGGATCGCAGCAACAAATTCGTCGTTTGCTTCGCTTTCCGGCCGCCAAGAATACCAGACACCGATGGCAACAAACAAAAGCGCAATTCCTGCACATGCAGCCGCTGCAATCACTTTGAGTTGCTGAACCACTTGAATTGCAGCAGATACCGGTGCCTGGACCATAGCAATCAATGGATAAAGCTCTGATGGCACATCCACGCTAAGCATGTTGCTCGGATTAGACTCTTCAGAAGTATAGCCTCCGATGCTGTACCACAGCAGATTGTCTCCAAGCCGGAGTTCAGTCCGGCGATAGGAGCGCAAATACTCCGGCCCAGGATCCATAGCGATCACCGAGGGCGTAACTTCCGCAAATAACCGGGTCTCATTCTTCAGATCCCAGCTGACGACCGCGGCACGTGCACCCAGGTATTTGCGCTCCAACATGCCAATACCAACCAAAGGACCGTCGGTTCGCAACGGCGGCAATACCACCTCAGCTGTCAGTTCCCGGTCTGGAATGATGCACATACGCTGGCCCGAGGCATCGACCAGGCCGATGGCATCGATCATCCCGTATTCGATAATCAGCTGTTCATAGATCGCCCGGTCTTCCGCCGCACATGTCTGCACATTATCCCGGTCAAGGCGCTGCAGCAGTGACACCGTTGTGGTGATCGCTTCTTCAGCCCTGTGGACCGATACCTGTCCCATCGACTGCATTTCGTCAAGTGCGCGGCTCTCAGCATACTGGTTCAGGATAATGTTGATAACAAACAAAGGCGTGGTCGCCAGAACAAGGGCAACCAGAACCGTTTTTGCAAATCCGAAATAGCGAAAGGGCAACGCACAGACCTATCGTGAACACTGTCCTGCCAACCATGACGTGAAATGGGTAAACAAGCGCTGAATATGTGATGAATTCTTAATCCTGAAAGCCGAATTTTAAGATACACAGCAAGGCTCTGGCATCTGTTTGGTGAATTCAAATTGACAATCTGAAATCCATTTTCTGTACCATTCGAAACAGGGCAACCCAGCGCCTATTCTAAACAACGGATTACGAATGAAATTGAGGATAATGGATCGTAGTGTGACATCCGTCACAATCTTGCCTCAACAACTGGGTGACAAGACTTTTCACATGAGGCATCAGACCTTGATCGCCTCAGACACCGGTCGCAAATAATAGGCATCTAATTGGCGTGGCTGGTATAAACTATGGCCTACTTTGGCATCGGCCTCTGACACTGCTTGGTGGAGTATTCAAAAATGTTTGCCCAAAAATCCCGGATTAGCCTTGGCCTTTCAACCGCGATCGGCCTTTTTCTCGCTCAAGCAGGCCCGGTTCTGGCGTTTGATGCCACCGGTGTACCGGTTGCAGATGCCTTTCTGAAACTGCTCGACTCTGAAGAAGGGGATGTCGAGAGCTACGGCGCGGTCGCCGAAAACGGCGGTGTGATCACCATATCCGACCTCGTGCTCAAGAGTGATGGTGATGACGACGAAAAAGTCACCGTTGCAACAGCGACATTGAGCGATGGCATGGTGCTTGATAATGGCCGGTTGAAACTCGGCGGATTGCAGCTGGACAATCTAGAGCTGGTCGCAGACGATGGCGGCATGACAATGGCCACCATGTCGGCCACTGACGTCGTCCTGCCCGCGCCAGAAGAAATCAAGGACGGCACTCCGAACGTCGACCCGAGCTACAAGACCGTCGAAGCCTCCACGATTCAGATCAATGACGAGAATGGCAAAATTGCCAATATCGACAAGATCACGTCTACCATCGACAGCATGGACGGGGATCAACCGACCAGCGGCCGTTTCGCGGTAACCGGTATCGTTATTGATGTGAAGCAAATCCAGGCTGACGAAGCCAAGACCCTTCAGGAGCTTGGGTATGAGACCCTTTCCATGAATGTCTCAGGCTCCGGCAAGTGGGATCCGGATGCGGCGACCATCAACATTCCGGACCTGAAGATCGATGGCCAAAACGCTGCTGCCTTGTCTTTGTCCGTATCGCTTGGCGGTGTCACCCGGGAGGTCATCGAGAAGCTGAATACGTCTTCCGACAATCCGGATGAATCCATGGCTCTCATGCAGAACATTTCCGTATCCAACGTTAAGATCCGGCTGGACGATGCCTCGCTCACAGGGCGGATCCTGGATCAAGAAGCCAAGAAGGCTGGCATTGAAACACCGCAATATGTCGCCGGACTGACGGGCTCGCTCCCGCTGATGCTCGGCATGCTGCAGAATAAGGAATTGGAAGGCCAAGTGGCCGCAGCCATCACCCAATATCTGAACGATCCAGGCTCTCTGGAAATCAGCGCCTCCCCAGACAGCCCCGTACCTTTTGCTCAGGTTATGGGCGCGGCCATGATGGCACCGCAAATGATCCCGCAACTGCTCGGGGTATCGATCCAGGCAAACCAATAAGCAGCGACCTAAGTGATCTCGAGAACCTGATCTGCTTCGGATACTACTGCAGCTTACAGAACAACAAAAAAGGGCTGGCCACATTGGCCAGCCCTTTTTTGTTTCGGAGATATCAAGCGTCCAAATGCCTGCTTGGCACCCTTTTTCGCCATTGCCCGAGCGACATCTGACCGAGTGATCATAGGCGCTGCTGCATTTCTCGACCCGGTCATTGAATTCTCAGACACGGCAATCTTTGCCATGGGAGTGGTCAATATCGTCGAGCTCTATGTCTTGATGCCGGTGGTTAAGCGGGAGCTGGAAACCTACATGAGCCGTTCGAAGAGCGCCTAATTTCAATCAGCCAACTGAACTAGAACAGTCGACCCAGGCACAGCTCCTTTGTCCATGATTCGTGTGAATTAGTTCTGAAACACAAAGGTCTACGCTTCAGCGAACGCGCTTGAGCAAGCCGCCTATTCCGCAGCTTCCGTCTTGTCCTGAAACTGCAGATCGCACAGACGGCGGTAGATGCCGTCGTGATCATAGAGCTTGTCATGTGTCCCGCTCTCAACAACCTTGCCCTGGTCCATAACGTGGATTTGGTGGGCGTGGCGCACCGTCGACAGCCGGTGGGCAATCACCAGAGTGGTCCGGCCTTCCATTAAAGTGTCCAGAGCAGATTGGATCTTGGCTTCGGATTCCGCATCAAGCGCGGAAGTCGCCTCGTCGAGGAGAAGGATCGGCGCGTCGCGCAACATCGCCCGGGCAATGGCGATCCTCTGACGCTGGCCGCCTGAGAGATTGCTGCCCCCCTCCCCGGCACTGGTTTCATAACCATCCGGCAGCTCTGTAATAAACTCATGAGCGTTGGCCGCTTTTGCCGCCGTCTCAATCTGCGCCTGTGTTGCGCCTGGAACCCCGACAGCAATGTTATCGCGCAGGCTCATGTTGAAGAGATAGGCTTCCTGGCCGACATAGGCGATGCTGCCCCTCAAGGAGGCGATCTGAACATCCTGTACGGACTGGCCATCCACGCGAATATCGCCGCCTTGCGGGTCATAAAACCGCTCGATCAGCGAAAAGACCGTCGACTTGCCCGCGCCAGACGCGCCAACCAGTGCGGTCATCTTGCCCGGCTCAGCGGTGAAGGATGCCCCATTCAGTGCCGTGCCCTCGCCATATGAAAACCTGACATCTTGAAAAACAATTTCTCCATCGCTGACCGCCAGATGTTTGGCGTCCGGCTTGCTGGTCAAATCCGGTGTTTCATCGAGCAACTCATACATCAGCTTGAGGCCGACCATCTCGCGGCCAAGATTGACATTCAGCCGCGCCAGCCGGCGGGCCGGATCATAGGCCAGCAGCAGCGCGGTGATGAAGGAGAAAAGCGCTCCTGGATCCTGGCCCAGCTCCACCACGGAATAACCGCCATAGAAAATCACACCGGCGATGGCGAAACCGCCGAGGGTGTCCATCATCGGCGAGGTTCGGGCGCTGAGCGCGGCAATCTTGTTGGCCTGGGCCTGTACGTCCTCAACAGAATAGCCCATACGTCCGCGCATGGCCTCTTCCATACCAAACGCCTTGACCACCCGAACACCCAGCACCGTCTCCTGCAGGGCTGCCGTGATTTTCGCGGTGGAGACCACCTGGCGGTTCATGTGTTTTTTCACCCGCCGGATCAATACGGCAACACCGATGACGGCGGGCGGCATGATGACAAACGCGAAGAAACTCAGAAGTGGATTTTGAACGACCATCACGATCACAAGACCGATCAGCGTCAAAAGATCACGCCCCAAGGAGACGACCACCATGTCCATCGTCATGCGCGCGGAGGTGACACCCTGTGTGACGATAACATTGATTTCTGCCAGCGACTTGCGATCGAAGTAAGCCTGATCCTGCTTCAGGATGTGGTCGAACAGCCGCTTCTGCAGGCTGGCAATGATCCCATTGCCGACCCGGGCCAAAACGACAAGCTGACCGTAGGTGGCAACGCCTTTGACTGCAAAGATCACCATCACGACGCTGGCGATCACATAGACCATCTGCTTGTCGCGTTCGACAAAGACCTCGTTGACCACATCGCGCATGATCCAGGCACTGGCCGCGGTTGTGGCCGCCACCAGGCCCATGAACAGAAAAGCCAGCGCGTATTGCGGAACATAGGTCTTCAGGTTCTCCCCGAAGAGGCGCCGGATGAGAGGCACCGTTCCATCCGGGTCAGTCCCAGCGTTCAATTTTTTAAAATTGAGCACGCAAACTCGCCTTTCTTAAACGCCGCCAGAAACTATTCCCGTAAAAGCGCCACCACCTTGTCCGCCGTGTTTAGCGCGATTCGATAAGTCAGTGAGGACTGACGGACCGGAAGACAGCACCAATATGACAGAGGCCAGCAAAGCCGGCCTCTTTTGCTCCGGCAGACCGGAGCCTTTTATCAGAAATCTCCGAACAACCGGAATTCTTACTCTTCCGGAAGGTTCAGCCGCAAATGCAGTTCACGTAGCTGAGCCGTTTCCGCTTCATTCGGCGCGCCCATCATCAGGTCTTCCGCCTTCTGGTTCATCGGGAACAGCATGACTTCGCGAATGTTGGCTTCATCGGCCAAGAGCATCACCATCCGGTCGATCCCGGCTGCACAGCCACCGTGTGGCGGGGCGCCATACTGGAATGCGTTGACCATGCCGCCAAAGCGCTTGTTGACCTCTTCCGGCGGATAACCGGCGATTTCAAAGGCCTTGTACATGATTTCCGGCTTGTGGTTCCGGATCGCCCCGGATACCAGCTCGTGACCGTTGCAGGAGAGATCGTACTGCCAGCCGAGGACTTCAAGCGGGTCGCCTTCTAGGGCTTCCATTCCGCCCTGTGGCATGGAGAACGGGTTGTGCTCGAAATCGATCTCGCCGGTTTCTTCGTCCTGCTCGTAGATCGGGAAATCGACGATCCAGGCAAATTCGAACCGGTCCATGTCAGTGTGGCCGAGCTCCTCACCGATGATGACACGCGCCTTGGCGGCAACAGCCTGGAACTGCTTCGGTTTGCCGCCCAGGAAGAAAGCGGCGTCGCCGACGTCAAGACCAAGCTGCTGGCGGATCGCTTCTGTGCGCTCCGGACCAATGTTCTTGGCTAGCGGGCCAGCGGCTTCCATGCCGCTGCCGTCCTGCGCTTCGCGCCAGAAGATGTAGCCCATGCCCGGCAGGCCTTCGCCTTGCGCGAACTTGTTCATGCGGTCGCAGAACTTGCGGCTGCCGCCTTTCGGCGCCGGAATCGCGCGGATTTCCGTGCCCGGCTGCTCCAGAAGGTTGGCAAAGATCGCAAACCCGGAACCAGCAAAATGTTCAGACACTATCTGCATCTTGATCGGGTTACGAAGGTCCGGCTTGTCGGTGCCGTACCACAGCGCAGAATCTTTATAAGAAATCTGCGGCCAGTTGCGGTTCACAGGACGGCCGTTGCCGAACCGCTCAAAACAGCCCGCCATCACCGGCTCGATTGTGTCGAAGACTTCTTGCTGGGTGACGAAGGACATCTCCATGTCCAGCTGATAGAAGTCGGTCGGTGACCGGTCAGCGCGCGGGTCTTCATCGCGGAAGCACGGTGCGATCTGGAAGTATTTGTCAAAGCCGGAGACCATCAGCAGCTGCTTGAACTGCTGCGGTGCCTGCGGCAGCGCATAAAATTTCCCAGGATGCAGACGGGACGGCACCAGGAAGTCACGTGCGCCTTCCGGAGACGAGGCGGTGATGATCGGAGTTTGGAATTCGTTGAAGCCGATGTCCCACATGCGGTCGCGCAGATCGCGCACCACATTGGAGCGCAGGATCATGTTGTTGTGCAGCTTTTCGCGGCGCAAATCCAGGAAGCGATACTTCAGGCGCACCTCTTCCGGGTACTCCTGCTCACCGAAGACCGGCAGCGGCAGTTCCTTGGCAGATCCAAGGATTTCCATGTCGCGGATGAAGACTTCAATCTCGCCTGTCGGCAGATCCGGATTGATGGTCTCATCGGTCCGCTTCTTCACGGTCGCATCGATGCGGATACACCATTCGGAGCGCACGGTTTCAGCCAGGCCAAATGCTGAAGAATCCGGATCGACCACACACTGTGTCATGCCGTAGTGGTCGCGCAGATCGATGAACAGCACCCCGCCATGATCTCGGACCCGGTGGACCCAGCCGGAAAGACGGATGGTCTGGCCTTCATCGGACAGACGCAGATCACCGCAAGTATGGCTACGGTAGGGATGCATTCTCGTTCCTCGTTTCTTAACTTCAGAGTGCTGCGCGTCTGATAACGCATCCAAGGCGTCACGGCACAGAAAATCATTACGGCCCGCAGAACGCAGGCCGTGCGCGCTGCACAAGCCATGAAGGGCGGCAAAAGTCAAGGGACGGCTGGCATGCACCGGAGAGAGACGCGTTTTATCTAACGGGAGTCCACAACAGACATTTGTTTTGCCTGAGCCCAATGCGTGATACCATCACTGGCAGATTTAAAAGTTACTCGATTTTGTTGCATCCACCTGCTTTTGGGCACTCCCTATGAATAAGGGAACTACACTATGAGTTTTGTTAGAACGATCCTTGCTCGCATTTTATTGATCTGTTGCGGAGTTGCAGCTGTTTCGTATCAGCCTGGGTATGCTCAATCGCTTTCTTTGGACAGTATTCCAGGTTTTCGAGAAACCGCGCCTCTTCTTCAGTCACCCATCATAGATCACGGCCTGTTTGACGCTGAGAAGTTCAATCGCATTCTTGAACTCAGCGAAACAGCACCGAGCCCGGTTTGCTGCCAGTTAGATGACGGGCTGCCATACTACAATTTCAAATCTGCGAACGAATGCGCAAGCCACCTCATTGTGAGCGACGAGCTTTGTAGAGCGAAGCCTTTCGATTGTTGTTGTCTGGATGATGACGGGCCGGGGACAGAAGGAACCTGGGGGCCTAAATCAAATTGTTCCCGGGCGTTGTGCAATGTGAATGTGCTCGTTGACGCCGAAGCCGGCATCTGCCGCGTCCCCTTGCCCGAGGAACGCCAACCCCGGTTGCAACCTTCATCTTTCACGATTGGCCTTGCCCAGCGCCTCGAGAAGCTTGGCCAAAAGCTCGCACCGGGTCTCGGGTCATCCGGGCAGGCGTTATGCGATGCCTCCAAACTGAAACCCGGCGAACCCTGCTTTGATGTTACACAATGCACCCTTGCCGCAAGCGGATTTGTTGAATGCCGGCAATGTGCAACAAAGGGCGGACAGACCTGCGGCGACTGGAGCTGCTCCAAGAAACCAGATGGCACCAAGGGACTGTGTGCCCGCGCCTGCATGCCCGCTCCCCGTGTGTGCCGAAAAGCGCCGTCTCCGGTCAAATACCGCAACTCTGCTAGCTGCCATTTCAAGGCTGAAAACCAAACGGATGCGTCGGCCAAAAAATTCTACGATCTCAGCAACGGCAATAGGGACGCGCACAACAAGTTGGTCCGCGTGATGAACGCCGTGTCGGCATACACCAAATACATCGATGGCCAGGAGGCTTTTCTGATCGCAGCCATCAACGCCGGAACACGGCCAAACCAATGTCCGGACAAGTTTGATGACGGCAAAGGCGGCACAATCACCAAGCATGTCGATTGCGACAAACTGAAAAACAGCAAATGCCTGTTTGACGATGCATACATTTTCTCACAGGCCGCCTTTTCCATCAAAGACGCCACGATGAAGAAACACGTTCAGGACTTCCTTGAAGGCGTCATGGTCTACATTAACATCAACCTGATCACCGACCTTGGCGACCTGACCAACAATCCTCAGGCTGGAAAACAGGAAATCAAAAAACGCAAGGACGCGTTCAATGCGCTGCTCAACCATGTCAACAACGTCATGCGCCCGTACGCGCAATCTAACCCGTAAGGAATGTCGGTCCGACGTTGTTGGCTAAACATAGAAGCGGATCATCTCTGCTTTCCAGAAGAGAGCACAATAACGATTGGGTATGTAAAAACAGATGTCTTGGCGACCTGCCCTACCGGGTCATGTCTTCAGTGTTTTCTGCCGTCTTAAGCTCTGGCAGATCGGCATGGGGTCCGAGAATGTCCCGCAAGCGTCCGGACTTATGAACCGCAGCAATACGCTTGTTGATTTCTGAGATAAACGTCCGGCCCACTGCTGTGTCGTGGCAGATGAATGTAACCGGAAAGCGCAGATTCTTGATGGTGATCGGGCTGACATGCAAGGCATCCGGTTTGCCAAGATGGTCAAGCGCCAGAGCTGTGTCCGGATGATGCCCAAGGAAGGCATCAAGCCGGCCAAGCTCAAGCATCGCTATCAACTGTTTCTCCGACGGGATCGCGACAAACTGGTCCGAATTGGGCAGGCTCTGGATGGCACCGGATCCACTGATGAACCCAACCCGGCGGGGATCGAAGTCCGTCACTGATGCAAATGAGGTTGAAGATCTCGCTGTGTAGAGCCGCAAAGACACAATATCGACGGTCTCGGACACCAACAATTTGTAGGCATTTTGGTCAATCCGGAGCGCCAAAATGTTCGTTGGAAACAAACAAGCATCAGGATTGGGCAGAAACAGAGCTTTGCCGCGAGCCAGCGGAACGGCTTGGCGGAAAACCGCCCTGTCATCGTCGCCGATCAGCTCCTCAAGAAGCCGGTCATACTGCTGGCCGCTGGTTTCGGTCAGTCTGTGCGGCAAATAATTTAGGTAGAGCGTCGTTTGATCGAATTGACCTGCCTTTGCACTCAAAGAAAAGACGATGCAGGCAGCAATGCATACACTCAAGAACGCAGGAAATGTGAGCTTGCCAAATACCATGGCGAGAGTTTGGCGCCCATTGGAAAGCCTGACAAGATACGATGGAACCAGTTTCGCCTGCATTTGAACCAAAAAATTTGCAACGGGGTAACTCGAGGGCATTAGAAGCTAAACGACATGGTCTTTGGGGATAGAGTTTGTAAAGTTTCAATTTAGCCACACTGTCCGGCTATCCACTGTTTCATGACGTGAGGTAATCACTGCGAGCGGGGTCTCATTGGTGCAGCCTTTCATAAATGTCCGGGTTTTCTGATGCGTTGTCTCTTCGCAATTGCGATCCTGATCCTTGCTATGAGCCCGCGCGCGCTCCTGGCGACCCCGTCGCTCGTGGTCGATCTTGATACCGGTGCAGTGCTTCATTCTGAGGATGCAGGACACCGCTGGTATCCAGCCTCAACCACCAAACTTATGACCGCGTTGGTGACGTTTGAAGCGCTCGCAAACAACGAAATTGATCTCAAAACTCCCGTGATTTTATCGCATCAGGCCATGCGGCAGAGATGGGTGAAAACCAGCCTCAAAGTCGGAAGCGCTATGAGCTTGGAAGATGCGCTTTACGCAGTTCTTGTCAGCTCAGCAAACAACGTCGCCGTGGCGTTGGCTGAAACGGTTGCCGGATCGGAGGACGCTTTTGTCGCACGGATGAATGCGGCAGCTGAACGCCTCGGGTTGACCGCCAGCCATTTCACCAATCCGAACGGCTTATTCGACCGCAAACAAACTGTATCGGCCCGCGACCTCGCTTTGCTTTCCATCGAGCTCTACCAGAAATATCCGCAGTATCACGCGATCTACACAACGGCGGCGGTCCAGATCGATGGCCAGGATCTGAAGTCCTACAACAATCTTTTGACCCGATTTCCAGGTACGTTGGGCCTGAAAACCGGTTTCGTCTGCCCTGCAGGGCGCAACATCGCGGCCGTAGCAGAAAGAGACGGGCGACGGATACTAACTGTTGTTCTGGGCGCCACCACGGGACGGGAACGCTCTGAGCGAACAGCGAAGCTCTTCACCGAGGCCTTTGACGGCACCTTGGTGTCCAAAGGTACAGTCTTAAAGGATCTTGCCAACACTCCAGATACCCCGCCGGAAGACATGCGCCTGCGCCTGTGCAGTGATCAGACCGCGGTCTATGAAGCCAAGCAAGACAAGCTCTATCCGTGGGGACTGCCTGGAAAGAAAAGCTATCTGGCCGATCCGGTTCCTGCCCGGCGCCACACCATCAAGACATGGTTTGTGCCCCAACCGGAGTTCGTACCGAAGCCCAGAGCAAAGCCCGACCGCATGCTTGTCACCAGCGCCTGGAGTAAAGTCAGCCCACCGCCTAAGCCGAACCTGAAGCTCAACTGAGCGGGTTTGTAAGAAATCAAGAATCCGGTTGATCCAAACGCTCTGTCAGGTAATCACGCGACCAATCTTCCAGTTGATCCAGGATCGGCTTCAAGCGTTCCCCATGAGAGCTGAGGCTGTATTCAACTTTCGGCGGCACTTGCGCATAGACTTTGCGAACAATTATGCCGTGCTCTTCCAATTCCCGAAGTTGTTTGGTCAACATCCGCTGAGAGATATCTGGCACTATCCTGTGCAGCTCATTGAAACGCATGGTTTTCCGGCAGATACACCAGAGGATCATACCCTTCCACTTGCCACCGATAATGCCAAGCGCCGTCTCAGTTGGGCAGAACATTGGGTCATGCGGGTCCGCCACCGGGCTCTCCATTAGTTACCTTTTTGTATGTATATGCCAAAATGTTGCGTACTTGGCAATTTGACATGTGCTCAATAAATCTC
Organism: Labrenzia sp. PHM005; assembly: GCF_006517275.1. Classification (NCBI taxonomy): domain Bacteria; kingdom Pseudomonadati; phylum Pseudomonadota; class Alphaproteobacteria; order Hyphomicrobiales; family Stappiaceae; genus Labrenzia; species Labrenzia sp. PHM005. The sequence goes on along the minus strand of NZ_CP041191.1, from coordinate 3,438,245 downwards.
GGTCACCCACAACAAGGAACTGACCGATGACCGACCCAAAACCTGTCTTGACGCCCTGCACCATTGGCACACATGCCTTCCAGAACCGCCTGGTGCTTGCGCCGATGTCTCGTGCAAGTGCACTTGACGATGGAACGCCGACCCAAACCATGGCCGAATATTACGCTGAGTTTGCGAAAGGCGGTTATGGCCTGCTGATCACTGAAGGCGTTTTCGTCGATGATCTTTGTTCGCAGTGTTATTCGAACCAGCCAGGCCTAACCACCCCATTGCATGAAGCAGGCTGGAAGACGGTCCTGGACGCAGTTCGTCGAGAGGATGGAAAGATCATCCTACAGCTGATCCATGCAGGTGCGGTCTCCCAACATGTGCCAAAAGCGTTCGCGCCCTCGCCTGTCCGCCCCAAGGGCGAAATGCTGCAAGGCTATGGCTACAGACAAGGAGCGTACGAGGTACCGGGTGAACTAACACTCAAAGACATAGAGGACATCGAAACAGCCTTTGTCGAAACAGCCCGGGCGGCCGACCGGCTCGGATTTGATGGCGTCGAAATCCACTGCGCCAACGGATATCTTTTGGATCAGTTTTTGACACCGGAAACCAATCTCCGCGCTGATCCCTATGGCGGATCGCTGACCAACAGGCTTCGGATCACAACAAACATCATTGAAAGAGCTCAAACGGCCACATCAAAGCCATTTCTTGTCGGTGTCCGCCTGTCTCAAGCCAAAGCGACAGATCAGGACTATTTTTGGGAAAACGGCCTAGACGATGCCCGCGAGATTTTCACAGGTGTTGCCAAGGCGGGGGCGGATTACATCCATCTTGCCAGCGAAAAAAACGGATACGCTTATCACAGTTCAACAAGAGACGGAGACAATCTGACGGCCTTTGCCAAGACAATCACGGGGCTGCCGGTGATCGCGAACGGCGGTCTACAAGATATGAATTTGGCGAACGAAATCATTTCAAACGAACAGGCAGATTTCATCTCAATCGGCAAAGCTGCCTTGCTAAATCCGGACCTGCCGAAAAGACTTCAGGCGAATTTGCCGATCAGAGACTTCACCTTCGAAATGTTCCAATACGGGGTAACGATCGAAGCTCAACAGCGCTGGGAAATGGAAAAGGCAGCTTAAGACATCAAGCACTCTCGTCGATGACTGGCTCACCAGTCATCGCACTTCACCTCTTGCCTTCCAAACTGACAGACACGTTCAATTTGTTGCCGTCCAGGTCACGGGCATAGGCACCAAAATAGTCCGGATGATAATCGCGCGGTCCTGGAGCGCCTTCGTCTGTCCCTCCGCATCTGAGGGCTGTTTCATGAAACGCCTGCACACCGTCCTTATCGGGTGCATAAAACATAAATTGCGTCCCGTTGCCGAAGGTTGCTTCTTGCCCATTGTATGGCGTTACGACAAAAACCGTTACGCGGCCATCCGGGCCAGCATAGCCTCTTTCGTGGGTTTCAAAAAACACGGGTTTCATTCCGATCGTTGCCAAGACAGCATCGTAAAATACACTGGCAGCAGTCATATCGTTGGTTCCAATACAAACACCTGACAGCATATTCTGATCCCTACGGTTTCCATCGTTGCGCTGATGGGTTCAGGTAACGCTCTTTACAGACATTAGCCTTTTAGACAAGTTCCCTAATGGGAAAGCGGGATTGATGCGCGATGGTGTTTCCTGCCAAATTAGATACACCAGCCCAAACAGGACGGACCTCACATGAAAGACATTGTCATTACCAGTGCCGCGCGCACAGCGGTCGGAAGCTTCGGTGGCGCCTTGAAAGACCTGGCCCCTGTGGATCTCGGTACCACGATAGCCAAAGCAGCGATTGAACGCGCCGGAATTCAGGCAGATCAGGTGGAGCAGGCCTTCTTCGGCAATGTCATCCACACCGAGCCGCGCGACATGTACATCTCCCGTGTTGCCTCCCGTCAGGCGGGCGTGCCGGATCATGCGCCGGCGCTCACCATGAACCGCCTATGCGGCTCTGGACTTCAGGCCATTGTCTCGGCCGTTCAAGCCATTTCCATGGGCGATGGCGATGTCACCCTTGCTGGCGGTGCTGAAAGCATGAGCCGGTCCGGTTACTTGATGCCAGCCGCGCGCTGGGGGCAAAAGATGGGCGATACAGTCGCTCACGACATGATGACCGGCGCCCTGCACGATCCCTTCGGCATTGGCCACATGGGCATTACCGCTGAGAATGTGGCAGAACAGAACGACATTTCCCGCGAGCGCCAGGATGAATTCGCTCTTGAAAGCCACCGCCGCGCCAGCGCAGCAATCAACGCCGGTCACTTCAAGGACCAGATCATCCCGCTGACCGTCGGCCGCAGAGGCAAGGAAAAGGTCTTTGATACCGATGAACACGTCCGGCACGATGCCAAGATCGAAGACATGGCCAAATTGCGGGCCGTTTTCAAAAAAGACGGCCGGGTGACCGCCGGTAACGCGTCAGGGCTGAATGACGGGGCTGCGGCGATCACGCTGATGACCAGCGAAAAAGCCTCAGAACTTGGCGCCAAACCGCTTGCCAAAATCCGCGCTTATGGCGTTGCTGGGGTTGATCCAGCAGTGATGGGGATCGGACCTGCTCCAGCTATGCAGATCGCGATGAAACGCGCTGGGATTACAGCAAATGATCTGGATGTGGTTGAATCCAACGAAGCTTTTGCTGCCCAGGCCTGTGCCGTCAATGATCTGCTCGGCTTGCCCGGTGAAAAGGTCAACCCGAATGGTGGTGCCATAGCCCTTGGCCATCCGATCGGAGCGACCGGCGCTATCATCATGACCAAGCTGCTGTATGAATTACAGCGGACCGGTGGATCGCTGGGTGCAGCCACCATGTGCATCGGCGGCGGTCAGGGTATTGCGATTATCGTTGAAAACGCGGCCTAATTCGCAACTAAAAGAATGGGCGGCCTCTTATTGAGGCCGCCCATTCTGTTTTTGAGTAGATTATTTTTGAGCCCTTACAAGCCGAAGTTATCGAGCATCAGCCAACCGGTGATCAAAAAACCAACGGCCGACAAAACCCCGACGATCACCCTTTGACGAGAAAGTTGAAAACACAAAAACCCAAATGCCGCTGCCGCGAGGCGGAGCCAAATGGGCGTTTCTGCAAGAATGCCTTGCGGAAACAGGATCAGCTTGGAAATAACGCCCGCGACCAAAGCGGTCGCGACACAGCGCACCCAAATAAACAGCTCGCTGTCTTCGCGCAACTTGCCGCCGGCAAAGACACCGAGCCAGCGCCAGACATCCGTTGCCAGCCACCCGGCCACCAAGATCATAACGAAGGGCCACCACCAGGCGTTTGCCATCACGTCATTCATGACAGCCCCCGCCTCATTACCCGTGTCACCAGATAGGCCAAGGTGCCGCCGACAAGTCCGGTCCAAAGAAGATCAAGACCAGGTGCGCTGAGGAAAAACACAGGTCCCAGGATCAAGCCAGCGACCATCGCCGCCTTGTCGGCATTCATCCGCGCCGCCCCCCAGAGCGAACACAAGAAATAGACTGGCGTGACTAGAACCAGCGATCCGGCAGCCATCGGCGGCATCTGATCGACCAGCATGTAGGCAATACCGGTCATGGTGAAAACAAAGCCAGTCACACACCCGCCAAAACCGACAAAAAACGGCAGCCGGCCTTCCTTGGGCAAATCCGGCAAGTTTTTCATGGCAAAGACCCAAGCGGTCACCGCCACGAAGTGTGAGGCAATCAGTAGGTGCCACGTTTTTGTCTTTCCCGGCACTTTGAGAAAAGGCATCAGAGCCATTGTCATTGGCATCAAGCGGACCGACGCCAATGCGACAGCAACAGCGGCGGGGATCAATCCCATTCCGGAAGACAAAGCCCCGGTCAAAACCACGATCGACGGCAGCGCCCAAACGGCTCCGGTCATCAAAAGCGTTTCGGCAAGGCTCAGACCGGTTTCCCGCGCCATGCCGGCAAAACCGACAAAGGCCGATGTCAGGATCAACGCTGGAATGGAGATCGAAGCCCGGGCACCGCGCAGCATCCAGCCGCCACCGGAAACCGGCGGTTCCAAAGGTATCTGCGGGTGATCTTGCCCTTCAGAAACGGTCATGACTCACTGCTGGAATGTTTCAGTTAGTAAGGTGTCCTTATCTTTATCCAAAAAACCTGTCCAGCCCACACCCCTGCTTGGGTGTTCTTTTGTTTCGACGAATACCGGCCGGCAACGTGTTCTGCAAAGACCACTTTGCCGGCCGTTCGAAGAAACTAAACCGCCCGGGTTAGGCCACCATCGATACGGATGTTCTGACCGGTGACATAGGCTGCTGCATCGCTGGCGAGATATGAAATCAGCGCCGACACTTCGTCCGCCTTTCCATAGCGGCCCATCGGGATACGCTCGCGGCGGTCTTCCTTTTCCGGCAGGCTGTCGATAAAGCCGGGCAACACGTTGTTCATGCGCACGTTGCTTGCTGCGAACTTATCGGAAAAGAGTTTGGTGAACGCAGCCAACCCCGCCCGGAACACACCTGATGTCGGGAACATTGGATCCGGTTCAAAGACAGCGAAGGTGGAGATATTTATGACGGTCCCTCCCCCCTGTTTTGCCATGATAGGAGCCACCAGCCGGCTCGGGCGGATGACATTCATCAGGTAATAGTCCATGCCCAGATGCCAATCGTCATCTGAGATCTCTAAGATATCGCCTTTAGGACCATGCCCGGCTGAATTGACGAGAACATCAATCCGTCCATAAGTGTCCATGACCTTGTCAACAAAGGCCTTCAAGTCGGCCTCGACCAGATTGGACCCGGTAAAGCCGATACCACCCAGCTCTTCAGCTAGTTTTTCGCCTTTCCCAGACGACGATAAGATCGCAACCTTGAAACCGTCGGCCGCCAATTTCCGCGCCGCATCTGCTCCCATGCCGGACCCGCCGGCAGTTATCAGGGCTATCTTGTGATCGCTCATATCTTCTTCCCGTGAATTGGTGTCGCGGTCAAAGTAATTGCCTGCGCCTGACTTGACCAATCATGTCTCATCGCGCAAGGCTGCAGAAAAACTACAGGCTCAAAGAGTTCCAGATGCCCCGACTTAATCTCAACCGGCTGGTCATGTTCGATGCCGCCGCCCGGCATCTCAATTTCCGCATGGCTGCTTGTGAGTTGAACCTGACGCAAGGCGCCGTGGCGCAGCAGGTCCGGGCTTTGGAGGAAGAGCTCGGATTAAAACTCTTCGACCGCAAGGCCCGCGGTCTAGACCTCACCCAGGCCGGACGCACCTATCACACCCGGATCCAGCCCGCGCTGGCGATCATTGATGAGGCGACCGATGCATTGTCTCCGTCCAGCACCCGGATCACCCTGAGTCTGCCCCCATCCCTTGCGTCCAAATGGTTCGTTTCAAAACTGGCGGATTTTAGAGATCGCCATACGGACATCGAATTGGTCACCACAGCCAGCGAGCAACTGTCAGACTTTAAGACGGACGGCATCGACATTGCCATCCGCCACGGCAAGCCGCCGTTTCCCGGCAACGTGAAACACGATCACCTGTCCGATCTTCAACTGTGTGCGGTGTGCGCTCCAGATTATGCGAACCCAATCCAGCTCTCAGATTTTCCTAATGACTTGACCGGTTGCACACTTATTGGCGATGGCCACAAGTACTGGGAGAAAATGCGCGACAACGGGAGACTTGGTAAGTCAGCCAAGATCGCCAGTTTCAGTCACACAGCTCTTGCTATCGAAGCGGCCTTGGCCGGACAAGGGATCGCACTGGTGCCTGACATCATGCTGGACCGGGAATTGGCGGATGGTCGACTGGTGGTCGTCTGGCTAGATCCAATCCCTCAAGACACCGGTTATTACATTGTCTATCCAGCGGCGACGAAAACCAGGTCCACGGCCCGAGACACGGTGCTGTCATGGTTGAAACAGCAAAAACCGGCCCGATAAACCCAAAAAAGCTTAGCTCAAAAAAAGTCCTGCCTCCTCAAGCCGGAGCTGTAATTTGCCCTGCGGACCACTTCATCAGCGACCAGTTGCGCGGCCGGCGTCAGTTTCTGGCCGGTCCGGGTGAGCAGCGAATAAGTATTCAGGTGCACCTTCAGATCCGTTTCCAAAATCTTGATCGGCCCGTCCGCCCCCTCTTTTTCACCGGCAAAACTGTCTGCAACCGATTTAGCAATTGGAGCCAAAGCATTTGAACTCTGCACCATGATCAGCGTGAACAAAAACGAGGACACGGTAACAGACCCTGTAGGCGGAGTTAGTCCATGTTCACGAAATGCATCTTCCAAGGAAGCACGCAACGGCGCGCCCTCAGGCGGCAGCAACCAATCCTGCTTCAAGAGGGCCTGGAGCGCCGCGTCTCTAGCATTTTCAAAATCCGGATGGCCGGACCGCGCAATGATGCAGGCCGGTTCCCGGCCGATTGGCTGTTCATCAAACGTCGCTGAAGCCAGCGTCGCCGGCAAACGGCTCAGCGCAAAATCTAAACTGCCTGCCGCCAGCATTCCAGCCAAGTTGGTGCTGGGACCGACTTCAACAAAGATGGAGATATCCGGATACCTGTCCCGGATTGAATTAAGCGCTGGGATGACATGTTCAACAGCGGGCCCAGTAACCGACCCGATCCGGACATGCCCGCTAACGCCCCTCTTTTGCTGATCGATCGCCAATCCAGTATCGGACACTTCCTGCAAGATCCGAATACAGCGGTCTGCCAAAAAAGTACCAATTTCCGTTAGCTCAACTCCGCGTCCGGTTCGGACACAAACTTCAGCGTCGACAATGTCCTCTATTTCCGCAATGAGCCGTGATGCCGCCGGTTGGGCGATTCCCAAAGATGAGGCGGCAGACGTGACTTTCTTCTGGCGGCCCAGCTCCACCAAGAGCCGCATGTGAGGGAATTTCAGCCCTTTCTGGATAAGATCGAGTGCCATTACAACCACTTATCTAATTATATCGATTATGTTATATCTAGATAACACAACATAATTTGACCGCCATATATTTTTAGCTAAACCTTCAGCAAGAAACCGGCATCGCGGCACGCTGCAAATCACGCTGAATAAGCTGGAAAAATAAAAGACCTACTGTCTGAGCCATCCACTGAAGGTGGCCAGGCAAGACTGAACGCAACGGACATATGTGCAGTGGCCGTTGCAGCGTCCGGGCTTGCAAGACAATGCAAGCGGAACGCCGGAGACCGGAGAAAGGCGATAATGCCAACCGGTCCGGTAACCCATCGGCCCTATGGCCCGGCGAACGGCAAAGCCGCGCCGGGCATAATTTTTTTCAAAAGCTTCCCTATGGCGGGTTTCCGTACCAGCTCAACCTTATTACTCAGCACTCAACAAGGTCAGCATCCGCAGCAATTCAACGCCTCCGCTGCGATCACGCCCGACACCCCGCATCACTCCCTGGCAAACTTCCCTAGAGTAGCCCCAATTATTTCGCGCGCGCCAGTAACTTAGACATAATATTTTACATGATAGGATTCAACAAATCGGCCAATTATACTTATCTTGAACAGGCCGTTTCATTTGATCGGAATGACACGGGAAACAGACAACCCTACAAAGACATGCGTCACATATCAGAACTATCTCATCCCGGCTACATCAACCAAGTGCAAGGCTCCTGACACCAAAAATGCCGCTATAACAATCATGTATTTCCTCAATACAGGAACATGTTTCGATGCTGAACGATGAAGAAAACTTACAAGAAATTGAAAGTTTCGATTTTTTGGACTTGGCATCGCCCCCGCTCTTCAATGACTTGACCGAAACACTCGCGGCATTGTTGGACGTTGAGTTTGCATTCATTTTTTTACAGAGCAACAATCAGCGAAAGCTCCTTTCAAGTTTTGGCGCTAGTCACCAATTCGCTCAACAAGAAGACACCATCTGTTCTCATATCATTTCGACGGGAACTCCACTCGCTATTTCCGATGCGCTTGCAGACGCGAGGTTTTCTGCAAGTTCGAGCGTCTGTGCCGAACCATATCTAAGGTTTTTTGCAGGAGCTCCGCTGATAACCAGCAATAGCAACGTAATCGGCACCGTAGCCGTCGCCAGCCGGCAGCCCCGTCAACACACCCAGCCTGAATTGAATAGCCTCAAAGCGATGGCGCGTCTGGTTATCCGTCAATTGGAACATCTTCGCGAGCGGCATCTACGTGACCGAGGACTGATCCGATTGTCCGCGCTTATTGACGATATTACCAATGTAATGACCGAAGGTCTGGCTGTCTTTGACGAAGACGACAGGCTGGTTTTCTTCAATCACCGGTACAAGGAATTTTATGACAAAACTGGGAAAAACATCCGGATAGGCCGGAAGTTCGAAGACATTCTCACCGATGGTCTGCGTAGCGGTGAATACACTTCAGGTGTTGGCCGCGAAAAAGAATGGTTGCGAGAGCGTCTGGACCTGCACAAGACACCACCTCATCACCCTTTTGAACAACAGTTGAGCTCTGGTGAATGGTTGCTCGTTTCCGAAAAACGCCTTCCCAATGGCGGGATCATCGGAGTTCGGACCGACATTACGTCGCTGAAGGAAAAAGAGGCCGGCATTCGGGACAGTGAGCAGAAATTCAAGGACTACACTGCGACTGCCTCTGACTGGATCTGGGAAACCGATGAACACAATCGAATGAAGTTCCTTGGCGGAAATCACCACCTATCTGGAATAGAAAAAAAAGCGGTGCTTGGCAAAACGCGGAATAGCGTGGCTGTCGAAGATGTAACATCTGCCAAATGGAGGGAACTGGACGAAAAAATCGCCAATCATCAGACTTTCCGGGACTTCAGCTATAGGATCGCCGGCCGCAACAATCAGCAACTGGTCGTGTCTATCTCAGGGGTACCTGTTTATGACGAAACAGGAGATTTCAAGGGGTATCGCGGCACTGGGCGGAACATAACCGAACAAGTGCTTTCCAACGAGCGCCTGCAGGCCGCCGAAACGAGAATGCGCGCCGTCTTCCAGAGCGCCCTTCTTGGAATGGTCCTGATTGATACCAACGGGATCATCCTCGAATTCAACCGGGAAGCGGAACGAATGTTCCAGTACCGGTCGGATGAGGTTATTGGTCAAAATGTCTCTCTGCTCATGCCCCCATTCCACGCAGAACAGCATGACACGTATATCGCCAACTACCTTAGGACCGAAACGGCTCAAATTATTGGTCAACCCCGAAGACTGACTGGCAAGAGAAAGGACGGTACTCTATTCCCGATAACCTTAGGGGTCGGTAAAATTGAATTGTCCGACTCCATTCAATTTATCGGATCAGTGACCGATTTAACTGAACAAGAGCAACTTGAAAATCAGCTGCAACGGGCACAAAAACTCGAAGCCATAGGCCAGTTAACAGGCGGAATCGCGCACGATTTCAACAATATTCTCGGTATCGTTAAGGGAAACCTCGAACTCGGATTACGCCGCGCCGAAGACGGATCAAAGATCGCTGGCTATTTTCAAAAAGCAAACCGGGCGACCGAGCGGGCCACCAAGATCACACAGCAACTGCTCTCCTTCTCCCGTCAAAAGGAATACTATTCTGATAACCTTTCCTGTGACCTGAACCATGCGCTGTCAGACGTGGAAGCACTCCTGCAAGGCTCGATCACAAAGGGTGTCCAGTTGCATATAAAGGTCCATGACAAACCTTTGATCGCACATGTCGATATGGGTGATCTCCAGGATGTGATCATTAATCTCGCGGTCAATGCCCGGGATGCCATGCACAACAAGGGCATTTTGAAGATCGAACTCTCCGAAATTAGTGTTTCGAACCGGCCGCCTCCAAGCCTGAAGGGACTGTCTAGCGGCCAATACGGGGTCGTGTCAGTTGCCGATTGCGGACCTGGAATTCCCGAAGAAATCCGTAGTCGGATCTTTGAACCCTTTTTTACTACGAAACCGAAAGGGCATGGCACGGGCCTTGGCCTGGCGATGGTCTACGGATTTGCCAAACGGTGCCGCGGTGAAATCAAAGTATCCTCAGAGGCTGGTGTCGGAACAATTTTTCAGATTTTCATCCCCTTACTCGACGCTGATAAAGAGACAATTGAATCAATTAATACAAATAATTACCCCCCACCGCGCGGTAAGGAAAAAATACTCATTGTTGACGACGAACCGGATCTCGCAACCTACGCACAGGTCACGCTGGAAGACCTCGGCTATCGCGCTTCAACATGTTCCTCACCTGCGGCAGCGCTGGAATTTCTTCGCACCAACGCGGATGTTGACCTTGTGCTTTCAGACGTGGTGATGCCCGGCCCGGTCAACGGCTTTGAGCTAATTGCAAAAGTCCAGAAATCCTATCCGGAAATCAAGCATTTGCTGACATCCGGGTTTCCCGATGAAGTTCTCCAGGGCCGCGGAGATAGCCACTCAAAACTGCTGATCAAACCATACGACCGGCAGTCCCTCGCCGCAGCTGTCCGAACAACCCTGGATGAAGGGTCCCGTCAATGAAGATTTTTGTATACGATGATGAAGCCGACTTCGCCGAGTTTGTTGAAGAGGCGGTTGCGGACTTCGGTCATGAAGCGGTCATTGCCACCAATGCTGACGAATTTGCGGATAGGTTTTCCGCGGAAACAGACCTGATATTCCTGGACCTGTTCATGCCGGACGTGAATGGCATCGAGTGTATTCGGTTTCTCGCAAAAACGGGTAACAATGCGCGTTTGGTGCTCATGAGCGGTCAAGATCCGGCGATCTTAAGCGCCGCACAGGAAGGCGCTCGCGCAAGTGGTCTCACTGTTCTTGAAACATTGCAGAAACCCATCTCGCTAAACACCATAGAAGCGGTATTAAAGAAGGCCGAAGCGGAATTCGAAACCGCAAAAACGAATGAAACGCCCGCTCCGGCATCAGACCAAACCTATTCTGCCGAAAACATAAGGACGGGACTTGCAGATAATCAGTTCTTTCTCGTCTATCAGCCACAATTTCGACTGACCGACACCACAGTGACAGGTTGTGAAGCATTGATACGCTGGCAACACCCCCAAGACGGACTGGTCTCCCCCTCCGCCTTCATCCCGGCAGCTGAAGCTTCACGCGACACCATGGCTGTTTTGACGGATTTTGTCACTGAGACGGCATGTAAGGACCTCGTGACGTTTTCAACGATCACACCCGGCCTCACCGTTTCACTAAACATTTCTGCATCGACATTCGACGATGTACAACTGCCCGAAAAATTTCTTGAAACAACCCGGGCCTACGGCCTGGACACAAATCAAATTGTTTTGGAAGTCACTGAAACTGCAGCATCTCTCGATATTGGAAACGCCATAGATATTTTAACCCGTTTAAGGATGTCCGGGTTTGGTGTCTCAATTGATGACTTTGGAACCGGTTATTCGTCGATGGAACAGATTGTCCAAGTCCCTTTTACAGAGCTCAAAGTTGACCGACGCTTTGTAAAGGATCTTCTAACCAGCAAAAAGTGTCGAGCGATCTGTGAAATCAGTTGCCAGCTGGCGCAGAAAACAAACATGGTTCCGGTCGCCGAAGGCGTGGAGGATGCCGAGACAGCGCAAGAGTTGCATCGCATTGGGTTCGTGCTGGCCCAAGGCTATCACTTCGCTAAACCTATGACTGCCGCTGACCTTGGGAATTGGTTAGCCGGGACCCAAGGATCCCATGCGAGTCTTGCTGCTTCCTAAATGTGACACTCCAGATCAGCAACTTTTACGGCTCGCTGCCCCCTTCGATAATTTCACACCATCATGGCCTCTATGGCTGGTTTAACGAGGGAAAGACAAACCGTTCGCTCCGTTCCGGCGATATAGAACCGGAAAAGATGCGGGCGCCAAATGGCGCCCGATTCAATCTTAAATAATTTCGACCGTCCTCAGTCCGCCAGCGGTACTTTTGGAACCAGGCTCTTCTTGGCTGTGCCGCCTTTGCCGCTTGGTTTGGACGTCTTGGCAGCAGCGGTTTTGGCCGCAGGCTTGCGTTTGCGCTTCGGCTTAGGTTTGGCCTCAACTTTTGCTTTAGGCTTGGGAGGCGCCACCCGCTCCTCGACACTTTCCAGAAGAAGGCCCTTGGCGTCTTCAGACACCGACACCTTGACCATGCCGCCTTTTTTCAATTTGCCGAACAGCACTTCATCGGCCAATGGCCGTTTGATGTGTTCCTGGATCACCCGGCCAAGCGGACGGGCGCCCATCTGGCTGTCATACCCCTTGTCAGCCAGCCATTTGATGGCGTCTTCGCTGAGTTCAAAGGTGACATTGCGATCCGCCAACTGAACTTCCAGCTGCATGACGAACTTCTCGACCACCTTGTAGACGACTTCCATCGGCAGATTGCCGAACGGAATGATCGCATCGAGACGGTTGCGGAATTCCGGCGTAAACAGCTTGTTAATCGCCTCCTGATCATCCCCTTCCCGCTTGATGCGATTGAAGCCCACCGGCATTTTGGCCATATCGGCCGCGCCCGCATTGGTGGTCATGATGAAGATGACATTGCGGAAGTCGACCTGCTTGCCGTTGTGATCGGTCAGCTTGCCGTGATCCATCACCTGCAACAGGATGTTGAAGAGATCCGGATGGGCCTTTTCAATTTCATCCAGCAGCAGAACACAATGGGGATGCTGGTCGACACCATCAGTCAACAGGCCGCCCTGATCGAAGCCAACATAACCAGGAGGTGCGCCGATCAGACGTGAGACCGTGTGCCGTTCCATGTATTCCGACATATCGAAACGGATCAGCTCCACACCAAGGGAAGACGCCAGCTGGCGGGCCACTTCCGTCTTACCGACCCCGGTCGGACCGGAGAAGAGATAAGACCCGATCGGCTTGTCCGGTTCCCGCAGGCCAGCGCGTGCCAGTTTGATGGCCGACGCCAGTGTTTCGATCGCTGAATCTTGGCCGTAAACAACCCGTTTCAGATCCTTGCCGAGGTTTTCAAGAACCTCCGCATCGTCCTTGGAAACGGATTTCGGTGGGATCCGCGCCATGGTGGCGATGGTGTTTTCGATTTCCTTCACGCCAATGGTCTTGCGGCGGCGGTTTTCCGGCACCAGCATCTGGCTGGCTCCGGTTTCATCCAGAACATCAATCGCCTTATCCGGCAGTTTCCGGTCGGCAATATATTTGGCCGACAGCTCCACCGCTGTTTTGATGGCGTCTTGCGTATAGCGAACCTTATGGAAATCTTCGAAATAAGGTTTCAAGCCCTTCAGAATATCTATCGCGTCCGGAATCGTCGGCTCGTTGATATCGATCTTCTGGAACCGGCGCACAAGAGCCCGGTCCTTTTCGAAGAACTGGCGGTATTCCTTGTAGGTCGTCGACCCGATGCAGCGGATCGCCCCAGATGCCAGCGCCGGTTTCAAAAGATTGGACGCATCCATTGCCCCGCCAGAGGTCGCACCGGCACCAATAACCGTGTGGATCTCGTCGATGAACATCACCGCGCCCGGATAGTCTTCGATTTCCTTGACCACCTGCTTCAGACGTTCTTCGAAATCGCCGCGGTAACGCGTACCGGCAAGGAGCGAGCCCATATCAAGGGAGAAGATGGTCGCGTCCAGAAGAACTTCCGGCACATCAGCATTGACAATGCGGTGGGCCAGGCCTTCGGCAATCGCGGTTTTACCAACCCCCGGATCACCCACGAACAAGGGATTGTTTTTGGAACGGCGGCATAGAATCTGGATCGTCCGCTGAATTTCGCTGTCCCTGCCGATCAATGGGTCAATCTTACCCTTTTCGGCCTTTTCATTGAGGTTGACGCAATAGGCTTCCAGCGCGTCGGTCTTCTGAGCCGGTTTCTTTTCTGCCTCGTTGCCGGACAGAACATCTTCTTCTTCGGCGCCCTCCACTGGACGGGCTTCCGACATTCCGGGCCGCTTGGCGATCCCATGGGAAATGTAATTGACCGCATCGTAGCGGGTCATGTCCTGATCTTGCAGGAAATAAGCCGCATGGCTTTCACGTTCCGCAAAAATGGCAACCAGAACATTTGCTCCGGTCACTTCCTCACGTCCGGAGGACTGCACGTGAATGACGGCGCGTTGGATCACCCTTTGGAACCCAGCTGTCGGCTTGGCATCCTCATCACTGTCGGTGACCAAATTGTCGAGCTCGGTCTCGATATATTCCACCAAGTTGCGCCGGATCGTCTCCAGATCAACATTGCAGGCACGCATCACTGCGGCCGCGTCCTGATCGTCCAGGAGCGCCAGCAACAGGTGCTCAAGTGTCGCATATTCCTGCTGCCGCTCGTTGGCGAGCGCCAGAGCCTGGTGAAGGGCTTTTTCTAAACTGCGCGAGAAGGAAGGCACGTGTGTAGGTCCTCACTTTTTTTCCATGACGCATTGCAGGGGGTGCTGATGCCGGCGTGCGAAATCCATCACCTGGGTCACCTTGGTTTCGGCGACTTCATAGGTAAAGATTCCACATTCCCCGACGCCGTGATGATGCACATGCAGCATGATGCGCGTGGCTTCTTCACGGTTCTTCTGAAAGAAGCTCTCCACCACATGGATCACAAATTCCATGGGTGTGTAGTCATCATTCAAAAGCAGCACACGGTAGAGGTTTGGCCGCTTGGTGACAGTTTTCGTCCGCGTGACAACAAACGTTCCGGCGTCACCACCGTCCTTGTCATAATCAGATCCCGCAGACATTTCAGTTACACTCGTCTGTGTCACTCCAGCCCTAACCATCTACTTTCTTATGGTCCGACTAGCATCGCTAGCTGGTCCGGACCTGTTCTTAACGCAGGTTACATTCGGGCACGTTCTTCGCCCGATTGATATAATCCTGCCGCGCCAGCGGCACTTGCGCAATGGTCGATTTCATCAACATCCATCCGATTTCCTGGCCAGATGCTCGAGCATTGTTCCATTAGGGGATGTAGGTCTCTAAAAACCGATTAAAAGATGAGGTTTTGGGCGAATTTTGGCTGGCAGATAAAAATAGAATTCAAAAAAGAATAGTTGGGTAAATCTGCTAAATAGAAAAAACCCGGCCGCCTGCGACCGGGTTTTCACAAATCACATTCTAGCGACCGCCAGAATTTCTCTGCTTACTTGGCAAATTTGCCAAGAACGCCTTCGTACGGCTTGTAAGCGTCTTTGGACATGTCGGTAACCATCTCACCGAGCTTGGTCATTTCACCAACAAAACCTTCATAGGAAGTTTTTACATAGTCTGCCTGAGCTTCGAATGCTTTATCCAGAGACTTGGACGCAACCAGCTTTTCAACGGCTGCAGTGCCTTCTTCGAAAGACTTTTTCTGGTAGTCAGCAACCTCAGCAGCGATGGCCTGAACACCCTTGCTCATGGAACCGAAAGATTCCATGGCCATGTCCATGCTGTCTTTGCTCATCTTCTGGATTTCATCGAAGTTGTTCATCATGTCGTTTGCCCTTCTCCGGCGGACCGGTTGCCAGAACCTGCACCCGAGGCCTGTCTGGAGTGTCCGGCGCGCTTGTCGCTTTACCTAACGCCAATTAGATAATGCACTGCACAATAGGTGTCAAGGTGATTTTGCATTGCAAAAACAACCCTTACGAGAAATTAGTAGTGTAGTCTCGGAAATGTAGATAACGCCGAGAATGGGCAATCTCTTCGGCAGTGTTGATGTAAACGCCGGATACCGCGAGGGCACTCTACAATCTCAGTGTTCGCGAGCTTGGCCAACCCGCAATTCAGATTAGGCCGCAGTCGAAACCGGGCGGTAATTACCTAATCTGAAAATCACCTGCATCACTGCAACGCACACATTCCTTTTTCCAAAGAACTTGGCGCTTGGTTTGGCAATCAGATTTGCGGCCACTAGGCTTCATTCAAAACCAAGAAACTCGCCAAACTGTATTCGGAAAGCAAAAGAACTCTTAAGTAACACAGATAAAATCCAAGAAAAACCACCTGCCAGACCCAGCAATCACAGCTCTTATGCACTAGCAAAAAAAGAACTCTGAAGCTTTTCGGAGGTTTACACTTAATTAACGATAACAAAATTTATATTTATTAAGTGGTTTTCGAGCATCTCCTTTACACATTCGTAACCGTGTTTCCATCAAATACGCTTAATGATTCACGGACAGGCCGGCTGTCCAGCCTGGGGCTGGCTGAACAGCAACCTGTTCACACAAGAAATGCGTGACCCGGATTGGGAAAATAACAGTGTTTGGTATGCGTCTTTCACGCTCTGCGCGAATGTTTGCCGGTTTGAACAAGCTCCTTGTTGCCGGCGCGCTCGTTTTATGTGCCCCTGCGGCGGCAAACGCCAACTCGAAATACGCCGGTATCGTGGTTGATGCCAAAACCGGCAAGACCCTCTATGCATCGAACGCCGATGCGTACCGCTATCCGGCTTCTCTGACCAAGATCATGACGCTGTATGTCTTGTTCGAAGAAATGGAGGCCGGGCGCCTGTCGCTGAATTCGCGGTTGAAAGTCTCCAAATATGCCGCCAGTCGCCCGCCGACGAAGCTCGGCCTGAAGAGAGGCGGCACGATCAAGGTCAAAGACGCCATTCTTGGCCTGATCACCAAATCGGCAAACGACGCGTCCACGGTGATTGCCGAAAACATTAGCGGTTCTGAAAAGAACTTTGCTGTCCGTATGACCCGGACTGCCCGCCAACTGGGCATGTCAAAGACGACATTCAAAAACCCGCACGGTTTGCCGAATTCAGCTCAGCGCACCACCGCACGCGACATGGCAACCCTTGGCCGGGCTATTCAGGAGCGGTTCCCGCAGTATTACGGTTACTTCAAGACCCGGTCATTTAAATACAAGGGCCGCAGGTTCGGTAACCACAACCGGCTTTTGGGCCGTGTGAAGGGAGTGGACGGCATCAAGACTGGATACACCCGCGCTTCTGGTTTCAACCTGACGTCTTCGGTCAAACGCAATGGCCGCCACATCGTTGCTGTTGTCATGGGCGGGAAAACCGGCGCCCGCCGCAATGCCCATATGACGGATCTGATCCGCCGGTATTTGCCGAAGGCCAGCAAAGGCAAGCGGACAGCGCCGCTTATCGCTGCCAAAACTGCGCCTCGGTCCTTTGATGCTGCCTCTTTGAAGAACCCGCCGCGGCCGATCCAAAAACCAGGCCGGAGAATTGAACCAGCAACAGGTGCACCAATTGTATTGGCAAGCAGTGCTGCTCCGGTCAAAGCTCCAGCGGCCCTAAAAGCAGCGGCTGTCGCACCGGCTCCAGCGCCGGTCCCAGGCTTTGGAAACCAGATACCGCTGCCGCCAAAGGCTGTGAAATCCCGCTTCAACGACACCTTTGCCGTAGCAAGCGCCTTACCGCCAGTACCGCGCCAAAGCCCGGATGCATCGCTGACCACAAATTCGATTACGAAAGCCGCTTTGCTTCAGGCCGCACGAGCGCGTGCAGGTCAAGATCTACCAGCCCGCACTGACGAACTGGCACCAACGGCACCGCTCCCGATCCGTACGGTAAAGACCGAAGCCATTGAGGTGATCCCGGCAGCAGATGTTGAAAACGCACAGAGCATTGCCGTCGCCGCTGTAACGCCGTCCACAAATGCACCGGAAGAAATGGCGCAGGGCGATGCAGATGAAGCAGACCTGGCCGATAGTGACGCCAAGCCGGAGGTTATTCCAAGCTGGCAGATCCAGATCGCAGCGGCAGAGACAGAAGCCCAGGCGCAGGCGCTTTTAATGAAAGCTGGCGCCAAAGCCAAACAGGCGCTGCGCGGCAGTGATCCTTATACCGAACCGGTCGAAGCCAATGGCAAGACCCTTTACCGCGCCCGCTTTGCCGGGTTTGACAATAAAACCGCAGCCCGCAGGGCTTGCAGAACCTTGAAAAAGGCGAAATTCGCCTGCTTCGCCATCTATCAGTAATTGAGTAATGGATGTCGTCAATGTCTTCTGAGAAGCGTGTCTTTCGCCTCGTTGATTTTCGCCGCGAGGAAACTGGAGCCACCCTGGTCGGGGTGGACCCGCATCATAAGCCTGCGGTGCGCAGCTCTAATTTCCGCGTCCCCGGCATCGGGAGAAAGCCCCAGGATCTGGTAGGCCTCCTCATCTGTCATGGGGCCCGCGCTCGACGCGCTTCCTTGCCGATCTGCGGCATCCGCCTCGAAGTGTTCACGCCATCCGGCAAGCCTGCGGTCGAGATAAGCTTCGACTAGTTTCAAGCTCTGCTCGTCCTGATGCGCTTCCTGCCAGAAGGCCTTGAGCTCATCTTCTGCCAAGTCATCAAGCCTGCGGCCCTGAAAGCCGCCGGCCAGGACTGTTCCAGACAGTCCCCCGGTATCATGGTCCAGCTCCATTTCGACCATGGCTGACCGCACCCGGGATTGCTGCCCGGAACTCTTTTGCGGATTGTAGCCGGATAAATTACGTAGGCCCGCCAATCCAAGCAAAGACACGCCGAAACCGAACGCTGGGATGGCAAGCGCAATCCGGCCGGTAAAAGCAAACACCGCCGACAATAAGATCAATAGGATACCGCCATAGGTGCGGATCGATTGCGCCAGTGCCGCCGGATTGGCCTGGACGAATTGCCGTGCCAAGGCCACGAACACAACAAGCAGCACGAGGCCGAGAAGAAAATAAATCATGATGTCGGTTTAGGGCCTGTTGAGTATCAGATTTCGGGCGTGGCGCGACGCGCGTCCGTCCGCTGAAAAGGAAGAGGGACCGCCGTGGAGTAACCTCCACAAGGGCCCACTGACGCCTTCAGTGGCCGGATGCACCGCGTCCCGCATGGGATATGACGAAAATCGCCCGGTTCCACGGCGCAATGCCTTGAAAAGGGGCGGCCTTTCCCACGGTATTGCTTCTCGATCCGAACGATTTTCGTTCATACCACGCTCCAAATTCTGATTCTCAACAGTCCCTAAGTTGCTCCAATAGCAAACGGGCACCCTGCCCGCCTTTCCGTTCAAAAGCTGCTAAGGCCTTGCGCCCGCCGCTGGCATAGACGGCAACAGCCTTCAAGAGCTCCGCCAGCTGGCGGGCAGCGCCTGCGTCAAAGGGGCAGTAGGCCCCATTTGTCAGACGCGCGATTTCCCGGAAGGCCCGCTCGGCGACTGCATCGCGCCCTTCCTGAAATAGAAACATCGGGACACCCAACAGCCCCAACTGACCGGCCTTGTCGCAAAGCGTGTCGACGTCTTCTTCCATACAGTCGCCGACATAGACAACAGCCGCGATCTTTTCCTTTTCCGCCGCACTTAATGCGGCCGCCAAAACTTTGCGGATCTGGGTGTGGCCACCCTGACACGTGATCCGCCCCATTACGCCGGCAAGATCACGGCCGGTTTCGAACCAGCGTGAGGCTTTGCACTCGCCAAAGCCGCGGAAATAGACAAGTTTAATTTTCAGGCCACCAATGGACGCCGCTTCCTGAAACATTTCCGCCTGCAACTGGCAGGCCGTGTCCCAGGTCGGCTGGCGGCTCATTGTGGCATCGAGCGCAAAGATCAGCCGTCCGCCGCGATCGGTTTGCGGCGGCGTGTTCTGAACCTTGTCCAGAAAGGCTGCAATATCGGAAGACTCGGACGGCGCTGTTTCCCCTTTCTGGGTCAGCGCCGATGTCCGCTTATCATCCGTCTTTGCCATTCAAGCAGCTCCCAAATTGATCTCTTTCATCAACTTGGGTTGCTCCATGGAATTTGACAAGTTTTGACGGACTTTCAGCTGTGTAAAGACAATCAAGCCCGGACCTGAGCTTCCGCCGATGGCCGCTGCCGCCCTTGACGCATCCAGAAGAGGTAGATTTCCGCAAGGATCGCATTTGGAACCCAACTGGACCAGGCAACAATTGGATAGAAACTACTGAACTCAGCCCCTGATGCAAAGCCGATTGGAAGCTGCAGCCGCAGGGTGACCGCCGCAAAAGTCAACGCGGCAGACCGGATCATCCAGACCCGGTGCCTGGCAAAGTCACGTTTCAAGGCAAACACAAGAGCTGCACCGGTCGTTCCAAGCCAGATGACCGCCAGAATACCAAAACCAAACCCGGCAAAGGTTCCGGCAATTGTTGTGAATGCTAGAATGAGCCCAGAAATACCGGAGATAGCGATTGCAGCAACGTAGATCCGGCCGAGCCAGCGATGAATGTGCGGTTTGCGGGCCCTAAGACCTTTGAGGAACTGAAAGGGCATCACGGCCAGGGCAACAGGGGCAAATCCGATATGGCCGTAAAGCGCCAGCCGGTTGCCGTCCAAATTGTGCGCCACGATCTCCATGGTTGCCGGAACGCCCCAAACGAGAAAACGAAAAGACGCCAGCGCGACTAGAACCGAAAACACAGCAGCAATCCAGTAACCCGTCTGTCCGATAGCCCTATTTGCGACCAGCATGTCCTTACCTCCTCATAACTTGACACTGTCAAGATAGGCGCAAACTTGACATCGTCAAGTTGCTCTTTCATGAAACTGGCATGACAAAATCATCGTCAACACCGCGCAAGCGGGATGGAACTTTGCGTGCCTCTCTCATTAATGCGGGTATTGAACTGTTGCGGGACCGCGGTCCGGACGGCCTGTCCTTGCGGGAATGCGCGGCCAAAGCCGGTGTCTCCCACGCAGCGCCCGGATACCACTTTAAAAACCTGATGGGCCTCTCAACGGCGATTGCCGCAAAGGGTTTTGCCGTCTTCGCAAATGCCATGCAGGCCAGGCTGGACAAAGCGGGCACCGACCCAAAAGACCGACTTGCGGCCATTTGTTATGGCTATCTGGATTTTGCTGAACATCACCCGGAACTGTTCTTGTTTATTTTCTCAGGCCAGAAATTCGGATCAGATGATCCCGATTATTCAGCAAACGCCGGTCATGCATACGGGATCTTGCGCGCGGCCTGTGCGCCGTTGATTCCACCGTCCGCGCATCCTGAGGAAATTGAGATCCTGGTCTGGTCGCTGGTCCACGGCTATGCCCATCTAGCCATGACCCGGAAACTGGATAATCCGAACCTGGAGCGGGCCTGGCCAGGTTTTGAACCCGTGATCAAGCATGTGCTGACCCTGTTTGAACCGGCAAGCGATACCCGAAAGGGGATCAAAACAGCTGAATAACGAACTCAGATCAAACAGAGTTCGGTGAGATCCCGGCGCATGCTGTCCGACATATTCTGAACATCGGCCCCTGCGCGAATATCCGCCGGAGCATCTCCCGCTTTGAGATAGCGCCACCCCTGAAACGGGCGTTTTGGCTGGTACTGTGTCAGGATCAGCCGCGGCTCCAGGATCAGGTCACAGCGTTTGATCCCCGCATCATCGGTAAACGGCCGGATATCCATCAGATGCTGGCGGGCCTGGATCTTGCCTTTAATCACCCAATAGAGTGACCCGCCATCCAGCAGCTCATCCCGCCGGGTCGGGACCATCCGTGTGGTGTGGGTGGTGAATTCACCAAGGCCAGCAGCCCGCGCCTGCTCGATCCGGAAATCGATCCAGGCTTGCAAGCTTTCAACGCTGTCCGCGCCAACGCACAGTTTTAACAGGTGCAAGGTCATGTTCCTGACCTAACAGCACAGCGGTCAAGGTCAAGAGACCCGCTCGCGCAAGCGGTGGATTGTGCCTATAACTCTGATCGGCCCCCTTGCGCACCGAGCTTCAAACCGGTTGTCTCGACCGATGGACGTTTTTGTAACAGGTGGAACCGGCGGCATCGGGTCG
Organism: Labrenzia sp. PHM005; assembly: GCF_006517275.1. Taxonomy (NCBI): domain Bacteria; kingdom Pseudomonadati; phylum Pseudomonadota; class Alphaproteobacteria; order Hyphomicrobiales; family Stappiaceae; genus Labrenzia; species Labrenzia sp. PHM005. The sequence continues at coordinate 3,416,577 of NZ_CP041191.1, read as the reverse complement.
GCAGTGGTGCGTCATCTCATTGAAGAAGGCTGCCAGGTCATCGGACTTGCACGCTCTGGCTCTTCGTCCGAAAAACTTCGGGCCTTGGGCGCTTCAGCCTATCCAGGAGATTTGCGCCACCCGGAAACCTGGGTGGAGCGGGCTGCGGCCTGTGACGCCGTCGTCCACACCGGCGCGACATTTTCCGACGATATGGGCAAAGTCGATCGGATCGCAATGCTGGAACTGAAGAAGGCAGCCCGGCACCGCAGACAACCGCTTAAGATCATCTACACAGGTGGCATTTGGCTCTTTCCGCAAACCAGTGACAGCGACGACTTTTTGAGCGAAAAGACGCCATTCGCGCCCCTGCCCGCATTCCGTTTCATGACGGAAACCATCAAAACCCTGTCGGCTGGTACAGATGTTTCTCTCTCGGTCATTCACCCCGCGCTGGTGTGCGGACCGGACTTTGGACCGATTGCTGAGATGACAGCTGCCTTGAAATCTGGTGGCAAATTCGAAACCCGGGCAAATGGCCAGACGCTTTGGCCGTTGGTGGAGGTGACCGACTTGGCGAGGCTCTACGGCCTCGTGCTGAAACAGAACCGGTTCCGAATGTCAGTCATCGGCAGTGGCATTTCAGATATTTCGGTTGATCATTTGGCTGCGCATATTTCCGCCCGCCATGGAAAGCATCTGGATATTATCACCCAACAAGCGCCGGATGGGCAAAATCCGGACTTGGACTGGGCCGCCGGTTACGCCCTGTCGCAATCCGCGGGCAACACCCATGCCCGGCGCATTCTTGGGTGGGCCCCTGAGCATGCCACGATCGAGGACCTGGTCGTCACACTGTCCAGATAGCTCTTCTGTCCAAGACTTTCTCAAGATTCGTCAGGCTATACTGCAGCCTCCCAAATCGGCTGGATGACCTAGCGTGCGTATACTCCTTCATTTGTTTGCTCTTCTGGCTCTGGCGGCTCCTCTCCAGGCGGGAGATGTCCTACCTTTGGGCAAGTTCAAGATCATCAATTCGGCGGGATTTGTGGAGCGCAGCGGAATACGGGAGCCGCTCGGTGTCGATTTGCAGACAGCAGACGTCACTCTCAGCAGTTCGGAAGCTGGATCTCTCCTCTTGACGATCAATGGCTCAGAAATTGTGCTCTATGAGATCGAAAACGGCCTGGCCGCACTGACATGGAATTCTGGCAATTCCTCGGTTCTGGGCAGTGCTGATATTCTCGACCTCAGCACGCTCGAGTCAGCCAGAGATGTTCCTGCCTGGGGAGCGAACGTTGACTGGCCGAAGCTCGGCACCGTTCACTTGGTGTTGCTGCCCCTGCGCCAGAACGCCTATACAGGCTTTTTGATCAGCCACCCCGGCCAAACCACCGTGGTGCGTCAAATGGAATTCCGGAAGGTCTTTGGACCCATGAACCGGCCTGATCCCAGACTTAAGCCGTCTCCACCGCCGCTCAACTAATAAGAAAGTAAAAACGCAAAAAGCCGCAGCTCTCGCTACGGCTTTTGGAAATGGATGCGTCCCAGCCCTATTGGGCGATGGCGACGGCTTGTTGCGCGTTTTCAACGTCGTTGAACAGCAGGACCATGGTCAATGCAAGGCCAACAGCTGCGACTGTCCAAAGCGTGACGCTCCAACAAGATTTCTGCACGTGTTCGTCCATAAAATCCCTATATGGTTTTGGCGTTGCCGGCCGGTTGCGGCCGCAAATGTGGCGCCATTGAGGCGAGGAGGTAAACGATCCCTTACCCGTTCGCAAGTGCAAAAAAGCGGCATCAGTTTTGCAAAAAACGCACAGCTCAATTTAGCTAATTATTTCTGATACTTATAAATAAATTTGTTCGACAAATAATTTTGGACGGCCGCCATGTTTTGCCTTGTTTCGGCCCTCAAACTCCGAAGAAATTGTAAGCAGCAGGAGAACACAATCACAATTGAAATCCGGCAAGTTTCGAATTCCTAGGCCGATGTCGATTTGACCCCGCCTGGTTCTGGAAATTGTCCGGCAGCAGTTCTCATTTGCAGGGATTTGCGGATAGTATGCCGCACCAGCCCTACGTCAGGGCGTCCAACTGCCTGTGGAGCTCATGCACGCCCTTTCCCCGCTTGATTTAGCCGCCGCCCTTTGGTTTCTCCTGGCCTGGTTCGGCTTCAACCTTCTGATTGACATCAGCCCTTTGCGCAAGAAAAGCCTGTCTCACGCGATGGACGTTCATCGCCGTGGCTGGATGTTGACCATGGCCGGCCGGGAGGTTCGGATTATGGACACGGCCATTCTGTCCGGCCTTCAGCAAGGCACCGCCTTTTTTGCGTCCACTGCATTGCTGGCCATTGGTGGCTGCTTTGCGCTTCTGGACGCCACGGACATGATCTTGCAAGTCGCTGGCGATCTGTCCGTTCCGGTCTCTACCAGCCGGGCCTTGTGGGAAGTCAAGGTGCTTGGTCTGATGCTGATTTTTGCCTACAGCTTTTTCAAATTCGGCTGGGCCTACCGGCTCTTCAACTATGCCAGCATCGTCATGGGCTCGGTTCCGGAACGCAACGAGCGCGATGCCGAAATCATTCACGAAATTGCCAAAAAGGCCGGAGAATTAAACGTTCTTGGCGGGCGGCATTTCAACCGCGGCCAGCGAGCACTGTTCTTCGCCATTGGGTTTCTCGGCTGGTTTGCAGGACCAATAGCTTTTGCGGTGCTGACACTCGCCGTGCTTTTGGTCCTGCTGCGCCGTCAATTTGCCTCCAAAGCCCGTTCAGCGGTCGTGTCCGGGCAATACCCCAGTTTGTCTCCGGCGGTTAAATCCGGAGAATACACCTCAACAGGATCGTCAAATCCCTTCACATGATACTCGCCGAACAACCCGTGCCGGCACCCCATGATGCCGGCAATAGCGTCAGACACCAGGACGTCCCGTCCAAGGTCTTTTGCAAGTTCCGCAATCCGTGACGCAAGATTGACCGCAGGTCCAACCACTGTGAAGTCAAGCCGGGTTTCGCTGCCGACATTGCCATAGAAGACGTCGCCCGCATGTAAGGCGATCCCAACACTCATGTCCGGTGTTTGCACACAGGTTCTCTGCTGGTTGATTTCACCTATCTTTTCAAAAGTGTCACGGGCGGCCAGCAGCGCTTGGAAGGCTGCTTCCCTGGCTTCTTCGTCCGTTTCATAGGGGAAGATCGCCATCACCTCATCGCCGATGAACTTAAGCACCTCGCCGCCATGCGCCTCCACGGCTTCTGTCATCGCGCCGAAGTACTTGTTCAAGAACAGGACAATCTTGTCTGCCGGCAGTGTGTTGGACAGACGTGTAAAGCCTCGAATATCCGCAAAGCTGACCACAGCCTTGATCCATTCACCGTCTCCCCGCCGGGTGGTGCCATCCAGCACTTTCGACCCTGCACGTGGCCCGACATAGGTGTCGAGAACCGTTGCGGCCGTGCGTTGCAAGGTCTTGAGCTCACACACCAGCGCCAGCGGCCGCATGAGAGAGTCAAATACACTCAGATGGGAAACGGAAAAGCCGCCCGGTGCTTTGGTCGCAAAGGTCGCAACTTTAACCGACCCATCGGAGAACGGCATCGGCAGCGCGAGATAGTCAGTATATCCTTCGTCGCGCAGCTCCTGGATGACCGGAAAATCATCTTCGGTGTTTTCGCTGGACATAATGCTGACCCGAACGGAGCGCTTTGTTTCGTGCACCTGTTTGATCGGACTGTTCTCATAATCGGCTTCTGAATCCGGACCGGGAACATAGCGGCGCAGCTCGCGCAAGCCGTCACTTGTCCAGATCGAGCCTTCCGCCCGAACATTCGGATGAACGATCCAAATCCCGGTCGTTACCCGGTCAACCGGCACGCCCCCGCCCTGCAGCCGAGTGGCCAGCTCACATACAATTTCCAATGTGCCGTCCAAATGTGCCGCATCGCTATAGAGCCATTGCACGACGTCTGCCGCAACAAGCGGCGCTTCCAGGACCATCTGCCCACGTCCTTATCATTCCAATGAGACACCGATTATATGGGTGCAAGTCATTGGCATTGAAAGTGGGAAAATGTGGAAATATGCATTCAGGTTAATGATCAGCCGGCCGTATCCGGACCAGGAAACCAAGCGCTGCTGCGGCCTGTCATCCAATAGACGGTCATCCCCACCCACTCCTTGAATGCAAGATCAAATCTTCGCAATCCCTTCGAAGCCCCATTGAAACCAAGGGTCCGGTCATTGGCGCCACGGGTGCGATAGTCCACCGGATAAGGCGTGACGCCGGTCCAGCCAGCCGCTTCAAACACGCCCATGGAGCGCGGCATATGGTAGGCGGACGTGACTAGCAGCCAGTTTTGTCCCGGCTGCGGATCCACAATCTTCTTGGTCAAAACCGCATTTTCCCAGGTGTTGCGCGACGCATCCTCTAAAATGATCCGGTTTTCATCGATCCCAAAATCAGCAAACAGGCGTGCCGCACCTTCTGATTCTGTTGTCTGGCCGGAGATGATGACGCCTTGCCCGCCGGTGTGGATGATACTTGCACCTGGAAGCGCGCGGGCGAGCCGCGCCGCGATGGTCAGCCGCTCTCCCGACAAGGTCAGCGCCGTATCCCCACGTGCGCCGGAGATAACCGTATCCACTGCCCCGCCCAAAATAATCACGCCATCATAAGATCCAAGCTGTTCCGGACGGGAGAACCGCTCCTCTAGCGGCAGCATCAAAAAATTGGCGGCCGGTGAAAACCCGCAAACCAAAAAACCAAGGGCCCCGAGGAATGCCAGACGGCGCCCCCACACCTGAGAACGCGGACGCAAGGACATCAGCCCGCCCAAAACGACCATGGCAACCAGAACATTGGACGGCTGGATAAAAAAATAAGCGATCTTGGATATGTAGAAAAACACGTCTGCGGCTCCAGAAAGCTATTTATGAATTGGCGGGGGAAAGCGAAAGCGACCGAAGATCGGCGGATAACACCGACCACTGCTTAGTTATAACTCGGATGACAATTCAGTCGACATCCCAATCCGGAGCAAAATCGGCGTGTATTGTCCGTCCGGCGGGGCTGCCAAGTGCAGATATTCGGCGCATATCATCGCGGCTGAGTTCAAAATCAAAAATGTCCAGATTGGCTTTGAGCCGGTCCGGATTGCTGCTTTTTGGAATGGCAATGACATTGTCTTGCTGCATGTGCCAACGCAAGGTCACTTGAACCGGGGACTTGCCGTGTTTTTCCGCAATTTCAGCAAGAACCGGTTCCTCCGCCACGCGCCCTTTGATGATCGGACAATAGGCGGTCAGCGTCATGCCGAGATCCGCACAGGTCTGCAGCAAGGTGTTTTGGCTCAAAAACGGATGGTATTCGACCTGATTGGTTATCAAATGGCCGTCCGCAAGGTCCTGCGCTTCCCACAAAAGCACCGAAGGAAAATTCGAAACCCCGATTGATTTAGTCAATCCGCGGGATTTGGCCTCCAATAGGCCACCTATTGTTTCCTTCAAAGAAATATCCGGATTGGGCCAATGCACCAGAAGAAGGTCAACATACCCGGTTCCGAGCCGTTTCACGCTGTCTTCAGCAGACCGCAACAAGGCCTCAGCGGACAGCTGATCCCACCAGACTTTCGTGGTTAAAAAGACCTCCGTGCGGTCAACACCCGAGGCCCGGATGCCCTCCCCGACGTCCTTTTCGTTGCCGTAGTAAACCGCCGTATCCACATGCCGGTACCCGTTCTGTAAAGCGAATGACACAGTCCGCACGCAATCTTCTTCGTGCAGATCCCAGGTCCCCAAACCAATGGCTGGAATTGAAACATCATGTAAGGATCTAAAAATCATTGTTGTTTTTTTCCAAGGACATAATCGCTGTGATCAGCATCACAGCCACTGATCGGAAACTGCCGCAAACTGTCAAACAGATTCAGACGGATATTCGGAGACAGTGAGATGACATTGTACATGAAAATCGGAGGCAGAACGGCGATTGAAAATGCCCTTCCAGCCTTGAGGGAAGCGCTTGAAGCTGACCCATGCTTTGATCTGCCTTCATCGCGTGGTGAATTCGAACAATCCGGAGATCTATGCGAGTTTCTTGTGTTTCTATTCGGTGGCTCGCCATTCTACGACGGCAAACCAGCCGCCGACCTTTTATCCCCCTTATGCAATTGCGAAGATGCTTACGAGCGGTTCGTCGACCACTTGGTCGCTGTCTTTTTCGGCCCATCCGGCAATTTCGAAGGCGAGGAAAGTCTGCGAACGATGATGAGCCGTCTCCGCCCGCGTGTTCTTGCCCCCAAACCAGTCCCTCCGGTACTGGTTTATTCGATCGAAAACGAACACATGCGCGTATGAAGACCAGCCTTTAAAAACAAAACGCCGGTGAAACATCACCGGCGCTCCAAAAAACTCGCAGATCGCGGTCAGTCAGCAATCAGCCCAGCTCATCAACGCTGGTGACGACCTTTCCAACGAGACCATAGTCAATGCCCTCTTCCGGGCTCATCCAATAGTCGCGATCAGTATCTTTTTCGATACGGTCGATCGGCTGGCCAGTTGCATCGGCAAAGATCTGGTTCAGACGGTCACGCATCTTGATGATTTCTTTGGCCTGGATCTCGATGTCGGTCGCCATGCCGCCAGCACCACCGGACGGTTGGTGCAAGAGGAAACGTGTGTTGGGCGTACAGAAACGCATTTCCTTCGGCACGGACACGTAGATCAAGGCCCCAGCACTTGCGACCCAGCCCATACCGAGAATGCGCACTTCTGGAGAAATGAACTTGATGGTGTCGTGAATCATGTCACCGGATTCAACGTGGCCGCCCGGAGACGAAACGATGACGGTGATTGGATCGTTCGAAACCTGTGCCAGCGCAAGCAGGCGGGAACACACGTCGCGGGCCATGTCCTGGGTCACCGGACCGGTGATCAGTACCGTGCGCGCTTCGAACAGATGCTTGTCGACCTGGATCGACTGTTGGGCTTTGGACTTTTCCTCGTCGTCATCGTCGAGGCGTGCAGGCACCGTGGTCGAATAGTTTTTCATGCGCAGGATTTAGCTCCCTTGGCTGTTGTGCCGGTCGGATCCGGCGGTTTTTTCCGGCAAAGTCGGCATGCCGACCTGATCCGGTTTGTTTCATGTGTAAGCGAAGAGGCCCGCTCTCGCAAATCATGTTGGCTTTCTTATTCCGAAAAGAGTTATCAGACCGCCAACGGATTCCGGCAATCTGTGAAATCAATCTGTCCGGTGTGGATGAACCGGCATTTTCCCACCCTTCCGGCCGACTATGAGATGCCAGGCGAGCATCACAGCAAATGGCAGAGATGGCCACACAAACCAAAGTGTCGACAGGCCCGAGGTCAACAGATTCAATACAAAGAAAAAGCCGATCATAAACACGCAAGAGCGCACACGCTTTGGCTGCGAGCGGAGCCAGCGGCGCGCTTGTTCAAATCCGTTGGCAACTGCTTGTGTGTCCTTTTCCCAATCGTGCGTTCGGTCAGTTGCTGCCCCGGCCTGCTCGCTGCGTTTTGACGGCTCCGGACCAGAGATATCTTCCGGTTCATTTCGGCCGCCCAATCGCACCGAATAGGTTTCAACCGGTTCCGTGACATTCTTGACTTGTTTTGGTCCGAGCGGATCAAAGCCCAGCGCAAGTTTGGTCCGGACCTGGTCATATACGGACTGGGACAGCATGATACCGCCCTTGGGCGCCAATTCCTGCAACCGTGCGGCGACATTGACACCATCACCATAGATGTCATCACCCTCAATCATGATGTCACCGAGATTAAGTCCGATCCGGAATTCCATCTTGGTAGCGTCGGGCAGTTCTGCATTTTTGTGCGAGAGCTCGTTCTGGATTTCGACCGCACATTGGACAGCCTCGATCACGGACGTGAACTCAACAATCACTGAATCGCCCCAGGTGTTGACGATCCGGCCATTATGGCGGCTGGTCAGAGACGACATGATGCTGCGGTAAGTTTTCAGCCGGCTCAATGTGCCGTCTTCATCCTGCTCCATGAGCCGGGAATAATGCGCGACATCCGCACACATGATTGCTGCTAAACGGCGCTTGGCCCGTTCCATAAACCTACCCCTGATTGCCTAACCATAGGAATGGGAAGCTGCAGCGCCAATTGCAAGGGAAAACAAATGCGATATTGCCGCAGAAGCCCACTTTCCCCAATGCGGTCAATCGATCGTCACACATCACTTGCCAAAGCACGCAAAGCCTCAACTGCCTCTTCGGCCCTTTCTTCGGGCACAAACACATGATCATGAAAGTAAGCTGCGACCACATTGGCCGGGATGCCCTTTTGCGCAAGAGCTTTGGAAACAGCAGCGGTCAACCCAACAGCTTCCAGAGAAGAATGCACGGTCAGCGTGATCCGGCGAAACCACTCCGCATCTGCCAGCCCAAGTTCGCGCGCCCGCTCCAGCGGCAAGATGGCAGTGACGCCCTCGGTTTCACAAAACAGGCCGATCGGCTCGTAATCAGCCAGTTCCATCAGGCCCTTTTTAGCAAACGTACAAAACACATAAGGCGCCGGATCCAGCATCGGCCGCATATGCGCAATCAGGTTCTGAAGATCTTTTTCACCGGTCATTGTTTTTTCCGTCAACTTGCCGCGCAACCCAACCTGCAATCAAAACCTGGGCCAGGAACCACGCGCAGCATCCCGTCCTGCAACGTACCAATACATCAATCCTGCCAATGCACCGGCGGCGACAAAAACACCGGTATCAAAAGCAGAATACTGAACGCCATCGATAACCCATGTCACCCAAAATCCAACCGCTGCGGCAGGTGCCATGTAATACCAAACGTTCCGAATAGAGAAGACTTCACCAGCAATGATGACGAGCGAAGCTGGCAAAACTGCCACAATGAGAGTTATCAAAAACAGGAGCAGGTAGGCCACCAGGTGAGCTGCTATGTAGTTTATTGAAATGTCGATGATTTCTGGGAGGTCAAAAAACTGGATTACGACGCCCAACACGACTGTAGCAGCAGCCACGAGACACGCACACAGATATCCCTTGAGTATCCTTTCAGGCGCCAAGAACTCCTCCATTTTTCAATGACTTGTTCTAATTTCCGGAATCAACATCGTAAGACCAACGTCTTCCAAGTGTTAAGCTAAAGCCCACCAACAAAAACAACCAACAATCCGGCTCCAATGGCAACCACTTTCCGCAGCGGTTTTGTGAAGCCAATCACGCCAAAGGAAATCAGGCCGAGCCCCACTCCGATTTTGGCTGCTGCGAGCAGCGCCAAGAGCGGTGTCTCGGTCAAGGCAATGACAGCCGGGTTTGCGATCATTGCCAGGGGAATGATGTAGAGCCCTATGCCCAGGGCCATCGCCGTGAACGCCACTTTCAACCAGTTTTCATCACTCATCCCAGCCGCGATGAAGACCGCGCCGCACACCGGCGGTGTGATGGTCGAAATCAGCGCAAACCAGAAAACAAACAAATGCGCCTGCAAGGGATCCAGGCCTTGTTGAATGAGCGCAGGCCCGGCGACAGAAACGCAAATTACGTAAGCCGCTGTCGTTGGCACTTCCATTCCAAGGATCAAACAGGCCAGAGCTGTCAGGAACAAGGACGGCCACAGATATCCGCCGGATCCGGACAGGATCAGCGACGTGATTTTGACGCCCAGGCCGGTGATCGACAAAACGCCGATGACGATTGAGGCGCAGATGATGATCGAGGCGATGACTGACACCTGTCGGGCAGCGCTCAAAAGCGCCTTTTCGAGCCGCGACAGGATTTCCGGGAGACTGGCAAGACCTTGAGAGTTGAAAAACAGCAGCGCAAATCCGGCCAGGATCGCCATGCAGGCCGCGTACTGTGGGGTATATTCAGCCATGAACATCCCATAAAGCAGCACCACAAAGGGCACCATGAAAAACGCTGATGTGATCGCAACTTGACGTCTGGCCGGCCGGTCTTCCTTGGCAACAGCTTTCAGATCGTAGTGCCGGGCATACGCATTGATGCCGATCCAGACTGCCAGAAAATAGAGGATGGCGGGCAACAGGGCCGCCATCATGATCTGGGTGTAGGGAACGCGTGTGAGCTCCACCATGACAAAGGCCCCCGCCCCCATCAATGGCGGCATGATCTGGCCACCGGACGATGCAACAGCTTCAACCGCGGCAGCCAGACGTTTGGGATAGCCAAGACGCGTCATGGCAGGGAGCGTGATCGCGCCGGTGGACGCAACATTGGCCGATGCCGAACCGGAGATTGAGCCAAACAGAGCCGACGACAGCACCGAGACTTTCGCAGCTCCGCCTTTGAGCCGGCCGGCGGCGGCTGCCGCCAGGTTCATAAACCCCTGCCCAGCTTCACCTGCGTTGAGCACTGCTCCGAAAATCACAAAGATCGCCACGACATTGACCGACACACCGGTCAGGCTGCCCCAGATCCCGCCTTCGGCAATCGTCAAGGTTCCCAAAAAACTCGCCAAAGGCGTGCCGGAGTGACCAAATTCGCCGGGAATATGCTGACCGAAGAGCCCATAGAGAAGCGCCAAGCCGGCAACGATGGGCAAGGGCCAGCCAATGGCCCGCCTTGCGCCTTCCAGCACAACGACCAGCAGCACGGCAGCGATTGCAAACTGCAGATCGCCTTCCAGAAAGCCGTATTGGTCGGACAGCATGTTCTGATTGATTGCCACCCACAAGCTGGCCGCCACACCAATCAGGCACAAAACAGCACCACTCGTGCGCTTGAAAAACCCGCCTTCGGCAAACAGGAAAATCCAGGGCAAGGCCAGTGCCAAGTGGACGGGGCGGCTGACCAGATTGGGCACAAGGCCTGAAAAAATCAGACCCAGATGAAACACCACCAGGGCCAAAGCCAGGCAAAGCATGAGGGTTCGCCGGATGGGCGGCTGTGTTGTGTCGCTGCTGATCATATGATGATTTTTGTTTAGCCAAGCTCCGGCGCAAACAGCGCCGGAGCAAAGTGCGTGGGAATTACTGCTGAGCGCCGGTCAGTTCAAAACCGGCTTCTTTGTAGTAGCGGATGGCGCCCGGATGGATCTTACCGGTGATGTTTTCCATCAAGCCTTGGTCCACACCGTTCCACCAGGCAGCGCCCTCACCCATTTTCGCCTTCTGCTCCCAGAAGGTTTTGGTCAAGGCATAGGCTGCATCATCGCTCATGGCCGTGGTTGTAAAGGCTGCGACCGGCAAAGACGTTGTGGTGATGTCGGCATCCTGACCGGCATAAGTGCCCGCTGGAATGACGAGCTTGGCCCGCTTGGATTTCATGATCTGCTCATCGGAAAGCGTAATCACGGTCACGCCCGTAGAGGCCGCAGCTTCAATGACGTTCGGCGCCGGCCAGGAGCCTGCGGTGACAAAGCCGTCGATCTGACCGTTCTTCAAAGCTGCAACCGCATTGGAGAGCTCGACCTCAGCCAGATCGACCTTGCCTTCCAGACCAAAGAGCTTCAGGTATTTTTCGCCTTCACGCGCACCAAACGAGCCTTTGCCGATCAGGATCGTTTTGCCTTCCATGCCGGCAAAATCAGTGACGCCACTCTTGTCCGACATGACAAAATGCATGGTCAGTGAGGGAATCGGAAAAAGCGCCCGAATCTCATCAAATTTCGGCGAGCCCTTGCCTTCAAACATGGCCTTGCCGCCCTGGGCGAGCTTCACCAGCACCGGTGGTGTTGTGAAGACGTAGTCGCCGCCACGAGCGCGGGCTTCCATGACGTTTTGAACAGAGCCCTGGCTTTCTTCGACGGTCACGATGATATCGCCGCCGCTGCCTTCCTTGACCGCCTCGGAAATCTGCACGCCCATCTGATAGTAGGACGAAGTTGATTTCGCAGACTTGTAGGTGATGCGTGTTTCCGCCTGTGCATGAACGGCTGCAAGCGACAAAGACAGGCTTATAGCCAGTTTCAAAAGACCGGATTTCATGTGTTTCTCCCTGATTTTTTGAAAGGTTAGAAAGAGCACCGATCCTGCGCAATGATGTTCTTAGGAAAAATGGTACGGTTTTTCCAATAATGCGCAGACATATTAACCGCAGTGCAGAATTGCGCTGATGTGCAAACTGCAGAATACAATCCCAGGTTTAACCATTGCCCGGGCTCTTTCATCAACACGGGCAAATACACCTAAGAAACGCTGGGGCTCCAAGGCCCCTCGACATAGTCGGCCTCATCGTCCCCCGGCCAGGGCGGCATCGAGATGCAGATGAATTTTAGCGGTTGGTCGCTATCGCAGCGGTATTGAAAGGCTGTTCCAACGGAGATGTCGATGGAGACGCCTGCCTCCAGGACAACTGTTTCTTCAACACCGTCTTTCTCGCGCCAAATCCGGCCCTGCCCCTCAAGGACATGCCAGAACTCGCTCACCGTCTTGTGGCGGGTGGCTCTGTTGACCTGCCCAGGCGGGACCGTGCTGTGGATCATGTTGCCGGTGTCGCCGTCCATGATAAAACGAATTTCCGCGCCCGCGGGAGATCTGGCGTCCGGCTTTTCTGGCAGCTTCGTGTGTTTCATGATGGTGTCTGTTCTCACGATTGCCCAAAGGCGAGTGCCATATTGCACAGCATTTCAAACAGGATCGAAACACCCAAAAACGCGGTTCCACCGCTTTGGTCAAACGGCGGCGATACTTCGACCAGATCCGCTCCGACGATATCGATTCCATCCAGCATCCTTGCAACTTGCAAGGCTTGAAAGGAGTTCGGCCCGCCGACTTCCGGTGTGCCGGTTCCCGGTGCAAATGCCGGATCGACAAAATCGATGTCATAGGAGACGTAAGTCGGTCCCGCCCCGGCGACTTCCTTCGCTTCGGCCATGACGTCGACAACGCCGCGCCGATGGAATTCTTCAATGACAATCACCCGGATGCCGACGCTTTCCGCAAAGTCCCGGTCCTCAAAATCGTAGGCTGTTCCCCGGATGCCGATCTGAACCACCCGTTTGGGGTCCAGGAGCCCCTCCTCCACAGCGCGACGGAATGGCGTGCCATGGGTATATTGTGTGCCACCAAAATAACTGTCGAAGAGATCCGTGTGGCTGTCGAAATGGATCATGCCGACGGCCCCGTGTTTCTTGGCGATTGACCGCAGGATCGGCAGTGAGCACAGATGATCCCCGCCGGCAGTGAGCGGCACAACTCCCGCCTCAAGCACCTGATCATAAAAGGCGGTCATCCGCTGCAGGCTATCCTCGACACTTGCCGGATTGGGGCCGACATCCCCAAGGTCGGCGCAGTTGGCCAGCTCGAACGGGCGCACGCCGGTTGCCCCATTTTGAGCCCGGATCATGGTGGACATATCGCGCAGCTGCCGCGGTCCGTGGCGCGGGCCCGGACGGTTGGTGGTGCCCCCGTCCCAAGGCGCGCCGATCAATCCGATCTGAACCTCCGCCAGCCTTGGGTCCTCCAATCCAACATGCGGCAAGCGCATGAATGTCGGCACGCCGGCAAAACGCGGTAAATCGAAACCGGATACAGGTTGGAAAAACGGATCGGACACGAGAAACTCCCAGACTAATACGCCAGCACATTGGCTGCCTTGGATAAGACATAACCACCATTGAAACAGTCAAGGGTCTTCCATCTTCAGCATGCGGGGACGGTCTCGCAATAGTGGCTAATTAGGCCGAGACGGCCCGGGCATAAAGGAAATATGGCCTGGGCTCTCTTGTTTGCCGCTGGGTTTCTTGAAGTTGCCTGGGCCTTTGCGATGTAGCAACCAGATGATTTCACACGCCCCTTCCAACAATAATCATGGGTATTGCCATGGCCAGGTCTTTTGGATTGCTCACACTGGCCATGTGCCCCCTTCCGCCCGGCACGGCCTATATGGTCTGGACCAGGATCTGAGTTATTGGCGCTTTTGCACCCGGGTCTGGCTGCGAGGCGAAACACTGACACCACAGCGGACGATTGCTGTCGTCTTGATTGTGGCCGGTAGGGTGACCATGAAGCTGTCCTGAGGGACACCATTCACCTGGAAAATGACGCAGCACCTGAAAGCAAACGCTTTCGCAAATTACCAATACCTCCAGCTATTCCATCGATTTGGATCGGTAAATATCCAGACTGAACCGCACAAGTTTATCGCCCAAATTAACTTCTACTCAAAGTTTTATTTCTAATGATCTCTATCGATAAGTTGACATTTTGAAGAGATTTCCATGGAGCGATTTTTCAGGTTTCTAATCGGCCTATCACTCAGCGGGTTTGTGGCAATTCTTGGCTTTGCCCTCACCGGCTACTCTGTAATTCAGATGTATAACGCCTACCAAGATTATCAGGATTTTGCTGAAAAGAAGGCCGTCTTCGAACTGGTTAGCGCACTTAAAAACGACGGAGTTAATTACGTCGAGATTGCAGAAAAAGTGTTCTTTCTTATTGGTTTCCTTCCACTCATTCTGATTATTCCAGGGTTGTTGCTGTTCGGATTTGGCATCAAACTTATGGTGCGGAAAATTAGTCAAGGTTTACCAGAGGCTGCCAAAAAACCGGAAAGTGAAGCCGAACTCTGGGGCAGCACCGCAATTTATGGCTTCGGTGTTTTCCTTACAGCACCGGCCATTTTCATGGGTGTGGTTGGAGCCCCCGAATATGTACCTGTGGTGTTTCATTCCGTTGAGACCCCCGGCATTGCAGTAAAGGTCACTGAAATAGAACCTTTTGGAAACGGCAGCCGTGGCACCTCTATTGTCCAAATTGAATTCACCGACTTAAACGGCCGCAGAGCAAAAGCGGATTTAAAAACATCAGTCCCTTTCGCAGATAACCTACGACGGCATCCGGACATAGAAATCGCTTATGTCCCGGGACGAACGGACAAGATTTACTCGGCCCGCTCGGTTCCCAGCATCAGCGGATACCTTTGGTCTTATATCTGGCGATTGGGAATGCTTTATGTTGCCGTTTGTGGCCTTTTGGCGAATTTCATGCCGAATAAGAGCGCCCCGACCAGCCGCCTCGGCGCACTGACACAACCTAATTCAAACAATAACTTGACCACCGAAACAGCGCAACGGCTGCGCCAGCGTGGCCGGAACAATGGATTTGGACGGAGGGGAACTTCCTAAACTGAACGCCCTCATTGCAAATGCGATTACTGAGCTTCAAAAATTTGCATCCTTGCCCGAAACCGCGCCCTTGAGAATGACTCATATGCCCGGACCGATCTCCTAAAATCCTACCAGCCGACCGGTTTACCCAGATGATCGAAAAATCCGCCTGAGTGCTTTGGTGTCAGGCTGTCAACGACCGACAACAACCGCAAAGCCGCAAACTCCGCCTGTTGCACTTCCAGTCCAGACTTTGCAAAACCTTCGGTGAGCGGCGTGCGTACCGTGCCTGGATGAAGCGCCACGCATATGGCTTCCGGTTTGCGACGCGCCAGTTCAGTTGCAGCGGTTTTGACCAGTTGATTGAGTGCTGCCTTTGACG
This sequence comes from Labrenzia sp. PHM005, assembly GCF_006517275.1. Lineage (NCBI taxonomy): Bacteria > Pseudomonadati > Pseudomonadota > Alphaproteobacteria > Hyphomicrobiales > Stappiaceae > Labrenzia > Labrenzia sp. PHM005. The sequence goes on along the minus strand of NZ_CP041191.1, from coordinate 3,401,134 downwards.
CCCTGTAGCTGTACCAGCCACCCAATTTGTTATCCGAAATAGACCCAACCCGGGCCGACAGGGTCGCAAAGACACTTTTGCCGTCCCTGGGCAACAATGGCAGAAAATGCTTCATCAAAAGCGCCGGGCCAATTGCGTTGATGGCATAGGACTTTGCCAGAGCCTGTGGTTCCAGTTCCCGCAGGCTTTTCTCTGGTTTTTTGTCACCCAGCGTCAACGCACCTGTCGCATCTAGCACCAGTTCAATCCGAAGGTCCTGTTTCTCGACCCAATCAGCCGTCTCAGCGATCGTAGCTTCGTCCAGCAGATCTATTCTCGGGTTAGATCGCCGGCTCAAAGCGATGATCTGGTCATAATGACCGTCGGCCTCCAACTCCGCCACGATCGCTTTTCCAATTCCACCCGTCGCACCGATCACGAGTGCCGCCGTTTCAGTCATGTTTTTCCCAATGCGCTATGCCTTGGGAATCAGTACGCACCCACGCACTGCCCAGATCTAATCCGCCGCTGACAGATAGCTGTTCAGGGCGGTCAAAAACTGCCGAAAACACTTGCCAATATGATCAGGGCTATCAAGGAAATCATCGGGATGACCACCGCAACCATGAAGACATCAAAATAAGCTTCTTTATGCCCAAGCTGGCAAATCCCGAGGACGGTAATCACCGCTCCGTTGTGGGGCAACGCATCCATCGCCCCGGAAGCGACCGATGTGATCCGGTGCATCGCTTCCAGCGACGTCCCTGTCGCTTTGGCCATGTCGACAAAGGTTCCGCCCAGCGCATCGAGCGCAATGCTCATGCCGCCGGATGCAGAGCCGGTCAATCCTGAAAGAATTGCTACGGACACTGCCACTGCAATGAGCGGGTCGGTAGAACCGAGCCCAATGAGAGCTTCCGTGACGGTTTGAAACCCTGGCAAGGCTGCGACAACCGCACCAAATCCAACAAGGCTCGCCGTTGCAAAAATCGGCAAGACAGACGCGTCCGCGCCTTTGTTCAGGCTTGCTTTTAAATCACTCAGCCGTCCCCAATTGGTGCCAATGACAAAGAGGCTCGCCAACGTTAAAGCGATGATAACCGCCCAAAGCCCGCGAACTGCCTCTAGATTGGTTTCTCCAAACAAGGGCAGCGATAGGAAATCGACCTGGAGCAAAGGAACAATGAACTGAATAAACGCCATATTGACGGCCACCACGACCACCACCGGCGCGATGGCGAGTGCAAACGAAGGCAAGCCAGACGGGGCGGTATCTTTCACCTGATCTTTGACATCAATCTCAGCAATATCAAACCCTTCCGCCTGGGCTTGCTCCCGCATCACGACGGTTGGTTTGACAATGCTGTCTTCATGAGTGCCGTACCCCTCCCCAGTTGCGATAGCTTGGGCGTGGCGGCGGTTTAGCCAAACCATCCCTAATCCAAACATCAGTGCAGCGGTGATGACACCCAGTCCAGGCGCTGCGAACGATGTAGTCCCGAAAAACGGCATTGGAATTGCGTTCTGGATAGCAGGACTGCCGGGAAGCGCGGACATTGTGAAGGTAAAAGCCCCAAGCGCGATGGTTCCTGGAATAAGCCGCTTGGGAATATCGGCATCCCGGTAAAGCGATGCGGCGATCGGATAAACCGCGAAGGCCACAACGAACAGGGAAACACCTCCAAATGTCAGTACGGCGCAGCACAGAACCACGGCAAGGATCGCCCTCTCCGGCCCTAGCCAAGCGATCACACCCTTTGCGATGGATTCAGCGCACCCACTGTCATCCATCAATTTGCCGAAAACAGCCCCAAGCAGAAACAATGGGAAGAAGTCGATAATGAAATCGCCCGTGTTGCTCATGAATATCTGAGTATAGGCAGCAAGCGGCGGCAATGCCCCTGAAATGATCGCCGCCAAAAGCGCCATCAGTGGCGCAACGATTAAAATCGTCACACCTTTGAAGGCTAGAAACATCAACAGCCCGAGGGCGACGAGAATGGCAAGAAGGTCCATCAGCTGTCGAGCTCCCGTTCCTCTTCCTCCGGCAAATGGGCCGGTTTCAAGCTTTCCTCAAACACAAACCTGGGGCTCCAGGTTGTTCGTTTGCCAACATCCTCCCAATGCTGATCAATCCAGGTTTCAGCCGTGGTACGCCCAAGCTTGTGAAGATGATGCAGGAACTGGCGTTCTGCGTTCAATTTGCTGGAAACGCTCAGATCGCGCATTTCCGCCTCGGCACTAATCATATGCAGCCGGGCATCGCGATACGCCTCCCGCTCCAGGCCTTCGTGCTGGATCAGTTCGTAAAGAAAACCAATCGACCGCAACTCCTTGATCAAACTGCCGTTGAAGGTGATTTCATTCAACCGGTTTTCGATCTCATAGGCGGTTTTGGGAACCTCTTCTCGGTAAAACGGATTGATCTGAATGAGGACCACATCCCTGGCGTTGGTCTCGTCAATCAAGGGAAACAGCGGCGGATTCCCCATATAACCGCCGTCCCAATAAGCCTCGCCGTCGATCTCGACCGCCTGGAACATAAATGGCAAGCACGCAGACGCCATCACAGCTTCGGCAGATAGATCCGGTTGGCGGAAAACCTTTGGCCGGCCGGTCCTCACATTGGTCGCTGACAAAAACAAACGCGGAGTTTCGGACCGATTAATTAGATCAAAATCGAAAATATCTTCGACGATATCCTTGAGCGGATTGATATCCATCGGATTGTACTGGTAGGGCGAAAAACTGCGGCTGAAATGTTGTGACAATATGAAACTTGGGGAGTATTCAAGGCTCCAGCGCCCCCACAACCGATCAAGAACAGTCCGCTGTATCGGGCTGTAGCGCGCTGCATCGCTTATCGCCAGCCAGTAGTCGCTGAGAAGTTCCCGGGCTCTCTCCGCACTGCCCTCACACAGCCCTTGCGCCAATGCGACGGCATTCATAGCCCCAGCGCTTGTGCCGGATATCCCGGCGATTTCGAGATCCGGCTCCTCCAGCAAACGGTCAAGCACCCCCCAAGTGAAGGCCCCATGCGCCCCGCCGCCTTGCAACGCGATGTCGATTTGTTTCTTCATAAAATCAGCTCACCAACTTCCAAGAACCGATCAGGTAAAAACGTCCGCTTGTGCCAGTTACCCGCTATTTACGGGTGCGGGTGTTTGAGGCCGCTCTGCTACCGGGCTTATGAAACTGCCAATCCGATCTTATTGCAATGCACAATTCAATGAATTTTTGCACCTTAGCCTTTCCTCGGTTGGTGCAAGCATGAACGTCATAATGGAGAAGCCTGTGGCCACCGGGCTGCGTCTTCGTTCATAGCGCCTTTCAGAAGATCAACCTAAAGATCTGACTGACACCAAGGCAGATAACTTGTTCAAACAGTGCCTGTCTGCCGCAGTTCTGCCAGAACCGCAGCTCTAATGCTGCCGGTTGCCCCAATCGCGATTGCTGTCGCTGCTGCCATGGTTCCTCAATTTGTACCAGTACCTTTACGCAGCACCCCAGCTTAAGATTTGCGGAGCAACAACAGCAACATTTCCAGATTCAAAATGCCATGAATTTCCTGTCAAGCTGCTTCACATCGCACTTTGAAAAACCGCCATACCTTCCCCAAAAATGGCTACTGGAATTCTCAGCGTTTATTAAATTTCCAATAGTAGATGAGTGGCCAAAATACAAACCGGATTGTCCGAACTGTTATCGGGCGGGAGTTCTGCATCATCTTCGACGCATAGCGGTCTGCTTCTCTTTCCTGTTCCGGCACTTGTCCACCTTCGAGGTGGCCACAAGCATGGCAACCAACTTCGTGATAAAAAGTCTTTTCGACCAGAAAATTGCGCCACCAAAGCGAAATGCCACGCACTTTTTCATCAGACGGCCAAGCAAGAATAACTCCTGAAAAGGGAAGATTGTATAGGCCCAAATAGTCAAGTTGTGGATGAGACGCGACGACATCAACCCTCGTCACATCCTTAAGATCTAGATCTCGTGTTTGGCCCCATTTCTCCAGTTTTTTGATGATTTCACTTTTATTCTCTATTTCGTCCGAAATGAATACAGGGACGTCAGGACCTATCCTCGTTGCTGCCGCATCGCCACACCGAAGCGACAACACTTTGAGTGTAAGCCGATGATGCGGGTTTAGATCAGTAATCGAAAGCCGCCGGATTTCCTTACGGAAAGAAACTGTGTCCAGTTCGTGAAGTAGAGCAAGAAGAACCCCAAAATACTTCGCGATCGGACCGCTTGGTTTCTTTTCCCAAGCATCAGTCTGTAGCTTGCGCCGGACAACCGCTTCTGAGCCGCATTTATCTTGAAGCAGCCCCCTCCAAGAATCTCTAATCGTTTCCACATCATCTGTCGCCACACCGCGCAACAAATGACTGAGAATGGTGGATGGCTCATTCGTCATGTATGCCGTGATCCCTGTAGGTGCATACGAAATAGGCGGCGAAATCAGTCAAGGATTTCACCGCCTATTGCAACCTGAAATTACGTAAACACTCTTAGCCCGTCTTCGAGAAAATCTCTCGGCCGATGAGCATGCGGCGGATTTCGGAGGTGCCGGCGCCGATTTCATAAAGTTTGGCATCGCGCAGCAAGCGGCCAGTCGGATATTCGTTGATATAACCGTTTCCACCGAGCAGCTGGATCGCATCGAGAGCCATTTTGGTCGCGTTTTCCGCCGCATAGAGGATCGCGCCAGCGGCATCTTCGCGGGTGGTTTCGCCGCGGTCACACGCCTGCGCCACCGCATAGACATAGGATTTGGATGCGTTCATAGAAACGTACATGTCCGCAACCTTGCCCTGAACCAGCTGGAAGGTGCCGATCGGCTTGCCGAACTGTTCGCGCTCATGGACATAAGGGATCACAATGTCCATGGCGGCCTGCATTATACCGATGCAGCCGGCCGCCAGAACCGTGCGTTCATAGTCGAGACCGGACATCAGGACATTGACGCCCTTGCCAACTTCACCGAGCACGTTTTCTTCCGGAACCTCACAGTTCTGGAACACCAGCTCGCCGGTTTCCGACCCGCGCATGCCAAGTTTGTCGAGTTTCTGGGCAACGGAAAACCCTGGAAAATCCTTTTCCACCAGGAAGGCTGTGATGCCCTTTGGGCCAGCGTCCGGATCGGTCTTGGCGTAGATGATCATGGTCTCAGCGGTCGGGCCGTTGGTGATCCACATCTTGGAACCGTTGAGGATGTATTTGTCGCCCTTTTTCTCGGCCTTCAGCTTCATGGAGACAACATCAGATCCTGCGCCCGGCTCGGACATGGCGAGCGCGCCCAGATGTTCACCGGAAATCAGCTTGCCGAGGTAGCGATTTTTCTGGTCGTCATTGCCCCAGCGGCGCAGCTGGTTGACGCAAAGGTTGGAGTGCGCGCCGTAGCTGAGGCCGATGGAAGCCGACGCCCGGCTGACCTCTTCCATGGCAATACAGTGTTCCAGATAGCCGAGGCCGGAGCCGCCCCACTCTTCTTCCACAGTAATGCCATGCAGGCCAAGTTCGCCCATTTCCGGCCAAAGTTCACGCGGGAACCAGTCGTCCCTGTCGATCTTTTCTGCCAGCGGCGCAATCCGGTCCTGGGAATAGGAGCGGACCGTGTCCCGCAGCATGTCGGCGGTTTCGCCGAGGTTGAAGTTGAAGCTCGGAAAATCGTTGCGGATCATATCGTATCCTCCCATTTGCGCTTTTCGTAGCGCACAAAGTTGCTCAACTTGCCGACCCGGTCATAAAGCTTGCGGGCCGTCGTGTTGTGATCATGTGTGTGCCAATAAACATTGCTGCAGCCACTCTCATCAGCTGCTGCATAAACAGCCTCGATCAGTTTCCGGCCAACCCCGCCGCCGCGTATCTGGCCATCGACAAAGAGGTCTTCCAGATAACAGGTGGGTTCCAGCGACCAGGTGCTGGCGTGAAACAGGTAGTGGACAAAACCGACGAGCTTGCCGTCCTGTTCGGCGACAAAACCATCGTGGTACTCCTCTCCAAGAAGCCGCTCAAACAAGATGTTTGAAATCTCGTCCGTGAGGGTTTGCTCATAGAAAGAAAGATAGGCCTGCCAAAGGCCCCACCAAGCGGCCTTATCATCTCGTGTGATCGGCCGGATTTTCACGTCACTCATTGTTAATCCTTCACCCCGGAAACGCTCATCAGCGTGAACAGGCCCGTTGCGACATGCACTTGCTCGGTGTCTCCGAGCCCATAAACATCCGCGCGGGCAATGGTCAGGGTCCGCCCTGGTTTGATTACCCGCCCGCGAGCCACAAGGATATCTTGCGCGGCCGGATTGAGCAGGTTCACCTTGTATTCGGTTGTCAGAACGCCAACACCGTCGGCAAACAGGCTGAGCGCGGCATATCCGGCGGCGCTGTCGGCAATGGCCGACGTCGCTCCGGCATGGAAAAAGCCGTGCTGCTGAGTAAGTTCCGGTTTCAGCTTGAGTTCCAGATCAACGGCACCCGGCGCAAGATGGGATATCTCAGCCCCCAAATAGGTCATGAACCCCTGAGCCTTGAAACTCTTGCGGACCCGCTGCTCCCAATCCTCAGATCTCGGTGTCAAATCCATCAAGGGCTCTCCTCACTGGGCACAGGGCTGAGTTCTTCCATCCGCGCGAGCGCACCGGCTTCCACTTCTTCCAGTTCCAGCAAAGTCAATTCAATGTCCCGCTGTTTTTCCAAAAGCTCATCCCGGCGTGCAGAGATCTTTTCCATCAGCAAGCGCAACTGCCCGGCTTCTCCGGGCGCGCTGCCGTACATGCCGATCAATTCCTTGACCTCGGCCAAAGAAAAGCCAAGCCGTTTGCCGCGCAGAATCAGTTTGATGCGGGTCCGGTCACCCGGCGTATAGAGCCGTTGACGCCCACGCCGCTGGGGTGTCACCAAGCCTTGCGCCTCGTAAAACCGAAGCGTCCTGGTGGTGATGTCAAACTCCTGCGTAAGCTGGGTAATGGTAAAATAACGCTGCATGCCCGATCCTTTGGGGCGCAGACTTTCTTCTTTTTACGTTAAAGTCAATAGATCAGTTTTTCATCATATTTTTCAATAAATTATCTTTGCAAATCCTTGAGTGCCAGGCCCTTTTGCAAAACATTCAAATCAGCATTCCCAGAGATTCCGCTGACCGTCCCGCGCTGATGATACTGCCACAGCACCCATTCCTTTGCATAAGACGGTGCATGCCAGATCGAGCGGACCCACAGCCGCCGGTTCAATCCGCGGTCTTTCAGGTAAGTTTTGTAGAACTCTTCCGGCGCATAAAAGATTACGCGTTTGCCGGTTGCCGGCTCCACGGCGGCTACAAAATCGCTGATTTCCGTAAGCATCTCGCCAACGGTCGGACGGCGGGCACAATTGCCTTCAAACTCCAGATCCAGCATCGGCGCGAGCATGTCAGGATCATCAGGTAGAACCGAAAGGAAGTTGCGCGCCTGAGCAGCGCCTTCCTTGCACAGGCTGAAATAATGATAAGCCCCTCTGGCAAGGCCAGCAGACTTAGCCCCCTCCCAATTGCGTTTGAAAGCACTATCCTTGAAGTCCCCTCCCTCACTCGCCTTGATGTAAGCGAAGGAAACGTCGTCGCCGGCGACCGCTTGCCAGTCGATGTCCTTTTGATGGTGGGAGACATCTACCCCGCGCAGAGTGTAATCGTCCCGGTCCGGTTCCCAGTTCATGAAAAAGAAAGCTGCTCCCGCAATAGAAATCACACCGCCCACGGCAATGTAGAACAAGGTCCGCAAGACTGCTTGCAAGAAATTCATTCCGCCCCTCTTCAACGGCCCCAATAGCAGTCACACCATGCCCGAAGAATCTTTAAAAATCAGGATAGATAATTCGGCCAGAGTGGTGCTGCGGCCAGCTCCAAAATATTGCCATCCGGATCCTTGAAATAAAGGCTTGTGCCACCGGCGGGCCAATCCACTTCGCTGATAATGTCTATCTGGTTTTCTCTAAGATAAGCCCGCCAAGGATCGAGCGTCTCCGGTTTGATTTTGAAGGCAAAATGGCCAGATCCGCTGGTATCATGTCCCGGCACAACACCGCCAGGGGTTGGAACATCCGCGCCCGTGTGTCCGCGAAAAAACACCAACAAGGTCTGTTCCGGTCCAGCGTCATAAGCAAAGAGCCTATCGCCCGCGACCATGCGTTTAAGCCCCAGGATCCCGCCGTAAAAATCATGGGCGATGTCCATGTCGTCGACATAAACCGAGGTTTCTAAAATACCATTGATTTCTGGACGTTCGGCCACCACCACTTCCTATTCGAAACCCATTAGACCGTATCAAATCCGTTACCAGACCCGATCTTTGGCGAACATGCACAGACGCCATTCGGATCAAAAGGTAACGCCGTCTGCGATCATAACCGGATTGAATTCCGTCACAACATACTCAGCGAGGCCTTCCTGTTTGAACGGGTCTTGCTGAAGGACCGCTTCGATCATGTCCCGGATTTCTGCCTTCGCCAGGATGATGCCGCCGGTGCGTGGTTTCTTGGGGCCTGACGCGACAAACAGGCCGGCCTCATAGTTCGTTTTCAAGAAATCACGGTTCGGTTCGAGATGAGGATCAACCTGATCCAACGGGACAACATAGGTGAGATCAACGACAAACAGGTTTTGGGCCATTGATTGAAAAGCTCCGGTAATAGAAACCGGCCCTGCGGTTTTGCTGGACCGGTCATAGTGATCAGACGACAGACAACTTCACATCGATGTTGCCCCGAGTGGCGTTGGAATAAGGGCAAACCTCATGCGCCTTGGCGACCAGCGCTTCAGCCTCTGACTTATCCATGCCAGGAAGCGTGACTTCCAAAGCAACTTCCAGACCAAACCCGCCTTCTGATCGTGGCCCGATCCCGACCGTGGAATTGATGGCGGTGTCAGCAGGAACTGCGATCTTCTCCTGCCCGCCGACAAATTTCAGCGCACCGATAAAGCAGGCTGCATAGCCAGCGGCGAACAGCTCTTCCGGATTGTTGCCGTCCCCTCCTGACCCACCGAGTTCTTTCGGCGTTGTCAGCTTCGCCTGGAAGGAGCCGTTTGAAGTTTCAACCGTCCCATCGCGGCCGCCGGTTGCCTTGGCTTTTGCTTCATAAAGCACGTCAACGCTCATTTCGTTATTTCCTTTACCGTTTCAAAAACTTGAACAAATCCACTTGATGGCAGATTTTATATCGCGCGCGATATATTTTACCCACATAGGATGACAGCGCCAGAAGGTCAACAGGTTGCGATCATATCGCGCGCGATTTATAAGGCGGATTATGAGTGACACGACCAATCAGATGTCTCTCCTGGACGCGATCGGATTCAGCGAGCCAGAAGAGAAGAAAACCAACAAAGAAGGCGCCAGCGAACCAAAGAGCGCCAAGGCTTCGCTGAAAAAACGTAAAGCCAAAAAGAAGGCTGAACCGGCAGGGGATGTGGCAGCAGCCGCAGACGACACGGACGCAGGTCAGGTCGCGGAGACTGATGCAACAGGTGTTGCGGAAGACGCCCGGCCGGCAAAGGCAACTGAAAGTTTGGGCCCGGCTGATCCAGCCCACGTGTCTGATCCGGTGTCACAGGAGACTGCCACTGCAGAACCAGCGATTGGCACTTTGGAGATCCAGCCAGACGGTCCCTTGCCGCTGGATAAATATTTGTGTTTTGCACTCTATTCCGCAAACCACGCCATGCACAGTGTCTACAAGGCGCTTTTGAAGGAAGTTGGCCTCACCTATCCGCAGTTCCTGGCCATGACGGTTCTGTGGGACAAGAACAATGTGCCCGTTGGTGCGATCACCCAGAAACTGCAACTCGACACCAACACGCTGACCCCGCTCCTAAAACGCCTGGAGGCCATGGGCCTTCTCACCCGGACCCGCTCCACCAAGGACGAACGGCAGGTGATCCTGAAACTCACTCGCAAGGGCCGGAATTTGCAGAAAAAGACCGAACACTTCGGCAACTGCGTTTTCACGTCAACCGGAATGAGCCTGGAAGAGGTGGTTGATCTTCAAAACAAGATCATGAAGCTGCGGGACAATCTGCGCGATGCTGATCTAACCTAAGAGAGGGATCGAGGCTCCTAAAACGGCAAGCCAAACCAGATCGCCGCGATACCGAGAAACGCAAAAAAGCCAACCACATCGGTGACCGTTGTGACAAACACGCTGGAAGCAATGGCCGGGTCAATATGGAACCGGTCCAGAACCAGCGGAATGAGCAACCCAGACAGGCCGGCAAACAGCATGTTGATGATAATCGCGCTGCCGATTACCAGGCCGAGCCCGGGGCTGGCAAACCACAGCCAGGCGGTGATGCCGATGAGCACCGCCAAGGCAACGCCATTGAGAGCGCTGACCAGGATCTCGCGGTTGAGAACCCGGACCATGTTGCGCGCACCCAGCTCCTGAGTTGCGATGCCGCGCACGGCAACGGTCATGGTCTGTGTGCCCGCATTGCCTCCCATGGAGGCAACAATCGGCATCAAAACCGCCAGCGCCACCATCGCCTCGATGGTTTCGTCGAACATGGCGATCACGACGGATGCCAGCACAGCCGTACCAAGATTGACCACCAGCCAGGTTAGACGCGAGCGCGCAATGGTCATCACACTGTCGGAGATCTCTTCGTCACCAACACCGGCCAGTGCGCGCAGGTCTTCTTCCGCCTCTTCCTGGATCACGTCGACGATGTCATCAACGGTGAGAACCCCAACCAGGCGGCCGTTCTCATCAACGACAGCCGAGGAGACGAGATTGTAGCGCTCGAACCGGCGGGCCACTTCTTCCTGATCTTCCGTCGCCTCCACGGCATCCAGCCGTTCGGCCATGATCGAGGTGACTTTTTCTTCCCGCTTGGCCCGCAAGACCTTGTCGAGATGCACAGAGCCGAGCAGCTTGAACGAGGCATCGACCACATAGATCTCGTAAAAACTGTCGGGCAGGTCGCGCGCCTCGCGCATGTAGTCGATGGTCTGGCCAACGGTCCAGAACGGTGCAACAGCAATAAATTCGCTCTGCATCCGCCGCCCGGCACTCTCTTCCGGGTAATCCAGAGCCTTCTTGAGCTGCGCCCGGTCGGCGTAGGGCAGCTCTTCGAGAATGGCCGCCTGGTCGTCCTCGTCGAGGTCTTCCAGGATGTAGACAGCATCATCGGAATCGAGTTCGCCCAGGCCTTCCGCGATGACTTCATTCGGCAGGTCTTCCAGAACCTGCAGGCGGACCGCTTCATCGGTCTCCGTTAGCGCCGCGTAATCAAATTCATCACCGAGCAGGCGAATGAAATCGGCACGGTCATCGGCGCTTAAGGTTTCCAGAAGGTCGCCGGTATCCGCCTCGTGCAGATCGGCGGCCAGTACATGCAGTTCCGCACGATTTTCAACGTGAAGCGCAGCCTCAACGGCGGCAATAAAGTCCGGATTGAGCCGTTCTTCGTCGTCGCGGACGGGGATTTGCAGATCTGGAGAAGGGCTTACGTCAAGCTCAGCAGCTTCGCTCATCTCGCCCTCCCCTTGATTGCTAGCTGTTCAGGATCCGGAACGCAGCGGAACCGGGACTGTGAGTTTCAGAACTAACGGCAGAAGTAAAAAAGCGCCACAGCAAAAGCGCAGAAGGTCCACAGGGTTATCCAAGTGGCATCACTGTTTTGAGCAGTTCTTTGCGCGCGCTGTTTTACGGACCTCAGTGAGGTAACTCCGAACATTTGCCGGCAGGATGCGCTCTTCTGAAGAAATGCAGGGTTTCGCCCGTTGAAAGGCCCGCCGTGCCCGGGCGGATTTCAGGCATATCCTGCCTACGGCCAGAAGCTCATGCTCCAAATACCAGAGCTGCTGGCAAGTCAAAGAACCAAGCGAGGAGACATTTGGCGAAAATTCTTGGGCAGAGGCATCTAGAGTGAAGATTTGCAAGAGAAGCGCAAGACAAACAGCCATTCCAGCGCCCCGCACAAACAGGTTTTTTTTTCCGGTTTCACCACCCCTACTCGCCATGAGATTTGTCTGCCCCCTTATATCTGCTTGCGCGCATGGCCAGAGCACACAACATCCAAACAGAAGTACCATACAAGGTTAGGTCTAAAGACGGCAGTTGGTCGGCCTTCGAACAAAAAAAGCGCCCCAACGGGACGCTATTCTGGAATTGGCCAAATTCGGGTGGCCGCAGCCACCCGCATCTTCTAGGCAGCGGCTTGTTTGCGGCCCACCTTCGGGTCAACCGCGAAATCAATGGCCGCCTTAAGCGTCTCCATTTCGCCTACCTGATTGGCCAGGATCAGGATCAACCGGGCATTCATCTGGTTGGCCTCTTCGTCGCTCATGTGACGTTGGCTGGAGACGAGATGCTCATAAAAACCATCCGGGTCGGCGATGTTGCGTGTGAGTTCAAGAGCCATGGATCACGCGCCTCCAATCGCGGTTTTCAAAGCTGATGCCACCTTGTTGTCGTTGAAATAACGCCAGCGCGCGGCAACATGCTGATCCGGGCGGATCAGATAGACCGTCCCAGGCGCCGCATTATAACGTTCTGCCAGCTTACCCTCTGGATCTTCCACATCACTGCCGACACGCAGGACATTGGCTTTGACGTTGCCGACTGCAACGGTCTCGGCTTCCTCGTCGCCAAACACCAGAAGGGTAAAGCCGTCCCCGATTTGGTTCAGGAACCAGGCGTCGTCGCCACCCACCTTGACCGGCGCATCCAGGCAGCAGGTGCCCGGTGTCATGGAGCCGGAAAAACTGGATTCATCCGCCGTGTTCAGGGAGCTTTCCACATAAGGCGTTGGCGCTGAAAGCCGTCCGGAATTGACCAGAGGTTTGGCAAAATCGGTGACTTCGGACAGGTCCAGAACCGCATCACGGAAGCGTCGTGAGGCTTCGCTCTTCGGTGTGATGAAGTCGGTGGACCGGGTCGAGTTCAACAGATTGTCGTCGGCCGCAAACGCCCGTTCTTCATGGTAGCTGTCGATCAGGCTTTCCGGCGCATCGCCATCCATGACCAGCTTTAACTTCCAGGCCAGATTGTCGATGTCCTGAACGCCGGTGTTCGCCCCGCGAGCGCCGAAGGGTGAGACCTGATGGGCCGCATCGCCAGCAAACAAAACCCGGCCATAGCGGAATTGGTCGATCCGGCGGCAGGCGAACTGGTAGACCGAGGCCCACTCCAGCTCAAATTCGGTGTCTTCACCAAGCATCGCCTTGACCCGCGGAATGATGTTTTCCGGTTTCTTTTCTTCTTCCGGGTCAGACTCCCAGCCCAGCTGGAAATCGAGCCGCCAGACGTCATCGCACTGCTTGTGCAACAGAGCCGATTGCCCCCGGTGGAACGGCGGATCGAACCAGAACCAGCGTTCGGTCGGAAAATCGGCCTTCATGATGATATCGGCAATCAGGAACCGGTCCTGGAAAAATTGCCCGGAGAATCCGGCACCTACCATCTTGCGGGTGTCGGAATTGGCGCCATCACAGGCCAGAACCCAATCGGCTTCCATGGTGAAAACACCATCGGGGGTCTCGATGGTCAGCGACACGCCGTCATCGAGCTGCGTCAGGTTGATCAGCTTGTGCTTCCAGCGCAGATCAATGAGGTTCGACTTGGCGCATTCCTCGACCATATATTCCTCCAGATAATACTGCTGGAGGTTGATAAAGGCCGGATTTTTATGCCCGTCTTCGGGCAACAGGTCGAAGGTGTAGGTCAGATCATCGCGGAAGAACACCTTGCCGATCTTCCACTTGATGCCTTTGTCGACCATGCGATCACCGCAGCCGAGCCGGTCCCAGATTTCCAGTGGGCGTTTGGCATAACAGACGGCGCGCGAGCCAATGGAAACCGTGTTGTTGTCGTCCAGGACAATCGTTGGAATGCCCCGCTGGGCAAAATCAAGCGCGGCCGTCAAGCCTATGGGCCCGGCCCCGATCACCACCATCGGATGGCGTTTGACCGTGCCTGCGCGTTGCTCTTCCGATTGCTGGTAGTCGAATTCCGGATACTGATAGGTTTGAAACATCGGGCTCTCCTCCCAATCCCGCTGAAATCGTGTCAAATGCCCCGCATTTGCCGCAGCGGTCGCATTCGGTTTTCTCACACATCGGACAGCTCTTTTGCGTGCAGCCATTCAGCGTGTTTCGGCGCTTTTTTGGTCTTCGACCACTCTTCCAGCATTTGCCATTTCACATCATCCAGCTTGGCCAAAAGCGCCTCTTCGTCCGGATCCGGGCAGGCAAGTTCTACGCGGTGGCCGTTCGGGTCGAAGAAATAGATGGAGTGGAAGATTGAGTGATCGGTCACGCCCAGAACTTCAACCCCGTTTGCTTCCAGATGGTCTTTAAAGCCAATCAGCTCGTCCCGGTCCTTGACCTTGAATGCGATGTGCTGGACCCAGCGCGGCGTGTTCGGGTCAAAACCCATTTCTGGCTTTGTCGGCAATTCAAAGAAGGCGAGAACATTGTTGTTCCCGGCATCCAGGAAGATGTGCATGTAAGGATCAGGCTCATGAGTGGACGGCACATGGTCCTCGGCAATTGCCAGGATGAAATCCATGTTCAGCATCTTGCCGTACCATTCGACGGTTTCCTTGGCGTCTTTGCACCGGTAGGCAACGTGATGCATCTGCTCAATTTTCATCAACCCAATCCTCCTTATTAGTTACGTTTGTAACTATATACAGCCACCAATCAGCTGCCTTGATTTAGATCAAATTAGTTACATATGTAACTAATTGCAAGTCACAAGGTACACGATAGGTGTTTTCCGCTGGCGATTAGCGGACTGAAAAAGGGGCGGATAGAGCCTCAGTTCTCAACGACTGCAGGAAGATAATGCAGCCCGGCTCATCCCGCCTGCTTCAATTCACTGGCCTCAGCACGCGTGAGCTGTTCGCCCTGTTTGCGTTTTAGGAGAACGTCGCGGGCCCGTTCATATTGCGGGTCCTGCCAGAACATCAGGCAGCCATTGCAGCCCTTGCCGCAGCAGCCTTCGGTGCCGATCCGGTTGGTTTTGAACCGGCGCTCGTCTGCCCCTTCCCCGATGCTCTCAACCAAGGCATCGCGGCGACGTTCATAGGCTTTTGGATTGTCCTTACCGGTGACCTCCAGCCCTTGCACCAGTTTGTCGAACCGCACCCGGTTCCACTGCTCGTCCGTCAGCGCCCGCTCTTTGCGCAAGACTGTAAAGGCCGGGAAGCGGGCCTTGAGACCGTCCAGGTTCTCGTGATCAAACAACGCGAACGGCAGCCGAATCACCGTCCGGTTGCTGCCATGAACTTCCGGCACACGTTCGCCATTGGCTGCCTTTTCAAAATCATAAACGCGCAGCAGCACCGTTTCGCGGGAAATCGGCGAAACAAATTCCAGAACCTCACCGGCCACCAGCTTGTTTTTCACCTCAACCAGGAAGGCGTCTTCGGTCACTTCGGTGACAACACCGGCATATTCCCACTGGGCGAGCGAGGCTGTGTGCTCATAATCGTGGGCGTAATTGGTCAGCCGGCCTTCGTGGAACGCCAGCGTATAACCCCGGTTTCCAACGGCCTCCAGCTCGCGCATGTATGGTTTTGGATCCCAATTCTCCGGATCGGCATAATAGTCGTCGATGGCCATGCGGTAGGCTCTTGCCACGATGGCGCAGTAGTATTCTGATTTTCCCCGCCCCTCGACCTTCAGACTGTCAACACCGATTTGCAGATAGTCGTTCAGCTTCGGCATGATGCACAGATCTTTGGAATTAAGGATGTAAGAGCCGCGCTCGTCCTCCTCAATCGGCATCAGCTGGCCCGGACGGCAGCCTTCTTCAAGCAGAAACTCAAACAGATGCGCATTGTCCTCGGTGATGTTCAGTTCTTCGACCGTGCCATCCTTCAACCGCACGTGGAGTTTATAATTCCAGCGGCAGGAGTTGGCGCAGTTGCCCTGGTTCGCGCCGCGTTCAGCCATGAAATTCGACAACAGACAGCGGCCGGAATATGTCATGCACATGGCGCCGTGCACAAAGGCCTCCAGTTTGATATCAGGGCATTTTTCACGAATTTCGGTGAGCTCAGCGAAGGAAACCTCGCGCGCCAAAACGCAGAGTTCAGCCCCTTGGTCCTGCCAGAATTTCACCGACAGCCAGGAGCAGATATTG
The DNA here is from genome assembly GCF_006517275.1 of Labrenzia sp. PHM005. Classification (NCBI taxonomy): domain Bacteria; kingdom Pseudomonadati; phylum Pseudomonadota; class Alphaproteobacteria; order Hyphomicrobiales; family Stappiaceae; genus Labrenzia; species Labrenzia sp. PHM005. Next base: position 3,385,034 of record NZ_CP041191.1, on the reverse strand, counting down.
CTCTGAGTGGAGACATGCAAAGGAAGATCCGGCGCCTTGTCACGCACATAGGCAAAGACACCGGGATCGGCGACGATCAAACCGTCGGGCTTCACCTTGCGCACGGTCTCGATGTATTCGTCGAGCTTCGGAATGTCCTTGTTATGCGAAAAGAGATTGAGCGTGAGATAAGCGCGCCGGCCGTGCTTGTGACAAAACTCGACACCTTCAACCACGTCCTCCAGCGAAAACTCTGATTTCGTGCGTAAGGACATGTCTGGCGTTCCGAGATAGACGGCATCCGCGCCATAAAGGATGGCCATCTTCAATTTGCGCAGGTTGCCAGCCGGCATCAGGAGTTCGGAACGCTTCTCGGTCATGGGGTTTGCCTAAACAGTCTGAAACGCCCGCCTCATAAGGGAAATTGGCGGATCTGAGATCTGTAAAAACCCGTAAAACGCCGAAACAGCATTCGATGCCGAAGCATCCATAGCTGATAGAGCAAACCGGGGTCATGATTGCGTGTGTGAACTGACGGTCTCGAGTGTCCGAAAAAGCTGGAAAGCGGAACGCTGCCCTAAAGAATGCCCTGATCCGCTTTCCAGAGTTGTTGAGGCGCCGTCAATAAAAAGCAGTGTCATCCGTGAACAGCGGGGTGATTTGGGACGCGCCCAGTTGCTGATCAAGGATTGTGAAGTCGGAGATCGTGCCATCAAACCGGTTGCCGATCCAGCCGATTTCACCGGCATCACTGCCCCAGCCATTGCCACCCAAAATCAGATACTCCTGATTACCGAGGAGGCTGGCATCGAATTCCGCATCCGAGGCAACTGCTTGCCCATTCAGATAAACGACCACCCCGTCATCGCCAAACGTCAGCGCAAAATCATAGTCCTGCCCGGCAACAACCGCATCCCTTGCGTAGAGCCAGGTTTCATCGGTTGAGCTTTGAAACCGGACCTTCAAGGTTCCGTCATCCTTGATGAAGGCAGTCACATGTCCGCCAGACCCATTGCCGCTTGCGTCCTTGGAAAACAGCGCATCATACGAAGAGATTGTGTCTGCTCTGAATGAGAACGCGATGGTCCCTTGATCAACCTGCATCGCACCTTGATGCGGAATGGCAAATTGACCGTTGCGCACATCTTCAAACTCAAGCTGACCAGGGACAGAGAACACGGCATTGACACCAGCCGGAGGAGTGAGACCGCTCAGCCCCGGCAAATTATCCGGTGGAGCGATTGGTCCCCTGTCTTCAGAGATCTGGATGGGCTGGATGGCCTCGTTGAGGTCGGCGATGGATTCAACGATGCCGTAGGCCGGACGGGAGGTGGTGGAGATGTCGGTGAGGCGCACCAGGTCGCCATAGACCGTGATTGTGCCCAGTTCGTCCATATGGTGGGCGCCGCCGCCCCGCCCCTGGTCGGAATAAAGCTGAATCACCGAGTGATCCATAACCCCGTCGGAGTTGGCATCGCCATAGCTGATCGAGCGGATCTTGGTGGTGTGGCCCTCTATGATGATCCGGTCGCCCTCACCCCGGTTGAAGTCGGTGATCACGTCATTGCCGATCATGTCGACCCAATGGTCGTGCAGCTTGTCGTTCTCGCCGGCCACCCCATGCCAGCGGATCGTGCCGTCATCCTGGGTGTGCTCTTCAATGTACCGCTGTTTGGCGTTGATCAGGGTCTGGAAGTAGAAGGTGTCCGCGCCCGCGCCGCCGGTCAGAACATCGTCCGCCGGGATCGGCTGGTTCGGATAGAGCTTGCCGTTGGTCAGCTCATTGTAAGGGTCGCCCTCGTCGCGCCCTTCCACATAGGCAATCGCCCCTTCCCGGCCGTCGGAGCGCGAGATCAGAAGGTCATCGCCTGCACCGCCATTCAGCACATCTTCGCCGTGGCCGCCATCGAGAACATCATTGCCCTCGCCGCCGCTCAGATCGTCATTGCCATAGCCGCCCTGCAGGACATCATTGCCGCCCCCGCCATCGATCGTGTCGTTGCCAAGCCCGCCATCAATGGCATCGGCCTCACCGGTTCCCGACAGCGCATCGGCTCCATCGGTTCCGGACTGGATCGCCGCCCCGGTGGTCAGATCGCCATCATGGGTGATGCCATAGGCCATGGCCAGCGCCTTGGCTTCATCCGAGCCATGATGCAGCTGCTGGAACGCCGGGATCAGATTGTTCTGGGCAATGGCATTGAGCGCCACACTCTCAAAATTGGCATCCACCGCTCCGGCAAGTGCCGCCACATCGGTCTGACCCAATTGACTGCCAAACACCATCACGTCGGAAATCGTGCCGTCGAACTGGGAGGACGCCCGCTGGCTGTCATCGGAGCGCCAGGCTCCGGACGCACCGACCACAAAGGCCCGGGTATTGGCTTCAAGCCCCTGCTGGAACTCCGGCTCGGAGGCCGCCAACTGGCCGTTGAGATAAAAGTTCAGCCCGTCCGCGCCAAAGGAAACGGCCAGGTGATAGGTTTGGCCGGCGGCAATCACCACGTCCTTGACCTTCAGATATTCGCTTTTTGTGTCCGACTGCTGACGGACATACAAAAAGCCATCCTTCAGATAGACCGTCAGGTGACCGCCGCTGTCATAGCCCCGGCCATCCTTGGAAAACAGCGTCCGGCTGCCCTCAACCGTATCGGCCGCAAAGGTCAGCGAGATCGTGCCATTGGCCAAGGCCAGCGCCTCCGAATGCGCCGCTTGCAAATAATCCCCGCGCTCGCCAGAAAAATCCGTCGGACCGGCAAAGGCAAAGACAGGTGTCATTCCGACTGGCAGTGGCAAGTCCGCTTGTTCCGGCAGATTGTCCGGTGGCGTGATTGGTCCTCTGTCTTCTGAGATCTGGATGGGCTGGATGGCCTCGTTGAGATCGGCGATGGATTCAACGATACCGTAAGCCGGCCGGGAGGTGGTGGAGATGTCGGTGAGGCGCACCAGGTCGCCATAGACCGTGATCGTACCCAGCTCATCCATATGGTGGGCGCCGCCGCCCCGGCCCTGGTCGGAATAAAGCTGAATCACCGAGTGATCCATAACCCCGTCGGAGTTGGCATCGCCATAGCTGATCGAGCGGATCTTGGTTGTGTGGCCCTCAATGAGGATCCGGTCGCCCTCACCCCGGTTGAAGTCGGTAATCACGTCATTGCCGATCATGTCGACCCAATGGTCGTGCAGCTTGTCGTTCTCGCCGGCCACCCCATGCCAGCGGATCGTGCCGTCATCCTGGGTGTGCTCTTCGATGTACCGCTGTTTGGCGTTGATCAGGGTCTGGAAGTAGAAGGTGTCCGCGCCCGCGCCGCCGGTCAGAACATCGTCCGCCGGGATCGGCTGGTTCGGATAGAGCTTGCCATTGGTCAGCTCATTGTAAGGGTCGCCCTCGTCGCGCCCTTCCACATAGGCAATCGCCCCTTCCCGGCCATCGGAGCGTGAGATCAGAAGATCATCCCCCGCCCCGCCATTCAGCACATCTTCGCCGTGGCCGCCATCGAGAACATCATTGCCCTCGCCGCCGCTCAGATCGTCATTGCCATAGCCGCCCTGCAGGACATCATTGCCGCCCCCGCCATCGATCGTGTCGTTGCCAAGCCCGCCATCAATGGCATCGGCCTCACCTGTTCCAGCAAGCGTATCGGCCCCATCGGTTCCGGACTGGATCGCCGCCCCGGTGGTCAGATCGCCGTCATGCGTGATGCCATAGGCCATGGCCAGCGCCTTGGCTTCATCCGAGCCATGATGCAGCTGCTGGAACGCCGGGATCAGATTGTTCTGGGCAATGGCATTAAGCGCCACACTCTCAAAATTGGCATCCACCGCTCCGGCAAGTGCCGCCACATCGGTCTGCCCCAATTGGCTGCCAAACACCATCACGTCGGAGATCGTGCCGTCAAACTGGGAGGACGCCCGCTGGCTGTCATCGGAGCGCCAGGCTCCGGAGGCCCCGACCACAAAGGCCCGGGTATTGGCTTCCAGACCTTGCTGGAACTCAGGCTCGGAGGCCGCCAGCTGGCCATTGAGATAAAAGTTCAGCCCGTCGGCGCCAAAGGAGACGGCCAAGTGATAGGTCTGGCCGGCAGCAATCACCACGTCCTTGACCTTCAGATATTCGCTTTTTGTGTCCGACTGCTGACGGACATACAAAAAACCGTCCTTCAGATAGACCGTCAGGTGACCGCCGCTGTCATAGCCCCGGCCATCCTTGGAAAACAGCGTCCGGCTGCCCTCAACCGTATCGGCCGCAAAGGTCAGCGAGATCGTGCCATTGGCCAAGGCCAGCGCCTCCGAATGCGCCGCTTGCAAATAATCCCCGCGCTCGCCAGAAAAATCCGTCGGACCGGCAAAGGCAAAGACAGGTGTCATTCCGACTGGCAGTGGCAAGTCCGCTTGTTCCGGCAGATTGTCCGGTGGCGTGATTGGTCCTCTGTCTTCTGAGATCTGGATGGGCTGGATGGCCTCGTTGAGATCGGCGATGGATTCAACGATACCGTAAGCCGGCCGGGAGGTGGTGGAGATGTCGGTGAGGCGCACCAGGTCGCCATAGACCGTGATCGTACCCAGCTCATCCATATGGTGGGCGCCGCCGCCCCGGCCCTGGTCGGAATAAAGCTGAATCACCGAGTGATCCATAACCCCGTCGGAGTTGGCATCGCCATAGCTGATCGAGCGGATCTTGGTTGTGTGGCCCTCAATGAGGATCCGGTCGCCCTCACCCCGGTTGAAGTCGGTAATCACGTCATTGCCGATCATGTCGACCCAATGGTCGTGCAGCTTGTCGTTCTCGCCGGCCACCCCATGCCAGCGGATCGTGCCGTCATCCTGGGTGTGCTCTTCGATGTACCGCTGTTTGGCGTTGATCAGGGTCTGGAAGTAGAAGGTGTCCGCGCCCGCGCCGCCGGTCAGAACATCATCCGCCGGGATCGGCTGGTTCGGATAGAGCTTGCCATTGGTCAGCTCATTGTAAGGGTCGCCCTCGTCGCGCCCTTCCACATAGGCAATCGCCCCTTCCCGGCCATCGGAGCGTGAGATCAGAAGATCATCCCCCGCCCCGCCATTCAGCACATCTTCGCCGTGGCCGCCATCGAGAACATCATTGCCCTCGCCGCCGCTCAGATCGTCATTGCCATAGCCGCCCTGCAGGACATCATTGCCGCCCCCGCCATCGATCGTGTCGTTGCCAAGCCCGCCATCAATGGCATCGGCCTCACCTGTTCCTGCAAGCGTATCGGCCCCATCGGTTCCGGACTGGATCGCCGCCCCGGTGGTCAGATCGCCGTCATGCGTGATGCCATAGGCCATGGCCAGCGCCTTGGCTTCATCCGAGCCATGATGCAGCTGCTGGAACGCCGGGATCAGATTGTTCTGCGCAATGGCGTTGAGAGCAACGCTCTCAAAATTGGCATCCACCGCTCCGGCAAGTGCCGCCACATCGGTCTGACCCAATTGGCTGCCAAACACCATCACGTCGGAGATCGTGCCGTCAAACTGGGAGGATGCCCGCTGGCTGTCATCGGAGCGCCAGGCCCCGGACGCACCGACCACAAAGGCCCGGGTGTTGGCTTCCAGTCCCTGCTGGAACTCCGGCTCGGACGCTGCCAGCTGGCCGTTCAGATAAAAGTTCACCCCGTCCGCGCCAAAGGAGACGGCCAAGTGATAGGTCTGGCCGGCAGCAATCACCACGTCCTTGACCTTCAGATATTCGCTTTTTGTGTCCGACTGCTGGCGCACATACAAAAAGCCGTCCTTCAGATAGACCGTCAGGTGACCGCCGCTGTCATAGCCCCGGCCATCCTTGGAAAACAGCGTCCGGCTGCCCTCAACCGTATCGGCCGCAAAGGTCAGCGAGATCGTGCCATTGGCCAAGGCCAGAGCGTCTGAATGCGCCGCCTGCAAATAATCCCCGCGCTCGCCAGAAAAATCCGTCGGACCGGCGATTGTATAAACAGCGGAGTTATGAAGAGAAATACTTGTCGATTGCATGGTCCTGCCCTCCCCATGAAAAATGAATACAACGAGCCCCCCGACCTGCTGCATAAACGCATGGCGCCCAAAAGATTAATTTCTGGATTCTGCTTCGACGGAGTTAATGTAATTCTGAAAATTTGACGAAAAAAATAGCAAAATATGTCGAAAATATATTCATTTATTGATAGAATTTGGACATCGAGACAAATATAAAAATTGAATAAATATTTACTAAATTCGATTTTTATTAAATTATTGTTTTATATATATAAATTAGAAATTCAAAAGAAGGAATTCCAACCAGATTTTTACTAAAACTCTATTTTAAATTAATCCAAAATATACATAACAGAAACGTTCGCCTTCACTTTTTTGAAACTATTTTCAGCGGAGTAATAAAAATCAACGGGGACGGCGAGTTATTCCAAACGATTTCCGCAAAGGAATTCAATTTCCGATCAGAACAGATAACATAACGCACCTATCGAAACGGACCTCTGCAAGAAATCCCCATTTATAGTTTATCGATACAGCTGGTTTCCGCCGGAAAACAGCAACATGGACAAACGTCCAAAACGATGAAAATTACTGATAACCAGACCAGAGCGCAGCAGCCCTCGGATCTCTGGCGAACATGTTTTTGAAACACGGTCTTTCATCTGCCAGGAACACCAACATGAGAATTCGATCCCTGTGGCGATATCCGGTGAAATCCCTGCAGGGCGAACAAGTGGATCTGGTTTATGCCGAGGAAAGAGGCTTCCAAGGCGACAGGCTCTTTGCATTGGCCGATCAACACGGAAAACTCGGCAGCGGCAAATCGACAAACAGGTTCCAAAGAATCGGCAATCTCCTCGCCTTGCGCGCGGAAATTAAGGATGGAACCACGTATATCGGGACGCCCGGAGATCAGCTGGAGCACATTCAATCGGACGGTCTTGACCAACGCTTGTCAAAGGTTCTGGATCAGCCAGTTGAAATCGTTCGCGAGCAAAATAGTCCGCACTTCGATGATGCAGCGGTTCACATCATTCTGTCGTCCGAATTGGATAAGTTGCAGGCACTTCTTCCGGAAGCCGAGATCGACACGCGTCGCTTCCGCGCCAATATCGTTCTGGATGTCCCGGACCACATGACATCTGAAGACCTTCTTGGAAGTGTCCTTTCAATCGGCGATGCCCGCCTGAAGGTCACCCACAAGACCGAACGCTGTGTCATGGTCACGGCCGGACAAGACACCCTCCCCAAAGATCCGCAAATCTTGAAAGCGATCTCACGGTCATTCGACTTGAATTTCGGTGTCTATGCGTCGGTTCTACGGCCTGGAACGGTCGAAGCTGGACAGCTCGTCGGGATTTCTTACCCGGCCAAGGACCCGGCCCATCGACGTGACACAGATCTTGGTTTTTAACTCTTGACCCAAGGAAGGGGAATTTCTCGGATAGGCGCCAAAACAAAAAAGGCGCTCCGAAGAGCGCCTTTGTTTTCAATCACCTGGTAGTGTGATTGATGAATGGTGCGGTCGAGAAGACTCGAACTTCCACGGGGGTTAGCCCACAGCGACCTCAACGCTGCGCGTCTACCAATTCCGCCACGACCGCATATTCAGTTTTTCCCGGCGCTGATCGCGTCGAGGCGCCCCATGTAGCAAAAGGTTTTTGGGGGCGCAAGAGCGAAGCCTGCAATAATTCACAGGCACCTGAATTTTCTTTTGAAGAGTTTTTTCAAAGCGGCCCATCGGTCCGCATCGGCCGGATTTCCGGCGGCCGCATCAGAACTTCGGTGATGGAGATGCCGATCCGCTCGCCCAGCAGAACCACCTGGCCTTTGGCAACCAGCGTGCTGTTGGCGTAAATCTTGACGTCGTCGTCTTCATCAACATCGAGATCGATCACCGCGCCGCGGCCCATGCGCAAAAGCTGGTGCACAGGCATGAGGTTCTCGCCAAGTACGACTGAGATATCGACATTGATTTCATCAAAGGTGGCCATAACACGCCTTAGTCCTTAAATAGAGCGGACATCCGCCAGCGCCCTATCTTACCACGGGATGGGCAGCCTGCTCAAAAAACAAAGAAGTGTCATCCACATGTCACCTGACGACCGCGACGCCCTAAACATTGATTTTCTGCCACTTCCAGGCTCTGCACCGGTTGAATGGCGGATTTCAGATGATCTCGTCGACTATGAGGACGCCACACGGGAAATGGATGCTCATGTGCAGCGAATCATCAATGGCACCGCGAATGAGCAGGTCTGGCTGTTGGAACACCCGCCGCTTTATACGGCCGGACCGAGAGCCGACGACAAGGATCTGATCACCCCAGATCGGTTTCCGGTCTACCGCACTGGCCGGGGCGGTCAGCACACCTATCACGGGCCCGGACAGCGGGTTGCCTATGTCATGCTGGATCTCAAACGCCGCAGGCAGGACATTCGCGTGTTTGTTTCAGCGCTCGAAGCCTGGCTGATCAACACCCTGTGGCACTATCACATCCGCGGTGAACGGCGCGAAGACCGGGTTGGCGTCTGGGTTCCCCGGCCAGACCGCGGCCTCAACGTAGAAGACAAGATTGCTGCCATCGGCATTCGCTTACGCAAATGGACCACATTTCATGGCATCAGCTTTAATGTGGAGCCGGAATTGGATCATTTCTCCGGCATCGTTCCCTGCGGCGTCAGCGAGCACGGTGTGACCAGCCTGGTCGATCTCGGCATTCCGGTCACAATGGCCGAAAACGACAGTGTGTTGCGGGCCGAATTTGAGAAGATTTTTGGACAAACAATTGCGGCTTAAAACCAGCTGAAGCCCGCTCTCAACCATTTTTGCAACCGCCGTGGTTCAACATGGGCGCCTGCGCAGAGGAACCTGGCCAACTCATTTGCTTACCGGAGGCGGTCAACTTTCGGCAGCGCCCAAGGTCAAGTCCGGCGGATCCCTGTCAAAATCATGGTAGTGAACAACGGTCAAATCCGGCTGCGCCAGAACAATGCCAAACTGCGGCTCTTCCGGAACCGCCGGGACATGTTCCTGGGTCTTAAGATCAAGCGCACATTGCAGCATTAACGACCGGTGTGCCGAAAAAGCAATGTTCCGCCAGCGGCCAGACATGGGCCGATGATAATGCCCAAAGAAAAGATGTTCGACACCGCCATGCGCGGAGAGCAAATCGCCCAGCGCATTGGCGTCTTCAGGGCTCAAACCGATGGTGTCCATGGCCGGCAAACCGGTTGGGAACGGCGCATGATGCAGGAAGATCCAGACAGGTTCTGAGCCGCTGATCTTATTCAGAGCGGCGTCCAGCCAATCCTGGCGTTTTTTGCAAAACGCACCCGCGTGTGTCCCTTCGGCTTTGGTGTCCAGCATGATGCAAGTGGCACCGGAGGTCTTTACGACACATTGCGCAAAACCATCCCGATCCAGAGTTAGGGACGACAAGGCTTTGAACGCCATATCACGGTCATCGTGGTTGCCCACCAGGCTGATCACCGGAACCTGAAGCTTCGAGAGGATTTGCTCAGCCAACTCGTAAGCTTCTGGGTCGGGGTCATAAACGATATCGCCGGTAACAACGCAAAGTTCTGCGTCGGCGTGATCCGCATTGATGATATCAACCGCCCGTGCCGCGCGATTCGCCGCCCCTTCGTAGGCGGTCCCGTTGTCATCGGGGGCGATATGGAGATCCGTTAGATGGATGAGTTTCATAAGGATGCTCCTTCCGTCGACACAGAAATTCCCCGGATGACTTCACTCAGCTCCTGAGGGCTGGTCACAATATGATCCGGGTTTTCCTCCTCAAGACGCCCCCGCGGTTGCCATCCCCAGGTTACTGCAATCACCGGCAACTCACAGGCTTGCCCGGCCTGCATATCGCTAACAGCATCACCAACAAACGCGTGGCTTGATCCGCCGGCCGTCTTCTTGAGATTTGCGATCTTTTCAGCCTTGTTGCCGGGAGTATCTCCACCGATCACGTGAAGAAACTTTTCGATCAGTCCATGCCTGACCAGAAAAGACCGGATCACACGGCTATGACTTGCGCTGATCACCGCCAATTCATGCTGCCCGGAAATCTCTGCGATCATTTCCGGGATGCCGCCGAATGGCTGGCAAAGGTCCGCCCGCTGTGAAACATGATTAGCGACAGACGCCGCGAAGGCATCCGGCTTGAGAGCGTGCCGGATGGCCAGCGCTTCGAATGTCAGCGGGTCGAGGTCTGAGAAGGCATCATCACCAATCGCGACCCGTTCATCCTGTTCCCGGGCCGCCGCACGGCAAGCCTCTAGGCAGACCTCTTTTGAATCAGAGATCACACCATCAAAATCAAACATGATCATGTGCTGGTTTCCTGTGTGAGGACGCAGTGCCGGTTTGTCTTAAGAAGTTTATCCACCTGGCTCATGACACGTGCAGAGGAATTAGCGCCATTTTCGATTTCAAAACCGCCCTTACCTCCCACCGTTACACGCTTTGGGAAGCGGTATCGGGTTCGCCGGTTTGATCAATGTTCTTAGGAACAGGCAAAGACTGGACAAACTCTACGAGCTTGGCTTTGCCACCGGGCGTCCAGCCAAGTTTGACAAGTTTGGCGACATCCATCACGCCCACGGCACCTGGAGAGCGGATAGGCAGTACGGCCTCCACCGGGAAAGTTTCTGCATAGAGTTTCAAAAGGTCCTGAAGATCGAGCAGGATGTCGGACACGTTGTACACATCAAAGACGTCGCTGCTAGCCAACCGTTTTTCCAGCAGCACCACCACAGCTTCGGCCAGGTCCTCGCCATGCACTTCTGTGCCAACCCGTGGAACAACCGCCTCCCCCTTGGAAAAATCGGAAAACAGTTTGGACCACTTGTGGGTGTCTAGGCCCGGCGGGACCCCATAAATCCCTGTCGAACGTAAAACCGTTCCCTTGAATGTATCGTCGCACAATACTTGGAGGGCAAGCTCTCCGGCGTATTTGACCTGACCATAAAACGAATCCGCTTCAACTGGAGCCTCTTCGGTCAACACGCCCCAATCGGACGCGCCAGCGTAAACTGCGCGGCTGGAGAGAAACACGCACTGATCGACGCCGGCCGCTTTGGCTGCCTGATAAAGCGCCTGTGTTCCTTCTACATTCAGTGTGATGAAACCGTGCGGATCATCGCCCTCCCCATCCCGGTATTTGCCGGGCACATGCGATAAGGCACAGTGGATCAGAGCATCCGCTGACGGCAGAGTGAATTCACGATCTTCCAAATCCCATTTGATGAACACATCTTCCGGGACATCTGATGGCGTACGGCCCAGACAGGTGATTTGGTGACCGTCCTGGCGCAGACGCGCCGCAATGAACCGGCCAAGCTGCCCTGTGGCCCCGGTCATAAGAATATGCATGGATCGACTTTTCTACTTCTGTGCGGGCGGTGACGGCATGTTAGCAAGCGTTTTGCCAACATCCCGCCCCTCATAATAGGCCTGCCACAGATCAATCAGAGGGCGCAAGCGCTCAGAGCGCGCGTGTCCGGTTTGCCACGGTTTTTCATACTGGTAGTGCAGAATGTGGATCTGATCCCAATCCCACAGCTCTGGCAGGTTGAACCAGACGTATTGCAACATATTGTAGAAGACAGGCAGGCCGTGCCAGTCCGGGAAATAGCTTTCCAAAAAGGTCTGGTCGGTCCGCCGCCAGAAAGCATCCGGCGCATCAAGGCGGTCAAGCATATCAGCGAAGGTCGCTGCATTCGGATGGGCGGTAAACACACCGCTGTTCAAACGGTGAAAATCACCCAGCGCTTCATAGACATTGGGCGCGGCGCAAAACTCCGGATAGCCAAACAGCTTGTCGCAATTTTTTATAACCAGCGCATCAGCATCAATGAAGACGACGCTGTCATAGTCCCGCAATTGCCACAGACGCAGCTTGACGAAATTGTCGAGCGGTGTGTGAAACTGCGGCTTACCGCCCTTTGTGAAAGGGGCAGTCTTGTGCAACCGCCCGCGCTCATGCCGCTCGTTGAAAGCTTCCGAGGTTGGCAGACGATCGCATTGACCCAGCCGCGGCGAGAATTCGCGCAGGACTTCCAGCTCCTCCGGCGCAACACCGGGCGTATAAAGCACGACCAAATCCGCGACCGTTTCACTGAGACGCAAGGAGCGCAACAGGGCCGTCGCACCGCGCACGTAATCAGCATTGGTTACCAGCGTGACATAGGCGTGTGCGCTCGTCGCTTCTGACTCAAAGGCCGGACGATCCGTCATATCAGATGCCTCAGGAAACAGACTTCAAGCGCGGGTGCTCCGGATCATGCTCGATGTCGACGGCAATTTCTTTCGTCCAGGCGGAAACGGCCGGCACCCGGCTGCGGTCGATCCGATAGGCATAGGCTTTGGCTACATCGACCACTTCGCTGAGAAGTCCGTCCTCCAGCTTGATCGGATTAAGGCCGAGTTCCACAAATTGATCGTTTTTGACCACCAGATCGTTTTCCGGAGCTTCCTTTCTGGGGTTCGGCAGATAGGCGATTTTCGCCCCAGTTAGCCGGGAAATCAGGTCCGCCAGATCGCGTACCCGGTGGGTTTCCGTCATCTGATTGAACACCATCACCCGGTCACCGCGGTCCGGCGGATTTTTCAACGCCAGTTCGATACAGCGCACAGAATCCTGAATATGGATGAAGGCTCGGGTTTGTCCACCAGTACCATGAACCGTCAGCGGATAATCGATCGCCGCCTGGATCAGGAAGCGGTTCAAAACGGTGCCGTAGTCGCCATCATAATCAAAGCGGTTGATCAGCTGTTTGTGTTTCAGCGTCTGCTCTGTGTGGGTGCCCCAGACGATTCCCTGATGCAGATCTGTAATCCTGAGACCATCGTTCTTGGCGTAGAACTGGAAGAGCAGCTGATCGAGGCACTTGGTCATGTGATAGATCGAACCGGGATTGGCCGGGTAGAGGATCTCCTGGCTGGCGGTAGCGCCGGAGAGCGTCTCCACATCCACATTGAGATAGCCTTCGGGGATCGCAGCACCGACATTGGAATAGCCATAGACCCCCATGGTGCCCAGGTGGATCAGATGAGCATCCAAATCCAGCTCTACCATCGCGTTGAGCAGATGATGGGTGGCGTTGACGTTGTTGTTGACCGTGTAGTTTTTGTGCTGATCCGATTTCATCGAATAGGGCGCGGCGCGCTGTTCGGCAAAATGGATGATCACGTCTGGCCGCTCGTCTGCAAGCCAAGCTTTGAAAATCTCATAAGTTTCAGCAATATCGATCAGATGAAAATGAATGGTATTGCCGGTTTCCTGTTTCCAGATCCGGGTGCGTTCTTGGATGGAATCCATCGGGGTCAAAGATTGCACACCGAGTTCGGCATCAATCCACCGGCGGCTCAGATTGTCGATGATGTGAACTTCGTGCCCCTTGTCGGACAAATGCAAAGACGTCGGCCAACCAACAAACCCATCACCACCCAAAATTGCGATTTTCACAAGTCCGCTCCCTGCTCCCGATCCAGCGAACAAGACCGCTCGCCGCGATTGTTTCACACGTGAGATCAGATGATTGCGAAATTTCTGTGACAGTTCAACGGAGTTTGTTGGAATTGATATAGGTAATTTGCGATTAACCGGTAGCTCAATGCTTTAGACGGTCGTGCGAACCTCAAAACGTCCGGTAGCAGGATCCACCGGATCAAGATCACTCACAGAGGTCACCCGGGCAAGGGATGGGCCCCGCCATAAGGCATCCATCATGTCGACAACTGTATCGGAAGGACCGGAGAAAACAGCCTCGACCGCGCCGCTATTCAGGTTCCGCGCCCAACCGGAGAGATCCCGGGCAATCGCTTCATCCGCACACCAGGCCCGGTAGCCAACCCCTTGCACCCGGCCCTCAATCAGCACATGAACGGTCAACGGATCCTGAGTCATCGGTGTTCCTTCCAATTGGTCCGTAATGAACTACATCTGACACACTCGGCGACGTCCAGTCGACACTAAATAAAAATGAAAGCGACAGAATGAAGATCCAAGTTCCGGAAAAACAAACCCTCGCTGCGGCGGCGATCGTGGCTTATGCCGGCATTGCCAAGCGGCTGCACGTGGAACTGTCCAATGTTGCTGGAAAAACAAGCATTGATCTGGATGCCATCAAAGCGGATCTGATCACTGAAGCCAAAAAGACTGTGCCGCACGGCGACTTCGCGAAAGACGAACTAGAGGTTTACAAAATCATGTTCGAGGCAATTGAGACGATATTTGAAACGGCTGAATGATCTCCAGCCGCCGCTTTGACACGGCGACCGGATATCTCAGCCAAAATTTATTTCTTCAGCGGCTCCATTGCCTGGGCACTTTGGGCCAGGCGGACAAGTTCAAGGAAGGATCCACGGTAGTTGAACGGATCATTGCCGCGGGCACCGGCGGCCAACTCTTGCACATCCTCAAAAGAGTAATCACCAGTGTGTTTGCCGCCTTTGAGGATTTGTCCGAAGGCAGCCACAGCCGCGGCAAACCGGCTGTCGTTGGACGCACTTGCCAATTCTGACCTGACTCTATCCGTTTGAACGGGAACCTCGATCAGCTTGCTCTGATCTTCTTCCGGCAGTTTGTAACGGATTTTCAGAAAAGCGATTTCTTCAGCACTCGCACCTGTTGCCGGTATTGCCGTTGTCTGATAGCGCAGCGGTTCGATCAGGGCGCCGGTGGCTGCCGCTGGGCGGTATTCATAAAGTGCGGTCACTGTGTGGCCAGCGCCTATGTCGCCGGCATCGACTTTGTCGTTGTTGAAATCCTCACGTTTGAGCAGGCGGCTTTCATAACCGATCAATCGGTACTCGCTCACAGCAGACGGATTGAATTCGATCTGGAATTTCACATCCTTGGCAATCGGAAAGAGCGTTGAACTGGCCTCATCAACCAGAACTTTGCGGGCTTCGCTCAAGGTATCGATATAGGACGCATTGCCGTTGCCATTTTGGGCCAGCTCCTGCATCAGAAGGTCATTGTAGTTGCCGCGGCCAAATCCAAGCACGGACAAGCTGATGCCGGTGCCCCTCTTGCGCTCGACAAAATCCTTCAGCTCTTCCGGGTTCTGGATGCCGACATTAAAATCCCCGTCTGTCGCCAGAATGACCCGGTTGACACCATCTTTCTTGAAACTCTGCTCGGCCAGTTGATAGGCCTGGCGGATCCCCTCGCCGCCAGCTGTAGACCCGCCCGCCGACAAGTTCTGCAAGGCCGTCTGGATTTTTGCGGTATCAGAAGCTGGTGTCGGCTCCAGGACTGTCCCGGCGCTTCCGGCATAGGCAACGATGGACACCGTATCTTCCGGCTGCAGGTTGGACACCAACATCTGAAACGCATTCTGAAGAAGCGGCAGCTTGTCCGGCGCATTCATCGATCCGGACGTGTCAAGCAGGAACACCAGATTGGCCGGCGGTGCGCTGGCACGCTCCAACTCATAGCCCTTGATGCCAATGCGCATCAGTTTGGTTTCGCCATTCCAGGGCGTGGGCAAGATCTCCACATCAGCCCGGAACGGGATGTCCCGGCTATCTGGCAGCGGATAATCATAATTGAAATAGTTGACCATCTCTTCGATGCGCACCGCATCCTTCGGCGGCAGAGCCCCGTTGTTCAAAGCTTTGCGGACAAAGGCATAAGAAGCCGTATCCACATCGGCCGAAAAGGTCGATACCGGCTCTTCAGCGGCCCGTTTGACCGGATTGTCGTCGTGATCGGCAAACTTGTCCCGGCCTTGCTCTTCATAAACGGCCGTGCTGGCAGCATCATCTGCCGGCGCCAAAGCACTCGAAGGCACGGCCCTTCCGGCCGGTGCCGCTGCCAGCGGTGCGGCAACCTGTTTTTGCATCCGTTTCAATTTTGCCGGAGCCAGCACTTCACGGGCCCGGGTTCCCGCCGCAGCCCCCACCTCAGCATCGGCTTCAACGCGTTCCAGCATGGGTTCCGGCTCAGATGGCGCAATGAGCCCAAGCGGTTGATTGGTGGGGTGTTCGGATTTCGGCAAGGGGGAGCTCGTCCCAGCCCCCTCTTGAGCTTGCTGCGGCATCGGTCCGCGCAGATCTTTAAACTCGTTGAGATTGTTCAGATTAAACACAAGCGCAAGCGCCAGAAGGCTGACGCCGCCTGCCATGGCATAAGACAATTTCTGATAAGAACCGGTCATGAAAACTCTCCTCAAAACGCTGGCTGCAAATGCTGCAGCTCTGGTCATGAGACGTGCGCCGGGTTCCGATCCTTGGTGACGATGTGAATTTTTTTCTGCCTTTTGGTCTTCAAAGCGGGAGAGCGCAGCATCAATTGCCGCTTTCCGCGCATCCGGGCGAGCGGTGACGGTGCTTTCTTGCCGGAAGGCACTGCGCAATTTGTCCAGATCGTCCGTCATGCTTCTGCTTTCGCAAGTGTTTTGAGAGTGTCCTTCAGTTTGGACATGCGCCAGGAGATGGTCGATTCCCGCACAGACAAAACCTCCGCCGCCTGGGCGTGGGTCATGTCTTCACCGAGCACAAGAACCGCGGTTTCCCGAAGGTCGCCGCCGATGGCCTCTAGCGTTTCGTAAAGCCAAGCGGTTTGATCTCCAGCTTCCGCCCATTCAGCCCGCCGCAGGGCATCCACCTCGCCAAAACCAGCTGCAGCTTTGTCGAAAGACACCCGGCGCCGATGCCGGTCACGGGCCGCATTCAAGACAATCCGGTACAGCCAGGTGGTAAAGGAGGAACGCCGCTTGAAACTGGACAGCTTCACCGCGAGCGCGGAACACACATCCTGCGCCAAATCCTCAGCATCTTCCCGGTGGCCGAGAAGCCGGTAAGAAAACCGGAAAACCGTGTCGTAGTGGCGTTCCAGCAGCCAGCCGAAGGCACCCGCATTGCCAGCGGCTGCCGCTTCCACCAATTCTTCGTCACTCAGCTGACTTTCCATCTTGAAAGATTAGACGCAGCCCGATGGCCATTCCTTGGCGGGCTTCGTATTTTTTTTGAATTTTGTTGCCATAGCCTGTCTGGCAGCGGACACTAACGGGCTTCTGCCGCCGCAACACTGCGCCGCTGTTCGTCCATCATAACCAGCAATGATGCTCCAACGATAACCAGCGCGCCGGGCCAGAAAGCCCCTGCAGGCGCAAAGCCGAACGCAAAAAAACCAACGGCAATGTTGAGCGGCAATTTGAGATGATCAAACGGCTGCACGAAAGCGGCGTCGGCCTTTTGGTAGGCAAGCGTCAGGAGATAATTGGCAAGAACCGTTAAGAGCCCGGCCCCAATCAGCAGATAGAGCGCAGGGCCACTCGGGACGATGCCGCCATCGCTAAACGCTAAAAGCGCATTCACCGGGGTCAACAGCAGCAAGAGATACAGCGTGATGGAATCGGCGGCTTCACGCTCTGTCAGTTTTTTGGTGACCAACGAGGTGCCAGCCCAAAAGGCAGCTGCGCCAACGGGCAGAACTGCGCCCCAATGAAACGCCTGCGACCATGGCTCCAGGATTACCATGCCGCCGGCAAACCCGGCGACAGTGGCCAGCCAGCGCACCAGACCGACCTGTTCGCCCAGAAAAATCCGAGCACCAAGAATAACAAAAAATGGTGATGTCATAACAAGCGCAATTGCTTGCCAGATTTCCACCCGCGCCAAACCTGCAACCCAAAGCTGAATGCCGACCACTGCAAGAGCGCCGCGCAAGAGGTGCAAACCCAGCTGCTGTGTTTTGAGCGCCGTCCGGCCGCGGCGCAACACCCAGGGCAGCGCAAAGGCTAGCCCTAAGGCGTATTGCCAAAAAGCGGCCGAGGTAGACGGCACACCGAGCTGCATGGTGGACGCTTGTAATGCCCCATTGACCAGCGCGAAAGACGCCCCCGCCCCAATCATCGCCAAGGCGGCAAGCAACGGCTGCGGTTTCAATGCGGAAGTTCGTGTAGTCATGGTCTTATGTCCGTTCTAGTTTCAGCCCAGAACAGTCTCCAAAGACCTATGCACCCCGCAGCTCCAAGAGAAGCTGCGCGGCCAAGTTCTCTACCATCCGGACTATAACCGTCGGCTCCGGCCTCTCACCGGATCTGCTGACCCTTGGCATCATCCTGCCAAAGCGCTCGCGGGCTCCAGGTTTCCCTGATACCGCCGGTGGGGAATTTCACCCCGCCCCGAGAACTGTTCTTCAGATCCTCTTTAGCGGGCCCTATTGGACCGTGCAACAGTCTTGAGAAGGATTTTTCAGTGTAACTGAAAGGCGTAAGATCACTGATGAAACCGCCGCATTGTTTTTGTTGCTTCAGCAATTGCGCTAAAAACGCCTCCGAACAATGTCGGCTATCTGCCTTGGTCGCTCAGCAATGGCGAGCGGTTTTTGAGATTGCAATTCTGCCTTGTCTCCATAGCCCCAAAGAACGCCGATCGACGCCACATTATTTGCATTTGCTCCGATCAAATCGTGTTTGCGGTCGCCAATCATGACGGCCTCAGACGCATCCAGCTCTTCGGCCTTCAAAATGTGAGCAATCAAATCGGTCTTGGCAGAGCGTGACCCATCGAGTTCGGACCCAAAAACTGTCCCAAAAAAATCCCAAAGACCAAAATGTTCAACGATCTTGCCTGCATAAGAATGCGGCTTAGAGGTGCACACGTGAAGACTCCGGCCTTCTCTCGCCAATACCTCCAGTAGCTCTGGAATTCCTTGAATGAGAGTGTTCTCGTAAAGTCCGGTCACGGTGTAGCGTTCCCGGTAAAACGCTACTGCCTGATCGAGTTCGGTCTGATTGTCCGTTTCCAGCAGCACCTGAAAGCTGTCCCACAACGGCGGCCCGATACACCACTTGAGGTCTTCCGCCTCTGGGACCATTCCGCCCATTTTTTGAAGTGCATATTGGATTGACTTGGTGATCCCCTCAAAAGGGTCGGTCAATGTGCCATCGAGATCAAACAGAATTGTGTTGAATTCCAAGGAGTAAACTTTTGTCTTGTTGGACCGCTTCACTTTGACATCGGGAGATCTTTGACGACGCAGTGTGCAGCGCAATAAAAATCAAGAAATTAATTCACTGTAAACAGAGAAATCAAAATAAGTCCGTCAGATAATGAATACATTGCGGTGTATCCGGATCAAATACTGAAATTTATTTCAAAATTTCCAATTCTTTTTACTCGATCACCGAAAAATGAAGGGATTGGTAACTTTTACAGTACTCACTGTTGAGAAACGAAATCGGACCCTCCGGCAGATTCGCTATATGATCGTCAAACTTACACAAAGAAAAACCCTTCTTTGGGAAGCCGGCTTCACGCTTGTTGTTTTTGCAGGCCTTGCTGCACTCTTTGCATCAGTCGACTTGTTTGAAGCGCTTTACAACTTCTCCCGAACTCATGAGAATTATGAGTTCGACGATATCTTTGCGGCTATATTTGCTCTTCCAGCTGTCTTGACGGTTTTCTTGTTCCGCCGCTTGCGAGATTTGAAGAAGGAAATGGGTCTACGCGAGCAAGCCCAAGGCAAAGTGCAAGAATTGGCCTCAATGGACCCGCTCACCGGTTTGGCTAATCGGGTCCAGTTTTTCTCAGATATCAAAACGCGCCTGAAAACTGGCCAAATCAAAAAAACCAGGTACGCTCTTTTTCACATTGACTTGGACCGGTTCAAACAAATCAACGACCGTTATGGCCCGGTCGTTGGCGACGGCGTTTTGAAACAAGTTTCGGAGCTTTTGGAGAGCCGACTGGACGATGACGCTATGCTTGCCCGGATCAGCAGTGATGAGTTCCTGCTTTTAAAGTCCTACAAAAACCGGTCTGAAATCTCTGATCTTGGCCATTATCTGGTAAAACTCCTCAACCGTTCTATTGCTTTCCGGGGAGTTGAGCATGCCGTCACGACTTCTATTGGCATCGCATTAAACGATGATTTCGCACCGAACCGGTACCTCAATTTCGAGCGCCTTATGACCAGCGCTGACATTGCGATGTTCGCCGCCAAATCAAATGGCCGAAATCGTTTTGAGATTTATCATCCGTCTATGCGCCAGGAGTTTGAAGCACGAACCATCCTGGCCGAAGAGCTTTTGAAAGCCGTGGAACGGAGAGAATTTGAAGCGTATTTTCAGCCGCTTATGGATGCACGGACCTTTGAAGTCGTCGGCGCCGAGGCTTTGGTACGGTGGCGGCATCCGGAAAAAGGCATCCTTGCTCCGGTAGCCTTTATTGAAGCTGCGGAGTCTTTGGGCATCATCAGTGACATCGACCAATTCATGTTCGACGAAGCTTTGCGGATCCGAAACAAATTGAAAGATGCCGGATCAATCACGCCGCGGATCTCTGTCAACATCTCCGCAGACCGCCTCAAGTCGCCGTTGTTCCTGCACACGATCCGGAACATCAACGTTGAGCCCGAAGCTCTGGTTTTCGAAATCAGCGAAGCGGTCACATTCGAAAACCTGGATGACATGTCGCGCTTCAATCTGGAGGCCCTCGCCGATCAAGGATTTGAAGTGGAGATTGATGATTTCGGATCCGGTCGTGCATCAATTCTCAGCCTTTTGGAAATGCGGCCCAAGCGATTGAAAATCGACAGGAACCTGACGGCGCCGATCGTCACTTCAGAAAGCTCCCGCAAGCTGATCAAGAGTGTTGTTGATATGGCAACGGCTCTGGGCATTGAGGTCGTTGCAGAAGGCGTTGAAACCCTGGAACATGCTGAAATTCTAGCCGACCAGGGCTGTCATCTGCTCCAAGGGTATTATTTCGCGAAACCGATGCCTGAAGCGGAATTCATTCGTTACCTGGATTGCCATTCGGCCGAACAAGCGACCGCGGCAGAACTGATCGCCTGACCTGGCACCAAAAAAGAACCCGCCGGCAATGCGGCGGGTTTTCAAATTCCAGTTCAACGATGCTGTCTAATCAAGAAAACTCCATGATCACGGCGTCAACGGCCAGACTGTCGCCCGGCTCTGCCATGATAGCTGTAACGACACAGTCACGTTCCGCGCGCAGCACGTTTTCCATCTTCATGGCTTCGACAATCGCCAGCTGTTCACCGGCTTTGACTTCCTGGCCTTCGCTGACGGAAATGGACACCACCAACCCCGGCATCGGACACAGCAGCATCTTCGAAGTATCTGGCGGCAGTTTTTCCGGCATTAATTCGTCTAGTTCCGCAATGCGCGGTGTCATCACCTTGGCAACGAGGGAATAGCCCTGCCAATCAAGACGGTAGCCACCGGTTACCGGCCGCACCTGAACCGTAACATCTTTGCCACCTACGGCTCCGCTCCACAGTGAGGAGCCCGGCGCCCAGTCCGATTCCACGCTGACAACCGGCCCGTCGCCAATAGCAACGCCCAGCTCAATCGGTGTGCCCGGATAACCGGCCGCGAGCCGAATTGGCACATAGGTTTTGCCGAGCTTCACCACCCAGTCTTCGCGCACTGCGCCAGAGTGCGGACGCAAACGTCCCGGTAAATGGTCCAGACGCTCGCGTTCGATCGCGCCCATGGACAGAGCAACCGCCGCCAGAACACCGTTTGCCTCATCGTCCGGTTCGGCTGGGAAGAAGCCATCTGGATATTCATCGGCAATGAAACTCGTTGCCAATTCGCCAGATCGCCAGCGCGGATGGTTCATCAAAGCTGTCAGGAACGGCACATTGTGTTGAATGCCATCGACGTAATACCCATCAAGCGCCTGACTCATCGCATCAATCGCCTGTTCACGTGTTGGCGCATGCGTGATCAACTTGGAGATCATCGGATCGTAGAACATTGAAATCTCAGAGCCTTCGACCACGCCAGTGTCATTGCGGATGGTCACCTCATCACTCTCATGTTCTTCCGGCGGCAAGTAGCGCACAAGGCGGCCGATGGACGGCAGGAAATTGCGGTACGGATCTTCTGCGTAAATCCGGCTTTCGACAGACCAACCGTTCAGCTTGACGTCGTCCTGCGCAATCTCAAGTTTTTTGCCAGCAGCAACTCTGATCATCTGTTCGACCAGATCAACCCCGGTGATCAGCTCAGTCACCGGATGTTCCACCTGCAGTCGGGTGTTCATTTCAAGGAAAAAGAAGCTTTTGTCCTGACCAGCAACAAACTCCACCGTACCGGCACTGTCGTAGTCAACCGCCTTGGCAAGAGCGACGGCCTGTTCCCCCATCAACCGCCGGGTTTCTTCATCCAGCAAGGGTGACGGGGCTTCTTCGATCACCTTCTGATTCCGGCGTTGGATCGAACACTCCCGCTCGCCGAGATAAATGGCGTTACCGTGCTTGTCGCCCAGAACCTGAATTTCTATGTGGCGCGGATTTTCGATGAATTTTTCAATGAAGACGCGGTCATCACCAAAGGAAGACGCGGCCTCTGACTTGGAACGTACGTAACCGTCGTAGGCTTCCTCATCATTCCAGGCGATCCGCATGCCCTTGCCGCCACCGCCTGCCGACGCTTTGATCATCACCGGATAACCAATGTCCTTGGCGATTTCGACCGCCTCCTCAGGCGTATCGATGACCCCAATGTGACCCGGCACAGTGCTGACTTTGGCGTCGTTGGCGAATTTCTTGGATTCAATCTTGTCGCCCATCGCTTCAATAGCGCGCGGGTTGGGACCGATCCAGACAATACCTTCTTTCTTAAGCGCTTCCGGGAAACTCGCGCGCTCAGACAAGAAACCGTAACCTGGATGGACGGCTTCAGCGCCTGTCTCTTTACAAGCAGCGATAATCTTGTCGGCAATGAGATAGGATTCTGCCGCCGCTGCCGGACCGATATGAACTGCTTCATCGGCCATCTCGACATGGACTGCATCACGATCAGCGTCAGAATAGACCGCGACGGTTTTAATGCCCATCTTGCGGGCTGTCTTAATGACCCGGCACGCGATCTCACCCCGGTTTGCGATCAGAATTTTCGAGAACATGCATTTCCACCCAGCTGGATCCGTTTTCTGAGTTGTAGGCCGGTCCTCCCCTCTTGCGCAACTTATCCAAAGGGTGGTCAGACACCACCAAACTACACAACCGAAAAAACGGCGCTAAAACAGAATAAGGCAAACTTTAAACAAGTCGTTCGGATTAAATCTCCGGTTTCCGTTTTTTTAACTATGGCCTTGATAGGTTTAACAAGAAACGGGAGTAAGTTTTCGTGTCAAAAACAGCTATAAAAACACTTTTTGCCGGTTTTATCCTTTTCGGCACAGCGGAAGCGCAAACCATTGAGAAATGGAACCGCGGCGAAGTTGATGGTTTCACCCGATATTGGACGACAAATAATGTTGGCGCTAGTTTTGTCGTCTGGTGCCACCCGGAACGGAAAACCAACGGCACGCTTCTTCATGTGGTCATCGACGGCGCAACACCGCAGCCGAATTCCCGCATCAAACTGGTAATCGACAAGGATATTATTCAGCTGCCGGTCAATGCTGAAGGGTATACAGACACCGGATGCGCCACTTGTGCAGACAGTTTTGAATATGTGTGGCATCAGTTGCGATCAGCGACAGCCATCGCTGTCAAATTTTCTGACAACAGGTATGCCGGATTTTCGCTCAAAGGCGCCAAAGAACTCTTGCCTGCAAAGGCCTGCCCGACTGACTGGCACAAGAAACAAGCTTCCTGACAACTCCTTCCTCTTATATTCCGCACGAAGCCGTCAATTAAACGGATTGGGATTAGTTAAAATTTAAGACAACCCCCGGTATTTTCAGCAATGCGTTCATTGGGGCTTACAATGTTTTTTCGTCTAACAGCAATTGCATTCATCTGGGGCTTTACGATGGCTCCCGCGAACTCTGAAACCATTGGCAGCTGGCACAGCGAAAAAGTCAATGGATATCAAAGTTACTGGACCAAGAACCAACGCGGCTCCCGGTTCACAATCTGGTGCCCGGACAGTAAGAAAAGCGCCCTTCCCCTTATCGGGATTGACATTAAGGGCCGGCTACCTGCGCCTGAAACGTTGATCCGGGTCGAACTTGACCGTCGGCTAATCAAATTTACGGCCAGTGAAGACGGATACATCAGGCCGGATTGCGCCGCGTGCGGAGACAAGCTGAGATATTTTTGGCAACTTCTTCGAAACTCTGCTCGTTTCGCGGTCCTGTTCGATGAAGACCGGCGGTATGCAGGATTTTCGACCATTGGCGCAGGTGACATTATCCCAGCCAACGTCTGCGCCACAAACACGGGCCTGCAGGCCAAACGCCAGTGATCAGAAGCCCTGAATGTCCGCAGATATGTGCGCCACATCACACTTAACCTGACGAAATCAAGGTATACTGCGCTTCAGTTAGAGGTCTGCCCTTCCGGTTGACCCATGACAGCTGGAGACGCCCATGAAATCGCATAACCTCCTGATCCCGGCTGTAATTGCATCTGCATTTGCGATTGCGACACCGGCCGAAGCCCGTCCTGATTTACGCAAAATGACCTGTGCGCAGGCCCAACAATTGGTTCTTCAGCATGGCGCGGTTGTTTTCACCACCGGACGGCATACTTACTCCATGTATGTATCCAACCGCAGTTGGTGTGACTGGGGGCAACAGCTCTTTCCCCAATACGGTCCAACACGGGACAATCCCAAATGCCATGTGGCCTTTGAATGCAGAGAACCGTTGTTCCGACCGTTTTCTTTTGATGACTAGAGCGTCGGAGCTTTCGGCGCTGAGCGCGCCGCAAACGACGAACACAAAGGCCTTGCCCGGATAGGGTGGCGCAAGAGTCAGCGGCGAAAACCAGCTGAGGCGCTTGGACGGAACCCGCATTCACAGGTCTCGACCGCCTCTTTCCGACGAGGAATTTATAATAAACGACAAAATCATCAAATTTCCGAACAAATCTACATAGAAAAAATCAAGCACTAGCAAAGCAACTTTTCGAGATATACAGATCAATTATTCCGATGTAACCTTTCTTTAATAAAACAATAACCGGATCGAAAAACCGGAGATTGAAGGGAGGAGAAATGCCTGAACATCGTAATAGAGACCTGGTGGCGACATCAGGCTTTTTCACGGGATTACATCCCGGAATGGGGCTGGCTGCAAAAGGCATGGTTGCAGCCTTTGTTTTGTTTACGGTCCTGAATGTTGAGTTTGCCGGAAGCGTCTATGGTGCGATCCGAAGCTGGATTGAAGGAGCGCTGAGCTGGTACTATATCTCGGCCGTCACAGTGATCCTGTTTGTCTGCCTGTTCCTGATGTTTTCAAAATACGGCCGGATCAAACTCGGAAATGACGACAGCACTCCAGAATTCTCGAATTTCAGCTGGTTTTCCATGCTGTTTTCCGCTGGTGTCGGAATTGGGATCCTATTCTTTGGGGTCGCGGAACCCATATTCTACTTCGATAACTCCGGCGCATTTGGTTACCCGAACAATCCGCACGCGGATTTAAACGGCCACACAGACATGAACATGCAGCGTGCGGTCGATGCTATGCGGGTTACTTATTTCCACTGGGGGTTCCATGGATGGGCCGTCTACGTCATGGTGGGCCTGTGCCTCGCTTATTTCGGTTTCCGGAAAAAGCTGCCGCTGACCATGCGGTCAGCGCTCTACCCCTTAATCGGACAGCGTATCTATGGCCGCGTCGGCCATGCCGTTGATCTGCTGGCCGTATTTGGAACCGTATTTGGCGTGGCAACATCGCTGGGTCTCGGCGTCAGCCAGATGGCCACCGGGCTGAATGTGCTGTTCGGCGTTGACCCTGGGATCACCACACAGATCATCCTGATAATCGTGATATCGATCGTCGCGACCTTGTCGGCGGTGTCCGGTGTCGGCAACGGCATCCGGATCATCTCGGAGTGGAATATTTGGCTGTCAGTCGTTCTTCTGGCCGCCTTCATCGCCTTTGGACCGTTCAAATGGCTGATGAGCTTCTTCGTCACATCCCTGGGTGACTATCTTTGGAACGTCGTTCCGATGGGCTTCTGGACAGCCAATGAAGCGGGCAATGTCAGCTGGCAAGGTGGCTGGACCATCTTCTATTGGGGCTGGTGGATCAGCTGGGCACCGTTCGTCGGCATGTTCATTGCGCGTATTTCGCGGGGACGCACTATTCGTGAATTTATGGTCGGGGTGATGTTTGTCCCAACCACAATCGCCTTCTTCTGGCTATGTATGTTTGGTGGCAACGCGATCTGGCAAGAATTGAATGCAGTCGGAGGCCCCGGCGGCGCCGGAATAATCGAAACGGTCCGGGCCTGGAACTTACCAGCGGCCCTTTATGGCACCATCGACAACCTGGGAACAACCTCCTGGGCAGGTGACATGAGCTGGATCCAGTGGCCCTTGTCCGCCTTGGCAACATTCTTGCTGGCTTCCTGGTTCATCACTTCCTCCGACAGCGGCACGCTGGTGATTACCACGATGCTGTCGATGGGCGATGACAATCCACCGAAGGTGTTCCGGATCATCTGGGGCATGGGCGAAGGATTTGTGGCAGCGGTGCTGCTCCTTGCAGGCGGCCTCGGGGCGCTGCAAACGGCCTCCATTGCCGCAGCCTTCCCCATTTCCTTCATTCTGCTGGCGATGACTTGGGGACTGCTGAAGTCGTTGTCCGACGATCCGTCGGCAACGCCGATCGAGGTGCGCGAATATGCACCTGATGGAACACACGTCACCCAGGACCTTCACGCCTGAACCTGTGTCCGGCACGGCGGCCCGTGCCGGAAGCAAAAAAAGGAAAACCCGCCAGACCTACATCTGGCGGGTTTTATCATTTCAATCCATGACCGCTTAGAGCGGAATGTTGTCGTGCTTTTTCCAAGGCATTTCGACTTTTTTGGCGCGCAGCAAGGCCAAGGCCTTGGATACCCGCCGACGGGTCGAATGCGGCCGAATCACATCATCGATGTATCCGCGTTCAGCGGCCACGAACGGGTTGGCAAACCGGTCTTCGTAGTCCTTGGTGCGCTGCTGGATTTTCTCAGGATCTCCCAGCTCGGAGCGGTAAAGGATCTCAACCGCACCTTTGGCGCCCATCACCGCGATTTCAGCCGTCGGCCAGGCATAGTTGATATCACCGCTGATGTGCTTGGAGCTCATCACGTCATAAGCACCGCCATAGGCTTTCCGGGTAATGACGGTCACCTTCGGGACCGTTGCTTCGGAATAGGCAAACAGCAGTTTCGCGCCGTGTTTGATCAGTCCGCCATACTCCTGTGAGGTGCCCGGCAGGAAGCCAGGAACGTCAACAAAGGTGACGATCGGAATGTTGAAACAGTCGCAGAAACGGACAAAGCGCGCCGCCTTGCGGCTGGCATCGGAATCCAGGACGCCGGCGAGAACCATTGGCTGGTTGGCGATTACGCCGACCGTACGCCCTTCCATACGGCCGAAGCCGGTGATGATGTTGCCAGCGAAATTCTCCTGGATCTCATAGAAGTCGCCTTCATCCAGTGTCTTCAGAACAAGTTCCTTCATGTCGTAAGGCTTGTTCGGATTGTCGGGAATGAAAGAATCCAGGCTCATGTCGATCCGGTCCGGATCGTCATAATTGGTCAATTCCGGCAATTCGGCTTGGTTGTTCATCGGCAGGAAGTCAATCAGCCGGCGCATTTCCAGCAAGGCTTCAACGTCGTTGTCAAAGCCGCCATCGGCGATCGAAGACTTGGTGGTGTGAATGGATGCTCCGCCCAGTTCTTCTGCTGTCACTGTCTCGTTGGTCACCGTCTTCACGACATCCGGGCCGGTCACGAACATGTAGGACGTGTCCCGCACCATGAAGATAAAGTCGGTCATGGCCGGAGAATAAACATCACCACCGGCACAGGGCCCCATGATCAGAGAGATCTGCGGAATAACACCAGAGGCCTGCACGTTGCGCTGAAACACTTCGCCATAGCCGCCCAGCGCTGCCACGCCTTCCTGGATACGCGCGCCGCCAGCGTCAAACAATCCGATGATTGGCGCCCTGTTCTGCAGAGCCATATCCTGAAGCTTGGTGATCTTTTCAGCATGGGTCTCGGAGAGCGAGCCGCCAAAAACAGTGAAGTCTTTGGAGAACACATAGATCGTCCGACCGTTGACCGTTCCCCAGCCAGTGACAACGCCATCTCCTGGGATGTGCTGTTCTTCCATGCCAAATTCAGTGCAGCGGTGCTGCTTGAACATGTCGAACTCTTCGAACGAACCTTCGTCCAGCAGGATCTCGATCCGCTCTCGGGCGGTCAGCTTGCCTTTGGAATGCTGGGAATCGATACGCCGCTGTCCGCCCCCCATCCGGGCAGTTTCCCGGCGCTGTTCCAACTCCGCCAGAACGTCTCTCATCTGGTTCTCCCAATTTCTCTGTCTGCAGTGGTCCTACCACGCCGTCTTCACCCGGCAAAGTCAGCACAAGGGTGAATGAGCCGTCGTACTCTTTTGATAGCCAGCACCAGCGGGTGCCTGCAGCAAACTGGTAGCCGTTCCGGAAGTGGTCACCCGGCCAATTTGCCCAAGCGCCCAAAATTTAGGCACCAATCGCCAATAGATTAACCTTGGGTTGTTTTCAAATGCCTGCCATCTTCACAAGTAACAAACAAAGAATTTTGGGGGGGCGATGTCAGACAGCCGGGCTTTTTTCAATGAAATGCTTGAAGAGGACGGCTCACCGCGCGCGCCCTATTCAAGATTGGCAAATTGGCTTGAAGACAAGCCGAACAATTTCCTCACCAAAAAGAGCCGGGATGCGGAGACGATTTTCCGGCGCCTGGGGATCACATTTGCGGTTTACGGCGCAGAAGATGCGACCGAGCGCCTGATCCCCTTCGACCCGATTCCCAGGATCATCTCTGCATCCGAGTGGCGGCGCTTGTCCGCCGGCATCGATCAGCGGGTCCGCGCACTCAACGCCTTTCTCCATGACATCTATCACCGCCAGGAGATCCTGCGCGCTGGCCGGATCCCAGCAAACCTGATCCTGCAAAACGAAGCCTTTTTACCCGAGATGGCCGGTTTCACGCCTGCCCGGAAGGTCTATGCCCATATTATCGGGACAGATTTGGTGCGCGTGTCAGAAAACGAATTCTACGTTCTGGAAGACAACACCAGGACGCCTTCCGGCGTTTCCTACATGATGGAAAACCGGGAAACTATGATGCGGCTTTTCCCGGAGTTGTTTCAAAGCCATAGCGTTGCCGCGGTTGAACGTTATCCGGAGTTCCTGCGCCAGACATTGGAGAGCGTCGCCCCGGATCCGGCAAAATCAGAACAAACGATCGTTGTCCTGACGCCTGGAATTTATAATTCCGCCTATTTCGAACACGCCTTCCTGGCCGATTCAATGGGGGTGGAGCTGGTCGAAGGCCGGGACCTGTTTGTTGATGCGGGCAAGGTTTTCATGCGCACGACCCGCGCTCCGAAACAAGTGGATGTCATCTACCGCCGGATCGATGACGCGTTCCTCGATCCCCTCACCTTCAATCCGGGCAGCATGCTCGGCGTGCCAGGGCTCTTTGACGCCTACCGGGCAGGCAATGTCACCATCTGCAATGCGCCTGGTACCGGCATTGCCGACGACAAAGCGATCTACGCCTATGTTCCTGATATCATTGAATTCTACACTGGACAAAAACCAATCTTGAACAACGTACCGACCTGGAATTGCTCCAGAGAAGATGATCTTGCTTACGTGCTCGACAATCTGGCCGACATCGTTGTCAAGGAAGTCCATGGGTCTGGCGGCTACGGCATGCTGATCGGCCCGACCGCCTCCAAGCGGGAAATCGCCGAATTCCGCAAGGTGCTTCAGAGCAACCCATCCAACTATATTGCACAGCCGACCTTGGCGCTGTCGGCCTGTCCAACACATGTCGCTTCCGGTGTCGCACCACGCCATGTCGATCTGCGCCCGTTTGTGCTGATCGGCGATCAGGTGCGCATTACACCGGGCGGCCTGACACGGGTTGCACTTAAAAAGGGCTCGCTGGTTGTCAATTCAAGCCAAGGCGGCGGCACCAAAGACACTTGGGTTCTGGAGGATTGATCGCAAATGCTTGGTAGAACAGCCTCCTCCTTGTTCTGGATGTCCCGTTACCAGGAACGTGCGCAGAACGTCACCCGTCTATTGGAAGTCGGCTATCGCGGTTCCATCATGGCCCATGCAGGCCAAGCAGAGGGCAGCCACTGGCAATTTGCCCTGTCTTGTGCCGGCTGCCACCATGGCTACAGCGAGAAGTACGATGAGCTGATCGCCCGGCACATCACCGCCCACATGGTGTTTTCCAAAGACAACCCCACCAGCGTGCGCAATTGCCTGGAGCAGACGCGCAACAACGCCAGAGCCGTCCGCACCGGCATCACTGCAGACCTCTGGGAAGCGATCAACACCACCTGGATCGAGTTCTGCGACGTCAATCCGCAGTCAATAACTCAAGAAAAACTGCCGGATTTTCTCGCCTGGATCACCCAACGCGCCCACCTTTTCCGCGGGGCTCTGCTGAACACGGTTTTGCGCGATGACGGTTACTACTTCAGCCAAATGGGTAATTTCGTCGAACGGGCCGACAACACCGCCCGGATCCTGGACAACCAGTATTGGGTACTGTTGGCCGACAACGACATCATCGAAGACGGCAGCTCCGAACGCTATCAATGGTCTGCTATTCTCAGAGCCCTTTCCGGCCGCCGCAGTTACCGCTTTGCCTATCCTAATGCGCGGTTGAAAGCCTTCAATATCGCCGAATTCCTGATCCTGCGAAGGGAAATGCCGCGCTCTCTTGCCTATTGTTATGATTGGCTGGCGGACACAGCTGAAGATCTCGGTCATTTTTATGGTTCCCGCGAGCCAAGCCTCGATCTAGCCACCGATCTCAGCAAAGAGCTGAAGGAAAAGCAGATGCGGGATATCTACCAGGAAGGCCTGCACGAATTCCTGACCGACTTCATCGGCAAGAACAACCAGTTCGCTCACCAGCTTTGCGAGGACTACAACTTCGCCTGATCCAACACCGGAAAGCCATTGAGACCCATGCGCCTATTTGTCCGACACACCACCCGCTACAAGTACGATCAGCCACTTGCCAATGCGATGCAGCAGCTTCGCCTCACCCCGGCGGACAATCCCGCGCAAAAGGTCCTGACGTGGGCAATAGAGGCTCCCGGTATTGAACGGGCAACCACCTACACCGACGCCTTCGACAATGCGGTACACATGATTTCCAGAGCCGGTCCGGTGGAGGATGTCGAAATTACAGCGACCGGAACGGTCGAGACCGTAGAGACCAATGGCATCATTGGCAACGAGCGGGGTGCCAGTGCACCATCCTCGATCTATACCCGCGTCACACCGCTCACTGAAGCCAACCAGGCAATCTCCAAGCTCGCCACTCTAATTGAATCTCCCGACAAGATTTCCGGTTTCCATACTTTGATGCATGCCATCCGCGACAAGGTCGACTACAAAGTTGGTGTCACCGAAACACATGCGAGCGCCATCTCCGCGCTGGCTGCCGGTGAAGGGGTTTGCCAGGACCATGCCCATATTTTCATCGCTGCGGCCAGGTCGGTCGGCATTCCCGCCCGCTATGTTTCCGGATATCTGCTCTTGGAAGAAGAACAGGCCTCGGAAGCTCATCATGCCTGGGCAGAAGTGCGTATTGAGGGCCTCGGCTGGGTCGGTTTCGACGTATCCAATGGTATCTGCCCTACTGACCACTATATCCGCTTGACGGCCGGGCTCGACTCGCGTTCCGCTGCTCCAATCCGGGGTATCCGTTTTGGCGGCCAGGAGGAAAATCTGCATGTTGAAGTGGATGTTGTTCAGGCAGCCATTCAGCAGCAGCAGTAATCCAATGGTCTGACGCCTCTTGCCAAGCCCCGGAACAGCATCTAAACGGCACCGGCCGAAAAAAGTGGAACAAGAAGAGCTGCATGACCTATTGCGTTGGACTGAAACTGGATCGCGGACTGGTGCTGGCCGCCGATACCCGCACCAACGCAGGTCTCGATAACATTGCCTCTTTCAAGAAACTGCACGTCTGGGAAAAATCCGGCGAGCGTGTTGTGACACTTCTTTCCTCCGGCAACCTAGCGGTCACGCAGGCAGTGGTTTCCCTGCTTAGTGAACATATTGAGACTGCCGACAAAGACCGCACCACGGTCATGAACGCCAAGACCATGTTCCAAGTCGCCCGGCTGGTTGGCAGCGCGGTCCGGGAAGTCAAAACAATCGATGGCGAAGCCCTGGCAGCCAATGCCGACAATTTTTTTGTCAGCTTCATCCTTGGCGGCCAAATCAAGGGCGAAGAGCCGCGCCTGTTCCAAGTCTATGCCGCCGGCAATTTCATTGAAGTCTCCGACGACACCCCGTTCCTGCAAATTGGCGAACACAAATACGGCAAACCAATCCTGGACCGCGTGACCCGCAAGGACATGCGTCTTGGGGAAGCGGCCAAGATGGTGCTGCTGTCCTTTGATTCCACATTGCGCTCGAACCTGTCCGTCGGCATGCCGATCGATATGCTGCTTTACAACACGGACAGTTTCTCCACCGACCGGCAGGTCCGGATCGAGCAGGACGATCCCTATTTTCAAAGGCTATCGCGCGGCTGGTCGGACAAACTGCGTGAAGGGTTTGCGGACCTAGACGAATTCGACGTCTAATAACTCCCCTCTCCCGCGCTGTGGCGCGGCCTGTTAGGGTCCCGTCACAGAGAGCCGCTACAAGCGGCCGGATAGAGCCGGAGATCCGCCACGATGAGTCAGACTGATATCCCTACAGACGGCGCCAAATCTGTCCTTTGGATCCGGGAACCGGCTCAAGAACCTCTGGCCGAAAACAACGCAACGCTCAAAGCGATCCGGGACATGCTCAAGACCGGGCAGCGCCAGGAGCTCACCGATCTCCTCAAACGATGGGACCCGGTGGACGTGATGCAGCTATTGACCAGGCTGCGGCTGAAACAGGCGCGCAAGCTGTTCAGATGGCTGCCCGCCAACCCGTCGATCAAGGTTGTTGCCGAACTTAGGCCCGAGTTCCGATCGATCCTGATGGAAGAATCGACGCTGGATCAATTCCGGGACATTCTCGCTGGCCTCGATCCTGAAGACGCAGTTGAGATCTTGAATGAATTTCCAGAAGATGTGGCCGAAGAGCTGATTGCCCGCCTTCCCGATGTCGAGGATTTGGCGACGCGAGGATCTTATGCCGACGACACTGCCGGCCGCGTCATGGCGCAGAAATTCGTCGCGCTGCCGGAAACCTGCACGGCTGGGGATGCCGTCACCCAGATGCGCGCGGAAGCGGCCCGGATCCGCAGGATATTCACCGTCTATGTGACCGACACTGCCGGCAAACTGACTGGGACTGTCGAAGTGGGGAAACTTCTTCTGGCTCCAGCCGAAACGCCTCTCTCCGAAATAATGAACCGGGATTTCATTACCGTTTCCGCAGATACCGACCAGGAGGAAGTGCTGCGTGTCGCCCGCAAACGAGACATGCGCAGCGTCCCGGTCGTTGGCGGTGATGGTCACCTGATCGGCCGGGTAACACCAAAACAACTGACTCGCATCGCCTCGGATGAAGCCAAAGAAGACATGCTTCTCATGAGCGGTGTTTCAGCCGAGGCCCGCTCCGACGACACCGTCTTCAGGATCGTGCGCGGCCGCCTGCCCTGGCTGCTTGCCGGCCTTATTGGTGCCAGCATCGCAGCAACCGTTGTCGGGTCATATGAGGACCAGCTTGCAGAAGCTGCCATTTTGGCCGCGTTCATCCCTGTGACCATGTCCATGGCCGGAAATGCCGGACTGCAAGCCTCAGCTGTTGCTGTTCAGGGAATTGCCACCGGCGCACTTTGGTCCGGCGATATTTTTTTCCGGCTTTTCAAGGAACTTCTGGCAGCATTGTTTAACGGCGCTGTAGCCGGTGCGCTCCTAGCCGCATTGGTTTTGATCACGTCGATTGTTGTGCCGCTCGAAGCTCCGCTTCAGCTGGCACTTGCCACATCGCTGTCGCTTCTCTGCGTGACCACGATCGCCGCCATGGTGGGCGCGACCGTGCCCATTGTGCTCGACAAAATTGGCATCGACCCGGCCATGGCCATCGGTGTCTTCATCACATCCTCCAACGACGTCTTGGGGGTCCTGATTTTCTTCCTGATGGCGACGACGTTTTATCTCGGGTGAGGCATTGAGGCCAAAACCGAGAAGGATGTACCCCTCGTTTGCTCAGAGGGCCTACCATGGCGTCGATCTGGTTTACCCTTCCTTCAAGATCAGCACCGCCGCGTCGAATTCAGAGCGTTTGTAGGCGCGGATTTGGGTGGCTTCGGCATCTGCACCCCAGCGTTCGACGTTGAAATCTTCTTCAACATGGGCGGCCTGCCAGGCGTCATCAGCCGTAAGCTTATCTTCGCGCACCGCCAGCGCCAAAAGCGCAGAGCCCGTCAGCGTGGTCACTGTGTGGAGCGCGGCGAGCCGAAGCGGTGTCTCACTGCCAATCCGGGCGCGGTACGCGGAAAGCAGCTTATCATCCTGCGGCGCGTGAATGATGCCCTCAATCAGTGAAAACCGGCCGCCGAGCAGCTCGCCTGCCCAATCCACGACCGGGTCCCACAACTGACGTTGTGTGTCACACAGGCTCTGCGGATCGTCCGCCCGGTAACATAAGGAATCATTGCCAGCAAAGGCGGTGACATCATCCGCCACTTCGTCAAACCGGCTGGCAACCGCATCCTGGGCCGAATTTGCTATCCGGGTGAGCGGCATCACAGCTGGATTTATTTCCTTTTCTTGCGCGGCCCATTCGGCAGCAACGGCTACCCCAAGCGGCTCGGTCGGCAGCAACAGCGTGGATTTGCCTGGGGTCTTGACCGGCCGGCCATCCAGATGAATGGCAAATCCGTCTTCGGTTTCAACATGTTCGGCGCGTTCATAGAATCTCTTTGGCAACTCGCGGCGCGACAATTCGCGGGCCCGCTGCTCCGGATCTTTCGCTGCATCTTCATGCAATGCTTCAAGATAGTCGCGCATTACACTGTTTCCTTTTCCATTTTAAGCAACTCAATGAGCGCCTGATCCAATTCGTCAAACCTATGAATGATCCGCTCGGCGCCATCGGCGGTCAGCTGCGAATGATCATGATAGCCCCATGTCACCCCAATGGCATGCACACCGCCGGCGCGGGCCATAGCCATATCAAATCCTGTGTCGCCGATCATCACGGTCTGTTCGGGGTCCGCACCGGTCTCGCTCAGCGCCCGCTCAATCATGTCCGGATGCGGTTTGGACGGGGATGTGTCGGCTGTCTGGATGGTGATGAAACGGCCGTGAAGGTCATGCACATCCATCATGTGATGCACACCGCGCAGTGCTTTGCCGGTCGCAATCCCCAGAAGAACGTCTTCACGCGCATGCAAGCGGTCGATCGCTTCCCGTGCACCTGGATAAAGCGGATCTTGGTCCAGTCCCGCCTTGCGCCGGGCGATCTTTTCAGCCCGGTAAACGGCTGCCATTTCCGGCACCTTGTCCTGATGTTCAGGTCCCACAAGGTCAGCAAAGGCCATATCCAGCGACCGCCCGACGATGGACAGGATCGTTTTGCGGCCCGGCACAGGCAGGCCAACAGCGGCAAAGGCAGCTTCAAAACCATGAACAATGGTGTTCTGACTGTCGAGCAGCGTGCCATCGACATCGAAAATGATCAGATACATTTGGGCTCGTTTATGTGGGCAGATCTTTGCCGCCGCATGTGCCGGTTTTTGGCCGACGGGTCAAGCGAACTGGTCATAATTTGGCCGGGATTTCCGTTAAAACGGCGCCTGCTGGATATGGCGTCGATCAGCCCGAGCAAAAAGTGCCGGTTGCTCCACAGGCCAGAGCCTGCTTGCATGCCTTCTTTGGATATCGCCGATTTCGACCGCGCAGAGAACAAACACCTGCGTAAGGTGGCTTGAGTTTGGAACAAGCTTCTCCCCCGCCAGGACGGCAACGGCAGACCCCTTTGCAAAGCGATAGCAAAGGCTGAGGCAAGCTTGCCGCCAGAAATTAGGGAACCAACGCCGCTCGATGTCAGTCGCGGCCAACGGGATTTTCGTGTTTCATGCCAAGAACACCGCAGTCTGAATCTAAGAAGAACAGTCCAGAAACCAAACCGGTCCCGCTTGGGAAGCCCCTTCTGACGCTTGGTGCCGTTGCAGTAGTGGCAGCAGCCCTTGCAGTGAAGGCAGCCTTGCCGTCGTTTCAATCTGAACCACAGGTAACGATACCGCTGAATGTGTCTTCGTTGAGCATTCAAGAAACATCAGACCGGACTTCAGACACAGCTGTACTAGCCTCCCAAAAGGAAAAGCCGGTTGAGATCACAGCTTCGGTCCGTGTTGAGGCTGCCGCGGATCCTATACACACAGCTCGTGTGGTCGCGGCCGTTCATATTCCAAACAAAGACCAGGCCGCAGGTCCTTCTGATGCCGCACGTGTTGCCCCTAAAACCTCTAAGGCTCTTCCCGCTACAGGCGAAAAAGCCAGCGCAAAAGATTTCCTTACCCAGCGCCTCGCCAAATTAAAACTGAGGCGCGCGCTTTTGGCAGCGCAAGCGGAGAAAAAGAATAAGGCGATTGAGATTTCTCCATCTGAAGGCGCTGTGGTGGCTGAGACTGGCGCTGCCCAAGCCCCGGCAACCGTCGCGGCAATTGAAACAGATGCGGCTGATCCATCTTTGTCCGGAACTAATCCAGCAACATCGATTGTCTCCGCCCCAAAGGATGGAGATAACCGGCAGACGAGCGACAAAAGCCCTGCCATTCTAGCGACCGAAACCCCGGCCCTTCAAATCGCAAGCCTTGCCCCACCGGCGCCCCCTGCCGAAGCTGCAAAACTGTTTGCTGACAAAGAGCCTGCAGCTGAAACCAGCAAGGAACTGTCCAAGGCTGTAGCGGCACCGTCCACTGCTGACATCTCAGCACCGACTCCGCTTGTATCAGTCTCACAAAATGCATCACGGCTGCCGATGATC
Source organism: Labrenzia sp. PHM005 (assembly GCF_006517275.1). Lineage (NCBI taxonomy): Bacteria > Pseudomonadati > Pseudomonadota > Alphaproteobacteria > Hyphomicrobiales > Stappiaceae > Labrenzia > Labrenzia sp. PHM005. Next base: position 3,348,170 of record NZ_CP041191.1, on the reverse strand, counting down.
GATGAAGACTTGCCCCTGATTGATGCGGAGGTACCGGTTCAGGTCGCAAGCCTTACACCAAATGCAGCACAAGCTGAGGCTTCCAACCCTGCCACTGCTTCGAAGAGAGCTCTTGGAACTCAAACAGAGCAGCCGGCTTCAACGGCTGCTCCAGCTTCTTCTGAAACCATGACAATCGCCTCGGTCCTGTATGGCGCCCGAAATGCGGCGCGACTTCCAATGATCGACGAGGAGCTGCCGCCGATTGATGCAGAGGTACCGGTTCAGGTCGCGAGCCTGACACAGGTTTCAGCACCAGCAGAGACGTCCAACCCTGGTGCTGCTTCGAAGACAGCTCTTAAAAACCAAACCGAACTGCCGGCCTCAAGTGCTGCTCCAGCTTCTTCTGAAACCATGACAATCGCCTCGGTCCTGTATGGCACGCGACATGCTTCACGTCTGCCGATGATCGACGAGGAGCTGCCTCCGATTGATGCGGAGGTACCGGTTCAGGTCGCCAGCCTAACACCTTCGAATATCTTGCCCGCCCCAGCCTTGCGTCCGCGCCCATTGGTGCGCTCAAAACCGGCTGCCGGCTCCAAACCCGGCGCCATCAACAAACCGCGCAAACCGTTCAAGGCAAAAACAAAGGTCAAAACCAAAACAAAAGACAAGCCGCGGCAAACAAAACCGGCGCCGGTGCTCGCTTACGCAGCCCCGCAGGAGCCGAAAACGGCACTCCCGCCATTTGATGGAATTGGCAAGCTCTTCAATGGTGGCAAGGCCGGTTTGCCAGGCCGGAGCAGCAAGATTGCGGTCTACGACATCAGCGCCGCCGTAGTTCACATGCCGGACGGCAGCAAGCTCAAGGCCAATTCCGGTATTGGCCACCGGATGAACAAGCCCAAATATGCCTACGTCAAAAACCTCGGCCCAACCCCGCCGAATGTCTACAAGCTGCGCATGCGCGAGCGGCGGTTCCATGGTGTCGAGGCTATCCGTATGCTGCCGTATGATGTCGCGGCCATGCGCGGCCGGGACGGCATGCTGGCGCATTCACCGCTGCTTCGTAAAAGCAAGGGTTCTCATGGCTGCGTCGCCTTCACACACTACAACAAGTTCTTGAGAGCTTTCAAAAAGGGCAAGGTCAAGACAATGATCGTCGTCCCGAACATGAGCCAACTGCCGAAATACATGGCCCTTTACAAGGAACGCCACTACGCATCCAAGTAGCACGCTTGTGATCGACCGGGCGATTGGGTATGGGTTTCTTTGCCTCCCACCCGATCCTTCCGGAGCTGTTTGTGACAAAAATCCTAGGCGTCTTCTTGCTGCTGATTGCAGCGATTCAGGTCATCAAACCGCTTGGCTGGCCGGGCTTGAAAAGACGCGCAGACGCCTGGAAACTGGTCGCCGGTGTGGTTGTCGTCACCTTCGCCTCGGTCATCCTGACTGCCCTGTTTCAAGGGTTTTAGGCCATGGCAGCAACGATGTTCCGGCGAACCATAAAAGAACAGCCCATCAGCGTTTGATCACACTCTCATCCGGATCATCTGCTTCCGGATCATAATCGGTGACATCAAATCCAAGAAGGTTCCAGGTCTGCTGCATATGCGGCGGCAGCGGCGCAGAAACGTCGATCATGCCGTGGCCGGAGGGATGCGGAATGACGATCCGGCGGGCGAGCAGATGCAGGCGGTTCTGGATACCGCCCGGCAACTCCCAGTTCTCAATGTTGAAATACTTATCATCACCGATGATCGGATGCCCGATATGAGCCGCATGAGCGCGCAACTGGTGGGTCCGGCCGGTAACCGGTTTCATGGTCACCCAAGACAGTTTCTGTCCGGATTTTTCAAAGACCGAATAGAGCGACACTGCATGCTGGGCGTCATCCGCCCCACCCTGGCGGACGATTTGCATCCGCTCTTCCTCTTCATTGCGGGCAATGAAGGTTGAGATCCGACCCTGAAACGGCTTGGGAACGCCTGCAAGGATCGCCCAGTAGACTTTCTGGGTGTTGCGGTGGCGGAAGGCTTTGGTGAGCTCCTGAGCCGCTTGACGGGTACGCGCCACCAGGATGATCCCCGAAGTCTCCCGGTCAAGCCGGTGGACCAGACGCGGTTTGTTGCCCTTACGGTCAGTGAAGGCGTCCAGCATTCCATCCAGGTGGCGCTTCAAGCCAGAACCGCCTTGAACAGCCAGTCCCGCCGGTTTGTTGAGGACCATTACCTGATTGTCCTCATAAAGCAGCATGTCTTCGACTGCTTTTTTATCGTCGGCAATCAGCTTGGTCGATTTCGGCTTGGCGTTCTTCTTGTCATCCGCCGGCAGATCCACACCAAGCGGCGGGATACGGATCATCTGCCCTTTGGCAATCCGGGTGTTGCTCTCCGCCCGCTTGCCATCGACCCGAACCTGGCCGGTCCGCAGGAGTTTTTGCAAACGGCCGAAGCCGAGCCCCGGATAATGGGCTTTGAACCAACGGTCGAGGCGCATGCCCGCCTCATCGGCGGTCACTTTTTTCTGTTCAATCGCGGACATTTTGGTCTCGTTTGGCAGCACGCTTTCAGCAGTGCGCGCATTTGCGCCGTTGGCTCAGCGGCAAACGGACAAGAAATCATTGCGCCGCATATAGGCGGATTTGCCCCGAAAGGAAAGGAAAACGTTCGCCTTGCGGCTCAACAAGGCCTCAAGCCCCGCCCAGCCGCATGAGCATTAAGCCGGCAAACACGCCCAAAATGGACAAGACGACAGATCCAAGAACATAGATCAGAGCGAGCTGCACATCCCCCCGCTCCCACAACACGGCGGTGTCGAGGGAGAATGCGGAAAACGTCGTGAACCCACCCAAGACGCCCGTCGCGAGAAAGTACCGCAACGGCTGCAGATGCGCGGCCTCATGCTTCACCAGCCAGCCGATGAAAAGCCCCATGATGAGCGAGCCGGCCACATTGACGGTCATGGTTCCGACAGGAAAGCCCGGTCCGAACAGGCGCAAGGTTGCTAAAGAGACCAAATGGCGTCCGCCAGCCCCAAGCCCGCCGCCAATGACAACCAGAAACAGATGATACAATTATGCAGCCCCAAAATTTTCGTTCACGCCAGTGATCGCCGGACTAGCGAAGAGAATCAAGGCCGAACCACCGATTCAAAATCTCTAACGACGAACTTGGTAGGCCTGCCGGCAGGCTCTAAACTTCTTCCGCCACATGCGCAAAGTCGGGATAAATGGATCGGATCAAGGCATCGATCCGTTCGATTTCCTCCTGAATTTCGGGCAATTTTCCCCGCTCCTCCTCTAGAATCGCCAAGAAAATGCGAGCTCGCGCTTGATTGACTTCCGGCTGCGGTAACGGAGCATCGCCGATAGAGGACAAAACCACACTGACCAGGCGGTCGGCGGCATTAAGCCGCCCCCACAGATAGTCGTGTTCGCGCCAGGAGCGGTTGAAAAACGCACCAAACGTGTTGAGCTGCTTGCCCTTGAGCTCAAAGCCTTCCGTATAGAGGCTTTCGGCATCTCTCGGACTGATCCGGTCGACCAGGATTTCCGTCACTTCAGAAAAGTCGTTCCGCTGGAGCACCGGAAAGGTGATCAGGTCGTAAAAGCCAAAACCTATATAGGCCTCGAGCAAAGCTGTATGCCGCTCCTTGTCGAGCGAACCGGCAGCAGCTTCGGCAAACAACTCGTCCTGAAGCCGGTCGAGATCGGCCAGCCCCATCATTTGGGTCATTCCGTCAAGAAACCGCCGGACAGCAGCCTCCCGGCTGTCCGTGGTGAGCCCGCCTGCGCAAAGCTCTTCTGCAAGTTCCTGGCTGCGGCCGCCATAAAACCGGTCCTGCCATCGCCATGTCAAATGATCGACCTGGTCATATAAGAGCCCCTTTAGCCGGTCGAGTTCTTCGGTATCCGGCGGCGGCAAATCGGACGATGGATCGTAATTGTAGAACCCATTGAGCTTGCGGATGACAAAGCGCAAACGCCGGATCCGATAATCAACATCCAGGCCTCTTAGAAGCGCAATCACGGCTGGATCTGTCCGTCCCAGCTGATCCGCGCTGGCAGCAGCGATCCCGCTAAAGCGCTCGTAGAACAACGTGAGCAGCCCCTCTTCCTGCCGGGACGCTTCATCGGTTCCGCCAAGGCCGGACACCAATTTCGCCAGCCGCTCAGCCAAAGCATGCAGCTTTAGGGATTGATAGTTGAGAAAGGCAAACCCGGCTTGCTCGAACGCCGTGGCCGTTGCCTGCCGGCGGCAATTGGCAACAATTTCGGCGGTAATCGCACGCCGCTTCGGAAGGAAACCAGACACGGCCTCCTGAACCATAGGCGCGGCAGTATCGACCAGTTGCGACAGCCAGCGGCTGCGGCGGTTGTTCTGTTCCAGTTCCTTCAGATCATCGCCAATTGGTTCGTTGCGCGGAATATGCGCAAGCGACGCCAGAATCACACGGAAAAAGCCGGGCAACTCTGTTGACCGCTGGTCGTCCGGGGCCTGCTCAAGCGGGGTTGGGTCAACATAGATCAGACGCCGGGCAACTTCACGCGCCGCTGGCCGATCCTTGATGACATCGATCACGGGTGCGAAAGGCTTGTTCATCACCACGCTGCCATCAACAAAACAATGACGCGCCATTGTTTCATCGCTGAGGCGCAGACATTTTGCCAGGAATTGATCCTTATTCAGCCATTTCTCATCACGCCGGGCCAGAACCCGTTCCATTTCAGCGACCGTTGCCGGCGGAAACGCCCCTGGAAACGAAGACGTTGCCCTGGCCGCAAACACCAATTCAGGTATACAGCGGGCATCGAACTGGCTGTCGACATAATGCGGTGACCGGTGTGCGGCGTGAAAATTCAAGATCCGGCGGTGATCCCACTCTTCAACAAAATCAGGATCATCCAGCAAGATCCGCCGCTTAACGCCGTTGTAATCCGTGATCGTGACAAAAAGATCGAGCGTCTGACCACGCGGGATCAATGTGCGTTCCGCGTCGCGCTGAACTTCCATCTTCAAACTGGCATCCAGCATCCAGCCGATAAACCGCTCGCCGGAAAATGGCGGCGAAAACCAGCGGGACTGCATAAACTGGCGCAGTTTGTCCTGGGTTTCCGGGCTTTCAATCCGGCGGGACAATCGCGCCGACACCAGACGGTCCAGCACAGGAGAAACAGACATCTTGAAATAGCGCGACAATCCCGACTGCGGCCGCGCCAACCGGGTCACATCGGCATTTTCCAGCCACATCTCACTGTGACTGTCGAGCGGCAGATCATGGGCCAGCGCCCGGCCGAGCATAATGCCGTTGACCCCGCCGGCAGACGCCCCGGCTATCGCATCGACCACGACACGAACATCTGCAACAGGCGCCAACAGATCCAATAGGTCCTGATAGGCTGTTTGGGTTGGGCCCATTTTTTCAGGTGGCTTATTCCTGAAATTGGAATTGCTCTTGCGTTCCAAACGGTAGCTTGAGGCCCGAACCAGATTGAGAATTTCCCGGCTAACGCCATGCATATAAATGGCGAGCGACACCCCGCCATAAAGAACAAGCGCTAATCTGAGTTCGACTTCCTTCATTCTACGAACACCTGATTCCTCATGGCTTTACCGTAGCACAGGCAGGTTTTGGTTTGGTGTATTTGGGATCAGCTCTGAACCGTTGAAAGCAGCAACACCGAACAACAACGGTCACACTTGGTCACAGCCGGGTAATCGTCTGTTGTTGAACAGAAGAATTGATAGAAAAACCGCCTCGTCTGACGCTGGTGAACACATCAAGCAAGCCCAGGCAATTCAACTCCTGCGGTCTTTGCGCAGCTTGTCCCAGTACTCAAGCCGCTTGCGCAAATCACGCTCAAATCCACGCTCCGGCGGATCGTAGTAGGTTTGGCGGCCAAGATCTTCCGGGAAATAGTCCTGACCGGAAAAACCATCCGGCGCATCATGATCATATTGGTAGCCGTCGCCGTAGCCTTCCTGTTTCATCAGTTTGGTTGGCGCATTCAAGATATGCTTTGGTGGCAACAGAGAGCCGCTTGTTTTAGCCGAACGCATGGCCGCTTTATAGGCGACATACGCCCCGTTCGATTTTGGCGCCGTTGCCAGATAAATCACGCATTGGGCGAGCGCCAGCTCGCCCTCCGGAGAGCCAAGCATCTGATAGGCATCACGGGCGGCGTTTGCCTGGACCAGCGCATTGGGATCGGCGAGACCGATATCCTCAACCGCCATGCGAATAAGACGCCGGGCCAGATACATCGGATCCTCTCCGCCATCCAGCATCCGGCAAAACCAATAAAGGGAGGCGTCTGGATCGGAGCCGCGTACCGATTTATGAAGCGCTGAAATGAGATTGTAGTGGCCGTCCGCGCTCTTGTCGTAGATCGGCGCCCGGCGCTGGACGATTTCCTGAAGACGTTCGGCGTCAAACACCTCGTCCTCAGACGACGCCCGCCAAACATCTTCAGCAAGGGTCAGAGCCGACCGTCCGTCGCCATCGGCCATGCGGATCAGAACCGCACGCGCCTCTTCATCCAGCGGCAGTTTCTTCTCTTCAGTTTCTTCCGCACGCGCCAGCAGCTGCTCCAGGGCTTGCTGGTGTAGCGAATGAAACGTCATCACGTGGGAGCGCGACAACAACGCTGCATTCAGCTCAAACGACGGATTTTCAGTGGTGGCCCCGACCAGTGTTATCGTGCCGTCTTCCATCACGGGAAGAAAACTGTCCTGTTGCGCCCGATTGAACCGGTGGATCTCATCGACGAACAACAGAGTTGCCCGTCCGCCCATGCGCCGAGCCCGTGCCGCTTCAAACACCTTTTTCAGATCCGCAACGCCTGAGAAGATCGCGGAAATCTGCTCGAACGCCAGATCCGTTTCATTGGCAAGAAGGCGGGCAATCGTTGTCTTGCCGGTCCCTGGTGGACCCCAGAAGATCAGGGAGCCCAGGGTCCGGGTCTTGAGCATACGCGACAAAGTGCCCTCAGGACCAAGCAGATGATCCTGCCCGACGACATCGTCAAGCTGAGCCGGACGCATCCTGTCAGCCAGCGGACGAGGTGCCGAGGCCGCCAATCCAGATGCTTCGAAGAGATCGCTCAAAACCTGGCCTTTGTTAGCGCAGAACCAGTTGGTTCACGATACCGTCGCGCTCGATTTCGAGACGCCAAACGCGCGGCGGGGTTTTGGTTATGGTTTCCAACATGCGGGTGCTGTTCACATTCTGATCATTCACCGCACGGACAATATCGCCAGGGCGCATGCCAACTTTATCCGCCTGGCCACCCCGTTTCACTTCTGTGATGATGACCCCCTCCGGCAATCCGGCGAGACCAAATTCCTGGGAGACCGCGGGGGACAGGTTCATAACAGTCGCGCCTTCAAAAGGTGAAAACTCCATCAACTCCCGGGTATCGCGCGGAACAGTTTCCGGAGCCGGTTTCAAGGCGACGGTGACGATTTGTTCCTTACCGGAGCGTAGAACCGTAAACTCAGAACTCTCTCCAATCATTTTGGTGGCAAACCGGTATCCGAAGGCATTTGGATCTATGACTTCTTTGCCGTCAATCGCGACAACCAGGTCACTGACCCGAAGCCCCGCCTCATGGGCAGGTGTCCCATCAAAAACGGCGGTGACCAGTACACCGCGCGGCCGGTCCAAGGACAGAGCTTCCGCAATTTCGGCGCTCACGAGCTGCACGGTTGCTCCGAGCCAAGGCCGCTGAACCTTACCACCCTGATCGGCTGCCTTTGCAACATAACGCGCCATATGGGCGGGAATTGCAAACCCAATCCCGTTGGACCCGCCTGATCGAGAAAAGATCGCGGTGTTGATGCCTACCAGCTTGCCGGTCATATCGACCAAGGCACCGCCCGAGTTGCCCGGGTTAATGGCCGCATCGGTCTGAATGAAAAACTGGAAATCCGTCACACCGACCTGTGTGCGGGCCAAGGCCGATACGATCCCCTGTGTCACCGTCTGGCCAACACCAAACGGGTTGCCGATGGCTAGCACCAGATCGCCAACTTCGAGACTGTCCGTACTGGCGAATTCGACATGGTCAAACGGGGCCCCTTCCCTGATTTTCAGGACCGCCAGATCAGTGCGCTCGTCCATCAGCACAATGTCGGCATCAAATTCGCGGCGGTCGTTAAGCGCAACACGCACCTCATCCGCACCTTTGATGACGTGATGATTGGTGATGACCGTACCATCGGCCGAAATGATAACGCCGGAACCGAGCGAAGACTCCACCCGTTCGCGCGGCCGGTCACCGCCACCGTTTGGCTGACCGAAAAATCGGCGAAAGAAAGGATCGTCAAAAAACGGCGACGTCCGCTGGCGCTGGACGACCTTCCGGCTGGCATAGACATTGACCACAGCTGGTGCGACTTCCTTGACCAGCGGCGCGAAGGACAATTTGACCTGGGCTGCACTTTCCGGAACGAGACGCAAGTCTGCAGGTGTTGGCTGCGGCGATTGGGCAGCGGCTGATCCGATCCAACACACCGCCATCAGCCCGGCTATAACGGTTCTCGCATAGCCTGCTAAACGGGTTCTAATCAGACGCATGAAGGCTCCCCTCTATTCGAATCTGTCATTCCAGTTTGATTACATGGCAGATAGGTCAGAAGAGAGGAAAATACAAAGAGAAAAGCCGCGGGAGTGACCCGCGGCTTTCTAATAGCATTATGGACTGCACTTAGGCAGAGCGGACTTGGCTCAGGAAGTTCCGAACCTCTTCATCCAGATGGTCTGCCTGGCTTGCCATCGCGGACGCTTCTTCGGAGAAGGACTGAGCTGCGCTGTTGGTCTGTTCAGACAAGGACGACACGTTCTGGACATCCTGAGTGACCTGAGACGTTCCGCCAGCCGCACGCTGCGTGTTTTCAGCAATGCCCTGCGTTGCATAGCTCTGCTCCGTTACCGCAGCAGCCACTTCGCTGACCGACTGAGTGATCTCGTCGATGGTTTTCTGAATGTCGCCAATAGCGCCAACAGCATCGTCGGTCGCACCGCGGATCGCGTCAATCTGCTGCTGGATCTCGCCAGTCGCCTTACCGGTTTGAGCCGCAAGGTCCTTCACCTCGGACGCAACAACCGCAAACCCTTTGCCCGCTTCGCCTGCACGCGCCGCCTCAATGGTGGCGTTCAGGGCCAGGAGGTTGGTCTGGTCGGCAATATCGCTGATAAGCGTAACAACTTCACCAATCCGGTTGGCCGCTTCAGCCAGCGATTTAACCGTTTCGTTGGTCGTTTGCGCGCGGCGGGTCGCATCAGCTGCAACGCTGGAGGACCGCTCGATCAAGGTCGAGATTTCCTGAATGGAGCTGGACAGCTGATCAGAGGCGGCAGCGATGGATTCGACTTCTGCCAAAGCCTCCTGCGACATGCCGGCGGCCTTGGCGGATGTTTCGCCGGCAGTCTCGGTCATGTTCCGCATATTACCGGCGGATTCACGCAAGGAAGCAGCTGATTGCGCAACCTTGTCGACAACCGTGCCAACAGTTGCTTCGAAGTCGCCAGCAAGGCTCGCCAGCATTTCCTGGCGCTGCGCAGCTTGACGCTCGGCGGTTTGAGCCTGTTCGGCCGCCCGCTGTTCGTTTTCCTCAGCTGCATTCTGGCGAATTTGCAGAACAGCACGTCCGATGTCTCCGATCTCATCCTTACGGCGAGCAGCGGTGATTTCCGCGTTGAGATCACCTTCTGCAATCGCAGTTAGTGCGCCCACCAGGGTGCTCAGCGGTTTTGTAATGTTCCGCGAGAAGACAATGGCGATGGCAGCGGCAATCGCAATTGCGATCATGGACCACATGACCATGGAGTTGCGCATGGAGGTCACGCTGGCAAAGGTTTCTTCAACCGTCTTTTCAGCAACGACTGCCCACTGATGGTTTTGGAAAGTCAGAGGCTTGGCGACCATCAAACGGTCCATTCCGTCTGGCCCAGTCTCAATTCCTGCGCCCGCAGACCCGCCCAAGGCAGATTTCACGACAGAACCTTCATTAAGTTCCGTCAAAGCAGTGACATCTGCAGACAGCGGCTTGTTGGATAGAGAATACCCGTCCCCATTCACCACATAAGCTTGTCCAGTTTGACCAAGATCAGCCCGATTGGAGACAACACCGTCCAGGACACCGGCGTCTACTCTAATGGCAACAACGCCGCCGAAAGAGATATCACCAAAGGAATTCACATATACCGGCGCGGCCACAAACATCGAAGCGGAATTGCCGCCCGGCCCATAAACTTCAAATTGGCTGGTCGCGATCTGACCTTCTTCAGATTCCTTTGCCCGCTCAAAAGCAGTTTTCAAACCACTTTCCCCACCAGCAACTTCGGCAACAGGTGTAAGGAATTCTTCACCTTTGGCGACGGAATAAATCACCAGGCCCTCGGGATCCATCAGATAGACATCGCCGTAACCGCCGTTCTTCCAAATCGACACGAAAGACCCGTGGATTTCTGAGTGGCGCCAGGAGTACATGGATTTGTGATCGTCACCGAGTTTTTCGGCGCGTTCTTCAGGCGTCGCCGGTGACTGGTAGTATTCCAGGATCTCTGGGCGTTGTTTGCTGAGGTTCATGGTCGCATTCGTCATGTTGACGAGTGCTTCACCGATCCCTGCGCCGGTCGCCACATTGACGACTTCATTTTCGATTGAAGCCAGCTTGGCTTCCAACAGCGCGGACTTGGCATTGACGACCATGCCCAGTTCAGCTTCAGCCGCTTCCCGCAATCCATCCCGACCATTGATGTAGCCGATTACTCCGACCGCAGTACAGGCACCGATGGTCAAGAAGACCATGAGAGCCGGAATCAAAAACGACAAACGAATGGCTGGCCATTTGCTGGCCTTGGGTGAGGTAGATGCTTGGGTCAATTGGATTCTCCTGGTCCCCCCGCGAGACATGGGAGAAAACTACCCAGTGACCGTTAAAGTATTGATAATGTGGCGATTGCAATCGCTAGATCGCGACCATCCGAAAAAATCGCAACAAAAAAGGCGGGCCTGATAGCCCGCCTTTCCTGAAACGAAAGTCGTACGACTTACGCTGCGTTTTCAGCCGCTTCTTCAGCTTCAACACGCGCGCGGTCTTCAGCGCCACGTGCTTCCGGGTCCCGGTCGATCAGCTCGATGACGGCCATCGGAGCGTTATCTCCATAACGGAAACCAGCTTTGAGAACGCGCGAGTAACCGCCCTGACGGTCCTTGTAGCGCTCACCCAGCGTGTCAAACAGCTTCTTGACCATAGCAACGTCGCGAATCTGCGAAATTGCCTGGCGGCGTGCATGAAGATCACCGCGCTTGCCCAAGGTGATGAGCTTGTCGATGATCGGCTTCATTTCTTTAGCCTTCGGCAAGGTCGTAACGATCTGTTCGTGCTTGATCAGCGACGCTGCCATGTTCGCGAACATAGCCTTGCGGTGGCTAGCGGTCCGGTTGAGCTTGCGGCCGGATTTACCGTGGCGCATGGCCCTCTCCTTTGTCTTTCAGGCAGTCTGCTCTTTGTTTAAAGCACTTGCCCGGTTGCTCCGTTAGGACGCGTACGCCCTTAATACTGATGATCTTCGTAACGCTTGGCGAGATCGTCGATGTTCTCTGGCGGCCAGTTGGCAACTTCCATACCGAGATGGAGACCCATCTGGGCGAGAACTTCCTTGATTTCGTTGAGCGACTTGCGGCCGAAATTCGGCGTCCGCAGCATTTCCGCTTCGGTCTTCTGAATGAGATCGCCAATATACACGATATTGTCGTTCTTCAGGCAGTTTGCAGACCGGACAGACAGTTCCAGTTCGTCGACCTTCTTCAAAAGCGCCGGATTGAACGCCAGTTCCGGGACAGTGTCCTCGGCGACTTCACGCTGCGGCTCTTCGAAGTTGACGAAGATGGAGAGCTGATCCTGCAGAATGCGTGCGGCGAAAGCCACGGCATCATCCGGTTTGACGGAACCATCGGTTTCGACAGTCAGGGTCAGCTTGTCATAGTCAAGAACCTGGCCTTCACGGGTGTTTTCCACCTTGTAGGAGACCTTCTTGACCGGAGAATAGAGGCTGTCGACAGGGATCAAGCCAATCGGCGCGTCTTCCGGACGGTTCCGGTCTGACGAATGATAGCCCTTGCCTGTGTTGACAGTGAACTCCATGCGGATTTCTGAACCTTCATCCAGGGTGCACAGCACCAGCTCTGGATTGAGCACTTCCACGTCGCCAACGGTCTGGATGTCACCTGCGGTCACAACACCAGGTCCCTGCTTACGCACAACCATGCGCTTAGGGCCTTCACCTTCCATACGGATGGCGATTTCCTTGATGTTGAGAACGATGTCGGTGACATCTTCACGCACGCCTGGGATCGAGGAAAACTCGTGCAGAACGCCGTCGATCTGAACCGCAGTTACTGCTGCACCTTGAAGGGAAGACAGCAGAATCCGGCGCAGAGCATTGCCCAAGGTCAGGCCATAGCCACGCTCAAGCGGCTCGGCAACAACAGTTGCCAAGAAGCGCGGATCTTCACCCGGCTTGATCTCGAGCTTGGTCGGCTTGATCAGTTCTTGCCAGTTTTTTTGAATGGTCACGTTTTCGTCCCTTCGGCTATCCCGCCCGGTTCAATTCAATGCCGGGCAATTCTTTGCCATTTGGAGAAACAGGTACCTAAAGCTGGAAAGCCTTAGACGCGGCGGCGCTTGCGCGGACGGCAGCCATTGTGCGGAATCGGCGTCACGTCACGGATGGACGTGATGAGGAAACCAGCAGCCTGCAACGCGCGCAGAGCAGATTCACGACCAGAACCTGGACCACGGACTTCAACTTCGAGAGTACGCATGCCGTGTTCAGCAGCTTTCTTGGCAGCATCTTCAGCGGCAACCTGCGCAGCATACGGTGTAGACTTACGGGAGCCTTTGAAACCGAGTGCACCGGCGGAAGACCAGGAAATCGCATTTCCCTGAGCGTCCGTGATCGTGATCATGGTGTTGTTGAACGTAGAGTTCACATGCGCAACGCCAGAAGAGATATTCTTGCGCTCGCGGCGACGCACGCGCGTCGTATCTTTAGCCATTCTTGTATCCTTGTTTTGATCTCGTCACTGCCGTAATTCCGGCAGCTCCACCACCAATCGAGGTTATGATTATTTCTTCTTACCAGCGATCGGCTTCGCCGGACCCTTACGGGTACGTGCGTTTGTGTGCGTCCGCTGACCACGAACCGGAAGGCCGCGACGGTGACGCAGGCCGCGGTAGCAGCCAAGGTCCATCAAACGTTTGATGTTCATTGCAGTGTCACGGCGCAGATCACCCTCAACCATGTAGTCACGGTCGATGGTTTCACGGATCTGCAGGACTTCTGCGTCAGAAAGCTCGTTTACACGGCGGGCAGCATCGATGTTGTTCTTTTCGATGATTTCCTGGGCGAATTTCGCACCAATGCCGTGAATGTACTGAAGCGCGATGACAACGCGCTTGTTCGTCGGGATGTTAACGCCAGCAATACGTGCCACGTTGATCTCCATGTTTTTGCGGTCCAGCCGAAACCAGATCGCGTTTCAAAAAGCCCCGCGTCCGGTGGAGGCCGGCCCTTGCGGGGTACGAAAATGCCGGGTCAGACCCGGCACAGACAATGCCGGTCCCATGGGCATGGAACCGGCTGAACTGTAAGCTAGAGCGGGTCGTTTACCGGCTCTAAACGTTCTCGTCAAGTCCCTGAAGAACGGAATTAACCGAAGCCGTTACGTCATCGATTGACTGCATGCCATCGATTACCGACAGGAGGCCTGTTTTCTCGTAGTAAGGCACCACAACAGCGGTATCGCGGTTATACGCCTCAAGACGCTGCTTAAAGACTTCCGGGTCGTCGTCCTTGCGGACCGGCTGACCGGCAGCCTTTGCTTCTTCAGCCCGGTTGATGATCCGGTCGACCAGTTTGGTCTGATCGACCCGAAGCTCAACAACGCTGTTCAGCGTCAAGCTGTTTTCGGTGAGCATCTGATCAAGCGCTTCTGCTTGGGCCAGTGTCCGTGGGAAGCCATCCAGGATGAACCCCTTTTTGGCGTCGTCTTCGGCGATACGGTCCCGGATGATGCCGACAACGATGTCATCCGACACCAGTCCGCCAGCATCCATAACCGCTTTGGCCTTCAGACCAACCGGGGTTTCGGCTGCAACAGCTGCGCGCAGCATGTCACCTGTCGACAGTTGAGGAATTCCATATTTCTCAACAAGCCGCGCAGCCTGTGTCCCCTTCCCCGCACCTGGCGGTCCAACCAGAATGAGCCTCATCGGCGTCTCCCCCTAAGTTTCGCTTTCTTCACCAGCCCTTCATATTGATGCGCCAGCAAATGACCCTGGATCTGAGATACGGTATCCATTGTCACGCTCACGACAATCAACAAGGATGTCCCCCCGAAATAGAACGGAACGCCGGTCGCCGAAATGAGGAATTCGGGTAATAGACAAACGATGGTGATGTAAATTGCACCAACGACAGTAATCCGGGTTAACACATGGTCAATGTATTGCGCTGTCCGCTCACCCGGACGGATGCCCGGAATGAAGCCGCCATGCTTCTTCAGATTGTCAGCCGTATCGCTCGGATTGAAAACAATCGCTGTGTAGAAGAAGCAGAAGAAGATGATCATTGCGGCATAGAACACCATGAACAACGGCTGGCCATGGCCAAGAAGCGCTGTGATGGTGGTCAGCACATCGTTACCTCCACCGGCATTAAACCCGGAGATCGTTGCCGGAACCAACAGGAGTGAAGATGCGAAGATCGGCGGAATAACGCCGGCCGTGTTGAGCTTCAGCGGCAGGAACGAGGTATTGCCCTCGAACATCCGATTGCCCATCTGACGCTTCGGATACTGGATCAAGAGACGGCGTTGCGCCCGTTCCATGAACACGATCAGCGCAATCACGACAACTGCCAGCAGAATAACGGCCAGAATGATACCAGTCGCCAGGGATCCCTGACGGCCAAGTTCAAGTGTCTGTACGATCGCTGACGGAAGACCTGCGACAATGCCGGCGAAAATGATCAGCGAAATACCGTTACCAATGCCGCGGGCAGTGATTTGCTCACCCAGCCACATCAGGAACATGGTGCCGCCAACCAGCGTAATCACCGTCGATGCGCGGAAGAACCAACCCGGATCGGTGACAACATTAGTCGCGCCTTCCAGGCCAACCGCAATGCCATAAGCCTGGAACGCAGCCAGAATCACGGTGCCGTAGCGGGTGTACTGGTTGATGACTTTCCGGCCCTGCTCGCCTTCCTTCTTCAGCTGCTCGAGCGTCGGAACGACGGTCGTCATCAGCTGCATGATAATGGAGGCGGAGATGTACGGCATGATGCCGAGGGCGAAAATCGCCATGCGCTCAACCGCACCACCGGCAAACATGTTGAACATGCCGATGATACCGGACTGGGCCTGACTAAAGGCCTGCGCAAAGGCTTCCGGATTGATCCCGGGCATCGGAATGTAAGTGCCCAGTCGATAAACCAAAAGCGCCCCTAGCGTGAACCAGATGCGCTTTTTGAGTTCTTCAGCCTTGGCGAAAGCTGAGAAATTTAGATTTGACGCCAGTTGCTCGGCGGCCGATGCCATGCCCTACTCCGGTCGGATGCTTGCTGACAAATGGGAAAAGCCCAGGCTGTTAAGCCTGAGCTCCCAGAACGGCGACTTTGCCGCCTGCTTTTTCAATCGCTGCTACAGCGCCTTTGGAGGCACCGGCAACTTCAAAGGTCACTGCCGCGGTGAGTTCACCGTTGGCAACGATGCGGACGCCATCACGGACCCGCTTGACCACGCCTGCAGCCTTCAGCGCTTCGACGGTCACCGTCTCAGAAGCGTTCAGCTTACCAGCGTCGATTGCCTTTTGAACACGGCCGACGGACACAGTGCTGTAGTCCTTGGCGAAAATGTTCGTAAAGCCGCGCTTTGGCAGACGGCGGTGAAGCGGCATCTGACCGCCTTCAAAGCCCTTGATCGCTACACCAGAGCGGGACTTTTGACCTTTAACACCACGTCCACCGGTCTTGCCTTTGCCAGAGCCGATACCGCGGCCAACGCGTGTGCGCTCCGGGGAGGCACCTTCGTTGTCACGAAGTTCGTTGAGCTTCATGTCTTTATCTCCTCACCCCTTACGCGTTGTCTTCGACGACGCGAACGAGATGCTGGACCTTATTGATCATGCCGCGCACTTCAGGAGTGTCCTTCAGTGTGGAACGGCGGTGCATCTTGTTCAGGCCGAGACCGACGAGCGTCGCGCGCTGGTCCTTAGGACGGCGCAGCGGGCTGCCGATCTGTTCGACCGTAACAGTCTTTTCGGTGTTCGCCATGGAACTAACCCTCATTCAGCTGGTGGCTCGCGCCGCTAAGGTCAACCCTCAGCAGCAGCCGGAGCCGCCTCTTCGTTGTTGTCACGACGCCGGGACTGCAACACAGAGACCTTAAGGCCACGGCGGGCAGCAACGGAGCGCGGGCTGTCTTCTTTGGTCAGCGCGTTGAAAGTCGCACGAACCATGTTGTAGGGGTTGGAAGTCCCCAGAGACTTTGCCACAACGTCCTGAACGCCAAGTGTTTCAAAAACCGCACGCATCGGACCACCTGCGATGATACCGGTACCGGCCGGTGCTGCACGCAGCAGAACCTTACCAGCGCCGTGACGGCCTTCCACATCGTGGTGGAGCGTCCGGCCTTCGCGCAGCGGTACACGAATCATCGTGCGCTTTGCAGCTTCAGTTGCTTTCCGGATGGCTTCCGGCACTTCACGTGCTTTACCATGACCGAAGCCGACACGGCCCTTTTGGTCACCAACAACAACGAGGGCTGCGAAGCCGAAGCGACGGCCACCCTTGACCACTTTGGCCACGCGGTTGATGTGTACGAGCTTGTCGACGAATTCGCTGTCTCGCTCGTCGCGATCGCGATTATCCTGTCTCGCCATTTTATACGTCTTCCGTACTTAAGAGCGCCAACGGGCGCTGGTCAGAATTCAAGTCCACCTTCGCGGGCGGCATCGGCGAGCGCTTTAACACGCCCATGATACTGGTACCCGCCACGGTCGAACACGACCTGCTTGACACCGGCGGCGGCTGCACGCTCGGCAACAAGCTTGCCAACGGCTGCAGCTGCAGACACATCGGCGCCCGTTTTCAGGCTGCCCTTGAGATCTGTTTCGATCGTAGAAGCGGAGACAATTGTATGTCCCTGCGCGTCGTCGATGATCTGGGCGTAGATCTGCTTCGACGAGCGGAAGATAGAAAGGCGCGGACGACCGTTCGCGGCTTTCTTGACTGAACGGCGCACGCGATCGCGGCGGCGTTCGAAAGCTTGTTTGCTGTTCGCCATGATCCTGGTCCGTTACTTCTTCTTGCCTTCTTTGCGGACGATGAACTCGTCTGCATAACGAACGCCTTTGCCTTTGTACGGCTCCGGCGGGCGGAATTCGCGGATTTCAGCTGCGACCTGACCGACACGTTGTTTGTCGGTACCAGAAACGCTGATTTCCGTCGGTTTCGCGCACTTGATTTCGATGCCTTCCGGGATCGGATAGACAACATCATGCGAGAAACCAAGCGCCAGCTGAAGGTTTTGACCTTGAACCTGAGCACGGTAACCAACACCAGTGATCGCGAGGTCTTTTTTGAAGCCTTCGGTCACGCCGGTGATCAGGTTCAGAACCATGGTGCGGCTCATGCCCCACATGGAGCGAGCCGGCTTGGAGTTGTTACGCGGATCGATTTTGATCCCGTCATCAGTCATTTCGGCCAGAACAAGATCATTGAGCACGAAAGACTTTTCGCCTTTCGGGCCCTTGATCGAGACTGTCTGACCGTCGATCGATGCCGTTACCCCGCTCGGCACGGGGACTGGCTTTTTGCCAATACGAGACATTTGACCAACCTTGTCGTTGTTTTAACAGCGAGAATGCCGCATCAGAAGACGCGACACAGTACCTCGCCACCTACGTTTTCGTCCCGCGCCTGATGGTCGCTCATGACACCGCGCGGAGTCGAAATGATCGACACGCCCAGCCCATTAGAGACATGCGGGATGTTTTTCACCGATGAGTACACGCGGCGGCCCGGCTTGGAAACGCGCTCAATCGTGCGAATCACCGGTTCACCGTCGAAATACTTCAGTTCGATTTCCAACTCGGACTTACCGCCCTCGTATTCAACCGTGGTGTAGCCACGGATGTACCCTTCTTTTGCAAGCACATCAAGTACGTGTGCGCGCAATTTGGAATTTGGTGAACTGACCTTGTTCTTGCGACGCATTTGCGCGTTGCGAATCCGGGTCAGCATATCCCCCAACGGATCAGAAATTGCCATCGGAGTTTCTCCTTACCAGCTCGACTTGACCAGGCCCGGGATCTTACCCAGAGAACCCAGTTCACGAAGCGCAATACGCGACATCTTCAGCTTGCGGTAATAACCGCGCGGACGGCCGGACACTTCGCAACGGTTGCGAACGCGGTTCGGCGCGGAGTTCCGCGGCAATTTGGCCAGCTTCAGGCGGGCATTGAACTGCTCTTCAGGGCTCAAGGTTGCGTCCTTGGCCATAGCTTTCAGAGCGGCACGCTTCTCGGCGTATTTCTTGACAAGCTTCTCGCGACGCTTGTTCTTTTCGACTGCGCTTTTCTTCGCCATCGTGTTTTCCTTCCTTGCCCGTTATTTCGTGAACGGGAAGTTGAAAGCACGCAGAAGCTCGCGCGCCTCGTCATCGGTCGGCGCCGTGGTGCAGACGATGATGTCCATACCCCAGATCTGGTCGACCTTGTCGTACTCGATTTCCGGGAACACGATGTGCTCTTTGATGCCCATGGCGTAGTTGCCACGGCCGTCGAAGCTCTTCGGGTTCAGGCCACGGAAGTCACGAACACGCGGCAGCGCGATGGTGATCAGACGATCGAGAAATTCGAACATCTGCTGACGGCGCAGTGTCACCTTCGAACCAAGCGGCATGCCTTCGCGGACCTTGAAGGTCGCGATGGATTTTTTCGCCTTGGTGATGACTGGCTTCTGACCAGCAATTGCAGCCAGATCTTCAGCAGCGATACGGGCTTTCTTGGAATCGCCCACTGCTTCGCCAACACCAATGTTCAGGACGATTTTTTCAAGCTGCGGAACCTGCATAACGTTCGCATACTCGAATTTTTCCTGAAGCTGCTTGCGCACGACTTCGTCGTAGTGCGTCTTAAGACGCGGCACGTAAGAGGTCTCAGCCATCGATCAGGTCTCCCGAACGCTTGGCCACACGGACCTTGGCACCATCGTCCTGCACTTTGAAGCCGACGCGTGTCGCTTTACCGTCTTTTGGATCGGCAAGAGCGATGTTGGAAAGATGGATCGGCGCTTCCTTAGAAACGATGCCAGCTTCCTGGGTCTGGGTCTGCTTCTGGTGACGGCGAACCATGTTGATGCCGCGTACCAGTGCTTTGTTGTCGGCCGGCAGGATCTGAACGACTTCGCCAGACTTGCCCTTATCACGGCCGGTCAGTACGACCACCGTATCGCCTTTTTTGATTTTCGCAGCCATCAGAGCACCTCCGGCGCCAGCGAAATGATTTTCATATGGTTCTTAGCGCGGAGTTCACGCGGCACTGGTCCGAAAATACGGGTGCCGACCGGCTCCTTGTTGTTATTGACCAGCACGGCCGCATTGCGGTCGAACCGGATCACGCTGCCATCGGGACGGCGGATATCCTTTGCCGTGCGCACGACGACAGCCTTCATCACGTCGCCCTTTTTAACGCGGCCCCGTGGAATAGCTTCTTTGACTGACACAACGATGATGTCGCCAACAGAGGCATATTTCCGCTTGGAGCCACCGAGCACTTTGATGCACATGACACGACGAGCGCCGGAGTTATCCGCGACGTCGAGGTTTGTTTGCATCTGAATCATGACTGGCTGCCTTGTTCTTCTATCGGCGCACCGTTTGCGGGCGCCTGATGCTCACACATGGAGCGTGGTTACTGAGTAACCACTGTCCAACGTTTGTTTTTCGAGATCGGCGCACACTCTTCAATCTGAACAGAGTCGCCAACCTTGTATTGGTTGCTTTCATCGTGTGCGCGGTACTTCTTAGTCCGGCGCACAGTCTTTTTCAGCAGCGGGTGTGTGAAGCGGCGCTCCACGTTTACCGTCACCGTTTTGTCATTGGCGTCGCTGACAACGGTGCCCTGCAGGATACGCTTTGGCATAGATCCGTCTCCTTATGCGGTCGCCGACACGCGCTTTTCGCGCATGATCGTCTGGATACGCGCGATATCACGGCGGATCTGCCGGACTCGTGCGGTGTTTTCAAGCTGACCCGTAGCCTTCTGGAAGCGCAGGTTGAACTGCTCTTTCTTCAGGCCCTCAAGCTCTGTGCGGAGCTCGTCGAGGGTCTTAGCCCGTACATCGGTCGCCTTCATGGCTGTCTCTCCTGGCCTGCCTTATTCGCCGATACGCTGAACGAAACGGCATTTGATCGGCAGCTTGGCAGCGGCAAGACGCATTGCTTCACGCGCAATGTCTTCCGGCACACCGTCAATTTCGAACATGATCCGGCCCGGCTTGACGCGGCAAGCCCAGTAATCCGGAGAACCCTTACCCTTACCCATGCGGACTTCAGCAGGTTTCGAAGAAACCGGCAGATCCGGGAAGATACGGATCCAAACACGACCCGCACGTTTCATGTGACGGGTCATAGCACGACGGGCCGCTTCGATCTGACGAGCGGTAACCCGCTCCGGCTCCAGAGCCTTCAGACCGAATGCGCCGAAGTTGAGGTCAGTCCCCCCCTTCGACAAGCCGTGGATGCGGCCCTTGTGCTGCTTGCGGAACTTAGTGCGCTTCGGTTGCAGCATCGTTCTTCTCTCGTCTTTCTATTCTTACGAGCGGCAGGCAGCTTAGATTAAGCTGCGCGCTCGCGGCCCCGATCCCGGCGTCCGCCGCGATCACCCTGGTTTCCACCCTCGTTGCCCGCTGTTGCCCGTTTTTCGGACGCCATCGGATCATGCTCGAGGATTTCGCCTTTGAAGATCCAGACCTTCACACCACACACGCCATAAGCTGTGTGAGCGCTGGCAACACCATAGTCGATGTCCGCACGCAGTGTGTGAAGCGGCACGCGGCCTTCACGGTACCATTCGATACGCGCGATTTCCGCACCGCCGAGACGGCCGCCACAGTTAATCCGGATGCCTTGTGCGCCAAGACGCATCGCGGACTGAACGGCCCGCTTCATGGCACGGCGGAAAGCAACACGGCGTTCCAGCTGCTGAGCGATCGAAGCGGCAACCAAGGTCGCGTCGATTTCCGGCTTGCGCACTTCAACAATGTTGAGATGCACTTCGGAATTGGTGATGTCGGCAATCTTCTTGCGAAGACGCTCGATGTCGGCACCCTTTTTACCGATGACCACACCCGGACGACCGGAGTGAATGGACACGCGGCATTTTTTGTGTGGGCGCTCGATAACCACTTTGGAAACCGCAGCCTGCTTGAGTTCCTTCATCAGGTACTCACGAATGCGGAAATCTTCGTGCAGAAGATCGCCATATTCGTTTTTGTTGGCGTACCAGCGAGAATCCCAGGTGCGGTTGATCCCGAGGCGCATGCCGATCGGGTTAACTTTATGTCCCATCAGGCACTCTCCTCAACTTCACGCACGACGATCGTCAGGTTCGAGAAAGGCTTCTCGATCCGGCCAACACGTCCACGTGCACGGGGCTGGAACCGCTTGATGACAAAAGCTTTGCCAACATGAGCTTCGGCAACCACCAGGTTGTCGATGTCCAGGTCGTGATTGTTTTCCGCATTGGCAACGGCAGACATCAGAGTTTTCTTGACATCCTGTGCGATACGCTTGCGGGAGAATGTCAGGTCCGCAATCGCGGAACCGACTTTTTTACCACGGATAGCAGCAGCAACGAGATTCAGCTTGCGGGGGGAAACACGAATCATCCGTGTCATCGCCCGAGCTTCGTTGTCAGCGAGCGTCCGCTCACGCTTCGGCTTGCCCATCGTTACTTCCTCTTCGCCTTCTTGTCGGCGCCGTGTCCGTAATAGGTCCGGGACGGTGAGAACTCACCGAACTTGTGACCAATCATCTCTTCAGACACCAGCACCGGAACGTGCTTCTGACCGTTGTAGACGCCGAAGGTAAGACCAACGAACTGCGGCAGGATCGTCGAGCGGCGGCTCCAGGTCTTGATGACCTCGTTCCGGCCGGACTCGCGTACCTTGTCCGCTTTCTTCAGCAGATACCCGTCGACAAACGGACCTTTCCAGATCGAACGTGCCACGATCCTGTCCCTTACTTCTTACGCGCGTGGCGGGAGCGGACGATATACTTATCAGTCTGCTTATTCTTCCGCGTGCGCTTACCTTTGGTCGGTTTACCCCAAGGAGTAACCGGATGACGTCCGCCAGATGTCCGGCCTTCACCACCACCGTGCGGGTGATCGATCGGGTTCATAGCAACACCGCGAACATGCGGTTTGATGCCGAGCCAGCGGGAACGGCCTGCCTTACCGAGGTTGATGTTGGCATGGTCCGGGTTGGACACAGCGCCAATAGTGGCCATGCAAGTGCCGAGAACACGGCGCTGCTCACCAGACATCAGGCGCAGCGTTGTGTAACCCTGGTCACGGCCAACGATCTGAACGAACGCACCGGCAGAACGAGCGATCTGAGCGCCTTTACCAGGCTTCAGTTCGATGTTGTGCACGATCGTACCGACCGGAATTTTGGACAGCGGAGCTGCATTGCCCGGCTTCACGTCGACGTTTTCGCCAGCTACGACAGTGTCGCCTTCGGCCAAACGCTGCGGAGCCAGAATGTAGCTCAGCTCACCGTCTTCATAACGGATCAGAGCGATGAATGCGGTCCGGTTCGGATCGTATTCGAGGCGCTCAACCGTTGCCGGTACGTCCCATTTACGCCGTTTGAAGTCGACAAGACGGTAAGTCCGCTTGTGACCGCCACCGCGGTTCGGAGACGTCATGCGGCCGGTGTTGTTACGACCACCGGACTTGGACAGGCCTTCGGTCAAAGTCTTGACCGGCTTGCCCTTCCACAGACCGGAGCGGTCAACTTGAACCAGCTGACGGCGGCCTGGGGACGTCGGATTGAATGTCTTAAGTGCCATTTTTCTTAAGTCCCCGTCTTAGAGCCCGGTAGCCACGTCAATCGCGTGACCTTCCTGCAGCGTAACGACGGCCTTTTTGAAGTCAGACTGGCGGCCAAGACGTCCGCGGAAGCGCTTCACTTTGCCCTTGCGGACCAGAGTGTTGACTGCCGTGACCTTGACGCCGAACAGAGCTTCGACAGCGGCCTTGATTTCCGGCTTAGTTGCATCGTTGGCAACCTTGAAGACAACCTTGTTCTCTTCAGAAGCCATCGTCGATTTTTCGGTGATTACCGGACCGACGATTTTGTCGTAGTGAGGAAGATTGCTCATTTAAAGCGCTCCTCAAGTGCGGACACCGCAGCTTTTGTCAACACAAGCGTGTTGGCGCGCAGGATGTCGTAAACATTGATGCCCTGAACCGGCAACACATCCAGGTGCGGAATGTTGCGGGAAGCCAGTGCGAAGTTGTTGTCAACTTCAGCGCCGTCAATCACCAGAGCGCTGGTCAGGCCGAGCTTGTTCAGCTGGGACTTCAGAGCCTTGGTTTTTGCTTCAGCAGCTTTTGCATCTTCAACAACAACGATGCTGTCTGTCTTGGCTTTGGCCGACAGAGCGTGCTTCAGGCCCAGAGCGCGGACTTTCTTTGGCAGGTCATGGCCGTGGTCGCGAACGACCGGACCGAATGCCTTACCACCGCCGCGGAACTGCGGAGCCTTCTTGTTGCCGTGACGTGCACCGCCGGAACCTTTCTGGCGGACGAATTTCTTCGTCGAGCCAGTGACTTCCGAACGCTGCAGCGTCTTGTGGGTGCCCGCCTGGCGCTTGGCAAGCTGCCAGCGCACAACACGGTGGATCAAATCGGTGCGCGGCTCGAGACCAAAGATCTCGTCAGACACCGTGATCGAACCGGCCGCCCCACCTTCGAGGGTTTTGACCTGGAGTTCCATCACTCGCTCTCCTTCCCGGCAGCCTCAGCCGCTGCGGACGCTTTGAAAGCACCCGGGACCGGAACGTTTTCCGGCAGCGCCTTTTTGATCGCGTCGCGGACCTGGATCCAGCCGCCTTTGGCGCCCGGTACAGAGCCTTCGACCATGATCAGGCCACGCTCAACATCAGTGCGCACAACCTTCAGGTTCTGCGTGGTCACGCGGGCATCACCCATATGACCGGCCATCTTCTTGCCCTTGAACACGCGGCCCGGGTCTTGACATTGACCGGTAGAACCGTGTGAGCGGTGCGAGATCGAATTACCGTGCGATGCACGGCCACCACCGAAGTTGTGACGCTTCATAACACCGGCAAAACCTTTACCGATGGAAGTGCCGGTCACGTCGACAAACTGGCCTTCGACGTAGTGGTCGGCAGTGATTTCTGCGCCCACGTCGATCATGTTGTCCGCGGAAACGCGAAACTCGACCACAGTCCGCTTCGGCTCAACCTTTGCAACAGCAAAGTGGCCGCGCAGTGCCTTCGGCGTATTCTTTACTTTACGGGTACCGGCACCGAGCTGCAGTGCGTTGTAACCGTTCTTTTCGTCAGTCCGGTGGGCTACCACCTGGCAATTTTCCAGCCGCAAAACCGTGACCGGAACATGCTCGCCTGCATCGTTATAGATGCGGGTCATGCCCACTTTCTGAGCGATCACTCCAGAACGCATGGATGTGTCCCCTTCGCCTCGCCTCAGAGCTTGATCTCGACGTCGACACCAGCGGCCAGGTCGAGCTTCATCAGCGCGTCCACGGTCTGCGGTGTCGGGTCAACGATGTCGAGCAGACGCTTATGCGTGCGCATCTCGAACTGATCGCGGCTTTTCTTATCGATATGCGGGCCACGAAGCACGGTGTACTTCTCGATCCGCGTCGGCAGCGGCACGGGACCCCGTACCTGTGCACCGGTCCGCTTTGCCGTGTTCACGATTTCCTTGGTGGAAGCATCGAGAATACGGTGGTCAAAAGCCTTCAGGCGGATCCGGATATTCTGACCGTTCATTGTTATTGTTCCCAAATTGACTGCGGGCCTGCCCGCTCAAACTTTGATTGCGCCGGCAGGCCCGGCTGTCGATTATTCGATGATGGAGGCTACGACGCCGGCGCCGACGGTGCGGCCACCTTCGCGGATCGCGAAGCGCAGGCCGTCTTCCATGGCGATCGGCACGATCAGCTCAACGTCGACGGAGACGTTGTCACCCGGCATCACCATTTCCGTACCTTCCGGCAGGTGAACCACACCCGTCACATCGGTCGTGCGGAAGTAGAACTGCGGACGGTAGTTGGTGAAGAACGGCGTGTGACGGCCACCTTCTTCCTTTGTGAGGATGTACGCCTCAGCCTTGAATTTCGTGTGCGGGTTAACAGAACCCGGCTTACACAGAACCTGGCCGCGCTCAACCTCTTCACGGCCAACGCCGCGGATCAGAGCACCGATGTTGTCGCCAGCTTCACCGCTGTCCAGCAGCTTGCGGAACATTTCAACGCCGGTAACCGTGGTCTTCTGGGTGTCCTTGATGCCGACGATCTCGACTTCTTCACCCACGTTGATCACACCGCGCTCAACACGACCGGTCACAACAGTACCGCGGCCGGAGATTGAGAACACGTCTTCGATCGGCATCAGGAACGGCTGATCCTTCGGACGTTCCGGGGTCGGAATGTACTCATCAACCTGAGCCATCAGCTCACGGATCGCGTCACGGCCAATCGCCGCATCACGGTTCTCAACAGCTGCCAGCGCAGAACCCTTAACGATCGGAATGTCGTCGCCCGGGAATTCGTAAGAAGACAGCAGCTCACGGATTTCCATTTCGACGAGCTCAAGAAGCTCTTCGTCGTCGACCTGGTCAACCTTGTTCATGAAAACAACCAGAGCCGGAACACCAACCTGACGCGCAAGCAGGATGTGCTCACGGGTCTGTGGCATCGGGCCGTCTGCTGCAGAACACACCAGGATCGCGCCGTCCATCTGCGCAGCACCGGTGATCATGTTCTTCACGTAGTCGGCGTGGCCCGGGCAGTCAACGTGAGCGTAGTGACGGTTTTCCGTCTCATACTCAACGTGTGCCGTGGAGATGGTGATGCCGCGTGCCTTTTCTTCAGGCGCACCGTCAATCTCATCATAGGCTTTTGCTTCTGCACCACCAGCTTCTGCAAGCGTCATGGTGATTGCAGCGGTCAGCGTCGTCTTGCCGTGGTCAACGTGGCCAATCGTGCCAATGTTAACGTGCGGCTTATTGCGCTCAAACTTTTCCTTCGCCATCGGAGTACTCCGTTTCTCTAATTCTTAATTAATTCAAGAGGTTGGGATCAGGCGTATTTCGCCTGAACCTCTTCGGCGACAGCCTGCGGCACCTGATCGTAGTGATCGAACACCATCGAATACTGGGCGCGGCCTTGAGACATGGAACGCAGGTTGTTCACGTAACCAAACATGTTGGCCAGCGGTACCATTGCTGTGATGACGGTCACGATGCCCCGGTTCTCCGTACCCGCGATCTGGCCGCGGCGGGAGTTCAGGTCACCAATCACATCACCCATGTAATCTTCCGGGGTAACAACCTCGACCTTCATGACCGGCTCGAGAAGTTTCGGGCCAGCTTTCTGAATGGCTTCGCGGAAACCGGCACGGCCGGCGATTTCGAAGGCCAGAACAGAGGAGTCAACGTCGTGGTAGGCACCATCGGTGAGTGTTGCCTTGATGTCGAGCATCGGGAAGCCAGCCAGCGGACCGGACGACATGACGCTTTCGATACCCTTGGTAACACCCGGGATGTATTCCTTCGGAACGTTACCGCCAACGATCTTGCTCTCGAAGACGTAACCTTCATTCGGCTCGGACGGCTCGATGGTGAGCTTGATGCGAGCGAACTGACCAGAACCACCAGACTGCTTCTTGTGGGTGTAATCCACGTCTGCAACCTTGGTGATGGTTTCGCGGTAAGCAACCTGCGGCGCACCAATGTTCGCCTCAACCTTGAACTCACGCTTCATGCGGTCGACGATGATGTCGAGGTGCAATTCACCCATACCGGCGATGATGGTCTGACCGGACTCTTCGTCGGTCTTCACGCGGAAGGACGGATCCTCAGCAGCCAGGCGGTTCAGGGCGAGGCCCATTTTTTCCTGGTCGGCTTTGGTCTTCGGCTCAACTGCGATCTCGATGACCGGCTCAGGGAATTCCATCCGCTCCAGAATGACCGGCTTCAGCGGATCACAAAGGGTGTCACCAGTGGTGGTGTCTTTGAGACCTGCGATCGCCACGATGTCACCTGCATAGGCCACATCAATGTCTTCACGGGAGTTGGAGTGCATCTGCATCATCCGGCCGACGCGCTCACGCTTGTCTTTAACAGTGTTCAGAAGGGAAACACCCTTGTTCAGAACACCGGAGTAGATGCGGCAGAAGGTCAAAGAGCCAACGAACGGGTCGTTCGCGATCTTGAATGCCAGCAGGCCAAGCGGCTCTTCATCAGAAGACTGACGCTCAACTTCTTCTTCGTTCTTCGGATCGATACCTTTAATAGCCGGAACTTCAACCGGGCTCGGCAGGTAATCAACAACTGCATCAAGAAGCGGCTGCACGCCTTTGTTCTTGAACGCAGAACCACAGAAGACCGGAACGAAATCACCAGCAATGGTGCCCTTACGGATCAGCTCTTGAAGCTTCTCGAAAGACGGCTCTTCGCCTTCCAGGTAAGCTTCCATTGCTTCTTCGTCGATCTCAACAGCAGTCTCGATCAGAGCGTCGCGCATTTCCTGCGCACGGTCAGCAAGCTCAGCCGGGATGTCCAGAACGTCCCAAGCAGCGCCGAGGTTTTCGGACTGCCAGATCAGAGCTTTCATTTTCAGCAGATCAACAACGCCAGCGAATTCGCTTTCAGCGCCGATGTTCAGCTGCATGACCAGCGGAGTGGCCCCAAGACGGGACTTAATCATCTCGCAGCAGCGATCGAAATCGGCGCCGAGTTTGTCCATCTTGTTGACGAAGATCATCCGCGGGACGTTGTACTTGTCGGCCTGACGCCAAACAGTCTCAGTCTGCGGCTCAACGCCAGCGTTGGCGTCCAGAAGAGCAACCGCGCCATCAAGAACACGCAGGGACCGCTCAACTTCAATTGTGAAGTCAACGTGGCCTGGGGTGTCGATGATGTTCAGGCGTTTGTCATTCCAGTGAGCGGTGGTTGCAGCAGAGGTGATCGTGATACCACGCTCCTGCTCCTGCTCCATCCAGTCCATAGTGGCAGCGCCATCATGAACTTCACCGATCTTGTGGCTCTTACCGGTGTAGTAGAGGATCCGCTCGGTGGTGGTCGTCTTACCAGCATCGATGTGAGCCATGATGCCGAAGTTACGGTAGTCCTCGATATTATGCGTGCGCGACATAGCGTCAGCCCTTCGAAGTAACTTATTACCAGCGATAGTGCGAGAATGCGCGGTTGGCGTCGGCCATCCGGTGCGTGTCTTCGCGCTTCTTAACTGCGGTACCACGGTTGTTTGCTGCATCGAGCAGTTCACCGGAGAGGCGATCAACCATTGTGGTTTCGTTGCGGTTACGAGCTGCTGCGATCAACCAACGGATCGCAAGCGCCTGACGGCGGTCAGAACGAACTTCAACCGGAACCTGGTAGGTCGCACCACCAACACGGCGGGAACGAACTTCCACTTGCGGCATAACGTTCTCAAGAGCGGCGTGGAACACTTCGATCGGGTTCTCACGGGTCTTGTTCTCAACAACGTCGAAAGCACCGTAAACAATGCGCTCGGCGGTGGACTTCTTGCCGTCGTACATGATGGAGTTCATGAACTTGGTGACGACCATATCCCCGAATTTCGGATCCGGGTTGATTTCGCGTTTTTCTGCGCGGTGACGACGGGACATCTAACGTGCTCCTTACTTCGGCCGCTTGGCGCCGTACTTCGAACGGCGCTGCTTACGATCTTTAACGCCCTGGGTATCCAGCACACCACGGATGATGTGATAACGGACACCCGGCAAATCCTTCACACGGCCGCCGCGGATCATCACAACGGAGTGTTCCTGAAGGTTGTGGCCTTCACCCGGGATGTATCCAATGACTTCAAAGCCGTTGGTCAGACGGATTTTCGCCACTTTACGCAGAGCCGAGTTCGGCTTCTTCGGAGTGGTCGTGTAGACGCGGGTGCAAACACCACGCTTCTGCGGGCAGGCCTCCATGGCCGGCACTTTGTTCCGCTTCGGCGGATCTTTCCGCGGCTTGCGGATCAACTGGTTGATGGTCGGCATTCTGTGCCCTTTACCTTGTCCATCCAAAATTCTTTGTGCAACTGCAGTCCCCCGCTGATGCCACATGTGTTCAAACATGCAGAATCGCGCCCGCACGCTCCGAAAAGAGCGGCCGGCGCTGCGAAAAACCAGAGGACCACGAGTTACCTCGCGGTCATGCAATCGACGCGTATTCGCCTATGTGACCCGGCAGCGTTTAAGAGGACTGTGTCCTGCGCTCTTCAGAAGCGCTGGAGGGTTCGCTCTTACCGCCTGCCCTTGGGATGCGCGGAACCTACTCAGATGCACCCTTTGCGTCAAGTGATTTGTTGGAAATTCCGCATTTCCGCGACTTCGGGAAATACCGCCTCATAAATGACCGTCAAAACAGCACTAAACGCAAGATTATTTCCAATGCATACCCAATTCGGTTCTTTTGTTATTTACACCTAATCCAGACCAATTTCCAACAATGAATCAAACCTTAACCAGATGATTCAAATTCCAACAATTGCACCGGAATCGCTCAGTACAACGGTTCTACAGGCCCGTTCTTGCGATTGATTCCCACATGCATGGCAGACATGCAATTTTTCAAGATTGTCTCCGCAGTAACCGATCATCCGGCTATTCGGTATTGCCCAAGAACAAAGGCGCGCCCGATGGGAGCACGCCTTTTATTCTAATGCATATTTACTCTGGCAAGAGACTGTCTATCCCCTACCCTTATTCGGATAGGGTTACTATCGCAACGTTCCCGGACAATGCGTCCTGATACGCCCCTTCATAGATCGGTTCATCAGGTTCACCATCGATCACACCAATCTGATCCAGTTCAGCTTCGGCGAACCCTTGAGACGACAATGCTTCCAGCGTCTTGCGTACGGCATCGTCATCATCCGGAGCTCTCAGCAGCGCATGGATCGTGATTGCCGCATCCGGCGACGTATCTTCGTCCTTCCAAACCCGGCCGATCACAATGTAGACCACCGGTTCCATATCCATATCGTTGTCGTTCATTGTCGATCACCATTTGATTGGGTCTTGAGACAAGAAAGGCCGCCCGGAGGCGGCCTTTCGATTTTCCTGGATTGACCGAAGTTTATTCGGCCGCCCCGGTCATATCTTCCAGAAGGCCTTCCGCGGCGCTGTCCGAAGACTGCTGACGCTGCGCTTCCTGGATGAGGTCGTCGCGATGCGTTGCAATCTTGCGGATCCGCTTCATCACCCCACCAGTACCGGCCGGGATCAAGCGGCCCACGATGACGTTCTCTTTGAGGCCGACCAGCGGGTCGGTCTTGCCGTTGACCGCTGCGTCGGTAAGAACGCGGGTCGTTTCCTGGAAGGACGCGGCAGAGAAGAACGAGCGGGTCTGAAGCGATGCCTTGGTGATACCCAGAAGGACTGGAACGCCCTTTGCCGGATCACGGGCATTATCGACCGCCTTGCGATTGGCTTCTTCAAAGTCGAGTTTGTCGATCTGTTCGCCGGAGAAGAACTCCGTTTCGCCCGGATCGGTAATCTCGATTTTCTGAAGCATCTGACGGACAATCACTTCGATGTGCTTGTCGTTGATGGTCACACCCTGCAGACGGTAGACTTCCTGGATCTCGTTGACGAGGTAGGCAGCCAGGGCCTCAACGCCTTTAACGGCCAGAATGTCATGCGGTGCCGGGTTACCGTCGAGGATATATTCACCCTTCTCAATGGCATCGCCTTCCTGAAGGTGGAAGTGTTTGCCTTTCGGGATGAGATATTCGACCGGTTCCGCACCGTCCTCAGCAGGATCGATGATGATGCGGCGCTTGTTCTTATAGTCGCGACCGAAGCGGATCGTACCATCGATTTCAGCGATGATCGCGTGATCCTTCGGACGGCGGGCTTCGAACAGTTCCGCAACACGCGGCAGACCACCGGTGATGTCCTTGGTCTTCGCGCTTTCCAGCGGAATACGCGCAAGAACGTCACCAGCCTTGATGGAGTTGCCCGGCTGAACGGACAGAACCGCATCCACAGACAGCATCAGGCGTGCATCGGATCCGCGCTGGTTTTTAGCAACAGACCCTTTTGCGTCCTTGATGACAATCGCCGGCTTGAGGTCCGCACCACGCTGCGAAGAGCGCCAGTCAATGACAACACGCTTGGTGATACCGGTCGCCTCATCGGCAGTTTCCTGAACAGAAGCCCCGTCAACCAGGTCTTCAAAGTCCACGACACCGTCAACTTCGGCAAGCATCGGACGGGTGTACGGATCCCATTCGGCAATCCGCTGGCCGCGCTTAACCGCATCCCCTTCGTCGACATGCAGCTTGGAGCCGTATGCAACACGGTGAACGGCACGCTCGTTGCCGTCGCTGTCGATGACAACGATAGACATGTTGCGGACCATGGCAACCAGGTTGCCTTCACTGTCGCGATTGACCGAACGGTTACGGATCTTGACCGTGCCATCGACGTTGGATTCGATGAACGAGCTATCGACAACCTGCGCCGTACCACCAATGTGGAAGGTACGCATGGTC
This sequence comes from Labrenzia sp. PHM005, assembly GCF_006517275.1. Classification (NCBI taxonomy): domain Bacteria; kingdom Pseudomonadati; phylum Pseudomonadota; class Alphaproteobacteria; order Hyphomicrobiales; family Stappiaceae; genus Labrenzia; species Labrenzia sp. PHM005. The sequence continues at coordinate 3,316,301 of NZ_CP041191.1, read as the reverse complement.
AGCTGAGTGCCCGGTTCACCGATCGACTGCGCAGCGATAACTCCGACAGCTTCACCCATATTCACCGGAGTACCACGTGCAAGGTCACGGCCGTAACAGGTCGCACACACGCCGGTTTCCGTTTCACAGGTCAGAACCGAACGGATCTTGATCTGCTGAACTTTTGCCGCTTCGATCGCATCAACGTCTTTCTCGTCGATCAAAGTCCCCTTCGGAACGATGACTTCGCCGGTCTGGTTGTTGATGACGTCTTCCGCCGTTGTCCGGCCGAGAACACGCATACCCAGAGAGGCAATGACGTTACCGGCGTCAACAATCGGCGCCACTGTGATGCCGCGCTCAGAACCACAATCCGGTTCAAGGATGATGGAATCCTGCGCAACGTCCACGAGACGGCGAGTCAGGTAACCGGAGTTCGCAGTCTTCAACGCCGTATCGGCAAGACCCTTACGGGCACCGTGGGTGGAGTTGAAGTACTCGAGAACCGAGAGACCTTCTTTAAAGTTCGAGATGATCGGGTTTTCGATGATCGAACCATCCGGCTTGGCCATCAGACCACGCATACCGGCCAGCTGCTTCATCTGTTGAGGCGAACCACGGGCACCGGAGTGGGACATCATGTAAACCGAGTTCATCGGCTTTTGACGTCCGGTTTCCTCGTCGACCTGAACCGCCTTAATGCGGGCCATCATCTCGTCAGCGATCTTGTCGGTACATTTCGCCCAGGCGTCGACAACCTTGTTGTACTTCTCGCCCTGAGTGATCAGACCATCGTTGTACTGCTGCTCGTATTCGGTTGCGAGCGACGCGGTTTCCCCAACAAGCTTCTGCTTGGTGTCCGGGATAACCATGTCGTCCATGCCGAAGGAGATGCCTGCGTTACACGCGTTGGTGAAGCCGAGCTGCATGATCCGGTCACAGAAGATAACCGTCTCCTTCTGACCGCAAGCACGGTATACCGTGTCGATCATCTTGGAGATGTCCTTCTTGGTCATCAGCTTGTTGGCCACATCAAACGGCACTTCGTGGTGCTTCGGCAGAAGTTCTGCAATCAGCATCCGGCCTGGTGTGGTCTCGAAGATTTCAGACGTCGGATTGCCTTCTGCATCCACAGAGCGGAACCGGCCTTTGATCTTCGTGTGCAGCGTGATGACCTTGTTGGCCAGCGCATGGTGGATTTCACCGATATCGGAGAAGGCCATGCCCTCGCCCGGCTCTTTCTCAGCCATGATCGACAGATAGTAGAGACCGAGAACAATATCCTGCGACGGTACGATGATCGGGCCACCGTTGGCCGGGTGCAGAATGTTGTTGGTAGACATCATCAGCGTCCGCGCTTCCAGCTGGGCTTCCAGCGACAGCGGGACGTGAACAGCCATTTGGTCACCGTCGAAGTCAGCGTTAAACGCGGAACAGACGAGCGGGTGCAGCTGGATGGCCTTGCCTTCAATCAGGGTCGGTTCGAACGCCTGAATGCCAAGACGGTGAAGCGTCGGTGCACGGTTCAAGAGAACCGGGTGCTCGCGGATGACCTCATCGAGGATATCCCAGACTTCCGGACGCTCTTTTTCAACGAGCTTCTTCGCCTGTTTGACAGTTGAAGAGAAGCCCTTGGCGTCGAGGCGCGAATAGATGAACGGCTTGAACAGCTCAAGCGCCATTTTCTTCGGCAAACCGCACTGGTGCAGCTTCAGTTCCGGACCCACGGTAATAACCGAACGACCGGAATAGTCGACGCGCTTTCCAAGAAGGTTCTGACGGAAGCGGCCCTGCTTACCTTTCAGCATGTCGGACAGCGACTTCAGCGGACGCTTGTTGGCGCCGGTGATGACGCGGCCACGGCGGCCGTTGTCAAACAGAGCGTCAACGGATTCCTGAAGCATACGCTTCTCGTTCCGGATGATAATGTCCGGAGCGCGCAGTTCCATCAGGCGGCGCAGACGGTTGTTCCGGTTGATCACACGGCGGTACAGATCGTTCAGATCTGACGTTGCGAACCGGCCACCATCGAGCGGAACCAGCGGACGCAGATCCGGCGGAATGACCGGAACAACGGTCATGATCATCCATTCCGGACGGTTGCCCGATTCCATGAACGCTTCGATGACCTTCAGGCGCTTGGCCAGTTTCTTCGGCTTCAGCTCAGTGGTTGCTTCGGCGATTTCCTGGCGCAGTTTTTCACTTTCGCGCTCAAGATCCATGGACATCAGGATCTCGCGGATCGCTTCTGCACCGATCATCGCTGTGAAGGCGTCTTCGCCGTACTCGTCCTGAGCAGCGACATAATCTTCTTCAGACAGAAGCTGATGCTGCTTGAGCGGGGTCAGGCCCGGCTCCAGAACAACGTAGTTTTCGAAGTATAGAACGCGCTCCAGATCCTTCAGCGTCATGTCGAGCAGCAAACCAATGCGGCTCGGCAGGGACTTCAGGAACCAGATGTGAGCGACCGGAGCTGCAAGCTCGATGTGGCCCATACGTTCACGGCGCACGCGGGAAAGAGTGACTTCAACGCCACATTTTTCACAGATAACGCCTTTGTATTTCATACGCTTATATTTGCCGCAAAGACATTCGTAGTCTTTGATCGGGCCAAAGATGCGCGCGCAGAAAAGGCCATCACGCTCCGGCTTGAACGTCCGGTAGTTGATGGTTTCCGGCTTTTTGATCTCACCGAACGACCAGGACAGGATCTTCTCCGGGCTTGCCAGAGAGATCTTGATATTGTCGAAGGTCTGTGTGGGAGCCTGCTGATTGAACAGGTTCATGACCTCATGATTCATGATCCGTCTCCTTCGATGCGCGGTGGGGGAAAGACCTTTGCCTTTCCCCTCTTACGACCGGCATTTCAGTCTAAAGGGGTCCGTTGCCGGGGTTTATTCTGCGGCGTCCGCAGTTTCTTCCGCGCCAATCTCTGGGGCATCGGTACGTTGAAGTTCAACGTTGAGACCCAGGGACCGCATTTCCTTCACAAGCACGTTGAAGCTTTCCGGGATACCAGCTTCGAAGGTGTCATCACCGCGGACAATGGCTTCATAAACCTTTGTCCGGCCAGCAACGTCATCCGACTTAACGGTAAGCATTTCCTGCAGCGTGTAAGCTGCACCGTAAGCTTCAAGCGCCCAGACCTCCATTTCCCCGAAGCGCTGGCCACCGAACTGTGCCTTACCACCAAGCGGCTGCTGGGTGACAAGCGAGTACGGGCCAATCGAACGGGCGTGGATCTTGTCATCGACCAAGTGGTGAAGCTTGAGCATATAAATATAGCCCACAGTCACCTTCCGGTCGAATTCCTCACCGGTCCGGCCGTCAAACAGTGTTGACTGACCACTCGGATCGAAATCGGCGATGTTCAGCGCATCGACAACATCGGGCTCACGCGCACCGTCAAAGACTGGGGTCGCGATGGACACACCCTTCTTCAGCTGTTCGGCAAGCTTGACGACACCTTCATCGTCAAATTCCTTGACCGGATCGCCCTTCATGTTGTCGCCGTAGATCTCGATCACCTTGCCACGAAGGTTCTCGATCTCACCAGTCTTGCGGTACTCATCGTACATTTCACCGATGCGCAAGCCCATGCCGCGGCAGGCCCAACCCATGTGGGTTTCAAGGATCTGACCAACGTTCATGCGCGACGGAACGCCGAGCGGGTTCAACACGATGTCGACGTGCGTGCCATCTTCCAGGAACGGCATGTCTTCACAAGGGTTGATTTTGGAAACCACACCCTTGTTGCCGTGACGGCCGGCCATTTTGTCGCCCGGCTGCAGCTTGCGCTTCACAGCAACGAAAACTTTGACCATCTTCATGACGCCTGGCGGCAGTTCGTCACCACGCTGCAGTTTCTCGACCTTGTCGATGAAACGCTGCTCGAGGCGCTTGCGGCTTTCGTCATACTGACCGCGCAGAGCTTCGATCTCGGACATGAACTTCTCGTCGTCGGTCGCAAACTGCCACCACTGCGAGCGCGGGAAGTCGTTGAGAACATCCCCGGTCAGGGTCGTGTCTTTCTTGAAGCCCTTCGGACCAGCTACAGCAGACTTGTCCATCAGCATCTCGGCCAGGCGGCCATAGACGTTGCGGTCAAGAATTGCCTGCTCATCGTCACGGTCTTTTGCAAGGCGTTCGATTTCTTCACGCTCGATGGCCATCGCGCGTTCGTCTTTTTCAACGCCGTGGCGGTTGAAAACACGAACTTCAACAACAGTACCGCCAACTCCCGGCGGCAAGCGCAGAGAGGTGTCGCGAACATCAGAGGCTTTTTCGCCGAAGATGGCACGCAGAAGCTTTTCTTCCGGTGTCATCGGGCTTTCGCCCTTCGGCGTGATCTTACCGCAAAGGATATCGCCCGGCTGAAGCTCTGCACCGATGTAAACGATACCGGCTTCATCGAGATTCTTCAGCGCTTCTTCAGAAACGTTCGGAATATCGCGAGTGATTTCTTCCGGTCCAAGCTTGGTATCACGCGCCATCACCTCAAATTCTTCAAGGTGGATGGAGGTGAAGACATCGTCAGACACGATGCGCTCGGACAAGAGGATGGAATCCTCGAAGTTGTATCCGTTCCAAGGCATGAACGCGACGAGCACGTTCCGGCCGAGTGCCAGATCACCAAGATCCGTGGACGGACCATCCGCGATGATATCGCCCTTATGGACCCGGTCCCCAACCCGAACCAGCGGGCGCTGGTTGATACAGGTGTTCTGGTTGGACCGCTGGAACTTCTGCAGGCTGTAGATATCAACACCGGACTTGCCCGGATCGAGTTCTTCAGTTGCCCGGATAACGATACGGGTCGCATCCACCTGGTCAACAACACCTGCCCGGCGGGCGCCAATCGCAGCACCGGAATCCCGGGCCACAACCGCTTCCATACCAGTGCCGACAAACGGTGCTTCCGCCTTAACAAGCGGCACAGCCTGACGCATCATGTTCGAGCCCATCAGAGCCCGGTTCGCATCATCGTTTTCCAGGAACGGAATGAGCGATGCAGCGACAGATACCAGCTGCTTCGGCGACACGTCCATGAGGTCGACCTTGTCGGACGGAACCATCATGTTTTCGCCAGCGTGGCGGCAGGTGATCAGCTCTGTAGTGAAACGGCCGTCTGCGTCGTATTCGGCGTTGGACTGCGCAACATAGTGTTTCGCTTCTTCCATAGCCGACAGATATACGACGTCGTTGGTGACAACACCGTCTTTCACCTTACGGTACGGGCTTTCGATGAAGCCGTACTTGTTGACACGGGCAAACGTTGCGAGCGAGTTGATCAGACCGATGTTTGGACCTTCCGGGGTCTCAATCGGGCAGATACGGCCGTAGTGCGTCGGGTGAACGTCGCGGACTTCGAAGCCTGCGCGCTCACGAGTCAAGCCGCCCGGCCCAAGAGCCGACAAGCGGCGCTTGTGGGTGACTTCCGACAGCGGGTTGGTCTGGTCCATGAACTGCGACAGCTGCGAAGAGCCAAAGAATTCACGGACAGCTGCGGCCGCCGGTTTCGCGTTGATCAGATCCTGCGGCATCACCGTGTCGATCTCAACGGAGCTCATCCGCTCCTTGATCGCACGTTCCATGCGCAGCAGGCCGACGCGGTACTGGTTTTCCATCAATTCCCCGACAGAGCGAACACGGCGGTTGCCCAGGTTGTCGATGTCGTCGATGTCGCCTTTGCCGTCACGCAGCTCCAGAAGAACCCGGATAACTTCCAGAATGTCTTCCTTGCGCAGAACACGGACCGTGTCTTCCGCATCAACATCCAGACGCATGTTCATCTTCACGCGGCCAACCGCGGACAGGTCATAACGCTCAGCGTCAAAGAACAACGACTGGAACATCGCTTCTGCGGTGTCGATGGTGGGCGGCTCACCCGGACGCATCACACGGTAGATGTCGAACAGCGCATCTTCGCGGGATTCGTTCTTATCCACGTTCAGCGTGTTGCGAATATAAGGACCGGTGTTGACGTGGTCGATGTCGAGCACGGTTAGATCGTGGTAGCCACGCTCAACCAGCTCTTCCAGCAGTTTGCCGGTGATCTCGTCGCCAGCTTCGGCGTAGATTTCACCGGACTGCATGTCGACGATGTCCTCAGCCAGATACTGGCCGTGCAGATCTTCGTCGGTCACTTTCAGCGCGGTAACGCCTTTTTCGCCGAGCTGCTTGATGGTGCGTGCAGTGATCTTACGGCCACCTTCGACAACCACTTCACCGCTGTCGGCATCAATCAGATCGTAGGAGGCCTTGGTGCCTTTCAGACGTGCGCCGTCAAACGGCATGCGCCAGGATCCGTCTTTCTGACGGCCATAATCGATCTGCTTGTAGAACGTGTTGAGAATTTCTTCGCCGTCCAGACCAAGTGCCATCAACAGTGACGTCACCGGAATTTTGCGCCGGCGGTCGATCCGCGCATGGACGATGTCCTTGGCGTCGAACTCAATGTCCAACCAGGAACCGCGGTACGGAATAACGCGGGCTGCAAACAGCAGTTTGCCCGAAGAGTGGGTCTTGCCTTTGTCGTGATCGAAGAACACGCCCGGAGAGCGGTGCATCTGGGAGACGATCACACGCTCGGTGCCATTGACGATGAACGTACCGTTGTCGGTCATGAACGGCATGTCGCCCATGTAGACATCTTGTTCTTTGATGTCTTTAACGGACTTGGCACCGGTGTCTTCATCGACGTCGAAGACGATGAGGCGCAGGGTAACCTTCAGCGGTGCTGCGAAGGTCATGTCGCGCTGGCGGCACTCATCAACGTCGTATTTTGGAGCTTCAAATTCGTAGGAAACAAATTCCAGAAGGGAAGTGCCCGCAAAATCAGAAATTGGAAATACGGACTGGAAGACCGCTTCAAGGCCTTCATCTTTGCGGCCGCCCCCAGGCATCTCATCGACCTGCAGGAACTGGTCGTAGGAGGCCTTTTGAACCTCAATGAGATTGGGCATTGCCGCGACATCGCGGATCGATCCGAAATATTTACGGACCTTTTTGCGACCGTTGAACGTTTGGGTCATTGTCGCTCCTCGTATCGGCCGGAAAACGGCTTCCCGAAACGCCCCTTGTCCAATCGGGCCTCTGCCCGGGCGCTTCGGAAAACCGTCCACCAATGAGATCAACCTTCTGTGTTCATGAGAAGAATTGACCAGACTGTGGATCTAGAACCCCTTGCCTGCACAGTGCTCAGACAAACAGGGCCCTAGTGGGACGTATGCCCCGGAAACGGGTTGGACCCGCCGGGGCGAAATACGGTCCCGGAAACCCGGGACCGCAATAAGGCATTAATGCCTTTATTACTTCAGCTCGACAGAAGCGCCAGCTTCTTCCAGCTTCTTCTTCAGCTCTTCAGCTTCGTCCTTGGAAACAGCTTCCTTGACGGCTTTCGGAGCACCTTCGACGAGCTCTTTAGCTTCTTTCAGGCCAAGACCGGTGATTGCACGGACTTCTTTGATGACGTTGATTTTCTTGTCGCCAGCAGACGCCAGAACAACATCAAATTCAGTCTTTTCTTCAGCAGCAGCAGCTTCGCCGCCACCAGCAACAGCTGCAACAGCAACCGGAGCAGCAGCAGAAACGCCCCACTTCTCTTCCAGAAGCTTGGACAGTTCAGCAGCTTCCATAACAGTCAGTGCGGACAGTTCTTCTACGAGCTTTTCAAGATCAGCCATTTTTCAGTACCTTAAGTTCGAACCAGTAGTTGGGTTCATTAGACAGTGTTTGGGGGCGCCTTATGCGGCCTCGTCCTTCTTGGCGTACGCGCCGAAGACGCGGGCAACCTGCCCGGCCGGTGCGTTGACAACCTGCGCGATGCGCGATGCCGGTGTCTGGATCATGCCAACCAGCTTTGCACGCAGCTCGTCGAGCGACGGCATTGTTGCCAGTGACTTGACCCCTTCCGGGCTCAGGTTTGTCGTTCCAAGAGCACCACCAAGGATTTCCAACTTATCGTTGGCCTTGGCGAAATCGACAGCTGCTTTAGGAGCTGCAACCGGATCGTCGGAGTAGACGAGTACGGTCGGGCCCTGAAGCAGGTCGGAGATGTGCTCAAGGTCAGTGCCTTTGAGGGCGAGTTTCACAAGGCGGTTTTTTGCGACTTTTACAGAACCGCCGGCGTCACGTACGGACGACCGTAGGGCCGTCATCTGTGCAACCGAAAGACCTGCATAGTGCGCGACGACAACGACGCCGGTGTCAGCCAGCTCGGCGTTGAAGGATGTCACGAACTCTTGCTTTTCCGCTCTTTCCACTTGCCTTCTCCATTTGATGGCGAAAATCGCCACCGGTTTACCTTGCCGCCTTCGCGGAGGTTCCGAACCCGGAACCGCCTCAAAAACGACGCTCAGGGTCCTGTCCCCTCACCTCTTGCTTAAAAAAGCAGTCAGCAAGGTCTGGTTCGAACCGGTTATCCGCAATTCGCGGGAAATTCGGTTCTCACCCATCTATGCAGGCCTTTACGGCTTAAGCCGGTTACCCGGCACCTGCAGTCTCGGACAGGGCAATCCGGCGGCGGACCGCCGGATCTATTCAGCCCTAAGGCTGAAATTCTTTATCAATCCGGAAAACCCGGATTATTCGCCAGCGACGCTCGCCAGATCAACTTTCACGCCCGGGCCCATCGTGGAAGACACAGCAATGCGCTTCATGTAAGTGCCCTTTGCGCCTGTCGGCTTGGCTTTTTGAACGGCGTCGATCAAAGCCTTGACGTTTTCGGAGATCTTCTCTTCAGAGAAAGACACCTTGCCAACGCCTGCATGAACGATACCGGCCTTTTCAACACGGAACTGAACCGCACCGCCCTTGGCGTCGTTAACCGCCTTGGAGACGTCCGGGGTCACAGTACCGACTTTCGGGTTCGGCATCATGCCACGCGGGCCGAGAACCTTACCGAGACGGCCGACGAGCGGCATCATGTCCGGAGTTGCAATGACCGTATCGAAATCGATCTTGCCGCCCTGGACTTCCTGAACCAACTCTTCTGCACCAACGATGTCAGCGCCAGCAGCTTTGGCTTCTTCCGCCTTGTCGCCACGTGCGAACACGGCAACCTTGACGTTTTTGCCTGTGCCGTTCGGCAGCACGCACACACCACGGACCATCTGGTCTGCGTGACGCGGATCAACACCAAGATTGATCGCAACTTCGACGGTTTCGTCGAATTTGGTCTTGGAGCGGTCTTTGACGAGGCCGATAGCTTCGTTCAGCGAGTACAGCTTGTTGCGGTCGATACCTTCACGCGCTGCAGAAATACGTTTTCCAACCTTCGCCATGATCTTACTCCGTTACCTCGAAGCCCATGGAACGGGCGGAGCCTTCAACCATCAGCATTGCTGCATCGATGTCGTTGGCATTCAGGTCCTTCATTTTGGCTTCGGCGATTTCTTTCACCTGAGCCTTGCTCACGGAACCAACGGTGCCGCGGCCCGGAGTGGAAGAACCCTTCTGGAGCTTGGCAGCTTTCTTCAAGAAGAAACTGACCGGAGCCGTCTTCACTTCAAACGTGAAAGACTTATCGGTGTAGTAAGTGATCACGGTCGGGCACGGAGCGCCCTTTTCAACATCCTGGGTCTGCGCGTTGAACGCTTTACAGAATTCCATGATGTTCAGACCACGCTGACCAAGTGCCGGCCCGATGGGCGGGGACGGGGTCGCAGAGCCTGCCGGCACCTGAAGCTTCAGGAAGCCTTCGATCTTCTTCGCCATGTTTCTCTCCAATCATTCATGGCCAAACGGCAATTTGACCATTTGGGAGTTGGTGGTATGGCCCTTTGTCAGCACCCGGCGATGAGCGCTAGAACCTGCCACCGACTTCATTCCAGACAGCATCACTGCCTGGCACTCAACCGCTCACAAAAGAGCGGCAACCAGTCAGAGCTTATCGACCTGACCGAATTCCAATTCAACCGGCGTCGCCCGGCCAAAGATGGACACTGCCACCTTGAGGCGCGCCCGCTCGTCATCAACTTCTTCGACCAAGCCGGAGAAGGACGCAAACGGGCCATCGGACACCCGGACCTGCTCACCAACCTCAAAGCTGACGGACGGCTTCGGCCGGTCGACGCCCTCTTGCACCTGGTTGATGATGCGCATGGCTTCTTTTTCCGGGATCGGCATCGGCTTTTGATCCGCGCCCAGGAACCCGGTTACTTTCGGCGTGTCCTTAATCAGGTGGAACGCCTCATTGGTCATATCCATCTTCACTAGGACATAGCCCGGGAAGAACTTGCGCTCCGCATCGACCTTGCGGCCACGGCGCACTTCAACGACCTTCTCCATCGGAACGAGAATTTCCTCAAACAGATCGGACAAACCCTTCTGCTCGGCCTTTTCGCGAATGGACTCGGCGACCTTTTTCTCGAAATTCGAATAGGCGTGCACAATGTACCAGCGCTTGGCCATGTTTCTCAGTTCCGTTTGTTGTTCTTGTCTTTAAACAGTCCGGCAGGCGGCTTAACCGCCGACACCGAGAAGGTATCCGACCCCAAGGCCCATCAACTGATCCGCCACGAGGAAGAAAATCGAGGCAATCAAAACCATGATGAACACCATAACAGTGGTCACGGCCGTCTCTCTGCGCGTCGGCCAAGTGACCTTCGCGGTTTCAGAGCGCACTTCCTGGATGAATTTAAAGGGATTGGTCTTTGCCATTCCGGCTCCGGTCCGTTAAATACGAGTGGGCGCGCGAAAATCTCCGCGCGCCTCACCCGAGGAAACTCTTTAAGCCCTCGAGGCCAATTAATCAAGAGCAAAAGTGGCAGGGGCAGCAGGGTTCGAACCCGCGACCTACGGTTTTGGAGACCGTCGCTCTACCAGCTGAGCTATACCCCTTCAGAGATCCCTATCCGGGATCTGCTCCTGATACGCTTCAAAGACATCGTCTGCAAGGCCTTTGAAGACAAGATTGCCGGGCCGGAGCCCGGCAATCCAAATAGATCATCTTATTCGATGATGGATGCTACGACGCCGGCGCCGACGGTGCGGCCACCTTCGCGGATCGCGAAGCGCAGGCCGTCTTCCATAGCGATCGGCACGATCAGCTCAACGTCGACGGAGACGTTGTCACCCGGCATCACCATTTCCGTACCTTCCGGCAGGTGAACCACACCCGTCACGTCGGTCGTGCGGAAGTAGAACTGCGGGCGGTAGTTGGTGAAGAACGGCGTATGACGGCCACCTTCTTCCTTGGTGAGGATGTAAGCCTCAGCCTTGAACTTCGTGTGCGGGTTAACAGAACCCGGCTTACACAGAACCTGGCCGCGCTCAACCTCTTCACGGCCAACGCCGCGGATCAGAGCACCGATGTTGTCGCCAGCTTCACCGCTGTCCAGCAGCTTGCGGAACATTTCAACGCCGGTAACCGTGGTCTTCTGGGTGTCCTTGATGCCGACGATCTCGACTTCTTCACCCACGTTGATCACACCGCGCTCAACACGACCGGTCACAACAGTGCCGCGGCCGGAGATCGAGAACACGTCTTCGATCGGCATCAGGAACGGCTGATCCTTCGGACGTTCCGGGGTCGGAATGTACTCATCAACCTGAGCCATCAGCTCACGGATCGCGTCACGGCCGATCGCCGCATCACGGTTCTCAACAGCTGCCAGCGCAGAACCCTTGACGATCGGAATGTCGTCGCCCGGGAATTCGTAAGAAGACAGCAGCTCACGGATTTCCATCTCGACGAGCTCGAGAAGCTCTTCGTCGTCGACCTGGTCAACCTTGTTCATGAAAACAACCAGAGCCGGAACGCCAACCTGACGCGCAAGCAGGATGTGCTCACGGGTCTGCGGCATCGGGCCGTCTGCTGCTGAACACACCAGGATCGCGCCGTCCATCTGCGCAGCACCGGTGATCATGTTCTTCACGTAGTCGGCGTGGCCCGGGCAGTCAACGTGAGCGTAGTGACGGTTTTCCGTCTCATACTCAACGTGCGCCGTGGAGATGGTGATGCCGCGTGCCTTTTCTTCAGGCGCACCGTCAATCTCATCATAGGCTTTTGCTTCTGCACCACCAGCTTCTGCAAGCGTCATGGTGATTGCAGCGGTCAGCGTCGTCTTGCCGTGGTCAACGTGGCCAATCGTGCCAATGTTAACGTGCGGCTTATTGCGCTCAAACTTTTCCTTCGCCATCGGCGTCGCTCTCTGTCCAATAGTCGTTCGGTCGATAAAGGCTCGATTTGGGCCGCAATCCGGCGCCTTGGACAGAGCCGCGAGCGACGAACAACTTCCCTATATATTCTTTCAGGATTTCCGGTGCGAAAATACCTTCCGTCCCGGACACTCCGATCAGCACCCATGATGGAGCGGGTGAAGGGAATCGAACCCTCGTCGTCAGCTTGGAAGGCTGCTGCTCTACCATTGAGCTACACCCGCACTTAATTGCGAAACCAGACGATGGTGGAGGAGGTTGGATTCGAACCAACGTAGGCATAGCCAACGGATTTACAGTCCGTCCCCTTTAGCCGCTCGGGCACTCCTCCATCTCGTCTTGCTTCACGCCGAAGCGATCAGGATGGCTTGACCGGAAAGCCCGTCCGCGAGGGGCGAGCAATCCCGTGGCGCGTGTTATGCAGATAGGGACCTGACCTGTCAACGACGTTTTTGAAAAGAAACGAACAAAATCCGCATCGCACCAAAAACCCGGCCGCAGAACCTGCCCAGTACCCGCCATTTCCAGCGCTTGAGCTCAAAGCACGCGACCGCAAAAACGGCCAAAAGCCTCAGTCTTTGCAGTCACTTTCCGGAACCAGCCGCTCCCTGTGGACAACTCAGAAGGCGCAGGCGTCTCGAACTTCATTTATATAAAGAACCGTTCTCGCCCCGCCCCTTCAACGTGATTTGCAGTCAAAACGGGGAGACCGCTCCACAAAAATGGCTTTGAGATTCCAATTGATACAGACCGCCATAAAACGAAGCGCAGCAGCGAAGGCCACTCTCCTCGATCAAAGACCTTTTGCAAACGCCCTATAAACCATGGCGACAACCATTGCGGTCATAACAATAAAGAAGGCATAAAACGCCGGCAGAAGAAGCATCTCGTCCTGCTGAGCGCCTGTCGGAAAGCTCAAGGATATGAGAGCCACAGTTAGGGGCGTGTTCTGAATCCCGGTTTCCATCGAAATGGTTCTGCGGATTACCGGGGACAAACCCGTGATCCAGGCGACCATATATCCAAAAAAGAACCCGATCAGGCCCAACAGAATAGCAGACAGAATGACCTCATAGGGTGTTCCAAGAAACATCTCGCGGTTCTGAATGAGAAACTTGATGATCAGTCCGGAGATAAGCAGAATCCCGACAACGCTGCTCGCCCTTTCCAATCGGCGGGCGGCGGCAACACTTTTTGAAAGGATGACCATCCCGATAGCGACCGGCACCATCACAAAGAGCAAAGTCGCTATGATGCTGGAGAACGGCACCTGCAAGTCGGCAGATGTGTAACCGCCTGCATAAATCCAAATTGCCAGTGGCATGAGGACAACGGCCGCAAGCGTCGAGGCAACCGTCATGCTGACGCTCAGCGCAACATCACCTTTTGCATAATAGGTAAAGAGATTTGAGGTCGTGCCACCTGGCGTCGCACCAACCATAATAAGGCTGAACGCAATTGCGGTTGGCAACTCAAAAAAGATCGCAAGCCCAAGAGCGATGACTGGCATCAATCCATACTGACTGATCAAACCAATTAGAAGCGGCAAAGGCCTCGCGAGCACCATCCGCAAGTGATTGACACGGATCGTCGCCCCCATTCCCAACATGATGATGAAAAGCATCAGTGCCAGCCCGACCTGCTCCACAAGACCTATCATTGCGCCCCTCCCCGGCTCCAAAATGTCGAATCTTCAACACCTTCGAACAAACACTTACATTTACACGGATACAATCCCTCGAATTTCAGATCTTCGATCCGCACTTCACGCAATCTCTGGAAACAACGGTTTTGTTGGCAAAAAAAGAACCCGCTTGCCGCATTACTAATTATGTTGTAGCTACAACAAATGACACATTCTTTGGACGGCATCGATTTCTATCAGATGGGCCAGACCTGTTTGGGACACACCGTCCGGCGAACAGCGAATCTGCTCACCCGGCATTTCAACCGCTATCTAGCGCCCTACGGGCTAGAGATTACTCAGGCGCAGTTACTGGCGGTGATTGCCAGTGGCGATTCTCTCTCATCCTCCGACATTGCCCGCTACATCGGGATCGACCGGTCTACCCTCGCCCGCAATCTTAAACCCCTTGAAGCAGCCGGCTTGATCGCGCGCCGCAAAAGCGGAGGCAGGAAGGTCGTGCCTGTTTTGACAGAAAAAGGCGAACAGCTCACTGCCGAGCTTCACGCGACTTGGGAAAAGGCTCAGCAAGATCTGGCAAATGAACTGGGCGAAGAAACAGCCGAAGCGATCCGGGGCCATCTGTCAGCCCTGAGAAGAACCGTCAAACACCTGGAACAGACGGACCCAGACAAAAATGCGCCGCCGAAGAACACAGCTCACCGCTCCACCTCCTCCTGAGCGTCCAGCACACACGACAGAACCGTCACAGACATTTTAAAGGAAAAGACCTATGAGCCTTCCAGACACGATCACCGAAAACGGCAAGACCCATATAATCGATGCCCTGCCAAAGCAGCAGGTGGCCGGTATCTCAGGCCTGCAGATTTTTGAATTGATGAAGGACGGCAAATTGCCGGCCCCACCAATGATGATCCACTCCAATATCCGGATTAAGGAATTTGAGCATGGCCGCGCTGTATTTACCGGCGTTCCTGAAAAGCAGTTCTTAAATCCACTCGGTACGGTTCATGGCGGCTGGATCTCCACACTGATCGACACAGCACTCAGCTGCGCGGTTCATACGTGCCTTGAACCGGGTGAGTTTTACACGACGACATCCCTCACCGTGAATATGGTCCGCCCGTTAAAACCGGGCAGCGGCGAAGTCACTTGTGAAGGCCGGATTGTCCATCGCGGCTCGCGCCTGGCGACGTCTGAAGGTGAACTGAGAGATGCCAACGGCAAGCTGATTGCCCACGGCGCTGTCAGCTGCATGATCTTCCCGAACCCGGCAGCCTCTTCCCCTAACGGATAATTGGGGTTACAGCAGGCAGCATGACTGACGACAAAAGACCTGCATGGAAAAAATCGCGCCCAGGCCCCAACAAGGGCCAGGGCCGCTTTTCAAAAAACTCCGGCAAACCGGGACCGCGCCGCCCTGGATTGCCGCCGGAAGGCCCGGTGCTTTTATATGGCCTTCACACAGTGGAAGCGGCTTTTGCCAACAAAGACCGCAAACGCCTGAAACTCTATGCGACCGAAAACGCTCAGAACCGGCTCAAGGAGCGCGGTGTCACCATTGACGTTCCGATAGAGGACAAGCGCCCCAAGGAACTGGACCGGATGGTGACCAAGGACGCGGTTCACCAGGGCATGATCCTGGAAGCTGATCCCCTGCCCGCTTATGGCGCAGAACATCTGAAAGGTGCCCGGCTGATCCTTGCGCTCGACCAGGTGACCGATCCGCACAATGTCGGTGCGATCCTGCGTTCAGCGGTTGCTCTGGATGCAGACGCTGTCGTCACCACCGAACGCCACGCACCAGAAGAAGGCTCGGTTCTTGCCAAATCCGCCTCCGGCGCGCTCGACATGATCAAACATGTGCGTGTAAAAAACATGGCCCGCTTTATTGCCGAAATGAAGGACCAGGCCTTCGGTTGCATCGCGCTGGACAGTGACGGCCCGGCCAGCCTGGAAGACACCGAGTTTACCGACAAGACGGTTCTGGTTCTCGGATCGGAAGGCAAAGGTGTGCGCCAAGGTGTGCGGGAAGCCTGCGGCCTGCTCGCCCGTCTCGACATGCCCGGTGAAATCCGCTCGCTCAATGTGTCGAATGCGGCGGTCTTGTCTCTTTATGTAGCACGGCAGAAGATGGGGCTTTGAGGCGGCTAAGCCCGTCATCAGCCCCTATAAACTCCTCAACCGCATCGCCTTGGGCGTTGTTCCAAACTGCTTGCGGAACTTTTCGATGAAATGGGACGTGCTGGAATAACCGAGCTCTGCCCCGATTTCCGTCACCGATTGCCGGGAATTCAAAACCAGCTCCTGGGCCTTTTGCAGTTTATAGTCCGCCAGCCATTGCCGGGGCGGCATGCCGAACTGACGTTTGAAGTCACGGGTAAAAGACGTCACCGACCGGCCGGACATTCGTGCCAACTCGGCGACAGACAGGTTCCGCCGGGCATTTTCGCGCATCACATGGAGAATGTTTCGAGGCGCCTGGCCGGTATGACAGGCGGTCAGAAATCCTGTCAGCCGCTCGGCATCATCAACTTCCGCAATCAGATGCAGACACTCCAGAAGCTTTGTCTGCAACAGTGACGGCGAACCTGTCATCTGCCCATAGATTGTCTTTGCACTGTCAAAGAAACCGGCCAATGCCGCATGGGCCTGAATTTTATAGGCACTGGCTGCCCCTGTAGCGCCAGACTGCGGGTGAGGCCCTTGAAGGGCTCGGATGGCCGCTGTGTCGAACGACAGGATATAGGCTTCGAGCGGGCCTTCCTTCGCCGAAAAATCCGAAATCATGTAGGTGTTAGCCGGCATCAGGATCATCTCGCCGCCCTGCAATGAGATTTCACGGCCATCGGACGTCCAAAAAGTCTCACGGCCGCGCAGGGTCATGCACAGGCACGGCGCGGCGGTGCGGAACTCCACCGCCAACATCGTTTTTTCAATCAGCTTGTGAAAGATTCCCGCTTCGCCATGGGCCATAACAACCGAAGCCTCTTGGAATGCATGCAAGTCTTCCGGCAAGGTCAGGACATCATCTGGCGGATGGGAGAGAAAACTTCTGGTTTGGATCATGCCCAACCATACCTGATTTCGAAGATCCTCAAACCGGCTGGCCTTGCTGGCGAGATGGACAGAATGTCTCAGGTCACAGCTTATGACCGAAAACCGGCACTTTTGATGTTTCGCCGACAGTTTCAAATCAAAGGGCGCCGTAAACCACTCCTGTTGTTTCAAAATAGGAGATCACGATGAGCACCTGGGTCACCCTTCAGATGAAGGTTTCTGAAAACGCCTTTCCGCAGCTTGAAACCTTTCTGTCAGACAAACTTCCGGCTGTGCGCGGCTTTGACGGCGCGTTGTCGGTTTCGCTTTTCTACAATACGGAAACGCGGGACTTTCTGATCCTGGAAGAATGGATCTCACAAGACCACCACCAGGCCTATATCAAGTCGATCATGGACAACGGTGTTATGGGGGACTTGCTCTCCTTTATGGAAGGCCAACCAACAGTGACCTACCACGACCGGCTGGTGATGTGATGTCCGGTCTTCCCTCAGTGAATATCACCCGCCGAAAGGTTCTGGCTGGCGGAACCATTGTAGCCGCAAGCCTCCCCATGGTTCGGTTTGGAAATGCTGCAGCGTCCGACACAGATCTGCTGATAATGGAAAACTCTTTTACCCGGATGTGGCGGTTTCCAAAATCATCCACTCAGTCGGTTTTGCCTGAAGCCATCCGCCGTCGCCAGACACCGGGCCTCCTCGCCCAGCGCCTCTTGCAGAGCGACAGCCATCTAACGGTGTTGGAGGAGTGGCTGCCTAAGCAGCCTGTTCCGGACTTTTTGGTGTCGGCGACAGTGAGTACTTTCTCGAAACTGCCAATTTGATCAGCCATCCAGCCACACACGCTTCGACTCTGACCGGCGCGTGTGGCTGGATTGCCCTTGCAAGAACGTCAGCCTGCCTGTCGCAGCAGGACATCCATTCCAACCGCAACATCATCTGCAAAGACTTCAGGAAAGTACCGTACAAATACCAAAACCGATATCGTAAAAAACCTCACGAACTTTTCCACAGGCAGGAATAGCTTTTTATTGGTATCTCAAGCCCTTACACAAAAAAAAAGCGCTCGCCGCGGAAAATTTCAAATCGGGTATAGACAAGCCCGTCTAATCTGATAGAAGCCACCCCCAGCGCCGGTATAGCTCAGTTGGTAGAGCACGTGATTTGTAATCTCGGGGTCGCGGGTTCGAATCCTGCTGCCGGCACCACTCCCCCCCAATAATTTGATTTTTTTGGTCTTTTGCCGCTGCTCGTGCTGTTTGCGTGGACGGGCCTGTATCCGCTCAAATTAGCAGATCACCGGCTCCGTCGACCAAGCTGCGCAAATTGTGCGCTGTCTGCGATCTCAGCTGGATGCCTCAGAATTAGATTAGCAGGCTTACCAATACGGACTTTTCACAATCGCAATTGTGCTAAGCTTCAATCTGGCTTTACTCAAAATAGAGTTCCGGCAGTCCCATGAACACCGAAGATCTTGGACAATCCCGCCTGATCAACGCGCTCTTTTGGATTGGCGGCAGGGCGATGGAAAGCCGGTTGCGACACCTGATTTTTGATGCCGAGAAAACACTGCGCGATGCGGGAGTGGCACCGGGGCAGACCGTTTTGGAAGTGGGTTGTGGTACGGGTTTTTTCACCCTTCCAGCGGCGAAGATGATTGGCACTCAGGGCCGACTCATCGCGATGGACCCGATGGTGAGTTTTGTCGAGCGGGTGCGCGAGAAAGCCGAAGCCGCCGGTCTGTCCCATGTCGAGGTGATCCGGCGGGACGCACTTCACACGGGCCTGGATGACGACAGTGTTGATCTGGCGCTGTTGCTCGGGGTTCTTCCCCACCCCACACTGCCACTTAATAAACTTCTGCCCGAGATGCACCGTGTGCTCAAACCCACCGGAAAAATGGGCGTGTGGCTGTTTCCAGTTGCCGGCTTTGTGCCCGGCGCCATCACCCGATCCGGGTTCTTTTCTCAAGTCTCCCGGAAAAACCGGACATATGTATTTGAACCGGTACGGCGCTGACGCCGCGCTGAGCCAAAAGACAAAAGCCGAGATCACTCAGCCCAGCACGATCACCTTGGTGCCAAGTTCGACCCGGTCATAAAGATCGATGATGTCCTGGTGCCACATGCGGATACAGCCGCTGGAGGCGTTGGTGCCAATGCTGGAAGGCTGATTGGTGCTGTGAATGCGGTATAGAGTATCTTTGTTGCCCTGCCACAGATAAAGCCCACGGGCGCCAATCGGATTGCGCGGTCCGCCCTCCTGTCCGTCCCGGTATTTCTCCAGACTTGGATCGCGCTCGATCATCTCATCCGGCGGGAACCATTTCGGCCACTCGCGCTTAAAGCGGATCACGGCATCGCCGTTCCAGGCGAATCCAGCCCGGCCGACCCCGATGCCGTACCGGATCGCCCAGCCGCCGTCTTGCACCAGATAGAGAAACTTGTTCTTGGGATCGACCACGATTGTTCCGGTCGGATAGCGGCCTGAATAGTAGACCGTCTGACGCAGATATTTGGGATCAAAGCTCTGATAGTCGATGGCCGGAAGCGAGAATCCGCCGTCCCGCACGGGCGCATAAGCCGACGCGTAATCCGGCGTCCCGTCTGCCAAAGGTCTCAGTCCGGCTTCGATCGAAGCTTGTTTTTTGCTCTGGCAGGCCGCCAGCACCAGGGGGAGACCAATTACAAAGCTGCGGCGGCTAAATCGATGCGCCATGCTCGTGTCCTTTCACCGGCACTTTTATGAGGTGCCCTCTCTTCAAGAAGCTCTGACGGCTTGTTAGCTCACCAAAAATTCCGAACGCTGGGCACTAAAATAAACACCCAAGGCCACTGTGCTGATGGCAACATCATTATGGTAAACAGACGATTAATTTGATGCGTTCACGGGTCGTTATCCAGTGAAACGCACTTCAAAAATGACCTCATGCCTTGAACTTCTGCCGCCTGCGCCCTTTTTGAAATTCAAAGCTTTCACTTCACCGGAGCTCCGCATGATTGATCTCTACACATGGTCAACCCCAAATGGCCGCAAAATCTCGATCCTTTTAGAGGAGCTCGGCGTCGACTACACGGCCCACGCCATCGACATTACCAAGGGTGTGCAAATGGCTCCCGAGTTTCTAGATATCAGCCCCAATAACAAGATCCCGGCGATTGTGGATCAAGAGACGGGTCTGAAGCTGATGGAATCGGGTGCCATCCTCATTTACCTCGCCGATAAATACGGCCAGTTCCTTGCAAAAAATGGCGATCAGCGCACCAAGACCCTTGAATGGTTGATGTGGCAGATGGGCGGACTTGGCCCCATGCTTGGCCAAGCCCATCATTTTGTGCATTTCAATCCGGACAAATCAGACTACGCCAAAGAGCGCTATGGCGCCGAAGCCAAACGGCTTTACGCGGTGCTCGACCAGCGTCTGACCGGGCGCGATTTCATCGTGGACGATTATTCCATAGCCGACATGGCGTGCTGGCCATGGATCTCCCGCTATGAATGGCAGAATATTGATCTTTCTGAATTCCCGAATGTCAAAAATTGGTATCGCAGAATACTTGATCGCCCCGCAGTTCAGCGCGGTTATCAAGTCCCAAAGGATATGGGACCGATCCCTGCTGGGTGAAAATAGCACCTTGTTGACACTCACAAACTGACCGCTCGGACGGTGCGCCTCGACTTCTTGCACAAATCTGGTTTAAGTGCCCGCCAAGCCAGCATCATTTTAGGCAATTGACCGGGCATTCCATGAACCAAAACGAGCGCAGCAAAAGCACCTTGAGTCTGGGCCAGCTGCGGGCCATCGAGGCGGTCGTGCGAAGGGGAAGTTTTTCGGCTGCCGCCAAAGAAATCGGCGTCTCGCAGCCGTCGATTTCCAATCATGTTCACGGTCTTGAAAACCGGTTCAAGACCAAGCTCCTGATAAAGTCCGGCTACTCGGTGTCCGCAACCCCGGCGCTCGAAAAATTGCTGCCAAAGATCCGGGCGGTTTTGGCACTCTCCGAAGATCTGGAAACTGAACTTCTAGACCAGAAGGCGCTTGGGTCCGGCGAATTGCGGATTGGCTATTCCACGTATCAGCTGGCGATCCCCAAAATCTCCAGCTTTATGACCCAACATCCAGACATCACCATCGAAGCGCGAGCGCTTGCGACCAGCAATATCCTGGATTTGTTCGACAATGGTGAGATTGATGTCGGGTTCATCACCGCGCCGGAAATTCCGGCAGAGCTTGACGGGGAACTTCTGATCCGTTCTCCGATTGCCGCCGTGGTCGCCCCAGATCATCCACTCGCCTCAAAAGAAACGCTATCCTGGAAGGACATCGACGCCCTTCCCCTTTTGCAGCGGGAAAGTGGCTCAGGAACACGCAGAATGTTCGAAGCCGCTGCGACTGTCGCAAACATAAGGCCAAAGACAATCCTTGCGCTCGGCTCCTGGGGGTCAATCGCAACATTGATCCGTTCTGGGGTCGGGGTCGGTATTGCCATGGAGGCAGAAATCACGGACCGGGACGGCTGCGTTGCCGTACCGATCGATGACCCCGCCCTGATCGCCAACCACTTTGTGGTTTGGCCGAAGCACATGGCTGGTGTTGCCGCAGTCGAGGCCTTTTGCAAAAGCCTCAAGGTCACGGAACCGCTTCAATTGTGACGGCTTTTCGTCAGCGTTAAGTCTATAATAAAAAGCTATGTATTTTAATTTTTAATAACACGATCACAAAAATCCCTATAACGAAATCCGCAACAATATCCGGCCACTCGGCTGCGCAAAAACCTGATCATTTGAACGCGGATAATCCATGAGCCAATCTCCGGCAGTGTTGCCGAAACCGAAATGCGGTGAACCTTACCTTTTAACCCCAGGGCCGCTCACAACGTCCATCGAAGTCAAGAAAGCCATGCTGCGGGACTGGGGCAGCTGGGACGGTGATTTCAGGGCAATGACCGCCGATCTGCGCCACGGGCTCGTGGATCTTCTGGGCACCGGCTGCGAAGCTTATGACTGTGTTCCGATCCAGGGCAGCGGCACGTTTGCGGTCGAGGCGATGCTGGCAAGCTTCACCCCCAAGGACAAAAAAACGTTGATCCTGTCCAACGGCGCTTATGGCAAACGAGCAGCTGAGACCATGGCTTATCTTGGCCGCCCGACAGAAGTCCTGGATAAGGGCGATTACCTGCCGCCGCGCGGTCCGGAGGTTGCAGCGCTCCTGCAAGCTGATCCTGACATCAGCCATGTCCTGATCGTCCACTGCGAGACAAGCTCCGGCATCCTCAATCCCTTGACGGAAATCTCCGATGTCGTTGCCGCAGAGGGCCGCGCACTGCTGATCGACAGCATGTCCGCGTTTGGCGCCATTCCAGTCGAGCCTTCAAGCCTGAAATTCGAGGCACTGGTCTCCTCGGCCAACAAATGCATCGAGGGCGTTCCCGGCTTCGGTTTTGTCATTGCCGAAAAAACCACCCTAGAAGCCGCCGAAGGGAACAGCCACTCGCTGAGCCTCGATGTACATGCCCAATGGGCGCATATGGAAAAGACAGGTCAATGGCGCTTTACCCCGCCGACCCATGTGGTGGCCGCGTTCCTGGAGGCTTTGAGGGCACACAAAACGGAAGGCGGCATTGCTGCGCGTGGCGCGCGTTATGCTGCGAACCGGGATGTGATGGTCTCCGGGATGCGATCCCTTGGCTTCGAAACACTCTTGGACGCGGAATGGCTGTCGCCAATCATCGTCACATTCTTTTGCCCTGCGGATCCGGCCTTCAGCTTCCCGAAATTCTATGACTTGATGAAAGAACGGGGGTTCATTCTATATCCCGGCAAGCTGACTGTTGTGGAGAGTTTCAGGGTCGGATGCATTGGCCAGATGGATGAACAAGTCATGCGCGCTGTTGTCGCCGCCGCCAATGATGTCTTGAAAGAAATGGGCGTCACAAGCGCCGCCCCGCCGGCCGAGGCCCTTAAAGAACGCGCCCGCCTTGCGGCCTAACTGCAAACCAATCAGGATAAAAACATGAGCAAATTTAAAGCAGTGGTCTTCGACTGGGCCGGAACAATGATCGACTTCGGCTCCTTCGCGCCGATGGGCGTCTTCGTCAAGGCATTCGAAAAATTCGGCATCACCGCCAGCATTGACCAGGCCCGTGCGCCCATGGGCAGCCCGAAATGGGATCACATCCGTGCCATGATGGATGATCCGGATATCGCGGCACAGTGGCAGGCCAAGCACGGCACAGCTCCCACCGATGCAGATGTCGACAAGGTCTACAAAATCTTTGTGCCGATGAACGAGGAAGTCGTTACCGATTATGCCGAACTCGTTCCAGGCGCGCTCGATACGATTAAGTACCTGCGCAGCAAAGGTATCAAAATCGGCTCCACCACCGGCTACACACGTTCGATCATGGAACGGGTTTTGCCGAAAGCCGCTGAACAGGGATATGAACCGGACAACCTGGTGTGCTCCGACGATCTGCCGGAAGGCCGCCCGGGACCGCTGGGCATGTACCAATGTTTTGTCGATCTCGTCGCCTATCCGCCCCGCGCCGTCATCAAAGTTGATGACACTGAACCCGGTATTGCTGAAGGTGTTGCCGCCGGCTGCATAACAGTGGGTCTTGCGCTTTCTGGAAACTTTGCCGGAAAGACACCGGACGAACTGGCTGCTTTGTCAGATGCAGAAGTGCACGCCATTCGCCAGGAAGCGACAACAAAGCTGAAAGAAGCCGGGGCAGATTATGTTATCGACACAGTGGCCGATCTTCCTGCGCTGATGGATCAAATGGAAGCCGCATGACCGCCCGTCCGAACATCCTTTTGATCACTGCCGACCAGTGGCGAGGTGATTGCCTGGGTACAGTGGGGCATCCGGTGGTCAAGACCCCCAATCTGGACGCCTTTGCCGCAAAAGCGACGGTCTTTGAACAGCATTACGCAACAACGGCACCCTGCTCTCCGGCGCGCGCTTCGCTCTATACCGGCCTCTACCAGATGAACCACCGGGTGATCTGGAATGGGGCTCCGCTGGACGACCGGTTTGACAACATTGCCCGCGCAGCCCGGCGCGCTGGTTACACGCCTACGCTGTTCGGCTACACCGACACCTCTCCCGACCCGCGCCAGCACCACCCGGGAGATCCGGAGCTGTCTACATACGAAGGTGTTCTACCGGGGTTCGAAGTCCGACAAGCTTTGCCAGGGCATGAAAAGGAATGGTTTTCCTGGCTGACAGCCAGAGGTCATGATCCTGCGACTTTCGACACGATCCACCAATTGGAGCCGGAAGATGGACAGCGCATTTCGCGGAAAGCGCCGAGCTACTCAAAAGAAGAAACGCAAACTGCCTTTCTGACGGACCGCTTTTTTAGCTGGCTGAGCGAACAGGATACCGGCAGCCCTTGGATGGCGCATATCTCTTTCCTGCGCCCGCATCCGCCCATGGCTGTGCCCGAGCCATACAATTTAATGTACGATCCGGATGACGGACCGGAATTCAAAGGTGCTACCACTGCAGGGAAAGAAGCCACCTTTCACCCGTTGATCGCTGCACTGCAGGCTGCTCAGCATCTGACCAGCCATATTCCAGGGTCCAGCGGACATGTGCGGGACCTGAGCCGAGAAGACCTGAAGCGCATCCGCGCGCTCTACTTCGGCATGATCACAGAGGTCGATACGCAACTCGGCCGGATCTTCGACAAACTCGAAGAGATCGCCGACAACACACTGATCATCTTCACCTCCGACCATGGAGAGATGATGGGCGACCACTGGATGCTCGGCAAAGGCGGATTTTACAAAGAAAGTTATCACATCCCGCTCATGATCCGGGGACCGGGCATGGCCAAGGCAAACAGGGTTTCGGCCTTCACATCCGCAGCCGATATCTTTCCGACCCTTCTAGACCTTTTGCTTCTGACCCCGAACCACAAGCCTGACGGCAGCAGTTTGATGCCGTACTTGAACGGCGGAACGCCGCTATCCTGGCGGGATGCAGCCCTTTATGAGTTTGATTTCCGCCGCCTGCTGCAGTTTTTCCCTGAGCCACTCCGCAAGGCCTGCCAGAACGGTCAGAGCTGCGCCCTAACCCGTTTGGCTCAAGACTGGCAATATGTTCATTTTGGCGGCCTGCCAAACCTGCTTTTGGATCCGAACGCGCCTCCTTGCACCTTGGACAACCGTTTGGACGACGCCCCAAATGCGCACCTTGAAAATCTTGAAGCACTGCTCTCAACACGGATGCGCCACAACGATGATACCCTCGCCCGGTCGATGGTCTGGGAGTATTATTCAAACTAGGGACGGGTTTTTCTGCCGGGTTTTAGGCTCCGTTAAAATCCTTGGATGACTATTGTCGCCGTGATCAACGGGGCGACTGCCATGCCGGTCTTTCAAAGGACCCAATCTGAAAATGGACTTTCCTTATGCTTGAGGCTGGCAACGTTCGCGCTTATGAGCCTTACCTCGTTCGAACCAGCCGCCGCCTCAGACCCCATCCTGAAAGTCATCGACAGCACGGATGCCCCTTGGCCGTCGATCGGCCGGGTGAATGTGGCGGGTTACCGGACGACTTCCATGTGCACCGGGACCTTGATCGCGCCAAACATCGTGCTGACGGCGGCCCATTGCCTTTTCAACAAAGCCTCACTGAAGAAGTTTCCTGAAAAAGACATGTTCTTTGTGGCTGGTGTCCGGCGTGATGAGTATTCAGCGCGGCTCGAAGTTGCCTGCGCGCTGCCTGCCGCCGGGTATGAGCCGAAAAAACAGCCAAAGCTTTCTGATGTTCACAATGATGTCGGCATTTTGGTTTTGAAGGAAAGGTCCAGCCTGCCACCCGTCCCGGCCCTCGCACCGGAGGAAGCTTCTGTCTTGACCAAGGCCACACGTTTCGACTCGGCTGGCTATCGGCGAAGCCGGCGGTTTTTGCCGACCGTAGTATCGGCCTGCAAGGTCACGGGAACGGTGAAAGACAGCTGGGTCACCAATTGCTCATCTGAAAGCGGTGCCTCCGGCGGCCCACTCCTGGTCGAGACGGCTGATGGCTTGCGCGTGGCCGGGATCATGTCTGCCAAGATCGACGATGTCCGCTCTGCCATTGTCCCCTTTTATGAATGGCAGGAATTGTTGGATGCCCCAGCTTGCAACACTGGCGCACCAGCTTCGAAAGCCGCTCTTCGCTCCTCCCTCGATTGATTTTCTTATGCTTTTTGCCGCTACGCTTCAATTTGAACACCGGCAGCAGTTACGCCAGCAATCAGATGCTCGAGTATAAAGTTCCTCAAAAGATTTTTCTTTCCAGACTATTAGCCCGCCTGAGCTGTACTTTTGATAGAGCAGCCCTTGCCAAATTTCCGAGGGCATGGCCTAGTCCCAATACTTGGCTGAAAGCAGCCCCCATTTGGCCGTGAAGGCGGATGGATCACCTTGTCCGGACATCTGTTGAACAATGAATCGTATTGTGTCTTCTCCTGAAACGGCAAACCAAGTGCCTGAAAAAAAACTGGCGTTTGTGGCCAGCGAAACGGATGAGGCAAAACAGGCTCGCGACTCTCTCGTCGAACAATATGGCGAAGTCCCTGCAGATGATGCTGACATAATCGTTGCCCTCGGCGGCGATGGTCTAATGCTGGAAACCCTTCATGCTCATATGGGCAGCGGCAAGCCGATCTATGGCATGAATCGGGGATCTGTCGGTTTCCTGATGAATGAATATCGCGAAGATGGGCTCATGGAGCGCCTGGCGAAAGCAGACACCACCGCGATCTATCCGCTGGAAATGGTTGCGACGGATGAAGATGGCAAAGAGCACACGGCACTCGCCATTAATGAAGTCTCTTTGCTGAGGCAGACGTCTCAAGCTGCTCGACTGAAGATTTCCGTCGACGGCCGGACCCGGCTTGAAGAGTTGATCTGTGACGGAATTCTAGTGGCAACACCGGCAGGCAGCACGGCTTATAACCTGTCTGCCCACGGCCCTATTCTCCCAATTTCTGCGCAGCTTCTCGCCCTTACTCCGATCAGCGCCTTTCGTCCGCGGCGCTGGCGTGGCGCGCTTCTTCCCGATTGGGCAAGTGTCGATATAGAGATTCTAGATCCGGAAAAGCGCCCCGTTAGTGCATCCGCCGATCATACCGAGATCCGGCGCGTTGCCCGCGTGTCCGTGCGCGAATCCACCGAGGAAGAAGGCCGGATCATGTTTGATGATGATCACGGCTGGGATGAGCGTATTCTCACGGAAATGTTCCGCTACTAGAGATTCCGTTTTGATCAAGCCGGAACTTTTGTCCACTTCCGATCTTACTTGATGAGGGCGTTTGCAAGGTCGAAGAGGTTTCGAAATCCAATAAGTTTCCCCTTGGCAACCCCCTGTTAAATTTGTGGACCCATACTGACAGCGTGAGCGAGAGCTCATCCCCAGATGAGGACTTTGCCGCAATGACCAGCATGCCCCAGGATCAGGATTACGAAATCGTGTCTCCGCCAACGGACTTGCGAAAGAAGGTTCGCGAGCTGTCACCGCGCGAAGCACGGAAATTTGATCCAGTCAAAGCAGCTGAAGCAGCCCTTGAGCGTATCGCCCCCCATTTTGGCAACTGGATGGATAATGAAGCCAAGGGGCTCGTAAGCGCCTGGGACATCGTCAAGTCCGACGGCGTATCCAAGGAAAGCGTGGATACGCTCTACCAATCTGTTCACAATATCAAAGGTCAAGGTTTGACCTTGGGATTTCCTTTGGTCGGGGATGTCGCTGCCAGTTTTTGCCATCTGATTGAAAATCTCCCAGCACCGGAAGATCTGCCGGTCGGGCTGGCTGAAGGTTTTGTGGAAGCGATCCGCGCGATGGTTACAGAAGGCGCCAAGGACACGGCCAATAAGACCGGTGTGGAACTACTGGATACTCTTCGCACAGCAACCGACACTTACCTCGCTCAGTTTCCACCGAAAGACCGGGACGGCGAATCTTAGAGACTTGGACACAAGTTTTAAAAGCAGTTCGGCTCCGAATTCGGAGCCGATGCTAATTTTTGAATCTCGAAAAACTGAATTAGATTAGGCTGCGTGCACCGCACGCAGATCTTTAGCGTTCTTTTTCATCACTGAACGTGCTTCCAGACGCGCGACATCTATCGCGAAACGGCGCAAGAACGCATTGACGTCTTCGTCCGATCCAAATGCCCCATCCTGCATCCCGGCAAGCAAGGCCTCAGTGAGCGCCCTCGCCTCTTCCAATGCCAGATCATAGCTAAAGTCGGCATCGGCCTTACGCGCGATATCAATGGCTAGCAAAAACGCTTGATGCGACCGGTATGGCAGACCGGCCTTGCGCAAAATCGCCTGCAGCGCAGCCCGCCGGACTGACAGCAACACCTTGCACATGCGCGCCAACGGCATGTTTCCAAGATTGGCAAGCGCGGCAGCGAAAAACCGCAAACGGCCACAACAAACGGCCCGCAGCAGAAGCCTTGTATTCAGCTGTCCAGCGGCGCGCAGATGTTCAACAAATTCAGGTAGGTCTTCATCTTTGGCTTCAAGTGCCAGCCGCAGAACAACCTTATCGACAGCGTCACTCAAGAAGACATCACGCTGGTGCTCTGGCACCCGTTCAAGAACAACCGGATGATTTTCCAGGTTCTGCGCCAGCCCCATCAACAGTTCATAGCGCACAGGAATCGGCAAATCGCCGAGCTTAAGAAGTTGATCGCAAAGGTCGGGGTGCTGCTCAAAGCGCTCCGCCAACCGTATAAGAGAGGATTTCAAAATAGCTGCGCTCGGGTTCTGCAGGAGCCTCATGCAAGCGGACTCGTCAGCCACCTCACAAAGTGCTGCACTCACACTGGCAGGGACCTGATCCCGCTCTGCAATCGCGCATTGAACCGCAGGACTGCCTTCGGCCAGAAGATCAACAAGTTCGGTTTCAGTAAGCAATGGCGAGGATTTGAGTACCAGAACGGCAATATCGTCCACATCGTGAGCAAGGCAGCGGATAATATGACCAGGCGCATGCTCGCTTGCAGCCAGAACCTTGGCGATGGTCTTGCGCACCGGTCGGCTCGGGTCGTCGAGGAGTACTGTCAGTGCTGCAGCCATGGTCGTCCGTTCCGAACTGCCCTCTTCGGCAGCCAAATAACGTTCTGCGTAAGTTCGTGCAGCCTCAATATCGAGACTACCTTGATCGCTGTCGGTGAGGTGCAGAATATCGTGAACGGTCATGATCTTAATGCTGTCTAGAATAAGCTTCGCACCTATCCTGACATCAAAGACTTAACGATCGGTTCACTATAATTTTGACATGCCCCCACATGTATCCGGCCTCGGATTAGGCCGGAGGCAACAAGTCTTTCTGTTCTTCCTGAGCTTTCAGTCTCAGAAAACGGCTGAGGTCCAATGGACCGCCCTGATTGGCAAGTGCCAGCTCTTGCGCTGCGACCTGATTCGAAGCACCGGAAAGAGCACTGAAAAGGGCAGCTTCCTCAACCGCCGCAAATGCAGATGCAAATCGCGGATTGACGCCGGCCTGATCTGACCCCGGATCATTGCGGAACAAAGCCTCAAACGGGTTTGCGGTCTGTGCCGCCTGGAAAGCTGACAACACGCGGTGTGAGGCTGCATCTGCGGCCTGATTGATCGACGAATCCCTTGGATCATCCGGAACCGGCTGCGGCATGCTTGCTGCGACCTGCTGCACCGGAGCTTGTGGCTGCGGTTGCGGTTGCACCTGCTGCTCTGCCGGGTCTACAGCGTTCGCGCTGGCGGTGACCGGATTGCTCGGCCGGCTTTCCGGAACTGGTGCCTTCGCAACAACCAGCGGCTTATCAAACGGCAGTTCCTGCTGAACAGGCTCTGCGACTGCAGCGACCTGAACCGGTGCTTGCGGCTTCGAACGCATTGCAAACTGGGCCGCCGGATCGCCTGCAAGATGATCGAAATTCTCAGGTGTTGCTTCAACCGTTCTCACTGGTGCAGGCGGCTTGGAACGCATCGCAAAGGCCGCTGCCGGATCTCCAGCCAAATCATCAAACGGCACAGACGGGGCTGGCGCTTGAGACCCGGGCTTGGCGTTCGGCAAAGTCGCCACGTTCAGCAATTCGCCCGACGTCCGCAGGTTCTTCCGTCCACCAGCTTCCGCGATCATCGAAACCGCGTCGTGCTTGGAGACAATCACCTGATACACTTCTTCCATCGACCGGGCTGTGCCATTGCGATGATAGAAGATCGGTTTGTTGGCCCTCGCCTGAGCTGAAAAGATCCTGTCCGCACGCTGGTCCGGGTTGGACGCCGTGTTTTCAATCAACCGGCTGGCACCATTGGCACCGAGGAAATGCGCCATATAAAGTTCGCCATCGGTCGGCTCTCGGCCAATCCTGCGTTCCAGATAAGCGGCGTTCTTCTGCGTGTAAGCACCGGCCATGATCGAAGAGATTTCCGGATCCTTGCGTAAATCAAGAATTTCCCGGCGCATCTGAGGATCATTGACGTAGTATTTGCCACTTTTGGAGCGCTTGATTTGATCGGAGTATTTGTCCAACCCATGCTCCGGCCCGGCTTGCTTCATGGTTTCTAGCCAGGTGGACTCAATGAATTGGAACAACCCCGTTGCGCTCGAGGTTTTGGCTTTGGCCGACGGATTGAATGAAGATTCCCGTGCAGCTGTCTTAACAAGATAGTCAAACGACGTTCCTGTTGATGTACTCGCAGACTGAAACGCAAGCTCGATCTTAGACGCGACCGAGGCATTTTCACCAACCCGCATGACTGGACCTCCTCGACGAAACTATTTATTACTTTGTTAACTTTCGCGCCCAAAAGGTTAACAAATCCTTAACAGCCCACAGCCAGGCGAAATTCCTTTATTGATCTCTTAAAAACCATTCGCTCCCTACGTAACTATGTCAATGCAATCAAACACAAATGTGGACTTTGGCGGATTTCTGCGATTTTTCTTGGGAAAAATTTGCCTAGCCGCTAGGAAGATTTTGCCGCTCGCCAGCGGATAAATATGTGATTCGGGTGTTCCATATTGGGACAGGCACCCATTTTTGAGCGCCTGTTCCGATTCTCAGAGTTAACCTTCAGACCTTCGGTCGGCCCATTTGGAAGACTTCGGTGACCACCGCGTAGTCCATGTAGCCAAGGCGGGAAAGTGGCTTGTAGCGGGTGACATCGACCATGCCATTTACAATCACATCATCGGAAATATGAACGCCGACAACCTGGCCAAAGATGACCCAGCTGTCCGTATCTGCACCGTCCAGACCTTTCATCCGAATGGTTTGCAGATGTTTGCACTCCAGCGCCGTTGGCGCTTTCGCGACCCTAGGCACCTTGACCAGGTTGCTCTCAGCCATTTCCAAACCGGTCAAATCGAATTCGGACGTTTCATGCGGAACCGCAGCTGATGACAGGTTCATCTCGTCCTTCAGGTCATAGCTGGCCATGTTGCAAACGAATTCACCCGTGGCATCGATGTTGGCCGCGCTGTCCTTATAGTTGGATGAGGAGAACATCACGATCGGCGGGCGGTCGCAGACACAGTTAAAAAAACTGTAGGGCGCCAGGTTGGTCCTGCCGTCTTTGTCCAAGCTGGAGATCCAGCCAATCGGCCTGGGGGCAATAATTGCTTTGAACGGATTATGGGGCAATCCGTGGTCGTTTTTTTCCGTTTCGTAGAACATCGTTATTGAGTTTCCGTCCAGTTGGAAGTGATGTCGGAGAGATTGGGGCGGGCACGCTCGACCGGCGGTTGGGTCGGCGTACCAATATGGATGAAACCGGCAAACCGCTCACCGTCCTTAAGACCAAGATAGGCACCGGCGTCCTCATCAAAGGCACACCATTCGGTCAGCCATTGTGAAGCAAATCCGGCAGCCGCCGCGGCTGACACCAGTGTCATGCACACAGCACCTGCGGAAAGCTGCTGTTCCCACAAGGGGATTTTGGGGTAATCCGCCGCCCGGCTGACAACACCAACCACAATGGGGGCGCGTGTGAACCGGGTCAGTTCTTTTTCCATTTGGGCCGCATCCAGCGAACCATTTTTCTTTTCATAGAGGCCTGCCAGGAACCGGCCGATTTTTTCACCATCGGGCGCCCTATAAACAATGAAGCGCCAAGGCACCAATTTGCCATGGTCGGGAACCCGGGCTGCGATGGTCAAAAGGTCCGAAAGCTGTCCTTCGTCGGGACCCGGCTCTGACATAGTCACCGACGGGTGTGATCGGCGCTTTCGCAAAAACTCAAGGGCCTCTGGTGACCCCTTGACCATTTCTGACATTTTAACTGCCTCTAACTGAGATAGTTTCATTTGCAACTATCTACGTAATTGATTGTTGGAATTTGTCAACTCCGGTCTAAAGGCAACGCCCTCGCAAATGAAATGGAAAGGCAACGAAATGGACGGAAAAGCGCATGAACCGAACTTAGCGCCCGGTTGAGCGATTTGACGCTGCAGATCAAAGCTATTTTGGGGTCGCTTCTCGACGGCGTGAATTTGCCCGGCTGCAGCGTAGCAGTCCCTTGAAAACCAGACGGATTCCTGAGGGCTCACGCCTTGTACCGGAATAGAGTCATCCCCACCAATTTCATTTCATTTGCGTGTGCGTGGCTTAAGGTCTTGAATTCGCCAAAATTTCGGGTCCAATGGAAGAAACAAGCTGGAAGGCACCGCTGACCAGATGACAGCGCTTGGCCAAAACGATAATAAGTGGGCATGCAGAATCCAACGACTTTGTGGAACCGGATCAAGACCAAGCACACAGTTGCGCGCCGTACACTGGCCGCCGCGCTGTGCTGCACGGTAATCGCGGCACAGCCTATGGCTGCTAGCGCACAATCCAACTTACCGATGCCACCCGCATTCAAACCGGATCCGGATGCGCCTGTGGCGGCGCCGTCTGTGCCGATCGAGAACCTTCTCGACCGGGAACCGGAACCGTTGTTTTCCGACAACACCCTCGTTCCCTATGCCCCCGCCTTTTCAAGTGCACAAGGAACGTCGGAGGGTTTGACCCGGGGCGCATTGTATTTGATGGCCAAACTGACCCGGGACAGCGATCCTCTTAATGACGACCTTATCTGGCGGATCTATTCGGAAACCACAAATGCCGATGGACGCCTGCAGCTGATTGCGACCTCCAAAGGTGGAGACGCAGAATTCCGCTTAGATCCGGGGACCTATCTCATCCATACCGCTTACGGCTACGCCCAGGCGACCAATCGGATTGTGATCGGCAAGGAAGTCTTGTCAAAAATGGTGACGCTGAATGCGGGCGGAGTCAAATTCGATGCCAGCTTGCCTGATGGCGCGCCGCTGGAAAGCGCTCCAGTCACCTTTGATGTTTACAGCCAGGAATTTGACGAGCGCGGCGAACGCGATCTCATCGCCAGCCAAGTCCAGCCTGGAGCGATTATTCGCTTGAACGCTAACACTTATCATATTGTCAGCCGCTATGGCGCGGCCAATGCCGAGATCCGGGCCGACATCCAGGTTCTGCCAGGCAAGCTCACCGAAGCAACGATCTTCCACAAAGCTGCCGACATCACATTGAAGCTCGTCAACGAGCGCGGCGGGGAAGCCATCGCCAACACCACCTGGTCGGTCCTGAGCCCGGGCGGTGACGTGGTCGTAGAAGCGACCGGCGCATTTCCGGATTTTGTCCTGGCAGCCGGGGAATATGAGGCAATCGCCCGAAACAACGGCCGCACCTATTTGCACACGTTCACCGTTTCGCCGGGCGAAGACCGGGAAGTGGAAGTGGTCGCAGCGACAAGCGAACTGGTTACCAGAGCGCCCAGGGCGAACTAACGGCCTGGCAATATTCGGCGTAAAGACTTGAGAACGGCCGCTTTTACCGGCGGCCGAGCAAGCGGCGCTTACGCTCCGAGGGAGCCATTTCCATGACTTTCGACTGCAAGAAATCCATGATTTCCTTCTGGTCACTAAAGCCGGACAATGTCTCATACGGAATTGGCGCGCCTGAGCGGGCCGGAATGACCGATCCCAGGATCTTGCGGAACTCCCGGACCAACAATGAAAGCCGCAACGTCAGCGAAAACTTGCTGACCAGATGGAACAGCCAGGAGTTCTGGCCATCAAAATAAAGTGGCAACACCGTCGCTTTTGACGAGCGGATCATCTTGGCTGTGAAGGTCTTCCACGGGAACTCTTCCGCACGGCCGAAGGGCTTTTGTGCTGTCGCCACGCCACCGCCCGGAAAGACAACGATTGTCGTGCCTTCCTTTAAGAGCTGCAACGCCTTCTTGCGGGTCTCCATGTTTGTTTTGAGGGCTTCTTTGGTTTCCTCAAAATCGACCGGCAGAGAAAACGGACGAACCTCCGGGACTTTCAAAAGCTCGTTGTTGATGAGGATCTTGAAAGGCCGTCCAAGTTGTTCTGCAAGCGAGAGGATAGCCAGTCCATCGCCGATTCCATAAGGATGGTTCGCGATCAGAACCAGCGGACCGTCCGGTAAATCCTTTGGCGGCCACTCCCCGGCTTCCATTTCGACATCGATATTGATGAGGCCGAGCAGGTCACTCCAGATATAGTCTGAGGTCCCGATGATCGAATGTTTCCAGATCTCATAAAGATCGAGAATCTTCCGGCGTCCGGAGAGACCTTCAATCGTGCGGATCACCCAGCGCTTCAGCGGATGGTGATCAGGATTGGCATAACTGAATTCTGCGTAGTCCACGGCAAGCCGACTTTTAATATTGAACTGTCTGGGCGCAGCCCATCAGAGCCTCCCACAATGTGACGCTCTAACAGAATTTCTATTGCAGTCTGATGACGGCACACTGCCCTTATGGCAGGGCAGTGTGCAAGCTGGCAGTTTTTCCGTTGATAATACGGAGCTTGTTATTTCAAGTCAGGCGCTGTTGCCTCCTCGACAAACGCAGCAAGCGCTTCATCCAGCCCCATAGGTGTTTGGTTCTTGGACCCGAGCCGGCGGATGTTGACGGTCCGCTCTTCAGCTTCCCGCATCCCGCACACCAGCATCACCGGAACTTTTGCCAGCGAGTGTTCACGGACCTTGTAGTTGATCTTCTCATTGCGGAAATCCGTCTCGACCTTGAGGCCCTTGGATTTCAGAAGATCAGCCACTTCCTGGCCATAGCTGTCAGCTTCCGATGTGATCGTTGCAACAACGATCTGCAAAGGCGCGAACCACAGCGGGAAATGTCCTGCGTAGTTCTCGATCAGGATGCCCAGGAACCGTTCCATGGAGCCGCAGATCGCCCGGTGGATCATCACCGGAACCTTTTTCTCGCCATTGTTGTCAACGTAGAAAGCCCCAAAGCGCTCTGGCAGGTTGAAGTCGACTTGGGTCGTGCCGCACTGCCATTCCCGGCCGATCGCATCACGCAAGGTATACTCGAACTTCGGACCGTAGAATGCGCCCTCACCCGGCAGGATGGCGGTTTTGATGCGGCCTTCCGATTGCTCCTCGATTGTCTCGAGAACGTTGGTCATCACGCCTTCGGCATGATCCCAGACTTCATCAGAACCAACACGCTTTTCCGGCCGTGTCGACAGTTTGACAACAACCTCGTCAAAGCCGAAGTCCTTGTAAACGGACAGGATCAAATCGTTGATCTTGAGGCATTCGTCCGCCATCTGCTCTTCAGTACAGAAGACGTGGGCATCATCCTGGGTAAAGCCGCGCACACGCATCAAGCCGTGCAAGGCACCTGACGGCTCATAACGGTGAACAACGCCGAACTCGGACAAGCGCATCGGCAGGTCGCGGTAGCTCTTCAAACCGTGTTTGAAGATTTGAACATGGCCCGGGCAGTTCATCGGCTTGAGCGCATAAACGCGATCGTCCTCGCTCTCGGGATCAGCGCTCTGAACGGCGAACATATTCTCCTTGTACCAGCCCCAATGACCGGAGGTTTCCCAAAGCGAGGTGTGGAGCACCTGCGGAGCATTCACTTCGCTGTAGTCTTCCTTGAGCACACGCCGTTTGTAGGCGATCAGGTTCTGGAACATGTCCCAGCCCTTCGGGTGCCAGAAGACAACACCAGGCCCTTCTTCCTGGAAGTGGAACAGATCCATTTCGCGGCCAAGCTTGCGGTGGTCGCGCTTCTCTGCTTCCTCCAGCATGTGAAGGTAGTTCTTCAGCTCTTTCTGATCGTGCCACGCGGTCGCGTAGATACGGGTCAGCATTTCGTTATTGCTGTCGCCGCGCCAATAGGCACCCGCCACCTTCATCAGCTTGAAGGCATCACCAATCTGCTTGGTGGAAACCATATGCGGTCCACGGCACAGGTCCAGCCACTGGCCCTGCTTGTAGATCTTGATTTCCTGGTCTTCCGGGATCGCGTCAACCAGCTCAACCTTATAGTGCTCACCCTTGGCGGCAAAATAGGTCTTGGCTTCCTCGCGTGTCCAGACTTCCTTCGTGAACTGCGCAGCGCGGCCAATGATCTCGCGCATCTTCTTTTCGATGACCGGCAGCTCTTCCGGCGTGAACGGCCAGTCGTCGCCAGCATTGGCGGCGCCGTCCGGATGAACACGTTTGAAGTCGTAATAAAAGCCGTTCTCGATGACTGGACCGATGGTCACTTGAGTGCCCGGCCACAGTTCTTGCACAGCCTCGGCCATCACGTGGGCCGCGTCGTGGCGGATTAATTCCAGCGCCCGCGGATCTTCTCGGGTGACAATTTCAATATTAGCGTCGGCGTCAATCGGATCGGTAAGGTCCTTGAGCTCTCCGTTAAGAGCCATCGCAACAGCTTTTTTGGCCAGCGATTTGGAAATGCCGGAGGCAACATCAAAGCCGGAAGTTCCAGCTTCATACTCACGCACGGAATTGTCGGGGAAAGTCAATTGAATCATTTTAATCTCCTGCTCACTCCTGCAGACAAGGCAGGTAAGCGTTTCATTGGTTTTGAGATGTGTGCTGATAGGGGATTCAAAGCAAAACAGCAACCCATTCTGCCGGGCTACCCGCCTCAAAGCCTCTATACGGTAAGGATTATCCGTTCGGTGCCGTAAGCTTTTTGATGGTATCCCACTCGCCGTCGGCGATCATCGCTTGGAAAGCAGCGTTGATCTTTTCCTGATAGAATAAGCCGCACGGGGTATTACTGAATAAAATCCAGACGTTAAGCTCGTTGATCGGATGGTTCTTATCATAAACAATATTGCTGACCCCGGCTTCGGAGATCGCCTTTAGACCGGAACGTTCTTCAATAATCGAACCGTCAAAACGACCGATAGACAGCATTTTGACACTCTCAAGATCCGAGTTCGGTGCCCGGCTGAACTCAATATTTTCATTCCCAATCAATGACTTGGGATAGGCATATTGCGACGTCAATCCAATCCGCCGGCCTTCAAGCTCTTTAACGGTCGTTGGAATTGGCGTGCCTTTGCGCACAAAAACAAAATCCCGCTTGTTCAGGATTGGAACCGATTTTAAGGACGGAACGTCGACACCTGCACTGGAATGCGGCATCAACACATCAACGACACTGATCTGGAACAGGCCCAGAGCCCGTTTCTTGGGATAGAGCTTGATCTCAAGATCAATTTCAGCGCGTTCGGCCGCAGCGCGGAGCAATTCGACAAACTGCCCCTTCTCCGGACTTTCAACAAAATATGGGATTTCGGCTGCAGCAACTTCCATCGGACCGCAGTTCGCATCGGCATGGGACGGACTGGGCAGCATCACGGCCATCATTATGGTGGCAGCCAATCGCAGGGGCATATCAATTTTCATTATTGCAAATGCTCCAAACCCATCCAGCCGAACCCAAATCCGGTGTAAGAATCAGCTTCTGCTTCAATTGTTGCCCACACTTCAGTTAAAACACCTACACCAGACCAGGTATAAAAACAGTAACAATCCGCAGATTTAATCTGTTTTTCTTTTTTGAACCGACAGAAGTCCGGCAACTCGTCAGCACAACCGACCAACCACCCTGGATAGAACTACAAGTTGACCCTGTCTGATTTACTGAACCGTTTGATCAAACCGGACATAGTCACCTCAAGCCTGAAAAAGTATAGCGAGATAAACTTACGCTAAGCTGATCGCCAGGAATGTACCTGCCCCAGTCCGTTCAATTTTCAGCACTGCTGGCACACAACGGCGGGGGACGTCGGGAGATCGGCTGCGATTTAACAATCGAGGTACTGGTTTCCGCCTTATCAGTGATCCGCTCCAGTATCCCATCCAGCTCCTCGATTTCCCGGATCACCAGCCGCACGACAAAACAATCGTCGCCCGTGACTTTATCGCATTCAATCACTTCGGGAATTTCCCGTAATAGCTCCCGGACAATATGAAGTTTTCCCGGAAGCGGCCGGACACGGGTAATGGCCTGAAGTGAGTACCCCAGAGCGCGCGGGTCAATGTCCGCAGTAAAACTGCGGATAATCCCCCGTTCTTGCAAACGCCGCAACCTCTCTGAAACACTCGGAGACGACAGCCCGACCTTCGCAGCGATCTCTTTGATCGAACACCGGCCATCCTCGATCAGCATCTTCAGGATCTCATGGTCCTGAGTATCTATATCTTTCAATATTAATCTCCGAGATAAATTTGCCTTACATTTTTAGGATATCACACCCAAACACCTAACTTCAAACATAGAACCCTTACACCGAAAGGCAGATCCTTGAATGCACATTCAAAGGAGTTGCTCGAATGTCAGAAAGAACCAGCGGCATATTAGAAATGACCTTCGCCATGAGCTTGATCGGCACTTTAGGCATTTTCGTCGTGTTCAGTGGTGAAAGCCCAATCAATGTTGCCTTTTGGCGATGCATGTTCGGCGCGATCGGCCTTACGGCCATCTGCGCCTTTAAAGGCGCCTTCGCATACAAGATCTCGTTGAACCAGTTTCTGCTGGCAATGCTCGGCGGCATAGCCTTAACCACCAATTGGGTCATGCTGTTCTACGCGATTGGCCATGCATCAATTTCACTGACGACTGCCATCTACAACACCCAACCGTTCATGCTTGTCTGTTTTGGCGCGCTCTTTTTCGGAGAACAGCTCACGCTTAGAAAACTCTGCTGGCTAGCCATTGCCTTTTGCGGTGTTGTCCTGATTGCCCAATCAAAACCGGAGCTGGCCTATGCTGAAGGCAGCTTTGCTGTTGGTGTCGCACTTTCCATCGGCGCTGCATTTCTCTGGGCCGTCGCTGTTGTCGCCACCAAAAAGCTAAGCGATGTCCCACCTCATTTGATCGCACTAATCCAGGTCTCAACGGGCGCCTTGATGCTGACCCCGCTAGCTAGTTTTTCAGACCTTCCAACGGAAACGTCCGCCTGGGCTTCCCTTCTGACCTTGGGCTTTGTACATACGGCGATGATGTACACAATCTTATACAGCGCTGTTCAGAAACTGCCGACCCACCTTCAAGGGGCACTGACCTTCCTCTATCCATCCGTGGCCTACGCCACCGATTATCTTATTTTGGGGCAAAAATTTGGCCCCATACAAATTCTGGGAATTGCAGTCATCATGCTGGCGGCTGCAGGCATGACCCTTGGCTGGCGCCTGCCATTTTCCAGAAGAACCAGCCCTTTTTCTCACGGAAAAATCTAGCCTACTGCAGCCTCCCCGGCCTTGAGCCGGGGGCACAAAATCTGGTCCCGGCTCAAGGCCGGGACGTCATGACGCGGGTTTCCGCTTAAAAAAAATCAGGACGCCAGCGCCTTCTCTTTCGCAGCCTTTACGATGGAGGCATCGCGTGCGGACTTGGCGGCGGCATCCGTGCCGCCCCGGGTTTCCTTGATCATCGCCAAATCGGCTTCAGATGCCGCATCCATCGGCGCGATGGCCAGATCGGAATAGGCTTTGCGGTCCGGAGACGCCTTGACCTTCTTATAGATTCTGTAGGCCCGCCAGACGACGCCAACGCAGGCCAAATGTTTCGTAAACACTTCCCAGGCGTAGCGCGGGTAAAACACCAGCGGGTTCTCAACCGGCAAACCGCTGCGCCGGTCCCTCCTAAATTTCAGGCGGAAATACCCGCCCTCCAACGGGTGCACCCCTTCATATTCAATCATCAGCTTGAACCACATCATCAAGAACAGCTTGTTGCCCGGCCGTCCCTTCTTGTGGGCGGCTGCCCGCCTGAGAACTGTCGCGATATGATCATCCGAATAATAGGTAGACCAAGCTTCGCGGTAAGCCTCTTCCCACTCCTGATCCGAC
The DNA here is from genome assembly GCF_006517275.1 of Labrenzia sp. PHM005. Lineage (NCBI taxonomy): Bacteria > Pseudomonadati > Pseudomonadota > Alphaproteobacteria > Hyphomicrobiales > Stappiaceae > Labrenzia > Labrenzia sp. PHM005. Next base: position 3,276,288 of record NZ_CP041191.1, on the reverse strand, counting down.
ATTTTTGGATGATGGCTTACCCGGTGATTGAGATCGTATTTGTTCAGATCCGGATCCATCCAGGTGCCTTTGCTCAATAGAACCTTATGGTCTTCCGATCCTGGCAGCGGGGTCAGATAGAAGAACTCCAGGAGATCGAGTGGCAATTCGTTCTTGATGATTTCAATGTCGCGGAGCACAGCTTCCTTGGTATCGCCCGGGAAACCGATGATATAGCCGGCATAGGTGGTCGCCCCATGGGCCCGCCACTTCTGCAGCATTTCACGGTATTCGGTAATTTTGTTCTGCCGTTTTTTGGCGGCCAGTAGATTGTCCGGGTTGATGTTTTCAAGCCCGATAAACACCCGGTTCACCCCGGCCCGCGTCGCTTTTTCAATAAAGTTCTCAATCTTGTGGCAGAGCGTGTCCACTTGGATGATGAACTTGATGTCGAAGTTTTCTTCTTCCCGCAGGTGGATCAGCCGGTCGAACAGTGGCTCCCATTCCCGGTTCCGGGCGAAATTGTCGTCGGTAATGAAGAAGCGGTCGATGCCTTGCGCATAATTGTCCCGGATAATCTGTTCCAGGTCATCGGCGGAGCGGAACCGGCTTTTGCGGCCCTGCACATTGATAATCGTGCAGAACGAACATTGATACGGACAGCCGCGCCCAAGATCGAAACTGGAATGGGACCCAGCTGTGAATTGGATGTGTTTGGTCGGCAGGATCGGGGTCGGTTCCCCTTCGAGCGACGGCAAATCGGTCATAAAGTTGTAGAGCGGCTTCAATTCGCCAGCCCAGGCGTCGCGGAACACTTGATCGAGCCGCCGGTCTTCGGCCTCTCCCGCAAAATAGGCAACACCTTCATTTTGTAAGATGACCATTTCCTCCGGCATCTCATCCAGCATGGAAATACAGCCAGAAACATGAAACCCACCGATTGCGGTCGCCAGGCCTTCCTTCATGAATTTGCGAGCCAGATCGGTTGCTCGCGGGAACTGATTGGATTGCACCCCGACCAGGGCGATCAGCGCCTTGCCACCGCTGCGCCGGATATCTCTGGCGATCTTCTCAGGACGAACCCGCTTGTTGGTCTCGTCATAGGTGTGAAGATGAATTCGGACGTCTTCGCCGAGCGCATTTCTTCCCCGGGCGGCTTCGGCAAGGCCATTTAAGCTGGCCAGAGTATTGGAGGGGATGGCAGATCGGAGCCATTGAATGGGATAGCCGTTGTCATCGTAATGCGTCGGCTTGATCATCACAAAGTGGAAGTCTTTTGCGTCCATTCACCCTCTCCGGCCACACTGCCCACAGCCGGAGAGTTGCACTCACCATAGGTAAGTTCAACCCTTTCTTAACAGAAGGTAAATTCCCGTTTGAAATCAATCCATCCGGTGTTCGGGTGGAATGTGCCGGCCATTCCAGCGGCCATAACGCCACGGCAAAAACCAGCGGGCACCGGCCGGTAAATCTTCTGGCAACGGATCAAAGCCGGATGCCCCCCAGGGATTACATCTGAGGATACGGGATAGGCCCAGCCAGCCGCCGGCCCAAAAGCCAAAGCGGCGGATCGCTTGTTCGGTGTAATCGGAACAGGTCGGCGCATACCGGCAGCCGCGCCCCATGAAGAGCGAGAGGGAATGCCGGTAGACCCAGATCAGCCCGATCGCGACATAGCTGGCGGGCGACAGCCGCTTTTCTGGATCAGGTTGCCTGTCGGTCGGAGGACACATCTGCTGTTTAAAAGCTGAAGAGCGGCCAGCTTATGCCGCCGCGCCGTCCGCCTTGCCTTCGATCTGATCAAGTGCGCTGACAACCGCGTCAAAAGTTAGAAGTGTCGACGTGTGCCGGGCTTTGTACTCACGCACTGGCTCCAGAAACTTCAAATCTGCGAACCGGCCCTCCGGTGGGTCTCCACCCTCTTTCAACATGGCGTGCATGGTTTTTTGCAGTGCCCGAAGCTCGTCAGCGCCAGCCCCAACTACATGTTGCGCCATGATCGAAGAGGATGCCTGTCCCAAGGCGCAGGCTTTCACATCGTGGGCAAAATCGGTCACCACACCGTCTTTAACGCACAAATCAACAACAACCGTCGAGCCGCACAGTTTAGAATGCGCCTTGGCGGTGCCGTCTGGATGCTCAAGACGTCCAACTCGGGGAATGTTGCCCGCGAATTCCAGGATCTTGGCATTATAGATGTCGTCGAGCATTCTCGCCTCTTCGTGACAACCGGTGAACACGTGCCTCATTGCCGGCACGCTTCTTTTATATATATAGATCAGACGCCACAGCAAATTCGCAAGGGGCAGAGGGGTCGCAGCCGGTATTAAATCATGCCGCATTGGCGCTTGACGCTGGCTTCACCCGCTTTGAAACTGTGCGTTCGCTTTTTGAGCGGAGTATGTTACATCTCCGCGCCCTTAGGATTAAGAACACTTGATCTGAGCAAGAGCGGACGCCGTATGACGAGTGATAAGGGTAAATTTGCGAGGATCCCCATGGACGCTGTCCTGAAGCCGATCGAAAAAACATTCGAGCGCAAAGCACCGGACCAGTTGCAACGGCCTAGCCGGGAAGAGGCTGAGGCGGCCGTGCGGACTATTCTTGCCTGGACCGGCGACGATCCGGACCGTGAAGGCTTGATCGACACCCCGCAGCGGGTGGTGAAAGCCATTACGCAGCTATATTCGGGCTATTTCGAAGACCCGGCCGAACACCTCGAGCGCACGTTCGAAGATGTTGGCGGTTACCAAGACATCGTTCTGGTGCGCGGCATTCCGTTCCATTCGCATTGTGAACACCATATGCTGCCGTTTATCGGCGAAGCCCACATCGCCTATTATCCGGCGGAAGGCGTTGTTGGCCTATCCAAACTGGCTCGTGTTGTCGACATCTTCGCAAAGCGCCTGCAGACTCAGGAAAACTTGACCGCGCAGATTGCTTCGACCATCGACGACGCCTTGGCGCCGCGCGGTTTGGCAGTGATGCTGGAAGCTGAACACCAATGCATGACGATGCGCGGTGTACAGAAACCGGGCGTCTCAACGCTCACCACTCAGTTTACTGGCGTTTTCCAGGACGACCCGGCCGAACAGGCCAAATTCATGACCCTGGTTCGCAGTTAACGTTCCAAAATGGCGCCTTGCACCGTCACAAGACGTGCAAGGCCTGAATGAGTTTCATGTCTGATCTAGTTTTTTCCGAACGTGCCGACAAAAAAACGGTCGAAGACGGCGATCTTTTGATGCCGAAATACGACCAGGACGGCCTCATTGCCGCCGTTGTCACCGATGCAGCAACGTCAGAAGTTCTGATGGTTGGCTACATGAACGAAGAAGCCCTCAAGCGCACCATTGAAACCGGGGAAGCCTGGTATTGGAGCCGCTCCCGCAAGGGGTTCTGGAAGAAGGGCGAAACCTCCGGCCAAGTGCAAAAGGTGCAAGAGATCCTTACCGACTGCGACCAGGACGCTCTTGTGGTGAAAGTCACGGTCGAGGGTAATGGTGCAACCTGCCACGTCGGTTACCGGTCGTGTTTTTTCAGGAAGATTACAAAAACTGAAAACGGCACGGTTCGCCTGGAGTGGGTTGAGACGGAAAAAGTCTACGACCCTGAAGAGGTCTACGGTAAATCCTGAGAGGGCGCTGGAGATGGCGGCTGACAGAAAACCAGCCGCCTGAAAATCACGTCATGGAAATGTAGCTGCGCATCTGCTCAGCTTCCTGCTCCACTTGAGCAATCTTTTGCTTAACCACATCGCCGATGGAAATCACCCCCGTCAGCTTGCCGTCTTTGACGACCGGCATGTGACGGAAGCGCCCTTGCGTCATCTGGGCCATCACTTCGTTGATGCTGTTTTCTTCAGAACATGTGATGACGTCTTTTGTCATAACACCAGACACCGGTTGATCTAGGGCACCTACGCCTTGCGTTCCGATTACGCGGACTATGTCCCGTTCCGAGATAATTCCCTTGATGCCCATGTCCCCATCACAAACCACAATTGCGCCAATCTTATGCTTCGCGAGTGTCTCACAAAGCTCGCTCAACGACGCATCGTCGCGTGCGGTTATGGTTTCGTGGCCCTTCCCTTTCAAGATCGCGGCAACACTGCTCATATAGGCAAACCTCCCTCGGCATTAGCGACCTTGAAGAACATTTCGTTTTCACGGTCGAACATGAGGCATCATGGCAAAAAAAACCACCAGCGCAAAGCCTTGACACCCGGTTCCTAAAGGTTCTGCCTCCAACCGCGGCTTAATGCCGCCGTTGCGGCACCGGATCGAAAACGGGGAACAAGGCTAGACCGGCGATAAAACCGCCAATATGCGCCTGCCAGGCAATGCTGCCGGTCTGGCCACCGCTCATCAAGCCGAAGAACAAGTTCAGACCGAACCACACTCCGACGAACACCAGAACCTGCTGATTGCGGAAACACTCAGCAAGCGGTTGAGCTTGAACGAAATAGGCGCTCCGGTCGGAGCTGCGAAAGACACCAAGCGGGCCACCTAGTTCAAAGACAAACCGAATCGCTGCAGCCATATGTCCGGAAATGGCAGCTGACGCGCCGATCATCGGCGCCGACTCGCCCCAATGGGTGGCCAGGTGAGCGAACGCCCCGCCAACCGAACACAAAGCGGAGAAAACCAAAAAACGGCCAAGGCCAAATCGCCGGACAACAGCGCTGCCGAAAATCGCCATCCAAAGCAGATTGAATGTCAGATGCATGGCGCCGCCGTGAAGGAAGCTATAGCTGACAAATGCCCAGAGGCTTGAGGCCAGGTCCAGCGCATGGAGGCTTGCAAGCGCTGTGTATTTCACCGGCCAAAACGCCAGGAAATAGATCATCATGTTGTTCCAGCCTGCCGGAATCAGAAATTCGCGGACCACGTGGATCGCAATCAAACCGGCACTCAGCCAAACAATTGCAGAAGGAAGATTGAACGCCGGCGGCTGTGACGGTCTCTGCTCACGTTCGCGCTGTTTACGCTCTTCGTCGCGGCGTTTCCGCTCCTGATCGAATTGATAGACGTTCATGGGGCCTCGCATCTTTCTGACGCAGATCTTGTAGCCCGGCATGCGGACAAAACAAGGGCGGTGCACACGTTTCAAACCAACCAAAGCAAATATGGTGAACAGCTGCCATAGATCCAGCCAATTCATCCACACGGCCTTGTGACGGCAATAAAAACAAAACGCCGGCTATCTCTTAGGATAACCGGCGCTTGTTGAGCCCCCCACAAAGGTCGCGTCCCCACGCGCCAAATTGAGGTGTCCTGCTACGATCGCTGATCCGGGCTCCGGGCCATTTTTCGGCCTCTTCCCGCTTTTTGAGCGCTCGCATGGACCAACAGGTTCCTCCCACCCGTTTGTCCTGAAGACAGCCTGAATGTGCCAGCCGGTATCCGAGCTGACAAGTTTTACCATGCATTAACCTTAACAAGGTGTTACCCGCTGATTTTTTCATTGTTTCAGCATCTTGGCACGCCCCCTGCTTAGTTCACGGCAAACAGAAACACGGATGCCCGGACGTCCCGTTTTGAAACAGACATTGTCTTGAGACGACACAACGCTCCGGATTGGGAAGAAAGGCAAGTTCAGATGAAACACGGCGTGACCCAGACATTATATTCTTATTGGGACTCTCTGCGCGGCGCCCGTCCGGCCCCAAACCGCAGCGAAATCGATCCGGGTGAAATCCGCGGTCTTTTGGGCGACACCTTTATCCTGGAAACAAACGGCCCGCAGGATGTCCGTTATCGCCTGGCCGGCACCCGCTTGTGTTCTGCACATTGCCGCGAACTCAAAGGCCGCAACTTTTTGCGTGGCTGGGACACTAAGGACCGTGAAGCCCTCGAGAGCCTCATTGCTGCCATTACCGAAGATGCGGCGGCTGCCGTTATTGGCGTCAATGGCCATACAGAGCGTGACCAAGTTTTGCAGATGGAAATGCTGCTGGTTCCGCTCAACGTTCCCGGAGAAGGCCGCATCCGCATTCTTGGCAGTGCCACACCGATGGACAAGCCTTATTGGATTGGTCTGCATCCGATTTTGAAACAATCGATCAGCAGCCTGCGTTTGGTCTGGCCGGATGAGCGCCCCTACTTTGCAGAAGCAAATCATTCAAACCTGAATCCGGTGCTGCCCCGGTTTAAAGCTGAAGATATGCCGATGCGCGCTCCGGTTCTCCCGCAAGGTGCCCCAATATTGCCTCAAGGCGCAGAGCGTCAGGTCGGTCATTTAACCGTATATTCCGGCGGAAAATCCTAATCTGCCGGAATTTCTGCAAAAACCTTAAACTAGAGCCTTGTGTAAGGTACATTCTTACACATCGTTAACCTCATTTCCTCTAGAGTGCATATGAGAGTTGTTCCGATTCTCATCACCACCGGGGGAAGTGCGGGCTCCGCACGTTTTTAGGCATAGCAGGCATGAACGCCGGATTGGCAACAGCACCAGAAGGAAGCAAGTCGCTCCAGGTCACCGACCGTAGGCGGCATCAAAGGGTTCAGGTGAACATTCTGGGCCGCTTCATGCTGGAAAACCGCCGCGAGTATCCTTGCCAGGTAATCGACATGTCACCAGGTGGCATGGCGATGATAACACCGGTCCCTGGGCAGGTTGGCGAACGGATCGTTGCTTATCTCGATCATATCAGTCGTGTCGAAGGCCGGATATCCCGACTAATTGATGGTGGTTTTGCTGTCGAGTTACGCAACACAGTCCGAAAACGGGACAAGATCGCCAATATTCTGACGTGGCTGGCGAACCGGGAAGAACTCAACCTCCCAGAAGATCGTCGCCATGATCGCTTTGTCCCGAAAAACCAGATGACCAAGATGATCCTTCCGGACGGTTCGGATCACGTTGTCCGTATTTTCGATGTGTCGTTGTCTGGCGCAGCCATTGCCACAGATATACTGCCGGAAATGGGTGATGAGGTCACACTAGGCAAAATGCATGCTCGTGTGGTCCGCCAGATCGAAGGCGGCATTGCGGTCGAATTCGCCGCGGTCCAAAGCCGCGAGCTGCTTGAGCACCACATCACCACTCCAGAAACCAGCTAGTCTGGTCCAACGGCTCCAGCGCGACCGGTTCCAATGAGGAACCCAGCTGCTCTTCGCGCATAGCCTTACAATCTTTATCAAACGCCCGCCGCCTGCAGACTGCGCGTCTACAGTGATGTGATACCAATTCCACTTACGGGATTGACTGCCTCTGCCCCCGTGTGCGGGGTGCTTCACATCTATCTAGAACTTTTTTTCATTTTTTTTCTCCGCTCAAACTGCAGAGAAGTTGCAAATATCCGGCGACTAAGCGCCCCCAATGCGTGACTGACCCTGAAAGCCTAAACCGCCGGCCACTTTGAAAACCAATTCAAAATCTGCGGGTTACAGCAGATCGATAAAATTCGACTCAAATTCTAGTACAAATAGACTAAAGTTATCATAAAGTAATATTAAAATTAACCTCAAGATTTACTAAAATAATAATATAGTTTTATTACGTCAATTTCCGTGAAATAAAAAGCAATACCGCATCGTAACGCCAGCCTTGGGGAGGGCATTACGATGAAACTTCTTGGAAAAATTCTTTCGACTACAGCAGTTCTATTTGGCTTGAATGTATTCGCGCCAATAGCACAGGCCGATCCTGGCCGGTTCATGGACATGAAATCCGCGGTGAAAGCACCCATCGGCCATCGCCAGTTTTGCCGCGACAACGGCTGGGCCTGTCCGAACGAACGGTATGAGCCAGTAGTCGTCAAACTAACGGAAGCCCGCTGGAACGAACTCATCGCGATCAATGCAGAGGTTAACCGGAAAGTCCATCCGATGACCGACGCGGATCTCTTTGGACGAGAAGAATACTGGACCTATCCGGTCGACGGATATGGCGATTGTGAAGAGTATGTCCTCGAAAAGCAGCGCGTGCTTCTCGCAGCCGGCTGGCCGAAGAGTGCCCTTCTCATCACTGTCGCCAAGGATGTGCAAAATTCAGGGCACGCTGTTCTAACCGTACGCACCGATCATGGCGACATGATCCTCGACAATCAGATCGAAGCGGTTCTGCCCTGGTACTCAACGCCGTACCGCTACATCAAACGCCAATCAGCAAGCTCTCCGGTCAAGTGGACCGGGATCTCAGATACGCGGGTGACCACAGTCAGCAGTATCTCGAATTAATTTGGGAATTGGCTTGGAAACAAGCCTTCAGGACGATCCGGTTGCGTCCCCACCCTCCCCATCCCTACCACGACCGGATCCAGGGAACCGGCCCGCCCCCGCAGGCCGGTTCCTGCACGTTCGCATGCGCAGGAACTGAGAGTTTCTTTCAGAATGATCGGATGGAGTTCGATCCCATAGATCTAGACTTGATTCAGACCTTCGGCATACCGCTGCCAATTGGCAACATAGTTATCGGCCGATTTCAAAATGTCGCCGGCAATGCTGTCAGGCAGGACCCGGGCGACTTTACCCGGCACACCGACAACCAACGAGTTGTCCGGAATAACCTTACCTTCAGCAACAAGCGCATTGGCGCCGATGATGCAATTCGAACCAATCACCGCACCGTTCAAGATCGTCGATCCCATTCCAATCAGGGAATTGTCCCGAATGGTACAGCCATGCAGGATCACATTGTGGCCGATGGTGCAATTGGCGCCGACAGTGAGCGGCATTCCCGGATCGGTATGAAAAACACAGCCATCTTGCACATTCGACCGGCGCCCGATCTTGATCGGCTCCCGGTCACCGCGAAGCACAGCCTGAAACCAGACACTCGCCTCATCTTCCAAATGGACATCTCCGATCAGTGTAGCTGTCGGCGCGACCCAATAACGGCCACTTTCAGGAAATTGCGGGCGGATATCACCCAAAGAAAAATTCGGCATAACCCCTCACGCGTAGCCGGCGACGATCAATGCAATATTCATCACCACCAGCCCGGAACACATGCTCCACATGCCCGCGATTGTTGACGATGCAACAAGCCAGCCTACTGGCCTGTTCTCAATCCGGCGCCCCCGAATTGCGTTGCGCATGATGATGAAGGGACCGGCGAAAACACACATCAATACGCCAGTAACAAAACCCGTTACTGTTTCGCCCGCGAAGTTAAATTTCGGCGGCTGACTGGTCACCAGCTGATAAAAACTGCCAAGAAATCCGGCAGCGACGAATCCCGCACAAGCGATGTATCCAACGATAAGTAGGTCCAGCATAACGACCGTTAACCTTCTGTTAACCTCTTCACAGAGAAAGTGATGAAGAATTCTCTAACGGTCAAGAGCAAACGCCGTGCCGGTTTTTCTAAGGAACGAAAACCTTTGGTTTTCCTTAGTTTTTAACGGTTGGCATCGATCCTTCGCTGAGACACATGTCCCATTCAGAGACACAGTGTGCCAGTGCAGGTCACAGGCTCATGAAAGGCAAGGCAATTGGTCAGGCCGACCCTGCCAGCAGCTACTAATGCAAAGCCGCTTCATTTCACGATGCTGGCCGCGGCTTTGTGTGTGCTGACGTCCGCCTATGTTGCCGACCGTGCGGTCTACTGGTCCGGCGTAATTGCGCCTTTGTTCCAAAACCATCGACATTCCTTGGTTAGCCTGTCGATCGGGCCGCATCCCTTTGAGATCCCTGCAGGCTATTTCAGATCAGCGCAACACCGCATCGCGGCCGACGGCGAAGTTCCGCGTCATCAACAAGTCAGCCTGCTAATGACCTGGCCGGACCTCAAGATGCCAGGCGATGAGGATGCGCCAGCCCGTTTTGGCGAACCGCTTCCGCTTATTCAGGTCAATCTCGAAAACAATCCACGCCGGGAATCCTTAAGAACGCAACTGGATCCGGTCTATAAACGGCTAGCCCGTGGCGGCGAGAAAGCGGCTGAAGCCGGACTGAACATGCTCACGCTGTCGGGACAAAATGCCCAAAACCGGGACATCATTGTCTATGACCCGGAGGCAGACGACGGCTTCATTGCCCGGTGTGTGAGAAAACGCAGCACGGACAAGGCGGTTTGCCACCGCTCAATTACGCCAGGCGGCGGATTACTGATCCGCTACCAGTTCGATCAGACGCTTTTGCCCGACTGGCGCCGCCTAGACCGCGCCGTGCAAGCGAAAGTGGGCACTTTTAACGCTTTCTGAGAACACTTTTCAATGCGCTCACAAAAAACGGCCCAAACGGGCCGTTTCTCAATTCACGATCTATTGTAAAATCTTAGGCTTCATCCAGATCGATCTCAAGGATCGCCATCTGGAAGTTCCAGCTCAGGTCCTCGTCTTCGTCATCGCGGAAGATCACACCGATGAACTCATCACCGATATAGACCTCCGCGGAATCGTCCTTTTTCGGACGGGCCCTGACCTGCAAGCTCGGCAATTCGAACTTCTTTTGCAGATAGGCTTCAAGTTTGCGGACTTCTTCGGGGTTCACGTGGCTCTCTCCTTGTTCTTCGCCAAATGCGTTGTTCTGGTGCGGACCCTACAAGAGAGCGGGAAAATACCAAACAATTTCGATCAGCTTTCCCCGTCTTCCTGCAATCCGGCCGCATCTGGCTCGCCCAGAAGCTGGTTCATGCTGCGGGCCGGTTCTGCACATCCGGCTTTGCCAACGATCTTCGCTGGAACCCCGGCAACCGTCGTATTGGCCGGCACATCTGCCAGCACAACAGAGCCTGAGGCAATCCGGCTGCAATGTCCAATTTCCAGGTTGCCGAGAACCTTTGCCCCAGCCCCAATCAAAACGCCGTTGCGGATCTTTGGATGCCGGTCACCGCTTTCCTTGCCGGTACCGCCAAGGGTAACGCCCTGTAATATGGAGACATCATCGCCAATGACGGCCGTGCCGCCGACGACGATTCCCGTGCCATGGTCGATGAAAATACCGCGTCCGACAGGAACCGCCGGATGAATGTCAATCTGGAACACTTCGGAGGCCCGGCTTTGCAAATAGAGAGCAAAGTCCTGCCGCCCCTTGCGCCAGAGCCAATTGGCCAGACGGTGGGTCTGCAAGCCGTGGAACCCTTTGAAATAGAGCACCGGCTCCAGATAGCGGAAGCAGGCCGGATCACGGTCGAACACAGCGACAATGTCGACCCGGAAAATCTCAGCAAGTTCTGGTTCATCGGCCAGAGCTTCAAGGTAGGTCTGACGGATCAAAGAGGCGGAGACAATGTCCCGGCCGAGACGGTCGCCAAGACGGTGAACGACGGCTTCTTCGAGGCTGTCGTGGTTGAGCACTGTTTCATACACAAAGGATGACAGGGCCGGTTCGGCGGCCACCATCGCCTGGGCTTCTTCACGCAACTGCCGCCAGACGGGATCGTGTTTCATCACCGGTTCTGGACTGGACTGGCGTACCTGGGTCGACATGGCTTGTCTCCTTTTCAAGCCCACTGCATTCGCCTACTAAAATAGGCCCTGCGCATGATATTCCAAACAAAACTTGCTCATATCAGATATGAACAGTCCTTATGAATCGTTTTTTTACGATCAATTTTGCGCCAATCCTCATTTTCGCGAGCACCCGAGGCCAATATGACATCCGAGCAATCTGTGCAATCGCCGCAAGACGGCAACCCGTCGCTCACCACAGCAGGCCAGATTGCCGAATTAATCTTGAACGCGCCAGAGCGCAAGAACGCTCTGCCTTTGTCTGGCTGGCGCCGTATTCCAGAACTGCTCAACCAACTTCAGGATGACAGTGAAATTCGCGCACTCATCGTGCGCGGAGCTGGCGGCAAAGCGTTTTGTGCCGGTGCAGACATTGCCGAATTCGAAGCGGTCCGGGCCACACCAGATGCGGCGGCGCATTACGATCAGATCAATGTGGCAGCCTTTCAAGCGCTCAAGGCACTGCCGGTGCCCGTCGTTGCTGTCATCGAAGGCCCCTGCCTTGGCGGTGGTCTCGGGCTGGCATTGGCATGTGATCTGCGAATTGCATCTTCAACGTCTTTCTATTCCATTCCGGCCGCCCGCTTGGGGCTCGCTTATCCGCCGGATGCCGTTGGCGATCTCGTTGAAGCGGTCTCTCCGTCCAACGCCAAAAGGCTGCTGTTCACCGCTGACCTTCTCTCTGCTGCGGAGGCCTTGCAGATCGGCTTGATCAACGAAGTCCACGAGCCGGACGCCCTGGATACGCGGGTAGCTGAGCTGTGTGCTGTGTTTGAACAGAACGCCCCGCTGTCTTTAAAAGCAGCGAAGAAGACCATCAATCTGTTGACCTCTGTCGAAGCCAAGGCCAACCTCACACAGGCCTACGCCATGGCGCGTGTCTGTGTAGACAGCGCTGATTACGCCGAAGGCTGCCGCGCCTTCTTGGAAAAGCGCAAACCGGTGTTTCAGGGGCAATAGCCCCTTCAGCCTAATCGCTGATTGGACTCAGAGTTAGGCAGCCTTCTTGAATCAAAACATTAAGCACGCCGACACTTGAAGCGAACCGCGAGATATTCTCACTAAGCGATTCAAAACACGAGCAAATCCTCAGGCAATCAGCGCTTCGGCCTTCAGGTCGGTGAGGAACTCCTCTACGGCCTGCGCGAAAATGTCGTTCTTGTCGCCGGCGACCATGTGGCCCGCGTCCTGGATGTCGGTGAACTTGGCATGCGGCACACACTCCATGAATTCTTGGACATGTTCCATCGACACCAGCTCGGAGTTTCGGCCCCGCAGCAGCAGAACCGGCAACTTAAGATTTTCCGCGGCGGTGATCATGCTGGTCTGAACGGTTTCAGACTGATGCGGATCGGAGTGTTCCCGCATTTTCAAGAAAGCCGGATCCCAGTGCCAGCGGTAGCGGCCATCGTCATGCAGGCGAAGGTTTTTGGAAAGGCCTGATAGGTCCTTCGGCCGGCTGCGGTTCGGGAGATAGCGGGCGATCGCATCCGCAGCTTCTTCCACTGTCCCAAAGCCTTCATCAACCTTGTCGCCCATAAAGCCGAGGATCTTGTAGACCCCGCCCATGTCGACCCGCGGCGTGATATCGACAAGAACCAGAGCAGCTTGGCAGCCCGGTGCTTCAGCCCCTTCACCCAGCATACCGGCAAAACCGCCCAATGACGCCCCGACGACAACCGGTTTGGCACCATGTCCGGAGATCACAGCTTTGCAAACAGAAACCAGATCCTTGGCAAAATCATTGAATGTGTAGTTTCCGGACGGAACCCAGGCACTTTCGCCGTGGCCGCGCTGGTCGACAGAATAAACCACATGACCGAGAGCAGCGATCCGCTCAGCGGCGGCAGCCCAGGAATGGCGGGTTTGACCTCCGCCATGTAAGAGGATCACAGGTTGCCCCCTGTTGCCATATTGATCCGCAACAAGGCTGTTGTTTTCTGCCCCTGCAAACTCGACCCGTTTCCCGCTCATGCGACCTCCCGTCTCCGCATTTAACCGCCTGTTCTCAATCCATGCCTGTCAGGCATCGACATTGTTCAAAAATGCCAGGACGCCCTGCTTGTGGACCTTGTCCCCGACCGCAACCATGTGATCGCGGCCTGGAATTTCCAAAACCTCCGCATGCTGCATCAAGGCCGCCAGTTTGTGTGGCGATCCGGCAATGTCGTCTTTGGTTCCGACCGCGACCAGAACTGGCCGTTCGATCCGCGCAATATCTTCTTCGCTGATCTTCTGGCGTGAAGACCGCATACAGGCTGCAAGCGCCAGACGGTCGGACCGTGTCTGCTCGGCAAAGGCGCGGAACGCCCGACCGGTCCGGTCTTTCACGTCCTGTAGCCGCTCAGCCTCCAGAGCTGCCGCGATCGGCTCAGGATCACCCACACCTTCGATCATGCCATAGCCAAGGCCGCTAAAGACCGCGCGTTTGACACGGTCCGGATGATTGAGGGTCAAAAAAGCGGAAATCCGGGCGCCCATCGAGTAGCCCATAACATCCGTACGCTCGATATTGAGAAAATCCAGCAAGCGGCGGGCGTCCTCAGCCATGATCGGTGCGCCGTAAGCGTCCGGATCATGGAATTTCTGGCTGTCACCATGTCCCCGGTTGTCGAGCGCAATCACCCTACGCCCATCTTTCACCAAAAGATCGACCCAGCCCGGATACTGCCAGTTGACCGACTTGTTTGAGGCAAATCCGTGGATCAGAAGGATCGGGTCTCCCTCGCCTTCATCCAAATAGGAGATTTGAATCCCGTCCTGCTCAAAGAGCGGCATAAAACTTCCTCTTACGTAAACGTAAAACACTTTTGCCGCACACTGTACTGAGAATAATCGCACTTGGCAAAGTCCGATTTGTCATTTCAAAATCCCACCTCAGGAACCGCCGGTGGACGTGACAAGGTTTCCCCTATTCAACCGGACGGCAAATGAGTATGTTCGCGCCAAAATCGTTCGGCCTTAGCGCCCAGACTTTTGAGGAATTGATCATGGCAGATCAGGTTGTCCCGCACTTTCAAAACACTAGCGGTCATGATTCCATCGCAATTGGTGCCCGGGAATTCATGTGCATTGGCGCCAATCCGCCGTTCGACCATCCGCATGTGTTTTTGGATATGGGCCGCGAAAATGAAGTGGTCTGCCCATATTGCTCAACACTTTACAAATTCGATGCAACGCTTGGCGCAAAAGAATCCTCTCCGTCCGATTGCACCTGGACGCCGGAAGCCGCCTGACCGGATAGAGTTTCCATGAGCGACAGCGGACCTGCCCCCTCTCCTATTGTCATTGCCGGCGCAGGCATTGGCGGGCTGACGGCAGCCTTGACCTTGCGCCAGGCAGGACACGACGTTGTCTTGATGGACAAGGCGCGCGACCTTGCCGAAGTCGGCGCGGGTTTGCAGCTGTCTCCGAACGCCTGCACGGTCCTCAATCAGCTCGGCTTATTGGATGATGTGGTCGAGCTCGGTTATGCGCCGGGTAATCTGCGGATCTGGTCCGGAAAATCGGGCAAACAAATAAGCGAGGTCCGCCTTGGGGATTTTGTCCGTGGCCGGCATGGGGCGCCCTTCGTGGTCATTCACAGGGCCGATCTTCAGCAAGCACTTTTGAAGAAGGTTAAAGACACACCCGGGATTTCCCTCCAGCTCGGAACTGAGTTGACAAACGCCAAAACCGGCCAGTCCGGCAACCTTGTGTGCACCTATCAATCTCTGGATCAGATCGGCACACTCACCTGCAAAGCGCTCATAGGCGCCGATGGCGTTTGGTCAAAGACCCGGCGGCTGATCCCGAACCACAAGAACGCGCAATTCAGCGGTCACGTCGCCTACCGGTCCACAATTCCGATTGAAAAAGCCCCAAAGCGCTGGCAGCAGGATTCGGGTCTTTGGCTGCACAAGGACAGCCACCTGGTCCATTACCCGGTCAAAAGCGGTAAGGAACTGAACATCGTCGCTCTGGCCACAGAGGACTGGCAGGATGAAACCTGGTCCGCTCCCGTGAGTGTGGAATTGCTGTTACGCCGATTCCATGACTGGCCGACAGAAAGCCGAAATGTCCTGCATACCCCGGATTCTTGGTTGAAATGGGCGCTTTGCGCAGTTGATGCATCGGGCCCGTGGACCCATGGCAACATAGCCCTTTTGGGTGATGCAGCCCACGCCATGTTGCCGTATATGGCCCAGGGCGCGGCCATGGCGATTGAAGATGCAGCGGTTCTTGCCACACACCTTCCGGCCGACGTGGACAACATTCCCGCCGCCCTGCGCGCCTATGAACGCATTCGCAAGCCCCGTGTTGTGCGGATCCAAAACACCGGTTTCCGAAACGCAAAGATTTTTCATATGTCCGGCGTTTTCGCTGCGGCCCGCGATATGGTTCTAAAATCGTCTAAGCCGGAAAATCTGACCGCGCGCTTTGACTATATCTACAGTTGGTCCCCAGCCTAGACTACCTTTGCGAATTGGTGACGCAAAAGGTTGAGCCTGGCGGCAAGCTGCGCTAAAGCCATTCTTCTGGATTCAGGGAGTGCTGACATGACTGCAGATACGGCAGATGACGTTGTAACCGCTGCATTTCTTGTCATCGGCGATGAAATCCTGTCAGGACGGACCAAAGACAAGAACATCGGATTTCTTGCCGATTACCTGACAGCCCTTGGAATTGATCTCAGTGAAGTGCGCATCGTGCCGGATATCAAATCCGAGATTGTTGATGCCGTAAATGCGCTGCGAGCCAAATACACCTATGTATTCACCTCTGGCGGTATTGGCCCGACCCATGACGACATAACAGCCGACAGCGTCGCCGCAGCATTCGATGTGCCTCTCAACCTAGATCCGCGCGCCGTCGCGATTATGGAAAAGCACTATCCTCCTGGACAGTTCACTGCAGCCCGTCAGCGCATGGCCCGAATTCCGGAAGGCGCAGATCTGATTGAGAACAAAGTCTCAAAAGCTCCGGGTTTCAGGATTGGCAATGTCCATGTGATGGCAGGAGTACCTGCGATCATGCAAGCCATGATGGATGCGATTGCGCCGTCGTTGAAAACCGGTAAAAAAATGCTGTCAGAGACCGTTGATGCCCAAATGCCGGAAAGCCGGATCGCTGAACAGTTGGCGACAATCCAGGACACGCATCCTCAAACCCTCATTGGTTCTTATCCAAAAGCCATTGATGGAAAATTCACCACACAAATTGTAATCCGCTCCAGAGATGAGATCGTTCTCGCAGCCGCTGTAAAAGATGTGGCGCGAGCCGTTGATGAACTCTCCGGATGACTTGAAGGAATAAACATGGAAAATCCTGCTCAAAACAAAGCCTTTCCAGTGTCCTGGGACATGTTTCACCGGGACTCACGTGCCCTCGCTTGGCGCCTGTCCAGTGAAGGTGAATGGAAGGCTATTGTCTGCATCACCCGCGGCGGTCTGGTTCCCGCCGGGATTGTCGCTCGTGAACTCGGGATCCGGACAATCGAAACCGTCTGTATCGCCTCCTACCATGACTACGACAGTCAAGGGCGCCTGGACGTCATCAAGCCGGTCGACCCCAAGGTCATCGACCTGGAAGATGGTGAAGGCAGCGGCGTTTTGGTGATCGATGACCTGGTCGACACCGGGAAGACCATGAAAGTCGTGCGCGAAATGTTGCCCAAGGCCCATTTTGCAACCGTTTATGCCAAGCCAGTCGGCGTACCGATGGTCGACACTTTCATCACTGAAGTGTCCCAAGACACCTGGATCTACTTTCCGTGGGATATGGGCTGGCAGTTCCAGCCGCCGCTGTCAAAAGACACAGCCGGCTAAACTGGAAATGCAGAATTGACCCGAAAACGGCCGGTAGTTTTCCGGCCGTTTTTTGTTGCGATGGTTAGGTCATGAAACGTCTCAGCTGATGGCAAGCGCGACGTCCTTGTCTGCATCAATCCCGTCCAGGCGGACGTCGCAACCAATGGCATAGGTTTCTACACCGGCCTCAGCCGCCGCTTTGAAAGCCGCCGCGTAATTCGGATCTATATCGGCGGCCAAAGAAAGCTTGGCACAATCGGGCCGCTGAACCAGAAATACCATTGCCGCGCGGTGGCCTTCGCGCACCATATCGGCCAGCTCACCCAAATGCTTGGCCCCACGGGCTGTAACGCTGTCCGGAAACTCCGCCAACCCCGGCTCGCGCATCAGATGGACGTTTTTAACCTCAACATAGGTCTTTGAAGCGTCTGCTTGTTCCAGAAGGATATCGATCCGGGAGTTTTTGCCGTATTTGACTTCGCAGCGCAGAGTTTCAAATCCGGCGAGCTCCGGAATGCGTCCATCAATCAACGCTTCTTCGACCAGCTTGTTCGGATGGGCGGTATTAATGCCAACCAGCGCCCCATCCGCTTCTATCACTTCCCAAGAGTATTTCAGCTTGCGCTTGGGGTTGTCCGACTGCGACAGCCAGACCAGGGATCCCGGCTCTTTCAAACCCAGCATCGAACCGGGATTGGCGCAATGGGCCGTTATTTCTTCCCCACTCTCATCAAGCACAACATCCGCCAGGAACCGCTTGTAGCGTTTGACCAGCCGTCCGCTGACCAGTGGTGCGGGAAACTTCATCGATAGGGTCCTTATTAAGTCCCAAACAGCTGGGAGAAGATCATTTCGACCAGAAGTCCGGATCGAGCAGCACCAAAACGGTGAACAGTTCCAGGCGCCCGACAAGCATGGCAAAGGACAACAACCATTTTGCTCCGTCAGGCAAGGGAGCAAAATGACCTGCAGGCCCAATCATCGGCCCGAGCCCTGGTCCCACATTGCCGACGGAAGTTGCAGCGGCAGAAATGGCCGTCACCAGATCCAAATCGAAGAACGACAGCGCCACCGTGATGATCCCGACCGAACCAAGGTAGACGACCAGGAAGGCCAAAACGGAAAACGACAATTCCGGCGTCAGACGCGTGCCGGCATATTCTTCCGACATAATCCTGTTCGGACGCACCATCCGGCGCAAATGCGCACGCACCGTGCCGAAGAATACCAGAAAACGGAAGACCTTGATGCCGCCTGTGGTCGAGCCGGTACAGCCTCCAACGAACATCAAGAGCAGACAAATCCCAACGACAGGTGCCCCCCATTGACCAAAATCGCCAAGCGCATAACCGGTTCCGGTGACAATCGAAACCACCGTGAAGGTCGCCCGGACCAAGGCATCATCAAAATCGAAGTCCATGTTGACGCCAAGATGAACCGTCAGGGTCAAGGAAACAATAGCCAGAAAACCCAAAAGAGCCCGAACCTGCGGATCTTTCCATAAGAGCAGCGGATGGCCGCGCAAGGCTTGAATAATCAGAACAAACGGCAAGGCGCCAATTATCATAAAGGTAATGGCGACCCAGGAAGACGCTGGATTCTGGAAGTAACCGAACGAAAGATCATGCGTGGAATAGCCGCCAGTCGCAATCGTCGTCAGCGCATGGTTGAAGGCATCAAACAGCTCCATACCGGTTGCCAAATAGGCGGCAATGCACAAAACGGTCAAAAACAGATAAGCCAAGCCCAGCAAACGGATTAGTTCAACCGAACGGCTAACGATTTTCTCCGACCGGTCCGAGCTTTCGCTTTGAAACAGCTGCATTCCGCCGATACGCAGAAAGGGCAGCAAAACGATCGCCATAACGATGATGCCGACACCGCCCATCCATTGCATGATCGAGCGCCAGACCAAAAGCCCCGGCGGCAGACCGTCCAATCCGGTCAATACCGTGGAACCGGTCGTAGTAAAACCTGACACCGCTTCAAAAACAGCATCGGCATAGCCGATCCCGAGCCATAAAAACGGCAACGCACCAAACACCGGTAGAGTCGCCCAAGCCAGCGTAGTCAAAATGAAGGTCTGCCGGGTGTCTAAGCCCTCTTTCAGCGCACCGCCCATGGAGAGTGACAGCAGCATGCCGAACATGCCGGTCAGCAGGGCTGAAAAGACAAACGCCTGCCAATCGGCGTTTTTCTGCGCCACATCAATGATTGCAGGCACCAGCATGGCGGTCGCTAGACCGACATATAAAAACCCGAGGACATTCAAAACTGGTCTGAGTGAAATCAAGCGGAACGCATCCCAAAGCCCTTGCAGTTGAACGCGCTCCGCAGAAACGCGTGTGCCAACGTCCTAGCGCTTTTCCAGACATTTTCCAATGCTTTACGCCCGACTTCCCCGGTTGTCGCCATCCGCGAAGCCGCTGAATGACAAAAACCGTCATTTATTACAATATTTTGTAGCGATTATTCCAATTTGGCGGAATTGATTCAGAATTTTGTAGCGAAATGCCCTTACCCTTGCGTGTCACGTTAGAGTCAACCCGCTCCACGCGAGATTTATAAGGACTTTTCCCATTTACCGGTTCGGAATCCACTCGCTGGTCGTCCGTATCAGCCTAATTCTGGTGGTGGCCGTACTTTTCGGCATCGGTCTCGTATCGGGTATAAGTTATATCGAAATTGCCAGATCAGCCGAAGAAAACGCAAATATTCGAATTGATCGCGCCGCCAGGGCCGCAGCGGCCATCCTCTGTTATGGCACAGATACCGCGATTGAACCGGTCATCGGAAAGGACAAGCGCCCGCTAGCCTTGCGCTACAGCCCCGCCCAAAGCGCGCCCCCGGTTATTCGCGCCAATCCAAAGTTTGATGAACTTGTTTTGGCGATCGGCAACACCAATCAGGGCGCGGCCAATATTTTTAGTTTTTCTGAAGAAACCGGCGAATTTGATCGCATAGCAACCACCTTCCGGAAGCCCGATGGCAGCATGCCGCCAGCTTTTGCCATCCGGCCGGGACATCCGGCATATGAGAATCTGGCATCAGGCCAGCCCTTCAGCGGAAATGTTCCAGTGCAGGGTCGATTGCGGCTCGCCTATCTGATGCCGATCCTGAATGCATCCGGAGGTATCCTCGGCGCAGCAGCGGTGGATGTGGGTTGGGCAGATGATTTGACATTGGCCGAACAGCGTTTGCAGTCCCGCGTATTTACAGCAGCAGTTTTGATCCTTGCCGTAATCGTTCTCGCTGGCGGCCTTTTGCTGCAGAACCAGCTCACCCCATTACGCCGGTTGGCGTCTGCCGCGCACCGTCTGGCATCCGGCGTGCCTCAAGGCAGTGTACCTTATGCAGAACGGCCCGACGAAATTGGAGATTTGGCCCATGGCCTGGCCCGGGTAACCGACCTGCAGGAGAAACTCCAGAAGCTTGCTTATGTCGACCCAGTCACGACTGCTGGCAACAGAACACGCTATTTTGCGGATCTGAAGGCCGCTCTGGAATCTGCAACCGCTGACAATAAGATGTCGGCACTGTTCCATCTCGATTTCATTGGCTTTTCCAAGATAAACGATGCCTTTGGCCAGCATGTTGGCAACCGGGTGTTGATGCAAACTTACGCCCGCTTGAGCTGTCTCCTCGGGCATACGGCTCGGATCTCCCGCATTTCCGCGGATGATTTTTGCATCTTGGTGCCAGTTCAAGGAGGCGGGCCCATTGCAGAAAAATATGCAGCCCGGATCATTGAAGCCTTATCGGTCCCCTTCCGGCTTGATGAGGGTGAAATCCAGGTAGATCCACGCCTGGGTATTGCTTTGGTGCCGCAAGATGCAGGCGACGTAGAAACTGCACACCGGGTCGCGGGCCTCGCTCTAAGGGCTGCAAAGGAAAGTTCAAATAAACGGCACATGTTCTTCTCTGCGCCGCTGAACGAACGGATCCAGAGCGAAATGCTGCTGGAAACACGTCTGCGGGCCGCGCTCGCCACCCGGCAGATGCATCTGTTTTACCAGCCTCAAGTTTGTCCGTCCGACGGCACCCTTATTGGGCTGGAAGCCTTGATCCGCTGGCCGAACGGTTCTCAGAATTCCGTCCCGCCGAGTGAGTTCATTCCTTTGGCCGAAAAGACCGGCCTGATAATAGATTTGGGCCACTACGTTCTGGAAGAAGCGTGCCGTCAGGCTGCCGAGTGGCTGGCAAAGGGGTTCGACTATGGCCAGATTTCGGTAAATGTTTCACCGATTGAATTCCGGCAATCGACTTTTGCCAGCAATGTCAAAGACGTTTTAGAGAAGTATCAGTTGCCGCCCGAAAAGTTGTGTCTGGAAGTGACGGAAAATGTCTTTGTCGACACCAGCGAACAGATGGTTTTGGACATCTTGTTCGAGCTGCAATCGATCGGTGTGTTGCTGTCGCTGGATGATTTTGGTGCAGGGTATTCCTCGCTGAGTTATCTCCACCAGCTGCCCTTCCAGGAACTTAAAATCGATCGCACTTTCCTGACTGACGCTGACAAATATCCGCAAAAGAAACAGCTTTATGAAGCAATCGTCGGCCTTGGCAAAAGTTTGGGCCTGCGTGTGGTCGCAGAAGGCGCGGAAACCGAAGGCGAATACTCGTTGACCGTCAAACTGGGCTGCGATGGTTTACAGGGCTATTTCTGTTCGCGGCCCTTGCCTGCGGCTGAAATTATGGACCGTTGCCTGGCCATCAGCCGCACCATCGCTTCTGATCATGTTCAATCGATCAGAAAGCGCGCATAAAACCTCTCCAAAATTCTGGCTATTCAGTCACATTAGTATCCAAGCATCTGCCTCGTCAGTTCGGTATTTGGCAGAGCAAAACCTGGACACTTCAAGAGTGCGACAGCGGAAAGGGGCACGGACACTACTTAAACCGTCCACTTCGTCCATCAACCTCGCCAAAGACCCAAAGGTAGGGAAAGCATATCGGTGTTCCAGTTCAGTTCTTTGTCATAAATCTGAAAAGCAGTTGATTGTCTGCTCGTTGTGATACCTCGATATTGTTTGTAGTGCCCCAGGCCAAAGCTTGTTGATGCAGCGGCAGGTAATAGGCTTTGTCGTGCGCGATGCGGAACGCCTTTGCGATCAATTCGTCTCTCTTTGTGGGGTCCGGTTCAAGGGTGAGTTTCGAAGTAAGTGCATCAATTTCTTGATCACACCAGCCGCCGATATTGTACGAAGACCCCTGCCCTTCATCGTCGCGGCAATTCATCAGGTTTTTTAGTACAACTGAGCTTTCCAACGTGCTCGGGGTCCAACCAAGCATATAGAAGGACGTGTCAAATCCGCCTGAAGACAGAATTTTGGCAAAGTATAGTGCTTTGGGCATTGCGTTCAGATCAACCTTCACACCAATGCGCGCCAGCATAGCTGCGACCGCCTGACAGATAGCCTCATCATTTACATAGCGGTCGTTCGGACAGTCCAACACCACTGAAAAACCATCTGGATAGCCCGCTTCGCTCATAAGTTTCTTGGCGGTCTCGATATCGTAAGGGTGCCGCTCAAATTGATCTGACCTTGAAAATAAAAGCGGAGAAATCATAAGCGCTGTTGGTGATGAGAGTTCCCGCATGATTTTTAAGCGGATCGCCTCGATATTGACGGCATGATTGAAGGCTTTGCGGACTCGAACATCCTTAAAGGGATTCTTGCCTTTGACATCAGAGTACAAGAGTTCGTCACGTTTCTGATCCAACCCCAAGAAAACCGTTCTTAGCTCCGGCCCGGTGAGCGCCTTCGTTGTCCTTGTTTCTCTAATCCGTTTCAGATCCTGCACGGGAACAGGAAAAACAAGGTCCATTTCACCTGTCAGCAACGCAGCCACACGGGTTGCGTCGGATTTGATTGGTCTGAACTCGACCGCCGTCAAATTATGTTTTGCCGTGTCCCACCAATTGCCAAAATTCTCAAAGGAGGTTCTGATATCAGGTTCATGGAGAACAACTCGAAACGGCCCAGTGCCGTTGGCATTCAGCGTTGCGTAGTTGACGGTGTTATCTGAAGGGGACGCGACGGTTTCCGCCTCATTTTCGACCGTCCACTCCTTATCCATAATGTAGAGCGTTTCCCAACCAGAGTGCATGATTGGGCTGGGTGCTTTCAAAAGGAAATCGACTGTGTGGTCGTCCACGGCAACAACTTCGGTTCCCTCCGGGATACGATACCCCAGATTTGACGCCTCCGATCTTGCCCGGTCCATGGAGAACACGACGTCTTCAGCTGTGAAATCGTTTCCGTTGTGGAATTTCACATTTTCCCGCAGATGAAAGCGCCAATGTTTTGGGGAGATTATCTCCCAACTTTCGGCAAGCGCGGGTTCAATTTTCAAGGTTTCATCCCGCCGGATGAGCCCTTCATAGACGTTCCCCAGCATACCCAGAGTGAAGGTCTCGTTGAGGCTGTAAGGATCCAATGAGTTGAGGGATCCCTGAAACGCGACATTTACGGTTTCAGCTTGCGTTGCACTCGACAATGCCATTGACAATATGGCGCCTGTCAGGGCCGTTTTCACAGTCATCATTTGCTTCGATTTCCGGTCGAGCCGCAGCAAAACTACAGCTGGTCAACGTATTAAAACATCGGCTATGGAAACACCGACGAAGTGCGAACAAGTTTCAGCACCTTACAAATTCTTCAATTCAGACAAGATATTTCTCATCTGTCGACAGTATCATGTCAACCTAAGATGATATTTTTTGCAGGCTACACTTAGTCCGATTGCGACCTTGATCCCGTTCATGGGTAAGATCGGAAATGTATCGCAGATTTCGATGTCCCGGCCGCTTGCGAAACACTAAGAGCAAATTGGGAGAACGATAGCAAAGACATAAAGGTAGGTAATTGGTGCGGGCGACGGGACTCGAACCCGTACAGCCTAGGGCCGAGGGATTTTAAGTCCCTTGTGTCTACCAGTTCCACCACGCCCGCAAAATCCATTGCCAATCCCCTAGAGGCTTTGAAGCAATTAGGCAAGCGGTACAACCGGTTTTCAAGATCTGTTTCTCTACGCCTCTTCCATGACCGCTGAAAATTAACAGGGACTGGAAATTAACGCATCTGGACTGTATGTGATCGGTCAGGTCATTATGGTTCAAGGTGCCGGCGCCACCGGCGTTGCAAACGAGCCCAACAGCGAGATAGCAAATCTATGGTCACTTACATCGATGCTGCCGATGCCCCGATGAAAAACACGGGTCAGGTGCGCCTTTACGGACCAGAAGATTTTGACGGCATGATGAAGGCCGGCCAATTGACGGCGGCTTGCCTCGACGAATTGGCGGACATGGTCAAACCGGGCACAACCACCCAGGAAATCGACGACTTCGTCTATCAATACGGAATGGATCACAACGCGATTCCGGCAACGTTGAATTATCGCGGGTATACAAAATCTTCCTGCACGTCGATCAATCATGTTGTGTGCCACGGCATTCCAAATTCCAAGGCCCTGCGCGAAGGCGACATCGTCAACATCGATGTGACATTTATTCTGGATGGCTGGCATGGCGATTCCAGCCGGATGTATCCGGTCGGAAAACTCAAACGCGCCGCAGAACGCTTGATTGATGTGACGTATGAATCGCTCATGCGCGGTATTGAAGCGGCCAAACCCGGCAACACCACCGGAGACATCGGCGCGGCAATCCAAACTTATGTCGAAGCCCAGCGCTGCTCGGTCGTCCGTGATTTCTGTGGCCATGGTTTAGGCCGGCTGTTTCATGACACACCCAATATCCTGCATTATGGCCGGCCTGGGGAAGGCGTTGAATTGAAACCAGGAATGATTTTCACCATCGAACCGATGGTCAACCTGGGCCGCCCGCATGTCAAAGTTCTGAGCGACGGCTGGACCGCGGTCACCCGAGACCGGTCGCTTTCAGCCCAATTCGAACATTCCATTGGCATCACACCGGACGGCTGCCAGAGTTTCACCACTTCTCCCAAAGGGATCCACAAACCAGGACTGCCAAACAACTAGGAGGCTCATGAAAGAACCGGACGCCGGTTTCTCCGACAAACCAGCTGGAGATACCGACACCAAAGGTCACCGCCAAAGATTGCGGGAACGGTTCCGTAAAAACGGCGCGCAAAGCCTCGCCGACTATGAGCTTCTGGAATTTCTTTTATTCTCCGCCCTGCCCCGTCAGGACACGAAAGCCATTGCCAAGGCGTTATTGAAACGCTTTGGATCTTTCCCAGCGGTGCTGTCAGCCTCCCGTGTGCGGCTCAAGGAGATCAAAGGCATTTCGGACGTGAGCATTGACACGCTACATGCTGTGCATGCAGCGATTGGGCGCTTCCACCTGGGAACCGTAGACGAACGGAAGCTCCTCGATTCCTGGTCCAAGGTTATGGATTATCTTCAGGCCACCATGGAACGGTCTGACATTGAACAATTCCGCGTCCTTTATCTCGACAAGAAAAACGGTCTGATCGCCGACGAGGTGCAACAAACAGGCACCGTCGACCACACACCAGTCTATCCCCGCGAAGTTGTTCGCAGGGCACTCGACCACGGCTCAACAGCGGTCATATTGGTGCACAATCATCCCTCAGGCGATCCAACTCCATCGCGCGCAGATATTCAGATGACCCGGCAGCTGGTCGACATCGCCAAGCCTCTCGGCATTGAAATTCATGATCATATTATTGTTGGCCTCAGATCCCATGTCAGTTTCAAGGGATTACAGCTGATCTAACTCTGGCATGATCCAACAACGAGAGGCTCCAATACCTTCTCCTTCAATTGAATTCAGTTCTAACAAAATTTTGCCTAAATAGTTTTTTTACCAATATTGTCGGTCAATCCTTAACTGTCTGCATCAATAATGCGCCTAATAAACAGGGCCTCTTTATGCAGACTAAGCCGAATAAATCTGGCGGACGGATCGCCAATGTCATCATAATCCCTTTGGTGACGCTGGTATTCTTATCTGTCGTAAGCATTTTTGTTCTTATGCACTGGTCTGCCCGCATTTCGGATGGCAGTGCCAAACAATCGCAATTGCAGTTGATTTCGGGCGCCCTGCAGTTGGTTGCCGACGACATCGCCAAGCAGCAATCGGGTGTGGTGACCTGGGACGCAGCTTTTTATATCGCGAATGCAAGACACCTGGACAAAGAATGGGTGTTCGACAACATGACCCATTGGCTATATGCCAATCACGGGTTCACCAAATCAGCGATCGTCGGCACTGATCATGAAATTCGATCTGTTTATTCTCATGATCAAAACAACAGCTGGCTAACCCCAGACATTCTGGCTCAAATGACCCCAGCGATCGCGAAAGCGCGTGCACGCTATATCACGTCCTTCAAAAAAACGCCTTCCGGTCTATATAGCTTCGAACCCAGCCAACGGGATAAGCGATACTCGATCTATGAGACTGGTATTTTAACCCTGAACGGCGAACCGCACCTGTTTTCGGCAGCTGCAATCGCACGCCAACTCCAATCCGTCATAGCTCTGCGTGTTCCACCTGCTGTTCTAATAAGCCTCACTCCCCTGCGCGGTGAGAAGATGGCTGAAATTACGCATATGACCCGGCTGGATGGCTTTGTGCTCGCGAACAATCAAAACAGCCGTGAAGGCATCGGCCAGTACCTTTTGAGAGCCCCCACCGGCAAGGCTGTCGGCGTCATTGCCTGGCCTGTCGGTCGGCCTGGAACACAGATGCTGAAGCGGATCAATCCGTTCCTGAGTATTGCGGCGTTTATGATCGCAGCAGTGGTCATCGTGGTCGCAATTGCCACGCGGCATATGACCAAGCGACTGGCGATCAGCGAGTCCAGAGCTGTTCACACTTCGCGGCACGACGCTCTATCAGAGCTTCCGAATAGAACGCATTTTCATCGGTTGTTGAGCGATGAACTTGAGAAAAGCAAAGAAGATGGCTCAACCACCGCCATCGTTTACATCGACCTAGATCACTTTAAGGACATCAACGACACGCTCGGTCATTCCGCGGGAGACCAGGTCATCATTGCGATTGCCAAGCGGTTAAAGCACGTTCTGATGGACAACGGCATCGTCGCCCGGATCAGCGGCGATGAATTCGCCATGGTGGTACCGAACTGCAAGAGCGACGAGTGGCTCGACTACATCCTTGACCAAATCCAGGACGAGATCGCCCAGCCGATCAAGATCGGTGCACGCGAGCTTCATGCCACGCTGTCGATCGGCGCTGCAATCGCCCCGCGCGATGGTCTCGATCCGGACGAACTGCTGCGCAAAGCTGATATCGCTCTTTATGATGCCAAGGCCAACGGCCGCAACCGACGTTCCTTCTTCGAGCCCAATATGGAAGACCAGGTGCAGTCGAAGGACAAGTTGTCGCGGGAGCTTCGCTTGGCCCTGAAGAACGACGAACTAAGCCTTGCCTACCAGCCACAGTCCGATACCGCAGCTCAGCGCATTGTGTCCGTTGAAGCCCTTGCCCGCTGGACCAAGGAAGACGGCACAGTTGTATCCCCGGCCCAGTTCATCCCGGTTGCAGAAGAAACCGGCTTGATCAACGACATCGGCCTTTGGGTGTTGAACAAGGCCTGCGCCAAAGCCCATGACTGGCCGGATATCGTTATGTCGGTCAATGTATCCCCAAACCAGTTCAAGCATCCGCGGTTCGTGGAAAAGATTATGGCAATTCTCGCCGCCAACAATTTGCCACCGCATCGGCTTGAAATTGAGGTAACCGAGAGCGTATTTGCTGGGCGCAACGATACAGTTTTGAAGGCCTTACGGCGCTTGAAGAACCTTGGCATCAAGGTTGCCCTGGACGATTTCGGCTCTGGATATTCGAGTTTGAGTTATCTGCGCCGCTTTCCGTTTGACACGCTTAAAGTGGATCGGGATTTTCTATCCGACATGAACGGTAATCCGGAAGCCGAAGCAATTGTTGTCTCGATCATCCAGTTGGGCAAGGCGTTGGGAATGACCATTGTTGCCGAGGGTATCGAGACGATCGAACAGATTCGCTTCTTGCAAGCCCACGGATGTCACAGAATGCAAGGCTACTTCATCTCTAAACCGCTCGGCGAAAAAGAACTGGCGCAGTTCCTCGACGATTTCAAAGCGGAAAATGCTGGCAACATTGGTCCGGGCCTGAGCTACACGCTCAGAGCCGCGGAAGCATAGGGTTCAGAAGATCGTCCATTTGCTCGGCAAATCTGGCGAAGCTTGAGAATGGCGCCGTCCGTGCGGCCACCTCTGGCGCATCACACAACTTCGCGCACAAACGCAAGCCAGCTTGGCCATACTCAGATAGCACCCGGTCGCGAAACCAAGCACAATGCTGCTCCGAGCGCAGCCGGCCCAACCGGCCGTTTTGCGACAGATGCGCCCGGTGTTTGTAGACATCAGCGATCAAATCTTCCAGACCATCGCCGGTCTGGGACGACACCAGACCGACCGGGACTGTCCAACCAGCCGCTGTGGAAGGCGAGAGGGTCAGCGCCCCTTTGACATCTGCTGCGGCGCGCCGGGCGGACGCCCCCATATCCGCTTTTGTGACTGCTACAATGTCAGGCAATTCCATGATACCGGCTTTCATGAATTGCAGACTGTCGCCAGATCCTGGCTGGATACACAACAGAACCGTGTCGGCTGCTTGTTTGAGGTCACCTTCGGACTGACCGATGCCAACAGTTTCCACGATGACATGATCAAAGGCAGCGCGAAGGACAACAATTGCTGCAACTGCATGATCCGACAGCCCTCCCAGTCGGTCACGCGCCGCCATAGAGCGGACAAAAACCTGATCATCAGCTGGGTCGGTTTTTAAACGGGTTCGGTCGCCAAGCAAGGCTCCACCGGTGATTGAGGACGATGGATCGACGGCAAGAACCGCAACGCTGTCCCCGGCGGCTCGGAACGCCCGGATCAAAGAATCCGTAAGAGTGGATTTGCCAACACCTGGAGGCCCGGTCAAACCAAGCACATGCCCGCCTGCTTCAACTGCGACCTGGTCAAGAAACGCAGCAGTTCTCGTATCATTGGCATGCGTTTCGATCCGGGTGAGAACGCGTGAGAGCACGCGTTTCCCCCCAGACTTCAGTTCAGCAATATCGGGAAATGCGTCACGCAACGGCCTGATCCGCTCCCCTCGCTTCACCCAGTTGCAGCATTTAACCTGCCGTGCGCTTGCGCAAGGCGGCCTGGGCAGCAGCCAATCGGGCAATCGGTACACGGTAAGGAGAACACGACACATAATCGAGCCCAACGCCTTCACAGAAAGTGATTGAGGCCGGGTCACCGCCGTGTTCACCGCAGATGCCGAGTTTGATGTCAGGACGCGTCGAGCGGCCCCGCTCCACGCCGATCTTGATCAATTCACCGACACCATCTGGATCGAGGGAGACAAATGGATCCTGTTCCAAAATACCTTTGGTTTGATAGGTACCCAAGAAAGAAGCCGCATCGTCCCGCGATATACCGAAGGTCGTCTGCGTAAGGTCATTGGTGCCGAAGGAGAAGAATTCCGCCGATTCAGCAATTTCCGCGGCTTTCAAGGCGGCCCGCGGCAGCTCCACCATGGTGCCAACCTGATAAGTCAGCTCCGCCCCGGTCTCTTCCATCACGGCCTTGGCCATGGCTTCAATGCGGGCACGTACCAGATCCAGTTCGCCCTTGAGGCCAACCAGCGGAACCATGATTTCCGGAACGACCGGTGCGCCTGTGGCCTTCGCCGCAGCAACCGCCGCTTCAAAAATGGCCCGCGCCTGCATTTCGGCGATTTCCGGATAGGACACCAGCAAGCGGCAGCCCCGGTGGCCGAGCATCGGGTTGAACTCTTCCAACGACAATGCCCGGTCGCGCAGTCGCTCAGGATCGGCACCCATTGCCTCGGCGACGTCCTTCAGCTCTTCATCGGTTTTAGGCAGGAACTCGTGGAGCGGCGGGTCCAGCAAGCGGATGGTTACCGGTAGGCCATGCATGATTTCGAAAATCTCGGTGAAATCTTGCCTTTGCATCGGCAGGAGCTTCGCAAGCGCCGCCCGCCGGCCGTCCTCAGTATCTGCAAGGATCATTTCACGGACCGCCAGGATCCGCTCACCTTCAAAGAACATATGCTCTGTCCGGCACAGTCCGATGCCCTCTGCACCAAATTCGCGGGCGACTTTTGCGTCCTGCGGTGTCTCCGCGTTGGTGCGTACGGTCATCCGCCGCCCCCGATCGGCCCAGCCCATCAACACCCCGAAATCACCGGACAATGTCGGTTGCAGCATCGCCACTTCACCGGAGAGGATTTGGCCAGTAGCACCGTCAATTGTAATGATGTCGCCTTCTTTGAGCTGGCGTCCACCGACATTAATGATCTTATTGCGGTAGTCGATCCGCAAACCGCCAGCACCGGCAACACAGGGCTTGCCCATTCCGCGGGCAACCACGGCCGCATGACTGGTCATGCCACCACGGCTGGTCAGGATCCCTTCGGCAGCGTGCATACCATGAATGTCTTCCGGGCTGGTTTCGACCCGGACCAGAATGACCTTCCGGTTTTCACCTTTGGCTTCTTCAGCAGCGTCTGAGGTGAAAACAATTGCGCCGGACGCTGCGCCGGGTGACGCCGGCAGGCCCGTTGACAAGATATCGCGCTCAGCTTTCGGATCGATGGTCGGATGCAATAGCTGATCGAGTGCCGCAGGTTCGACGCGCAACACAGCTTCTTCTTCTCCAAGCATGCCTTCAGCAACCATATCGACTGCGATTTTCAAGGCAGCTTTCGCAGTGCGCTTACCGGCGCGGGTCTGAAGCATCCAGAGTTTGCCCTGCTCAATGGTGAACTCCAGGTCCTGCATATCCTTGTAATGGCGCTCAAGCTTCGTGCAGTAGGACTGGAACTCGGCGAAGGCTTCCGGCATCAAGGCTTCCAAGGATGGATTGCTGGATCCAGCCTCAATCCGGGCCTTTTCCGTAATGTCTTGCGGGGTACGGATACCCGCCACAACATCTTCGCCCTGCGCATTGACCAGGAACTCGCCATAAAGGCTGTTTTCACCGGTGGATGGGTTGCGGGTGAATGCAACACCGGTTGCGGAGTTCTCGCCCATATTGCCAAAAACCATGGCCTGAACGTTGACTGCCGTTCCCCAGGACGCTGGCAAGTCATGTAGGCGCCGGTAGGTAACCGCGCGCGGTGTCATCCAGGAACTGAACACAGCACCAATCGCGCCCCACAATTGCTCCTGCGGATCTTGCGGGAATGGCTTGCCGAGCTCTTCTTCCACCAGCGCCTTGAATTTCTCGATAATTCCCTGCCACGCTTCGGCGGTAATTTCTGTATCAAGCGTCAGGTCGTTACGCTCTTTATATTCTTCCAGAATGTCCTCAAACTCGTGGTTGTCCACGCCAAGGACCACATCGGAATACATCTGAATGAACCGGCGGTAACTGTCGTAGGCAAAGCGGGCATCGCCGGATTCGCGGGCAATTGCTTCGACCGTCGAGTCGCTCAGACCGAGATTAAGGACGGTATCCATCATGCCGGGCATCGATGCACGGGCGCCAGAGCGCACAGAGACAAGAAGCGGGTGCTCCGGGTCGCCAAATTTGCGGCCGGTCGCCTCCCCGACCTTGTCCATGGCCGCTTCCACTTCAGCGGTCAATTCTGATGGATAGGATTTCTCATGAGCATAATACCAGGTGCACACTTCTGTGGTGATGGTAAAGCCGGGAGGAACCGGCAGGCCGAGGCTGCTCATTTCAGCAAGGTTCGCGCCTTTTCCGCCGAGCAGATTTCGCATGTCCGCTGCGCCTTCTGCAGAACCGTTGCCAAACCCGTAGACCCACTTGGCCATATTCTCATTCCTCCGACATGGTGCCGGGAGCCTCTCCGCCCCCGCCTGATATTGCACCGCACATACCTGCTACGGTGTCATAAATGCTTCAAGCCTTTTTTACCGGAAACAGGCCATTTTACGTCCTTAGTCTAAAAAATCCGACGGCTGGCAAATACGAAAGGATTTAATCCCTCAGAAAGTTTCCCCCCTCACCTTGCCGCACAGCCTTATTGGCGCCATTGTCAAAGACCATATAGACGTGCTTACCGTTCAGGTGGCAAACAGATCTGCGAGGACCAATGACACAGTTGACCGGCGCCGTTTCCAAAACAGGCCGCAAGCCGTTCAAATTGAAACTTCTGGCTCTTGCGGGCGCCGCCTTGCTCCTACCGGCTGCCGTTTCTGCAGAGACAAATGCACAAGACAGCACTGCCGCGATCTTTGGAACCCCGCCAGATCTACCGTTCACACTCTCAGGAAGCTATTTGGCCGGCCGCCTCGCCGGATTTCAAAAAGACTTCGCACAAGCTGCTGCTTTTTATGAAGAAACGCTCGCAGCAGACCCCTCAAACGCCATGTTGCTGGAACGGACTTTCCTTCTAAAACTAGCCAATGGGGATGTGGAAGATGCAATCCGCTATGCCAGCGACCTGGATCAGGCGGTTCAACGGAATTTCCTGGCACAACTGGTTCTAGGCGCCAAGGAAGTCCGTGATGGCAATTATGATGCCGCTGCCGCATTGCTGGCTGAGGCAAGAAACGGTCCGCTCGCACAATTGTCGGTCGGAATTGCCCGTGCCTGGGCCTTTTACGGGGCTGGCAAAATCGATGAGGCCAAAGCCGCCATCGACGGCTTGAAAGGCCCTGAATGGTTCGACGTTTTCAAAGAAACCCATAAAGCACATTTGCTGTTTGCCGCCGGTCAAAACAAAGAAGCGCTCGCCGCAATCGAAGAAGCTTACAAGATGGATCAGGGCGCGATCCGCGTGGTTGATGCCCATGCCCGGCTTTTGGCTGCAAATGGTCGGCAAAAAGACGCCATCAAAGCCATCGATCAATTTGATCATCAATTCCGCGGCCATCCTCAGCTGGACCGGACCCGCGAAGTGATTGAAAGCGGTGCAGTCATTCCGCCGATGGTCAGCGATCCGGCAGTTGGCATGGCTGAAATTCTCTATGGACTAGGGGCCGTAATCGGCCGGGATGGCGGTGAAGAACTGTCGACCTCTTATCTGCAGCTCGCGCTGTACCTCGACCCTACGGCAGAATTTGCAGCCGTCGCACTCGGCAATGTGTTTGAACGCATGGAACAGCCCGAGCGCGCGATCTCAGCTTTGATGATGGTGCCGGATGACGGTGTCTTAAAACGGGAAGCAGAAATTCAAGTTGGACTGAATTTCAACGCCTTGGACAAGCTGGATGAAGCGCGTTCTCACCTTTCCGCCCTCATCAAAGACGACCCTTCCGATCTGGAAGCCGGAATCGCGCTCGGCAACATTTTACGGGCCCACGAAATCTACGATGACGCTGAAGAGGTCTATACCAGTTCTCTGGATACAATCGATAAGTTGGAGCGACAGCACTGGTTGCTGCTCTATTTCCGCGGCATCAGCCGCGAGCGGCTGAACAAATGGGACCTGGCGGAGGCCGATTTCCGAAATGCGCTAGAGCTGGAAAAAGATCAACCGCTGGTGCTCAATTATCTCGGCTATTCCCTGGTGGATCAGGGACTTAAACTCGACGAAGCGCTGAACATGATCAAAACCGCTGTCGAATTACGCCCAACAGACGGCTATATCGTCGACAGTCTCGGTTGGGTGTACTACCGGCTTGGACGGTATGAAGAGGCGGTTGTTGAACTGGAACGCGCCATTGAACTGCGTCCCGCAGATCCAGTGATCAACGACCACCTTGGCGACGCTTACTGGATGGTTGGCCGCAAAAATGAAGCACGGTTCCAATGGAATCACGCCCGTGACCTAGGTCCGGAAGAAAAAGAACTTCCGAAGATCCTGGACAAGATCGCCAATGGTTTGACGGAACCGTCCGGCACGGATGCAGCCAAAGCCGCGACCGACCAAAACGGCGGTTAATCAAACTCCATGGCGTACTCACCGCAATCATCTGTCCGGGCAGAACTTGCCCGGGCCAAAGTCAATCTCGCCCTGCATATCACCGGGCAGAGAAGTGATGGTTTTCATCTCTTAGATTCGCTTGCGGTTTTCCCCCAAATCGGCGACCGCATTGCGATCGAGCCCGCTGACACATTGGAGCTCATCGTCGACGGCCCCTTCGCGCGTGATCTTGAGGGCGGCACCGAAAACAACTTGGTCCTCAAATCCCTGAATGGATTTGCGGAATCAGCGGGCATCGTCGTCCCGAAGGTGAAAATAACGCTGACAAAACGCTTGCCGGTCGCCTCCGGAATCGGCGGCGGTTCGAGCGATGCCGCAACGACCCTCCGTCTTCTGGAAGATATCACCGGCCACTATCTGGCCGAGGATGAACTCCACAAGCTTGCCACATCACTCGGGGCGGACGTGCCGGTCTGCTTGGAACCCGAACCGCAATTCATGCGCGGAATTGGTGAAGATCTTTCGCCGGGACCTAGTCTTCCCGCCTGCGGCATTGTTCTGGTCAATCCGAAAGTCGGCGTCGAAACGCCGGCAGTGTTCAAGGCACTTGAACACCGGAAAAACCCTCCATTACCCAAAGCGCCCGCCGAATTCGACGATCTCGCCGCTTTGACCCATTATCTGGAAAGCAGCCGGAACGATCTGCAAGTGCCAGCCTTGTCCGTGTGTCCAGAAATTGCGGATGTTCTGACCGCTTTGGACGCAGACAGCCGTGTGGTCTTCACCCGCATGTCCGGTTCAGGCGCAACGTGTTTTGGGCTTTGTGAGAATACTGACACACGGTCTATCGAGATGGATTTGCGCTCCGCACATCCAAATTGGTGGGTTGCATCTGGCCCTTTGAGATAAACTTCCCCAAAACAAACACGGCGCCACTTTGGCGCCGTATTTATTTTAATGAAAACAATACCTAATGTGGATCAGCTGACACGAGAGATACAGAAAGCCACCGCATCGGCCAGCGCGTCTGTGTGTGCTCCCGACGGCAAGACTTCCAAGGCCTTTAGAGCGTTGTCGCCATAAGTCCGCGCCCGCTGAACGGTGTCGGCAATCGCATCGTATTTCTTCAGAAGTTCGATGGCCTGTGCGAGATCACCGTCGGAGACATCGTCACCTTCCATGCAGCGCTTCCAGAAGGACCGATCTTCGTCTGAACCGCGCGACACAGCGAGAACAACCGGCAAAGTGATCTTGCCTTCGCGGAAGTCGTCGCCAACATCCTTGCCAAGATCCGCCGACGATCCGCCGTAATCGAGCGCGTCATCCACCATCTGGAAGGCATATCCGAGCTCGAGACCGTAAGTCCGAGCTGCCTTTTTCATGGTCTCACCCTGCCCGGCGATTTCCGGCCCAACTTCGGCAGCTGCTGCAAACAGCGCTGCCGTCTTGGCCTCAATCACCCGCAGGTAATCTGCTTCGCTGGTCTCGATGTTTTTGGCAGCACCGAGCTGCAAAACTTCGCCTTCAGCAATGATTGCGGAGGCTTCGGACAAGATGCGCAGCGCTTCCAGAGACCCGGTATCGACCATCATCTTGAAGGCTTGGCCGAGCAGATAGTCACCGACCAAAACGCTCGCTTGGTTGCCCCAGAGCTTGCGGGCAGCCAGTTTGCCCCGGCGCATGTCGCTTTCATCAACGACATCGTCGTGAAGGAGCGTTGCCGTATGCATGAATTCCACACTGGCCGCCAGAATCACATGGCCTTTGCCCTGGTAGCCAAACATATCGGCGCATGCGAGCGTCAGCATCGGCCGCAAGCGTTTACCACCAGAGGAAATCAGATGTTTGGCGATTTCTGGAATAAGATCCACATTGGATCCGGCCTTGGAAAGGATCAGTTCATTCACGTCCGCCATACCGGGCGCCACCAGGTCCACAAGGGGCTGGATACTCGCACGGGGCGTTTGACTGTCAGACAAGGTTGCGACCACGGCCACTGACGGCACTCCTGTTACAATTGGTGCGGACAATATGGCGCGAAAGTCTCCGAGGCAAGACGCCAGACGATTGACAAACTGTTGAAATGCTCCAAACAGCGAAATTTGCTGTAAATGTCTACTACATGCCGCAAAACTGGCAGCGGTTCCCATGAAATCCGCCGACTACAGGAAACTGATGGAAGAACTTGTTAGAACAAATGATCCGGTCCTGATTTCCTTTCTGGAATCGCTGTTAAAGGACGCCGGCATCAAGCATTTTGTCGCAGATGGCAATATGAGCATTTTGGAAGGCTCGCTTGCTATGATTCCGCGCCGTGTGCTCGTGGATAGCGATCAAATCGAAAAAGCCCGCATGCTGGTCCGCGACGCTGGCCTTGCCCATGAACTGCGCCTCGATGGCGGACAGTTCTGATATGTCCGAAGCCTCCCCCCGCCCCCTGGCCGGCAACGCCCCCGAAACCACACGCGATGCGTTCCTTGGCGGTCAGGTCTATGTCCACCAGCCCAAACGTGGGCGCCATCGGGCCGGACTGGATGCGGTCTATCTGGCAGCAGCCCTCCCGGATGGGCTTGATGGACATGTTGTTGATCTTGGGGCTGGGGTTGGCACCGCCGGATTTTGTGCAGCAGCCCGCCTTCCCGACATTTCCGTGACGTTGGTGGAGCTGGACCACGCGGTTCTCGACCTTGCCCGCGACGGCTTGAAAGACCCGGCCAATGCTGCTTTTGCCAACCGGGTAACTATTCTGGAAGCAGACATCACCGCCAAGGGCAGCGTGCGTCACAGCGCCGGTCTGACATCCAATTTGGCAGATCATGTGATCATGAACCCACCCTATTATGAAGTGGACCGGTTCCGCGCCTCTCCGAAAGCAGCAAGAGCCGGCGCCCATATGCTTGATGAACGGGGACTTGAACCCTGGGCAAAGACCGCATCAGACATCGTCAAAGACGGCGGCACCCTGACCATTGTTTTCCGCGCCGATGGCTTGAATGAGTTGCTCAGCGTTCTTGAAGGGCGTTTCGGCGCGATTGACGTGATCCCCCTACACCCGCGGCCGGATGCCGCTGCAACAAGAATTCTGGTCCGCGCCGTACGCGCCAGCAAGGCTCCCTTGCAATTGCTCCCGGGCGTGACCCTTCATGAGGGAACCGGTAACGAGTTCACGCAACTCGCGAAAACAGTGTTGCGCGACGGCCAGGGGCTAGGTCACCGGCTCCGCCGGTAAGACCTTTTGTCAGTGCATTACGATTTCACCATCAGCATAGCGGAATTCGGCGGGTTCAATCAGGTTCTGATGAGCCACACGGACCGTATGTATCTGCCCGTCAATTTCCCGTTCCCAGAAAGTCAAAAACCGGTTGAGTTCGGGAAATTTCGGCGCCAAGTCTTCGGTCTGCCACAGAAAGCTCTGCAACAGGATCGGATGATCTGGCAGCCGGTAGAGTATTTCTGCAGTAAGCAGCCCATAGCCGAGCAACCGCCTTTCGAAGTTTGAACTGACTGTCATGCTGTCCACTCCTTCCTATAAAAGAAAAGTGTCGCAGCACTCAGGTTAACCAATTCTTTGAATTGGAGACAACCTCACGATTTCTTGAATTCTGGCAGCACTCAAAATTGAGCGCTAACAGCCATCAAGATTTCAACAAGAAAATCTGTCAGTTTGCTTGGATCGAGCTGAGATACCCCAAAAACACATCAATGTCACCCGGTTCAAACGCAACTTCGGGCATATTTTCGTGGGCTGTCACGATTCCTTCGGCCAGACTCTCTTCCAAGTTTTCCAGGGGATAACGGCTTGATAGGTCTCGGAAGGCAGGAGCATCGGCTTTTGCGCTTGTGTCTGTCTTCGTCACCGCATGGCATGTGGCACAGTGGATTTCGGCCAATTCTAGGCCGCTTGCCAGGCTGGCCGGATCACTTGGATAAGCGCCATCGGCCGCCAAAACCGGTGTACAGATGCCAGACGCACACACGCCGGCCAAGATGAGTGCCATGAAGCGCAAAACGAGTCTCCCTACCCTTTTCGCGCTTCTTATACGACGCTCACCGACCAAGCGCTATAAGGGGCTTTACTCGGCAGCCAGAGTTTCCGATCCGGAGGCAAACGCAAAGCCTTCATCTTCCCAACCGGTTATCCCACCAATCATGATTTTCACCGGACGGCCTAGATTTGCCAGCTTTAAGGCCGCGCGATCTGCCCCATTGCAATGCGGACCGGCGCAATAGGCGACAAACACCGTCTCCTCCGGCCACTCCCGCATCCGTTCTTCAGAGATGTTCCGGTGTGGCAGATGTATGGCACCGGGGATATGACGCTTTGCGAAGGCCTGTGCGGAGCCAACCACATGAAGCAGCACAAAATCAGCGGCACCAGTCTCAAAGGCATCGGCAACATCGGCACAATCCGTTTCGAAACTGAGGCGGCCGGAAAAATGTTCAACAGCCGCTTCAGATGCCGCAGGTGGGATATCGGTGACAAAACTCATGACTGGTCTCCTGTTTCAGTGGTTGACCGGACCATACTCGCGGAATTTTCCTCTGGCGTTTGGCGCAATTGACACTTATCGTAAAAATCATGCCAAATACCACATCAGCCAACTCTTCCGCTCACCAAATTCAGAACCGCAATGTCGCAGTGCTGGCCTATGACGGCCTCTGCCTGTTCGAATTCGGGGTTTGCTGCGAGATCTTCGGTCTTAAACGTCCTGAGATGGGCAACGACTGGTATTCCTTTGCTGTCACCTGCCTGGAACCTGGAAGGCCTTTACGCGCCTCAAATGGCGTGACGGTTGCCGTCGACGGAGGGATTGATCTTCTGGAGACCGCCGGAACGATTCTCATTCCAGGCTGGTCCGGAGTGTCGGATCCGGTACCGGAAGACCTCATCGAGGTCCTCCGCCGCGCTCATGAAAAGGGCGCCCGCCTTTTGACCATCTGCTCCGGCGTCTTTGTGCTGGCAGCTTGCGGATTGCTGGACGGCCACAAGGTCACCACCCACTGGCGATATTTCGACGCCCTATCGGCCAAGTACCCCGATTTAATCACTGTTCCGAATGTGCTTTACACAGACAATGGCCAGATCCTGACGTCCGCCGGCAGCGCCGCAGGAATTGACCTTTGCCTGCATCTGATCCGCCGCGATTTTGGGCCTGCCGCCGCCAATTCCGTCGCCAAACGCCTCGTCGTGCCGCCCCACCGTGAAGGCGGGCAAGCGCAATTTGTTGATCACAGCGTGCCCCCACCTTCAGAAGCCAGCCGCCTCAGCCCGCTGTTTGAGCAAATCCGGACCAATCTGGCTGATACTCACACGATCAAATCCCTGGCCCAAAAGGTAGGTATGAGTGAACGCACCTTTTTGCGACGGTTTGAAAGCGCCACCGGGACGACGCCAGCCCGCTGGCTGACCGGTTTGCGGGTGCAAAAGGCAAAGGATCTTTTGGAAGAAAGCCTTTTGTCCATCGATCAGATCGCAGAACAAACCGGCTTCGGCACAGCGGCCACCCTACGCCACCATTTCCGCGAAATATTGGGTACAGCTCCCACCACCTACCGGCGCCTGTTCCAAAGTACCAGCTTTCAGGCCTAGGCTCAGGAACTGGTTCGTTTATATATATTTTGAAAACCTCTTTGATGTTTGGAGCCCTCAATGCCACAAACCGCCCTTCCAGCGACCATCGATGAGACGCTCAAGTTGATGGATGAGGCTGGCTATGTGGCCGACCGCTCGCTGGCCACAGTTCTGCACCTCGCACTGAAGATGAAACGCCCCCTGTTTCTGGAAGGTGAAGCCGGCGTCGGCAAAACCGAGATCGCAAAAGTTCTGTCGTCCACTTTAGGCCGCGATCTGATCCGCCTTCAGTGTTACGAAGGTCTCGACATTGCCTCAGCCGTTTACGAGTGGAACTATCCGGCACAAATGGTGGAAATCCGTGTAGCCGAAGCATCTGGCGACACGGATCATTCCGAACTCTCCAAATCGATCTTTGATGAGAAATTCCTGATCAAACGGCCGGTTCTGCAAGCCCTGGAATCTTCTGCAGGCGGCGCACCAGTTTTCCTGATCGATGAACTCGACCGGGCCGATGAAGCCTTTGAAGCCTTTTTGCTGGAAGTCTTGGCCGACAACCAGGTATCCATTCCAGAGCTGGGGACAGTGAAAGCGGATGAACCGCCGATTGTCATCATCACCACAAACCGCACCCGCGAAATACACGACGCGCTCAAGCGCCGCTGCCTCTATCACTGGGTGGATTATCCAGACGCCGAACGTGAGCTGGAAATCGTCCGCCGCAAAGTACCGGGCGCTTCTGAACGGTTGGCCGGAGAAGTGGTGGACTTTGTCCAGAAGCTGCGTGCGGAAGAAGACCTCTTCAAGCAGCCGGGGGTTGCCGAAACCCTCGACTGGGCCACCGCACTGTCGGAGCTCAATGAAATCGCGCTCGATCCGGATATGGCGTCCGACACGCTCGGTGTTCTGTTGAAATATCAGGACGATATCGAACGGGTGCGTGGCTCCAAGGTGCGGCAGATGATCGACGAGATCCGCAAGGACGAGCCCCGTCCGCAATCCATGCCAGCGCTCTGACCGCGCGCCTTGCCGACATGACCGCGATCCGATCCCGAATCACAGACAACATCGTCTATTTCGCACGCACGCTGCGAAAGGCTGGTGTGCCGGTTGGCCCGGCCTCTGTCGTTGATGCTGTTCAAGCGGTTGAAGTCTCCGGCATCACAAACCGGGACGACCTCTACTGGACGCTGCATGCGGTTTTTGTCCGCAAGCGCGAACACCGGATCCTTTTTGACGAGGCCTTTCGGATCTACTGG
Source organism: Labrenzia sp. PHM005 (assembly GCF_006517275.1). Taxonomy (NCBI): domain Bacteria; kingdom Pseudomonadati; phylum Pseudomonadota; class Alphaproteobacteria; order Hyphomicrobiales; family Stappiaceae; genus Labrenzia; species Labrenzia sp. PHM005. Next base: position 3,235,406 of record NZ_CP041191.1, on the reverse strand, counting down.
CAAAGCCGCGGCTTAATCGAAAAAATGCTGGCAATCCTGTCCCCTGTTGCCCCACCGCGCGGCGCACCAGAAAAACCGAAGGCTGGCCAAACGCGCGTGGCACAAGCGTTTCAGGCCAACAAGGAGCGGGTCTCGGAAGAAACCCGCCCGGAAATTGAAGTCGACGCCAAATTTACGGTCTCTGGCAAGGAACTTCTGCAGTCCAAAGATTTTGCTCAGATGACGGCTGAAGAGATTGTTGAAGCCAAAAAAGCGCTGGCTGGCATGGCCCTCTCGATGGACAAGATCCGGCTCCGCCGCCTAGTGCCTGCGCACAATGGCAAAGTCGATCCGCGCCGCACCTTACGTGCTTCCATGCGCGCCGGTGGAGACATCATTGATCTGAAGTTCCGCCAACCGGCCGAAAAACGTCCGCCATTGGTCGCAGTCTGCGATATCTCTGGCTCCATGAGCCAGTATTCGCGGCTCTTGCTGCATTTTCTGCATGCGATGACCGCAGAACGCCGGGATGTGCACACGTTCCTGTTCGGCACACGCCTCAGCAATGTCACCCGCCAGCTCCGCATGAAGGATCCGGACGAAGCGCTGGAGGCTTGTTCTGAAGGTGTTGAGGATTGGTCCGGCGGCACGCGGATCGCGTCAGCCCTTCATGACTTCAACCGCCATTGGTCCCGCCGTGTGCTTTCCGGCAAACCGACCGTGCTTTTGATCACCGACGGTCTGGAGCGGGATTCTGATGAAGATCTCGCTCGCGAAATGGACCGGCTGCACCGCTCCTGCCGGCGTCTGATTTGGCTTAATCCCCTACTCCGCTTCGAAGGGTTTCAAGCAAAAGCCAAGGGAATCCGGGCGATGCTGCCCCATGTTGACGAGTTCCGAGCCGTGCACAGTCTGGATGCTGTCGCCGATCTGGTCAGCGCGCTGTCTGGAAAACAATCCGATCAGGCAGCGTCCAATCCAAGAGCCTGGCTGAAAAAGTAAAACCGCTGGCGCCGAGTTGGGGCACACGGAACCAGCGGCGTCTTGGAAGGATCGTTGCGATCCGGCAACGACTATACTTTCATATATTCGAAAATAAATGCGGCAAGCTGTCCCGGTTGCGAATTTTCCCGCTTGACCAACGGTATTCACGGAAGCGCGATCACCGGCGTGCGCACTTGAACCCGCCGGAAAAGATCCGTGATGTCGTGATTGGCCATTCGAATGCAGCCGTAGGACACGGCCCGGCCGATCGATCCCGGACGGTTGGTGCCGTGAATAGCATAATTCCCGTTTGAGAGTGTCATCGCTGCTACCCCCATCGGATTGTTCGGCGCTCCGCCCCTGATCACCCGCGGTAGATGCGGGAAATCGCGGCGCACCTCCGCAGACGGTGACCAGTCCGGCTTGACGTACTTGGCCGTTATCTGCGCCCGGCCAGTCCAGGATTTTCGCCGTTTTCCAACCGCGACCTTGTAACGGATCGCCTGCCGCCGGTTCAAAACCAGATACAATCTGCGTTCGGAGTTTTTGATGACGATTGTGCCCGGCCTGTAGCCATGTCCGGAAAATCCAACCACTTCCGCAGCTTGCGCTGGTACGGACCAAAACAGGCAGAGAACGGCAAAAACAAATGCCGCCAAGAAGGAATGAAGACGCATGATACAGACAATCCTTAACGTGTGTTAAGATTGTAGGCGTGCGGATGGAGGCAGCAAGCCCCGGCAGCAAAAAGTTATAATAATGGTGAACACAGCCCGCAGGGGCCCAACCCTGCTATCCCGCGCAACACTGCGATGTACCTGTGCATGTGGGAGGAGCCGTGATGATCAAAATGGAGAGTAAGGCGCCGGCCGCGCCGGATTCGGCCTCTAAACGAACGGTTCAACCCGCCGTGATCAGGGCACTGGTTTTCGCAATCTCCGTTTTTGCCAGCTGTACCGGGGGATTGGCCGATGTTTTATCCGGCCGCTACGTCTTGCCCGCCCAAGCCTTGGAAGCGCTGTTTTCTGTCGGCGTTCTCGGCGGCAAACAGATCAAAGGACGGTTTGAGAAGGTCAAAGGCGAGATGGTCCTGAATGCAAAAAAGCCGGAAGCCAGCCGTGTCAACGTGACCGTTGATTTGCGAAGCGTAAAAACGGGCAACGACCGGGTGACAGGCTTCTTGAAAAGCGCGGCCATGTTCAATGTTTCAAAGTATCCGACTGCCAGATTTGAAAGTTATTCTGTCCGGCTTACCGGCAAAAAAACCGCAAAGGTAGAGGGCTATTTGACGATGCGGGGTGCGCGCCAGCGAACATCGCTGGACGTCCATCTCCAAAACACGGGCAATACACGCAACATCGCGATCCAGGCCGAGGGCGGATTTTTTCGCAGCCTTTATGGAATGGATGCCGGCTTGCCGCTCTATGCAGACAAAGTCCGTCTGCAAATCAACGGAACCGGCAAACGGTACTAGAGCGTGTCGCGTTTACCTGAAAAGAGAAGTATCACTTTTGGCGTTGAAATCTTTGATTTCAGAAAGTGAAAAGTGATCCCGAATAAGCGCGTTTTGCTCTAGCGCCGGACCGGCTTGCCACCCCGCCATTTATACAAGACAAATGCAGGCACGCTGCCATCGCCTTTTTCATCAAAGGAGACATCACCGAGAATGGTGGCGAAACTCCCTTGATCGAGCGCGGCGATGACCGCTTCAGACTCTGTCTTTCCGGCCGCTTCAACCGCCTTCGCCCAAGCCTCTATTGCGGCATAGGCTGACAAGGCGTAGCGCTCGGCGCTTTCTTCCCGGCTTTCCAAGTCCCCGATTACCTTTGCAGCCGTCTCAAGGGCATGCGGATCCATCGGATAGGCAAACACCGTACCCTCGCCTGCCTCGCCAGCGACATCCCAATAGGCCTGCGCCATCAAAGCATCACCACCGACCAGAATAGCCTCAAGCCCGAGCCGTTTCATTTCAAGTTTGATCAGTCCGGCTTCCGGATGATATCCGCCCAAGAAAATGACGTCCGCACCTTCCAAAGCCAGGCGGGAAACCAGGATCCGGTAGTCATTCAACCCCGCATCAAAGCCTTGATAGAGGGTTTCGATTTTGCCGCTCGCGTTCATCTCAGCCCGGACTGCATCCGTCAGGCCTTTGCCGTAAGCGGTCTTGTCATGAAGGAACGCAACATCCTTGTCCGCAAACTCTTCGGCCAAAAGCTTCCCAATGACTTTGGCTTGCGCATCATCCCGTGGCGCCAGCCGGTAAATCCCTGGCCCTGGCCGGTCATCGGTGAACTTCGGCAAGGTCGTTGCCGGGGAAATCTGGATAATGCCGGCTTCGGAATATATTTCGCTGGCCGGAATTGACGCCCCAAAACACACATGACCAATGACAATGGAGACACCGCGTCCGATCAGCTGATTGGCCACCGCTTTTGCTTTGGCTTCTTCGCAGCCGTCATCGACCACATCGAGAATCAAAGGTTCGCCGAGCACGCCGCCGGCCATGTTGATGTCAACGACGGCCTGTTCTGCGCCCGCGCGAATCTGATCTCCAAAATCCGCAAACTGGCCTTTCATCGGCCCTGCGACCGCCACATGGATTTCGGCAGAAACAATCTGGGGCAGCAAAATACTGCCTGCCGCCAGCATGCCCGCCAAAACACGGTAAAACCTCATCGCGCTCTCCAGATCCATCACATGCGCGTTCCCGTAGAAAACTTGCGCTGGTGCAGTCAATCGAAAGCTACAGAAATTGCAAGGCTTGTTTGGGTTTGATAGGCACTGGCAACAAGGATCTTAATAGCTGGACCGGATGAGCGATCCGGGCCAGGGAGTATAATACGTATGGCGTCATCTTCTGAGACCGGCCCCACCTCAAACAGCTTGCTGCTGGATTCCCAATCATTCCGGGAAGCCATGAGCCGCATTGCGGCCGCTGTTCATATTGTTTCTACCGATGGCGCAGGCGGGCGGGCCGGCGGCACGGTGTCTGCCGCCTGTTCTGTCAGCGACGACCCGGCAAGCATTCTCATCTGCCTTAACCGCCAATCGCGAATCCATGCTGCCGTTTTAAAAAACCGGTGCTTCTGCCTCAACACTCTGGCAGATGATCATCAGGCAATCTCCGAAGTGTTCGCCGGCAAAGAGAGTGCGGACATGAGCGACCGCTTCGCTCATGGGTCCTGGACGGACTTGGCGACCGGGTGTCCAGCTCTTGATAGCGCCCGATTGAGCGTTGATTGTGAAGTCTTTTCCGTCTCGGAAGTCGGCACCCATTCGATCATCGTTGGGACCGTCGTCGATTTGCGCATGACGGATCCGGGCAAATCTCTCATCTACGTCCGCAGGGGCTACAAAAGCCTCGACACATAGGTTGAAGCGGCGCAGACTTGCACCCCTTCCTCATCTCGATTCCACTGAAAGTTTTTTTGATGACCGGTCCTAGAAACCTGATCACTGACGTTCCAGGCCTCAAAGTCGGCAATGCGTCCGATTCTGATTTGAAATCCGGGGCAACAGTGCTGGTTCCCGATGAGCCAGCGGTCGCTTCTGTTGCAATCCAGGGCGGGGCTCCAGGAACGCGGGAAATAGCCCTTCTAGAACCGGAACAGACGGTTGAAAAGATCGACGCCATCGTTCTGGCGGGTGGGTCTGCCTTTGGCCTAGATGCCGGCGCCGGTGTGCAAGGTCGCCTTGCCGAACTCGGCTACGGTTATCAAGTTGGACCGGTCCGGGTACCGATTGTCCCGACCGCGATCCTGTTTGACCTTCTAAACGGTGGCAACAAGAGCTGGGGCCAGATGACGCCCTACCGGGATTTGGGCCGGGCCGCACTCGATGCCATTGGGCACGACTTTGCCCTGGGTTCCGCCGGTGCGGGCATGGGCGCAACCACAGCCAATCTGAAAGGCGGGCTCGGTTCGGCGTCCGTGGTTTTGGAAAACGGTGTCACGATTGGCGCTATCGTCGCCGTCAATGCCCTTGGCCGGGCAACCATGGGCGAGACACCGCATTTTTGGGCAGCCCCTTTTGAGGTCGGCTCCGAATTCGGCGGCCACGGCATTCCGTCAACTCTGCCGGAAGACTGCACGACAGTCAGAACCAAGCTGGATGCGTTGGAGCCTGGCGCCAACACCACGATTGCCGCGGTTGCGACCGATGCGATCCTTACCAAGGGTGAAGCCAAACGCCTTGCTGTGATGGCGCATGACGGGTTGGCCCGTGCGCTCTGGCCGGCGCATACGCCGCTAGATGGCGATCTGGTTTTTGCATTGTCGACCGGGCAGAGAAAACTCGAAAACGGCCTGGAAGACATGGTGCAGATGGGCGCTGCTGCTGCGTCCTGTCTTGCCCGTGCTATCGCCCGGGGTGTTTATCATGCAACGCCGGCCGCAGGAGACACCATGCAAACGTGGCAGGACCGGTTCGGGGCGTAAAATAAACCACAGGCCTGTAACGGCGGAGAGCGCTTACAAGAAGCGGTCCTTAACAACATCCAAAGGCCTTGCTGGGAAACCTGTCCCGAGGTCAGATCTTTCATACTGCGGTCATCAAACGAACTTCAATCTTCCTGTTTTGTCAGCTTGAAAGCAGCATCTGAGTTTGCTTGACTTCCCCAACGGTATTTCATTGGGGGAATGATCATGCCCAACAGTTCATTTTCAAACACTTTTTGGTATCTCGCAGCTGCATTCATACTTGGATCATTGCTCTCTGCAACTCCTGCAAAAGCCATGGAACCAGGACTGTCGGACGAATTCGAACAAGTGCTTCGACAACCCTTCAAGGGCGATTTCGACGAGATCGTCGACCGCGGTTTTTTGCGTGTGCTCGTCCCGTTTTCAAAAACTGCCTATTTCATCGATGGCGGTGTCCAGCGAGGCACCGCTGTCGATTTGATGACAGAACTGGGCAAATTTCTCGATAAAAAACACGGCAAGAAGGTGCGTGACGGTCAACTGGTTATGATCCCAACACCGCGCGCAGATTTGTTTTCCGATCTCGAAGACGGGCAAGGCGACATTGCCTTGGGAAATCTCACCGTCACACCGGAACGCTTGCAGCTTGTTGATTTTTCAACGCCGCTCTTTAAAGGCGCAAAGGAAGTGCCTCTGACAGCAGAGGGCGCCACAGACCTGACATCGCCGGAAGCCCTTTCAGGTCTAAGTGTCCATGTCCGGCGATCATCAAGTTATTTCAATAGCCTGCTAGTGCTGAACGAAAGACTGGAAGCTGATGGCAAACCACTTGTCGACATTGTACCTGCGGATGAAAACCTGGAAGACGAAGATCTGATTGAACTGGTCAAGGCGGGCAGCATCCCCATGATCATCATCGATGAACATAAAGCGGACTTCTGGATGCAGGTGATTGACGGCCTTCAGACACACCCGGATGCCGCTGTCCGCACTGATGGTAATATCGCAATCGCCGTCCGCAAGAATGCGCCGAGCCTGCTCAAAGAGATCAATGGCTTCGTCAAAATAGTCGAAAAAGGCACACTGCTCGGGAACATCATTTTGAAGCGGTATTTTCAAGACACCAAATTCTTGAAAAATCTGAATGATGGCAACCGTCAGGAACAACTTCTCAAAATTGAAGCCTTGTTCAAAAAATATGGCCAGGAATACAATATCGACTGGTTGCTGATCGCTGCTCAATCCTATCAGGAAAGCCAATTCAAGCAGGAGGTACGCAGCCATGCCGGTGCGGTCGGCCTCATGCAGATCAAACCGTCAACTGCAGCCGGAAATCCGATCAATATCAAAGGCGTAGCCGCAGATGCTGACAACAATGTTCATGCTGGCGTGAAGTATCTGCGATATCTTGCCGACCAGTATTTCGCTGATCTGGAACATGACCGACCCAATCAGACTTTTTTCGCCCTAGCCGCCTATAACGCAGGTCCCAGCCGCTTCAAAAAGCTCCGGGCAGAAGCGGAGAAAAGCGGGTATGATCCGAACAAATGGTTTGGGAATGTCGAATGGATCGTTTCAAAGCGGATCAGCCGCGAACCGGTTCGTTATGTCGGAAACATTTACAAGTACTACGTTGTCTTCGCAAAGGAACTGCAGCGCTACGATCAAAAGAACGGGGCAGCGACAGATAGCAAATGAGCTGAAGGATTGCCCCGGTGGCTTGAAGAGTGAGACCGGCGTGTTTCAAAACACTCTCGGTCTCATCTTGTGTTCAGGCCAAAAGAACCAGCCCAAATGTTCGCTTAAACCGCCGCTCCTAGCCGGGCGGCTTTGCCGAGCATCTTGGCCCGGGCAGTATCTGTCGACTGATGGATCGGCGCGAACCAGGCATAGTTCTTCAGCTTAAGTCCGCAGAATTCCAGGATTTGCAGTTTCATCTGTTTTTTGATGGCCAGGCCGTAAATGAAGCGGAAAATCCATCCCGGCGTATCGGCCGTGACCAGGACGTCCGACGTCCGGCCGGTCATCAATTTCGCCGGCACCGCCTTCCCCGGCACATATTTGAAGGCTTTGCCCGGTAGCAGCACCCGGTCGATCAAACCCTTCAGTTTGGCCGGCAATCCGCCCCACCACAGTGGATGGGCAACGACAAAATGGTTGCACCATTCCAGGTCGGACCAAAAAGTTTCCAAATCCGCTTCCAACGGTTTGATGGATTTAAAGGATCCCGTCCCAAAATCCGGATCGAAGGCCAGGTCAGCCAGCCGCAAGACGCGGACATCATGACCTTTTTTCTTTGCCGCCTCAGCGTAAGCGCTTGCCAGCGCACCGCAAAAGCTCTCCCTTGCCGGATGGCCATCCAGCACAAGTATCTTCTTCGTCATGTTTATAACTCCGTTGAGTGGCGGGGCTCAGACCCAGCACAAAGGATCAATAATTGACCACGGTCATTTTTTGACGCAATTATGGTACGAGGTCAACAGTTATTTTGACCACGGTCATTTTTAATCGAAGTTGCCATGCCAAGTGACACCAAAACACGCAAGCCGCAGGCTCGAACCGCCCTCACCCGGGCGCGTATCTTGACGGCCGCGGCCACCCTTTCCAGAACAAAGGCCCTGGAAGACATCACCGCCGAGGCGATCGCCAAGGAAGCCGGTGTCGCAAAGGGTACATTGTTTGCCCATTTCGGCGATATGGACGGGCTTCTTTCCTATCTGTTGCTTGATCATTTACGGCAACTGCGCGAAGCGGCCGACCTTGATGACATGACGTCAAAGGACGATCTGGCCGATCCTGTTGGCGCTCTGGTCAAACGCATGATGGCGCTGATTGCGGTGATCACCGAAAGCCAGACCATGTTGCGGGTGTTTTTGGAAAATATCGGAGCAACCAAAGGCCATTGTGCACCCGAGTTTATCGAGCAGCTCGATGTCCTTGATCAGAAGCTTCTGGCGTACATGGAAATGTGGCGCGGTTCGCCGGACATCAGTCCAGCTTTGCGGGATGACCGGTCATTGGAAGAGCTGCTCGACGGCCTGATCGCCTTCCTAATCCACAGTGCAATTCTTTATAGGTCCCATCAAATCCAAGACCTCAACATCATTTATGACCGGCTTTACAAACACACCGAAGCCTTTTTGGTGACGGCGCCCATCAGCTGATCAGGCCTCTTCAGGTCTCGGGCAATTCCCCGGGCCAGGTGACGACGTGGTTCTCATAGTCTTCCAGCTCCATGCCGTCCTCGCTTACGGTCCGCCCGCTGACGGAGACACCGGCTTGATGGACCGTATGAGGATCCCCCGACACCAGCGGGTGCCACCAATAAAGGTCCGCCCCCTCACGAACCAGGCGATAGGCGCAGGTCGGCGGTAGCCACGTCAAGGTCCGCACTTCGGCGGGCGTCAACTGAATGCAGTCCGGTACCGTCGCAGCCCGGTTGTCATAATCCTTACAGCGGCAACTTGCGCCATCCAGAAGAGTACATCCGACGTCTGTCCAGACGATCTCGCCCGTATCCCAATCCTCCAATTTGTTGAGGCAGCAACGGGCGCACCCATCGCATAAGGATTCCCATTCCCCAGTTGTCATTTCCTCAAGGGATTTCGTCTTCCAAAATGGAAGCCCCCCGCTTGAAGTGTTTGAACTGCTGGAAGACATGTGAAGCGATCTCCTGGCGCGCCAGTTTTTGGAACCGGCAGCGCCTACCATGGCTATAGCGCTCCGGCAATACTGACAGGTTCTGCATGTCAGCATCCACGACAATGATTGCTGAATAATTCCGTTACGGTATCACCTCTGGCATTGCCTGCGGTTTCCACTCTTGTAAAAACGGGTTAGTTTTAAAGTCTCAATCGTGTGCGGAGATTCTGCAAACGTGGCAAGCGATCCACACTCAGAAGAAGACGGTGCAAAGCCGCGCCCCAAACAGCGCTACCGGATCCGCCGGTTCTTCCTGTCTATTGACGCCTTAGTCGATACAGGCCTTTGGCGTGCGTGGTCGGTCATCCGACGCAGTTGGGAGATATATGACGGATTTCTCCGCAGATTCCGAGCCAAAGGCATTTGGCGGGCACTCGCCGAACTGTCCTCTGATGCTCTGACCTATGGCGTCATAGGCATAGTAATCGTGCTCGCTTTCGCCCAACCGGCCTTTGAAGCCACCCGCTATGCCGATTGGAAAACGACGGACGACTTTGCCGTAACGTTTCTCGACCGGTTCGGCAAAGAAATCGGACGCAGGGGTATCGTTCTAAACGACAGCGTTCCGCTGGAAGAAATTCCCGATTCCCTGGTCAAAGCAACGCTCGCCACCGAAGACCGGCGGTTCTTCCTGCATTTCGGCATTGATTTTGTCGGCACATTCCGCGCCATGGTCGAAAACGCCCGTGCCGGCGGTGTGGTTCAGGGCGGCTCCACGCTGACCCAGCAGCTTGCCAAGAACCTGTTCTTGACCAACGAACGCAGTCTTAGCCGGAAGATCAAGGAAGCCTATTTGGCACTCTGGCTGGAAGCCAACCTGTCTAAACAGGAGATTCTAAAACTCTATCTCGACCGCGCCTATATGGGCGGCGGGGTTTTTGGAGTAACGGCGGCCGCAGAATTCTACTTCAACAAAAACGTCCGCGAACTGACGCTGGCCGAAAGCGCCATGCTTGCCGGGCTTTACAAAGCCCCGACCAAATACGCGCCGCATATCAACCTCCCAGCAGCCCGTGCCCGGGCCAATGAGGTTCTGACCAACATGGTGCAGGCTGATCTCCTGACAGAAGGACAAGTGATTGGCGCCCGGCGCAATCCCGCCCTCGCGGTCGACCGTTCACAGGAGCAGCTTCCGGAGTATTTCCTTGATTGGGCACTGGATGAGGTGAAGAAACTCGCCCGCCGCAATCCCGCGCTGGCACGCGACCGGATCGTCACCGTACGCACCACATTGGATCCAGCCCTACAGCGGCAAGCCGATCAGGCTGTTTCTTCCGTTCTGCGCGAAAATGGCAAACTTCGGGACGCCAATTCCGCTGCCTTGGTTGCGATGATCCCGGATGGAGCGGTGGTCGCTATGGTGGGCGGCAGCAATTACGGCGAAAGCCAATTTAACCGCGCGGTCAATGCCCTGCGCCAGCCGGGTTCCTCGTTCAAACCTTTTGTCTATATGACCGCGTTCATGAACGGCTATTCGGCCGACAGCATCGTCCCTGACCGGCCATTTTGCCTCGGCAACTGGTGCCCGCGCAACTACACACGCAGCTATCGCGGGGCAGTCACATTAAAACTCGCCCTGACAAAATCCATCAACACGATCCCGGTCCGCCTTGCCCAAGCTTTCGGCCGGGAAAAAATCATCGAAACCGCCTATGCCATGGGACTAACCCACGAGTTGGAGAACTCTGTATCTCTGCCCATTGGTTCCTCAGAAGTCTCGGTCATCGATATGGCCTCGTCTTATTCAACATTCGCCAATGGCGGGTACAAGGCCAAGTCCTATGCGATCCTGGATGTGGTCAACAGCGATGGAGAAGTCCTTTACCACCGCGAAAAGGACGAACCGCCTGCAAAACGCGTCCTACCGGAAGACAAGGTCTTTGAGATGAATGACATCCTCGTCAACGTGGTGGAAGCCGGCACCGGCCGGCGCGCCCGGATAGACGGTGTTGTTGCCGGCGGAAAAACTGGGACAACCAATGCCTACCGCGACGCCTGGTTTGTTGGCTACACCGGCAATTTCACCGGTGCCGTCTGGTTCGGCAATGATGACTTCACCTCAACCCGCCGCGTTACCGGTGGCAGTTTGCCTGCAATGGCCTGGCAACGGTTCATGGCCTATGCCCACAATGGCATTGAGCTGGTGTCGATGCCTGGTGTTGACGCGGAGAACCTGCCCCGCCTTGCAAGCCCGGCACGTCAACCATTGGCAGCAACTAATGTGGTCGCCATCCAACCACGTGTTTTAAATCGGCGCACGCAGGCGCTCCTTCTGGAGATTGGCGAAGAACTGCGGGAACTATCTGGGCAACAGGACACCGCCAACTTGCCGGGCACGACTAGTACCGATCTCGCAGCAGCCCAATGAGCGATGCTTTGATGCAGAACCACCCCGTCCACAGTGAAGCCGGCTGGCAAAAAGAAACCTTGCCTCGTGCAATACGGCCCGCAAGAGCGCATCCGGTTCGGACCCTAAGTTTGGTGGCACTGATCGTCGGTCTCGGCGCGCTACTTGGGATCAGTTCAGCCTATCTCCTTATCGAACGTGAAGAACCGCTCGACGCAATTATTGTCGGCCCTTGGAAAGCCTATCCTAAGGCGGGAACGACAGAAGCCGACCCCTATTCCGTCGCAATTTATACCCGCGGCGGTTACATTCCGCTGGCCTCAGGGGAAGGCTTGGCACTGACGGCACGTTTTGACAGCGCTGGCCAGTTTCTTGACCCGGCCTGCAGCTACAGGATCAGCGGACGCACCCCGACAGCCCGTCTGTGGACCCTGACATCGGTAAACGGACACGGCCGTCTTGTGGAGACATTGCCAGGGCGCAGCCATATCTCAAGCCAAAGCCTTTTGCGCAAACCAGACGGCACGTTTGAGGTCTTGGTCAGCAAACACATTCAGGCAGGCAACTGGCTGCCGCTGCCGCCGAAAGCCCAGTCCAGTGATGGCCTCCGCTTTGTCCTCAGGCTGTACGATGCGCCCGTTACAACAGGCGCTGCGCTCGATGGGGTCAGTGTGCCGGTGATCGAAAGGACCGGCTGCTCATGACCCTCTCGACCCGCTTCAGCTTTATTGCCGGCACGCTTGCAGTCTTCTGTCTCGCCGCTGTAATCCATATTCTTGTGGTGCTGACCATTCCGCTTAACGTCAAGCATGGTGCGTATGATGACGTCCAACGTTATGGACCCGATCGCCAATTTAACGTGCTGCCGGATGTCAAACCGGGTGCTGAGCCGTTGCCCGGCCTCGACCCAGCCATGAAACACGCTATCTGCAGGTTTCAGCTCGCCAATGGTACGGTGTTCTTCGACGCAGAACTTCCCGTTCCATTCTGGTCGATTGGGATCTTCAATGAAGCCGGTGAGGCCGTCTACAGCCTGAACAACCGCACTGCCGGTGCGGATCGTCTATCCATGCTGCTGATCACTCCCGAGCAACTATCGATCTTGCGCGAGAACCCGCCTGAGAACCTGGAAGATCTGATCGTCATTGAAACCAAGGAAACCAGCGGCATTGCTTTGCTCAGAGCTTACATTCCGCATCCCACCAGAGCCAACGCCATCGAAGCAGCCATGAGCCAGGCGACTTGCGACATCCTTGGGTAAACCAGTTTTAGAAGAAATCAGGACCTATTTCTGAACTGGAGGACGCTCATTGCCCCAGCCTTTGTAAATGCGGGACCGCCGTACCGGAGCATCCGCGCCATACCGGTTCTCCGCCTGGCACTCAGATTCGGCCAGCAGCACCTGCCCCTCCAGCTCCCGGATTGCCGTATTGACCTTCCATTGCCGGTCACGGCTGGGGGTTTCGATTTCCAGCGCGTCCAGTGCACCCTTATAGGCTTTTATACGGAAACGCAGCGCCTGCCCTACCCATTTTATCGCAACACGGTTTTCCCACACCCGTGCCTTGGCACCGGTATACATCTCTTCGGTGGTCAGTTGTTTGTTCTGCAACGTTCGAAGGCGTTCGTCATCAGCTTTTCTGACGCGCAAAGCAACTTCGCAAAACGGCATGACAAGATCTGCGTCTCCGGTCGCGTCGGAGGCTATCTTATCGAACCGAGCGTTAGAAGATCTGAATTTGTCAGACCGCAGATACTGGTAATAAAGATCCGGCGGAATCCGGCCTTCAGTTTCTGGAAGAATTCGCGTTCGGGCCAGTTCAGCCATGGAGCCACCAATCCAATCTTTCGTCCAAGGCGGCCGGATCAGCGCCCAAGCACGGTCACGCAAGAGCTTCTCGTCATCAGTGTAATTGAATTTTGATACCGGGTCTTCGCGCATCCGCGCTGAAGCTTCACCGATTGCCGGCATGATCGTATCATGCATCACAGATGGTTTTGCACGGTCGAAATCACCTGTGGGCCGAACACATCCGGCCAAGATCAACGCAAGAACGGAAATCAACAATCCAGGGGCTACAAAAGCCGAAGATGGATTGCGGCTGCGCAGTTTACTGTGCGCACAATGTGTTCCAACCGCGTTGACAATGCCCATGGGGCGTATCTCCAGACCGCATGCGAGTGCTTGTTCAGTGCAGCTAGAGAGGCTCGAACGTCAGTCCTTGTCGGACGCAGCAGGTCCAGCAGCCTTTCCGATGGTGTTGATTCGTGCGCCAAGATCAAGGTCATGGTGCTCATAGCGGACACCTGGGAAGAGGATAACTTGTCCAAAACCATCCCGGTCCTGTACGCAGCGCCCTGCTGGACGGCATCCAACTCTGGCCGTCGGCCGTGGTGCTGAAGCAAAATCTAACAACGTGCCCATCGTCTCCTCCTTCGGTTCCAGCTTCCGCTGGAGCGATGGGCAGCGGAAACGGTCAATTGGGTGACGCGATACTACCTGTGGCCTCATTAAGCTGCCGTTCAGGTTAACAACATGCTAACGGTTTTGGTCCAAATTGAAGGAATGGAGACGGACTTATCCGCCGTTAATTTGTGTTTTTTCAGGTGTCATACGCCGCCAGAGAACGGTTCCAACGTACTGTGCAGACCTCAATACGAACTCCCAAAACGCCTTCCACACAGTCAGCAGACGACGGAATTCTGCTTTCTGCCGCGGAACTTTTCGCGGGACGAAAAGGCCATAACACGCAGGAAATAAAAGTTTTTCTGGAACTTTCGAAAAACCTACTACCAGCGGCTTCTCTTAGGGACCGGCGCCAGATTGCCAATATGCTGGCGTCCCATCCCGACACACCAGAAGAACTCTTAGAGTTGCTTGCCCAAGACGATGACGCCCTAACCGCTTATCCAGTTCTTCGGCACAGTTCTTTGCTTTCTGTGGATCTGTTAAAAAAAATTGTCAAAGCCGGTCCGGAAACGGCCCGCAAGGCGATTGCTGGCCGCAACGCATTGGAACCAGTGATTCTGGCCACACTCTGTGATTACGGCAGCACAGATACCATTCGCTTTCTTTTGGACAGGAACGATCTCACTCTGAACCAGCGTCATATGGAGCAGCTTGGCCGGCGCAGCGACCTTATCGCTGACCTCGGACAAGAATTGTCCAGCCGCCAGGCTTTGAACGCTGAAAGCTTGATGAGCCAGTTTCTCTACCTGCCTGCCTCCTTACGAGCAAAGTCCATAGCAGCAGCCGAAACCATGGGCCTGATCAAGCAGGCGCAATCACCTTTGCAAGCAAAAATCCCTGCCATCGACACGGCTCGTCTGCGTCTGCACGGTGCGCTTTTGAAAGCTGCTAATCTTCAGAAACGGTCCCGGTTTGCCGACTGTCTCGGGCAAGGGCTGAGTCTTCCCAGTTCGATCAGCCATATGATGCTGCAAGAGGATCAGGGCGAGGCCTTGGTGATTGCTCTAAAGGCACTTGGCATGTCCCGGGACAATACGGCGGCTGTCTTGATCCGCCTGCTAGGCGAGCGCCTCCCGATCCAGGACATTCGAAAACTGCTTTTCCTGCACCGGAACCTAAGTTTGGCGGCGGCTGAAGCTCTGGTTGGCTCCTGGACCTTGCTTGGAGAACAACCGCCGTCTGACCAGAAAAAGACAGCCCGGCATGCAGCTCAGTACCAAGACCAGGACCGGCTCGCCCGCGACACCAGATCCCATCGTTCGGGGACAGGAACGCAGTCTTCTGCACGCACGCAGCGAAGCACGGGCTAGCGCACCAATACTTATAGACGGAAGAAGGCATCTGCCGGGTTTGGGGTATCTTGATCTTTCGCCAAAGGCAGATCCACTTTGCCATCGGCCGCTTCGATCTCGACGACCCAGAAGTCCGGATCCATCCGGGCCTCCCGCTCCAGGCGGGTTTCAATGTCGGCACGTTCAACGGAAGATAGCACTTGTTCAAACAGACGACCTTGATCGCCATCGTCAAAAAAGGCTTGAGGAGCGGGCGCGTAGAGATCGTACCGGCCGTTTCGGAGATCAATGATCACGAGTATCGCGCCAGCTTCAGCTGCGCCTTTGCGGGTAACCGCGGCAAAGCCATTGTCAGAAAACGTTTGACGAACCAGTGCACTGACAAATAGTTCAGAAGTAACCCGCATGACCACCTCCAGATTGCGAAGCGTCCCGGCGCCCGCCCTCCTGCATATTACTGGTCAAAGCGCTGACCGCTGACCATTGCCAGCCGTTCAAGCGTGTCCGGATTGGGTTCACCAGTCTCCGGTAATCCCCTGTCCAGCTCAAACCGCCGAAGCGCGGCAGATGTGTTGGCTCCCATCACGCCATCGGCAATCAGAGGACCGTACCCAAGTTGGGAAAGCGCGTATTGGATTTTTTTCAGTTTGGGATCTGCATCAACACTGGCAGTAACATTCTGATCAACAGCGGCAGACGTTGTTCCAGACACGTGCGGCTTTGCTCGCGGAACCGGCGGCGCATCTAGGGCGACCGGATCATCGCCTTGCAAAAGCACCAGTGCCAATAGGCCTTCGTTGGCCTGACCGGTTTCAACTCGCCCGGCTCTACGTTCAAATGCACGGATAGCCCGTTCCGTCGCCGGGCCATTGACGCCATCAAGCGGCCCCACATAAAGCCCCAACTTGCGCAGGGATATTTGAAGGTCCAGAACGAGGGTGGAAATCTCCTGAACGGGCACAAGGCCGCGGCGTCCATCAGGTTCTGGCACTTGAACCGTGTCAGGCCACGCGCGTGTGGAATAATAGGGTGCCGGATGGCGTCCAGGTTGAAGGCCAACCGCATTGGCTATGATCAGGCAAGCCGTCAAACCCATGACAACCGTGCCGCCTGCGGCAACCGGGTTATCCCGTGCGACATAACCTGCCCGGCTCATCATGGATTCCGGTGGCTCTTGTTTTTTTGATCGTTTGCCCTGCTTCGCCATAAACCACCTATGCCGATTTCATAAGTGTTTCAGGCTGCCAGGCATCTTCTGCTGGCAGCAGATGATTCGCAGCCGGAATACGCAAAACATCCGCTGTATTTGTCAACTGCACCTGTTCCGCGTCTTTGATGGGGTCCAAAGCAATCAGCACGGATCTGCCTTCGGCTGTGCATTGGGAGACCCTCCCAAGATCACCAAGCGGTGCCAATCTGACCGCCATTTTGGCGTAGTGAATACCGTTTGGTTCTTCGCTGTCATCCGGACAAGTGCGGATTAAAACTTCCAAACTGGATACCAGCCCCTTATGGCGGGCTTCGGACAACCGGGTCAAATAAAGCGGACGGTCGGTGACATGCAAGCGCGCAAAGATCCAATCCGGTCCAGCCGATGCAAAAGCAGCACCAAACAACTGCCTTGCGGGACCAGCAAGAAGCCGCACCTCGCCCGAGGTTTGAACCTTGCAGACAATCCCGGACAAGGTTTGGTTCAATGTTTGAAAGTCGTCCAGAGACACTCTGTGCAAAACCCGGCTCCGCTGCCGATCAGCAATCAAACGGACGACAAGTGTCCCCGCATAGGTCAAAGCTCCTAGCACCGCGACAGGTTCAACTCCGGCTGGGACACCCATCACCGAAGAATAACTGCCGGAATACCCCAACAAAGCCAGATAGAGCGCGCTGCAGAAACCAGTCACCACCATCGCAGTTCTGCGCCGAGACGCAAACGCGGCTTCCAAACATGGAATCAGCAACCAAATCACAGCAAACGAACTGGCCCCGCCCGTCAAAGCGCAAATGGCAGCCGTGAACACGGCAAACAGTCCGGCCGACAGTGTAATAGCCCGTTCAAGATTGCCGGATCGGGAGAGATACAGGGCCAAAGGCCACTGGCTTAGCATCCAGGTAATCATGAGCACGGCGGCTGCCGGAGGCGCACCGGCCAATGCCAAATGAAGCGGCAAAACAAGAAGTGCAATGGCACCGGAAAAAAAACATCCCAAAAGGAAGGATCTATGAAGCGGCCCGCAATACGGATCCGTCACAGCCTCCGGGTGAATCATTCCATCAACCCGGCTCGCCCAGACCTCCCAGGCATTTCCCAAAAACTTCAGATAGTTACTCAAAACATACTACCGATACACACGCGGGAATCGGGCCCGCAAAACTGTTATCGGCATTTTCGCCCGCACCGCTTAAGGAACGATAAAGGATAAGTCCCATTCGTCCAAAAATTGCATTATTTTCATTTTTTTCAGGGGCTTGACTGAAATTCATTCAAATTTGAATCAAATTCTCAGAAAACTTGTCTTAAATGCATGTTTTATTTTATGAAAATTGGCATTTCCGGTTCAACCGGACGTTCTGATGTCGCTGCTAGTGTCTGTTTCATAACGAGTGTGCCAACAGTTCAACAAGGCACGCCTAATGTGAAAAGAACTATGGGTAGCAGCAATGTTCTTTCTTTTGAGAACGGCCTTTTGGCTAACACTTGTGCTGGTCCTTATTCCGATTGGGTCGGAAGAGGAGAGTACACCCGTTGAATCCGTCAACCCTGTCTCAGCGTACCTTGCTGCGCAAGCGACAGTATCGGACATCGGCGGATTTTGTGATCGCAATCCCGTGGCATGCGAGACAGGTGGAAACGCGCTGACCGCTATCGGCAGCCGCGCCCGCGATGGTGCCCGGATTGTATACGAGTATCTGGACACACAAGTTGCCGAGGACACCTCCCGCGACACGATGATCACCGGTTCGACAAACGTTCAACCGACATCGGATCAATCTGTACAGATTGAATATCCGGCATTTGAAACAGTGTCAGCGGAAGTTCAAAACAAGACTACAGAAATTGGGCCTACACCGCGGCCCAAACCCCGCTCAGGGCCAAAAACCTGAGTAAAACCACTAGGCGTTCCGACGACCTCCAGAACGTTACGAGTGGTTGATTGCGCCCCGCTCATGCGGTGCAACCGCATCGCAAAGGACGGCTTCACTTCAGCGGACGTTTTCCGCTACGCCGCAGACGGACAGCTGCCCATTTCGTCTGCGGCGTTTCTTTGTCTTTCGCCCGGCGTTTTTTGCCATTTCACTGAGAAAATCGTCGCTGCAAGGATAGGCAGGATGTCATGAGCGGGCTATATGAAGCGCATAGACAGCATTTAAGACCCGGATCATGACAACAACACTTGATGACATCCTGGAAAGTTTCGAGTTTCTGGACGACTGGGAAGACCGCTACAAATATCTGATCGACCTGGGCAAAGAGCTGGCTCCGCTTACAGATGAGGAACGCAGTGAAGACCACAAAGTTCGTGGCTGCGTCTCACAGGTATGGTTGATCACAAGCATAGAAAAAAACACAGACGGTGTGCCGGTGCTGATATTCCGCGGTGACAGCGATGCCCTGATCGTACAAGGTCTTGTCGCCATTGTGACCGCGATCTTTAATGGCAAGACAGCCGCTGGCATATTGAACATCGATGTGGAAGCGATTTTTAAAAAGCTGGGCTTACAAGAACACCTCACCCCGCAACGCTCCAACGGCCTACGTTCAATGGTTGGGCGAATCCGGGCAGATGCAGAGGCTGCTTTGGCAGCCGCCTAAGCTGTCCGTCAATTGATCTCAGCCTATTTTGCCTGCCAAGTGTGAATGTGGCCATGCCCTGCAGCGGCCTGAGTTCTTTCACCGTAACGCTCCACAAGTGCTGACAGCCCAATCTGCAAGACGATCTTGGCGCAGCGCGCCGGCCAGCCACGTTCTTCTTCGATTTTCTCAAGACCTTTCAGGTGGCAACAAACGTCGACAATCACACTGGCGAGAACTGGTTCAATACTAGCCAAAATCCGCTCAACCCGTTGGCGCGCTGACAGAACATCATCACTTAGGTCCCTGAGCCCCGATCGCGCCGGCCCAGAACCGATCCGTTCCGTCCGCCACCCCTGACCAATCGCTGGCATCATGGCTGCAAAGGTGTAGTCGGCGCGCAAGCGTTCCCCGGCCCGGACTTGTTCGGGTTCGAGCAGCGGTTTGCCATTCTTACCTTTCCGCACGGCAAGCCGGGCCAATGGACTCTCATCGAGATTTGTTTTGGTACGTATTGGAGCAGGCCGGCGTTTCGAAGCAGAATCTTCCGTTTTCTGCTGATAGCGAATGGTCCGATGCTGATCCGAATAAGCCTCAGCTCCGCTCAAAGCCCTTCGAAGCGCCGCCCGTCCCGCCTTAGTTATTCTGCATTCTTCCTTTGTGTTGAGGTCAACAACACCTGAGGCAAGCGCTTGCTTGATAAGGTTGTCACACCAAGCCGTACGAGCCTCGCCACCAGAGCGGATGAGAACCCATGAAATCTGGTCCTTCATCTGCCTGCGCATTAGTTTTGCGCCTGGCGCCGATAAGTTACGCAATAGGCGAACCCGATTTTGCCGGCTTTCAGATGTGGAGGTTTCGACAAAACTCATTTTGCCCTCCACACAAATGAACCAAACAAAGGGTCTTTTCTCAGTGTGATCAGATCTTCGATCTCGCTAACAAGCTGATCAAAAAACGGATCTTCCCGCCTGTGCTCTATGGTTCTGCAGGCATAGGACGCAGTCGAGCGGTCACGCTGGTACTTTCGACCGACAACAGCCAAAGGCAACCCAAACTCCACATGCGCGAGATACATGATTAATTGACGCGCTTCTGCAACATGCTTTGGGCCACGGGTAACAATATAGAAGTCGTGTGGTTTAATGCAGAAAGCGCGCGAGACATAACCTTCGGCCAAATGCAAATGGGCGGCCAGCCTATTCGCAGCAAGCAGGCGGTGCGGCTCTTTCTCCACATCCGCCGACACTATTAGAAAATTCCCTCCCCGGTTCCCAATCATGTTGTCACTCCCTGTTGTGAACACAAAGACTGTCAAAGATCTGGAACTCCGGCTCCGGGCTTTCTCTCAATAGAAGCTTCAATATGGAAACCGGTGTTCTCCCTACCCACGGCCGCTAGGCTTATTTTCCTACATTCTAGCGCTGCAATTCATGGGGGTGTATAAGTTATTTCACAACCTTAATATTCAGAAGCGCATAGGGAGCCTGTTTCGAACAAACATTGGATTGAATTGCTATTTTCGCAATAAGATAGAAATGAATCAAAAAACGAAAAAAGCCGCCCAATTTGGGCGGCTTCTTTTTGTTTTACTATAATCTATTGATAGATTACTTGGCGCGCTTACGCTGCTGGCCCAGACCCATTTTCTTTGCCAACTCGGACCGAGCAGCGGCATAGTTAGGCGCAACCATCGGATAATCGGCAGCCAGATCCCACTTATCGCGGTATTCTTCCGGTGTCATGTTGTAGTGCGTGCGCAGATGGCGCTTGAGCGACTTGAACTTCTTACCGTCTTCCAAGCAGATGATGTAATCCGGCATGACAGACTTCTTGACCGGCACTGCTGGTTTCAGCGGCTCCGGCTCCGGCTCATTCGAAGCGGCCGCCGTTTTATGCAGAGCACCATATACTTCGTTGATAAGACCTGGAAGATCTGTTGACGCAACGGTATTGTTGCTCACATATGCGGAAACAATGTCGGCAGTAAGGTCAATCAAATTTGCTTCGACCAGATTATCAGTCATTTCACACCTGTTCTCTACTGAAATTCGAATCTGTGGCGATGATTACCTGCAACTCCAAACACCGTAAGTGAACACAAGAATAAGGATACTTACGAGTGCGAGAATCGGCAAAGACTCTACTTTGCAGGTGCCTGTGACAGCCTTATATAGATGGTAACGCGTACAGACAAGCCCAAATTCCAAATAAAACAACAATGGATGCAATAAAAAATGAGACATGGGAAATAATGATCATTTCCCAGTCATTGTATCCGCATTCGATAAAAAGTATTACCGCAAGGTCATTCTATACCTACGAGACCATACTTTCCGTCTCATTTAAGTGTCATTAGGCCGTATGACCTCTGCCAACGCATCCTCTTTGGTGTCTGCGCAGGCCCGGTAACCTGCGGCATAGGACGCTTTTGCCAAGAGATGCGCCGATATCGGAGCCGTCAGCAGAAAAAACACTACACCTGCAAGAGCCCGCGTAGCAATCGCAAGGTCAGTTGCATAAATAGCCAGCGCAATGAGCATCAGACCTGAGCCCAAAGTTCCCGCCTTTGACGCCGCATGCATGCGCATATAGACGTCCTTTAAGCGTATGAGGCCGATAGAAGCCACCAGGGCAAATGAAGCTCCGATGACAAGCATTATGCCGGTTAGAATCTCAATCAAGGCGGTCATTGGCCTGCCTCCCGGCGTTCAATACTTTCTTTGACTTCCTGCGCGATAGTTTCGTCGCCTGCGAGCCCTCGGTGCAAAATAAAGCGGGCAAAGGCAACAGTTGCCAGAAAGCCGACAAGTCCAAGCGTGATGGCTATGTCGATATAAAGATGGTAGTCGGTCAGGACACCGATCGCAGCGATAAAACCGATCCCAACGGCCACCAGCATGTCAAGCGCAACAACCCGATCCGGTAAACTGGGACCCTTTACCGTCCGATAGACGATGATCAGAAATGCGACGGTCAGTATCGCAAGCGACGCATTAACCGACCAATCGAGAAAGCTGGCAGAGAACTCTTCATACTGGGTCATCGGAACGCCTCCAGAATCTTGCGCTCAAAGCCGTTCTTGATGTCGTCAATCGTTTCCTGCGGATCTGGAACATCGATACAATGGACATAAAGAGTGCCACGATCGTCGGACACATCTACCGACAGCGTGCCCGGGGTCAGGGTGATCAGATTCGCGAGCATGGCAATCTCAAAATCCCGATCAACGGTCAGCGGAACAGCGATAATGCCAGGCTGCAAATCGATTTTGGGTCGAAGCACGATGACGGCCACCCGCCACGCGGATTTGACCAGTTCCCGCACGAACATGAAAGCCAGGCCAATCGATTTTGTGAACCGGCGGAAATAGGCATCCGTTCCCACCTGCTCCCGGATCAGATAAAGCGCTGCGCTACCGAGCAAAAAGCCGAAGGCAAGGTTGATCTCGGCAAAGCTGCCGGTCACGGCTGCCCAGGCAAGCGCCAGAAGAATGTTGATGAGGAAGAGACCTGTCATCACTGATCTCCAAAGACCGACCGCAAGTAGCCAAAGGGTTCAACGACCCCGCTGGCCCCGCGTGTTGAAAGTTCAAGCATCCATTCCGGCTGCAGACCAAAATAGACGATTAGGGCTGTCAGAATTCCAAGAGGAAGCCAAAGCGCGCTGCTGGCCAGCGCAGTTCCACCATCCGGCGCCCCGGGCACCGCAACCGCCTGCCCGTCCGCGGTTCCTTCCGGTCCGCCGCGCCAGAAGGCAAAGATCCAGACCCGCCCCATTGCTAAGGTGGTTAGAAAGCCGCTGAACAAAATCGCCGCTCCCAGCCAAGACCGGCCATCGGAAAAGGCTGCGTCGACCAGGATCACCTTGGGCCAGAATCCGGAAAATGGCGGCAAGCCGGACACTGCAAACCCAAGCACTAAGAACACAGCGGCAAATGCTGCACTCTTTTGGTAGAGCCCCCCAATAGCGCGCAAATCATAGGATCCGCCCATCAAGTTAATAATCCCGGACGCCATATAGAGGGCCGTCATGACGATGATGGAGTGAACCGCATAGAAGATGGCGCCGGAAATGGACAATGTGGAGCCAACAGCAACTCCGGCCAGCATCGATCCGATCCCGGCGATAACAAGGTATCCCAGCATCCGGCGGAGTTCCGACTGCGCCAAAGCGCCAAAGGCCCCGGTTAGCAGGGTCAAAATGGCGACGAGTGCAATCAGATCGGACATGTACCCGCGTGAAGCCGGCAGGATCATCACGAACACACGGATCAGCGCATACACGCCAACCTTGGTCAGAAGGCCTGCGAAAACCGCTGAAACGACAATATTCGGCGTGTGGTAGGACGCCGGAAGCCAGAAATTGACCGGAAAGGCCGCTGCTTTCATGGCAAATGCCAGGAAATAGAGCGCTGCGACCGTAGCCAATGTCCCGGATGCCGGTTCATTCAATGCGGCGACCTTTATGGCAATATCGGCCATGTTGAGGGTGCCGAAGATTCCATAAAGAAGGCCGGTCGCGATCAGGAAGAAGTTGGTGCCGATCAGATTGAGCACGCCATATTTCACCGCGCCGTCCAACTGCATCCGGTCGTTGCCCAAGATGAGAAGGCCATAAGAGGCGATCAGCAACACTTCGAACCAGACGTAGAGGTTGAATATATCGCCGGTCAGGAACGCGCCACTGACCCCAGTCATCAGCAACAAGAGGAACGGATAAAAACCATAGCGCCGACCGGTGCTGTCGATCGATGCAGCCCCGTAGAGTCCGGCACAAAATGCAACGATGGACCCGACAAAGGACATGGTCGCGCTTAGCGCATCGACCGAAAACGCAATACCAAAGGGCGGCAACCAGCTGCCCATGACCATGGTGATTACTCCATGGTCGAGCACCCGTATCAACAACCCTGCATTTGCCAGCACAAGCAGTGTCAAAAAACCAATACCGAGCCGGGCCTGCCAGTCGGTATGCTTGCGCAGCATCAAACACAAAGAGCCGCCAAGAAGGGTGATCAAAGACGGTGCGACCACAAAGAAATCACCGGCGGCCACAGGTTCAGTGGCCATTGCCAGGGCGTAGTCTACGGAAACGGAAGAACCGGCCATAAAGCTTAGTATCCTTGCGGCGGGGATTGGTCGTTTTCGGGTTCGGCCAGGCGCATTTCATCCACCTCATCGGTGCCCAGCTCTTGATAGGCGCGGAAAGCCAGAACCAAAAGAAACGCGAAGAACGAAAAGGAAATCACGATGGCCGTCAGCACCAATGCCTGCGGCAACGGGTTCGCTGTGGCAACTTCGGGCGTGTATAAGTGGCTCGGGATCAAAGGCGGAACTTCGCGGGTCAACCGGCCATTGGTGAAGATCAGCATATTGACCGCATTGCCGAGGATCGCGACGCCCAGCAGCATCCGGACAATCTGCCTGGACATCATCAAATACACAGCAACAGCGAAGAACAATCCGATCAGGTAGACAACGATGGTTTCCATCAATCCGCCTCCCTTTCTTCCAGGGAAAGGGCAATTGACCCAATTGCTCCGACCACCACAAGATAAACGCCGATATCAAAGACAAGCGGTGTCGACAGGGCGATTTCGACATCTGCCAGATGGAAGATGAGCCACTGACTGGTCATGTATGCTTGGCCGAATACAAGCGACGGCAGACCGGCCAGCGCTCCAATGAAAAGGCCAAAAGCGGAAATGCTCATCGGGTGAAACACAATGGCCCGCCGCACGGAGGCAACACCGCAGGCAATACCAAAAATCGCCAGAGCGGAAGCTGCAATGAGGCCACCAATGAACCCTCCCCCCGGTTCATTGTGTCCGCGCAAGAGAACGAAGATGGAAAATAACACCATCAGAGCAGCGAGATACGGCGCAAAGGTGCGGAAAATGACCGTACGCATCAGCGAGCCTCCCCGGGATTAGACTGGACAGCTGCCTGTTGTGGCTTGTCCGGCTTTGTGCGCACTCGGATCAGGGCCAGAACACAGAGACCGGCAAGCGCAACCACCGCGATTTCGCCAAGCG
Source organism: Labrenzia sp. PHM005 (assembly GCF_006517275.1). Taxonomy (NCBI): domain Bacteria; kingdom Pseudomonadati; phylum Pseudomonadota; class Alphaproteobacteria; order Hyphomicrobiales; family Stappiaceae; genus Labrenzia; species Labrenzia sp. PHM005. Next base: position 3,210,387 of record NZ_CP041191.1, on the reverse strand, counting down.
TATCGAAGCCGCGGAAGTCAACTAGGATCACGTTGACAATGTTCCGGCCATGGGCAATGGCACGGCTGTATTCAGTAAAGAAGTCAGACAAACGGCTGTCGAACGGCTGCTGGGTGATGGCCAGCAATGTCAGGGTCAGACCAAGGCCAACCGAGGCGGCAATCACGCCGGTCACCAGGGCAGATATCCGGGTTCGCGGGTCTTTGGGGGACAGGTTCAACCGGGTCATCACAAGAGCAAGGATCACCACAGAAAGCGTTTCCACCATGAACTGGGTGAACGACAGATCCGGCGCACCGAACAACATGAAGATGACGGCAACCGCGAACCCCTGAATTCCGAGCGACACAATCGCCGTCAGACGCGTTTTGGCGATCAAGACCGCAATCAGGCCCATCACGGCAATCGCAAAAATGCCCCACTCATAGAATCGGTAGTCCGGAATCTTGGGCATGGCTGGGAAACTGTTGGTCAGGTAACCAGGCAACAGAACTGCAAAACCGGCAAAGACGAATGTCATGAACATGTAAGTCTGCATTTTACCGTTCTGCAGACGGCGGGTCAGCCAGCCCGAGAAGGAAACGATGCTTGCGATGACTTGGTCAAAGCCCTTGTCGGGGCCCCAGCCAATGGATGTCAGAACACCCGCGACCAACGCTCTCAGTTTGTCGAGTTGAATAAACAGCACAGCACCGGTGACAACCGTGATCAACGACAGGATCAACGGTGCATTGATCTTGGTTGGCCACAAATGCAGATCAACTTGCGTGAATGTTCCAACGAGAGACGACAAGGTCGGCCCGACAAACAAAATCCCGGTCGTGTGAGCCATGAAAGCCAGTACAAGCCCCGTGACGGACAGGACAACAGGACCGGCGAACAGCAGAACGGGACCTTCATGGGCATGTTTTGGTGTTTCAATCTTCGGACCAAAGAAGGGTTTGATCGCAACAGCTGCAGCGATTACCAGCATCAAGGCATTGCCCAAAACCGCAGTGATTGTGATCAGAATACCAAACTCCGGCCAGCCCCAAGTGCCGTAGTAGAGGACTTCCTTGGCTATGAAGCCAATGAATGGAGGCAATCCGGCCATCGACAAACCAGCAAGACACGCGGCAGCAAAGGTCACAGGCATTGCTGAGCGCAATCCGCCCAATTTGGTAATGTCCCTTGTGCCGGCTTCATGGTCGATGGTGCCTGCGACCATAAAGAGCGCCCCTTTGAAGAGCGAGTGCGCCAGCAAATAAAGGGCCGCCCCTTCCAAGGCCTTTTCGTAGCTGGTCCCGGTCAGCATGACCAAGAGGCCAAGCGAGGCAACGGTCGTATAGGCGAGCATCAACTTCAGATCTGTCTGGCGGACCGCCAGGATCGTGCCGACAAGCAAGGTGATGCCGCCAAAAAGCGGCAAAACCGTTGTCCAGAGCGCTGTGTCTCCCAGCAGCGGATGCATGCGCATAAGCAAATAGACACCGGCCTTCACCATGGTGGCAGAGTGTAGGAACGCGGAAACCGGAGTTGGTGCCTCCATCGCGTTCGGCAACCAGAAATGGAATGGAAACTGTGCGGATTTTGTGAACGCTCCGCCAAGCACCAGAAGGAAGATCGGCAGATAAAGGCCTGTCTCCTTGATAATATCCGGTGACGACAGAAGAACCGACATTTCGATCTCGCCGGTCGCCGAAATGATGAGGATGAAGCCCGCCAGCAGCAGCAATCCACCGCCCCCGGTCACCACGAGCGCCTGGATTGCCGCTCGGCGCGACGCCGCTCTTAAGTGATCGAAGCCAATCAACAGGAACGACGTTATGGACGTTAGCTCCCAGAAGATGAACAGCGAGATCAGATTGTTGCCGAGCACCAGGCCAATCATGGCGCCCATAAATAGGAACAGAAACGAGAAAAACCGCCCTTGCTGCGGGTGACCTTTCAGATATCCGCCTGCATAAAGGATAATAAAGGTTCCGATACCCGATATCAGAAGGGCAAAAAGCGTCGACAAACCATCTACATAGACGGAGAAGTTCACGCCATAACTCGGAGCCCAGGCAACGGCTGCGACAAAAGTTTCCCCTTGTGACACCGGCCCGACAAATCCGCAAAAATGCAGAAAGACCATCGCAGGAATTACAGCCAAAGGCCAGGCGGCATTGTGCTTGAACCACTTGGTCAGGATAGGAGCAACGGCAGCGGCCGCGAACGGCGCTAACACAGCCAGAAGCGTGGTCTCGTCGGTTACTGCAGGCGTCATGCTGGTCTTTCGTTAGTTTTACGATGGGACAGCCAGAATGGACATTGGCGAATCAACACCCATACCATTGATAATAGCGAGCCAAAGAGATGCGCACATGTCTTAGGTATTTTGAGTGTGCCCTTCAAGACATTTTGCCCCTTTGTTCCTATGCTTGGTAAGCGCAAAAGAACTGTTTTCCCTGGTGTTTTCGGACCATTCTACAAAAGTATTTAAAATTTGACTCACTTTGTCGCCAACGACCGAAAAAGCCGCCAAAGCTCCTGTAAGCACCGGCTGTAGAGCCCTATATGTTCTTCGGAGAAGAATTGACCAGTAGCAATCGGACCACAAAGCCCTCTTGATTTAACGCCTTGAATAACGTTCACTTTCATTACTGTCGTAGCGTTGTCAGCGGGATATGAGCGAGGCTAAGCATGGCTTTGGACCACAACGGAGACAACACATCCGGAGCAGCGTCCTCTCAGCGACCGGGCATTAATTTTGAACGATTGATTAGCCTGAGCAGCGAAGCGGTTCTTCAATTGACACTCGAAGGCGAAATCATGTTCGTTTCGCCGGCTGCAGAACGTCTATTCGGCTGGGGAAAAGACAAGCTACAAGAGCATCTAAGTGACCTTGTATATCTTGGTCCACCCAATCCGGATGCTGATGTTGTTCATAAGATCTTGGCCGGAAGCGCAGACTTTGAAACCCAGCTTCCACATGCAGAAATTCAACTTCGCTCAGCCTTTGGGACACTGGTCTGGGCAGAGGTGACGTCACACCTTTTGGAAGACGACACCGGACAGCCGACGGCATTTGCGGTCTTTTTCCGAAATATAGCCCGACGGAAGGAGCTGGAAGGGCTTTTAGAAGCGGCAACACAAACTGATCCGCTGACCGGTCTTTTCAACCGGAGGGCTTTTGAGGATTCCTTAAAACGGGAATGGGCTGTTGCCCTGCGTGAAAAAACCCACACGACACTGATCAAGGTATCGCTCGATAAATTTGATGCGCTTTCCGAACAATACGGGCCAAGCGCTGCCGAGGACTGCTTATCCAAAGTAGCGAATATGTTGAAAGACACCGCACGGCGCCCCGCCGATGTTGCCGCCCGCACTGCGATGTCCGAATTTGCCCTGCTTTTGCCTCGCACGCATGAGTTGGGTGCTGAAACGATCAGTGCCTATATCCAGGTTGCTGTGCAGGATTTAGGTATCCCAAACCCAGATAACGCTGCAGGTGACGGCGTGGTGACTGCTTCTGTCGGCTCCGCTTGTGCTGTCGCCGATCATAAAGGCATTTCAGAAAGCTCCGAATTTCTTCTGGCTACGGCTGAAACTTGTGTCTTTCAAGCCCGTCAGGAAGGCGGCAACCGGGTCAAATCAGCCATGAGCGTTCTTGGCCTATAGCCGAGTAATTGCGCTCTTGTCAGCACACAACCATTTACTTATGTGCTTTCAAAACAATTGCTGAGGAAAAAAAATGAGCCAGGACGAAGGCAATAAAGTCAGGAAACCAATCGCAGAATGGATGGCTCAGCTGACACCGGAGCAATTCTATGTCACCCGGCAATCGGGCACAGAGCGTCCCTATACCGGTCCCTATTGGAACAGTTTCGAAACCGGGCGGTACGACTGCGTCTGCTGTAACGCGCCATTGTTTCTCTCAGACACGAAATTCGACGCCGGGTGCGGCTGGCCTAGCTTTTTCCAAGCCGTAACTCCTGATGCAATCCGAGAAATCGAAGATCATTCTCATGGGATGATCCGCACTGAGATCCGCTGCAACCGGTGCGACGCGCATTTAGGCCATGTTTTTCCTGACGGCCCCGCACCGACCGGATTGCGCTATTGCATGAATGGCCACGCAATGCAGTTCCAGCCAGACGGCAAAGCGTAACACACTTCAAGATTGAAAAAATCCCATTTCCTCAACCGAAGGACTCGCCGACCAAGCGCCAGGTTCTAGTAAATCTTAGAACTTTCCGTCAGTTGTTTAGGTTTCCGTTACAGAGACACTGTTAAATGTCCTGATTAGAAAGAGCACAATCAGGGGATTTCACTTGTCTATTCTTCGGATCCTAGGTTCCGTTCTGGCGGGAATTTGTGTGTTTCTGAGCTGGTCAGCGCTTGCTCACAGTCATAATAAGATCATTGCCTATACAGGCTACCTGCCGCCGCTTTCCATAAACAAGCAAGAACAAGGAATTGCGGTCGAAATTATGCAGCTTGTGGCAGAAGAAGCGGGACTTGAACTTGATGTCCGGTTTGCTCCTTGGAAACGGGCCCAAATTCTGGCGGAAAACACACCGGGCTCTCTGCTGTTTTCCCTCGCCTATTCCAGAAAACGCAGCGAAAAGTTCACCTACATCGCGCCTCTTCTCTACACCGAGAGTGCCTTCGTTACCTTGGACAAGCGAATCGATAGTTTCGAGATGGCGGTTGAGGAAGGCAAAACCATCGGCGTCCACCTTGGCAGCTACCGTGCAAATATTCTCAAGAGAAACGGTCTGACCAACCTAACTGAAATTGCAAGCGCTGAACAAATGTCAGACATGCTGCATGCTGGCCGCATCGATGCCTGGTACACGATGTCCATGCGCGCCAGTTACATGGCTAAGAAGAGGGGCCGCGATCCGCACCAATTGATCATCGGCGCCCCCATGTCTCATGGTGTGCAATGGCTTGCAGCAAATCGGGACATTGATCCCGCGCTAAAAGGCCGGATTTCCAAAGCTGTTTCAAAAGTTTGGCGGGACCCGCGATTCTGGCAAATTGTCGACAGTTACGCAAAGTGAACAGCTTCCTGTAGGCAGGCCTGTCGAAATGCGATCCTGGGTCATTAGGCAATCAGCGCCCAGAACATCATAAGATTGCCGATCAGCGCAACCGAGTATGCGATCGACCTTGGGCCGGGAATGCCGCTGAGATAAGCAGGGACAAACACCAGCCGGGCCCAAAAGAATACCTGTGCACCCAGAACGGCAAGTTCGGTGTTTGTGTTTGGAACAACATAGGAAAGAAGTGCAGGAACAAGGAAGAACGGCAGGTTTTCTTTCATGTTGTTGAGCGCTCGGTCGGCCCGGCCCGTGATCAGCCCCTTCGCAGGCATTTCATCCCGCCCGCCCGCATGTCGCATCAGCCCTTCCGTCGGCAGATACATCGCCGCGCTCAAATAGATTTGTGCCAGATGAAGGGCAAGAACGGCAAAGATCCAGGTGGTCATCTATATCTCCAGCTAAAGTGAATTGTTGCCTGCTGTTCCGGAGCCTACGGTTCTGGGATCCGCATTCAATTCCTTCAGAGGGAATAGAAAATTCGTACAGAACTCAGGTCGCAGTTTATGAACACTCAAACAAACGCGTTTGGCAGCACCTTAAAAACGCTCCGTCGCGAACGTGGGTTGAGCCAAGCGGTGCTGGCGGACAAATTGGGCTCAACCCAGCGCCACATCTCCTTTCTTGAAACTGGCCGCGCCCGGCCAAGCCCTTTCATGGTGAAGAGGATTGAACGCGAATTGGTTCTATCCGTTGCGCGCGGCCATGTGCTTTATGAAACTGCCGGTTTTACGAGCCCTTACAAAAGCCGCGCAGAAGACTCTCCTGATGTTTTGGACGCCCTCGATTTGATCGAGAAGCGCCTTCTCGCCAATTGGCCATTTCCTGCATTTGTCCTCGACAAACGATGGACAATTCTGCGCTCGAATCTCCCCGGCACACTGTTTTTGAGCGAGTTTTTTGAAACGCAGAACAAACCGCCAAATTTGTTCCAGATTTTTCTCTCGCCGATCTTTCGCGAACGGGTTCTTAATTGGCAAGAAGCCGCTCCCATATTTGCTGCCCGCCTTTATAGGGAAGCAGCTGTAGACCCGGAGTTGGCGGAGTTGTTGGAAAAAGCACGTCTGGATGGACTTCTTGACGGCCTTGAGGAAAACGATCGGACAGAAGTTCCGGTGTTTGTCCCTGTCGAGTTCTCCGGCCCCGATGGCACTCCCCTTCGATTAACCTCTCTTCTTGGCCAGCTAGCATCCGTGCAGGATGCGGTTATCGAAGGCATGACAGTTGAATTGATGGTGCCTATGGATACAGCCACAGAAGCCTGCCTTTTGAAGACCGGCCAGCAAGCTGAAAACATTCAGACGGCAGAGTAAATGCCCGGACAAACAAGAGATACAACGGCCGTGACTATCCAAACTATTTTGGCGGTATTCTTCAGAGTGTCGCTCTTGACGTTCGTTCTTTTGCGCCCGAGCTGGGCGGACGAACGGTTACCAGATGGCGGGATCACGCGCCTCGACTTGGAGAACAAATCCTATTCTGCGTGGTATGGGTCTCCAACAACCCGCTATCGGCACGGGATTTTGGGCGATGCTGTTGAGGCAGCATCTCTTCACTTGAAAACAAACGATCAGACCTACTCAGTTTTCTTACCCGAGGATCAGGTTTTTGAAGATCGAACACCCAGGCTTTCGGATTTGGACAACGACGGCCAACCCGAAGTCATCACAATTCGCTCTTATCTAAATGCTGGCGGAAGTGTTGCTGTTTACGGCATTCGGGATGGTGTCTTGACGGGACTGGCGAGCTCTCGTGCCATTGGCAAAACAAACCGGTGGCTGAACATAGCTGGAATTGGAGATTTTGCAGGAACCGGCCAATCCCAGATTGCTTTTGTGGAAACGCCGCATATCGGAGGAACACTCTATTTTGCTGAGTGGCATGGCACAAAGCTGAGGCTAAAAGCATCGCTTGGCGGCTTTTCCAATCACAAAATTGGGGCGCGGGAGCAAAATCTCAGCGCGACAATCCATTACAACAGCGATGATTTGCCGGATCTCATCGTCCCTTCAAACACCCGTAGGATTTTACGGATTGTAGGGTTTGACGAAGGCGTCTTGAAGGAATTCGGCCGAAAAATTCTCCCTTCGCCGATTGCCCGACACGTCGTAGATAACAAGCAACTCAGAAAAAACTGCGCCGTCTTTGAGCTGGAGAACCGAGAGCTTGTCACCATCTGTGGTCATGCAGGATCAGCACAGTAACAGGCCTATCGGCATTCCCGGCAAGTCCACTCTCATTCACAACGCTTGTTGATCACTGCACAGATATTGATTGGCCGCTTGTAAGCGGACCTGATAGGCAGGTTGGCGTCCCTGTCCTTGAGAACCGCTAATGTCCGTCGCAAACGCCACTGATCCCTATATGCCCGATGGTTCTTATGCCTGGTTCAGGCTGGCCATCTCGATTCTGTTGAGCACGCTTGGCGGTGCAGGCATGTGGGCCGTGGTGATCGTGATGCCTGCTGTCCAGGTTGATTTCGGTATCGACCGGGCCGGTGCCGCCCTTCCCTACACATTGACGATGATCGGGTTCGGCCTTGGCAACTATCTGCTTGGCCGGTTTGTCGATCGGTACGGGATTGTTCCCCCGGTGATCGCCTCGGCTCTTTTCTTGAGCGCAGGCTTTGCGCTCGCTGCACTCTCAACGGACATTTGGAGCTTTTCGCTTGCTCAAGGGGTCCTGATTGGTCTGGGGACTTCGGCGACCTTTGGCCCGCTGGTCGCGGATGTTTCCCACTGGTTCGTGAAGCGCCGCGGCCTTGCGGTCGCCTGTGCGGCTTGTGGCAATTACCTCGCGGGTGTGGTTTGGCCGTCCCTGATCCAATGGAATCTTGCCACCAATGACTGGCGCGAAACCTATCTGCTGATCGCGGTAATCTGCCTCCTCAGCATGATCCCGCTCGCTCTGTTTTTGCGCCGCCCTCCGCCAGAGACAGCCTTCAGTACCACGCCTGAAACCACGCCGTTTGGGCAAGTCTCGACTGGCTTGTCACCGCAAGCCCTGCAAACGCTCCTGGTGATTGCCGCAATTGGGTGCTGCGTTGCCATGTCGATGCCCCAAGTTCATATCGTTGCTTATTGTGTCGACCTTGGATATGGCGTTGCGCCCGGTGCAGACATGATTGCCATCATGACAGCCGCTGGTGTTGTCAGCCGATTAGTTTCCGGTGTTCTGGCCGACAAAATTGGTGGTGTACGAACACTGCTTATCGGCTCAGTCTTGCAATGCGCTGCATTGTTTTTGTTCATTCCGTTTAATGGGCTGGCGTCGCTCTACCTGATTTCGCTGATCTTCGGCTTGAGCCAAGGAGGGATTGTGCCCAGTTACGCGGTGATTGTGCGCGAGTATCTGCCCGCACGCGAAGCTGGACAACGGGTCGGTCTTGTCATCATGGCGACAATTCTCGGCATGGCGCTTGGCGGATGGCTCTCTGGTTGGATCTATGATCTGACCGGCTCCTATAACGCAGCGTTCCTCAATGGCATTGCCTGGAACGTCCTGAACATGGCGATTATAGTCTCCATATTGGTCAAAGGCCGCAAAAGGCTCCAACCAGTTGCATGAAAAGCGATAGTGCCAAATATTCAGATGGGATTGCGGGGTATTCGCCACATTGGACTGATATTGAAAGTACAAGTGGTCCAGTCGCTCTTGCGGGGAATGTGTTGCATTATTCGCTTAAAATTCCCCGGAACATGTTCATCTTTGAGATAAGGGAGCGGTAAAAAGGCCGGTATGGAGTTTAGGAGAAGATTCATGCCTATGCGCGGGATCGTTTTTCCATCGGCATCTCTTAGACGACCTGTATCGGGATGGAATAGGCTCGTATCCAATCGTGCCAGCATCTGACCGTATTGACGCATTGCATGATCGGAGCAGTTGGTCTCCATCAAGTATTCCAGCTCGGCAACAAATGGCTCAGGGTTTTCCATCCATTCACGGCTGGCGGCAACGTTTATCTTATCAACTTCACGGTCAGCTTTCACTTCCTCTTGCCGGCCATCGACCATTTTGTTTTCAATATCAGAAAACGTTGGAATACTTGGACTGGCGTTCATCGGTCGAACAACAAACATTGATCCGAAACCGATCAGAAAGCCGACAACCACAATGGCGAAATAGTCAATCGGAAAGTTCTTCATCCAAACACCACTAATATATAGCCCTCCCAGATATCTCTACTTAGAGTAGGTTAAGCCAACTTAAATCCGGCCAATCGAATTGTATGTATTTTTGGAAATAGGGAGCAGCCACTGCCCCTTCGCAGCTGCGCAAAGGCCGTCCATTTGAGCTGCAAATTCTGGGAAACAGGCTTCGCATTCGGCGAGAACCCGAATGAAGCTCCATCACGAAATCCGACCACACCCTAACGAATTGATCGAGAGTACGGTCTAGGGTCAGTTATTGTGATGGTTTGAAAGCGGACGCAAAACACTATTTCTCAATAAAAGACATTATACTATGCATTGATAACAACTCCAAATAACACAAAAGTAACAGCAATTGGGAATAAACCAGACAAAATGGTACCCAAGTCGCCAAAGATACGCCATCATATAACAGACAAGTCATACTGTTATTACAACTTAATGTCGAAGGAGCATACTTGAAAATTCTATTCAGAATTTTGACAGTATTCTCATTTTTGCTGGTCTCTAGCGCTTGGGCGGATGAGACCAAATCCATTTTGATGCTTACGTGGCGCGGCATCACTCCGGCAGAACAAGGTTTCAAGTCGAAATTGGCCGAACTGGGATTTGAGGTGGAATACGAACACTTTGACTCAGAAAGAGATGTGACCAATCTCGCTGGTTTTTTGCGAGAGAACCGAAAAAGAATTGCGCAGAAGGACCTCATTTACACATTCGGGACAACAACCACAGTCACCGTGCAGAACTTCGACATCGGGAATATCCCTCAGGTCTTCAATATTGTTACGGATCCTGTCGGTAACGGGATCACCTTCTCAATTGAGACGCCGACCAACGGGGCTACCGGCGCAAAACTTTCCTTATCGGCAGACGCGATCCTGCAACTCGTTGAAAAAATTTATCCCTTCAAGACGATTGCAGTCCTTTTTGATCCACGCGAAGTCAACGCCACACACGAAGCAGACAAAGTCTTGATGGCCGCGGAAGCTATGGAAAAACAGGCAACCCTGCTCCGCCTCATACCGGACAATGCAGATCTGGAAACTCAGATCGCGGCTTTGAAGCCACAGATTGAAATCGTCGATGTCGTCTATGTCGCGTCAACCTCGTCTTTCATGACCCAAGGCGAACTGTTGCGCCGGATCATACCAAACGACACTGTGAGCGTCGGTTCGTCTCCTGCTATGGTCGACCGCGGTATTTCATTGTCGTTTGGAGAAAACTACTGGAACCGTGGCGAGGCGGCTGCAGAAGTCGCGGCCAAGATTTTGCGCAACGGCAAACTTCCAAACCAAGTGCCAATAAACGAGATCGTACCCGATGAGGCGACAATCTTCGTCAATCGCAGCACCCCAGCCGGTGAAAAACTGAATTTGAAAAACCTGCCCAACAAAATCCAAGAAAAATAGCAACTGCTGGCAGAATGGGTTTGCAAGCCTTAGCTCCCACTCAATCCCATACTTGCCTTGCCTATCCAAACACCTTACCTCCGGTTTTATGAAAAACGATATGCGCCCTCCTCGCGCCCAAGCGCGTGCCACCCAAATTGAAACCCACGGAATCACGCGCCAGGACGATTACGCCTGGCTGCGCGCCGACAATTGGCAGGAGGTCATGAAAGATCCAACTGTCCTCGACGGCGACATTCGTGCCTATCTGGAAGCGGAAAACGCTTATCAAGATGCGCAGATGTCTGAGACAAAGCCGCTGCAGGACACGCTGTTTTCCGAGATGCGCGGCCGCATCAAGGAAGACGACAGTGCTGTTCCCTCCCCCGACGGTCCCTATGCCTACAGCCTGAAATATGAAACCGGCGGTCAGCACCCGATTTTCTACCGCACCCCGCGCGATGGCGGGCAAGAGACCGTCATGGTCAATGGCGATCAGGAAGCGGATGGCAAGGCCTATTTCAAAATCGCCGGAGCCAGCCATTCTCCTGATCACAAGCTGCTTGCCTGGGCTTATGACGATAAGGGGTCTGAGTACTTTTCGCTCCAGTTCCGCGATCTAGAAAGCGGCAAAGACCTGGCGTACTCCATCGAGGATACCGGCAGCGGCGGTGTGTTTTCCGCGGACAGCAAATTCGTCTTCTATGTCCGTCTGGATGCCAACCACAGGCCCTCAAAACTTTTCCGCCACGAAATTGGCACAGACCCAGCAAGCGATGTTCTGGTTTACGAGGAGAAAGACGCCGGGTTCTTCATGGGCGTCGGCAAAACCCAGTCCGGCGACACGATCGTCATCGACATTCATGATCACGAAACGTCCGAAGTCTGGATGATACCGTCAGATCAGCCGACTGCTGATCCGGTACTGATTGCCCCGCGCCAGACCGGGATCGAATACTCCATCGATGATCATGGTGATCAGCTCTACATCCTCACCAACTCAGACGATGCAGAAGATTTTAAGATTGTCACAGCCCCCAAAGCCAATCCGGGCCGGGACAACTGGCACGATCTGGTACCACACAAAGCCGGCTGCCTGATCCTGTCCCATTGCGTCTACAAGTCCTTCATGACCCGCTTGGAACGGGAAGACGGTTTGCCACGGATTGTCATCCGCAATCTGGAAAACGGTAGCGAACACTCCGTTGCCTTCGACGAGGAAGCCTATTCTCTCGGCCTCTCCGGTGGATACGAATTCGATACCGACACGATCCGGTTCTCCTATTCTTCGATGACGACACCGGCGCAAACCTTTGACTACAATGTCAAAACGGGCGAGCGTGTGCTGCGAAAGGAACAGGAAGTGCCGTCCGGCCACACAGCCAGCGACTATGTCACCCGGCGTTTGATGGCACCGGCGGCAGACGGAGAAACTGTTCCGGTTTCAATCTTGTACCGCAAAGACACGCCCCTGAATGGTTCTGCGCCGCTGCTGCTTTATGGATATGGTTCTTATGGAATTTCCATCCCGGCCAGCTTCAACACCAATTGCCTCTCCCTCGTCGACCGGGGATTTGTCTATGCAATTGCTCACATCCGCGGCGGCAAAGAAAAGGGCTTTGGCTGGTACAAGGCTGGACGGCGCGAAAACAAAAAGAACACCTTCACCGATTTCATTGCAGCTGCCGATCATCTGGTTGCGGAAAACTTCACAGGCTATGACAAGATCATTGCGCAAGGCGGATCTGCCGGCGGCATGCTGATGGGGGCAATAGCCAATCTGGCACCGGAGAAGTTCGCCGGCATCATTGCCGAAGTGCCTTTCGTCGATGTGCTGGCAACGATGTTGGATGACACCTTGCCGCTCACTCCGCCGGAATGGCCCGAATGGGGCAACCCAATCACCGACAAAACAGCATATGAATACATTGCCTCTTATTCGCCCTACGACAACGTGGAAGCCAAGGATTATCCGGCGATTCTGGCCCTGGCCGGACTGACAGATCCGCGCGTCACCTACTGGGAACCGGCCAAATGGGTCGCAAAATTGCGGGCGACCAAAACCGGTGACAGCCTCTTGATGCTGAAGACCAATATGGATGCCGGCCATGGCGGCGCCTCAGGACGTTTCGACAGGCTGAAGGAAGTCGCGCTTGTGCAAGCTTTTGCCTTGAAGATTGCAGGCAAAGTCTAGCTGCACTCCCGTTCATCACACGCTTGTGAAATGAATGCCGGGTCTGGAAACAGATCCGGTATTTCTTTTATCTGCAAGTCGCTTAGGCTAGTTGCAAAGTGATCACAAAGACAATCAGGCAGGGATGTTATGACCCGTACATTTTCCCAGCGGCTGTGTTATGCGGCTGGCTTTACACTTACCAGTCTTCTTCTTGCGACCGTCTCGACGGCCCATAGTGCCGAGTTGCGCTGGTCCTCCCCGACCGATCCGCAGACGATGGACCCGCATGCGGTCAACTCCGCGCCTGTGCTTGGCTTTTTGAACAATGTCTATGAAGGCCTTGTCCGGCGCGGCAAATCTATGGAGATAGAGGGATCTCTGGCCGAAAGCTGGGAACCGATTGGCACAGACGGTTGGCGGTTCAACCTGCGTAAAGGCGTCAAGTTCCATGACGGTGCGGACTTTACTGCAGAGGATGTGCTGTTCTCCTACCAGCGTGCCTCCTCAGAAGAAGCCGACACCAGTTCCTGGTTCTCGCCAGTCAAAAGTGTCGAGGTCGTCGATGACTATACGGTTGATTTCCTGACACACGCGCCGAACCCCATTTTTCCAGATTCCATCGCCAACTTCATGATCCTGGACAAAGGCTGGGCCGAGGCCAACAACGCCGTCCGCCCAGCCAAGGACAGTGAAACTTATGCGACCTTGAACACCAACGGCACCGGTCCATTTAAAATCACAAGCCGGGAACCAGGTGTTCAGACGGTTCTGGAGCCTTTCGACGGCTGGTGGGACGCCCAAGAGCATAATCTGACGAAGGCAACCTTCCTGCCGATCGCCAATCCTGCGACAGCCGTGTCGGGCCTCCTCTCCGGCCAGGTGGATTTGATTAATCCGGTTCCGGTTCAGGACGTTGACCGAATCTCGGGTGATTCAAACCTGAAACTCCATCAGGGCATTGAAGCCCGAGTGATCATGCTCGGTTTTGGTCATAACCACAGCACCTTAAAGTACTCAGAGGAAACCAGCGACCAAAACCCGTTCCAGGACGCCCGGGTGCGCATGGCGGCACAAAAGGCTATCAACGCTGAGGCATTGGTCTCAAAGATCATGCGCGGAAATGCAGAGCTGGCCAGCCAACTGGTTAGCCCACAGATGAAAGGCTATAGCAAGAGTGCGGCGGATCGTTTTGGATATGACCCGAAAGCGGCAAAGGCGCTTCTTGCGGAGGCAGGTTATCCGGATGGATTTTCCTTTGGGCTCAAATGCCCGAATGACCGCTACATCAACGATGAAGCACTGTGTAAGGCGATGGCCGCAATGCTGACGCAGGTCGGCATGCGGGCTGATCTGAACGCCATGCCTGTGCGCAACTATTGGCCGGAGCTTAGAGCCGGCAACTTCGATATGTATCTTTTGGGCTGGTCACCAGGCACCTTTGATGCCGAGCACCCGATCCGGTTCCTGGTGACCACACCAAACAAAGAAAAGAAACTCGGCAGCTGGAATTTCGGTGGCTATTCGAATGCGCGCGTTGATGAACTCCTGCCGCAGATTCAGAAGGAAATCGACCCGTCAAATCGGCAAGCGATGCTTGATGAGGTCGCCCTCACTGTCCGCGACGATGTGGTTTATGTGCCTCTCCATGTCCAACCACTTTTGTGGGGGTCAAAGAACACTATCGACCTCACCCAGCGGGCCGACAATTTCCTGATGCTACGATGGATTACCGTCAACTAAACGCTTCCGAAATCAAAACAATCATGAACCGGCGCACCTTGCGCCGGCTCCCCTAAAGTAGAACGAACCCTTCCCAGCCTTGATAAATTTCATTTAATCTCAAGACTACTTATGGTTTTCGAAAAACTCTTAGAAACAATAAGATTACAAATTTTTCATTACGACAGTTTAATTTGAACTCGCTCGACCTCCTCCCCAAGTCAGAACTGTCAATACCGGACCAAGACGTCCAGTCCGATGGATTTTGCGGAGGAGAAATAGCTTGTCATATCAGCCAACAACCCCGTTGCCCTTGGCAATAAACACTGCGCCCGTTATGCCGCTGGAGTTCTATGTCCCGCCAGGGCCGCCGGGAGATCAAGGGGTAAATAGAAACACGTCGCCCTTCCTGACCGACCTCGATGAGTTCAGCTGGACGGCGCCCGAGGGGTTAGAAGTCTCGACCAACCCTGTTGAATTCAATGATCTGCCGTTCCTAAACCTCGATCCTTACAATCTCGAAGGCAAGGACAACCTGCCGACGGGCGATCTCACCAAAGGCCCTCACGGGAGTATTTCTGCGCAGGTTGATGTCCAGAACGGGCACGGTGAGCAGCAAGTGAATTTCGGCCTCGAGATGGAGAATTACACCTACCGGACGGAATACGGACAGATCGACATACTGACGCTTGCCGAGGAGCGAACAACAGAGGTCAAGACCATCAACTTCAATGGCCAAGAAGTCGCGGTCGAGTATCAATCCGGCATTGCCCAAGAATTTGGAGGCAGCTTCTACGACCAGCAGTTCAGAGAGCTTTATGTCGAGATGGCTTTCGAGACCGGTATGGCAATCCAGGCAGAAGCCTTCGATGCAAGTGGCAATCCGATCATGACCGCATTCGGATACGAACAAATGCTCGAGGTTTACGGGGAAGCCATCGATTACGGCATTCAAAGCTTCGAAATGATCTTTGAACTCGGTATTGATCTGCAGCTGAACGACTTCGGCATGTACGAAATGACCCTGTCCGTCGTATTCGAAGGCGAGATCGCTTACATGAACGGCGCGGAGCGGATCTATGAATTTGCAGACGAGCTGTTTTTCATGTTCTCCGATCAGGAGCAAATCGACTTCAACCAGATCCCTGCCGGGTTATACAATGAGATAGACCGCTTTGCTGCCGGCATGGGCGATGCTTGGGGTGGGATGGAGATCCTGAACGCCCAGTTGGAAGCGATTTTCCTACAGTTGAAAGAAGACGGGCATTACCAATCCTGGGACGATGTCGATCAGGGATTGGACAACCCGTTCGACTTCAATGTTCCACCGTCAGACTGGCTGACATAATAGGCGGGCTCACCATCCTTCGGACAAGTTATTAAACAGCTTTTACAAACAACAAGTGACTCTGTCCGCCTTTGCCCGCCTTACCTATTCCCACCTTTTTCGGACCGCTGCTTCTGGCACCGGTCCGTTCTTTTGTTAAATGACTTCATATTGGTGCCAAACGAGATCGCGGTTGCACAATAGCTTTTGACGTTTTGATCAGATCTTTGTACGACGGGATTCCGTTTTTAAACTCATCTCGCTGACAGAGATGAAGCCCACGATTGCCTGAGGTCTTAATGCCGTATTTTATGAGCAAAACACAAAAAGCCGGAAAAAGATCTGGGCTGGTTACGGTCTGCGCGCTGGCGTTCGGCCTGTCTGCTTGCCAGATCCAATCACCGTCTGATCTCTTGTTTGGCTCAACATGGGATACGAGCCGGGCCAATATTCCCAATACCTACGGCACCCAATACGACTGCCGGACGTTCCAGGGTTCTGGCTGGAAGGGAATCGCCGGCGGCCGGTCCAACGATTTGGACCAGGGAATGTCGGTTTCTGTAGCAGGTTGTTTTCATTCACTGGATGAGTGTCAGGCTTTCCTGGCGCTCATGAGCAGCTACCTCTACTTTCAAGAGTATATGCGCTGCAATCCGCACACTGCATGATGTTTGGCCTGAGACAAATTAAGTCATCTTTTGGCTTTGGTGGATTGTGCTTTATTCAGCTTCAGGAATTTCACCCTGAAAAATCCGCTGCTCAAGCAAGTGCTCTTGCATGAAATCCCGCAGGCACTTTGCGCGCGCACTTAATAAACGCCCGGTTGGCCAGACTGCATAAATATCCCGTTGCTGGCCGCGCCAATCTGGCATGACCGGGACAAGGCGGCCCGCTTTCAGCGATTTGGCTGCCTCCGTAACACCCAACAAACAAATGCCGAACCCGTCTTCGGCAAATTGCCGTACCAAACTAATGTCATCAACAATGACGTCCCCGGCCAAATGCAACTCTGCCGCTGCGCCGGACCGCAGATGGCTCAGGCGCCAAGATGGGATGGTGCGGATTGCAATGATGTCATGCTGGTCGAGTTCGTCCGGCGTAGATGGCTGTCCTCGGCGTTCAAGATAGGACGGAGCGGCCATCAGCAGAGTAGAAATTGTTCCGATTTTCTTTTGAAAGAGCCGTTCGTCGTTTTGAGGTCCGATCCGCAAGGCTAGATCGATCCGTTGTTCCCACAGATCGATGTTGAAATTGCTCAAGCGTAAATCCAGCCGGATGCCAGGATACGCGCGCATGAAGTCCGACCACATCGGTTGGATAGGACCAACTGAAATATTGGTGGGTGCAGCAACGACCAGAGGCCCGCTCAATTGATGAAGATCTGAACTCAAGTTGCGCGCTGTAAGTTCGGCTTGCTGCACCAACTCCGCAAAGGCCCGATAGTAGGCCTCCCCTTCAGCTGTCAGAGCGAATTTCCGGGCTGACCGATGCATCAACTGCAGCCCGAGGCGTTCCTCCAACCGCTTCAGCCGGCGCGTCACGGTCGCGGCCGGCAAATCAAGGGCTGCCCCAGCGCCCGCAAGGCTCTTGGCTTGGGCAACATGAACAAAGAGCGCAATATCGTCTAACATGATTTCATTTTTGGAATTTATACTATCGAAATTCAAGACTTACCATAATTACCGGAATTTATATATCTCCTCCTGTGACGCAACCCCACGCAGGAGATTTTTATGGGTCAGTATTTTATCAGCGCCGGAATAGAGTTGAGCCAGGGCGCGAACCTTCAACAAGCAGAAACAGAATTGCGGGACCTGGTCACCAAAACCCAGGAAGAGCCCGGTTGCATCTTGTTTGAAATCCGGCAGAACCTGAAGGACCGGACAAAATTCACACTTTGGGAATGCTGGACAGATCCGGAGGCGCTGGCTGCACACTTTAAGGCTGAGCACACCAAAGCCTATCTGGCAAAGAACCTCACCGAAGTTCGTTACATTGAAGAACTTGGAGAAATCGGCGACCTGACATTTGCGAAGAGCCAGTTGGAACACGCATGATCCAAAGGCTGATTGCAACATTCTTCATGTCATTCGGACTGTCTTTTTTGATGTCGTGCTGGGTGACGTTTATCAACTTGGGCTGGAGCGATGAGTTTTTCAGCCAATGGATGGCTGCGTTCCGCCTGGCCTGGCCCGCCGCTGCAGTCATCGCTTTTTTCATGGCTCCACTGGTTCAGAACGCAACCAACTACATCGTGCGACGCCTCCCAGGTTAGTGCCCTCAAAAAAGGTTAGAGAACCAATGATCCCTCTTCGCAATAATATCCCCGAACTTGGACCGGTTATCGGTCCTTATACGCACGCTGTTTTCCATGGAAACACACTTTATACTTCCGGCCTCACCGCCTTTGGTACGGATAGCCAAGCCAAGGCCGCTGGCGCACAGGCCAGTGCCATTCTCGATCAGCTGACGGTTCTGGCCGAAAGCTGCGGCTCTTCTATGAAACACTTGGTGAAAGTCACCGTATTTGCCGTTGATCCAGCCGACATTCCGGATGTTCGGGATGTGCTGACAGAACGCTATGGAAAGGCTGTCCCAGCCAGTTCCTTGGTTTTGGTCAGCGGTCTGTTTTCACCAGATCTGCGGCTGGAGATGGAAGCGATTTTCGCTCTGGAATCGTCTTCACAGCCGATGGCCTAACAACATCCTCACGATTAAGTCAGGTGCGGCGGTCCCGCCGCACCGCATACCAAAAGCGTCTATCAGAGGACACACTGAAAGAACACGGTCTCTCTGATCGGCGTCTCGTAATAGGCTGGGATTTCTTCAAAACCAGCTTGTTTGTAGAGCTTGATTGCGCCTGTCATGGTCGGCAACGTATCGAGCTTCATATCTGTATACCCGGCGTTTCGGGCAAGCTTCATGATACGTTGAACGAGGCCAGCGCCTACCCCAAGACCTCTCGCTTCCGGCACAACATAAAGCCGTTTCATCTCACAGCTGCCAGCCTCACCAAACGGACGCAGACCCACGCAGCCTAAGCTCTCTCCCTTATCGTTTTTAGCCAGGAGCAATGCGCCGTTCGGCGCCGCATATTTGCCCGGGAGGCTTGCGAGTTCTTCTTCAAACCCTTGATAAGACAGATCAATGCCAAGCCAATCGACATAAGCGCGGAACAGACCTTTTAGATCCTCAAGATCCTGAACAGTATCAACACTGAAAATGGAGTATCCGGTCATTCCTGCTGAGCTTTTTTCTTGGAGTTTTATTCTGAGGTCGCTGAAACTGTCGGAATGGCTTTCAGGTAAGCGGCAATGGCTGTCCGGTCGTCCGCGGACAAATACGCCATATTCTCTTGAACCGACACCATCTCCCCGCCGACGGAATCATAGTCTGGCGTAAAACCGCTTTCCAGATAATAGGCGATATCATTGGCGCTCCAGGATCCAAAGCCGCCCGCAACCGGTGTGATATTTGGAACCTTTCCATCGCCGGTCGCAGCTGGTGCTCCGCCGAGCCAATCCGCGAGCTTCAAACCGCCGGCCAGATTCCTCGGCGTATGGCATTCACCGCAATGCCCAGGCCCTTCAACGAGATACCGGCCACGGTCCCATAGCGCCCGATCAACATCCTCTGCGCCAACTGGACTGGCAATCACCGGTGCCGGATCCAAAAACAGCCGCTTCCAGAGCCCAACCCCGCGCCTGACATTAAACGGGAAAGCCAGTTCATTCGGCCCAGCTTTGCCAGGGATCGCAGGCAGCGTTTTCATAAACGCAAACAGATCGCTGATATCCGCAAGATCCATCCTTGCGTAGGAGGCATAAGGAAAGGCTGGATAATAGTTGCGGCCGTCGGGCGATGTTCCGTGTGTCATGGCATTTGCAAGATCCGCCAATGACCAACCGCCGATCCCGTCCTCAGGATCTTGTGAAATATTCGGCGCGACAAAGACGCCAAATGGCGTTTCGAGGCGCAGGCCGCCGCCAAGATTGAGTTTTTCATCTCCCTTGGCGCCTTTAGCCGCATGGCAAGAGCCGCAGCCGGAAGCCCAGAATATGGACTCGCCTTTAGCCGGATCGCCATCCTTGAGTTGCGCAATATCCATCTGACTAAGACCGGTTGGTGCAGAGAGAAACCATCCAGCCACCCCCGCGATCAGGCCCAGACCGATCACGGCAATAATTAGCTTTTTCATGACATCTCTCCCCCGATCCCCGCAAAAGCAGAAAGTTCAGAGCCTATTTCTTGACCCTGTAGCCCTCATGGCACGCCTTACAGGTGCCAAGAACCGGACCAAAAGCTGCTTTGAACGCATCAATATCCGCCGGTCCTGCTTTACCGGATGCGGCAACAGCCTTTTCTGTGGCCATGGCAAACTTCGCCAATTCGGCGTCAAAGCCGGCGCGGTCACTCCAGATCGCCGGTGCAGCTTCTGTGTTACCCGAGGTGGAGCCATCCGGAAAGTAGCTGCCGAAAGTCATGGCAGCAGCTCTCATGGTTGCAATCGCTGCCTTGCCGGCCGCTGGTGTATAATCCAGTTCGCCTTTCATCATTCCGCCGCCAAGACCTGCCGCTGCGCCCACTGAGGACATCACCGCTTGCCGGGTCTTGATCGGATCATCCGCGGCTTGCGCCACGCCAAGTCCAGCTACGATTGCAATCGATACAACAGACAAGCACTTCGAAATGGTCCGCATAGTCCTCTCCCTACTGACACATATCAGGTCACCTCAGCGGCATAGGGTTTAGATGCGTCAATCCAAACCTGATCTGTGCCGCGGAGCTAGCTGAACGGAAAGTTGCACCTGTTGCAAGCACACAAGTGTAACAATTCTTATCAAGAATTGGTGCGTAGGCCCTCTGACCTTAAAACGAAAAAGCCCCTGGCTTCAGAGGAAGCCAGGGGCTAATCGTCAACCAAAATCCAAGATTACTTGGTTGCGGCTTCGTACATTTCCAGGACGTAGTCCCAATTGATCATGTTGTCGATGAAGGCTTCCAGGTACTTCGGACGCGCGTTGCGGTAGTCGATGTAGTAGGAATGCTCCCAAACGTCACAGCCCAGGATCGGGCTTGCGCCGTGAACCAGCGGGTTTTCGCCGTTCGGGGTCTTCATGATTTCAAGTTTGCCGTCCTTGACTGCGAGCCATGCCCAGCCAGAACCGAACTGGCCAACGCCAGCTGCAATGAAGTCCGCACGGAACTTATCAAAACCGCCAAGATCGCTATCAATGGCAGATGCTAGCGCACCCGGAAGGGCGGTGCCGCCACCGTCTTTTTTCATCCATTTCCAAAAATGAATGTGGTTGTAGTGCTGGCCAGCGTTGTTGAACAGCGGAGCGTTCTTGCCGTAGCTCTCTTTGACGATGTCTTCCAGAGACTTGCCTTCCAAGCCACTTCCGGCGAGCAGTTCGTTGCCTTTGGTAACATAAGCCTGGTGGTGTTTGTCATGGTGAAACTCGAGAGTTTCAGAAGACATATACGGGGCCAGCGCGTCATATGCGTACGGCAGATCGGGCAATTCGAAAGACATGGCAAACTCCTCAAGTGTTCTATGAACAACGGCGCAGACCGAGACGGCCGCTTACCGTGTTGAGCCGCAAAATAGGATCGTCATCTACGCTCGGCAAGGCACGTTTTGAAAATAAAGAAAATTTTTCTTTGTTTTATCGCTTGTCCGGCTGGAACGCATTCCGGATCAAACGGGAATCAAAGTTGAGCGGCATCTCCCCCTCGACTGCGTAGATGTAAAGCGCAGCGCGCAAGATCGCACTGAGTGTGGTCACGACAACAGCCCCGGCCAGGATCAAAGTCACGCCAACGGTGGCCAACCCGCTACCCAGGGCCGGGTTTTGCTCAAACGAAAATATCCCCATCATGAGGATAGGTATCGCCACAATGGAGACCAGTAAATTCAGAGCTCCCAGACCAATGTGCCCAACCAGCGCCTCACCCCAGGTTTTTCGAACGGCTTGGACTGACCGCTTTATTGCGGTCACCGGACCGACACCGTCCACCACCAAAATCGGAACGGCGAAATACGTGGCAACAGCCCAACCGGCCCCGATCAGCTTAATGAAGAAGCGCATCAGGCCCTTCAACCGGCTTTCAAGAAGCTGCAAGATCCAACCAACAAATGCGGTCACCAACGCCCAGAGCAGGATCTGTGGAAGTCTGCGTACGGACAGGCTGAGGCCATCCATGACCGTCGGATCGCCACCGGCAAATCGGATCAAAGCACAACAAAGAAGTGCTGCGTTGAAAAAGATCATGATGAAGTAGTTGACGAAAAGGAAAACGAAAATCAGCGCCCAAAACCTTGGATCCTGATCCGGTTGTTCGTTGTCGAAGATGCTTTGGAAGAAAGCCTGAAGTTCGGGCGTTGTGTAAATCACCCAACCTCCAGAGCCAATCACAAGAGCAAGTGCCAAAGCGCTCATGATCGGAAACAACAGCATCTCCTTATCCAGGAGCAGCACTTTCCAGCAAGCCGCCCCAAGCGCCAGGGCCCGTTCCAGTTTCTCGATCATGCGTGGTTCCGTTCCGCCGTTCAAACCGACGGTGTACGAAACCACATCTTCCGTTAAGGAAGACCGAAGACCTAGATTTCACAGTTTTGTTCTCTCCGCGTCCATCCACAGACAAAGGCGGCCACGACGGTCAAGTCTATTGTTCCGATGATGAGACCAAGGCAGGCTTTCATCTATTAGATCATTTGATTCGTAGAGTTTTTCGAATATGCGCAGTGTTTTACATGGCACGGTGCAGCCAATCCTGTGGCTGATTGCTGTTACGATTATCGCCGTGCCGCAACCCCAACAGGTCCGAGCGGCTGACGTTCGGGTTGTTGACGGAGACACGCTCGTCTTAAACGGAGAGCGTATTCGCCTTGAAGGGATTGATGCCCCAGAACTGGCCCAGACCTGCCTCACGTCTTCGGGCAAAATCTATCGATGTGGCCTTGCCGCAAAGGAACACCTGCAATCCCTGACCAGAGCCGGTGAAGTTACATGCACAGGGGTTGAAACGGACGCCTATGACCGAAGGCTTGCCACGTGTTTTTCAGCAGGGCAGAACCTGAATAAGGCTATGGTCGCAGACGGTCAGGCGTATGCATTCTTGAGATATTCCGATGCCTATCAGACTGAGCAGGAAACGGCACGATTGAACGGCAACGGCCTTTGGGCGGGGATTGCCGTAGCCCCGTGGGATTTCAGGCAGCAAAAATGGCAGACCTCAGGAACCAAAGCCCCGGAAGGCTGTCCGATCAAAGGAAACATTTCTGCAAACGGCCGGATTTACCACACGCCCTGGTCTCCGCATTATGCACGGACAAGGATCAATGAATCCGCAGGCGAGCGCTGGTTTTGTTCGGAAGACGAGGCCATTGCTGCTGGTTGGCGCCCGCCACTCAGCTAGCTAGCCGACCAGGAAGTTACCTGTGCCCTGCTAATCCGTCGCAACCGCTTCCGGAATTTTTTCAAGGTTTTGATTGAAGAGGTCCCTGGCGGACCGTCCCGCTGCAGAGTTCTCAAAGCACACGTACAGACCGTGATTGACAAGCAGTTTTTCGTGAAATTCCAGACTATCAGCGACAAAGGCAACGCCAGGATCCTTCGCTTTTAGATACTCAAACACGTGTTTGTCGATAACAATTGCCTCAGCCCGGCGAGCAGCGATTTTCAGGATGTTTTGAGTATCGTCTTCGGCGAGTTCCGCAGCAATCTCACCTTCTGCGATCATCTCATCCAATTTCGCCTCATTGACATATCCACGGACGACGCCAATCACGAAGGACTTCAAATCGTCATGGGTAGCCCAATCGAAGGAGCTACCTTTAGGCGTTAAAAAGCCGACTGGACTGTTGCCAAAGGACTTGGAAAAAAGGCACCGTTCGCCGCCACGTTCCGCATCAATCTCGGCGGAGTAATACTCCGGATAGACGCCGACCCATTGAGGATCGTCCGCGGCGAGTTTGATTGCCCGGTTCCATGGAAAGACTTGAACCTGAACATCCATTCCGGCCTTTGCAAACGTAGACCGAACTGTATCGGTATTCGGCCCCTCACCTGTCTGCTCGACATAAGGAGGCCAATGCAAAGTGGTCAGCTTCAACCGTTCGGCTGCCGCCAGCGGACTGGTTGCCCAAAGAACAATCGCAATGATCAGCATCACTGTGCGCATAACGTGTAGCGGGCAACCACCCTTCTTCATTTCAAGTTCCGCAACCGGAGCCCCACCCCAAGCACTGCTCCGGCTGGAACGAGCCCTTAAAGAGCCGAGTTAAACTTCTCGCGTGCAGCCCGGCCAGCATCGGAGTTCTCGAAACAGACAAACAAACCGTGTTCAACCAACAGGTTGTCGTTAAACACAAGATCGCCTGCAACCTTGGCAACAGCCGGATCGTTCTTGGTCAGGTGTTCAAAAACAAGTTTGTCGACAACACCGGCTGCTGCACGGCCACCGGCTACTTTCAAGATGTTTTGGGCGTCGTCATCAGCTTGTTCAGATTTGATATCACCGGCAGCAACCATCGCATCGAATTGTTCTTCGTTGCTGTAGCCGCGGACAACACCGATCTTGTGTTTTTTCAGATCGTCATGAGAGGACCAGGAAAAATCCGAGTCTTTACGCTGAACAAAACCAACGGGGCTGACGCCAAAGGATTTGGAGAACAAGCAGCGGTCGCCGCCTTTTTCCGCATCGCTGCCTTCAGCGTAATATTCCGGATAAACGCCAATCCATTCAGGTTTCTTTTGCGCCAGATTGATCGCTCGTTGCCAGGGAAACACTTTGACTTCTGCGGTGACACCAGCCTTCGAGAAAGCCGATTTGACAGCATCGGTGCTGGTTCCGCTTCCATCAGCCATAACGTAGGGCGGCCACTCCAATGTTGTGAGTTTGACGGATTCAGCCTGCGAAACCATCGGAATCAGTGAAAATGCTGCAGTCGCGGCAGCTAAAAGAAGACGCATGTGTTCGTCCTGTCTAAGTCCAACAAAAATTACGCCTGGAGGGCGCTGGTGCGAACCTACGGAAGAACAATAAACAAGATATTTCCCACCCTATACAGATGTCGCTTTTACATATGCTGGATGCCGCGAATACTTATAAACATTGTCAATTACACTTATCTTATCCAGATTCTCAAAAGACACATTTGCGCACACTGCGATAACGCGTGACTTGTTGATAGGACAGTGGCACAAAGCCATCCCTGCTAGGGACGCTTGTTTTCCTTGATCTGAATTTGAAGAATACTGATGAGTCAGCCCCCGAATAACTCCTTACGGTTGGCAATTGGAGGGCTGCTTGCTCTGGCAGCAGCCATGGGCATCGGCCGGTTTGTTTATACGCCCATCCTTCCGTCGATGGCAGAAAGCCTGCCCCTTGATGCCAGCGAAGCCGGATTGATTGCGGCAGCCAACTTCATCGGATACCTAACAGGAGCACTCGCAGGAGCCACAAGTCTTCTACGCGGAAGTGCACGAACATGGTTCCTACTTGGATTGGCCATGAGCGCTCTCACAAGCGCCGCCATGGCACTGACAAACGATTTGTGGTTCTTCTTGTTCATCCGGTTTGTCAGCGGCATGGCGAGTGCCGTTGTCCTGGTGTTCTCCACAACACTGGTTCTTGATCGCTTGACTGCTGCGGGCCATGGCAGCCTCTCTGCGATCCATTTCGCCGGCGTTGGTGCCGGGATCTCTCTTTCCGCCATGTTGATCGCCGCTCTCAACCACTTTGGCATGAATTGGCAGACGCTGTGGCTGAGCAGCGCCCTGGTCACAGCCGGCCTTATGGCCATAGCCACAGTTTTGATCCCGGTGGCACAAAAGACCAAAGAAAGGACATTAGTGCTGAGCGAAGAAACGGAGATCGGATCCTCAGACCTGTTGTCGGCCCCGGTGCTTCGCCTCGTTGCAGCCTATGGTCTATTTGGTTTCGGGTACGTGATTACGGCAACCTTTGTGTCTGTCATCGCCCGCACCACCCCGGCGCTCGCCTCTGTTGAACCCTATGTCTGGCTTATTGTGGGATTGTTCGCGGTTCCGTCGATTTACGTTTGGAACCGGTTTGCAGCAATGTTGGGTGTCCGCCGTGTGTTTGCAATCGCCTGCCTGGTCGAAGCAGTGGGCGTCAGCATGACCGCACTGAGCACAGCACCGGTCATATTCCTCGCCGGTGCAGCCCTCCTGGGCGGAACGTTTATGGGTATTACCGCACTCGGGCTGGCGGAAGGCCGGCGCCTAAGCGTAGATGATGGATCAGAAGCGGTGCGCCGTATGCTGGCAATCCTGACGGCCAGCTTTGGTTTGGGTCAGGCGGCCGGTCCCTGGATCGCCGGGCACCTTCATGGCATAACGGGCTCGTTTCAAGCACCATCGATTGCGGCTGCTATCGCTCTCGTGATTGCAGCCGCATTGGCATCCGTTTGAGCCTTTCCGGCGGGCCGCCGCTTATGCGTGGGAGAAATCCCAATAAAGCTCGCGGGCGCGCGCAGCGATCGGTCCTGGCTGAAGGTCGCGCTCTTCAATACGATTGATCGGAGATACCTTGTTGTAGTTGCCCGTCGAGAAAATCTCATCGGCTTCCAGGAACTCGTCATACCCAAGTGTGCGCTCAAACACGTCATAACCGGCAGAGCGCAGCAACTGGATCACCCGCTGGCGAGTGATGCCGTTCAGGAATGTTCCGTTCGGTACCGGTGTATGAACCTTGCCGTCTTTGGCCATAAAAACATTGGCGGACGTGAGTTCAGCGACATTGCCGAGCATGTCCCGGACAACTGCATTGTCGAAACCCCTGCCCTTGGCCTCCAGCATGGCGCGGGCATTGTTGGGATAAAGGCAACCTGCCTTGGCATTCACCGGCATACATTCCATCGTCGGACGGCGGAAGGGCGACAATGTGATGCTGGCGGCAGCGTCTTTTGGAGACATTGGGGCATCAAACAGACACAGGCAAAACCGTGTGCTGTTGGGATCACCCACGATCACGCCTGGGCCATCGCCTTCCGTCCAATACATCGGCTTTACATAGATCTGCCGGTCGCTGCCGAACTTCGCACACCCTTCGCGCGTGAGTTCGACCATCTCGCCAACCTTCATGGTTGGCTTCATCGCAAGTGCTTCTGCAGAATCGTTGACACGTTGGCAATGCAGATCAATATCCGGCATGACACCGTCGAAGAAGCGAGCGCCATCGAATACACTTGATCCCAGCCAGGAAGCATGCGTGCGCGGGCCCATGATCGGTGGATTGCCCTCATGCCAAGTCCCGTTTATCCAGGTCCAGGTGTCGCTCCAACCGCTCATGTTTCTCCCCTTTTGGCCGTAACTGTTTGAAGGTATTTCCCACGGACAGAACACCGCCTCCAACCGCGGGTCAATAGCATACCAATAAATTCCGGAATACGAGTTTTATTATTCTGAATTTTGCTACAGGTAGGTGGGAATTTTCCGCATGCAGGAAGAATGTGAAGTTTTTTTCACTTAAACACTGTGCGTATTCCTTCTCATAATCACGCATGCTCCATCACCCGTGCCAAATTGTAATAAGCCGCCTTGCGTTCTGGGAACCAGCCGTTTACGTCGCTCGCCGGCCTTGTCAAAACACAGAACACCAACTAGGATGTTCCTGTTTTGTTCAAATGCGCTTCGCGGGGATAAAAATGGAACAACGTATTTCTATGATCACATTAATTGTGCCGGATGTTGCTGCCGCACGGACATTTTTCGAAACTGGACTTGGCTGGACCGTTAATGCCGCCCCCTCCCCGGCGGTAGTGTTTTTTCAAATTCCGGGCGGTGTGTTTGCGCTCTATGACCGCAACGCGCTGGAAGACGAAATTGCCCACCCGGTGAGTGACGCCCCTTTTGGGGCCACAACACTTGCTTGGAATGCGAGCGAAAAAGAAGAGGTCGACACGATGTTTGCGCAGGCCGTTGCGGCCGGGGCAAAACCAGTTAAACAACCGGAACGGGCTTTTTGGGGCGGTTATTCCTCCTATGTCGAGGTTCCAGGTGGCCATCTTCTGGAAATTGCGCACAATCCGTTTTGGACAATTGAAGATGATGGTTCGGTGACACTGCCAGCCGCATGACTTCGATGTGATGGCATTTTGTAAGCAGTTGGACTTATGTCGCAGCTGCTTTGACTTGACCTTCTGCTGGACTCGCGGTTCTCTGCGCCGTTCCTGATAAATCTACGCAGAAAGATCCGTCATGGCGTATGCCGCTTATGTCTTCGATGCTTACGGTACCTTGTTTGATGTTCACGCCGCCGTGCGCAAGCATGCCGCCAAACTTGGTCCTGATGCACAGCGGTTGTCATCGCTTTGGCGCGAGAAACAACTGGAATATTCCTGGGTCCGGGCCTTGATGGGTCAATACAAGGACTTTTGGGAACTGACACAACAAGGTCTGGATACGGCTTTCGAACTTGTGCCGTCAGCCGACAAGTCATTAAAAGACGACTTGTTGAATGCCTATTGGACGCTGGATTGTTATCCGGAAGTCCCCCAGGTACTGACCGATCTGAAAGCCACGGGTGCCAAGATTGCAATTCTCTCCAACGGTTCTCCGGACATGCTGGAGGCGGCTGCCAAAGCGTCAGGCCTGACGGATCTCTTCGACGAGATCTTCTCGGTTGATAGCCTCAGGACTTTTAAGACCGATCCGCAAACCTATGAAATGGTGACCACACACTTCCGGATCTACCCGGAAGAAGTCTCGTTTCAATCGTCCAACCGCTGGGACGTTGCCGGCGCAACCGCTTTCGGGTTCCGGACCGTTTGGATGAACAGGACCGGGCAGCCGGATGAGTATAAGGACCTGTCTCCCAAAGCGGTACTTGCGGATCTGACTGGCCTGTCTGCGTTGGTTTAGGAGATTGACACACTCAACACGTTATCAGTGAGTCGACAAAGGCAGCTCACGGATTGATTGCTGATTTCACCGACTTTCTATCGATAGATCTGGAGGAAATTCCAGATTTGTCGATATTTTTTCCATTTCGGAACAAATGTTTCTATGCCTCGAAATTTTGCCATAGGTAAAAAGTGCATTATCATTTTGTCCGCAAGGAGACGGAATTGGACCGCAACCACTTCTCCAATCCTCAAGTATCGGGCAAATAAGCACAAAAACACACTCCGCTGTTGACGGCAGAAGCAAGTACACCAGACTGGGGTCTGGTTTTGGCACGGTCAAATGTCTCCTGATGCGATTGGGAGGATATGATGACTCAGCTTACGACACGCAGACAGGCCCTGCGGGGTCTCGCAGGCGCAGGTGCTGTTGGAGCAGCGACACTTGCCGCTCCGCACATTGCCACCGCACAGGGAAATACCACCACCTGGAAGATCCAGACTTCTTGGCCCGGCGGCGCCGGCCTTCAGATCTTCAAGGACTGGTGCGGTACCATCGTTGAAAAAACAGGCGGAGAACTGGCCTTCCAGCCGTTCGGAGCCAATGACGTTGTTGGGGATTTCCAGCTCTATGACGCAGTGAAAAATGGTGTTCTGGACGCAGTGAATCCCTTCACCATTTACGCGCAGGGCATCATCCCCGCCGCGACATTCCTGACCAGTTATCCGCTGGGCCTTCGTAATCCGCATGAATGGGATGTGTTCTATTACACCCTTGGCGGCCTTGATATTGCCCGGGAGCTTTATGCGGCACAGGGCATGAAATTCGTCGGTCCCGTGCACCACGGCCCAAACATCATCCACTCCAAGGTCCCAATCCGCTCCATTGACGATTTCCGCGGCCGGAAAATGCGCCTTCCCGGCGGTATGGTCGCCGAGGTCTTCACAGAGATTGGCGCAGAAACCACGGTGCTCCCAGGCTCCGAGATCTTCCCGGCGTTGGAAAAAGGTACCATCGACGTTGCCGACTATGTCGGTCCAGCGGTCAATTACGCCCTCGGCTTCAGCCAGGTCACCGACTATATCTCCATGGGCCCTCCAGGCTTCATGTCGTTGTATCAGCCGGTTGACCTTATGGACATCACGGTCGGCATGGAATCCTGGGACAAACTCAGCCCGCAGATGCAGCAGTTTGTCGAAATGGAAACTCACGTCTATTCCGACCTGCACCATGCATCGATCCAGAAAGCTGACCAGGATGCCTGGGCGAAGTTCGAAGCCGATGGCACCGAAATCACCCGCCTCAGCCAGGACGATGTGGAATTGATGACTGAGATCGCTGTGCCGATCTGGTTCAGCTATGCCAACCGTGACAAGGACAGCGCCCGGATCTTCAAGATCCAGCTCGATTACATGATGTCCGGATCGCTTGGGTATGTCACGCCGGACCTCATCGAAGGCATGGAACTCAAGCTTTAGAGCTTCGCCACTGCAAATAGACCGGGCCTGCGCAGGTTTCTGTGCGGGCCCGCGCCGATTGTTCTTGGGCGACCTGCCCACGGGAAGGTAGAGGCATGCCTCAAATAGACTTTACGTTGCCGCACTGGGCCTATTGGCTTGGTTTGATCCTGTTTCCGCTGGTCGCCGCTGCACTCGCCAAACGGCCCAAATCCACAGAGCGCACCTATTCGCTGTTTATTGGCTATTTCATTCTCATAACTGGTGGGATTTTGGGCCTGCATCGGCTCTATCTGAAAAGCTTAGTTGGCCTGATCTACATCCCCATTTTCATCTGCATTCTTTATGCAAACTCTGAAGGACAGACAGCCCGTTCAGTGGTTTCGGATATGTCGAATGCAGTCCGGCAGGCCGAACGCACTTTGGATCGCGAAATACCAAGGGTCGAAACAGCCGAAGCCGACCTTCCCGGCCTACTCCAGAAACAGGCGACCGCGGAAGCGGGCAGCCTGGACAAACGCCGCGCCGACCGGGACGTGAAACGAGCTCAAAAACGGATAGAACAAGGCCGCGAGCGGATCGAAGAAGCAAAAACAGAACTCCAAACAGCCCGCCCGGCGATGGTAACAGCCGAAGCTGATCTGACTTTCTGGCGGAACTTTGCCAAATACGCCTTCTGGCTTATCCTTGCCGCGATGGCGATCGATGCTGTCTTGCTGCCCGGCCTGGTGCGAAAAGCCAACGCAAATCTGCCACCGGAACGGCCGCTCAGTGAAACCGAACTGAAACTGAAAGAATTGGAAGACGCCGAACGCAAGGACGATTCCAGTTATGTATCGAGCGGCTGGACTGGCCGGATTGACCGCCTATCACTCTTCTGCGGCGAGTTCGTCAGCTATTGGGCCGTGATCGCCGTCATCGTTTATTATTTCGAGGTCATGAGCCGTTATGTCTTCGGCAGCCCGACCAACTGGGCCCATGAAGCCATGTACCTTATGTTCGGCATGCAATATCTGATTGCCGGCTCCTATGCGATGCTGACGGAATCCCATGTCCGGGTTGATATTTTCTATGCCCCGCTGTCGCCGCGCCGAAAAGCACTCGTCGACCTTCTGACCTCCGTTTTCTTCTTCATTTTTGCCGGCACTTTGCTGGTCACCTCCTGGATTTTTGCATTTGACGCCATTGCGGTGCCATCCGGCAACGGCCTCCTGTCCGATTGGTCACGCGGCCAAATCACAACTGGCGAGATGCTTGCCAATTGGAACTTAAGCCAATGGACGGACACCAACATCCGCTGGGGTGAAATCAGCTTCAACGAGTGGGAAGTGCCACTGTGGCCGATGAAGTGGGTCATGGTGATCGGCGGCCTGCTTCTGGTGCTGCAGGGGATATCGAAATTCGCGCGGGATATCCGCGTTCTGGTGCGTGGAGCTTGATCGATGGGACTTGAAATCGGTATCGAGTGGCTCACACTCATCATGTTCGGGTCCTTGCTGGTCCTTCTCATGGCCGGCCTGCCGCTCGCCTTTGTAACGGGCGGTCTGGCTTGTGTTTTTCTATTCGTCCTTGGCGATGAGCGGGCGCTCAACATTGTGCCCTCCCGCATCTTCCCCTTGATGACCAACTACCAGCTCTCGGCCATTCCGCTGTTCATCTTCATGGCGTCGATGCTGGAACGGGCCGGCATCATCAACGACATGTTTGATGTCATCTACAAGGTGCTCGGCGGTGTGCGCGGTGGATTGGCAGCAGCCACCATTATCGCCTCCACTGTGCTTGCGGCCATGGTCGGCGTTATAGGTGCGGCCGTCGTGACCATGGGGATCATCGCCCTGCCTGCCATGTTGAAACGCCACTACGACCCGAAGATCGCCATGGGTTCGATCATGGCCGGGGGGACACTCGGCATTCTGATCCCGCCGTCCATTCTGGCAATCATTTACGCAGTTGTTGCCGAACAATCGGTCGGAGAACTCTTCATTGGCGCTGTCATCCCGGGGCTGCTGCTGTCGGGCATGTATATTCTCTATGTGGTGGTGTCTTGCACGGTCAGCCCGCAGAAAGGTCCTCCGATCCCCGAAGACGAACGCATTCCGTTTCAGGAAAAGGTACGCCTTCTGTCCAACATGTCCGCGCCGATTGCTCTGATCGTGATCGTCCTCGGCGTGATCTTCACCGGTGTCGCAACCCCTGTGGAAGCGGCCGGCATTGGCACCTTCGGCGCCATCATTGTTGCGGCCATTCACCGGAATCTGGATTGGCAAACACTGCGCGAAGCCTCCCTGACCACACTCAAGGCCTCGGCCATGGTGATCTGGATCATGTTTGGCGCGACGATATTTGTCGGGCTTTATGTCCTGGAAGGCGGCCAACAGTTCGTGCAAGGCGCACTGGAAGCGACCGGGCTCGGCCCTTGGGGCATCTTGATCATCATGCAGGTGGTTCTGGTGGTCCTCGGCATGTTCCTAGACTGGGTTGGCATTCTGTTGCTGTGCGTGCCGATTTTTGTGCCGATCATCAAGGCACTTGGTGCTGCCGCCTTTGGGCTCGATAACCCGGACGATCTCGTTCTTTGGTTCGGCGTGCTTTACTTGGTCAACATGCAGATGAGCTTTCTGTCGCCGCCCTTTGGCTATGCGCTCTTTTACCTGCGCGGCGTCGCCCCACCAGACATCCCGATGACTGATATCTTCAAATCGGCCCTGCCCTTCTTGGCGTTGCAAATCGTTGGCCTGGTTCTATGTATGCTGTTTCCAGGCATCATCACTTGGTTGCCGAACCTGGTCTACGGATAGAAGGCAGTCTCCCATACCCCAAAAGAAAGGACGGCACTCGACAAGGAGTACCGCCCTTTTCAAGCCCTATCAATGGATCTAAAAGCCCCGCGAAATGCCGAGCATCAAACGGTGGTTGGCGGCGGTTCGCCTGGCTTCCACACCGTTATACCGATCTTTGCTGTCGGTGATCCCGCTGAGCGAATAGTCAGCGCGCAGCCGCCACTTGTCACGCATTGCAACCTCAAGGCCTGCACCAAAGACTGGAGCGATGTTGACGGAGTTCTTCGTTTGGCCATTGGCCTTCAAACTATGATCTGTGGCCGCCAATCCAAAGCTCAGATACGGCATGAAGTTGTTGATCGGCAAACCGACCCGCGCCTTGGTGCTAACAGCCCATTTCGATCCCGTCTCGATGGTTCCAAGAACCGGATGGTGGCCCTTTTTCCGGTCGCCGATGTAGGTGGCAGCGCCTTCAACACCCAAGATCACACGTGAGACTTCCCAGTTGTAGCCACCAAACACGCCAAATGCGGCATCAAAACGGGAATAGTCTTTCTTTTGACCGCCGGCTTTCACATCCGTGACTGTTTGAGACCCCCCGGCCTCAAAACCGAGATACGGCCCAGCCCAAATGGATCCGGCAGGAGCCATCGGAACAAAATCGTTTCCGCCAGCAACCGGCATGTCAGCGGCCTTAGCACCGCCGACCAGAACAGCCAGGGCTGCGCACAAAACAAAGGGTTTTACCAGCCAGTTCCTAGTGTTTGGCAAGGAATTCCGGAGGCGCCGAAACGGTTTTGGCCACGGCGAACAGCCATAAAAAACGCAACTATTGTGATTGGTAAAGGAACTTACCATGGGAGGTCTCACTTCGGTTATCTCGTCAAACCCGCAACACAACAATCAATAATTATTGTGAAACGATAATTTTAAAAATCACAACGATGATTATTTTGTCAACTGCAATGTTTTGAATTTGCGTTTTTTCTCGAAATGCTCTAGAGGCTTCCCTCGTTAATGGGCAGCAGTCACCCGCGAGCCAACATCTCCTTTGGCGGATGAACGCTCGCTGAACACACCGGCCCGATGGTTCTCGGGTCGCGGAAGCAACTGATTTATTGAGATGTATTGGCCTTTAACAAAATAGGGCCGGAGGAAATCATGACAGAGATGGAATGGTCCGAACGCGAAAAACGACTGACCCGCATCAGGCGGGTGTCTGCGTTCATGAAATGGGTTGTGAGCGGAATTCTGCTCTTGATCTTGATTTTCGGGCTGATCGTGATAGTCGGGATTTCTCTGCCGAACGAACTGATGATCGCGCCGGATGAGACCATCGATTTCGCTGATATCGAACGCCCGCTGGCCGAGATCCCCCAAATTCAGCGCTTCGGATTGTCAATCGTGTCCGGCATTGCGTTTGTGCTTTTGATGTTGGCTGGCTGGAACATTCGCCAGGTTTTCAAGCGGTTCCAAAGCATGGAATTTTTCTCGCCCCAAACCCTTTCAAGTGTCATTTCCTTCGGCGTATGGCTCATCGCTTTTGCAACTTTTGACCTGATCAGCGATCCCGTTGGCTCGGTGCTTTTGACCTATGATTTCCCTCCCGGAGAAAGGTCAATCGAAGTGACCCTCGATGGGGGAGAGCTGTTCTTTTTTGTTTTAGGGGCATTGATGTTGCTATTCGGCTGGATCTTACGGGAAGCAGCACTCATCGCCGATGAAAACCGCCAATTCATCTGATCTGAACCGGGGGATAGAAAATGGCCGACGTATCCGTCTGTGAACAAAGCAAACGCCTGAAACGCATTCGTATCGTTGCGAGACTGGTCAAGTGGGTCGCAACCCTATCCCTTTTTGCCACCTTCACGGTTGGGATCGGCCTGACTTTTGTATTCCTTTTCCCGGAGGGACCTGCGTGGAGCGTTGAAGAAACAATCTGGATTGGCGACGGCGAAAGAGCATTGAGCTCAATTCCGTTCCCGCAGCGGTCCATTTTGGCCGTCCTTCTGGTGGTCAACCTTGCCCTCGTCGTTGGAATCATATGGGCCTTACGCTCTGTCTGCAGGCATTTTGAAACTGGGGACTACTTTTCCCCTCAGGCTTTGGAAAATGTCTTTTCGCTTGGCGCATGGATGATTTCGTTTGCGGTTTTTGATATTGCCAGTGACCCGGTCGGCATCATGGTCGCGACACTTGATTATCCGGAAGTGAAGAGAGTCATTGACGTTTCCCTCGATGGCGGCGAAGTTTTCACAATGATTCTAGGGGCGCTTATGTTGTTGTTTGGATGGATTTTTCGCGAGGCGGCCCTGCTCGCGGAAGAAAACCGGCAAATCGTCTAGCATCAACGCATCAGGGTCTCGAATATGCCGATCATTATCGAACTGGATGTGATGCTTGCCCGCCGGAAGATGCGGTCGAAGGAGCTTGCCGAACGTATTGGAATTACCGAACAGAATGTATCCTTGCTCAAATCAGGCAAGGTGAAGGGTGTGCGCTTCGAAACGCTCGAAAAGATCTGTGAAGTTCTGGACTGCCAACCAGGCGATATTCTGATTTACCAGCCATCCGAAAGCAATGAAGGCTGATCAAGAGTCAATTTTAATCAATTCATTCGAAACTTTGAAACATGCATGAAATGCCATCGTAATTTTTACACACTACACATGCTCCAGCATTCCTGTGCAAAGGTCTTTCTGGAGCCCCCTTATTATGTATGCGGCATCATTCTTGGATTACGACGCCGACCGTTTGGCGCCAGCGACCCGCACACGTCTCCGGCATGGGCGTCTGATGACCGTCGATAAAACCGACATTTGCGACTGCACGCTTTATGACCTCAAAAACGGCGGTGTGGGCATTGTTATTCCAGATGCCGACACGGATTTGCCCGCAACGCTCTATGTTGCGGACACCAAACAGGTCACTGTCAGCCTTGCCAAAGTCCGCTGGCGGTCCGGTGCGAATTTGAGCATTGCCTATCTGGAAAAACCGGTCCGCTTAAGTCTGCGGCAAGCAGGCCCATAAAAGAAAAACCGGCAACGGTTTCCCGCAGCCGGCTACCAATTCCATCGAATTTCTATTGTTTATTCCGCCGCTTGGGCTGGTCCGTAACCAAGCTGCGTATTCAGCTTTTCAATCAACCCGACAGCTGCTTCCGCAATTACGGTTCCTGGTGGGAAGATGGCTGCGGCTCCGGACTTATAGAGCTCATCATAATCCTGCGGCGGCACGACGCCGCCCACTACAATCATGATGTCTTCCCGGCCCTCATCGGCGAGCGCTTTTTTGAGGGCTGGAACCAAGGTCAGGTGGCCGGCTGCCAGCGACGACACGCCAACGACATGAACGTCGTTTTCCACGGCCTGACGGGCCGCCTCTTCCGGTGTCTGGAACAGCGGGCCGATATCAACGTCAAAACCAAGATCGGCAAAGGCAGAAGCAATCACTTTCTGGCCGCGGTCATGACCATCCTGGCCCATCTTGGCCACCAAGATTCGTGGACGGCGGCCGTCATTGTCTTCAAAGCCTTCAACGAGGCCTTGAACCTTTTCCATGGTGCCGGACATGGTACCAGCCTCCCGCTTGTAAACACCGGAAATCGACTTGATCTCCGCCTTGTGGCGGTCAAAGACCTTTTCCATCGCAAAGGAGATTTCGCCGACCGTTGCCTTGGCACGAGCCGCCTTGACGGAAAGATCGAGCAAATTGCCGTCGCCGGTTTCAGCGCATTTGGTGAGCGCATCGAGAGCTGCCTGCGTGTCCGCTTCGTTGCGCTCCTCGCGCAAGCGTTTCAACTTGTCGATCTGAGCCGCGCGCACCGTCGCGTTGTCGACCTTTAGAACGTCGATCGCCTTTTCGCTCTCCGGCTTATACTTGTTGACGCCAACCACCGTCTGCGCCCCGCTGTCGATGCGGGCCTGGGTCTTTGCCGCCGCTTCCTCGATGCGAAGTTTCGGAATGCCTTTTTCAATGGCCTTGGCCATACCGCCAAGTTCTTCCACTTCACGGATGTGGGCCATGGCTTTCTCCGCAAGATCTGCGGTGAGCTTTTCGACATAGTAAGACCCGCCCCAGGGATCAATCACCTGGGTGGTGCCGCTTTCCTGCTGCAGGAACAGCTGGGTGTTCCTTGCGATGCGCGCGGAGAAGTCTGTCGGCAGCGCCAGGGCCTCATCCAGCGCGTTGGTGTGCAGCGACTGGGTGTGCCCCTGTGTGGCCGCCATGGCTTCCACACACGTGCGGATGACATTGTTAAAGACGTCCTGAGCCGTGAGCGACCAGCCGGAAGTCTGGGAGTGTGTTCTAAGGGACAGAGACTTCGGGTTCTTCGGCTGGAAGTTTTCTTCCATCAAGGTCGCCCAAATCAGGCGCGCGGCCCGCAGCTTGGCAACTTCCATGAAGAAGTTCATGCCAATCGCCCAGAAGAACGACAAGCGTGGCGCGAATTGGTCAATGTCCATGCCCGCCGCGACACCAGCGCGCGCGTATTCAATGCCGTCGGCAATGGTGTAGGCAAGTTCCAGATCCGCGGTCGCCCCGGCTTCCTGCATGTGATAGCCGGATATCGAGATCGAATTGAACCGCGGCATGTTCTGCGAGGTGTAAGCGAAAATATCCGAGATGATCTTCATCGAAGACTTCGGCGGATAGATATAGGTGTTGCGAACCATGAACTCCTTCAGAATGTCATTCTGAATGGTTCCCGACAGATCCTTCTGGGCTACGCCCTGCTCTTCCGCGGCCACGATATAAAGCGCCAGCACCGGCAACACAGCGCCGTTCATGGTCATGGAGACGCTCATCTTGTCCAGCGGAATGCCGGAAAAGAGTGTACGCATGTCATAGATGGAATCGATGGCCACACCGGCCATACCGACGTCACCGGAAACGCGCGGGTGATCGCTGTCATAGCCCCGGTGCGTGGCAAGGTCGAATGCGACCGAAAGGCCTTTCTGACCGGCTGCAAGGTTACGGCGGTAAAAAGCGTTGGAGTCCTCGGCCGTTGAGAAACCCGCATATTGACGGACCGTCCAGGGCTGCTGGACATACATGGTCGGGTAAGGTCCGCGCATGAACGGCGGTAGGCCCGGCCAAGTGCCAATGTGCTTCAGGTCAGCAACATCGTCCGCACCATAAACCGGGGCAACATCGATTCCTTCCGGCGTTGTCCAATTGGCTTCATCTCCCGCGTTGGCGGCCTCTAGGGCATCGTCAAACGGAATGTTTGAATAATTTGGAACCTTGCTCATGCCCGGCCCTCCTGATCACTTGCCGCCTCTACGTTGGCCAGCCCCAGTTGGCCGTGCGCATCCCGCAGAAGCTCCAATATATCACAGCCGGCATATACGAATGTGCCAACACCGGCCGCCCGGTAGGCTTCTTCCTGGCCGCCCGGTTTTCCGGCAAGATAAAGATGGTTTGCACCGGCAGCGGTCAACGCCTTAGCAACAGCTTCGGCCTCTGCCTCATAGACAGCATCTGATGAAACGATACAAGCCAATGCCGCGCCGCTGTCCTTGAACGCGGCGGCCATCTCCTCAACAGAGCCATAAACAGCTGCCTCTGTGGTTTTCAAACCACCGGCTGCAAAGGCATTGGCGATCCACGTTGCCCGCGCCGTGAACTGAGCTAGAGACCCAAGGCTTGCCAGGAAGATGGACGGCGCAGCGCCTGTCGCATTCTCATGAGCATCCGCAGCATTGCGAAGAGCTTCAAAGGGCTCTGCATAGCGCCACCCACCATCCGTATCCACTGCAGCAGAAAGAACCGACACCGGCTCCTCGCCTAAATCCGGGAATTCGCTGACACCGGTCACCGGACGTTTTCGACGGGCTATGTCTTTTTCCAGCTTTGCTTTTGTCTCTGATATCCGCTGATCAACCAGGCCGTTTTGCGTTGCTGCGGCCAGACCGCCAGCTGCTTCGATTTCCTGAAAGAGCGTCCAAGCTGCTGCGCAAAGCTGTTCTGTCCGTGCTTCAATGGCCCCGGACCCGGCAGCAGGATCCATGACTTTGGCCAAGTTGCTTTCTTCCAAAAGCATCGCTTGAGTGTTGCGGGCAAGTCGCCGGGCAAAGGCATCCGGCACCCCAACGGCAAAGGTATGCGGTAGAACACAAACGCCATCTGCCCCGCCAATCCCGGCCGCAAAGGACGCAACCGTGTTGCGCAAGAGGTTCACCCATGGATCCCGGCGGGTCAGCATACGCCGCGAAGTTGTCATATGAAGGTTCGCCGGTCTTTGTGGCAAACCTGCACCTTTAAGAACGGAAGCCCACAACTTACGCATCGCCCGCGCTTTAGCGATGGTGCCGAACTGATCGGCATCCGCAACCAGGGTCAGGGAAATCCGGTCGGTCCAAGTTTCTGGATCTAGGTCCGTGGTTTCCAGTGAGCGGAGATGGGCAACTGCGGAGGCGAGAACCAACGCCAGCTCTTGCGCCTGGCTCGCGCCAGCATTGTGCCAGACTTGCCCGTCAGCAGTCAGAAACCGGGCCAGACTGCCTGCGGAAATACATTTAGCGGCGGTCTCCTTGACAGCGGCGGAAACGTCGCCAGTGCCTTTATCCACATTCGGATCATGCGACACGGTTACATGAACGTTTGCCGGATCGAGCTTCTCAGCTTTGAGGTAATCAAAAAACAAGCTCAAAACTTGAAAAGATTGCGCACCTGCATCCAGCCGCGTTTCGATCAAGTCCGGCTGAACACCTTTATAAAGCGCAGCAAAGTCATCTGCGCTGCTAACCCGGATGCCGCGGCCAGCTGCGGTACCCGTGCCATCCACAACAAGATCAAGGCCGCTGGCACCACCAGTTAGGTCTTCAAGAATTTGAGCATTCGCTTCGGTCAGATCTGCCAAATCGATCCGCTGCGAAACAATCCAATCGCCGCGTTGCGGGCGTAAGGATCGGGCTGAAACGTCTGTTCTATTTGAATAAAGTGGGGCGATCGCCAGACCGTCGTCTGTTTTCGACGTGAGTTTTTCTCGCGCTGCTCCTTTCAGAGCCTTGTCGACAGCAGACCACCAGGCCTCTTCGTCAGCAGCAAAAAAACTCTCAGGTCCAGAAAAACTAAGTGCCATGGATACAG
This sequence comes from Labrenzia sp. PHM005, assembly GCF_006517275.1. Taxonomy (NCBI): domain Bacteria; kingdom Pseudomonadati; phylum Pseudomonadota; class Alphaproteobacteria; order Hyphomicrobiales; family Stappiaceae; genus Labrenzia; species Labrenzia sp. PHM005. Next base: position 3,170,347 of record NZ_CP041191.1, on the reverse strand, counting down.
TCTCCCTTGCTCGCTCTTTTAGTCTGCGCGGAAAGGCGAAAGCAACTCAGCACAAAGGGTAAGCCAGCGTTTGGTCGCACGCCTTACGCAAGCATTGTTATTTTCATCAAGCATCAAGACCGACAGGCACGTCGATTCCCTGACATTATTAATTAGACGTTAATTGGCTGTATTATTGGTAAATTTAACAATATACATAAAATGAAAATACAACCTTACCTTACTCCCCTTTCGGTAAACACACCCTATTACCTGGGGGAAAAGCAAACAAATTGGCACAAAAAGTCAACTAAGGGCATTTTACCTATTGGTACGTTCATCAATTGTATTGTAGCTTGAAGTTGCTGACGCATGGGAAGTTCTGCCCACGGAAGAACAACAAACGATCCCATAAATAAATGTGCAGCAAGTCGGGTTTGGCTGGGGTGACTGAATACCACACCAAACGCGAATTAACCCATCAAGGATTGCCTGCAGCGAACCTGTGGCAGTCCCAAAATACGGCATAAATGCCGTGAAGGATGTGCACAATGCTTGATCAAACCGAATTGAAGAACAAACTGAGAGCTATCTCAGAAGCAAATGCCGCTCACCATGTCCTAGATATTCTGGAGTCCAATCTCCGCCGCATGGGGGCAACGCATATTCTGATTACCGGTTTGCCAATGCCAAATCGTCCGATCGACAATTTGGTCCAGCGCTTCCGGTGGCCTGATCAACGCAATGACGGAATTGAAAGCACGTCGTTGTCTGCAAACGACAGCGCATTGATGCTGGGCCTTGGATCAAACCGGGCACGGATCTGGACAATCACAGCTGGTGACATGGAGCATTCCGATCTCATGGCATCTGCTGGTGAAGGCAGTCAGATTGTTGTGGTGCCGGTAACTGAACTTTATCCGTTCCAGGCTTTTGTCTTTGCAAGCGGCCCGTCGCTTCAAGTCAGCAAATATGATCTTGCCAATCTGGAAGCTCTTTCTGCCTCTGCATTCTCCCGCCTGCGTGAACTTGGTGTCGTGTCCGGGCAACGCCCGGGAGCTTTGTCGACCCGCGAACGCAAGGTTCTAGAGTTGACTGCATATGGCAAAACTGCTGGTGAAATTGCAGACGTTCTGGATATCTCCCAAAGGACTGTCCACGCGCACCTGCAGAATGCCAGCGTCAAGCTGAACGCCTCGAACAAGACGCACACGGTTGTCGAGGCCCTGCGGTACGGTCAGATTAACGTTTGACCATAGGCACCGGTATTCGCAAGGTGTCTGCCTAGGGCGCCTTGCCGTTCTACATACCCCGCCCGTTTGAGGCGGGGTTCTTTTTTGGCTAAATAGACACCTCCATCCGACTTGACGGAGTGCACAAATGTTCCGATCAGGCAAACCCGCCGGAAATCAATGAAGTTTTGCTCCATTCCTCAAGGGCACTGTCCAGATCGGTCTCGAAGGTATAACCGGACGCGGCCAACTTGGCCGGTACAATGTTGGTGGAGACGACCAGCTTCTGGATCCGGGCTCGATTGATCCCATTCTTAAAGCCCAGCGCATTCAGAACTTCAAACGGCAGGCTGGCAAGCTTCATCAGCGGAAGTGGAACAACACCTTTCGGCTGGGAAAGCCCCCCAATGCGCCCAAAGCTCTGGCAAATCTCTTCGATTGTGTAAGCATCCGGATAACAGAAGTTATAGAGCGACTGGCCTTCGTCTTGCTCCAGCATGAATTTCATGGTGCGGATCAATTCACCGACATAACCACATGCCTTAATTGTGTCTTTGCGGCCTGGATAAAGAAAGAACCCCTTCTTTAAAGCACCCGCCAATCGGGTAAAATTGCCCTTTTCTCCTGCACCGAAGACGACGGCAGGACGGACGATCACCAACTTGCGGTCTGTGCCCTCCTGCTGCCAGCTCTGCTGGATTTGTTCGGCAAGAAGTTTTGACCAGCCGTAGGCCGATTGTGGCGCGGGCACCGTCGTTTCTTCTTTAGGTGCCTCGTCCGGGCCATAAACGGCTATCGAACTGGTAAAGATGACTTTTTTCGTCTGTTTTGCCCTTGCAAATTCGCAAATATGCGTGGCACCGGCAATGTTGGTCTCATAATACTCGTGCGTCTCATGACCCGGTGTACGGTGCACGGCCGCCAAATTGTAGATTTCATCGGGAGATTGGCACAAATCTGCAGATAACGGCTGGCGAACGTCGGCAATCTTATAATCGACACCGTCTATCGGATCTGCCGGTGAAACCAGATCAACACACACCAGCTCATCATATTGGCCGGACCCTTTCAGAGCACGAAGCAAGTGAGACCCGATAAATCCCACTCCCCCGAAAACAACAGCCCCTGTCATGGTCTTTCCTCATCCCGAAATTCAACAGGGTAAAAAGGCACGAAAGAGCTGAATAAATTACTCACACTGGAAAACAAACTCGACGAAGTTGCCGCAATCTCAAGTGAATGTGATCTGAATACCTCGTTTCCTCGACTGGACTACAGGTAAAGAAGTTAAACGTTACATACCCGAATGCCAGCCAGCGTTTCGGCTGGACCTTATGCCCGAAGTGTGATTACACGCAGCAAAAATTGGCAGCCACGCGCTTGAGGACCCTATTTTGAAAATCTCGGAAACCGATATCCTGCTCATCCCGGGTTACGGCAAAACCTTGCCCGGACATTGGCTTTTGCGTTGGCAAGACAAGATGGCTACCGCACGCGTGGTCAAACAAAACGAGCTCCACCAGCCCACAAAAAAGGCATGGCTCGAAACTCTGGTCAAGGACGTCGAGGCTTGCAAACGTCCGGTCGTCCTCGTTGCCCATTCCCTGGGCTGCATTCTGGTTGCCCACGCAGCACATGCGCTTAAGGGAAAAATCCAGGGAGCCTATCTTGTCGCACCATCAGATTGGGACCGCGAAGGCCTCGTGAAAGAATTCGATGGCGGTGACTTCAAGCCGATCCCGGCCCATCCGCTGCCGTTCCCAGCCCATGTGGTCGCCAGCCGGAACGATCCTTACTGCGATTACGAGCGCGCTCAAGGTTTCGCCAAAACCTGGGGCACGACCTTCCAGGACGCAGGTGAAGCCGGTCATATCAATCTGGAGAGTGGACATGGCCCTTGGCCGGAAGGTCTGATGTCGTTTGCCCACTTTATGAAAAAGCTCGGATAATCCTGCTCTATCGCGAATTTTAGGTCCTCCGGTAATCAACCGGCGGACTTGTTCAATTTGTTTGTAATCCTGAGCGATCCATTCCCGATTGCTACCCCCAAAAAAAGCAACAGGACTGAGATCGCAAACAGGATTGAGATTTCTTCGCCGAACACCAGTGCGCCAGCCGCCACACCTGACAGGATTACAAAATAACCAACCTGGCTGAATCCGACGCCGTCTGTGTGCCGGTAGAGCTCAAATGTCAGAATGTAACTGAGTGCCGTAATCACCATTAAGCCAGTCACATGTGGCCACAACTCCACAATCACTGGCATCGATTGCTGGAATTCATCCAGCCCCAGAACAAAGGGGGCCAGCAGGATAACTTGAGAGATCAGTGTTCCGGCCGCCAGAACGGTAGGCTCTCCTCCTGCCGGGTAGGCTTTGTCCCGAAAGACATTGGTCACCGCCAGAAACACCGGCACCAATCCGAGCAACAACAACGACGTGCCGGAGATCATGCTGGTTTTGATGCCGGAAACCGTAGCCAGAAGAACGCCTGACAGGCCGATCAACAAACCCACAATTCTGTAAAGCGGCAGAAGCCGCCGCTCATAGGCCGATGCAGCCAGAAACGTAAACAACGGCGACACGGTCACTGCCATGGTGAACAGTCCCGCCGGAACTTCCTGTAACGCCATATATCCCAGCACTTGGGGAATACTGATCCCAAGCAGGCCGCCTATGAGGTAGTAACGCAAATGCGCGGAGCTCATCTGACCTTTGAGCTGGTTCGGACCGCGCACCAGAACCACGCCAAACAATAGCACCGCGGCTCCGGACACCTGCCAAAAGAACAGGGCAAACGGCGATGCTCCTTGAAGCACAACAAATTTGGCGAGAGCGAAGTTACCGCCAACGATCCCGCCAACCAGGATCGTGAGCGCCATGGCAAATCCTCTGCGGTTGGCTCGATGCGGCGATGGTGCGGCGCTGATGGTTGTCATGGAGAGGTATCCCGATTGAAAACGAAATGCGTGTCTCTCCTCAGATATTTCCTGCAGACAAACGCAACAATACAGGCTACTTGAAACTTATTGTTGCACCAGGATCAACAAAATGGATCGCTATATCGATGCCGAAGTGTTTGCTGCAGTCGCTGAGGCTGGCAGTTTCTCAAAGGCCGCTGTTGTACTCGGGCTTTCAAAATCGGCAATCAGCCGCCGGATCAGCGGCCTTGAAGCCCGCCTGTCCGTCCGTCTCATGGAGCGCACCACCCGGCACCTGCGCTTAACGGAGGCCGGTCAGCAATATCTGGCAAAAGTCAGCCCCGCCCTTGCTCAGATAGAAGAAGCCGAAACAATTGCCGAGCGCCACAGTTCTGTGGTTCGCGGGCATTTGAAGGTTCTGGTTCCAATGGCGTTCGGCCGGTTGCATGTGGCAAAGCATTTGCCGGACCTGTTTAAGCTCTATCCGGAGCTGACCATCGATCTCATCCTGGATGACCGGAAGGTCAATCCGCACGACCTTGGCTGCGATCTTGCCTTTCAGGCCGGGGATTTACCTGATTCAAGCCTGATCTGCCGCAAACTGGCGCCACTTTCAGGAATGATCTGCGCAGCGCCGGACTACCTGGAAAGCCATCCAGATATAATAGTACCGGCCGATCTCCTGGACCATAACTGCCTGCTCTATTCTTATTCAGACAATCGGGACAAATGGTACTTTAAATCGGAGCTCGGAAGCGAGGAAATCGCAGTTTCAGGCAACTACCAGATCAACAATGGTGAAGCGATATGCGAGGCGGCCGCCCTTGGGCTCGGCGTTGCCCGCGTGGCCACCTTCGTGGCAGCGCCTTACCTTGCCAATGGCACACTGGTTCAAGTCCTGAAAGGATATGAAATGCCGGAAAAAGCGGTCTACGCGGTCCACAGCAGCCGGACCCTAACACCCAAGAAAGTCCTGGTTTTTATTAACTTTTTTGCAGAACTCTACGGCCCCGGACGCCCCTATTGGGAGGCAGCCCTTACCGGCAATTCATGACTTGGCAAAAGGGACACGGCCTAGTAGCCAGCTGGTTGCCCAGATATTCGAGCTGAAATGGCTTCGACCTCTTTCAATGCAGATCGTGCGGCCTGATCAAACAGCATGATATCGGCGCCGTGTGTCATTAAGCGGTACCCCTGAGCGATGGCTTCTTCGACTTTGGGCGCCCCAAGGCAAAATATGCCGGCAATCTTTCCAGCCGCCTGCGCCTTTGAAGCAATTTCACCACATACGCGGGTGGTTTCATCACCATTCGGATCGAGTTTGTCCCCATTTGACAGGGTCAGGGAGAGATCACTCGGCCCAACAAAGATGCCATCAAGTCCCGGCACAGACAGAATATCGTCTAAAGCGTCAACAGCTTCCCGCGTCTCGATCATTGCAAGTGCAAGTGTCTGGGTATTTGCTTCCTTCAAGTATTCGCCCGAAGACTGATTGCTCAACGACACCGCCCGGAACGGCCCCCAGCTGCGCTCCCCCACAGGCGGATATTTTACTGCCCCGACAAAGGCTTCCGCATCTTTCCTGGAGTTGATCATCGGCGCGATCACACACTCTGCCCCGACATCCGCCAGACGGCTTGCCAGTGCATTGTCGCCCACTGGAATGCGGGCGATCCGGTGCGCCCCGCCGAGAGCCAATGCCGAAAAGCCATCGCACGCCGATTGAAAATCATGCATGCCGTGCTGCAAATCGAGTGTCACCGCTTCATAGCCGCCGCGGGCAAGCAGCTCCGCGATAATTGGAGCGGCAAGCATGGACCATCCGGTAATGACCGGTTGTCCTGACCGTAGTTTGTCGGCAAGCACAACATTCTCAGACACAGGTGACCTCCTCAAAAATCAATGGCATCAAATCGGCAAGCGCATCCCACTGCAAGACGTATTCATGGCCGAAGTGTTCGCATCGGCTGCTAAAACAAAAACGCTCGCCGGATCCGGCGAGCGTTTAATGTGTTTTTCAATGGCACGCTGCCTGCGGATCAGCCTTCTTCCTGGAGCTGGTCCACGGCCGTTGCCATCAATTCGTCCATGGTCCGGCGAATCTGATGGTCGGATTGATCAATGTTGTTCGCATCGAAGTCTTCACGGATTTTGCGGAAGACATCTTCGTCACCCGGCTCTTCGAAGTCGGCGCGGACAACTTCCTTGGCATATTCTTCTGCCTTGTCGCCTTCATGTCCCAACAGCTCTGCAGCCCACAGCCCCAGCAGCTTGTTGCGCCGTGCGGTCGCTTTGAACCGCAGCTCCTCGTCATGCGCGAATTTGCTTTCAAATCCCTGCTCGCGCTTGTCGAATGTGCTCATGCTTTTACGTCTCCTGAACTGCGCTGCACATCCCCTATATGGGGATCATTTGGCTCCTTCAATATCCCCCAGCGGGACGCAAATCAACGCACTAGCGTCACCGATTGGCCAAAAGCATGACATTCCCCTAAAAAACACGCAAAACATAAGATTGTGCTTTTGGCTTGGTTCGGGTAAGTTCCGCGCCGCAATCGAGGAATTGCTGCCTTTTGACCGACTGCCGGTCGAAGCTTAATTTCCTGGCAGAACGAGACATATAGGCGCAGGTCTCCATCGTAAGGTTTCTCTCAAAAACGAGACGGAAAAGCCCATGAACCGCCGCCGGCGCATTTATGAAGGTAAAGCGAAGATTCTTTATGAAGGTCCTGAACCGGGAACTCTGGTTCAGCACTTCAAGGACGACGCGACCGCCTTCAACAATAAGAAACACGAGATTGTTGACGGCAAGGGCGTGCTCAACAACCGTATTTCCGAATACATCTTCAACCATCTGAACGCGATCGGGATCCCGACTCATTTCATCCGCCGGATGAACATGCGGGAACAGCTGATCCGCGAAGTGGAAATCATTCCGCTGGAAGTTGTTGTGCGCAATGTGGCCGCAGGTTCCATCGCCAAACGGCTCGGCCTGGAAGAAGGTACGCAGCTGCCCCGCTCCATTATCGAGTTCTACTATAAGAACGACGAACTCGACGATCCGATGGTTTCGGAAGAGCATATCACCGCTTTTGGCTGGGCTACACCGCAGGAACTTGACGACATGATGGCGCTGGCCATCCGCGTCAACGACTTCTTGTCCGGCCTGTTCCTGGGCGTCGGCATCCGCCTCGTTGACTTCAAGATTGAATGCGGCCGCCTGTTTGAAGGCGAGCTGATGCGCATCGTTGTTGCCGACGAGATTTCCCCGGACAGCTGCCGTTTGTGGGATATTGAAACCAACGAAAAAATGGACAAGGACCGCTTCCGCCGTGAAATGGGCGGAATGCTGGAAGCCTACCAGGAAGTCGCCAAGCGTCTGGGACTGATGACCCAGAACGAACGGCCAGTCGGATCCGGCCCCACCTTGGTAAAATAAAGACGAAACGCCCCTGCCCTTTGAAAATCGGCGGGGGTTTTTCTTAGTCTTATGCCGTCTTTGCCTTTGCGAACCGGTTCAGCTGGTGTATGGAGCGCGCAACAGCCCCTGCCAGATGCCGATGGAGAACAAAAATCATGAAAGCGCGTGTGATCGTCACCTTGAAAAACGGTGTTCTCGATCCTCAGGGAAAAGCCATTGAAGGCGCTCTTGGAGGTCTCGGTTTCGGTGACGTTGACTCGGTCCGCCAGGGCAAGGTCTTCGATGTTGAATTGACCGGCTCCGACACGGATGCGGCCAAAGCCGAACTTGAGCAGATGTGCGAAAAACTGCTCGCCAACACCGTCATCGAAAACTACGCAATCGAGATCGCCTGAAGCGGGACACCCCATGGATGACGACGCAAAGAATGCTATTGTCTTTCTGGGCCTCAAGGCAGCGGTCTTCATCCTTGTTCCAGCCCTTGCCGCTCTCATTGCCGTTTTTGTCTTGCTCTGAACCATCGGATTTTGCCCCATGAAAACCGCCGTCATCGTTTTCCCAGGCTCCAACCGCGACCGTGACATGTTCCATGCCCTGGAACTCATCACCGGCGCCCGCCCTGTTGGCGTTTGGCACACCGAAACCACGCTCCCAGATGCTGATCTTGTTGTGGTTCCAGGCGGCTTTTCTTACGGCGACTATCTGCGCTCCGGTGCGATTGCCGCCCGCTCACCGATTCTGAAGGATCTGGTCGCCAAGGCCGAGAGCGGCGTGTCCGTTCTAGGCGTGTGCAACGGATTTCAGATCCTGACCGAAGCTGGCCTTTTGCCGGGTGCATTGATGCGCAATGCCGACCTGCATTTTGTCTGCAAGGAAGTCATGCTGGAAACCGTCAACAGCGCGACCCGCTTCTCGGGCAAGTTTGAAAAAGGTCAGGTCTGGCGCTGCCCGGTGGCCCACCACGACGGAAACTATTTCGCCGACGCTGAAACACTGAAGTCGGTTGAAGATAATGGCCAGGTGATCTTCCGCTATGCTGAGGGCACCAATCCGAACGGTTCAATCAACGACATTGCCGGCGTCATGAACGCGAAGGGCAATGTGCTCGGTATGATGCCACATCCGGAAAATCTGGTTGAACCGCTGCACGGTGGCCTGGATGGCCGTCTGCTGTTTGAGAGTCTCTTGGATCAAGCGGCCTAAACCGGACATTGGAGGCGGGTATGGCAGATCAATCTCTCGACAAAGAAACCCGGACCCGCCTTGTCGCGCAAATCCAACGTTACTTCGATGATGAGCTGGAACTTGAAATCGGCAATATGGACACTGAGTTCCTGATCGATTTTCTGTCTACAAACCTCGGCGCCGCTTTTTACAATCTCGGCTTGAAAGACGCTCAGGCCCTTCTGGCGCGCAAAGTCGATGACATCAATGACGAATTCTATGCGCTGGAAAAGACGCTCAGTGATCGCAAGTAAGTGATGTAATCGGCTGATTTCAAACACTTTCGAATTCATGCAAATATATAATTTTTTCTATGTGTTAAGCCTTTCTTCAGGATAACGCCGCTTAGATATTGTCAGAATTCTCTAGTTCCCTCGTATTTTGAGGCCAGAAACATGAGCAATCTGACTTTCTTCGACCGGATTTCCCTTCGCAACCGGGTCGCCGCTCTGGCTTTTAGTGCCGTCTTTGGTTTGTCCGTCATTGGGGTTGCCCAATATGTTTCGGACAGTTCAATCACAAAGGCATCTGAAGACTTTGAAGTTGCGCAAGAGGACTACGAGAAACTCTCCGTCCTTAATCGCAAAATCCTTGCTCTCAAGGTAGCTGAACAAAACCTGCGGGCCGAACGCAAAGCGGCTGCACTTCCCGGAGTAGAAGCAACACTTACGGCAGTCTCGGATTTTCTTTCAAGCCAAAAAACCGATGCGCTTCTGACCCAATCTTTTGCCAGCTATAGCGGCGCCTTGCATCAATACAGGGAAAACCTAGCGCTTCTTGGATATCGAGACCGGCAATCTGTCGTCGTCGCCGAAGGTGGGCAGCAAGGAATCAATACGCCAACGGGCTATACAGTTGATGCCAGCAACACTTCTGCAAAGATCGCAGCGCGGATTTATGAAGAGCTGGAGTTTGACGATCAGCCTGCCGTATTCCAGGTCGCATTATCGTTTGAAACCCTTCAACGGGATATCGTCAAAATCATCTCCGGCGAAGACAACAGCCATCTTCAAGTTGCAGAGAGACGGATCGGTGATCTCCAATCCCTTCTGGAAGAACCGGATCTGGATAGTGATTTCACTGACAGTATGACGAGCTTGCTCCAGGAGCTGTCCACCCGCCTGGATAATCTGGGAACGGCAGAAGGTAAGCTGGCGATAGCCCAGGAGACATTGAACAGCTCGTACTCCGGCCTCGACAACACTTTATTGGCCCAGTTGAAGACAACCCAGAAATCGGCAGCAGATATTCATGCTGCCCTTAATGACACTCGTGATTCGGCGGCTACCCTCATTTTTGGCGCAGTCGTCCTGACGTTGTTGACCCAAATCGGAGCGGGATTTCTGATTGTTTTAAGCGTGTCCAGGAACCTTTCTGACATTACCGGCGCGACGGGACAGCTCGCGGCTGGCAATTTGGATCATGAGATCCCGCAGACCGAAGCCAATACAGAAATTGGTGAGTTGGCACGTGCGCTCGTTGTATTCCGGGACAATGCGCTGGATCGCCGGCGCTTGGAAAACGACGCAGAGAAGGAAAACGAGGCCAAGGCCACCCGCCAGAGCGAAATCGATCAGACGATTGCAGCTTTCAAACACGATATCGTAGCAATGCTTTCATCGGCTGAAAAAACGATCGACGACGCTCATGTGCTGGCCGGAGGTCTGGTCGACACCAGCGAACGCAATTCCCATGAGGCCAGCAATGCCAACGAAGCTTCAGAGCTTGCATCGGAAAATGTTCAAGCGGTCGCTGGAGCGACCCAGCAATTGAGTGGTGCGATTGGAGAAATCTCTGAGCAAGTAACCCAGACCTCACTTCAGATCGAAAAAGTCAGCATCAGCGCCAGTGCGACAAACGAAGATGTGGATCAGCTCGCTGAGGCGGCAACCAAGATCGACGAGATCATTGTTCTGATCCAGGCGATTGCTGAGCAGACTAATTTGCTCGCCCTCAACGCAACAATCGAAGCTGCCCGCGCCGGCGAACATGGCCGCGGTTTTTCGGTTGTTGCCAGCGAGGTCAAATCGCTCGCCAATCAGACCGCAAAAGCGACCGACGAAATCTCCAGCCAGATCAAGGCCATTCAATCGTCCAGCCAAACTACCGTCGCGGCCATGTCGCAGATAACCGGCATTATCACAGATGTTCAGGAAAGCACCGTTGCAATAGTTGGTGCCATTGAGGAACAAACGGCAGCAACCAATGAAATCAGCCAGAATGTCGGGTCCGCCGCAGAGCGGACACAGCAAATGGCAACCAATGTATCCAGTTTGCGGGAAACAGCTTCTGACACCATGCACTCAGCTGGCAAAATCCGCGATGCGTCCCGCGAAATCAGCGCGATCAACAAACAGCTCAATGACCGGATCGACGCCTTTCTCAATGAAGTTAGCGCTGCTTAGATTCCGCTGCAATGGGATAGCGTTATGCGGCTTTTTAGCTGTATTGTGCTGTAGATTTCCAAGCCGCACTTAACTGGCCCAGACCGCCAAGCGGTCGGGGCCTATGAGTTTGTCAACTTGCGATGGCCACGCTCTTCTCAGCTGCCAGCAACTCGATCCCGGCGCCCTCTTCAGAAACCCATGCCACTCGGCCGCGTGTTTCCGGCATACCCCGGCGGCATACAATCACTTCCATATCTTGAGACAAGCCATCAACCGGTTCGACGCCCAAACCGCCGTCAGTTTCGTCCCGTAAAGACACCTGGAACGTTTGGCCATTTGCAATGAGATCGATCGCCTCACCGGCAACCTTTTTCCGTAAGGCCGTCCGCCGGTCATGAACATCCTTGTTCATGGCTTGAAGAAAATCTTCGACAGCTTCGAACAGATCGCTTGAGATGTTTTTGACCTCACCGCTCGTGGCATTCACCGATCCGGCCTCTTCGACCGTCGAGGAGATCGCACCCGAGGTCAGTTCGACATTTTCCATCGCCTTCTGTGTTCCGTTGGCAGCAATGGTGATGCTTTTGGTGATTTCTTCGGTCGCCTGGCGCTGGTCACCAACCGACTGTGTGATGGAGTCGGCCATGGTCTGCACATTGGAAATCGACGAAACGATCTGGCGAATAGACTCCAGCGTGTCATTGGTCAGGTTTTGAACACCGGAGATCTGGGCTTCTATTTCCTCTGTTGCATTGGCGGTCTGCTCAGAGAGCGCCTTGACTTCAGAGGCTACAACCGCAAACCCGCGTCCGGCTTCTCCAGCCCTAGCAGCCTCAATTGTGGCATTCAGGGCCAGGAGATTGGTTTGCGCGGCAATTTCGCGGATCATTCCAACGACCGCCCCAATTTTTTCCGCAGCGCTCGCCAGTCCCGTCACTTGGGTATCTGTTTGGGTAGCAACGTCTGTCGCTTCCCCGATCACATCGCCGGCACGCGTGGTTTGCTCAAGAATCTCGCTGATAGACGCTGTCAGCTCTTGCGCCGCTGACGCGACGGTCTGGACGCTCTGAGACGATTGTTCCGTTGCCTGATTGGCTTCATTGGCACGATCAAAGGCACCTTCGGCAATTGTGTTCATTTTGCCGGCGCTTTTGATCATCGCGTCCGTTTTGATCGTCACCTTGGCCACCACGCCTTCGATCAGGTCTCTGAATTCAGTGATCGACTTCGCAACGATGCTCTGGCGCATCCGCTCGCGGGACCGCTCTTGAACCTCTTCTTCCTCCAACTCTTCGCGCCGCTTCACACTTTCACGGAAGTACTCAACCGTGCGAGTCATGTCATCGATTTCATCCTTGCCATTATCCTTTGGCAGGACAACATCTATCGCGCCATCTGCGAGCTGTTGCATCGCATCCGCAAGCCGGTTGATCCGACGGGTGAGACTTCTGGAGTAAAAAAATCCGACAAGCCCGGCAAACAATGCAATGAGTGCAGCAATCAGAACCAGGTTTCGTTGCAGAGCCTGCAGTGGCGCTTGAACCTCATCTGTGTCCTGGGTCACGATCACAGCATAGGCATTGCCAAGGGTTTCAAACGGCGCAATGGCGGCTGAAACGGATCTACCGTTTACATCATCCAACCCCAGATACTTGCTATCGGCTGCCATATGCCGCGTGACATCGGACCGGCTAAATGAAGTGTCGAGGAGTTCGCTTTTTTGCGGCGTGCGTGCGCTATCATTCTGACTGACACCGTCTGCATTCACCCAGTGGACATTTCCAGTTTTGCCCAACCCGGCATAAGTCGCCAGCGTATCCGATAGTTTCCCAGTTGGCGCATGCACGGCCAGAACGCCAATGGTTTTACGGCCAATCGAGACGGGAACGGCCAAAATTCCAGCAGGTTGGCCGATATTTGGCGCGTAGGCTTCGAGATCCAGCATATGGACCGACCCCGTTTCTCCCGCGATAGCCTTTTCAAAGGCGCGGGCCAGAACCGTGCTCGACCACTTTGGTGACTTGAGATTTGCTGTAAAATCCGCCCGTTTTTTCAGCGAATAAACCACATTGCCGTCGGGTGAAATCAGCAACAGATCTCCATACCCATTTTCGCTGGCATAGCGGCGCAGAAGCGGATGAAAACTTTTGTGCGAGCGATCATAGGGTTTGCGGCCCGCGCGCACCAGCTCGTCCCTTTGATCCGCTGGGTGCGGATTATCGGTCACATAAATTTTCCGCATCCTATCAGCGGCACCATCGCCAGCCTTTTTCCAGCCAGACTGAAAATCGGCAAGAGATGCTCGAACCAGCTGACTTTCCACCATCGAGCGTAAGGACCCTGCATAGGTCTCAATCTGACTTTGCAGCGCTGCACGATGGCTTTGCGCAAGTGCAGTCAGGCGGTCTTCGGTCAATGTTCCGATAAGGCTGCTGCCTGATAAGAAACTGGCAAAGCCGACCGCAACAGAGCAAATGAGCCCAAGTCCAACAATGATAGCCGGCAATGTCTTGGAAATTTTCATGGTTTGCCTCTTTTGTTCCGGTCGGCAATTGTGTGTGTCAAATGTCTGAGCGCTATTCGGCCTTAGAGCTGTTCGATGTTGACACCGAATGTCACTGCCCCAATCGGCTCACCGGTGTCGGGGTCTGCGACCGTGATACTGACTTGGCTTTGCAACTGTTGGGTTGAATCATCCTGTTCCAGCTCGCCGATCAGGACGGAGTTAGGACCCTTGCCAAAGGTCTCTTTCCATTTGGCTTCGTCTCCTTGCCAATAGTCCGAGGTGACATCGCTTTGACCAACATTGAGACCCTTTGCATCCATCACAAAGATCTCGGTAAACAGCCCACCGCTTCCGTCCTGGATATCCATCAGGTATCCAGACAAGTCATTGCCAAGAACATCATCGATCATGGGCTGGTCGTTGGATTCGGCCTCAGCACGCCAGGTTTTATCCAGTTCATCGATTTTGGATTGATCATATGTGGCAGTGCGCTCATTTTGGCTTTTGATCGCAGCGATCACTTCTTGAGAACTAGAAATATCGGCTATTTTGCCAACCGACAGGGCTTTGAGCTCCGATTCAAATTGATTGGCGGATGCCGGGATCGCCGCCGCAACAAAAACTGCACCAGCGACTGCAAGACTACGTAACGTCATGATTGCTTCTCCAGTTAGGACGGACTGGAGGTTGCAGTAAATTCGTTAACATGAATACAATCTGTAATTGCATAACTTATTACAATGCAATTAATACCTATAAAGAATAATCACATTGAAATAACACGCAAAATTCAGCTGATTTGCCGGACACGCCTCGGCGGCGCGCCATAACGTTTTGCGAAGGCGCGAGAAAATGACGCGGCACTGGAAAATCCGCACATATTGGCTACAGATTTGACCTGCCGGCCAGCCGCTAGTTCGTCCCGCGCAATGTCTAAACGCCAATTCGACAAATACATCATGGGCGTAGAGCCGATCAGATCCTTGAACGTCACCGCGAATTGGGTCCTGGACATCCCAGCAACCTCTGCCAACCTTTCCAAGGTCCAATTTTCACCCGGCGCCTCATGAATTGCGACCAGCGCCTGCGCAACCCGCGAATCGGACAGTCCGTTCAACAATCCGGTGTCGACTCTTTCGCCTTCGAGGGCATGGCGCAGCAGCCGTATGACCACAACTTCGCAGAGTCGTTGAAAGACTGCTTGCCCGCCACAGCGCGGCCGCATGACTTCTTCGATCAGCGGCATGACAACAGAAGACAGGCTCGGGTCTTCGGCAAGATCGATAGACAGGCACACAGGAAGGGCTGTGAAAAGCCGTTTGCCTACACCAGAGATTTCAATTTGGGTGGAAACCAGCACACTTTCGTCGGCTCGTGGCCGCACCTTGTCCAGTCCACTCGAAACTCTCTTGTTAGCTGGGCTCAAAATTAGCCGGAGATCCTGAGCCGGGTCCTTGCAAATCCATAAAGTCGCGCACTCTACATCCGGACCACTTGAGCCGTTGTCGCTGACATGGACCCGCAAGCGGTCAATCAGAGAAGACAGTCGATCCAGTCGGCCGTTGAAATTCGTGCGGTAAGGGCTCTGCATTTCCGTACTCAATGTTATTATTTTTGTACATTTACGCCGATATCGTTCGATATGCTAGCCAAATCTTTCGTCAAGAACTGCGCAGATGCGCTGAAAAAGGAAATGGCATGCTCACTCCAAGACAAAAAGTCCCAGCACTAACGGTTGAAACGCTGTCCTCAGGCACCTTTGATTTGACCGCAAGCACCGCGGAATTTGCAACACTCGTCGTGTTTTACCGCGGCCTTCATTGCCCGATCTGCGCCACGTATCTGAAAGAACTCGGCCGTCTCCTGCCCCAACTGAAGGAACGCGGCGTTGAGGCAATCGCGATTTCGTCCGACACGGAAGACCGCGCGCAACAAATGGCCGAGAAGGTCGGTCATGAGGATCTTCGCTTTGGACATGATTTGCCGCTTAACGTGGCAAAGGACTGGGGCCTCTATATTTCGACAGGACGCGGTAAGACGTCCATCGGCATCGAGGAGCCGGAATTGTTCTCCGAGCCAGGTGTGTTCCTGATCAAGTCGGACGGAAGCCTCTACTTTGCGTCCGTCCAGACGATGCCGTTCGTCCGCCCGCATTTCCAGGAAATGCTCGGGGCGTTGGATTTCGTGAAGAAAAACGATTACCCGGCCCGCGGTGAATACACCGGCGCAGTCTGACCGATTGCAGGCGCCCGGGGGAAACGGGCGCCTGCCAATCCGGAAGTGTGCCAGTCAGGTACTTAGGCTGCCACACCTAACTGACATGAGGAAAACTTCCGGAAACCTTCCTAAGACGGATCGGAGGTTCCCTCCATCCGGCACAAGGGCATTTCTCCTAGCGAAACCGAGGCCCTTGCCAGAACGGCTTTTCCACTTCTTTACGAACTTCAGCCGGGGTCAGACCAATGTCCTTCAGTTGCGCATCGGTGAGCTCTGCCAGATGTCCGCGGCTTCTCGCTGTCAGCATCCAGCCCAAGACCTTTTGCACGAATGTTGATCGCGGCGCGGCCTTGCCAGCAGGTGCGGGGCAATGGACGGCGGAGATTGACTCTATTGCACTCATTTTCAAAACTCCTTAGGGCACAATCAACACAATTATCAAAATTGTGCGGCGACAATCATATGAATTGACTCCTTCACGGTGGCAATATACAAAATTGTCACCATGACAAATTGGCTTCCTGATATCCCGGACGGGCATGGCCCGATCTACTTGCGCCTCGCGGATCAGATTTCCGCGGACATTGCCTCTGGTTCACTTGCGGCTGGCACCAAACTACCGCCGCAACGCGACCTTGCGTATGATCTGGGCGTAACGGTTGGTACAATTGGCCGGGCATACGCGACCATCCGCCAACGTGGGCTTGTCACCGGAGAGGTGGGCCGAGGAACCTACGTCCTGGGCAGCAAGGGCCCCTTGCCGCTTGAGGAAAACACAAAGCCATCTTTGAGCGCTGAACACCGAGGACCGCCTGCTTATGCAAATGTCCGTAATGAACCACTGGAAGGCCGGTCATGGGTTCAAGATGCGACGCAGCCACCCTTAGACCGCGCATTTGCTGGAACACGGATTCCCGTTCCCCATGACACGGCGATCCGCTTTGACAGCACATCAGCTCCAGAAATTGGTCAGGCCGAAGTCATCGGGGATCTGACGTTACAGATCACCCGGGACCGGCCTTACGAGATTGCCAGTTACACGCGCGCCGTGCCGCCAGATTGGCGAACGGCCGGCAAACGCTGGCTCTCAAGAAGCGGCTGGGAACCGGACGAAGGCAGCATCGTCCCAACAACCGGAGCGCAGGCGGCGATCATGTCGAT
This sequence comes from Labrenzia sp. PHM005, assembly GCF_006517275.1. Lineage (NCBI taxonomy): Bacteria > Pseudomonadati > Pseudomonadota > Alphaproteobacteria > Hyphomicrobiales > Stappiaceae > Labrenzia > Labrenzia sp. PHM005. The sequence continues at coordinate 3,153,301 of NZ_CP041191.1, read as the reverse complement.
CATCGCGGCCACGACCGCACCCGGAGACCGGATCGCCTTTGAGGATTTGACGTACAGCTCCATTGCCCGGGGGGCAGCGTTATCCGGTCGGCGGCCAGTTGTGGTGGAACGGGATCAGGAAGGCCCCCTGCCCGAGGATCTCTCCCGGGTCTGCGCACAAACTCATCCGCGCATCCTGTTCCTCATGCCGACAATGCACAATCCCACTCTCGGCTTCATGAGTGAAACCCGGCGGCAGGACATTGTCGCCGTAGCCCGCCAGCATAATCTCTGGATCATCGAGGATGAAGTCTACGGCTCCTTGCGGGAGACATCCGTCCCACCAATCGTTGCCTTGGCGCCAGAACGGACCTTTCATGTCGGCTCACTCTCCAAATCTGTGACAGCCGGTGTCCGCGGCGGATGGATTTCCAGCCCGCACGCCTATGCCCAAAGAATATATACCGCCCACAAGATGCTGACTGGCGGCATTTCTTTCCTCTTGTCAGAGCTTTCTACGCGTCTGGTTCTGTCCGGCGCAGCAGACAACTTCCGTGAAAAAGTCCGCGCCGAAATCGCTGCGCGGCACGCACTTGTCGAACAGCATCTCGGTTCCTTCGAGTACCGTTCCGCACCGGACTGCCCGTTCCTGTGGCTGAAAGTTCCCGAACCTTGGAATCCTGGAACATTCAAAGCAGCAGCCGCGGCAAACAATGTGCTGGTGGACGATGAGGACGAGTTCAAACCCGGACGCACGGGCAAGGTCTATCACAGTATCCGGATCGGCTTCAGCAATCCGCTCACCCGGGAAGACACGATCGACGGGCTGGCGGCCGTTGGAAATCTGCTTCAAGACAGCTGCGCCTGTTACGACAGCTTCGAATAGGCCGATATCTTCTGAAAAGCTTGCGAATAGGCCTTAACAGTCAAATGAATCGAACCTGGCCTCTCCCCATCTGCGATTTTGTCTGCTAAACCGGCGCGAAACTGGCCCAGGCGCTTTAAAGCGTTTCGCGAAACGCTCTCAACGCCGCAGATTTCCGGACCGACATGATCCCGAACGACATCAAGATCACGCCCGAACTCATCGCTTCCCACGGCCTCAAGCCAGATGAATATGACCGCATTCTGGAATTGATCGGCCGCGAGCCGACCTTCACCGAACTCGGCATTTTCTCAGCCATGTGGAACGAGCACTGCTCCTACAAGTCTTCCAAGAAGTGGCTGAAAACCCTGCCGACCGAAGGTCCGCGGGTTTTGCAGGGACCGGGCGAGAACGCCGGTGTTGTCGATATTGGAGATGGTCAGGCCGTTGTCTTCAAGATGGAAAGCCACAACCACCCGTCCTACATCGAACCTTACCAGGGCGCTGCGACCGGGGTTGGCGGCATCTTGCGTGATGTCTTCACCATGGGCGCACGGCCCGTGGCAGCGATGAACGCGCTGAGATTCGGCGAGCCGGACCATCCGCGCACCAAACACCTGGTGTCAGGCGTTGTGTCCGGTGTCGGCGGATATGGCAACTCCTTCGGCGTTCCGACCGTCGGCGGCGAAGTCGAGTTCCATGCCCGCTACAATGGCAACTGCCTGGTCAATGCCTTTGCAGCCGGCCTTGCCGACAGCGACAAAATCTTCCTGGCCAAAGCTGAAGGTGTCGGCCTGCCGGTGGTGTACCTTGGCGCCAAGACCGGCCGCGACGGTGTTGGCGGAGCGACCATGGCATCTGCGGAATTCGACGACACCATCGATGAAAAGCGCCCCACTGTTCAGGTCGGTGACCCATTCACCGAAAAATGCCTGCTGGAAGCCTGCCTGGAACTGATGGAGACCGGCGCGGTGATCGCGATCCAGGACATGGGCGCGGCTGGCCTGACCTGTTCCGCAGTTGAAATGGGCGCCTCTGGCGATCTCGGCATTGAGCTGAACCTGGATCAGGTGCCGGTGCGCGAAGAGCGCATGAGCGCTTATGAAATGATGCTGTCAGAAAGCCAGGAGCGCATGCTCATGGTTCTACGCCCGGAAAAGGAAGCCGAAGCCGAAGCGATCTTCAAAAAGTGGGGTCTGGATTTTGCCATCGTCGGCAAAACCACCGACACGCTGCGCTTCGTCGTCAAACACCTGGGCGAAGTCGTTGCCGATCTGCCGATCAAGGAACTCGGCGACGAGGCTCCGGAATACGACCGTCCGTGGGTTGAACCGACCAAACGCCCCGTTCTGGCAGCTGCCGATGTTGCCGAGCCGGAAGACTACGCAGACGCGCTGAAGACCCTCGTTGGCAACGCCAATGGCGCCTCCCGCCGCTGGGTCTACGAGCAATATGACACGCTGATTCAGGGCAACACGGCCGCCGCGCCGGGTGGCGATGCCGGTGTTATCCGCGTCGATGGCGGCCGCAAGGGCCTGTCTTTCTCCGTCGACGTTACCCCGCGCTATTGTGAAGCGGATCCTTATGAAGGCGGCAAACAGGCCGTTGCTGAAGTCTGGCGCAATCTGACCGCCGTTGGCTCCGAGCCTCTGGCTGCCACCGACAACCTCAACTTCGGCAATCCGGAAAAGCCGGACATCATGGGACAATTTGTCGGCTGCATCAAAGGCATCGGTGAAGCCTGCCGCGAACTCGATTTCCCGATCGTTTCCGGCAATGTGTCGCTCTACAACGAGACCCACGGCGAAGCGATTCTACCGACCCCGGCAATTGGCGGTGTTGGTCTTCTGCCGGATGTGACTGTGCGGGCCGCAACAAGCTTTGCCAATGAAGGTGATGCGATCCTCGTGATTGGCGGCCTCGGCACACATCTCGGCGCTACCCAGTACATGGCTGACATTCTCGGCCGCGAAGAAGGCGCTCCGCCGCCGGTCGATCTGGCCGCGGAAAAGCGCCGCGGCACCATCGTCCGTCAGCTGATCGGCGCGGCCCGGGTCACCGGCGTGCACGACATCTCTTCAGGCGGTCTTGGGGTCGCGCTTGCTGAAATGGCCATGTCCGGCGGCATCGGCGCGACCGTCGAAATTGACGGTCCGGCCCACGCTGCGCTTTTTGGCGAAGACCAGGGCCGTTATGTGGTCACGGTCGCGCAAGACAAGCTCGACGCGGTGCTGGAAGACATCATTGATGCCGGAATTGAAGTTCAAAAAATCGGCACCACAGGTGGCGGCGATTTGACAGTTGAAGGTGTTCTCACCATATCCGTTGCAAACTTGAAAAAAGCGCACGAAGATTGGTTCCCAACATACATGGCAATCGCTTAAGTCAATTATCGGCTTGGATTTATGGAATAAGGACGCACCTACTATGCCAATGAACGCAAATGAGATCGAAACCCTGATCAAGGAGGCCCTGCCCGATGCTCAGGTCGAGATCCGGGATTTGGCTGGTGATGGTGACCACTACGCGGCCAATGTGATCTCGGAAGCCTTCCGGGGCAAAAGCCGCGTACAGCAGCACCAGATGGTTTATGAAGCGCTGAAAGGAAACATGGGAGGGGAACTTCATGCCCTGGCCCTTCAGACTCAAGCGCCGGAATAAACCCATGGAGAAATAAAATGGTTTGGCTTTTCCTCATCCCAGTTCTTGTGATCCTTCTGATTATGGAAGTCCGGATTTGGAAAGCCGTATCCAGATTGATTTACCGCACCGGCCAAAGGCTTACCGCGCCGGCGAAACGCAAGGACGTGCAGAAATGAGCATCCAGGACTGGATTAAAAACGAAGTCGATACCAACGATGTTGTGTTATTCATGAAAGGCACACCGAACTTTCCGCAGTGCGGATTTTCCGGTCAGGTCGTTCAGATCCTCGACTATGTCGGCGCCCCGTATAAAGGCATCAACGTTCTGGAAGACGATGACCTGCGCCAAGGCATCAAGGAATACACCAACTGGCCGACCATCCCGCAGCTCTATGTGAAGGGTGAGTTTGTCGGCGGCTGCGACATCATCCGCGAAATGTTCCAGAACCAGGAACTTCAGGGACTGATGTCTCAAAAAGGTATCGAGGTTGCCAAAAGCGCCTAATTGGCCGCTTTCAGCATCACGCATTCAAGGGGCGGTTTTCCGCCCCTTTTTTTGTCGCCACTGTCATTGTGAGGGACGCCGAAGCGTTGCTGGCAACGCTGCCACTCCATCTAATCGATTAAACAAAAAGTGGGTCTGGACATTGCGTTTGGACTGGCGCTAAACCGCGCGCAGGCGGGAAAACCTGCCAATCATTGTGCGTTAATTACCCAAAGGGAGTTCGTCGGCATGGCGGCTATGGATAATCACTTCGATAACTGGAAGGAACAACAATCCGCCGCTGAGCAGATGATCCCACTGGTTGGCCACCTCTACCGGGATTACGGCATCAACATCCGGATTTTCGGACGCCGGCTCCTCAACAACTCCGCCATCGAGATCATCAAGGCCCACCGCTACGCCCTGCAGATCACCGGTCAGGAGCTGGACGTCTCAAAAAGCCTTGAAATCGTCAAGGCGATGCTGGAGATGGACCTTGCCGCCGCCCGCGTTGACCTTGGCAAACTCTGCCACCGCTTCATGGCGGAAGGCGGCGATGCCAAGACTTTCCTGGAGCAGCAGCTCGCCAGCATCAACACCGGCAAAACCTCCATCTTGCAGGAGCCACAGGACGTTGTCCTCTACGGCTTCGGCCGCATTGGCCGCCTTCTGGCGCGCATGCTGGTGGAACGTGTGGGTGCGGGCAACAAAATGCGCCTGCGCGCCATTGTCGTGCGCGGCGGCAAGGACGGCGATCTGAAAAAACGCTCCAGCTTGCTGCGGCGCGATTCCGTCCACGGTGCCTTCAGCGGATCGATCACCGTGGATGAAGAACAGAACGCCATCATTGCCAACGGCAACTACATTCAGGTGATTTACGCCAACTCCCCGGCCGAGGTGGATTACACCAAATACGGCATCAACAATGCGCTGGTGGTCGACAACACCGGGATCTGGCGCGACGAAGACGGTCTCGGCCAGCACTTGAAATGTCCGGGCGCCTCAAAGGTCATTCTGACCGCGCCGGGCAAAGGCTCCATCAAGAATGTCGTTTATGGCGTCAACAATGGCGACATCACCGAAGACGACGACATCCTGAGCGCTGCCTCCTGCACCACCAACGCGATCACGCCGGTGCTGAAGGTGATCAACGATGAGTTCGGTGTCGAGAACGGCCATGTGGAAACCATTCACGCCTTCACCAACGACCAGAACCTGATCGACAACTACCACAAGGGCGACCGCCGGGGCCGCTCCGCGCCGCTCAACATGGTTTTGACCAGCACGGGCGCGGCAAGTGCTGTTGCAAAGTGTCTGCCGGAAATGAAGGGCAAACTGACCGGCAACGCTGTCCGTGTGCCGATCCCGAACGTCTCCATGGCCATCCTCAACCTCAATCTCAAGCGTGAGACAACGGCTGAGGAAATGAACGACTACCTGCGCAAGATTTCCATTCAATCGCCGCTGCAGGACCAGATCGATTACACTGCGTCAACGGAACTGGTCTCCTCGGACCTCGTCGGCTCCACCCATGCCGGTGTGGTCGACAGCCAGGCGACCATCGTCGATGGTGACCGCCTCGTGCTTTACGTCTGGTACGACAATGAAGCCGGCTACAGCACCCAGGTCATCCGCCTGATGCAGGACGTCGCCGGCATGAAATACCCCTCCGTCCCAGAGTAATTTTTCCAGGACGCAAGGTCTGATTACTTTTTCAAGATGCGTGAGAAAGGGGCGGTTTTCTGCCCCTTTCTTTTTGGCGTGTGAATGCTCGGTTGATATACAGTTTGGTTTGCCAGAAAAGCAGGTTTTCGCAGTAGATTGCGCCAACGGCCAAACGATGTAGTCCAGATGATAGCCACAATCGGAAAGCGGCATTTGATCTTGAAGCCCAAGGCCGTTTTTCTTGTCGCCTCCATTTAGCCCGCCGAAAACTTCACATAGCTTGTGGCACCATTTTTTGCGGACCTACCTAATCTCTAAGCAATATCAACATAATACGCGACGCCCTCATAGTTAAAATGAGACAATGTGTTGATGATATTATCTCGCTCTGAAGCACTTGCGGTGTAAAAATGGGATCCTGTTTGCGTATTGTAAAACCGATAAAACTCGGTATTTGAATTATTGGATGACGAATACGCATAATAAACTATTCCCTCATAATTAAATTGAGACAAATTATTGAGAATATTCAAATACTCATCATTATTCGCCGTGTAAAAATGATTGCCTGTTGCCGTATTGAAGAAGCGATGGACGGCCGTTCCCCCATTCGCTTGAGTGGCATCAGAGTCAAATGCATTTCCTTCGAAAGAAAACTGCGGAAGCGTTGAGATGATATTGTCTCTCTCCGCAACGCTAGCTGTAAAAAAATGTGTCCCTGTAGCAGAGTTAAAAAACCGGTAAATCTCCTGAACAGATGTGTTCTCTCCACTGATGGACGACCCACTTGCGCCGGACAGTGTGATAGTTACCGTCGCAGAATCAGTGGTGCCATTGCCGTCTGATGCTGTGTAACTAAAGGTGTCTGTTAAAGTTTGCCCGGCAGTCAGAGCTGTGATCGACGATACATTTGTCGGATCATAAGAGATCTCACCATTTACAATAGAAAGCGCTGCGCCAAGAGAACTGGTGGAGGACCCCAGCGCTGTAATTTGTAACGAGGCAGTGTCCGGCCGCGGGTCGTTTGCAAGAACGTCCAATTGTCTCACAGTAACCGTTCCACCGACGCTATTTGTTGTTTGGCCATCGAAATTGCCGATCGTTACCGAGTCGGCTTTTGCACCGGTCAATGTCTGTGCTTGCGCGAGTGCGCCGGATCCATTGTTGGTCCATACATAATTGTTGCCTGTATCATTACCGGTTGCGACATCCATATCTCCGTCGCCATCCAGATCAGCGACCGCCAATCCGTAAAACTGATCGGAAGATGAACCTGAAACCGTTGAGAACGCTTGCGTAAAAGAACCGCTGCCATTGTTGATATGAACTTCGACAGTCGCACCTCCGCTTACTGTAACCAGATCAGCACGCCCATCGTTGTTCATGTCGGCAAACTGCAAGTTCCGGGCCTGCGAACCAACTTGTGCCGAACTAGACTGTGTAAACGCCAGTGGATCCCCAGAGCCCTTGTTAGCTGCATTACTCAACCACACCTGGTTCGGAACATCTGCAGTGTAGGGTGCTAGGGCAGCGTCCAAGTCACCATCACCATCGACATCGGCAAGGACAACATCGCGCGAGGCAAGGGTGCCAAGGGTCGCGGTTGATGCGCTGAACGTGTTCGATCCAGAATCGAACAAATAAATCCCATTCCCGTTGCCCTGGAAATTGGCAGTGACCACGTCAAGATCACCATCGGCGTCGACATCAGCTAAGGCGGCTTCAAGACTGCCTGCAGCTACGGGAACCTGGATTGTGCTTGAGGTATTAAATGAGCCATTACCGAGACCTAGGTATACCCGAACGGCATTGGCATCTATCCCGCCAACCAATAGATCAATGTTACCGTCAGCATTTATGTCGCCCAACTGGACGATGCGATCATTGGTCTGACTTAAAACGCCCGATTGTAAAGTAAATGTTCCGTCGCCATCATTCAACGCGACAACAGGCTGGCCAGACTGATCACTTGCATAAACCAGGTCGTCAAAACCGTCCCCGTTGATGTCGGCCGACGCAATGCTCCAGCTACTCGAGCTGCCCAGACTTTGCCCACTGTTGGTGAAGACACCGGGAGTTGAATCAGAGTTCAGAAAAACCGTGTTTGGGTTGCTGGACCAATTCCCAAATGCAATGTCCAACTGCCTACTCGTTGTCGTGGACCCACTGGCGACACTGATATTGAACTGGTCGTCAACCGCATCAAGAGAAACTGTTGGCGTTGTGGGATCCGTAGTCCCTCCGGTTTCGGTGACATTGAGCCTGTAATAGGCTACCTGTCCCTGGGCATCCGGTGTATTTCCATCCCCGGTTTGAAACGTATTCGATATGTAGATTGTTTCTGTGCTTGTAGCAGTGAATGTCACTCTTTCCAGCGTATTGGCATCCCCGCTAGACGTCGAAAATGATAGATTGTTGTTGTTGGCGTCCTTCAAAGTCAAAAATGTGTCTGTGGACTCAAATGTATTACCAACATCGCTTTTCTTCAGTTCAATGACGTACTCTTTGCCTGCTTCAACATTCAATCTATAGACATCAACATCGGAAGAACCCTGCACACTGCCGTAGATCGTATCGGATACGACAATTGTTGCCATTGTATCCGACACTGTACCCGGCGCATCACGCAACAAGGTTGTCTCATCTTGAGAACCGAGGGTGGAAGCCGATACAGCTGTCACGACCGGAACGGTTGTATCTGTCAGAGTTAAAGTATAGCCAGCCGTTACCCCCCGTGGTTCCACAACAATAATAGGGGTCAAATAAGGGGAGCTGCCATCCGTATACCAACGATAGGACGCTTGGGTCCACGTCGTCGAACCGTTGGTATCCGGACGATAAAAATATGGGTAAGTTGAATCAAATGAGCCGTGGGAGTTTCCGGTTGAGGCATCCCGAAGGGAAAATGTTGCTGCGTTGGTAGCGTCGTTTGCAACACCATTTATCGTAAGTTGCACCAAATACTGCTTACCGGCATCAAGTGCAGTTCTATAAGCGTCAAAGCTCATATCCAGAGGACTACTGTACCCTCCTGATGCGGACGAACCGACAAGTATAGCGCCATTGGTATTTATGATTTGGTCTAAGATGCTGCCGCTATTGCCTGGCTGGATATCGGTGCCAGTTGTGACTTCGTCGATTGTCGCCGTTACCATCGTTCACCCCCATGCAACAGCCTTGCCAGCAGACACAGTAACCCAACGTAAGCTATCCGCAACTCAGAACAAATTACAATATCCATTAGTAATGCAAGAGGCCTACTCGAAGCGAAGGCCCGCCAATATGCCAAAGTTTAGTAAATACCCCCCCGCACACTCAAAGTAATCACGAACAAAACCACAACCCAAAAGCGAGTAAGGAGTAAATACTTTTGCATGCAAATTTTCCAGGCGTGTTCCGCCTGATTTACAAGTGACGTCAAAGTGATCTTGCTGCAAATGCTATCGCAGTGTTGCGCTAAGAAGTCATAACTGAACATCAACCCTAACTTGAAAATGCCAAATTATGAAATACCCCTGCAAAGCGCCTCAGTTTATTTGTAACCTTCTGCAGTTTCCGAAATCGGGTTTTCCGCTTATCGTGTGGGTGAATCCACCCTCGGTAAAATGCAAGTATTCAAAGATCTGCCACGCCCGAAAAACACTGCTCAAATCGTGTGCACCTGCCCCAATTAAACGCTTGTTTGTAGACTTCTTTTGGTGCCAATTTGGGTGCTCAAAAATAAAAAGGAAATCTCGATGTTTCACGGCAAGGTATTGGTCGCCCAAGGGGGTGGGCCGACGGCGGTTATCAATCAGTCCATGGTCGGGGCGGTGCTGGAGTCGCGCAAATTCCGCAGCGTGGAGCTGATCTACGGCGCGGTGCACGGCGTGCGCGGGATCTTGGACGAGGATTTTTACGATCTGACCCAGGAAACCACCCACAATCTGGAGATGGTCGCCAACACGCCGTCATCCGCGCTTGGGTCAACGCGCGACAAGCCGGACCTGAAATACTGCCAGGAGATTTTCAAAGTCCTGAGGGCCCATGAGATCGGCTATTTCTTTTATACCGGCGGCAATGATTCCTCAGACACCGTGCGCATCGTGAATGATGAAGCGCGCAAGGCCAATTATGATCTGCGCTGCATCCACATTCCCAAAACGATCGACAACGATCTGGTCGAAAATGACCACACGCCGGGCTTCCCGTCCGCTGCGCGTTATGTGGCGCAAGCGTTCATGGGCGTCAATCTCGACAATGCAGCGCTCCCTGGCATCTATATCGGGGTTGTCATGGGCCGCCATGCCGGCTTTCTCACTGCCGCTGCCGCCTTGGGCAAGAAGTTTTCAGATGACGGACCGCATCTCATCTACATGCCTGAACGCACCTTCGACATTGATCAGTTCATCAAGGACGTCCGCGAGGTGTACAACCGCCTTGGCCGCTGCGTTATTGCGGTCAGTGAAGGCATTCATGATGCCTCAGGCGAGCCGATCATCTCCAAATTAAGCCAAGAAGTCGAAACGGACGCCCATGGCAATGTGCAATTGTCCGGCAGCGGCGCGCTCGCTGATTTGTTAACGCAGAAGGTCAAGGAAGCGCTGAATGTCACGCGGGTCCGGGGCGATACACTCGGCTATATCCAGCGCAGTTTTGTTGGCTGTGTCTCCGATGTGGACCAGAATGAAGCCCGCGAAGTCGGCGAAAAGGCCGTCCAATATGGAATGTTCGGTGACCGCGACGGATCGGTGACAATCAAACGCACCGGCCACTATTCGGTCGACTATGAACTGGTGCCGCTGGAGGTGGTCGCCGGAAAAACCCGCACCATGCCCGATGCGTTCATCTCCGCGTCCGGCAATGATGTCACCGATGAATTCCGGATGTACCTGCGCCCACTGCTGGGGTCCGGCATGCCAGACGCTCATCGCCTCCGCCCCAACAAGGTGCCGAAGATTTTGGCGGCCGGGTCCTAGGAACCGGTTGAGCACTTTTCACTCCTCTCCCCCCTTGCGGGGGAGATGTCTCCGTCAGGAGATAGAGGGGCAATTCCAGGAACCAGCGTACCCAGACTGAGAACGTCAAAGGGATTTCGGTGACCGGACCTTTTCACAGCGGTCATCCCCGCCCCGTGAAACGGAAATGTGCGGGGATCCACTCTTGCTCTCCGCATGCGGACGGTAGAGAGAACTTTCCGCTTAGGCTCTGCAAACGAGTGGTTCCCCGGCCTTCGCTGCGCTGCGCCGGGGATGACCGCCGTAGGGCGGGGTAAAACTTCATCTCCGAAGAACCCGTCGCGCAGAGACGGTCCTTTTCCCAACACAGTGGTGTTCAATCCACCGGCGGAAAGACGCCTGTCTTTTTGACAAAGCCATAGACAAAACTGGTGTCGATGGACGCGATGCAGCCAATGGGGTGGATCCGTTGGCGGATGAAGTCCTCATAAGCATCGAGGCCGGACACGACCACCCGGAGCTGATAGTCCGTTGCCCCGGTCATCACCACACATTCCAAAACTTCGTCCATCGCCATGACCCGACTTTCAAAACGCTTAACGTCTTCTTCGTTGTGCCGCTCCAGCCGGATGCGCACGAAGACGGTGACCGGCAGGCCGTAGGCTTTTGGGTCAACCTCGGCCGTATAGCCCTTGATCGCCCCGCTCGCCTCCAGGATCTTCACCCGGCGCAAACACGGCGACGGCGACAGGTTCACCTTGGCGGCGAGTTCCTGGTTGGTCATGCGGCCATTTTGTTGCAGTGCACGAATGATTTGCCGGTCTTTTCCGTCCATTTCGCCTACTTTTTAGCAGATTATGCCAATTTCTATACACAAAATGGCATTATTTGAAATCAATTGCCAGCCATAAAGGCGCACCATGTTCGCAACTTAAAGAAAGGTTCGACATGGACAACCATCTGAAGGGCTTTGCGACCCGCGCCATCCACCACGCCTATGACCCGCTGAAGAACGAGGGTGCCCTCACCCCGCCCCTGCATTTGACCTCTACCTTTGCCTTTGAGACGGCAGAGGCCGGCGGTGAAATGTTTGCCGGCGAACGTGAAGGCCACATCTATTCGCGCATTTCCAATCCGACCCTTGACCTTCTGGAGCGCCGCATTGCTCTTCTGGAAGGCGCTGAGGCTGGTCTGGCACTGTCATCGGGCATGGGCGCAATCACCGCAGCCCTGTGGACCCTGCTGTCTCCTGGCGATGAGATCATTGTCGACGAGACCCTTTATGGCTGCACTTTCGCCTATATGCGCCATGGGCTGACCAAATTCGGCATCACCGTCACCCATGTGGATCTCACCGAACCGGAGAACCTGACGGCAGCCATCAGTGAAAAGACCCGCGTGGTCTATTTCGAAACCCCGGCCAATCCGAACATGCGGCTGGTGGACATCGCGGCTGTTTCCAAAATCGCAAAGACCGCCGACGCCACCGTCGTCGTCGACAACACCTATGCAACGCCTTACCTCACCCGTCCGATTGAACATGGCGCGGATCTGGTTCTGCATTCGGCGACAAAATATCTCGGCGGGCACGGCGATGTGGTTGCCGGTCTGATTGCAGGCCCGGCGGAAATGGTTCAGGAAATCCGCCTTGTCGGCATGAAGGACATGACTGGCGCTGTCATGGCACCATTCAACGCCATGCTGATCCTGCGCGGCCTGAAAACACTTGCGCTACGCATGGACCGGCACTGCGCCTCTGCCCAGCCGGTGGCCGAATGGCTGGAAGCGCACCCTGCTGTCGGCGAGGTCTATTTCCCGGGGCTTGAAAGCTTCGCCCAGCACGATCTTGCCAAGCGCCAGATGGCCAAACCTGGCGCCATGATCGCCTTTGAGCTGAAAGGCGGTCTGGAAGCTGGCCGGACCATGATGAACCGCTTGCAAATGATTGGCCGGGCGGTTTCCCTTGGAGATGCGGAAACCTTGATCCAGCATCCGGCGACCATGACCCATTCAACCTACACGCCGGAAGAACGGGCAGAGCACGGCATCACCGATGGCCTGATCCGCCTGTCGGTTGGCCTGGAGGACCTGGATGACATCTTGGCCGACCTGGACCAAGCCTTGCCGGCAACTGAAATGACTGCCGCCGCCTAAGACCATACCGAAAGGAGCCGGTCATGACCGCCAAGCTGACCCATCTGAAGACCATCGAACAGCGTTTGCTGTGGCTGTCGCATTGGATGATCCATCATGCCAATCACCTGCGGCCCAAGGTCGATGGTATCAAGATCGGCGGGCATCAGGCCTCGTCCGCATCGATGGTGTCGATCATGACCGCGCTCTATTTCTCTGCCCTGAAGCCGGAGGACCGGGTGGCGGTCAAACCGCACGCGTCTCCGGTCTTTCATGCCATCCAGTATCTGATGGGCAACCAGACCCGCGAGAAGATGGAGAATTTCCGTGGGTTCGGCGGTGTTCAAAGTTACCCCTCCCGTACCAAGGACATTGATGACGTCGACTTCTCCACCGGCTCCGTTGGTTTGGGTGTCGCCATCACCTCCTTTGCTTCGCTCGTTCAGGACTACATAAAGGCCAAGGACTGGGGCGACGCAGCTCCTATGGGCCGGATGGTGGCGCTTGTCGGCGATGCCGAATTGGATGAGGGCAACGTCTATGAAGCCCTTCAGGAGGGCTGGAAAAACGACTTGCGCAACACCTGGTGGGTGATCGACTACAATCGCCAGTCGCTCGACGGTATTGTCCGCGAGGGCTTGTTTGAACGGATCGAGAAGATCTTCGATGCCTTCGGTTGGGACGTGGTTCGGGTGAAATACGGCGCGCTGCAGAAAGCAGCGTTCCAGGAACCGGGCGGGGACAAACTAAAAGCCTGGATCGATGCTTGTCCAAACCAGGAGTATTCCGCGCTCACCTTCATGGGCGGTGCTGTCTGGCGCACTCGTTTGCTGGACGATTTAGGCGACCAGGGCGACGTCACCGCATTGATTGAGCGGCGCAGCGACAAAGACCTAGCCGCACTCATGGAAAACCTCGGCGGCAACTGTGTTGAGACCATGGCCGAGGCGTTCGAGGCGATCACCCATGACCGGCCGACGTGTTTCCTTGCTTATACGGTCAAGGGCTGGGGCACACCGATCGCCGGACACAAGGACAACCACGGCGGCCTGATGAACAAAACCCAGTTTGCCGACTGGCAGACGCATATGGGCGTAGCCGAGGGACAAGAATGGGAACCGCTAGCAACGGTCGAACAACCGAACGAACTCACTGCCTTTCTGAAGGAGGTTCCCTTCTTTGCGCGCGGTCTGCGCCGCTATACAGATGAAAAGCTGGGCGTTCCTGCAATCGAGTTGGACAGTGCCAAGTCAACCTCGACCCAGGCTGCTTTCGGCAAGATCCTTGATGATCTCTCCAAAGGCGACAGCGCGCTGGCAAAGCGGATTGTGACCACATCACCGGATGTCACCGGCACCACCAGCCTTGGCGCCTGGGTCAACCGGCGCAAACTGTTCGCTCGCTCAGCTCAGGCAGACGCCTTCATCGAGCACCGAATTCCGTCCACCGCCAAGTGGGAGTTCACGCCAGGCGGCCAGCACATCGAGCTTGGCATTGCGGAAATGAACTTGATGCTGCTCTTGGGCGCCGCCGGCCTATCGCATTCCCTCTTCGGCAAACGGCTCATTCCGATTGGCACGGTCTATGATCCCTTCGTCAGCCGCGGCCTTGATGCGCTCAACTACGCTTGTTATCAAGACGCCCGCTTCATTCTGGTTGGCACGCCGTCCGGCGTGACGCTGGCGCCGGAAGGTGGCGCACACCAATCAGTCGGCACACCGCTCATCGGCATGAGCCAGGACGGGCTGGCGGCCTTTGAACCGGCGTTCGCCGATGAACTCGCCGAGATCATGCAATGGGCCTTTGAATATGTTCAGCGCGACGGTGAAGGCCAGCCGGATGAACGCACATGGCTGCGTGATGAAACCGGTGGCTCGGTCTATCTGCGCTTGACCACCAATCCGATCGAGCAGCCTGGCAAACGCGTCGACGAAGATTTCCGGCAAGGTGCCATTGATGGGGCCTATTGGCTGCGCAAACCGGGCCCCAACTGCGACATCGTCATCGCCTATCAGGGCGCTGTCGCGCCGGAAGCCATCAAGGCCGCCGGCATGATTGGTGAAGCCCGGCGCGACATCGGCGTGCTAGCTGTGACGTCGGCCGACAGGCTGAATGCCGGCTGGACCGCGGCCCAGCGCGCCCGCTCGCGCGGCAACAGCGCAGCCGTCTCGCACATTGAAACGCTGATGGCGGACCTTCCCCGGCATTGCAAGGTGATCACCGTCATCGACGGCCATCCCGCGACCTTGTCCTGGATTGGGTCTGTTACCGGACACCAGACCATTCCGCTGGGCGTTGAACATTTTGGCCAGACCGGAACCATCGGCGATCTTTACCACCATCATGGGCTGGATGCCGCCGCGATCATAGAAAAGGTGCGCGGTCTGACGGACGGCAAACCAACGCCGTCCTTCGGACTGGCAGCAGAGTAAAAAGAAGGCACAAGACCTGGCGGCATTTCCTGAATTCCAAATAGTGTTTTCAGTTTGCCGCCGGTTTCTGCCTCTTAATATCCCGTTTATCCCACGTTTAGCGGCCAGGATATCCCCTGAAACGCTGCCGGAATTCGGCAAAAATTGCCGAATCATCTAATCTGAACAGAAGGTGAATGCCGGATTCAGGGTGAGTATAGGTGCGTTCCGCCATTCTCCGTCCATACCGCAGCGCTTGGAATGATTCCGGGCCAGGAGATGGAAACGGGGACCATGACCAAGTTTGCTTTCGCAACCATAACGACGGCTGTATTGATTGGCGCTGGACTGACTTTTGCCCTGTCAGGCCCATCAACAACAGACAGCGAGCTGCGCCGGGTTGAATGCCAGGCCTTGACCATGTTCACCCCTTCGCGTGGCAAAAGCGCCGAAGAGCTTTGCGAAAACTATGGTGGTGTCGCCTTAAACAACGCAGCTCCGAGCAAGGAAGGACTCGTTATCCTGGTCCGCAATCAGCCTGTCGGCGGCTTTGAAGGCAATCCAAAGCTGCAGTAACCTGTCAAAACGGATCGACACTTAAGATGTGGCGATGCCGTAAGCCTCTACCGTTTCAGCAACATTGTGAAGCTCTAGTGCGCCCAACGCGTCAAACCGGAAATTCATTTCCGACGCAACATCTCCCGCAACAACAACACTGTGGCCGGATTTCTTACCATAATCGCCGAGCCGGGCCGCGATATTCGCCGCGCTGCCAATGACAGTGAAATCAAGCCGCTCCCTTGACCCCACATTGCCGTAGGTGACATCGCCATAAGCAATGCCTGTCGCACACGCTAACGCAACCTGATCGGTCGATCGGCTCGCCAGCTCTTCCGAAATCACCTTGGCGCTTTCCAGCGCTTGCCGGCAGGCTTCTTGGCGTCCCTTGTTGGCCGGGAAGATCGCTAGGACAGCATCCCCAATGAACTTCAGCACTTCGCCGTCATGATCGTTGATGATGTCCGTCGTCACCTCAAAGAACCGGTTCAGCTCTTCCAGGTAAACGTCCCGCCCGAGTTCCGTTTCCAGCCGGGTGGAATGCCTGAGATCACAAAAGAGGATCGCGGCATCGATGACATCACCATCGCCGCGCCGGATCTTGCCGCCGAGCACGCGGGCACCTGTGCGTTTGCCCAGATATGTCTCCAACAACGATGTGGCATTGGAGGTCAGGGCAAACACTTCAAACAACCGGCTGATCAGGGCCGAACATTCAAACACCAGTCCGAGATTGGCCGTTGTGAAACCGTTTGGATGATCTGACGCCAATGTCAGAACATTGATCCGGCCATCAGAGAACGGCAAAGGCATGGCGACATAATCGGTCACACCTTCTTCCTTCAGATCTTCCATGATCGGAAAATTGAATTCGTCCGGATTGGTGTCCAGCTTCTGCCGGATGCCACCGAGCCCATCGGCCACATGCTGGAACGGGCTGTTCTTGAACTGCGGGCTTTCCAAATTGTCATAAGACGGCGCGTGGCTTTTGACTTCATTGCCGTCCCGTTTCCAGACGAACAACCGCCCGGCAATCATCGGGTGGAGCGACCAGATCAGAATGCTGATCCGGGAGACGGCGATCCCCTCTTCGACCAGTTTTTGCCCGAGCGCGGCGATCAAAGCTTCCGGAGTTTTGGCGAGCCAGGCTTCACGCAAAAGCCAATCCACCATGGGGCCTGAGATATTACCGCTAACAACCGGTTCGATTGGACCGCCATTGTGCTCAACCCGCGTCGCAACATCTTGGCGGAACGCGAGATAGCCCTCGACGTCCTTGCCCTCAGGCAGCGCGTAAGGATAACTCCAGGCACCGCGATTGTAGATCTCACCGCCGATTGAGACATGCTTATATGACGCTGTCCCTTTGAACGGACAGAAGGTCTTGAAATCCGGCTCGGTGTCCAGCTCGGCGACGACATCTTCCTTCGGGAAATAAACCGTTGGCGGCAGCCGGGTCTCATGCATCACCCGCGCCCGTTCTGAGCGGGCAAGCAGGACGTCCCCATGCCAGGCGGCTACCTCCCCGGTCAGGGGCTCCACCACGATCTGGTAGTCATTGGCTGTTGTTTGCGCAGGTGTGATCATACTCAAGAGATAGGCACATGGATGAGCCCTGTCCAGCGGACATGCCGGACTTAATTACCAAAAGGTATTTTATTCAATGAGACTCTATTCAGCCGCAAAAAGCTTTGCGGTCATGGCTAGACTGGCAGCACAGGGCTCTTCTGCTTCACTGGCCTCTTTGTCTGCATTGGCATCTTGCGGGCGCAAATTGGCAAAATCATAAAGCTTGCGGTCAAGCAGATGGGACGGACGGGTGTGGCCGAGCGCCCGCGCCATAACACCAAGCCGGCCTGGTGTTTCCTTTTCCCAGCCCTGCAGCATGCGTTTGACTTCCTCACGCTGAAGACCGTCCTGAGAGCCACAGAGATTGCACGGGATAATCGGAAACTCCATGCCATCTGAGAATTTCTGGATATCGCGTTCAGATGCATAAGCAAGCGGGCGCAGCACCAGAAGATCCCCTTCATCGTTGATCAGCTTTGGCGGCATGGATGCCAGCCGCCCGCCGTGGAAAAGGTTCATGAAGAAGGTTTCAAGGATATCGTCGCGGTGATGGCCAAGTACAATCGCTTCACACCCCTGCTCGCGTGCCACCCGGTAAAGGATACCCCTGCGCAGGCGTGAGCAAAGCGAACAATACGTCCGGTTTTCCGGGATTTTGTCCGTGACAATCGAATAGGTATCCTCACGCACAATGATGTGCTCGATGCCGTTATCTTCGAAGAATTTCGGCAAGATCTCTGGTGGAAAGCCCGGCTGCGCCTGATCGAGATTGCAGGCGACCAGATCCACAGGGAGAAGACCGCGCCATTTCAGTTCGATCAAAACGGCCAGCAGCGTATAGCTGTCCTTGCCGCCCGACAGGCAAACCAACCATTTGGGACGGTTCGTCTCAGACGCGCCCTCCGGCAGCATTCCAAAATCACTGATCGCTTCCCGTGCCTGACGCAAAAGCCGTTTTCGCAACTTCTTGAACTCGACACTCGACGGTGCGTTTTTCAAAAGCGCAGGAACATCCGTGTCCGAACTGGCAGCAATGTCGTTCATATCTCGAGCTTAATTTCAGCGTTGTTGAATTGGGAGCTGACATACCGGATTGCCACCAGAAGGCCAAGGGCAAAGGCGGGCCTTTCCAACCGGCTCGCATCCCACTTGTAAAAAGATAATTGAATCCACCAACCTACTCAGCAACCAACAAATATATCTTTAGTTATAAATTAGGACACAGCAACCGTTAATTTAACCATTACAGAAGATTATCAATTTCTTAACTTCTTTAATTTTGAAGATTATTTATAATTCACTGGATACGTAAAAAAGACGAGGTCCAGTGAAGGCGCACTGAGGTGCCAATGACATGAAACTCAAGCACATTCTCATTTCCGCTTTTGTTTTTGTTGCGGCCGTCCCGCAATTCATCGGCTTGCACTTTTTAAACCATCGCATGGCCGACCAGCACGCATTGGATGTCGAAGCCAACTTGATGGCATTGTCGCAAATTGCCAAGGAACGGCTTCTGGCCTCGATTGAACGTATTGAAGACAACACAGCTCTGATTGCCAGCCGCACGCAGATGCGCATCAGCCTGAAGGAATGGACGAGAACGGGCAAAGACTTGCACAGAATGACAATTCTTCGCATTCTGGAAGACGCGCAAGACGGCCTCACAAACTTGAAAAGCGTCAACTTGTTTGATCCAGCTGGTCAGTTGACGATTTCAACGTTCCCCTCGGTTGAGGTTCGCCACTTAGAGCCAAAAACAGATTCAACCATTAAAATCACACTGCAATTTCAGGACGGTGAAACCATCGTCGCCAGCGAAACAGCCTTACACCTTGGTCGTGACCATGTCGGTTATCTGCAACTGACGTTTTTTGCCGATTTCATCAATGACTTGTCTCAGGACAGAACCGGCCTCGGAGAGACCGGTGAATGGATCTTGGGTTTGAGAAACGAAAATGGTGATGCTGTTTTTGCGTTTCCGCTGAAGTATGATCCGGATGCTGCCTTTTCCCATACAATCGCCAAAACTCGGCAAGATGTGCCAATCACCAAAGCCCTTATGGGAGAAGAAGTCGTCTTACGGCACGCCACTGATTATGCTGGCAATTTGGTATTTGCGTCGACCCGCTACATTCCAGAACTCGATTGGGGGCTGGTTGCCAAAATCAATGAAAGTGAAGTCAATCAGTACACTTTTCAAAATCTCTATCTGATATTAATTTCCGGCATTGCCTTGCTTGGGCTCGCAACTGCCATTGGCATTGGCCTATCGATCTACATCGCACGGCCGGTGGAGCGGCTTAAGACACAAACCTCAAAAATTGCCGAAGGAGATTTCTCAAATCCCTTGGTCCCGCGCGGCTGGCAAGAAGTAAAGGAGCTCACCTTACACTTCAGCGCGATGGCCGGCGCTCTTAAAAATATGAATAAAACCCTCAACGACACTGTTCAGCAGCGAACGAAAGAACTGGCAGAAGCCAATCAAAAACTTCGGGAAATCTCGATCCGAGACCCGCTAACAAATCTGTATAACCGCCGCTATTTCGACATCCGCTTTTCGGAAGAATTTCAGCGCGCAATACGGTACAAACATACGCTTTCAATTGTGATCGCCGACCTCGATTTTTTCAAGCAGATCAACGACACCTACGGTCATCCAGCAGGCGATGTGGTGCTTAAGGAGGTCGGCCGGCTGCTGGTCGATAGGATGCGGAATTCCGACATTGTCGCCCGTATCGGCGGCGAAGAGTTCTGCCTCATCATTCCGGAAAACCACCCAGCAGATATAGATAAAATCCTAGACCGGATCCGCGGGGAAATTGCGGAAATGGATTTTGAAACCGAGGACGGCTCCTTCACGATCACCTGCAGTTTTGGCGTGGCCCATCTGAGCGGCGACAGCAAGAACGAAACCCAGTTCCTTCAGAACGCAGATAAGGCGCTCTACAACGCTAAGAAAAACGGCCGCAACCAAGTGTTTGTGCACACTCCCGCTTCTGTGTAGCTTTTTAGATACTCGCTCAGCCATCCCCCCCAAGAGACAAGCAAGCCGACTCCCGAAAACGAACATACCGATTCAGACGAGGACGCTTAGCATGAAGTTTTACAATGCCATGTCGGGCAACACGAAACGCGTCCGCATATTTCTGGCCGAGAAGGACATCGGCATCAAGATCCCGATGTGCGGCGTGATTACCTTCCGTGGCAACAAAATGGCGTCAATAGTTCTTTATGCGGACTCAAAACTGTTTCCCATCGGACACTTAACACTAGATCACTTGAACTACCGGATTGCATCTCCAAAGCGTCCAATCTCGATGACATCGCCTTTGAAAACACTCAAATCAATTCGAGCTGCTCTTGGGTCATCCAGGTCGATAATAATTTTCGCCTCTTCAATCGGCACTTCACTTACGGGAATAGTTGCAGGATCCGCACCTTCAAGAATAGAAATCATCATATTCCCAGCAACTCGCCCTCTCTCTGCAAAATCAGCTGCGATTGCGACAGTGGCCCCTTTTCCAACCATTGCTTCGACAGCCCCTACGATCACGGCAGTCTCTGGAACAACTTCCGCAATCCTGCCTATATGAGCAACGAACGAAGAAGCAGCCGGAACAAATATCAAATCAGTATCGGCCAACTCCCTTTTCAGGATGCTGACCTGATTAGAAACATCGTCTGTATCAGGAACAAACCGAACTCCCTTCACTGGTTTCCCCATCGCACTAATCGTATCGGCGACCCTGTGGTACTGCGCTTCAGAGGTCAGCTCGCGCGGATCAAACAGGACAGCAACGCTCGAAAAATCAATTGCATCGTCCAACGTTTGGAACACTGAAGTCAGAGAAATTGTTACTTTGGCACCAGTTCGCAAAACGCCTGGTTCTTCCAAATTCCGAACCAACCCAGTTCCCACAGGATCCGCAACGATATTAAAAACATGAGGAACGGTATTAAGGCCCACGCTCTGAACGACGCGGGCCGTAAGGGTTCCGAATGTGTAGATCCCATCGGCCGCACGAAGAACATCACTATTTTCCCTTAGAAATGCAGCAAGCGCGGCCCGGTTTCGACCCGCATCAAACTTCACCAGCTCAACATTCCAGCCGGATGCCTCAAGCGTTTTGATAAAACTTGTTTCAGCCGCAGTCGCACCCCGCCAAGTCAACATGACAACGGTTGCGGATTTATCTGCTGCTATTCCTGCAATTGGAAAAGCCAACAGGTAAAGGGCCACAACAGGGATCCATAGAAAGCTTCGCAAAACTCCTCCTCAACCTGAACTTACGAGTTCGGCTTCGCGCTGGAATTCCTAGTTGTTCAGCTGTGGATTGTACCAGAAGTTCCTAGAAACGGTCTTCCCGCCAAATCTAACAATAAATCAACAACCGGAAAACGCGTTCACTCAAACAAAGCCGCATCCGCTGGTTAAAAACAAAAAAAGGGCCGCCCGATGGGCAGCCCTTTGAAGAAGTGTATTCGGCGCTAAATTAGCGCGAATAGAACTCGACCACCAGGTTCGGTTCCATCTGCACCGGGTACGGTACATCAGAGAACGCAGGAATACGGGAGTAAGTCGCAGTCAGCTTGCTGTGATCAGCATCAACGTAGTCCGGCACGTCACGCTCAGCGGACTGGACAGCTTCCAGAACGATTGCGAGCTGCTTGGACTTTTCGCGAATTTCAACAACGTCGCCCGGACGCAGCTGATAGCTCGGAATGTTGACGCGCTTGCCGTTCACCTTGATGTGGCCGTGGTTGATGAACTGACGAGCAGCAAACACGGTCGGCACAAATTTGGCACGGTAGATGACAGCGTCGAGACGGCGCTCCAGAAGACCGATCAGGTTTTCAGAGGTATCGCCTTTCAGACGGGACGCTTCTGCATAAACCTTGCGGAACTGCTTTTCGGAGATGTTGCCGTAGTAGCCTTTCAGCTTCTGCTTAGCGCGCAGCTGAACACCGAAGTCGGACAGTTTACCTTTACGGCGCTGACCATGCTGGCCTGGGCCATATTCGCGGCGGTTGACCGGGCTCTTCGGACGGCCCCAGATGTTTTCGCCCATCCGGCGGTCGATTTTGTATTTAACGCTATGGCGCTTTGACATCGCGGTTTCCTTTAAAATTCGCGTTGTTTTTCTATCAAGGAAACGCGCCCTCCTTCTTCCATTACAAGATTCTAAAACTTGCTCTGGATCGACAGGGTTTCAACAGACGGCGCCGGCTGAAAACCCACGGGTGCGTAGACCCGGCCAAGTCAAACCTGGCCAGACCGCGCGGGAGTACCCGCCAGATTGCGAAATGTCAATGCTTTCAGCCTGGTTTTGCGGACTTTTCTCGCCGGATTTCGCTCCGCTTGGCAGTGAGTCCAACGCTGGGATGACAACGCTGCCTCGCACCTCGGCACCGGCAATTGTGACCATGCGTAAGATTACCGTTGAAAATAATGGATACATTTAGGAAATTTTAATTGCAATTTTTCACTATGCAATCAACGCACAACCATAAGAATAAATGCGAGGGCAACTTGCAACCTTGCACCCTGGAATCACATCGAATTTATTTCGCCTTTACAAGACGTTAGTAGGTAAAAAATGTTCTCGCCCGCGAACTCAGACCAAGAGGATGACAGCCCACAGGCGGTTTCCAGCCAGCCTCCGCTGAAATACATCCTAAAAAGCCTCGACTATGCCTTGCAGCCAATTGTGGATGTGGGAACGGGCGTTGTTTATGGGTATGAGGCGCAAATTCGAAACTGCGCTCAGGCTGGTGCGGAAACGCCCGACGCTTTGTTAAATCAGGCTTACGCAGAAGGTTTCCTGGCAGAGCTCGAAATTGCGCTGCTTCGCAAAGCAGCAACAAAGTTCAAAGCGCTGCGAACCGCTAACGGCACAAAACTGTTCTTCAAACTCGACGGGCGGGACCTCGGCACTGAAAACGACCCACGGATGGAAATGGGCGCCATTCTGGTCGAATACGGTTTGCAGAAGAGTCAGATTTGTCTGGAATTGTCCGACCGTCATTATGAAGCACATGATGACGTGGCCCATCATGCAATGAACGATTTGAGGCAATCCGGCTTCATGATCGCTCTGGATGATTTCGGCCGTGGATCTTCCGAATTGCGCCTCCTACATGACATGTCACCCAATTATGTGCGGATCGACCGGTTTTTCTTAAACGGCATCGACAGCGATCCGCGCCGGAAACTGTTTGTGACGACAGTTGCAAATCTTGCCCATGTTCTGGGGGCCCGTGTCATCGCTGAATGCGTTGAAACGGAAAGGGAATTCAAAGCGTGTCGGGATGCCGGCTGTGATTTGATCCAGGGTTATTATGTCGCCAAACCGTCTGCATCTTCGGCAACGGCAAAGCTGTTTTACGATCACATTCGTGCTGAATCGCCAGGCGGGAAACGCAAGGAAGAGCAGTCGCGTATCCGCAACGAGTTGCTGGACCTGCCCACTGTCCAATACGATTCGTCCATGAGCGATCTTCTTGATCTGTTCGTGCACAATCAGGATGCCAGCATCATTCCGGTTCTGGATGCCAACCATGAACCACGCGGCATCATTCATGAACGGGATTTGAAGGCCTACCTTTACGCAGGCGGCCCGGACGATGAAGACGCCAAAGCAGCGCTCAATTTTCCTCTACGGTCCTTCGTTCGCGCCTGTCCGATTGCTGACATTGATTCCAATGCGGACATGCTTCTGGTGACTTTTGCCTCTTCGATCAATTCCGATGGCATCATCATTACCCAGAATTTTCGCTATGCTGGGTTCCTGTCAGCGACGTCACTGCTAAAGATCATCCATGAGAAACGCTTGCAGGAGGCGCAGGATCAAAATCCGCTGACCGGTCTGCCAGGAAACGGTGCCGTCAACCGTTTTGTTACAGAAGCCGTCGCCAACAAGTCTGGCGACCGGCATATCTGCTACATGGATTTCGACAATTTCAAACCGTTCAACGACACCTACGGTTACCGTCAGGGCGACCGCGCCATCATCTTGTTCAGCGAATTGCTGCAGCGGCATGTATCCGGTGCCAACACCTTCCATGGCCACATCGGTGGAGATGATTTCCTCGCAGGTTTCTTGGCCGGTGACCAGGCCGAGGTTGCAACCCGTATGCATGCGCTCAAGCGGGCTTTCCGTAATGATGTAGAGAGCTTCTATGACCCTGAGCACCGCACTCAAGGCTTCATCAAAGCACAGGACCGGTTTGGCACCATGCGGGAATTTCCGCTTCTGCAGTGCTCGGTCTCTATCCTGACAATTCCGCGTGGCGTCAGCGCGAATTCAAATTTGGTGACCGAAGAGATGATGCTCTTGAAGGGGGCTGCCAAATCCAATGACAACGGATTGGTGATGAAAACCTATTCGGCGTGATGCCCGGTATTTCCCTATCGCGTGATAAGCGTCAAACCGAAGCCCGCTAAAAGCCGTTTCAAGGACGGATTTTGCGGGCTTGATGTAAAAAAGGCCTCGTCCGGCTCATGAGATGGCTCGCTAGCCGCCGCTTGCCCGAGAACGCGGACGAGCTGTCGAGCAATCGCTTCAGCCGGGTCCAGCCAGTCGACAGGCCAGGGCGCGATCTTGCGGAAACGATTGGTTAGAAACGGATAGTGGGTACAGGCAAGAACAACGATATCCGTTCGCTTGCCATCCTGATCCAGGAAACAGCCAGAGATTTCAGCCGAAATCGCGGCATCAAACACCTCTTCGCCGCGTAAGTGCATTTCCGCCAATTCCGCCAGATTGTCTGAGCCGACCAGGCGGACATGGCATTTCGAAGCAAAGCTCTCAATCAACGATCTTGTGTAGGCACGTCGAACCGTGCCAGGTGTGGCCAAGACGGAAATCAAGCCGGAGGACGTGCGCTCGGCTGCCGGTTTGATCGCTGGTACCGTACCGACAAAGGGAACTTCTGGATGAGCGTCACGCAGGGCTTCACCGGCAAGGGTGAACGCGGTGTTGCAGGCAATTACAATAGCTTTGGGATCGTGCTCTCGAATTAGCCCGTCGAACAACTTCATAAGCCGGTCATGAAGGTCCTGTTCCGGCCACCGGCCAATCGGAAAAGCTGCATCATCGGCCACATAATGCAGCCTTTCATAGGGCAGCAAATAGCGTGCCTCGCGCAGAACCGTGAGCCCGCCCAAACCTGAATCAAAGATGAGAACCGGACGGACATCGCTCACGAGTTCTGCCTCACTCTTCGTTTTCCCCCTCAACCCGGGTTTTCCGGGGACGGGTTTCGCGCTTTTCCAAAGCAGCGATCACGCCGCGCAAAGTGCGGACTTCTTGTGCACTGAGTTCCGCCTTCTGGAAGATGTTCCGCAAATTCCGCACCATATGCGGGCGCCGCTCCGGTGGACGAAAGAAGCTGACCTCATCCAGCGAGCTTTCCAGATGCTCAAACATTCTCAAGATGTCTTCTTTCGACGCCGGAGGATGTTCTTCTTCTGACAGCAGGAAAGGCAACTCCCCCTGACTTGCCGTCTTGCGCCACTCGTAGGCGCACACAAGAACCGCCTGAGCAATGTTCAGCGATGCAAAATCTGGATCAACCGGCAAGGTGACGATTTCATCGGCCAGTGCCACTTCTTCATTGTTGAGGCCCCAACGTTCGCGGCCGAACAAATAGCCGACACCATGCCCCTTTTCACCAAGCTCGACGGCTTTTTTTGCGGCTTCATCCGGTCCACGCACGGGTTTCGGCACTTCGCGAGACCGCGCCGTTGTCGCAAAGACGAAGTTGAGATCCGCGATCGCCGCTTCAACACTGTCAAAAACCTGCACCTTATCGATCACATGATCCGCCCGGCTGGCAGCAGCGCGCGCCTTTTCGCTCGGCCAGCCATCCCGCGGATTGACGATCCGAAGATCGACCAGACCAAAATTGGCCATGGCCCGGGCGGCTGTGCCGATATTCTCGCCAAGCTGCGGTTCACACAGGATCACCGCCGGAGGCCGCGCGGTAATCGCCCGCGCCTCATCTCTGATTTTCGCGTTTTTGCTCATGACGCGGGATTTAGCGGAAGGCTGCGGAATTGAAAAGCCCTGGCCGCGTATGTGGGCAGGTCCATCCCGAATTCCTTAGATAAAGGACAGTGTCTTCGAACTGGGTTTTATGGCGACAATTGTCAGACCGCAAAGAGGTGCACGATATACCTACTACTTAAAAGATGTGCCAAACTCAAAAAATCGCGCAAGAATTGAATATAGTCAGTTTTGTTGCTCCCATATTGAAGGTTGGGTCCGATTTAATACACACGCAAGCCTGTTTATTGCTTTCACTAAACATTCCCTTATTTTTTCGAGTTAAGATATCGGTGAAAATCTTCCGCAAGTGGAAAAGCCTTCATGGCACGAACAGGAAAACTGCTGGCTCTTCTTATCGCTGGTATTTTAGGAAGTTTGACATTGGCAGCGCAGGCGCAAGATTGTCCGCGCGGCGGCACTCTGATTGCCGGGGCTGGCGACTATCGTCCTTACAATATTGTTGAAGGTGATACTGTCACAGGCATGGACTTCGAGGTCATTGAAACGATCCTGAATAAAATGGACTGCGAATTGACGAAGATCCCGCTCCCCTGGACACGGCATCTGAACGCTATGCGCAATGGAACAGTGGACATTGCAACACCCGTTACGATCACACCGGACCGGGAGGAATTTGCGCACTTTTCCAGTCCCTACATCCAGGCCAATGAAATACTGTTTGTCCGCACAAAAGACCAAAGTGCCTACAAAGACCTTGCCGATTTTTTCAAGAAAGGGAAACGTTTGGGTGTGATCCGCGACTACGCCTATGGCGGCGCCTTTCCGGAATTGGCGAAAACTTACGCCGATCAGATCGAAACGACAGACAGTCAGGAACTCAATCTCAAACAATTGGACCTTGGACGGGTCGATGCAATTTTAGGCGAAACCTACGTCGTCTCATCAGTCGTCCAGAGGCTGGGCCTGTCGAGAAAAGTTATACCATCCAATGTGATAGTGGCTTCAGAATCGAATTACATCATGTTCAGCAAGATTAGCGTCAGCGAAGATTTTGTAGCCGCATTCTCCCGGGAACTACAGACTATGCAGGAAAATGGTGAGTTTGATCAGATAACCGCCCGCTACCGGAATTCGCAAGACGTGGTCAACTGATCCGAATTCTTTGTGAATGACTATTTTTAATTGAAGCTCTTGAAATATCCCGCAGTGTTAGAAAGCTTTCCAAAATCAGCGTCCTGGCTGTTACAATGCCTATGCCACAAACCTATTTTCTTGCGTCGCGCGATTTCGATGCGTTCATTCAGGATGTTCGCGACACCTGCTTATTGCAAACCCATCATCAGGCGTATCATACTCTCAGAGCCGTCCTGCACACCTTCCGCTCGCACCTGACAACAGAACAAGCCCTGCAATTTGCCAATATCCTTCCTGCCGTCACACGGGCCATCTTTGTCGAAGACTGGAAACCGAATGACACCCCTCCCCCCTTTCCGGACCGGGCAACGCTTATCCGTGAGATGAAGTCGGTGCGCAAGGATCACAATTTTGCCCCCGAAACCGCCATTGACGATGTTGCGGCAGCGCTGAGGCGCTCTTCAATTGACGAAGCCGAACTGAACCGTGTGCTTGTAGGCTTACCTCAAGGCGCTGTTGAGTTTTGGAAAACCGGAGACACTGTCCGTACCTGACATTAGGGCCCTCCCGTAATTGCCTTTTCCGCCCCGTTTGCTAGAACTCCCACGGCTTTTGCAGCCTTCGCCTTTATGAGGGCTGGCATTTGATTGCGTACAATTGTATACGCTTTTCAAAATCCGTCCGGAGGCAACCTTCCTGCCTCCGTCCGATCCCGTTGGAACATCAGGAAACGTGAGCACTATGGCCGATATCATCTACACCAAGGTTGACGAAGCACCGGAACTGGCATCTGCGTCCTTCCTTCCGATCATCCGCTCCTTCACCAAGGCTGCGGGCCTCACCATCGGCACCAAGGACATTTCCCTCGCTGGACGTGTCCTGGCGGCGTTCCCGGAGTTCCTCAGCGACGAACAAAAACAATCCGACGACCTGGCACTTCTGGGTGATATGGTGAAAACCCCGGATGCCAATGTGATTAAGCTGCCGAACATTTCTGCGTCTCAGCCGCAGCTGAACGCAGCGATCAAGGAATTGCAGGATCAGGGTTACAAGCTGCCCGACTATCCGGCGGATGCAAAAACCGACGAAGAAAAGACCATCAAGGCGAAATACGACGCCATCAAAGGTTCCGCCGTGAACCCGGTGCTGCGCGAAGGCAACTCCGACCGCCGCGCACCAAAGGCCGTCAAGGAATACGCCAAGAAGAACCCGCACCGCATGGGCGCTTGGGCGTCTTCTTCCAAGACCCATGTTGCCACCATGGGCGAGAACGACTTCCGCTCCAATGAAAAGTCGATCACCGTTTCTGCTGCTCAGGCAGGCACTGCCAAAATTGTTTTTGCTGGAAACGATGGCGCTGAGACCGTTCTGAAGGGCGACTGGCCACTGGAAGACGGTGACGTCATCGACGCCACCTACATGAGCGTCAAGGCACTGTCGGCATTTCTGGAAAAGGAAATCCAGGACGCCAAGGATCAGGGCATCCTGTTCTCGCTGCACATGAAAGCCACGATGATGAAGGTCTCCGACCCGATCATCTTCGGTGTCTGCGTCAAGGCCTTCCTGAAAGACGTTTTTGAAAAACACGCTACCACCTTCACTGAGCTCGGTGTGAACCCGGATCTCGGTATTGGTGATCTCGAAGCTAAGGTCGCATCCTTGCCGGCTGACAAGGCCGCTGAAGTTCAGGCTGACATCAAGGCCGCGCTCGACAACGGTCCGGCCATGTACATGGTGAACTCGGACAAGGGCATCACCAACTTGCACGTTTCTTCTGACGTCATCATTGATGCCTCCATGCCGGCTCTCATCCGTGCAGGCGGCAAGGGCTGGGGCCCGGATGGCAACGAAGGTGACGCTAAGTGTGTGATCCCGGACAGCTCCTACGCGGGTGTCTACTCCGCAGTGATCGACTTCTGTAAGGAAAACGGCGCTCTCGACCCGGCCAAGATGGGCACGGTGCCGAATGTCGGCCTGATGGCCCAAAAGGCCGAGGAATACGGCTCTCACCCGCAAACCTTCAAGGCACCAAGCGACGGCACCATTAAGGTGGTCAGTGCATCTGGCGAAACCCTGCTTGAGCACGGTGTTGAAGGTGGCGACATCTGGCGCGCCTGCCGGACCAAAGACGCCCCGATCCGCGACTGGGTCAAGCTCGGCGTCAACCGCATGCGCCTGTCCGGCATGCCGGGTGTTTTCTGGCTGAACTCTGAGCGTGCACACGATGCTGAGCTGATCAAGAAGGTCGAAGCTTATCTTCCAGATCACGACACCTCCGGTCTGGACTACCGCATTCTGGCCCCGACCGAGGCGGCAAAATACTCCACCGAGCGCATTGCGCGTGGTGAAGACACGATCTCCATCACTGGCAACGTGCTGCGTGACTACCTGACCGATCTCTACCCGATCCTGGAAGTCGGCACATCGGCCAAGATGCTGTCCATCGTTCCACTGATGAATGGCGGCGGCCTGTTTGAAACCGGCGCTGGCGGCTCTGCGCCGAAACACGTGCAGCAGCTGCAGGAAGAAAACTACCTGCGCTGGGATTCCCTTGGTGAATTCTGCGCACTTGGCGCGTCGCTTGAGCACCTTGCCAACGTTAAAGGCAATGCGAAGGCGCAAGTTCTGGCCGATGCCCTGGACAAGGCGATCGAAGGCTTGCTGGACAACGACAAGTCCCCGGCCCGCAAGGTCGGCGGCCTGGATAACCGTGGCAGCCACTTCTACATCGCACTTTACTGGGCCAAGGCGTTGGCCGCCCAGGATGGAGACGCAGATCTGAAGGCTCAGTTCGCACCGGTCGCCGAAGCGCTGTCTTCCAACGAAGACAAAATCGTTGGTGAACTCAATGGCGTTCAGGGCGCTGCAGCCGACACAGGCGGCTACTACCACGCCCCGCAAGCCAAGGTCGACACCGTGATGCGCCCAAGTGCAACTTTGAACAGCATTATTGGCTGACTTTGAGCCAAACTTGAGCTAGTGAGAGGGGCAGCATGTGCTGCCCCTTTTTGTCTCTCATCTATAAGATCGCCGCATGACCTCTCCCATCAAAGCCCTCCTTTTCGACAAAGACGGCACCCTGCTGGATTTCGATTCCACTTGGGCCACACCTCAAGAAAAGGTGGCGGAGTTTGCCGCCGGCGGCGATACGGCCTTAGCAACACAATTGCTTATTGCGGGCGGCATGGACCCGGTGACGCGAAAGACCGCGGCAGGAAGTCTTTTTGCAGCCGGAAATGCCCTCGAGATTGCAGAAGGTTTTGTTGAGAATGGATCTCAGATCGCGATCGATGTTTTGACAGAGAAACTCGACCGTATATTTTTGGATGGCATGGACGTGGCCGCACTTCTTCCCGGACTTTCCGAGGTCCTGCCCCGTTTGAAGAGCGTTGGTTATGTTCTTGGTGTTGCCAGCAGCGACTGCGAAGCATCCATTGCCGCGTTCTTGAAAACGACCGGCGTCTCAGACTGTTTCTCTTTCATTTCCGGCTATGACAGCGGATATGGACACAAACCCGGACCGGGCATGGTCAACGGCTTCGCCCAGGCAACCGGAATACCGGAACAAGAAATTGCCGTCATCGGCGACAACACCCATGATCTGGAGATGGCTGCTGCGGCAGGCGCGGGCCTGAAAATCGGCGTGCTTTCAGGTACGGGAACACGGGCTGATCTCGATCCGCTGGCCGACCTTATTCTGGCAAGTGCTGCCGATATTAACGTGAGTTCTCACCTCGGCGGCTAAATAGGTTTTTTACCAGAAAAACATGCGCCTCAAAATTATCAATGCAGAACCGCTATGTTGCTTGCCTCATAATCAACGCCATTTTGCGCCCGCACCATTGCCGAATACTCCGGGAAGGACACGGCAGGGCTCCATAAATACCCCTGCCCCAGCGTGCCGCCCCATAGCTTCAGGTAATCTTTCTGTAAGGGCGTCTCAATGCCTTCAGCCACGGTGTTTAGATTGAGTTGATTGGCCATCATTAAGATCAGTTCGACAATCGTCCGCCGATCCTCACAATTGGTGATGTCCATGATGAACGAGCGGTCGATCTTCAATGTGTCGAACGGCATATTCGCCAGGCTGCTTAAACAAGAGTATCCGGTTCCAAAATCGTCGATAGCAAAGTTCACCCCTTCAGACCGAATTGGCAGTATCTGCTCTATAACTCTTCCGGAATATTCCATCACGCTGGATTCTGTGATTTCCAGCTCCAGTTTATCCGGTGCCAAACCGCTTTCCCCGATAATCCTCAGCGTGTGGTCGGAAAAATTCGGATCCTGTAGTTGGGCCGGAGACACATTCACTGCCACGGAAACCTGCATGTTTTCCAGATGCAGTCGCTTGGTATCCTCCAGTGCTTTTTTCAAAACGAATTCGCCGATTGGCGCAATCAAACCACGCTCCTCAGCAATTGGGATGAATTTGTCTGGCCGGACTTGTCCCAAGACCTCGTCCCGCCAGCGCAGCAACGCTTCTGAACCAACAATCTCGCCATTCGAAGGATTGACCTTGGGCTGGTAAAAAACGTCAAGCGTACCGTGCTCCACCGCGAGCCGAAGACGCTCTGCGATAGTTTCACGTTCATTGAGCTGTTCCCTCAAGCTTTCGCTATAGGCAACCGCCTTACCGCGTTGGATCGCTTTTGCCTGATACATGGCAAGGTTTGCGTTTTTCATAACTTCTTCTGCAGTCCCGCCTTGATCCGGATAGGTCATGACCCCGGCACTGGCATCCACGGACAAGGACAACGACCCTATCCGCACCGGCTTGCTCAAAAGTGTAAGAATGGTTGCGGATATGTCTTCCAGCAAAGCTGGATCTGTTATTCCGGGCAAGATGCAAACAAATTCGTCTCCGGCAAACCGTGCGACTGCGGAGACACTCACCGTGTGCTGATGAGTGGCCTTGTCGACGAGCCGCACGAGCCGTTCAGCCAACTCACGCAGCAATGCATCGCCGGTATGATGACCATGCATATCGTTGATCAACTTAAACCGGTCAAACCCTATGTAGAGCACAGAACCTGTAGCCCCAGGCTTCTGATCGATCATTTTAGCCGCCAATTTGTCAAGCTGCGCCCGGTTTGGCAGTCCGGTGATGCGGTCGGTGTAGGCGAGCCGTTCAATGTCGACAATGTTTGAGCGCAGCTTTCGCATCATCTCCAAAAATGCTGATTGAAGTTCACCAACTTCACCAGGTGCCTCTGTTTTCAAATCGCAGTCCAAGAACCCTTCTGCAGCGCCATTTGCCGCTTCCGTCACCTCACTTATGCCGGCAGTCGCCCGGTACATCAGCCATGCGATGACTGGAAGAAACGCCAGGAATAAGACCGCAACAGTCAGGGCGGCCTGCCAGAGCGCTTCCTGAAATATGTCGGCCATCTCGTCTTTGGACATGCGGACCAGCACACTGCCAACGGCCGTTCCATTTCGAAATACCGGAAGAACGTACTCGATCGTTCCGGACGTTTCGATTGTGTAATCCTGGCCCTCTTGGGCAGCGTTCAAGGCCGTCTCACTGAACAGGGTTTCACTTACGGGTTTGGCTGACGCGAAATCGCTGGCAAACTCCTGACCGAACCGGCTGAAAGCCTTGGCGGCAATGACAGACCGGTCTCCGGCCACTGCATTTAGAAGCCGCTCCATTTCGCCATAATTTTTGTTTTCGATTTCACGGGCAGAGATATTGGCAACAAATTGCGCCTTTTGGCGCGCATCATGTTCCAGCCGTGCTTCGGTCTCCGAGATTTGGATGTGATACTTGATGCCGATGACCACGAAGGAAAAAACGAGGATCCCACCGACAGAGAAAAGCGTTGCACGAACAAAGACACGCTTCCAAAGTGATCGGCCTGTGTCTCGTAAACTCGTCAGCATTCACGGGCTCCCGTACGCACCTGTGGCCCGCACATGCAGCAGCCACATTGAGAACGCCAGTGTCCCCCGAGGCAAATCAATAAAAACTAAACAAAAAGCAGAACAATCGGCAAACAATTCGATTTTGTAGAAACAAAAATGATTATTGTTACAGCGTAATTATTTTTGACAGTGACATCTTTTTCTATTCCTTAATTGGATAAACACTCTATAAATAATGAAATCTGCAGATCTCACAGCAAACCCTCCCATCAAATACACGACACCCGTAACATGTAGGTCTACACCGGGCGTTGGGGCCGTTGACAGGTAAACAAAAAGGGCAGGAAGACGGCCGACCCAAAACAAATCATCTCGAAATTTCTAAGCGACAGCCACGCTATTTGCACCTGCCGGTTTCCCCGCAACGTGTTCCCATGTCGCCCGCCCTTACGCTCGCTAAATCGTAAACATCAACAGCAAGCTTTGGTTACACCAGACAAAATTTACGCAGACATATGTGTGACAAACCAATCATTGTGACGACCTCACAAAGGTGATCAATTAACTCACCTTCAGTGTCACGTATTGATTTTCCTGGTGTGTCAGGCTGTTGGCAGGCAAGCCAACAGGTGTCGATTCTTAGCTAAAATTTCCCTTGACCTCCCTGTCCCGCTTTGTCATAACATCATCCGAACCGTACGGTACGGTTCGTATAAAATTTCACAACAGCGCCACAACACGCAGATCCGAAACTCAGACATATGCCAGCCGCAAGTTTTGACATCGCCACTTCCCGCCCGGACGCCGCGCCCGAGTTTTCGCCGCGCCAGCAGGTGGTCTTGCAGCACGCGCTGACACTTCTGGTCGACGGTGGCGAAAAAGCGCTGACAACGGCGGGACTTGCCCGCACGGCCAGCTGCTCCAAAGAAAGCCTTTATAAGTGGTTTGGGGACCGGGATGGGTTGCTGGCGGCTGTTGTAGCTTTCCAGGCAAGCCAGGTGCAGTTTCCATCCGAAAGCGGCGCAACGGCCGATGCGGACACGTTCCGCGCCCATGTTGCCGCCTTTGTCGAAGCACTGCTCGGCGTTTTGTTTTCTGAAAGTTCACTGGCGCTGAACCGTCTGTCGATCGGCCAGTCCAACACCAATTCCAACCGGCTTGGCCAGCTTCTGCTGGTGCGCGGCAAACACATGATTTCCGCCCGCGCGCGCAACATGTTGGAAACCGGCCGCCGTCATGGCCTTTTAAAATTCGACGATGCGGAAGATGCCTATCAGGTGCTTTATGGCCTGGCGATCCGCGACGTTCATATCCGCCTTCTTCTAGGTGAGGCGCCGAGCCCCGCCGAGAAAGATCTGAAAACCCAGGCCGAAACGGCCACAGACCGGTTTTACCGGCTGTTCGGCGCTTAAAGCTCCGGACCGGGGAAGCTGCAAGAAATTGGCCCGGCCGCTGGCCGCGCTTCTAGTATACTGGGAAAAAAGGGAAAACCCATGCGTGTCTATTATGATCGTGATGCAGATATCAATCTGATCAAATCCAAAAAAGTTGCCATCATCGGTTACGGTTCTCAGGGCCGCGCCCATGCCATGAACCTGAAAGACAGCGGCCAGAAAGACATCGCCGTTGCTCTGCGCGCCGGTTCCACCACCGCTCTGAAAGCCGAAGCTGACGGTTTCAAGGTCATGACTGTTGCTGAAGCGGCTGCCTGGGCAGACCTGATGATGATGGCCACGCCGGATGAGCTGCAGGCCGATATTTATAAGGACCACATCGCCGATAACATCCGTGATGGCGCTGCCATCGCTTTCGCGCACGGCCTGAACGTTCACTTCGGCCTGATCGAGCCGAAAGACACCATCGACGTTTTGATGGTTGCCCCGAAAGGCCCGGGCCACACGGTTCGCGGCGAATACATGAAGGGTGGCGGCGTACCGTGCCTGATCGCTGTTCACCAGGACGCGACTGGTAATGCACAAGACCTCGGCCTGTCCTACGCCTGTGGCGTCGGCGGCGGCCGGTCTGGCATCATCGAAACCACCTTCAAGGAAGAGTGTGAAACCGACCTCTTCGGTGAACAGGCTGTTCTCTGCGGCGGTCTGGTTGAGCTGATCCGTGCCGGCTTCGAGACCCTCGTTGAAGGCGGTTACGCTCCGGAAATGGCCTACTTCGAGTGCTTGCACGAAGTAAAGCTGATCGTTGATCTGATCTACGAAGGCGGCATCGCCAACATGAACTACTCCATCTCCAACACCGCTGAGTGGGGTGAGTATGTTACCGGTCCGCGCATCGTGACTTCCGAAACTAAGGCTGAGATGAAACGGGTTCTGGAAGACATCCAGAACGGCAAATTCACCTCCGATTGGATGCAGGAATATCGCGCAGGCGCTGCCAAGTTCAAAGCAACCCGCCGCCTGAACGACGCCCACCAGATCGAAGAAGTTGGCGAAAAGCTGCGTGGCATGATGCCCTGGATCAAGTCCAACGCCCTGGTCGACAAAACCAAGAACTAAGGCCTTGCCCGCGTTGGACTTGTCCATGACGACAGAAACCCTTGCGTTCGCCAGAGGCGAAATGCGGGGGATCAAGTCCAACGCCCTGGTCGACAAAACCAAGAACTAAGGCCAGAAAAAGATCTGGTTTGAAAAGCCCGGCTTATGCCGGGCTTTTTTTGCCTTATGGCATCCGAAAACTCGCTCGATATTCCGATGGCGTCTTTCCGGTCAGTTCACGGAATGCGGAATTAAATGCCGATAAACTCTGGTACCCCTGCTCAAACGCAATCTCTGTAACCGGCAGGTCGGACAAGGACAGCGCCTCAACCGCCTTCATTACGCGCAACCTTTGCAACGCTTGACGCCAGTTCATGCCCAGTTCTGAAGAAATCCGGCGTGCAAGAGACCGCGGAGACAAGGCAACGACATCTGCCAGATGGTCAAACTCCAAGGTTTTCCCAAGGCTCTCTTCCGTGAGCGCCAGGACCTTTTTCACCGCATCGCTCCGGCCCGCTGGCATGTAGAGATTGCTGGGAGACAGTGACAACCGCCAGGCTACCGTTGCCAGTGTCTTGAAAAGCTCCCTTGCATAACCAGACAAGGAAGCATCATCGGGTCCCCACTGAGCAACTTCCAGGATCAGTTCTCGGGCCAGCGGCGACACGTCAAACACGCTCAACACCTGCTCCGGCGGATCGACAAAGTCGACCGCATAGAGCACGGACCGGCACGTGATGCGGACAGGAAGGGTCACGTCTATCGGCTCACCAGCGGTGATCAGTGCCGCTCTTGCTGGCGGCAGCGTCCAGGTCCGTCCCTTTGCCTCCAGGCGCATGGTTCCTTCAGATGCATACAGAAGATAGTGGCGACCGGTTTGAAACTGGCTTTTGGGTGCAGGCCCAAACTCTTGGGCAACAGAGTAAGCTGGAGGCTCAGACATCCGCGAAGCCTATCTCACGCATCGGCAATCAGCAAAGCTGCATCATACCGGCGGCTGGAGGGCGCAGACGTCATCAGCGGTCGAAGGGACAAGCCGAGCTCAGCAAATGACTTTGACGCCAGATATGTGTTGAAGGCAGCTTCGCCGTCCCACTCATGAACCACTCCGACATGCGTGTTGTTTCGTGGATCGCAGTAAGGACGGAATGTGCGGCACCCTGCCATGGCTCGAATTGCTTCAGCATCTTCAAGAAGGCGATTTAAGGCCTGTTGCTGGTGCAAGGCCTCTACATTGAAATCAACGAGAACAACAAACATGGGTTATAGGCTTTCTATTGGCCGCTGGACCACATAGGCACGGCTGACACGTTCGGGGATGCCTTCCGGATAGGCGTAACAGCAAGAAACCGCGAACCCTGCGCTGGACAACATGGCCTTCATTTGGGCTTCACCGAACCAGCGATGACGCCAACGCAGCCAAATCAACCATTGGCAGATGTGGGGTTTGCTGACCGACAACACCAAGATGCCGCCGGGTTTTAGCAATCGAAACAGGCTGGCCAGTCCGTCCTGCGGATCAAGGCAATGCTCCAGAACGTGCGCGGCGAGCACAACATCGAAGGACTGATGCCTAAGCAAGTCTTCCAACCGGCAGGGATATGCCGATAAATCGTTGCACATTGGCGACAGCCGGTTGACTGCGACATCTAGCATGGACAGGGAAGGATCAACAAGCGTCAAGGACTGCAGCCGACCCCGGCTGTTTGCCAGAGCTAGCGCGAAGTCACCGCTTCCAGTTCCAACGTCACACACCGATTTGTTGCGTACGTTGAACCTCACCCGGTCAAACAACCCTCGGTAGGCTCGGGAAAAGCCGTGACGCTCCAGCATCGAAGCCCAAGTATTTGAGAACTTGTCATATTGTGCAGCAAGCGACATGGCGACCTCCAGAAGACGCCTGAAACTGCCACATGCTTGATCTGGGCACTTCCTGCAGAAGGACAAGGATGCGCTTTGAATGGACAATCGCTTAGGGAGCTGAATGAGTGAAACGGCTGCTAGTGGTGCCTCTCACTCAACCTTTTGGGACGGAACATGTTCCTGAAGAAATGCCCGTACAAGGGCAATCGCGGTTTGCTGTCCCGCTTTGTCATACCCGAGCGAGCCGCCACCGGCTGCAAACCCATCCGGATTAATTTCATCCCGGCTTGCGAAATGAACAGCGCCAAATAGTTCTAAGTCAAACCCATGATAAGCGTTGCTGATAAGGGCTGAGCGAACGGGGAAATCATCCTGGCTGGTTTCTCCTGCCATCCTTTCGCAAACTGCCGCGTCGACATAATCGTCCTGTGCTGCAGAAATGACGAGAATGGGACCTGCGTGCGGTCCGCGCGCAAAGGAACAAAACGGGTAGAGCGCGACTGCGGCAGCGAATTTCTCCGGAAAGAATTGATAAAAACCTTCGGGATTGAGAACACTCAGCGGAACCATACCAAGGCGTGACCATCCCATGATTGCAATCGAAGTCGCATCGATATCATCCCGCTGAGCAAGATGCCGTAACGCACCTAAGGCAGCCAAGGCTCCCCTTTTCCAGTCCAGCGAAGGATAGTGCGCATCATCTGGGCTGTGATCCGGCGGCTGACATCTTGAAAAGCTGAGCGTTGCATACCCCCAGCTGTTCAACCGGCCCAGCCAGGGTTCATACGCCTTTTCCCCATGACATGTATGCACAACGACAACTGCTGGCAGCTTTCGATCTGCCTCTGGCACACGCAACCGGCCGGCCAATGTCCCCTGTGGCAGATTTCTTATGGACGTGTCCTGGCGCAGTTGCTGAAGCGAGGTGGCCGGCGCCACCGGCAATTCAAAGGCAACCATCTTGTCCTCAGAGAGCTCCACGCCCCAGGCGAAGGCTGTATTTGAAAACGTGAGCGCGGCTGCCGCCAACAAAACCTTCAGACCCATTTCAATGCCTCAAACTGGTTGGTCAACATCTCATTGAAAGCAGCGAGATACGTGGACAAATGCCGGTGCATGGCCTCAGCCGCTTCCTTGGGCTGTCCTCCGGCAACAGCATCCAGAATCGCCGTGACACCGGCGAAATCTGCGCTCTCCCGCAGGCCCCGGTCTTTGTAGAAATGCCAGCATCGGGCTGTGTGTGCCCGCATCAGCTGAACTTGTGCCGCAATCAAGGGGTTTCTGGAAAAGGTGGCAAGTGCGTCGTGGATAGCCCGGTCAATGGCAAAAAAAGCATCAAGATCATCCGCACTGCGTGCCTGCTCAAGCTCCATGGCAAAGGCTTTCAACGCCGCCTTTTCCTCTGCCGTTACACGAACCGCGGCCAGCGCAGATGCCGCCTTTTCGGCTGCAATTCGAGCCTCGAAAACGGAATACACCGTCGCGGCATCCATTGGAGCGGCCACGGCACCTTTGTTCTTCTGCAAGTGAACAAAATCGCGGGCGGCCAAATCAACAAAAGCTTCCCGCAATTTGGTTCGGCTGGTGCCATAGCGGGCCGCCGCCTGCACTTCCTGAATTTGAGACCCGGGTTCAATGGCACAGGAAATCAGATCAGCCAGCAGCTTTTCAAACACCGGCTCCCGGCACGACAATGTGAAATTATTTTGCATGCAACTTGCATACAATAAATCTAACCGCTCTTCAACATACCCAGAACGTAAGGGGAGCAACTCACCTTCCATCACCGCTCTAGCTGTTTAGAAACATCAGAACTTTCTTTACGTTAATTGAGCGACGCCCAAAATCTTAATTCAGATTTTACGTTCTTCACTGTCATATTGTCTTGCGGTTATCCGGCAAAAGGTGCAGCGGGCGCATGGACTTATATACGCTTATAGTGGCCGTTGGCGTGATTAACGCCGTTTTTGCCGTGGTCTATTTCATCACCTACTTCCACCTTCGTCATCTGAAGTACATCTTGCTGTGGGGGATCAGCACCGCCATTCTTGCGGCGAACGGGCTCTACTACGTCAATGCAGAAAAGATCCCACCAACACTCCTTTATACCGGCAGCACACTGTTTCTTTTGTCGGGCCTGTGCCTGCGGTATATGGCGGCCAGAGACTTTGGGGGAAGACCGGCATCTTATCTGCAGCTTGCCATCCCGTGCCTTTTGACCGGTTTGGTCGCAGCCCCGTTCCTGGCGGAAGGCGATTACAGCTCAGCGACAACGGTGGCCTATTTCGCTTATGGGATCATCGGTGTTTTGGCGAGCTGGGAATACCTAAGGGACATCAAGGATGGTCTCATTTCCCGCTACAGTTTGATTGTTTGTTACGGGATCGTCACCTTAGCTTTTGCTCACCGGGCGTTCCTTGGCCTTTTTGAACCGCCGGTCTTGGGTGAGTTCGGCCTTCCATTGGATGAGGCCCAGGCCACACACCAGTTGACCCTTCTTATTGGTAGCTGTGCATCGGCGGCCCTTTGTCTTGCCATTGCGTTTGAAAAAACTATGAAAGAACAGCAAGAAGCTGCGCATCGCGATCATCTAACCGGAACGATGAACCGGCGGGCGCTCGAAAGCGCGATCGACCAATTGCTGACCAATGACACCAATCACTCAATGGCGCTCGCGCATGCGGACCTGGATCATTTTAAATCCATCAACGACACCTTTGGCCATAACGGTGGCGACCAGGCCTTGATTCACTTTGTAAAACTGGTGAAGCAACATCTTGGCCCCAATGATCTTTTTGCCAGGATCGGCGGAGAGGAGTTCGTTCTGGTTTTCTTGAACCGGTCGCAGCAGGAAGTGTCGCAGTTGCTAGACAACATTCGGACAGACGTCGCAAAAACACCGCTCCTGCTTCCTGAGGGGGCCTGTTCAATGACGGTGTCCACTGGATTTACCTATTGTGAATTGCCGTCGGGACGGACACTTCCAGAGCTTATGCGAACGGCGGACAAGGCCCTGTACAAAGCAAAACATGGCGGCAGAAACCGAATCTGCTTTGAGCCCAGGGAACAAAGGTGGCGCGACCGCAAGGTTCCTCTTTAAGCCACTTAAACACAAATACATACAGCTGACTGGGCGATCAGAAATACGCGCTGATAAGTTGTGTAACGTCCTTGATCGGAGTTATTCCGACTTGCCCGACAACATGCCCCCCAGAGCGGGCCAATGGCTCAGAAGCGCGGAAACCAAGTCAAATGTTCATGATTTGGATTGTAAGAAGCCTGTAGTCATTTGCAGAACTGGCAATAAGTGCCTCCCGTGTGCCAAGTTCTACGTTTCTCAATTCCAATGAATTTGCCGGCAGTTGGCGCGTCCAAAACAATTAAATCAGCTGTGTAACAACAAAGCTCCGATGCCGCGGGTGATTAGCAGGCGTCTACTCCTTACCCGTCAGGGCCTATGCCGGCCAATAAGGAAACAATTATATGACGGCCTCCTAAACCTGCAAAACACAGCCATGTTTTTTGCCGAGGCCGTCGCGCTGAATTGCGAAAACAAGCAGCGCCCTACGCCTTATAGACAAGAAAGACAAAAATAGAAAAGTCGCATACGAAAATAGCAACACACCCCAAAAAATAACAACAACGAATTAGCTAATATTTTAATTTATACAAATACAAGAGATCTGCCAATTTGCGAATAAATCAATTTATTAGGCAAACACGCATGACATTGGACTTGGTAACATTATACTTCGTAAATTTACTGTACGGCGCGATTTTTGCCAGCGCCACAATCTTGACAGCATACATCGATCCAAGTCGCACCTACTGGCGCAGCTGGGCACTGTGTTATGTGTATGGCGTTACGTCGCTTTTCCTTTCCACTACAGGCATAGCTATTGACCGAAATGTCGTGCTTCAAGCTGGCAATATCCTGATCGCCCCCACGTTTTTCTACTA
The DNA here is from genome assembly GCF_006517275.1 of Labrenzia sp. PHM005. Classification (NCBI taxonomy): domain Bacteria; kingdom Pseudomonadati; phylum Pseudomonadota; class Alphaproteobacteria; order Hyphomicrobiales; family Stappiaceae; genus Labrenzia; species Labrenzia sp. PHM005. The sequence goes on along the minus strand of NZ_CP041191.1, from coordinate 3,111,732 downwards.
CTATGAAGCAATCTACGGACTCACAAATCGCCGTGTTTCCAAGAGGTATCTTTATGGCAGTTGCGCCTTATTGTTCACGGCAACACTGCCCGCCATAACAAACAACAACGTCATCTATAGCGACGTTGTTCGGCAGATCATGGTGATTGCAGCTTGTGCGGCCGCAATTCACTGTCTTATGCAGCCGGATGTCCGTAGGCTGACATCTCGCTTCGGTTTGCTGCTATCCGCAATAGTCCACATTCTGGCCCTGGTCATTCATCTTCTATTTTTGTTTGGTCTTCTCCCGTTTACCTGGGCAACACATGAGATGGTGTTAACCGTGCATTTGCTTGCAGGCATCGTTTTTACTGTCCTGAATGGCACGTTTTTGTTTGCCATGACCCATGAGCGTAATGCCTTGGAAAACCGAGAGGAAGCCTTGCGAGACGCGTTGACCGGAGCCTACAATCGCCGTGCTTTTGATCAATACTTGTCACTCAAGCTATCGTCCGACGAAACGAGCAACTTCCTTCTGATGCAGCTCGATCTGGATCATTTCAAATCGGTGGATGACCAATTTGGGCATCCCGCCGGCGACAGGGTATTAATCGAGTTTGTCCATATCCTGTCCGAAAATACCCCAGCACCACATTTTGTGGCGCGGTTAGGTGGCGAGGAATTCGCAATAATCGCCAACGATCTTTCATTTCAACGCGCAATAAAGGCCGCGGATCAGATCCTACGGACTCTCGAAACCAAGACGTTTGAATTTGGGAATGGGCAAAAGGCCCAGGTCACCACGTCCGCGGGATTGTATTATGGAAACGGAGACGACCTGTCCGTTGAGGACTTGATGGCATCAGTGGATCGTTGTCTTTACGAGGCGAAACGAACCGGACGGAACCGGTTCATAAGAGCTGATCTGAATAATTCAGCGACGGCGTCTCTCTAAGGTACCTATCCTCAGAAATGCGCTTCAATCAACCGGGCAACTTCCTTGTCACGCGCCTGTTCTGACGTACCGCCCATGACAACAACAATCAGCTGTTTGCCGCCGCGCCGGGCGGTGGCTACAAGATTGTAACCTGACATCCGCACATAGCCGGTTTTAAGCCCATCAACGCCGCGAACCTTGCCAAGCAGATTGTTGGTCGCGCGGAATGTGCGGCCATTGTAGGTGAATGATGTCGCCCTGTAGTAGCTGGCATACTGCGGAAATTGACGTTTCAAGGCGATGCCGAGTTTGGCCATGTCGCGGGCCGTCGTCACCTGAGCTGGATCGGGCAAGCCGGTGGCATTGACAAAGCGCGTGCGGCTGAGGCCCAGCGCGCGGGCTTTCTGCGTCATTTTACGGGCAAAGGCTGCTTCGCTGCCGGCTAAGTTCTCGGCAACAACGACGCCAACATCATTGGCGGATTTGACTGCCAGGGCTCGGGCCGCTTGTTCCACGGTGAGTGTGCTGCCAGCTTTCAAGCCAATCTTGGCCGGCGGCTGGGACGCGGCGACACCGGACACCTCCAGGGGTGTCGATAATCTGTTTTCACCAGAACTGACACTTTCAAACAGCAAATAGAGCGTCATCATTTTGGTAAGCGATGCAGGATATCGCGGCGCGTCGGCGTTGTCGGCATAAAGCTCTTCGCCGGTCACCGCGTCCAGGACCAGAGCCGAATAACCCCGCTCCTGAGCCGTTGCCGGTGCATAGCCGATGGTGGGAACCGAAGTTGCTTGCGCGGCGGTGCCTTGCGCAACCGGTGTATTGCCAGGCGATGGTGCGGCAACGGTCTGACAGGCTGCCAGAGACGCAGCCATACCAATCACCGCTAATTTGCGGAGGAGCTGCGAGGTCACCATCTTGCCACTCACCATCGATCCCATGTTCCGATTTGACGCTCTACGGCTTTAACCGGTACCCGGTTTTAAAGATCCAGTGAATGACTGCAAGTGCTCCCCCCAGAAAAACCAAGGTCATCAAAAGCGAAAGCCATAGCGACACATCCGCCTGACCATAGAAGCTCCAGCGGAAACCGGATATGAGATAGACCACCGGATTGATCAGGGTCACTTTCTGCCAGATCTCCGGCAGCATGGTGATGGAGTAGAAGCTCCCCCCTAAAAACGCCAATGGGGTGACGATCAAGAGCGGAATAAACTGTAGTTTTTCGAAATTGTCGGCCCAAATGCCGATAATGAAGCCGAGCAGCGCGAAGGTAACCGCCGTTAACAGGAAATATGCCGCCATCCAGAACGGATGCTGGATTTCGATGTCGACGAAGAAATGGGCGGTGACCAGAATGATCAAGCCGACCAGAATAGATTTGGTCGCCGCGGCCCCGACAAAGGCGACCGTAATTTCCAAGAACGACACAGGCGCGGACAGGATTTCGTATATCGAACCGGTAAACTGCGGAAAATAGATACCGAACGCGGCATTGGAAAGGCTCTGTGTCATCAAGGACAGCATGATCAGCCCGGGTACGATGAAGGCGCCATAAGACACCCCATCAATTTCCGTGATCCGCGATCCGATCGCTGCCCCAAAAACCACGAAATAGAGCACCGTGGAAATCACCGGAGAAATGATCGACTGCATGACGGTCCGCCGTGTCCGGGCCATCTCGGTCAGATAGATCGCTTTGACCGCTTCGAAATTCATGAGGTTTGCTCCAGATTGGCGGTCTCTAAAGGCATTTCCATCCGCGGCAAGGTTCTGCCTGGAATGGAACCGGACGGTGCACGGCCGGTGGTGACAAATCCCATCCGCGCATAAAAAGGTTCCGCGCTTGGATCTGCGTCCAACCAGATGTGTTTCAGATCAAGGTCTTTGGCTTTAGTAATGAAACTTTCAAAAAGCTTCCGCCCCACACCCTTGCCCTGAAAGTCCGGGTCGACAAAACAGGTGGCAAGTTCGCCGGTGCGCTCCATTTGGTTCGTTTCCAGCCGAATACAGCCTGCCAACGCGCCATCCGAAGCTTCCAGCACCCAAAAATCGTCCTCCAAGATCCAGCTTTCCTGAACCGTCATCTCTTCAGCGCATGCCGCCATAAAGGCATCATCATAGCCGTTCGACTGTTTGGAGCGCATGCACAGGTCGGTCAAGGCCTCGATCTCATCAAGCCGCGCCTTCCGGATTTTGAATTCAATCGTCATGCCCTACTCCCCGTTCTTGACCAGATCGACAAAAATATCCTCCAGCGAAGATTGATCCGTCTGCAAATCATGAAAATGAACACCCGCATCGGAGAGGTCTGTCAGCAGCGCCGTGATTCCGGTTCGCTCCCTTTGGGTGTCATACGTGTAGGTCAGGCTGCCACCGTCCTCTGACAGGGTTAGATCGTATTTCTCAAGAGTTGGTGGCAGTGTTTGGATTGCGGCATTGAGCGAAAGCGTCAGAACCTTGCGGCCAAGCTTCTGCATCAGCTCTTTCTTGTCCTCAACAAGGATGATCTCGCCCTTGTTGATCACACCGACCCGGTCGGCCATTTCCTCGGCTTCTTCGATGTAATGGGTTGTCAGAATGATCGTGACACCCTTGTCCTTCAGTTCACCGACGATCCGCCACATGTCGTGGCGCAGCTCCACATCAACCCCGGCTGTCGGCTCGTCCAAAAACAGAACTTCTGGTTCATGCGCCAGCGCTTTGGCCACCAGCAGACGCCGCTTCATGCCGCCGGACAGCGCCATAATAGGGTTTTTCCGCTTTTCCCAAAGTGTCAGATCTTTCAGGATTTTCTCAATCAGATCCGGCTTCGGTTTCAATCCGAACAGACCGCGGCTGAACGCAACCGTATCGCCGACAATCTCAAACGGTGCCGTCGGCATTTCTTGCGGTACCAAGCCAATCATCCGGCGGGCGGACCGGAAGTCTTTCAACGCATCGTGCCCGCCAACAGTGATCGCACCGGATGTCGGGCGCACCAAGCCGCAAATAGTGCTGATCAAAGTGGTCTTGCCTGCCCCGTTTGGTCCAAGAAGCGCAAACACCTCGCCCTTTTGAATTTCCAGCGAGACGGATTTCAGCGCCTGAAAGCCACCGTCATAAGTTTTTTCCAGATTTTCAACGGAGAGGATCGGCGGCATAAAGTTCCAACCATTTGAGAATATTAAAAGAAGACCGGACGGCCGCAAGAGGGCACCTGTTAGGGCGCGCAAGGTTGCATGTGGTTGAACGGTCTGCAAGATGCAAGGTCTCAGGTTTCCTGACACATCTTGTCAGCTGAAACCAGAGGCTATTGTTTCTCAAAGCGAAACACTGCGTCCAGCAGCCCGCCTCTGGGTTTCGCACGCAAACCCGCTATTTTCGAGACAATTGCAGATTTCAGGAAAACGATCATGTCAATCCGGCCTATCACCCATATCGGCACAACCCAATCGGCCTTGGAAGGCGCCGGTGTCAAACTGGAGCGCGCGTTCGGATTTCAGGATCCGGCGCTGGTAGATCCGTTCCTGCTGCTGGACGATTTCCGCAATGACCGGCCGGAAGACTATCTGGCTGGTTTTCCCTGGCATCCCCATCGCGGCATAGAAACCATCACTTATGTTTTGGCCGGTACCGTCGAACATGGCGACAGTCTGGGCAACAAAGGCAATCTTGGTGCCGGCGACGTGCAATGGATGACCGCCGGACGCGGGATCATGCACCAGGAAATGCCAAAGGGCGACGCCCAGGGCCGGATGCACGGCTTCCAGCTTTGGGCGAACCTGCCATCCGCGCACAAAATGACAGACCCGCGTTACCAGGATGTCGAAGCCAAGGACATTCCTGTGGTTACAGACGATGACGGCACATCAGCCCGGATCATCTGCGGTGAGTTCTGGGGCAAAAGAGGTCCTGTTGATGGGATCGCCGCGGAGCCGCAGTATCTGGACATTCATGTGCCGGCTGGCCGAAAAAAACGCTTCAAGGTCGACACTTACAAACAAACCTTCGCCTATATCTTTGAAGGGTCAGGAAAGTTTGAAGGAGCTTCCGATCCGTTCGGGGTTTTAACCGAAAAGGAATTTGGCGGAGAAGAGCTAAAAATCCGAGACGAGACCGGAGACAGAACATTGGTCATCTTCGGTACAGGCGATGAAATCGTTGTCCATGCCGGAGAACACGGCATCCGTTTCCTGCTGGTTTCTGGCGCGCCGATCAAGGAACCGGTCGCTTGGCATGGCCCCATTGTGATGAACACCCGCGAAGAGCTGGTTCAGGCGGTCACCGAACTGCAGAACGGCACATTCATCAAGTAGGCATCAAACCAGCTTGCAACTTTCACATTCAACGGCTAGGCCTTTCGAACCTTTCCTGATTGGCCTGCCATGTCTTTAAAACTCCGCCCTGCACGTCCCGAGGATGCCTTGGCCCTCACCACCATCATGCATCTTGCAAAAGCTTCCTGGGGGTACCCGGAAGAGCTGATGCGGGAATGGCGCAAGCACTGGCAAATCACGCCAGATCTCCTTTTGGAGCTGGATGGAATCGTCGCCGAAAAAGATGGAACCCCTGTCGCCTTTTCTGGAGCCAAACACGACGCCAATGGCAGGGTCGACCTCGATTACCTGTATGTCGCTCCGCAAGTACAGAAATCAGGTATCGGCGCCTTGCTCCTAATGCGCAGCGAAGACCGCGCGCGGCAACAAGGCTACACAAAAATTGCTCTTCGTAGCGAGGTCAACGCCGGCGGCTTTTACGAACGATGCGGTTATGAAACCACCGGACATGAGCCAAGCCAGATGGCACCCGGCCGTTTCATGCCGCTCATGGAGAAGCGTCTGCAGCCGGCCGTTTATCCGGTTTCAAAAATAGATTTGACAATCTCCGGCCAACCTTGGGCTTTTGAAGCTGCCAACAAGGCGGCCATTTCAGAATACTTCGCGGAAAAACAACGGCAAATCCCAGAGCTCTGGAATGGTAGAACATTAAAACTGACGGACCACAGGTTTGAAGATGGTGTTTTATCCGGAACCTGCACCGAATGCTCTTATGCCGCTTTTCTGACCTGGCGTGATTGGGGTGCCCCGAACCTCACGACCTTCAATCTGTTCGGGTCTGCTGTTCTACGTTCGCCCGAAGGCGCTTTGCTCTACGGGGTCATGTCTCCGCATACCGCAACTGCTGGCCTGATCTACCCAATGGGCGGCAATCTTGATCCGTCTGATATTACCAACAGCGGATCGATTGATATGCAGGCCTCAATCTCGCGGGAGCTAGAAGAGGAAACTGGCCTGTCAACTCACCAATTGAAACACGGAGAGCTGTTGATCATTTTTGACGGTGCGCGCATCAGCGTTTCACAAGTCTTTGATTGCGATCGTCCGGCAGAAGACCTGAGAGCGGCAATCAATGTTCACTCAAAGGCGTCAGCAGAACAAGAATTGGCAGATGTCAGGATCATCAAGACCCTTGATGACCTGGATGACCCGGCAATTGTACCCTATGCCAGAGACCTCGGACGGTATCTTCTGGCGTGACCGGGTTGCCACATTTTTTGTTCCGGCAAGAGTTTGTTCACCAACAAACGCCGCAAGGGTCTGGCGGGACTTGCGAAGACATGCAAAAGTCCGCTCACATTCGAACCGCTAAGGAGTTCGAACTCTAAGGAGAATACCGCATGAGCCGTCGCTACGCGATTTTGGACGTCTTCACCAACACAGCACTTGCGGGCAATCCGCTCGCAGTTGTTCTGGACAGTGACGGCCTGAGCGACGAGCAAATGCAAAAGATCGCGGGCGAGTTCAATCTATCCGAAACCGTGTTTGTCTTTCCGCCGGAAAATCCTGGGCAATCTGCCTCTATGCGGATCTTCACCCCAAAAGTGGAACTTCCCTTTGCCGGTCACCCGACCGTTGGCACTGCGATTCTGATGGCCGTGGAGCGTTTTGGTGACATCTCCGGTGAACAGGATGCTGTGGTTGTTTTGAAACAAAAGATCGGAACCGTGCGCTGTGCGGTGATCTTGCGGGAAAATGCCGCCGCCTTTGCCGAATTTGATGTGCCCGTATTGCCGGAATCAGCTGGCCCTACCCAGAACCTTGAACTGATTGCTGCTGCTCTGGATCTGGAGCCGTCAGACATCGGTTTTGAGAATCACGCTCCGTCCCGCTTCAAAGTCGGCCCGGCGTTCACTTTTGTTCCTGTCCGCGATCTGGACGCGCTTGCGCGCGCCAAACCAGTACCCGCCATGTGGAAAAAGGGTTTCGGCAACGAAGAGCACAACGACGCTTACGTCTATTGCCGTGAAACACGCTCCCATGACAGCGCCTTTCATGCCCGCTTGTTTGCCCCAGATATGGGCATTACCGAAGATCCAGCGACAGGCTCGGCCGCGGCTGCCTTTGCAGGCGTTATCAAGCATTATGATGGTCTAACCGCGGGCACTCACCACATTCGCATTGAACAGGGTTTTGAAATGGGCCGCCCGTCCCTGATCGATCTGGAAATCGATATGGTGAACGGCGGCATGCATGCCGTCCGCATTGGCGGCCAGGCGACCCTGATCGCCCGCGGTGAGCTCTTCCTCTAATAGCTGACATACTGTCCGCCAGGAACGCGCCGACTGCCTGTCTCAGGCGTCGGTGGTGCGGTGGTGCGCGCCAGCCGGAATAATCCAATTCTCATAGGAAGACCCTCTGAACTGGGCCAAATCAACTCTCGAGAAAACACTCAACCAATCGGTTGACTATATTCGACGGGCATGATACTCAACCAATTAGTTCACTAAAATACATGAGCGATATGCAGCAACTTGACGCCACCTTCTCCGCACTCAGCGACGGCACCCGCCGCGCCATTGTCGCCCGGCTTGCGAATGGCGAAGCAACCCTGTCCGATTTGGCCGCCCCCTTCGACATGTCGTTGACTGCGGTTTCCAAACACATGCGCGTTCTTTCAGAGGCTGGATTGGTTGATATCGAAAAGCGCGGCAGGACCAAACACTGCCGGCTGAAAGGCGCTCCGATCAAGGAAGCCGTCGACTGGCTCAGCAACTACGAAGCCTTCTGGCTTGACCGATTTGACGCTCTGGCCCTTCACCTTGCCAAAGAGGACACTCAAAAATGACAGCTCAACCGCTTGAAAGTGATTTCCTAAAATCCGCGCCTGGACAGGAGCCTATCCTGGTTGAAGGCCTTTTCCGCGCAACACCTGCCCGGGTTTTCCAGGCATTTACGGTGCCCGAAGAAATCAATGGCTGGTTCCTGCCGGCTGGCCGCCTGGCTGACGTTGAGATCGACCTCAAGGTCGGCGGATTATGGCGGTTTGTCCTGCAGAATGACCACGAAAAGCAGGAGCGTCTGGAAGGTGAATATCTGGAGATTGCGGCACCAAACCTCCTGAAATTCAGTTGGCGTCACGTTGTCGAGCTCGCAGATGGCACACGGCAGGAGACCGATCGCTCGTTCGTTTCCATTTCTTTCAAAGCGGCCGGAAGCGCCACGCAAGTGCGGCTGCGGCACGAGGCCATAAAAACTGAGGACGCCCGTCTTGGTGTTGGCACCGGCTGGGCGGATTGCCTCCACCGGATGACCGGATTTCTTGCCAAGTAATAGACTTAGGAGGATTGCGCAATGGAAGTGAATTTCGTCGACCGGACAACCTGGCTGGACGCCCGCAAGGTTCTTCTGGAACAGGAAAAAGCCTTTACCAAAGAACGTGACAAGTTGTCAGAAGCCCGGCGCGCCTTGCCGATGGTCGAGGTGACTGAAGATTATGTTTTCGAGACAGCTGATGGAAAGAAAACCTTGTCAGAGCTGTTTGGGCCGCATCCGCAATTGCTCGTCTACCACTTCATGTTTGGCGAAACCTGGGAGGAAGGCTGCCCGAGTTGCTCCTTCTGGGCGGACAATTATGAGCGTTTGGATGTCCACTTGGCCGCTCGCGACACGGCGCTGATTTCCACGTCCAACGCGCCCATTAACAAGCTCCTAGAATACCAAAAACGTTTTGGCTGGTCTTTCACCTGGGCCTCCACAGCAGGAAATTCCTTCAGCAGAGATTTTGGAGTGACCTTTCCGGGCAAAGAAGTCTCAGATGGCAATGGTTACAATTACAAGGAAACGACTTTCGGAGAAGAATTGCCGGGCGTCAGCGCGTTCTTGAAATTAGACGATGGCCGCATCGGCCATAGCTACTCAACTTATGGCCGGGGCCTGGACATCCTCAACATGGCCTACAATCTCTTGGATCTGACCCCAATGGGACGTCATGAAGACGATTTGCCTTACCCTATGTCCTGGGTCCGGCGGCGGGATCAATATGGTCAATAAAAACATCTTCTGACCAGGAAGTTTTACTTGGTTAGCAGGTACTCCCTCGGACCGCCATCTTTGGCGCCGTCATACATGATCAAGATATTGACGGTTTCCGGACCTTCCTTCAGGACCAGAACAGTCTCGGCTTTCTGGTCTTTCTCCGGCATCTCCAAATCAGCCAGTTTCTTCAGTGCACCGCTGGGAAGAGCCAGATGATGGACAGAATACCCGCCCTTCGATTGAACCGGCCCAGCCAGCACAAGAAGACCGTCTGATACAGCTGCCAGATCCCGCACCCCTGTGCCTGTTCCAATTGCTAACTCAATTGTCTCAAGGTCCGGTTTCTTATCCGAAAAAAGCGCGTCGGCATTGACACTTCGGATAAAGGCAGTGCCATCAACGGACGGACCGCGGAGGCCAATGAAGATCCGTCCGTTCCGATACGCAAGACCTTCGATATTGACGCCCCCAGCTCCGTCGCCGAGCGGCTGCTCTGCATATTTTCCAATCGGATCCGGAGCTCCTTTCAAAATCGCCTGCAAAGCGTTGGTGCGCTCAATTTCGCCCGCCACGGAGTTCTTCGAAAATTCAAAAGCGGGATATCCAGTTTCTGAGGTGACGGGAAACCGGAACAAGAAAAAACTAGACGGGTCGTACTTCGCTTTTTTCCGGCTTAGCCCGTGCGACCCGGTTAGATAGAAATACCCGTCGCCATAGGCTGCACCTTCTGCATCAATCTCACCGGTCTTTTCGCCGTCAATCTTCTTCGGCAACAGCCGCATGACCGCGCCGGGAACGATAGTTTTGTCCTGGATCGTAAAAAACTGTGTGTGCTGTTTTTCATCCAGCGCTACCAGGCAAACAGGCGGAGACACCGGAGCGCAGGCAGCGCCACTGATGCTTTTGCGCAGTTTCTTTTTGCCATCAAATTTCGGCTGAACCGTCCAGGCATTGCCGTTCCCCTGTCCGGCTGCTGGCAGAATTAGCATCGGAAGGCAGGCGGCCACCAATATGCAGGCCAAAAACTTTTCTGGAAAATTTCGGTGGTTCCAGGCCGTACGCATTGCCATGCCCTCCTTCGTTATTGTCCAAAAAATACATTCCTGCAACAATATCTGGCACCAGGAAATTCAAAGCCTATTCTGTCGCCAGATAGGCCCTGTTGCGCACAACCGGACAGGTTCAATTTGGCAGTTTTTCGGCGATTTTCCTAGCGACCAAGCCACGCTCATCTTGAGAGTAAAGCCGGGTCGGATCCAATTCAAACCCCGGATCGAACTTAAGCCGGTGGACAAAATACTCTGTCGCAATATCGGCCACGCGCCGCTGCGGAGTGACACCAGACGGCAGGCCATCGCCGACGGGGGTTTCGTTCGACAGTGTGGCAGATGCGAGGCTGTGCAGTATTTCAGGTGCGTCGATCACTGCCATCGCCTTGATCAAAAACACCAAGTTTGCCGGATCGCCCTCCTGGATCTTGGTTTCAAGCCGCCCGCGCGCATCCTGATCGCCAAGTCTGGAAAGTGCCACCGCCGTAACCAAGTCCACTGGTACAGCGGGATCAGATGCGTCGAGTTTCACCAGACGTGTGGAAGTTTGGTGTTTTGACAACCCCGCTTGGCTCTCAGGAAAATAGCTTGCCAAAAGCAAACCGCCAGCTTCGGCCTCTCCATTGAGAGCGGCCAGGACATCCTCTTTAAACGCGGGATTATCCGGAAGCCCATTTTTTCTCACACATTCATAGGCCGCCGCACTTGCCCGCACCCGCGTGTCGTAGTCATCAGACGACATTAAGGGCGCGAGCGCCAATGCCGCTTTGTGCGTACAGATCGCGCGCCAGATACCGATGATATTGGCCCGTTCATCGGCGGACGCACTGCTGAAACGCGCCTCAAGCTCTGCCACCGCGGAATCGCCGGCGGCAACGACCGCCGACACCGATACTGGACTTGGATTTTGCAGCGCAGTTTCGACCAACTCGGACAATTCAGAAGTCTGAGCCATGCTGACCCCTCCAGACATCATCAAAACGCAAACCAGAAACCAACGCAATCGGCTGGAGCACCGCATTTTAAGTCCCAGAGGGATTGATCGTATTGGCTTGGCTCTTGCTGATAAGCTGGCCATTGCGGTGTGCTCCCGATGCGATCAGGTGCTGATGGGCGGCGCTATGATCAGCAATGCCGAGCAAATGAACCGTCTCATGCGCCAGCGTTTCCGCGTGGGGCGATGACATAGTGTCTTCCATCAGACAATTCTTCTCTGACGCAATGGTGCCAGCACGGGTGTTGTTCACTGCGGGCGTGGCGTCCTGCTCGTATTGCCAGACAAAAAAGACATTAAAATCTGCTGTCGAATCCGCCAATGCAGTCACATCGTCCCATTCATGTTCACTGGCCGCAACACCTTCCAAATGAGACGAAAAGCGCACCACAGCACCAAGGTTTTGCGCCACTTCGGCAACGGCCGCACTTTTGCGCACCATTGTCACATTGGCTTGGGTCGTCAAAATCGCATTCACCCCGGTGATCAGCGTGTTTAGATCCGATCGATTGCGGTTCGTTGTATGACCTGCATTGTCCTTAATATAGTGAAATGCAGTCTGAATGCGCCGTTCGGCTTTGACCGATAATTCAAGCTTGTTGGCCGCAGCGACCGTACCGGTATGATCCAGATTGGGCACCCACTCGATGTGCCCTTTTCCGGCAACACGTCCGGTAATCACAAGCCGTGCACTGCCACCCGAATTGTTGAGAGCAACATTTGCGATATTGGTGGGATTTACACGCGGCACTAAGGTTCCATGCCCCGTGACTGTCAGTGTCCGTTGTCCACCAACCGGCACCATTTGCCAATTCGGGGTAACGGAGGAATCGAATCCTTGAAGGGTCTGCTGTCGGGCGTAACTTATCGGCATTGGAAAACACCTCAGATTTTCCGCTACGTCAGATTACCAATTTTGTCGGAAAGCATCCAATCAAACCAGTTGATGCATTTGGATCAAATCGAACGTTTGAGGCCTTTTGCATGCGGTTCACAGCGGACTGAAACTGCCAACAAATCGCGTAAGCTCCACAAAAGCCAGTTGCATCAAAAAGAATCCTGTCTTATGAACGACATCCGTTAACGCCTCGGTCACGCTTTGCAAGCAGACTAAGGCGCACCGTATTGGAATGACCAAAGGCCGTAAGAAGACCCATGATCGCGGATCGCGACATTGCCGTTTCTTCTATCGACGCGCAGACACTGCAGCGCGGCGGCCTCCTCCTACTTGGCGATCTCCTCCTTCTTAGATGCCCCTGAGCGTCGGCTGTTCGCATGTTTGAAGCGAACGGGCACTTAGGGGAGACTTCTTAGAACCGCATCAGAACAATCGGATCGCGCGCCCCTCAAGTGACCTAAATACGGCCCGATCCAGCTAAGGGACGAAACATCATGACTGCCACCTCTGAGAAGGACCAGATCCGGATCTTCGACACCACCTTGCGTGACGGCGAACAATCTCCAGGCGCGTCCATGACCCTGGAAGAAAAACTGCAGATCGCCGAGATCCTGGATGATATGGGCGTCGACATCATTGAGGCAGGCTTCCCGATCGCCTCCAATGGCGACTTCGAAGCCGTCAAGGAAATCGCCAAGCGCTCGAAAAACTCGGTCATTGCCGGTCTGGCCCGCGCCATTCACGCAGACATCGACCGCTGCGGTGAAGCCGTCAAATATGCCGGCAAAGGCCGGATCCATACATTTGTCTCCACGTCTCCCATTCATTTGCAGTTTCAGATGAACAAGAACCAGGAACAGGTTCTGGAGATCATCACCGATACGGTGACCCGCTCCCGCAATCTGATTGATGACGTGGAATGGTCGGCAATGGACGCCACCCGCACCCCGATCGACTATCTGTGCCGCTGCGTGGAAGCTGCCATCAAATGCGGAGCGACCACGATCAACCTGCCGGACACTGTCGGTTACGCAACGCCGGATGAATACAAGGCGATGTTCGAGCAGATCATCGAGCGTGTGCCAAACTCCGATCAGGCCATCTTCTCTGTTCACTGCCACGACGACTTAGGCTTGGCGGTTGCCAACTCCCTGGCCGGTGTGGCTGGCGGAGCGCGTCAGGTTGAGTGCACCATCAATGGCTTGGGTGAACGCGCCGGCAACGCCTCCCTGGAAGAGATTGTCATGGCGGTCCGTACCCGCGGCGACATCCTGCCATATGAAACACAGATTGATCCGCAGTACCTGGTGCGCGCATCCAAACTGGTGGCCGGCGCCTCTGGGTTCGCTGTCCAATACAACAAGGCCATCGTTGGCAAAAACGCCTTTGCCCATGAGAGCGGCATTCACCAGGACGGCATGCTGAAAAACGCCGAAACCTACGAAATCATGCGTCCGGAAGATGTTGGCGTCAAAGCCACCTCCCTGGTTATGGGCAAGCACTCCGGCCGTCATGCCTTCCGTGACAAGCTGCGAGAATTGGGTTTTGAGCTGGGTGACAACGCCTTGCAAGATGCTTTCCGCCGGTTCAAGGATCTGGCTGACCGCAAAAAACATGTTTATGACGAAGACATCGAAGCTTTGGTCGAGGATGAAATCAACATCCTGGGCGAAAGCACCAAGGTCATTGCCTTGACGGTGATTGCCGGCACCGGCGGTCCGCAGAAAGCAATCCTGACCATGGATGTGGACGGCCAGCATATTACCAAGGAAGCGACCGGCGACGGCCCAGTCGATGCGACCTTTAATGCGATCAAGGGAATCGTGCCGCACGAAGCCACCTTGTCCCTCTACCAGGTCCACGCAGTAACCGAAGGCACTGACGCACAAGCGGAAGTCTCTGTCCGCTTGGAGGCCGACGGCCGAATTGCTACCGGCAAAGGCGCAGACACAGACACGCTGGTCGCCTCAGCGCGCGCCTATGTGTCGGCGATGAACAAACTGGCCCAGCGGCGCCAGGCAGCAAATCCGGGAGCCTTGCAAGCGGTCTAAGCGCTAGCGGTTTCCAACCTGACAAAAAGAGCGGCGCCTTGAGTGCCGCTCTTTTCGTTGATGCGCCTGAAGGTGGGTGGGTCAGGCACTCATCAAATAGGTCTGCATCGACGGGCTCAACATCTGGAACACATCAGCCTGCATCCCGCCAATCAATTTGCTTTCCCGGTGATAGAACCCGGTCTCCAGCACGACTTCCCGCATATCGCGGTTATCGACACGGACGGCCGCAACCAAATGGGAAAAGTAGGTTTTTTTGAAGAACCATTCCGTCAGAGCTTTGCAAAGGCGACGTGGCAGATCAGTATTGTCGCCTCCAGCCTTGGAAAGACAATAACTCAGGCAGATCTCAGACGTTTCCGCCAGCGGCGCAAACCCCGCCCAGCCTAAGAACTTTCCGTCTTCAGCCTCAACTTTCCATCTGGATACGCCAAGATCTTCCTGGTTTTTAAGTGCAGTATGAACGAGCTTCTCAGCTTCATCTGATTGACAGGCGCAGTCGCCATCCGAACAGCGATTGCCATAAGCATCCGCATGAAGGGTTTTCACCGGTCCGATGTCTGACAAGGACAAGGGAACCAGCCGCACGGAATCGTTTTCGAGAAATATCGTCTGCACTCTATCCTCCCCGACGCCAGCCTCTACACATCCAAAGATAATGGTTCTTGGGCCCCGTTCGTTCTGCTGCGGACGTTGTAACCCTGAATTGTGCCAATGAGATGGCAGCCGAAAGTATAATAACAAATTACCATTGAAAATATTCGTATTTACAACAGGTTAATTTGAAACATTCATTGCATTGCACAAACTTCTGGTTTCATCACTCAGTCAAGAAATCCACTACGACTGCATCCGCATCAATTTCCCGTGACGGGTCAAGTCGTTGCCAGTCTGGCATTTGATTACGAAACCAGGTTTCCTGGCGTTTCGCGTATTGCCGCGTCGCAACAATTAAGCGGTATTCGGTTTCCACATTGTCTTGTTTGCCTGTTAAAAAGGCTCCGATCTCCTTAACCCCTATCGCGCGCATTGCCGGGAGTTTATACGACAACTTTTGCGCGAGTAACACTTTAACTTCCCGGATGCCGTCTTCGCTCAGCATCAATTTTGACCGTTTGGCAATCCGTTCATGAAGCCAATTCCGCGGCGGTGCGAGAACCAAACACAAGCAATCCGCAGCCTGTAAAACCGGAGATGACTGCTGCTCTTTCTGCCAACGGGTCAAAGGCTGACCGGTCGCCAGAATGACTTCCAGAGCACGGGCAAGGCGCTGCGGATCATTCAGCGTTTCCGCGGCCTGTTCATCGCCTGCCGCAACCAGTGCTTCTTTCAAAGCCGGCACACCCTCTGCATCGGCGAGCAGACGGGCTTGTTCCCGAACAGCGTCTGGAATTTCAGGGAGTTCTGCAAACCCTTCGGTTAGCGCTTTGAAATAAAGCCCCGTTCCGCCAACGAGCACCGGCACCTGACCTGCAGACCAGATCGTTTCCAACTCCGCCGACATCCGGCGCAGCCATGCCCCCGTCGAAAAGGCTTCTGATGAGGGCAGCACACCATAAAGCCGGTGTGGCACTTCGGTTTCTTCCTCAATAGACGGGCGGGCGCTGACAAGGCGCAAATCTTCATAAAGCTGCATGGAATCGGCATTAACGACGACACCATCGACCCGTTTTGCCAATTCAATTGCCAAGGCCGACTTGCCGCTTGCTGTTGGGCCCGCTATCAGGATGGCGCGTTTGCCGTGACCACTGTTCGGCCCTGTTTCAAAGGAAATGCCCATGTCCCTCGTTGCTACTCTAGTATCTACCCCGACCGCCCCTGCCGTTGGAGAGGATCTGGTTCAACGGGCGGCAGAGGCCCTCGGCTCCGATAGTCCGCCAACAATACTCAATCCCGGCATTGCTGCCGATATCCTCTTCCAGGGGGAAAATGCAAGTGCCGCGGATACAAAGCTGCGGGAGCTTATCGGCTCTGCCCCAGTGGATGTGTTCGTCCAGTCTCAAGAAAACCGGCGGAAAAAGCTTCTTATTGCCGACATGGATTCCACCATGATCCGGCAAGAATGTATTGATGAACTGGCGGCTGAACTCGGGCTCAAGGATAAAATCTCGGAAATCACGGAACGGGCAATGCGGGGCGAAATCGACTTCGAACCCGCCTTGCGCGAGCGTGTTGGCCTGTTGAAGGGTCTTCCCCTGTCAGCTATCGACAGCGTCTTGAGCAATCGCATTACCCTGATGCCCGGCGGCCGCACCTTGGTACAGACCATGAAGGCAAATGGTGCGTACTGTGCTCTTGTCTCGGGCGGCTTCACCCATTTCACCGGAACGGTCGCGGCCATGATTGGCTTTGACGAAAACCAGGCAAATATTCTTCTAGAAGACGACGGCAAACTCTCCGGCAAGGTTGCCGAACCCATTTTGGGACGAGACGCCAAGCGCGTGCGTTTAGAGGCTCTGGTCGCCGAAAAGGGCCTTGGGTTCGATGAAACAATAGCCGTTGGGGATGGCGCCAATGATCTTGCCATGATCGAGCGCTCCGGTGCGGGAATGGCCTATCGGGCAAAACCCGCTGTTGCAGAAGCCGCTGACTTCCGCATCGACCACGGCGACCTCACCGCCCTGCTCTATTTCCAGGGGTACGCAGAAACAGACTTCATACTGAGCTGATTTTCATACTCTGGTTAGACAAAAAAGGGCGCCACGAGGCGCCCTTTCTATAGGTATGTTGAAGATCGGAGCTAGTTGTCTTCGATCCGAACCGGGACAAAACGGACATCGCCCGTCGGATTGGACAGAAGCAAAAGCGCAGACCGTCTGCCGTCTTCTTTCAGCTTCTTGATTTCCGCTTCCACATCCGCAGGGGTCGATACTGCTTCCTGGGCGACTTCCTTAATGACATCACCAGCAGTCACACGTTTTTCTTCGGCGGATGAACCAGCTTCCACCTCGGTCACAACAACACCCGTGACATCGTCTTCGATCGAGAACTGCTTACGCAGCTCATCATCGAGTTCGGCCAATGTCATGCCAAGCACTTTGCTGGTTTCAGCCGGTTCATCTTCCTTTTTCTCTGCCGGTGCACTGGCTTCAGTCACTTGCTTTTCTTCCAGACGCTCCAGGGTCACGCGGATGGTAACTTCCTTGCCCTTGCGCAAAACAACAATATCAACTTCCTTGCCAATGGCGGTTTCGGCGACCATCCGCGGCAGCTCGCGCATTGCTTCGACCGTTTTGCCGTCGAATTTGACGATAACGTCGCCCGCTTCGATCTCGCCTTTCGCGGCCGGACCATCTTCTGTCACGCCGGCAACAAGTGCGCCAAGGGCCTCATCCATACCAAGGCTTTCGGCAATTTCGTCGGTGACTTCCTGAATGCGCACACCGAGCCAGCCGCGGCGGGTTTCCCCAAATTCGCGCAACTGATCGATCACGCGGATTGCAGTCTTCGCCGGAATTGCAAAGCCAATCCCGATCGACCCACCAGAAGGTGAGATGATCGCAGTATTGATCCCGATCACATTGCCGTCCATATCGAACAACGGGCCACCGGAGTTGCCGCGGTTGATGGATGCATCGGTCTGAATAAAGTTGTCATATGGTCCGGCGTTGATGTCGCGGTTACGTGCTGAAACGATCCCGACAGTAACGGTACCACCAAGACCGAAGGGGTTGCCAATGGCCATCACCCAGTCGCCAACACGAATGCCGTCAGAATCGCCAAAATTGACATCCTGCAGCGGCGTTTCCGGTGTCACCTTGAGAACGGCAATATCTGTTTTCTCATCGGTACCAATCACTTCCGCACGTAATTTGGTGCCATCGTTGAAGTTGGCAGTGACTTCATCCGCGCCTTCAATGACGTGATTGTTTGTGATGATGATGCCGGCCTTGCCGTCCAGGACGAAACCAGAACCCAAGGACTGCACCCGGCGTGGTTGCTGATCGTCATCCCGGTTTTGCCGGTTGAAGAATTCTTCGAAGAACTCCTGAAATGGCGACCCTTCCGGAACTTGCGGCATCGGCACTGAGCGTTGCCCCTGAACCGTTTGTGCGGTCGAAATATTGACCACCGCATCAGCCAGCTCTTCAGCAAGATCTGCTACGGTTTCAGGTCCTTTGCCATCGTGGGCGTAGCCAGGCTGCACCGGCTGAAGTGCAATCATGCCGCCCAGCATCAAAACAGCTGTGGCGGACGCAATTCTTGGCATGCCTCGGCTAAATAACTTCAGAGCCATAGGGCTTTCTCCTCCATACCAGTCGTATCGACTGTCGTGAGAGCGCAAACTAGACTGGGCGGAACCCAGGGCTTGCCATACAATATAGAACGGGCGGGAGGTTTTTGCGCCTCCCGCCCCTAAACTTTTCGCTATCCGCGGATGATCCACACAAGAAATACGCCTAATGCGGCCGCTCCGAGCCCAACGGCCCGTAAGATCTGGTCTGGTGTTTCAAGGGCACTGCGCATGACATTTTTCATGCCACCGGGTGCAATTGCATAAAGCACCCCTTCCAACACCAGGACCAATCCAAGGGCCGTCAGCAATTCACTCATTGTGCGGCGAGCGAAGGCGACCCTGTTGCACCTCCGGATCCGCCAGCACCGTTTCCGCCTGCCGGAGCGTTTACACCCATCGGATCCTTGAAGAAGCGGAAGAAGCTTGAATCAGGTGACAAGACCAGGCTCGTGTCACCAGCTTGCAATCCAGCTTCGTAGGCCTGCATCGACCGGTAGAAGGCAAAGAACTCCGGATCGGCGCCAAATGCCTCGGCGAAGATCTTGTTCCGCTCCGCATCACCATCACCGCGGATAATTTCCGCGTCCCGGTTGGCTTCCGCAACCAGAACCGTCACATCACGGTCGGCACGGGACCGGATCCTGCGGGATTGCTCCTCACCCTGGGCCCGGATTTCCGTTGCTTCCCGCTGACGTTCCGTCTGCATACGGGCATAAATCGCCTGCGAGTTGGCCGCCGGCAAATCCGCACGGCGGATCTTCACGTCGATCACCTCAATGCCAAGTTCAGCCGCATTGGCACTAACGTCCCGGCGGATGTTTTCCATCAGACCGGAGCGGTCATCGCGAACAACAGCCACGAAAGAAGCCTTAGCAAGTTCAGAACGGAGCGACGACTGCAGGAACGTGGACAGACGCTGGTTGGCGACACGCACGTTGTTCACACGCTGATAGAACAGCACCGGATTGGAAATCCGATAACGGGCAAAAGCGTCCACGACGAGACGTTTCTTATCTGCCGCAATAATTTCCTGCGGGCTCATGTTCAGATCCAAAATACGCTTATCGAGATAAACGACATTCTGAACGAACGGATACTTCAGATAAGGGCCCGGGTCTTGAATGACACGGTCGACACGGCCGAGCTGCAAGATCAGGGCTTGCTGGGTCGGATTTACAATGTAGATCGACGTATAGGCCAGGAATGCCAAGGCAACGATCAGGAAACCTAAAATTCCGCTACGCATGATCAGTTTCCTCCCGTCCGGGTGGACTGGCGTCCGTTGAGGTCATTGAGCGGCAGGAACGGCAGTACGCCGGAGCCCGAAGATTCGCTGTCGATGATAATTTTGTTGTTGTCACCCAAGACTTTCTCCAGGGTTTCCAGGTACAGACGCTCGCGGGTCACGTCCGGTGCGTTTTTGTACTCTTCATAGATCTTTGTGAAACGCTGCGATTGACCGGTTGCTTCAGCAATCGCCTGTTCCTGGTAGGCGTTTGCCCGTTCCAGAATGCGGGCGGCCTCACCGCGGGCTTCCGGAACCATCCGGTTGGCATAGGCTTGCGCTTCGTTTTCGATACGCACCTGGTCGGCGCGCGCAGCCTGAACATCGCGGAACGCGTCGATGACCTGTGCGGGCGGATCCACCTTCTGCATCTGCACTTCAGTGATCTCAATCCCGGCCCGGTACGAATCTAGCGTTGTCTGCATCAGACTTGCCACATCATTCTGAATGGTTACGCGGTTCTGCGTCAGAATGGAATCGATGTTGGATTCGCCGACAACCTCGCGCATTGCGCTTTCCGAAACGGCTTTCACTGTGCCTTCAGGGTTCTGGATGTTGAACAGGTAATTGGTGATACCTTCTTTAGTGTTCTTGATCCGCCACTGAACCTTGAAACCAACATCGACGATGTTTTCATCGCCGGTCAGCATCAGGCTTTCTTCAGGGACATCGCGTGAGCGCACCGCACCGGAATTGGTGAAGAGTTCTTCAACCCCGACGGTGGTTTCGCGCTGTTGCTCGACCTGCGGCTTGTAAACTTCGCCGATTGGATACGGCCAATTGTAGTGAAAGCCGGTGCCGGTCTGGTCGGTGACCTTACCAAGAACAAGCTCAACGCCAACCTCACCGCGGCCTTCGTCGACGATGTAGACGCCGGTTGCAAGCCAGCCCAGAACACCAAGGCCAATGACAATCAAAATGCCGAGGATGCCAAGGCCGCCGCCGCCGCCGCCGGGAAGGACGGTTTTCATACGGTCTTGGGTGCGTTTCAGGAGTTCTTCCAGGTCAGGCGGATTGCCACCACCGCCCCTGTTAGGGCCACCGCCCCAAGGACCGTTGTTGTTTCCTCCGCCGCCGCCCCATGGACCGCCGCCGTTATTTCCGCCACCCTTCCAGGGGCCTCCGCCACCTGACTGATTGCTCCAAGGCATCAAGTTTTCCTTCTGTGAACTCCACCCCCGGTAAATGGGGCTGGATATGGGCTTTTGCCCGTTCTGACTCATTGTAGGTTATAGGGAGGTTACCGCCCGCTTTCAACGCACGGCCTAAGGTTCCACTCCCTTTGATTAATTCATTTTTCTGCAGCGCAATGTGTATAAAGGCCAACCTTGCTCAGCACAGCCTTTAACTGCATCTGCGCTCATGCCTATTGGGTCCCCCCAGGCGTTGCGACCATATCGATATGGGGAATGTCGTCTTCCAGGTAAACCTCAGAAATCTTTGAGAACCCCAAGGATTTATAGAATTTCTCCAAATGCGCCTGTGCGGATAGATGAATATCTGCTGCCGGCGCCAACTGCCGTGCCCGGTCCATCCCTGCCAGCATCAGATCCCGGCCAAGACCCAAACCACGATGCGTTTGTGCCACGACGACCCGTCCGATGCGGATTTCTTTATCGCTTGCGGAAAACAAACGGATTGCGCCGGCAAGTGCGCCGGTCTCCGTATCTCGCATAAAAAAATGCTCCGTTTCGGGATCCTTGCCGTCGATTTCTGGAAAAAGACAGTCTTGTTCCAACATAAAAACATCCTGGCGCAGTTTTAAAAGATCATGCACGTCCCGGGCACTGAGATTGTCGAAACTGTTCCACTTACCAATAAGCTTGCTGCTCACACATCACTCCATAAAGTCGGGCCTCTTCAGGGCTTATGTCCGCCGATACGTGACATAGGCAAAGCCAGCCGTGTCCTTTTCAGTCTGTTGACCGGCAACCCGTTCCGTTTCCTGCCAGATACCCTTGTCAATTTCTGGAAACTTTGTGTCGCCCGAGGGATTTGCATCGACTTCTGTGATTTCCAGCCGGTCGGCCAGCGGCATTGCCTGCGCATAAATCTGGCCGCCGCCAATGATAGCAATTTCAGCAGCAGATGTTTCCGCCGCAATTTCCTTTGCGCGCTCTATCGCACTTTCCAGGGATTGCGCGGCCTCGGCGCCTTCCGGCGCGTACTCCGCATCCCTCGAGATCACGATATGAGGGCGTCCGGGCAGGGGTTTGCCACCAAAGGACAGGAATGTTTTGCGGCCCATGATTACCGGTTTGCCGAGTGTCAAAGCCTTGAAGCGCTTCAGGTCGGATGACAAGCGCCAGGGCATATCATTGTCTGCACCGATGATCCCGTTTTTGGCAACGGCGGCGATCATGAAGATTTCCGGCAATGCAGGCTCTCCGTTCCATTTGCTTTTGTCTCACCGGCTCCTAGCATGAGACTGACCAGAAAAACGAGTGAGATTTTTTGGTTTCTTTCTGTCGGGCCGGTGCATCCAGCTCCGTCTTTACCAAGACACTCTATTTAAGGAACAGCACTATGCCCGAGTTGATGGAAGAGGTTTTGATCGAGCGGACCGGAGATCTGATCCCGGAACAGAATGTGGAACGCAAACGCATGTTCGGCGCCACGTGCTTTATGGTCAACGGCAACATGCTGGTCTGCGCTTCGAAAAACGGACTGATGGCCCGGGTGGGAAAAGACCAAGAAGCCGACGCACTCGCCAAACCCTACGCGTCTCTTTGCCGGCCCACTGGGCGGCCCATGCCCGGTTTTATTGAAATTGCCTTTGAAGGTGTCCAATCGGATGAAGATCTTAAAGGCTGGATCGATATGGCCCGTACTTACGTCTGCACTCTGCCAGCTAAAGTGGCTAAGGCCAAAAAGAGCAAGGCAACCGCATCATGAGCCGTGAACCCGCGTTCTTTTCTGCTGAGAGCTTCGACTTTCTCGAAGATCTTGCAAAAAACAACACCAAGGATTGGTTTGCCGACAACAAAGCGACCTATGAAAGCGTCCTGAAAAAGCCGTCGGCGGCTCTGCGGGAGGATCTGGAGCAGCACTTCACCGGCTTAACCGGCCAGAAATTCAGTTCAAAGCTGTTCCGGATTAATCGGGATCTCCGCTTCTCGAAAGACAAGACGCCCTATAACACCCATGTCCGGATAGCGTTCTGGCCAAAGGATGGCGCCTTCGAAGGAAAGCAGGCTCAGCCACCCAGTTTTTTCCTGTCCATAGAAACAAACGAAATTCGCCTTGGTGCCGGGTCGATGCAGTTCGCCAAACCAGTGCTGGAGCGGTATCTCACGGAGTTGGAAACCGGCCTTGGCAAAGACCTAAACGGAATTCTTACCGCACTTTCAAGCGATGGGTTTGAGGTATCCGGGCCGGATCTCGTCAAACCACCACGTGGATTTCCGAAAGACAGCGATTATGCGGACCTGTCCCGGCACAAAGGCCTCACCGCCTGGACAACCATTTCTGAGACCGAAGTTGTCATCGGCACCAGCGCTGCCGGCCGCCTCATCGACCGCATAAGGCCGGCATTACCGCTTTGGAGAAGATTATCAGAGATTCACGGAATTCCTTGATTCAAAGCGCTTTGGATACTATAGCCTAGAGACCCTATACCGGTTTAATGCGAGACCCTCATGACCTCACCCAAGGCTCTGTCCGCGCGCTTTCCCAAGGATTTCCAGTTCGGTGTGGCAACGGCCGCCTATCAGATTGAAGGTGCCGCCAGTGACGATGGACGCAAGCCCAGCATATGGGATGCGTTTTCCAAAATGCCGGGCCGGGTCTACCAAGGTCATTCCGGTGATATCGCCTGCGACCATTATCACCGCTGGGAAGACGACCTGGATCTGATCAAATCCCTTGGCGTTGATGCATACCGCTTTTCAATCGCCTGGCCACGCATTCTGCCCGAAGGCCGCGGTGTGGTGAATGAAAAAGGTCTCGATTTTTATGACCGCTTGATTGATGGTCTCGTTGAACGCGGCCTTAAGGTCTATCCGACCCTCTATCATTGGGATCTGCCTTTGGCGCTGATGGGCGATGGCGGCTGGACGGCCCGGTCCACGGCGGATGCCTTGGCGGACTATGCAGAGATCGTCGTCAAACGGCTTGGTGACCGGATGGATGCGCTTGCAACCATCAACGAGCCTTGGTGCGCCGGCCATTTGAGCCATCTGTATGGCGTTCACGCCCCGGGCGAGAAAAGCACCGACGCCTTTGCCGTCAGCGTGCATGTGCTCAATCTGGCGCATGGCAAAGCCGTTCAGGCCGCCCGGTCCGCCCGTGCGGATCTGCCGATAGGCCTCGTCCTGAACGCATATTCAATCTATCCGGCATCCGAGACTGACGAAGACAAAGCCGCCGCAGAGCGAGCGTTCCTGTTTCACAACGACATTTACATGTCACCGGTCTTCAACGGCCGCTACCACCCAGACATTCTGGATGCGATTGGCGATAAGATGCCGATTGAAGACGGTGATCTTGAGATCATCAACCAGCCGCTTGATTGGTGGGGCCTGAATTACTACACGCCCTGGCGGATCGCCGCAGATCCGGACATGTGTGCCGATTACCCGCAGGCCATTCAAATCCCGCCCAATGGCAACACGGAAAAAACCGATATCGGCTGGGAGGTTGATGAGAACGGTCTTTCCGATCTTTTGAAAGATCTCTACAGCCGTTATGCCCTGCCGCCCTGTTACATCACGGAAAACGGCGCCTGTTACAACGATGAACCGATGGGCGGTGAAGTTAAAGATGACCGGCGCATTGATTATCTGGAAAAGCACCTATCGGCGACAGCAAACGCGATCAACGATGGGATCCCGGTCAAAGGTTATTTCTTGTGGAGCCTGATGGACAATTTCGAGTGGGCTGAAGGCTACCGCATGCGGTTCGGGATCGTTCACGTCGACTATGACAGCCAGATCCGCACTCTGAAAGACAGCGCACACTGGTACCGGGATCTGGCCGAAAACCACAAAACCAAATGAGAGATGCGAGCGCGGCGGCCTTACCGTAGTTTGAGATTGGCCAAAATAATCTCGCTCCAAACGCGTGCCGGTGTGATCCAAGCGTCCCAATTATTGTAGTGACCCGAATAGATTACCGCGGTCACATCGGCCTCCGGGCTCACAAACAAACGCTGCCCCCCATTGCCGAACCCGGCAGCCCAGGACACCGTGCCGCTCGCCGTTTGAACCGGCGCTTTGCCCAGCCACCACAGATAGCCGTAATTGACGCCTTGATCGGTTGCGGCTTTGAAAGAAAGGGAGGCATCAATCCACTCGGCTGAGACGATCCGTGTCCCGTTCCGCTCTCCCTTGTTGAGGACCAATCGGCCGATTTTCAAAAGATCAGAGGCCTTGAGCCGCAAACCAGACGCAGCGGAGGCAACCCCGTCCCGGCCAGCGGACCATTCAAATTCTTCAATATCCAAGGGATCAAACAGGACCTCGCGCGCAAACTCGGGCAAGGTTTTTCCTGTCCCCCGTTGAAGAATCTCACCGATGAGAGCGACAGCTCCGCCGCTGTAAATCCAACGTTTTCCAGGCTCCTCGATGAGCGGCCGGTCCAAGACAAAACGGAATCGGTCTTCTGCAAATTCCATCGCCAATTCGCTGTTTTTCGTGCTGGTGTAAGGAACCGTTTCATCCCACTCCATGCCAAGCGTCATGGTCAACGCATGTTCAATCGTGCGTTTCTGCCGGTCCGGGTCATCGGCAAGGTCTTCGTACTCAGGAAATTGCGCTAGGATTGGCGTATCTAGCGATGGAACCAGCTCCTTGTCCAATGCGATCCCGTAGAGAAGGCCGACAATGCTTTTTGTGACCGACCTCAGATCGTGCAAAGTGTCCGGGCTGAAGGAAACTGTTCCAAGAGGCCTGCCCCAGTTTTCGTCCTCGCCTTCGCCATAGCTCTCCAGAACGACATCCCCACCTCGCTCGGCAAGAACCACATGCAAATGCCGCAACAGCCCAGCTTCGACACCGGCCTGAAGTTTTTCACCAACTCTGGGATCAAACCCTTGTTTTTTGGCGGCAGAACTGTGCGGTGAAAGCGATACCACAGATTGAGAAAACGACATATTCAAAGAACCAATCAGGATTACGGGCGCCAAAAGAACAGCGAAAAACCATCCAACAGACGGCAGAGATGTATGACCCGGGAGGAAACCGGTCTTGACCTTCCAGCAGCCGGAAGGCTCAAGTTGTGTGTCTCTTGTTTCAGATAAGTGGACCATGATCTGATACACTCAGATTGTGGGGTTTTCTCCTCAGTAGAACATCGCCGTCCTAAGTACCAGGAGACTGTATGAACCGAAGACATTTCCTCAAGACAGCGGTTGCCAGCTTAGCCTCCACAAGTTTGCCGCGATTTGCAATGGCAAAAACTGGAGACGGCACCTTCCAGCTGGAAGCAGTCAAAGGCAAAGGCCGGCTCTACGGCGACGAAGGCGGGCTTTCTGATCTCTGGCTTTTCAATGGCCAGCTGCCCGGTCCGGAAATCCGTGTCAAACGCGGCGAGTGGGTGAAGATTCGGTTTAAAAACAGCCTGGAGGAGCCAACGTCCGTTCATTGGCACGGCATCCGCATCAACAATGCCATGGATGGTGTTTCTGGGCTGACGCAACCAGCCGTTCAGCCTGGCGAAACGTTTGATTATGAATTCGTCGTGCCGGATGCCGGGACCTATTGGTACCATGCCCATCATATGAGCTGGAACCAGGTTCCGCGTGGCCTAGCCGGGCCTCTGATCGTTGAAGAAGACGAACAAACTTTCGAATCGGATACGGACATCACCCTCGCCCTGTCGGACTGGCGTCTTGATGACAACGGCGTGCTTGATACGGCAAGCTTCGGGGCTATGCATGATTTTTCCCATGCCGGCCGGCTCGGCAACTGGCTCACCATCAATGGCCAGAACATGCCGGAAATCCCGGTACAAAAAGGCCGCTGGCACCGGCTGCGTCTGATCAACATGTCCGCATCGCGCATCCTGGATTTGGCGCCATCCCGGTTTGGAGCTCAACTGATCGGTCTCGACGGGCAGGTCTTTGATTCCCCAAGAGAGGTGGATGGCACCATTCAACTTGCCCCAGCTCAGCGCATGGACCTCATCATGCGGCCAGAGGGGGACGGCCCGGTCCCGTTTGAAACGATGACCGGACAGCCCTACACCTTCGCCAATTTCACAATTTCCAAAGAGGCTAATAACGACGACCTGTTACGCCTGCCCAAAGCCAACGCCTTGCCGGAACCGGATCTGGAGAATGCGCGCAGTTTTCCGCTGGTGATGGCGGGTGGCGCCATGGGCCGCATGCAATCAGCGACAAAAAACGGTCAGGAGCTCTCCATGCGCGAGCTGGCCCAGGCCGGAGATTTCTGGGCCTTCAATGGTCAAGCAGGCATGGGCGAGAAACCGTTCTTTTCAGCCAAACGCGGCGAAACCATCATCCTGGAAAGCACCAACGATACAGCCTTCCCGCATGCGATCCATCTGCATGGCCATCATTTCCGGGTTCTGGAGCGCAACGGCAAGAAGCTTGAAAATCCAGACTGGCGCGACACGTTCACCACCCAGCGCGGCGAAACGGTCAAAATCGCCTTTGTCACCGACAATCCCGGCAAGTGGCTCATCCACTGTCATATGCTCGGCCACGCAGCCTCCGGCATGATGGACTGGTTTGAGGTTGCGTGAAGAACTGGGCTGTGTGCAAGCCCGCGAATTTTGGTTGCCGCGGACAGTAATACCATTGACCGGCAAACTGGAGAGCACCGATGGCCGATAAACGGGTTGTTTTGGAGATCTAAACACAGTCAGTTAGTGACCTTCGATGCTTTTACATCGCCCTGTTCGACGAGCCATGGGGCGTCAGGCGCTTTTTCCAGTTCGAACCAGCTGGAGAGCTCCCATATGTTCTGTTTCATCCAGACTGACAGTGCTGGCGATGGTGATCGTATTGGACACCCAAGAAGCCGTATTTGCGGTTTGCTTATTTGCTGACTATAGGCCAGCCTTGTCCGTCTCAGATAAAGCTGAGGTCATCTGCCGATGTCCCTGAAATCCATCAAATCAGTCGATTACGTTGTTATTGTCTGCCGCGACCTTGAGAGAGCGCGGGATTTTTATTCACGCGTTCTCGGATTTCAAATTGAGTATGAGCGTGATGATTGGATCAGGTTCCAAGTGGGGCCCGTATCACTGACACTTCGTCCCGAATCCGGGCTCTTTTCTAGGCGGGAATTGACCGGGCCAGCTTTACAGCTGGCATTCGAGGTTCCGCTCAAGGATCTCGACCAGTGCTTCCAAGAGTTAGAATCTCACGGAGCGGCCATCATTGCCCCCCCCAAAGATCAAACCTGGGGTCATCGGACGCTTTATTTCACAGATCCAGAAGGGAACATTCTGGAGATTTACGCGGAGATCGATTAGTGGCTTAGAGCTCTTAGCTACCCAATTGCTCATCCGCCTTGATCGCCCCGGCAAAGAAGCTCAAGAGCGTTTCGATGTTGGGTTGGCGCCTGAAATCCTTATGGGTTGCCACCCAGACACCGGTTTTTGGTCCGGGTGGCATTCTGTTCACCGCGACAAGTCCCTCAGTTTGCCGGCCGATAAAATCGGGAAGCATTGTCACCCCAAGTCCTCGGGCCGCCATGCTGGCCAACGCCAGAAAGCTATCGGCAGAAAACTCAAAACTCGTCTGCGCATTGGCGAACAGCCATTCGCCAGCGGTCGATCGGGCAAAATGCGGCGCGACTCCCAACCACCTTAAATCCCCAGCTGGAAGACCTGCGACCTCTTTCAGATAGTCGGGCGCCCCATAAACGCAGAACTCAATGGAACCTGCGCGGATGCCGCTGAGATCCGGCGGCATTTCTCCTCCTGGCCTGATCAATATTTCGGCGCCGGATAAGGACATGTCGATTGGATTGTTTGAAACCACGACCTCAATATTGATGCTGGAATGAGCGGCGCGGAGCTGCTCCAGATAACCCGGAATAAGCAGACACGCGATGGAATCCGTTGTGGCCAGTCGAAAGCTCCCTTCAATGCCTTTGGACGTGAGCGCCAGACTTCTCATTATCCGGGCAGATGCCTGGTCCATTAACTTGAGTGAAGCCAGAAGCGCCCGGCCTTCCGGAAGCAGCCGGTAGCCGTCATTTCTGCGCTCAAACAGTTTGATTTCATAAGCAGCTTCAAGCAGAGCGATCCGCCGTAACACAGTTGCATGATTCACGCCGAGTGCGCGCGAGGCAGCTGACAATGATCCATGCTCGATGACTGCATGGACATACTGAAGATCATCCCAATGAACCTTGTGCATCAGCGCACAGCCTCCTGGCCATTTTTTCCAAATTTACCGGAAAATATAATCATGACAGATTTCAGATGTTCAATACTGCACAGCTTGGAGTGCTCAATGAAATACATTTTAAAGCTGACATGTTCTCTCGCGATCATGGCTGTGATCGGACTAGGCTCCGCATTCGCAGACGGAAAATTCGACAACGCCATCAAGGCCCGCAAGGCACTTATGTCCTTATATGCCTGGAACCTTGGGCAACTCGGTGCCATGGCAAAAGGAGACGCCGAATACAATCCGGAGGCTGCAAAAACTGCGGCCGATAATATCTTAAGCCTGGCGACCTTAAACCTCGGCTCGGCTTGGCCTCAAGGATCTGACAGCACAGCGCTCCCTGGTGCCACCAGGGCAAAGGCAGAAGCTTGGACGACGTATCCTGAGAGCGCCAACATTCACAAATCCCTTGTGACAGCCGCGACCACGATGGCAGACGTTGCCGGGTCTGGCTTGGATCAGGTCCGCGCCAACATCGGCGCCGTCGGTGGAGCCTGCAGCGCCTGCCACAAGAAGTTTCGCGAGACCGAATAACAATAGCCGCACACGGCCCCATCCGACCTCTTACGTGAAGGTGCTCTTCGAAACTTTGTGGCTTTACCGTCGATCAGTCGCAGTTCAATCAGCAGGCTGATCGGCGGAACGTTTTATTCCAGTCTCATGATTGAGGGCACATGGCGATCCGAAGACAACGATTTGCAAGTATCATGGTAGCACTGGCAATTGCCGCCAGCACTACCCGGGCTTTTGCAGCTGACTTGCCCCAACGCGATGGCCCCGGCGCCAGAACAACGAACAAAGTCCCACATATTCAAATCGGTGCAGAATTGGTCCCGGAGCTCTCAGACCAACTTGTGCGCCAAGCAGCCACACTCCCCGGGGTGGAAATTCGCAAAACAGTGATTTCCCTTCCCGGTGCAAAGGGGTTTTGGATATCAGAGCAAATCGAACTTGCGCATCCGGAAGCCATTGTCGGTGGCCGGGAATTTGCGCACATACATCCGGATGGAAGCTTGCATATTTCTCTTTCGCCGGACCGGGCTAAAGAAGCGGTCGAAGCAGGTTGGGCCGATTTCCACCCATGGTCTCACCGTCCAGGATGGGCTGGATTTGTCCTGCTCTATACACCGCGCTCTTCTGAGGAAGCCGATGTGGTGCTGCAACTCATTTTCGATGGCTATGAATATGTGACGGGCAGAAAACTCTAAGTCTGCTTCAGCTGAGGCGATCAAACGCCATCAGGTGCCAGGTTCTGATGGAGCCCACGAACTAAACCGCAATCGGCGCAGGGATGTGCGGGTGTGGATCATAACCGGTCAGCTCAAAATCTTCGTATTTGAAGGCAAAGAGATCAGTGACGGCCGGGTTCATCTTCATCTGCGGCAGGGTACGCGGGGTCCGGGTCAGCTGCTCGCGCGCCTGGTCGAAATGGTTGGCATAAAGATGGGCATCGCCGAGCGTGTGCACAAAGTCGCCGGGCTTTAGGCCGGTGACCTGCGCGATCATCATGGTGAGCAGCGCATAAGACGCGATGTTGAACGGAACACCAAGGAAAACATCCGCGGAACGCTGATAGAGCTGGCAGGAGAGTTTGCCGTCAGCAACATAAAACTGGAACAGCGCGTGGCAGGGCGGCAGCGCCATTTCATCGACCAGAGCCGGGTTCCAGGCCGACACGATCAACCGCCGGCTTTCCGGGCTTTTGCGGATCATCTCCAGGACATTTGCGATCTGATCAATCGACTCGCCACTTCCGTCTTTGGAGGGCGCAGGCCAGGACCGCCATTGATAGCCGTAAACCGGGCCGAGATCACCATTCTCATCCGCCCAATCGTCCCAGATCTTGACGCCGTTTTCCTTCAGATAGGCGATGTTCGTGTCGCCGGCGATAAACCACAAGAGCTCATGGATGATGGAGCGCAGATGCAGTTTCTTGGTGGTGACCAGCGGAAACCCTTCGGACAGATCAAACCGCATCTGGTGGCCGAAGATCGAGCGGGTGCCGGTTCCAGTCCGGTCGCCACGGTCAACGCCCTCATCAAGGATTTTTGCCAAGAGATCCAGATACTGCTGCACGATGTGCGCCCTTTTCCGCTGTCAGTCACGTTGTTCTAACTTGGCAGATTCTGGCAAAAACGCATCCCCTCCCCCGGACTTTCCCCAGCTCCGGCCACAGAACCGGTCGTCTGCCTGTGGATGATCTTAGCCGGCCAAGGGGCCTCATACTTTGAAAGCCCTTTCAATTCAGACCAAAAGTGCCTATATCAACAGTGCTGGTTCGCCAGCTATGGCAATAAACTGTCAGTGTAATAAACCTATCGGACCCGGGGGCGGTACCCGGCGCCTCCACCCAAGCCCATGAGGCTTAGCTCTTGAAATCTCATGGGTTTCGGCGGGGGCGAAATAGGATCGACGAGGGCGTAAAGACTGTGCTTTTGCTCGGCATTGTACCACCGTTATCGGGCTAATTCAGTAGTTGCAAATGACAACACTGCTATGGACAACGCTGTAGCTGCGTAATGCGGTTCCGGTAGTCCACTAAGTCCTGTTGGTTAGCCCCTTCAGGCGGGGTTCGGAGGCACCTGGCAACAGAAGCCTTCACTGAATTCACCCTCCGACAGTTTCTCGGAAAGTTAGCCAAGTTAGAACGTCGCGGCGGCTGCCAAAATCCGCTATCCTTGGATAAGGGCCTTTCGGCTTTGAACCTGACCCGCTGATGTGCTTTTCTGAGATGAGATTCCAAGCGAGATTCGACTGAACACGATGTCTGAAGACCTGTTGCGATACGATATTCTGATCCAGGACGCCCTGCGTGGTGCCGTCAAGAAAATCCTTGCGGAGGTCGGCCGCACCGGGCTTCCCGGCGATCACCATTTTTACATCGCCTTTGAGACCACAGCCCCCGGCGTGAAAATCTCGCAGCGGCTGAAAGAACGTTATCCGCAGGAGATGACAATCGTTCTGCAGCACCAGTTCTGGGACCTGGCCATTGGCGAACACGCCTTTGAAGTTGGCCTGTCCTTTGGCGGTGTTCCGGAAAAGCTACTCGTGCCCTTCTCTGCCATCAAAGGCTTCTTTGACCCGTCCGTTCAGTTCGCCCTGGAGTTCGATCCGGGCAAAACAGCGGAAGAGCTGCCGGAAGATCTCCTGGAAGCCGTTGAAGAACTGGCCAAGGCCGAGCAGGAAACCGCGGAAAAAGTCATCAAGGCAGACAACAAGCAGGACGACGACGCGGCTGCTGCCGAGGACAAATCAGAAAAGTCTGAAGCCAGCTCCGAAGACGGCGATGGCGGCGGCGAGGTTGTCTCCCTAGACGCATTCCGCAAAAAGACCTGAATTTCAGGACAATGTCATGAGCGCCGAGATCGTCAATCTGCGCCAGGCGCGCAAACAAAAACAGCGGCAGGACAAGGAAAAGACTGCCTCTGACAACCGCCAGAAATACGGCCGCAGCAAAGCCGAGCGCGATGCCGCCCGCCGGCGCCGGGAGGCGCTGGAAAAGCAAGTCGACGGTCATCTTCTAGACAAGGCTGAAACCAGCCGCGACCCCGGCGACGACTGACAAAAAATGGCGCTTCACAAAAGATCCGTCTCCCTGCACGGCCACCGCACCAGCGTGGCCCTGGAACCGGAATTCTGGGAAGTGATTGACGGCGCAGTAGTTTCCGAAAAACGCTCCCTCGCCAGCATGATCGCAGAAATTGACGACACCAGAGACCCGGATGATCCGCTGTCGTCTGCCATCCGGGTATGGGTGTTGAAGCGGGCGCAATCATCTCGCCCCTAAACGCTATGACGAGTGCCAAATAGGTGTCGGGATCGCCTTACGCGCTGCAACTATACCTATCAAATAAGGCTTTTAACCTAAAGAGAATACTCACTGACCGGCAGGAATGCTGAACTGGCCGCTCAGGAGATCGTCGATGGTGATTGGCCCATCCAGCGGCGGCAGGTCTGATCCGGGTTTGGTGCCGGGTGGAGACACATTCCCCGAAACATTCAATTCGCCGTTTGAGGCATCCAGAACCGCCCGGATCCGGTCCGTCAGCGGCACTTGGGGCTCGGCTGGCGCGCGGGCCGGACTAATGGTGGCTTCTTCGACAGGCGCATCACCAGGGGTGGCGCGTGTCCGCTCCTGGCTTTGTGTTTGTTCCTGCTGCTGACGTTCAAGCTGTTCCTGCTCCAAGCGCAAGCGTTCTTCTTCAGCTGCCTGTGCTGCGGCTTCTGCGGCGGCAGCTGCTTCAATCGCTTCTTGTTCGCGCCGGGCTTTGGCGTCAGCCTGGCGTTTGAGTTCGCGGGTAAGCCGGTCCCGCTCCAGGATTTCTGCCTGCAAACGCTCCACCCGCTCCACTTCCTGTTCAAAAGCGCGCAGGGTCAGGTAAGCGGTAAACGGTGTGATATCGACACTGCGCTCCGGCGCTTCCACAGGTCCTTTGAAAAGGAGCCCGATCTGCGGGTCCGCGCCCGTGACAGCATTTTCACCGGGATCCACCTTCAGAGAAAAATCGGCATCCAGATCATAAATGTTCAGGTCGAGTTGGGCAGACCCGAAAACCTCGGCCTTTTCTGCATCAACCACCACATTGCGTGCACTTAAACGCCCGCCCACCAGCGTCAGAGTCCCTTCCACCTTCTCGAAGGATAGATTGCCAGCCGCCATGTGGTTTACAAAAACCTCAGCGATCTTGTCGTCTTGAAGATCAAGTCCGGCATCAACAGCCCGGGTGACTTGCATGAAGGCCTGCGGGTTTAGTCCACGGACATCACCATCTTTTAGGGTGAAAGTGCCGCCGCCATTGAGGCCAGACACAATCGCTGAAATCGACCGGCCGATACCTTCAAATTCCAGGTACAAATCGCCGGTCCCTGAAACAACAGCCCGCCCCTCCGGACGCCAAGCCAGCTGCCGCAAATCCGCGCCTGTCAGCTTAACCCGTCCAGACGCCGCACCTTCCGCATCAGACCGGCGGATAGAGAGGCTCCCCTCCAAGTTACCGCCAGAATACGCTCCATTGAGCCCGTCAAGGCGCATCAGAACGGGCGTGAGACGCAGTTCGGCACGCGCCGACCGGATTGCGGTTTCGTCATCGACGAACATTTCGCCTGCGCGCAGATCCAGCGTCAGATCCAGATCATCCAGAAGCGGAGCACCAAAAAAGGCCACCGGCCAAATGCTGCTGCCATCGCCGAGGGAGTACCATTGATCGGGACCGAGCACCAATTCGCTCAAGGCCCGAACGTCCAGCTGACTAACCTGCAGCTCGCCAGAGAAGCGGCGGTTCCGTTCGCCTGGCACAGGCTTCAAATCGCCTTCAAGACGGCCATCAAACCGCACATTCCGGAAGGTTCCGGTCAATGACGGCACGGCCAAGCTGGTTCCAACCCCTTCGAGCGTTCCACTAATTGTGGCCGGCAAATCGCCCGCCATTACCGGCAACACCCGTCCAGTGAGCAGCGCAAGCGGTGTCAGGTCGGCCGTTTTCAAATCTCCGGTCAATGCGTAACTGGCTTCTTCGCCCTTCTTGAGGGTCACGGTTCCATTTGCTTGCAGAGATGTCTCACCCAGGGCAACAGAGCTCGAAACCGTCATGCCTTCACTCGGAACACCCTCCAGTTTGCCGGTGATTCTGGCGGTTCCGATGGCGTCAACCGGCAGAACATCGAAGCCGAGTTGCTGCAGAACGGCCCCGCCCTCAGGTCCGTTCATAGAGATGGACAGGCCAACATCCGCCTCCCGCCATTGATCCACCCGGCCTTTCAGGCTGGCAATGGTCACAACGTCGGTGCCGCCGGCGGTTCCCTTCAGGTCAATGGACAGATCCGTCCCGTCGGCCAATTCGGCAGCTTGTAAGGACGCATCAAACTTCGCGGGAACCAGAACACCTGCAGCCCGCTCCAGCCGGTCGGCAAACCCAGCTTCTGGGAACACGCCTTTGGTGAGTGCCACCAAGCCGGAGAGATCGCGCGCATCCAAAGTACCGGACACAGCCCCCTTGGGCGCTGACAGCAGATCCTTCACGTCCCCTTTGACATCTATACGGGCGCCGGCCAGATCGGCCGCAAAAAGCCGGTCGATCCGGACATTGCCGTCTGAATATTCCGCTTCAAAGGCAAGGCCTTCGCCTTCAACACCGCGCCCACGAACTTCACGGGCCTGCAAGCGGACGGAAACATTCAAATCCTGCCCGGCCTCAGCCGCGCCATTGCTGGCAGATCTGCCCGCCGTCAAAGGTCGAACCAGTGCGGTCATAGTGTCGATCTGATCGAGATCGAGCACGTCTGCATCCAGCGACAATGAAAACTCTGGATTGCCGGTCCGCGGCCGCCGGTAAGCCAGCCCGCCGCGCGCTTCGGCCCCGGCCACGGTGAGCCTCAAGTTGTCGAGAGCTGCGCCTTCCGGAACCAGATTCAACCGTCCTTCGACCGAAACCGGCTCCAAAATGGAGGACCCTGTCTCTTGGCGCTGCCACCAACTGAAAAAA
Source organism: Labrenzia sp. PHM005 (assembly GCF_006517275.1). NCBI lineage: Bacteria > Pseudomonadati > Pseudomonadota > Alphaproteobacteria > Hyphomicrobiales > Stappiaceae > Labrenzia > Labrenzia sp. PHM005. Next base: position 3,076,156 of record NZ_CP041191.1, on the reverse strand, counting down.
GAGGCGGGCTGATCAGACTTGACGGAGACCGCGCCCCGGTAAGTCAACGCGGGCGTAAGACCCAGATCGCCTTGTGTCGCAACTGTGGTGCGCCCAGGCAACCGTCCGGCAAGGCGGGCAATCCGCCAGCCGCCAAGCATGGTTTCCAGATCCAGGCGCACGTTCTGAACGATGCCACCACCGGCGACCAAGGCCGGCACATCAAATGACAACGCCCCTTCAATGGCAGGCAAAGGGACTGCTTTCAGTGCGGCCACAAGCTGCTTGCCGGCATCGTTGATTTCCACCGGCGCCTGCGGCCCGCCGCCCAGCAGCCGGTCGAGATCAATCTGTTTGGATTTGGCCCGGACTTCAAACCGTTTATCGCCGGAATAGATCAGGCCAGCCTTACCGGCCATGCTGAGCCGTTTTTCTTCCGGCCCAAAGCGGAACTCGAACTCAGGCACAGAGACTTCGGCGATGTCTGCGGCAAAACTTCCTTCGACAGACCAGGTGTTCAAACTGGCCTCGTCCAGAAGAACCGACGCGATATCAAATGTACCTTCGAATTTCGGCGCCGCATCGGTTTCACTGAGGGCACCGTCAAAGCTAAAGTTGACCGGCCAATCTGTCGGCGTGATTTCGCCTTTTAAGCGCAGGCTTTCATTATTGCGGATACGGCCAGAAGCAAAACTGACCGTATAGGCCTTGTCGTTCAAGGTCAGGCTGCCGTCTGCCCGGAATGGCCCGGCCAACGACCGTGCGCTGACAGACAGGTTGCCGTTATCGAGTTGGTGAGTTTCCCCCGTCCGGGCATCGATCACGGAAACCGCACCATCACGGATAGTCACCTTCTCAAGGGCAACGTCTTCCGGCGGCAGTTTTGCAAGCGCGCCATCTGCCGTGACGGCGGTCAGCCAGTCAAGACGCCCCGCTTCATCAAGAGACAATGTGAGATGCGGCCGCTCCAGCGCCATATCTATGACCCGGAATTCGCCCTTCAACAGAGGTGGTAGCTCCAAACGCATATCGAAACGGGAGACCACCAGCAGTGGGTCTTCCGCTTCGCCAACCCGGACGTCGGAAAACCGGATATAAGGCGCAGGCAGCAACCGAAGATCCGCCTCGCCGAGCACGGTCACGCGGTGCCCCAGCACCCGGCTTGCATATGTTTCAAAGGTCGACCGGTAAATGGTCCAATCAATGAAAAATGGGCCGACCAGTGCTGTGATCAGCACCAGAACCACTGCAATCCCAAAAGTAATGTAAACCGAGTTCAGGCTGCATCTCCTTAAGGTTCAGCCGAAATAGATGTATCTCCCCCTGATTTAACGCATGGCGGGCGATACGCAAACCAAATGCTGAATAGCGGCGCGACATCAGCGGTTATTGATCCGATTCGATACAATATCATGACTGATGGGCATCAGGCGCTGTAAGAATCGGGCAAATCGTCCGGTGTCTTAGTCCAAAAACCGACCACCGGACAATTTTAGAATACCGATCAGATCGAAAAATTCATTATTTTCAAAACTTTACGGAAGAATTTTACCAGGATTCATAATGTTGTCCGGATCGAGGGCCCGTTTGATGGCTCGCATCGGTTCAAGCGCGTTGCCGTGTTCCCGCTGCATGTATTTCCGCTTGCCCTGCCCAACGCCATGTTCGCCAGTGCATGTGCCGCCCATATCAATCGCGCGCAAAGACAATCGTTCAATAAAATCTTTTGCCTTCTTTACTTGTCCTGGGTCTTCAAGATCCACCAGGATTTGGACATGGAAATTTCCATCACCGACATGACCGACGATCGGCGCCAGCAGCCCTTCGGCCGCAATGTCTTCCGCGGTCGCAAGAACGCAATCAGCCAATCTTGAAATCGGCACGCAGACGTCGGTCACCATGATATCAGCATCCGGCTTTAGCGACTTTCCAGCCCAATAGGCATCATGCCGCGCGGCCCAGAGTTTTGTCCTGTCTTCCGCAACCGTTGCCCACTGAAATTGTCCACCGCCGAGCTCTTCGGCGATCGCAGAAAACATCTCCGACTGTTCTTTTACACCAGCCTCCGAGCCATGAAACTCCAGGAACAAGGTCGGCGTTTCGGGCAGGTCCAGCTTGGAATACTGGTTGCAGGCGCGAACCTGCAGGCTGTCGAGCAGCTCGATCCGGGCAACAGGAAGCCCCATCTGAATGGTCGTGATGACGGCATTGCAGGCCGATTGAACATCCGGGAACGGACAAACACCCCCGGAAATCGCTTCCGGCTGGCCATGCAGACGCAAGGTGATCTCTGTGATGATGCCAAGCGTGCCTTCTGAGCCGACCATCAACCGGGTGAGGTCATAGCCTGCCGAAGATTTTTTTGCCCGCCCGCCAGTCCGTACGATGGATCCATCCGCCATCACCACGGTCAGCGCGACAACGGCGTCTTTCATGGTGCCGTAACGGACCGCATTGGTGCCGGACGCCCGGGTGGCCACCATGCCACCAATGCTGGCATCAGCGCCCGGATCGATCGGGAAAAACAGGCCGGTGTCACGGATATAGCTGTTGAGCTGTTTGCGGGTCACGCCAGCTTCCACAACACAATCAAGATCTTCCGGATGCACTTCCAGAATCCGGTTCATACCGCTGACATCAATTGAGATCCCGCCTTCCGGCGCATTCACATGGCCCTCCAGCGAGGTTCCGGTGCCATAGGCAATCACCGGCACTTTGGCCTCGGCGCAGAGTTTGACGATTTCGGAAACTTCTTCGGTGGTCTGTGCGAACACAACGGCATCAGGCGGTTGGGTTTTAATCCAAGTGGTCGTGTGGCCGTGCTGCTCTCTCAGTGCAGCGGACGTGGCGCATCTATCGCCGAAGCGCGTTTTCAGCGTCGCAACAATGGCGTCCACATTGGTATTAGGTTCAGTTGTTCCGGCCACTTCAGCCATTGCGTTCCCCCCTTTGTGCAGCTTTTCCTCACCCACAATCTGCACTTATGGTAGCGGTGGTATACAGATAATGATCATTGGCCAACGGTATTTATACCGAGAATTGGGCGCAATTACGGGAGTACTTCATGCCAATTTCCTGGAAACCGGAGCCGGTCATGAGCGATATCATGACCGTTAAAGACGAATGGATCGATTATAACGGTCATCTCAATATGGCCTACTACAATGTCCTTTTGGATCTGGCATGTGATCATGTGTTCGGAATGCTGGGCTTAGGTCCCAACTACGTCAAAGAACGCAACGCGTCTTTCTTCACCGCCGAAGCGCATGTTTGCTACGTGCGAGAGCTCAGCGCTGGAATGCCGGTTAAAGTCGGGTTGCAGCTGGTCGATTTTGACGAAAAGCGTGCCCATTTTTATGAAGAATTGTACCACGCCGAGGAAGGCTGGCTGTCGGCGACGTCCGAACAACTGTGCCTTCATGTGGATTTGGGCGCCCGCAAAGTCGCCCCATGGCCAGAAGACATTCTGGCAAACATTCAATCACTTGCCGATGCTCAAAGTTCCCTGCCCCGTCCGGAACGGGCAGGCCGGCACATTGAGATCAAAAAGAAGGCCTAACGAACAAGATTTCAGCGCAAATTACAGTGATTTAGGCCTTTTACCGGCGTAGAAGGCCTATTCATTGCGCGCGACTCGGGTGAAACTGGCACAGAAACTAAGAAACGTGCCGTTTCGCAGCGGGCCGAACGAATGCGCAAAATCATTGAGACCGCCGGGCAACTGCCTGACATCCTGATCAGCTGGATCACGCCCAACGTGCGCCAGTACCGGTCCAATCGTCTTCACATTGTTTGGCTGCTCGCCATCATCATAGGTGTTTTGGTTGCAGCTGCCGCCATCATCTTCCGGACCATGATCGGTCTGTTCCAATGGCCTTGGCTCAGGACAACCACGGAACTGACCATGCAAGCGGCAGCCGCCCAACCATGGTGGGTCATCCTGTTGGCCCCGGCTTTGGGTGGATTGGTGGTTGGCTGGATCTTGCACAAGTTTCACCCCTATCAACGGGCTGGCGGTGTCGCCGATGTTATTGAGGCCCGCGCGTATGGCGGCCGGGGTTTGCCGCTTCGGGCCGGCCTTTGGTCCGGTCTTGTCACCACGATTTCCCTTGGCTGCGGCGCGAGTGCCGGCCGTGAAGGCCCCGTTGTGCATCTCGGGGCCACTGTGGGCGCCGCAGTCTGTGAGAAGTTCTCACTGCCCGATTCCGCGCGGCGTGTACTGCTTGGTTGTGCCGTTGCGAGCGCCGTGTCTGCCTCGTTCAATGCCCCCATCGCCGGGGTGCTGTTCGCGCATGAAGTGATCCTTGGGCACTATGCGGTATCCGCCTTCGTTCCAATCGTACTCGCCTCGGTGATGGGCACACTGCTGGTGCGCTGGTGGTTTGGCGATGTGGCCGCCTTTGTGATCCCGCAATATGAGATCACCTCTTATTTGGAAATCCCGGCCTTTGCCCTTCTTGGGCTGACCTGTGCTGCCGTGGCCATCATTTTCCAGTTTGCCCTGATCGGCACGGACTGGACTGCCCGCAATATCACCATGCCCTTGTGGCTGCGCCCGGTCCTCGGAGGACTGGCTGTTGGTACCCTTGGGATTTTCTTTCCGGGCATTCTTGGAGTTGGCTACGAAGCGACAGACCTGGCGCTCAAGCATGAACTTCCGCTTTTTACGCTTCTCTCGCTTCTGGTGGTCAAGACGGCGGCAACGGCCATCACTCTGGCGTCTAGATTTGGCGGTGGAATATTCTCCCCTGCCCTTTATCTCGGAGCCATGACGGGCGGCGCCTTCGGCTTGATCGCAGCGTCCGTTTTTCCGGAAATGGCCTCCAGCCACGGCCTATATGCCATTTTGGGGATGGGCGCCGTGGCTGCCGCAGTTCTTGGGGCGCCGGTCTCCACCACAATGATCGTGTTTGAGCTGACTGGTGGCTATGCCCTGTCGATCGCCCTGCTGCTGGCTGTCTCTATTGCCACCGGCCTGACCCAGGCGGTGCACGGCAAATCCTATTTCCACTGGCAGCTCGGCATGCGCGGGTGTTTCGTCAATGAAGGTGCACACCGTCTCCTCAGCGAAACTGTCAAAGTGCGCGACTTCATGGATCCGCCACCGGAAGAGGAAGACCCGGACGCACTTAAATTCAATCCGGGCACGGATGGGCCTTATTTGCACGACACTGATAGTCTCGAAAGCGCATTGAAGAGTTTTGACGCCTGCGGGAAATCTTCGCTTCCGGTGGTGCGCAAAGGCAATGCCACAAAGATCATCGGCACAGCCCGGCATGTGCGGGGTTTGCGCTATTTCAACGCCGCCTTGATCAAGGCGACCAAAGAAGAGCATGTGTGAGCCTCTGCCTCCAACCAAATCGCGCCAGAGATGCTGAGAGGTCCGGCTCAAGCCGGAGAAATACAGCATGAGGACAAGACAGTGACAAACGATGTTGTGTGGAGCTTCGGGTTTGATGAACCTGCCGGATTTATCGTGGATAGAGACCTGCTCGATGGCAATCCGCGAAAAATCGAGTACATCGATACGACCCCTGAAAAAGGAGACAATCCCCTGTTCGAACCTGGAGATCTGTACTCCGGTAGAGCCGTCAAGGGCGATCATGTTCCGACGCGCATCGAATGGTCGAACAAAAAACATCCGCCTTATGACGTTTTCAGGTTGGAGGGACTGATCGTCGTTTCAGACACGGTCAAGGACATTATCGAAGAGCTGGAGCCGGACGTACACCAGTTTTTCCCGATAGCGGTTGTCTACAAGGACGGCTCTCTAGCCCGACAGATGTATTTTTTCAATATCTGCAACCGTCTGGATACAATGGACCGGGAACGGGCAACGGTTACATTTGACCGAGTTTTTTGGAGGCCGGAGACCGGTGATTTTGCCTTCAGCAAGGCCGCGATCGGCGCGCGCCACGCCTGGAAAGACAAGCATCTCAGTTACGGGCTTTTTCTGTCTGATGCTGCCAAAACGCGCATGGAACAATCTGGTGTAACAGGCATCACCTTTCACAGCTTTCCGCTTTATTGATTTTGTAAGAGCACCGCCGCTGTTTCCGGTCGCTCTGTTTGGCTTCAGCCACGCTCCTTTCAGAGCCGCCGTAATGCCCAGCTCTCTTTCTCCGCATTTCCCCCACTTGCGTATTTCGAAAATATTGTATACGAGCGCACACAATAATTTTCCGGTACAACAGCACCGGGAAAATCCGAAGCTTTTATCCACCCAACCACCGTAAGGCGGACCATTCCATGGCAAAGATCAAAGTCGACAATCCGGTTGTTGAACTCGATGGCGATGAGATGACCCGGATCATCTGGGCCTTTATCAAGGACAAGCTGATCCACCCCTACCTCGACATTGACCTCCACTACTATGACCTTTCGGTTCAAAAGCGCGATGAAACCGACGATCAGATCACCGTGGATGCTGCCAACGCTATCAAGGAACACGGCGTCGGCATCAAATGCGCCACGATCACTCCGGATGAAGCCCGGGTCGAAGAATTCGGCTTGAAGCGCATGTACCGCTCGCCGAACGGCACCATCCGCAACATCCTCGGTGGCGTGATCTTCCGCGAGCCAATCATCATGCAGAACGTGCCGCGCCTGGTTCCTGGCTGGACCCAGCCGATCATCGTCGGCCGGCATGCTTTTGGTGACCAATACCGGGCCACGGATTTCACCTTCCCGGGCAAAGGCAAACTGACCCTCAAGTTTGTCGGTGAAGACGGCACGGAGATTGAGCGCGATGTCTTCGACGCGCCCTCCTCCGGCGTTGCCATGGCCATGTACAATCTCGACGATTCGATCCGCGACTTTGCCCGCGCCTCTATGAACTACGCGCTGGGCCGCAAGGTGCCGTGTTACCTGTCGACCAAGAACACCATCCTGAAAGCCTACGACGGCCGCTTCAAGGATCTCTTTGAGGAGATCTATGAGGCTGAATTCAAAGAAAAATTCGCCGACGCCGGCATCTGGTACGAACACCGCCTGATCGACGACATGGTTGCCAGTGCGCTGAAATGGTCCGGCGGTTACGTCTGGGCCTGTAAAAACTATGACGGCGATGTGCAGTCCGACACGGTTGCCCAAGGCTTCGGCTCTCTTGGCCTGATGACCTCGGTCTTGATGAGCCCGGACGGCAAGACGGTGGAAGCGGAAGCGGCCCACGGCACGGTGACGCGCCACTACCGCCAGCATCAGAAGGGCGAAAGCACATCGACCAACTCGATTGCGTCCATTTTTGCCTGGACGCGCGGCTTGGCCCACCGGGCGAAACTCGATGGCAACGACAAACTGGCCCGCTTTGCCAAGACACTGGAAACCGTCGGTATCAAGACCGTCGAAAGCGGCTACATGACCAAGGATCTGGCTTTGCTTGTCGGCCCGGATCAGGGCTGGCTGACGACTACAGGTTTCCTCGACAAGATCGACGAGAACCTGCAGAAAGCGATGGCGGATCTTTGAGATCCGCCGGGCCCGGCATAGCTCCTTCAGCCTGCCGGGTCCTCTCTTCATATGTGCGGGACTTATTTCGCCTGCATTTTTGAAACCATTTTCAAGACTGTCCGGCGCGGCAGTGCCGGGATCACCCAATTCATCGCAAAATCGAGCGCCTTTTCGTTGATCGCTATCAGCTTGCCTGCAAGCATGGCGTCATAGCCGATCTTGGCCACACTTTCCGCCGTCGCGCCGGAACGTGTTAGTTTGGTGCCCTCCAAATCGGCAACTTTCGCAAATTCGGTCTCGACATACCCCGGCGCCAGAACGGTTACTTTCACCCCCTTGGACCGCAGTTCCTCATTCAGCGCCTGGGAATAGGAATTCACAAAAGCCTTGGTCGCGAAATAAACCGCCTGTGACGGACCGGGCATGAAGCCGGCGGTCGAGCCGACATTCAACACATAGCCTTGACCACGAGCGGCCATATCATGCGCGAACAAGCGGGTCAGCGTCATCAAGGACATGACATTGAGATCAATCATCGCCTGTTCACTGGCGAGATCTCGCTCAATGTGATTGCCGCGTCCACCGAACCCGGCGTTGTTGATCAGGATGCCGATCTCGAGCCCGGCGGCTTTTACATCGTCATAGAGCGCTTGAGCCGCTGCGCCTGTGCCGACATCGCGGGCAAAAACATGCACATTGATGCCGTGTTGAGCTTCAAGGTCAGATTTAAGCTGCTCCAGGGCTTCCTTGCGCCGCGCAACCAGAACCAGGTTACCGCCCTTAGACGCATGATAGCGGGCAAAAGCCGCACCAATCCCAGCTGATGCACCCGTAATCAGAGCCGTCGCAGTCATATCTCTTTCCTTTCAGCACCCGCACAAAACTACACCCAACAGTTTACTTCTGCGCAAATGCGGTCCCAACAAGCCAATTTCAAGGGTCAGGCCGCAAGTTTCTCCCAGCCTCAGTCTGTTTCGCAATCTGATCCCACTCAGAAACAGACGTTTCACGACCCACACGAGGTCACGAAAACGTCCGGGCCTCAAGAAGCCTCAGGAGAAACAATCAGAAACAAAATCGCGAATTTGGCAATCCTACAGAAACAAAACCGCCGAACTACAGCCTGTATTGCTGATCAAAACGAAGTCTCAAACGATTGAGGACTCGGTTGATGCATACCTTCTACACACGGCTGCGAACCGCCCGGAAAATTCGGAACAAAACACGGCAAATCACGCAGCACATGAAGGATTTGAGTGACAACGGCTGGACAGATCCGATTGTCGTTGCCGGGTATCCAAAATCCGGAAATACCTGGCTTTGCCGTCTCGTTGCGGAAATTCTTGATTGTCCTGTTGGTGGTTATGCCGGGCTTCCCGATCCAAATGAGATCGCGATTGAGGGTGAGGAGCGCAAATCCCGCCAATACGTTCTCAAATCGCACCATGTCTTGCCGACCTTGGACCGTCTGTCCCACCCCAACCTGAAAATCTTATGCGTCGTTCGCGACCCCCGCGATGTGGCGGTCTCGGGCATGCACTATTGTTTTGAAGGCCACACCGATGCGTCGAGCCAAATGCTGGCGACAATGATGGAAGATCAAAAAGGGCATTATTGGAAGTATCGCAGCTGGTCGTCTTATGTGGACGAATTCCGTGCCGCCGGTTTCCCAACCGCCCGTTATGAGGATTTGCTGTGGGCGCCAGAAGCAACCGTGACTGAGCTGCTCACCAAGGCAGGCCTTTCATTCGATCCTGCCCGTGTTTCTGCAGCCATCGAAAACCAATCTTTTGCAAAAGCCAAGGCCCGTTATGTCTCCAACGGCGAGGACGACAAAATCCGCCACATGCGCCAGGGGAAACGCGGCAGCTACAAGGATGAACTGTCGCAAGCGGAAATCCAGCGCCTGACCCGGGCCCTCGCCCCGACAATGGTGGACCTGGGATATCTATCTTGAGCTCTTTTCCGGAAAAAGAATGTGCGGCCCCTGCCCTTCTTAAAACCTCTCTAGCGCCTTCCGCCAATCACGCATTCAGCTGAGTGCGAAATCCAACGCCGCCTCGGCGTGGAGAGCTGTGGTATTGAAACAAGGGATTTCGAAATCAGCCTCCGACACCAAGAGGCCGATTTCCGTACAGCCGAATATCACCCCGTCAGCACCGCTTGTCACCGCTCGGCCAACAACATCGAGATAGGCTTTTTTTGAGCTTTCTTTGATGTCGCCCTGGCAGAGTTCGTCATAAATGATCCGGTGGACTTCTTTCCGGTCTTCGGCCTCAGGAATCCGGACATCAATCCCATGATGATCGAAAAGATGCCCCTTATAAAAGTCTTGTTCCATCGTGTAGGCCGTGGCCAGCAACAGCGGTGCCTTGCTTCCAGCGGCCTTGATCGCAGGTGCGGTTGTGTCGGCGATGTGGATGAGCGGGATGCCAATCGCGGCTTGAACATCTGCAGCCATCTTGTGCATCGTATTGGTGCAGATCACCAGACACTCGGCCCCGCCGCGCTCCAGATTGCGCGCTGCGTCAATCATCAAGTTGGTCGCCTTCTGCCAAGCTCCATCTGCTTGAGCCTTGGCGATGTCGTCAAAATCAAAAGACCAGAGCAGGCATTTCGCGGAATGCAGCCCGCCCAAACGCTCCCGTGTCATCCGGTTCAAAAGCTGATAATAAGTAACTGTACTTTCCCAGCTCATACCGCCGAGCAGTCCAATGGTTTTCATGTTTTCCCAATCCTCCCGCGCCATTCCCAAAACGACTCTACGGAAGCTACTTGAATCAAAGTCTCAACCCGTTCGTTTTTTAGATTTCTTTCAAAGGCTTGTCAGCGTCTTCTTGTGTGTTTTCTTCCTGACAGTTTCCGCCGCAACCACCAGCGCCCAACCGGTTCACGAACCTGCCCGCGGTTCCATTGAACGCAAGGCGATCCTCAACACAATCCGCCCGTTGATGGAGGCCCGGCTCGGCGCTCCGGTTGAATTTGTAGTCTTCTGGATGCGGTCAGGCGGCGACTGGGCTTTTGCCGGATTGGACCCTCAGCGCCCCGGCGGTGGTCGCATAAACCTTCAAAACACTGTCTATGCCGGACAAGGCGACTATATGGACGGCCTCCACACCTATGCACTTTTGCGCTATCAATATGACCGCTGGAATATCATCGACTTTGTTGTTGGTCCGACAGATGTGTTCTGGCAAGGTGACCCGCTTTATGCACGGATTCCGCCCGGCTTAACTCCGCACTGATTACGACCTGCCTTTCAAAAACGAGGGACAGATGTCTGCCATGCTGCATCTCTATGGAGCGGAGTATTCTGTCTACGTCCGTGCAGTCCGGATCGCGCTTGCCGAAAAAGGTGTCTCTTATCACCAAACGCCGATTGATATTTTCAACAAGGCCGGCGTGCCAGACAGCTATTTAGACCTGCAGCCATTCGGCAAAATCCCTGCGTTGCGTCACGCTGGATTTGAGCTTTTTGAAACCACGGCGATCCTGCAATATATCGATGAAGCCTTTGAAGGGCCGGATCTGCAGCCGTCTTCGCCTCAAGCACGCGCCCGCATGGCGCAAATCCTGTCGATCCTAAATAGCTACGCATATCGCACGCTGGTTTGGGACATCTTTGTCGAGCGCATCGCCAAACCGCAGGAAGGCAAACAAACAGACGAAGCTAAAATCGCAGCAGCATTGCCTGCCGCAAAAACAGTATTGAACGCACTGGAAAAACTGGCTGATGATGATGGTCCGTTTCTGTTGGGTTCGCAGATAACGTTGGCCGACTGTTTGGCTGCACCGATGTTCGATCTTTTTCTGAAAACACCCGAAGCTCTGGCTCTGGTGGAGCCAGCCCCACGGCTTGGAACCTGGTGGAGAGATGTATCAGCCCGGACCAGCTTTTTAGAGACACTCCCGCAAACCCGTCAGGTTTGATCCTGTTTTGCGGGGTCACCGTTCTCAAACAGTTCCTGCTGTGCTTCCTGGTCCTCATCAGCTCCGACATAGCCGGCCTGTTCCAGCTCCTCTTCGGCAAGTTCGCCAAGAATTTTCTTTCCAGCTTCGGCCCGCTCCCGCGCTTCATCCATGATTTTTTTCGCCAAGGCGGCATCGCTGTCCATCAACTGGTGAAGCGCTTTCGCCTCCAGCACCAGCAGCTGGCAATCCCTATAGGCAACGACGGTCGTTGTCCGCTGGGTTTGATTGAGAAGCGCCAGCTCACCGAAGAAATTGCCCTCTCCCAGATAGACGGTGCCGTGTTCCATCCGGATTTCCACTTCACCGTCGTTGATGAAGAACATTCTGTCGGCAATATCGCCTTCTTCGGCAATTGTGACACCCTTGCGGACATTGAACGCCTGCAACTGTTTGGCGACAGAAGCAACTTCTGTCGCGCTGAGATCCTCAAACAGAGGAACCCGCGCAACCATGGACCAGGTCACGACAAAATCGCGGCTGTGGATCTCACGAGCAAAAGCAGAGGCAATAATCCCGACAGGCAAGGCAATCAGACCGTATCCCATCAACATCACCACTGCCCCGACCATCTTGCCCGGATTGCTGATCGGCACAACGTCTCCATACCCAACGGTCGTCACTGTGGTGATCGCCCAATAGATGCCGTGCAAAATACTGCGGAACTTTTCCGGCTGCTGATCATGCTCGATCAGGTACATGACCGTTGCAGCCATCAAGATCACCCCAAAGATGATCATGCTGGAGCCAAGCAGGGCATGACGCTCCGCCGCAACAGCAGAGATCAAAGAGCGCAGGGCTGGCGAATATCGGGCAAGCTTCAAGAAGCGCAGCAATCTCAGGATCACCACCATGGTGACCGCCTGATTGGGCAGCAACAAAACAAGCACCAGCGGCAGAGCACCAATAAGATCTACCAACGCATCTGGGTGAAGCGCGTAGCGCAGCCGCGCCCCAACAGGGCCATATCGGCGCAATGGCGGATGAAGATCGGCCACATAAAGCCGCAACATGTATTCGATGACGAACACAACGCCCGAGCCAAGCTGAAGGAAGCGCAAATGTGGGCCCAACGTCCGCCGGATTTCCGGAACCGTTTCCAAAACCGCAAAGACAACGTTCGCGATAATAAGAAAAATCAGAACATTGCGCAGCGTCTGAGCGGCAAGGCGCCGTTTGCCAGTGTCTTCCAACACTTCATAAAGCGTACGTTTAAAATTGTGTCCGAGCACTGTTAGTCCCGTTCGCAAGGGGCTGAATACAATAAGGAATAGCCGAACTTTGCTTCAAGGCAAAACCTTGACCATCGATACTCCAGTGGGAATTGGCAAAATTGCAGAATAGACCCGCTGCAATTCAGGTCGCATAATTTGCCCAACATAGTTTTCCAGCACCCCTATGGTATGTCCAAGACAAACCTGTGTGGCGCGGCACGATCATATCGTTCGAAGTTCCGAAGGCTACGAAATGCTTGATACTCCTAATTCCGGCACTCTGATGCGACTAGCCTTGTATCATTTTTTCGGGCTATGCCTTTTGCTCATCGGGGTAATTCAAAGCGCTGCAGCCGAATGCACCAAGGTCCGCTTATCAGGACCTCCAGTGTGGCCGCCTTATGTAAATGGCGAAGAAATCGGCAGTAAGCGAAGCGGCGTCGCGATCGAACTTGTCGACCGGGTGTTTTCCGAACTAGAAATCCCGCATGAAATTGATGACGCCAAACCTTGGGCAAGGGTCGTCTCCGACCTCGAAAACGGTGAAATCGATATCGTCTTTGCGTTACTGAGTTCCCCGTCCCGCCGCGAAAAATTTATATTCACCGAATCTTGGCTCGACGATTACTACGCGGTTGTGACCTACAAGGGGAAAGAGTTCCCGTACAATCGCATTGAAGATCTGAAAACCAGGCGTGGCGTTGTGTATCACGGCATCAATCTTCCGACCCCGTTACGCAAGGCACAAACGGAAGATTATGACCTGCTCGAACTTCCAGATATTCCGTCTCTTTACAAAATGCTGCGGCTTGGCCGGGCCGACTACATAATTACATCGCCGCTGACGTTCAAAAAGCTGATGCCGGAAGACTATGCCTGGAGTGATTTCAGCGTCTTGGAGCCCTCTGTTGTCCGGATCCCCCTATACATGGCAATGTCGAAAAAATCACCATGCACGGCGATCCTGGATCAACTCAACGAGAAACTGCTGATGCACGGCAAACAGTTGAAAACAGAAAGCTATTCCCAAATATTCTCGAACTGACGCTTCCTATCACAGCAAATTGGAACGAACCGGACACCACAACGCAAACAGGCGCCCCGAAGGACGCCTGACTGTGTCGATATATTCAAGTATCACATGCCGCTTAGAGGCCTGCCAAATGCGCCTCGATTGCCGTGATTGCACCTTCGGCCTTGGCACCATCCGGACCACCAGCCTGGGCCATATCCGGGCGGCCGCCACCGCCACGCCCGCCAAGAGCTTCTGAGCCAATCCGCACCAGATCGACCGCGCTGACCTTTTCTGTCAGATCCTTGGTCACGCCCGTAACGATCGCAGCCTTGCCATCATCGGCAACATTGATCAGCACCACGACACCCGACCCAAGTTGGGTCTTGGCCTCATCCGCCATGCCTTTCAAATCCTTCGGGTTGATGCCTTCAACCGTGCGGGCCATCAGCTTGAAACTGCCGGCGTCTTTCACCGGCGTGCCGCCGTCTGCACCGCCGCCCATGGCGAGTTTTTTGCGCGCGTCCGCCAGTTCTTTCTCCAGCTTGCGGCGCTCGTCAACAAGCTGAGTAACGCGGGCCGGGACATCGCCAGCACCAACTTTCAAGATACCTGCAACTTCGCGCATGCGCTTGTCCTGGGCATCCAGATAGGCGCGGGCTTCCGAGCCGGTCAACGCTTCAATCCGGCGCACACCGGCAGCAACCGCACCTTCAGAGACAACCGTCACCAGGCCAATGTCGCCGGTCCGGTTCACATGGGTTCCGCCGCAAAGCTCGAGCGAATACGGTTTTCCTTCCTTCTCGCCATGCAACGCTGTTCCCATGGAGACAACACGGACTTCCTCGCCGTATTTCTCGCCAAAGAGCGCCATGGCGCCAGCTTCAATCGCATCGTCAACCGCCATCAGGCGTGTTTCCACCTGCGCGTTTTGCAGGACGATCTCATTTGCGTAGGTTTCCACCACCGCCAGCTCATCATCACTCATCGGCTTGGGATGAGAAAAGTCGAAGCGCAACCGCTCAGGTGAGACAAGCGATCCCTTCTGGGCAACGTGGGTGCCCAAAACTTCGCGCAAGGCTTCATGCACGAGGTGGGTTGCCGTGTGATTGGACCGCACAGCGGACCGGCGGTCATGATCAACCTTCAGCTCAAGCGCCAGGCCTGGGGTGACAGACCCTTCTTCGACGGTCACGACATGAACAAAGAGACCATCGGCCTTCTTCTGAGTGTCCGTCACTTTGATTTTTACGCCCGGGGCAGTCATTTCGCCGGTATCGCCAACCTGACCACCGCTTTCGCCATAGAATGGGGTCTGGTTGAGTACCACAAACCCGCTGTCACCGGCTTTCAACTCGCTGGTTTCTGCCTCGTCGGCAGCAAGACCGGCCACAACACCTTCAGCGACCTCGGTCTCATAACCAAGGAAATCGGTCGCGCCATATTTTTCCTTCATGGCAAACCAGACAGCTTCGGTCGCCGCCCCGCCAGAGCCGGACCAAGCTGCCCGGGCTTCCGCCTTCTGGCGTTCCATGGCAGCCCCAAACCCGTCTGTATCGACCGAAATATCGCGGGCGCGCAGCGCGTCCTGGGTCAGGTCAAGCGGGAAACCATAGGTGTCATAGAGCTTGAAGGCGGTTTCGCCATCAAGCTGACCACCGGCGGTAAGATCTCCAGTCGCGCTGTCGAGCAGGCCAAGGCCGCGCTCCAGGGTCTTGCGGAACCGGGTTTCTTCCAGCTTCAGCGTTTCTGTGATCAAGGCTTCGGCGCGGGAGAGTTCCGGATAGGCCCGGCCCATTTCGCGAATGAGCGACGGCACCAGTTTGTGCATCAAGGGATCCCGCGCGCCAAGCAAATGGGCATGACGCATGCCACGGCGCATAATCCGGCGTAGAACGTAACCCCGGCCTTCATTGGACGGCAGCACACCATCGGCGATCAAGAAGCTGGACGAACGCAGGTGATCGGCGATCACCCGGTGGCTGGAAAGAGCCTTGTCTGCTGCATCGACACCCGTCTCATGCTCAGACGCGGCGATCAATGCGCGGAACAGATCGATGTCGTAGTTGTTGTGAACGCCCTGCAAAACTGTTGCAAGGCGCTCAATGCCCATGCCCGTATCGATGGACGGGCGCGGCAAATTAAGCCGCTCTTCGACCGTCTGCTCGTACTGCATGAAGACAAGGTTCCAGATCTCGACGAAACGGTCGCCATCTTCTTCCGGGGTTCCAGGAGGGCCGCCCCAAATGTGTTCGCCGTGGTCGTAAAAAATCTCAGAACACGGACCACACGGGCCCGTATCGCCCATGGACCAAAAGTTATCGGAGGTCGGAATACGGATGATCTTGTCGTCGGAAAGACCGGCGATCTTTTTCCAATAGGTGGCCGCGTCATCGTCTTCGGCGTAGACGGTAACCAGCAGGCGATCCTTGGGCAGACCGAATTCCTTGGTGATCAGGTTCCAGGCCAGTTCGATGGCACGATCCTTGAAATAGTCGCCAAAAGAAAAGTTGCCGAGCATTTCAAAGAACGTGTGGTGGCGAGCCGTATAACCAACATTGTCGAGATCGTTGTGCTTGCCGCCGGCGCGCACACATTTTTGCGAGGTAACCGCCTTGTTGTAAGGCCGGGTTTCAAGTCCGGTGAAAACGTTCTTGAACTGGTTCATACCGGCATTGGCAAACATCAAGGTCGGATCGTTGCGTGGAACCAGCGGGCCAGAATCGACCACTTCGTGATCGTTGGCCTTGAAATAGTCCAGAAAGGCGGAGCGGATTTCGTTTACGCCGGTCATTCACGTCTCGCTTAGATCCGGGCCCTCTCATCCAGGCCCTATAGAAACTATATCAATGGTGCATGGCTCAGCGTGCCCAGCGCACCGGAACAGCCTTTTAACTTTCGCCGCCATGTGTGTCCAGCGGTTGCTTTCCCTAGATTTTGTGGCACCGGATAAAGCGCAAACACTTTACGGAGCAATTGGCATGGCACAACAAAAAGCCCTCCCCGCAATTATCGGGAAGGGCTTTCCTTTATTGTTACGGTTTTGCCTGAATAAGATCAGCCGCCAGACAGTGTTTTTGTCTATTGGGAGACCGGAAGATCGGCCGGCTTAATCGTCGTCTTCAGTACCGCCAGCCGGATCGATGATCGCATCGGCAATGAGGCCCGCGTTCTGGCGGACAGCCAATTCGATCTCTTCGGCCACTTCCGGATTGTCCTTCAAGAACTGCTTTGCGTTCTCGCGGCCCTGTCCGAGCCGTTGGCTGTTATAGGAAAACCAGGCGCCAGATTTCTCGACAATGCCGCCTTTGACACCAAGATCGATGAGCTCGCCCATCTTCGAGACGCCTTCCCCGTAAATGATGTCGAATTCGACCTGACGGAACGGCGGTGCGAGTTTGTTTTTAACGACCTTAACGCGGGTCTGGTTGCCGACCACCTCATCCCGGTCTTTGATCGCCCCAATACGGCGAATGTCGAGACGGACAGAGGCATAAAATTTGAGAGCATTGCCGCCGGTGGTTGTTTCCGGTGAGCCGAACATCACTCCGATCTTCATGCGGATCTGGTTGATGAAGATCACCATGCAGTTCGACTTGGAAATCGAGGCTGTCAGCTTGCGCAAGGCCTGGCTCATCAGACGCGCCTGCATGCCCGGCAGGCTGTCCCCCATTTCGCCTTCCAGCTCGGCTTTTGGCGTCAGCGCAGCAACGGAGTCAATCACCAGAACATCGATCGCGCCGGACCGGACAAGCGTGTCGGCAATTTCAAGCGCCTGCTCCCCGGCATCGGGCTGGGAGATCAGAAGATTGTCGATATCGACACCGAGCTTGCGGGCGTAAATCGGGTCCAACGCATGTTCGGCGTCAACAAACGCACAGATGCCGCCGGTCTTCTGGGCTTCGGCCACCGTGTGCAACGCCAGTGTGGTTTTACCGGAGGACTCCGGTCCGTAGATTTCGACAATGCGGCCCTTCGGCAGGCCGCCAATTCCAAGTGCGATATCAAGTCCGAGAGATCCGGTTGAGACGGCTTGCACCTCCACGGCCTGACCCTGGCCCATCCGCATGATGGAGCCCTTACCAAAGGCCCGTTCGATCTGGCTGAGCGCTGCATCGAGCGCTTTTGTCTTGTCCATCTGGCTGCTTTCTACGAGACGAAGTGTACTTTGCGACATGGCTGAACGCTCCTTATTCCATGATGGACGCGCTGTTTCAATCCGGACCTTTGTACTCATTTTGTTCTCTTTTTTCAAGTCCTCAAAACCGATTGGTATTTAATTAGTTTTTATCATTTGTTTCCAATATGTTCCGCATAGAAGCGGCCGCAATTAACGCTAGGTCAGCTAATTCTGGAACATTTCAAGATCAGGCGTCAGAACAGAATCACTCCCGCTCTGGAGTTGCATGCCTGTTGGCAATCTGTTAGCCCGCCAATCTTCTTCTTCAACAGAACCTAGCCCAGCAACAAGGTTTAATGTCAGCGTGATCCTTCCCTCTCCCCGACCTGTATTGTGCATCGGTGCGATCCATTCCGATACGTTGGCACACGCTGCTGAAAACTACCGGCCGGAAACCTCCACTCCGGCCAGGTTGACTCATAAGCCTGGCGGCGTTGCCACCAATATAGCCCGGTCCTTGAACCGGCTTGCAACACCCACGGCTCTCTTAGGCGCGATTGGTCGAGATGATGCCGGAGACGCTCTCACCAAACGTTTGGCACAAGAAGGCCTCCAAGTTCTCACCTGCAAACGTCCGGGTTTTGTGACGGGTCAATATATTGCCTTTCACAATCCGGATGGATCGCTTGCTGCGGCCAGTGTTGACGACACGGTCTTGAGTACCGCTCCGGCTGATCTGTTTGATACGCTTTTGGAGACGCTAGATCCGGCGTTGATCAACGGCCTTTGGTTTGTGGATGCCAATCTGCCTGCTGGCCTTTTGGAAGCCGTGGTGTCCCGTGCCCCCAAAGACAGCCTGATGGCAAATGCGGTTTCAAATGCCAAGGCATCGCGTCTCAAACCGGTTTTATCAAAGTTGTCGTGCCTGATGCTCAACCGCGGAGAAGCCCTTGCTCTGACCGGAGCAGCGCCGGACACATCCAATGAGGACTTGATCATCCAGCTTCAAAAGCTTGGGGCTCAACGGATCGTGCTGACCAACGGCAAAGCAGATGTATTGGCCTTTGAGGGCGGACGGATCACATCGCACCCAACGCTTGCGACGAAAATCGTCGATGTCACCGGCGCAGGTGATGCTCTGACAGCCGGTATAATCGCCTCTCTCAGCCGCGGCATTGCTTTGGTTGACGCTGTTCCCTTCGGATTGAAGGCGGCGGCCCTAACATTGCAAAGCCCTGGCGCACTTTTCGAAAACATAAGCTGGACTGCCTTGACCCAATCCTCAGGTGCTGAAGCTTAAAGAACAGTATTTTGACCATATGGACAAATTCTTATCTTGGCGATGGTCCTTTACAGGCTTATAAAAAGCAAAATCCCTCCGGCTACGGCCGGCATGCCTCAAAAGAAAGGCTCTTCCGTGACATCTAACGCCCCTAAAGCCGCCCTAAAGGACTTGATTGTCTGCAACGATGAAGTTCGTGAGGCGCTTGCCGCCAACCGCCCGCTCGTTGCGCTTGAATCAACCATCATTACCCATGGCATGCCGTTTCCGAAAAACGTCGAAACGGCCCGCCAGGTCGAGGCCGACATCCGGGAAAACGGTGCGGTGCCTGCGACTATCGCGATCATGGATGGCAAAATTCATGTCGGGCTGTCAGATGCAGACCTCGACCGGCTCGCACAGGCTGAAGATGTCATGAAATGCTCCCGTGCGGATCTGACCTTTGCTTTGGCGACCGGCCGTTTCGGGGCCACTACGGTGGCAGCCACCATGATGGCCGCGCATGCTGCGGGCATAAAAGTTTTTGCAACCGGCGGCATTGGCGGCGTCCATAAGGGGGCTGAAGACAGTTTTGACGTGTCGGCAGACCTTGATGAGTTGGGGCGCACGCCGGTTTGTGTTGTTTCTGCCGGCGCCAAAGCACTGCTCGACATTCCCAAAACGCTCGAAGTTTTGGAAACAAAAGGCGTGCCGGTCATTGCCTATGCCACCGATGAATTGCCTGCATTCTGGTCCCGAAAGAGCGGTTTGCCGGCGCCTTACCGCTTGAACACACCGGCTGAATTTGGGGCGCTTTTGAAAATGCGCGAGAACTTTGCCGATCATGGTGGCGTTCTGGTCGCCAATCCGGTGCCGGAAGCAGATGAAATTCCACGCGGAGAAATGGCAGGCTATATCGACGCAGCCATCACAACAGCATCAGATCAGAATGTCACCGGCAAGGACGTCACGCCGTTTGTTCTCGGCAACATTTTGGAGCTCACGTCCGGCCGAAGCCTCGATACCAACATTGCCCTGGTACGTAACAATGCCCGTCTTGCTGCAAGAATTGCGGCAGAGCTGGTATAGAGCGCCGGGCGGATCCTTCTGCAATATCCTTGTTGTAATTTCAGCTTAAGGACAACATCTCTTAAGCAGTGCAAGTTTCTTCGGCGAAAACGCAAGCGGCCTAAGGCAGGAATTCCTGCCTAAGCCGTTGACAATGCGACGTAAGCCTGACCTTACTTGCGGCACTTAAGGATGTTTTGATACGGCAGCCGGCCACCAACAAGACCGGGAATGCCGAACGGTTTCAGGAGGTACTCTCAGATGACAGATGCGGCAGAACCAGCAGCCCCGGGAACAACGCCTGCTCCGGCCGGCAGCTTTTCACCGCTTCAATACCTGGACCGCGCATTATCCACCTTGCGGGATATCGGTATCACGCCTGAAACGGAAAAAGATGCTCCGATCAACGCGCTTCTGGAACAGATTTCTGACCTGTCGCCGGACAAGGTTCTGATTATCTCCCGCACGCTCGGCCAAGCCTCCAATTTCAATGAAGTTGTCCGCAACCAGGTCCAGCAAATGGACATTGGCGAACGGTATGAGGAAATCACCGACGCGTTCAATTCCATCCGAGATGACGCCAAAACCCTGGTCGATCAGCTGGCGGACGGCAAGATTTCTTTCACCGAGAACCTTTCCAACAAATGGCGTGACATGCGCCGCGGGACGATCTCCGACCGGTTCACTGATATTCGCGGCACCTACAAGGAAGTCGCCAGAGCCACAAAAGACCAGATCGAGCGGGAACAGACGATCCTGGAAGCCTATCGCGATTTTCGTGGGGCGTTGAAGCAGGCTGAAGTCACAGCGCTTGAGTTGCTGAACGTCGCCACCTCCAAACTGGATGCAGCTAAGGCTGCGCTGGAAGGTGCATCCGCGGAAGTGGAAAGTTATGCCGGTGACGACGCAGCGCAGAAGGCGCGGCTGGAGCTTGCCCGTGACGAACGCTTGCGGGAAATGCAGGACGAAGAAAAGCGCTATCAGATTGCCAAGGATCTCTCTGACAATCTGACGGTCGGTTACAACACCTCTGAAGTGATCATGGCCCGTTTGGTTCAGACAACCAATGCCAAGGAACGGGTTTACGCTCAATCGGTGAGTTTCTTCTCCACCAACGAGTCGGTGCTGACGGCGCTCAACGCGTCCTTCACAGGTCTGCAGGGCCTTCACGAATCCACCGAAACGCTGAATGCGATGAAGGATGGCATCAACAAGAGCCTGGAGACCCTCGCCGAGATTGGAGATGCTGTTCAAAAAGAAGCCCTAAAAGCCGGTTACGGCCCGACAGTGGCAGCAGCATCAGTGAAGAAACTGGTTGATTCCGTTGTGAACTTCCAGGTCCAGTCCCGTGAAATCATTTCCGAAATGCGGGATATGTCGACGAAAAACTCTGAAGAAATCCGCAACGCGGTTGAAGATGGCAAACGCCGCCTCGCCAAGTTGACGGCCGAGGGGCAAGGCCTCTAATTTCATCTCAGAAACATCTTGGAGCCGGGCCCACCCGGCTCCGCCAGTTTGGGAAGACCCGACCGTATGGCTGCACAGCCCGACACGCCGCTCGATGATCTGATGATGGCGATGGATGTGGTGGATACACTCCGCCATGAGGAAGGCCAAGTTGCCCGCGAACTCAAAGCCGACGAGCGCGATGCTGCTATGGTGGAGCGGCTGCGCAAGGTCTATGCCGCACAAGGCATCGAGGTTCCGGACCACATCTTGAAGGCCGGTGTCGAAGACCTGAAACGCGACCGCTTTGTCTATGCACCGCCAGCTGCCGGGTTCCAGCGTACGCTGGCGATGATCTATATCTCCCGATCGACCTGGTCCAAATGGCTCGCGGGCCTTGCAGCCGTTCTGGTGGTTGCCATAACGGCTTGGTACATGCTCGTCGCCTTGCCACAGCAGCGCGCGGAAACTGCTTTAGCCGCCCGTCTGGAAGCGTTGCCACAAACCTATGCGGATCTGGTGGACCGCATTGATACCTTGACGGAAAACACTGAGATTGAGGCGGAAGCCCAGCGCCTGGCAGATGATGGCAAGATCGCCCTGACGGATGGCAAGAACGAAGCTGCTTTCAAAGCCGAAAACGGATTGCGTGACCTAGCCGGAAAACTGGCGGAAGTGTTCGAAGTACAGATCATTTCCCGGGAAGGCGTTCCAACAGGGATCACCCGCATCCCCGATGCCAATCAGGATGCGGAAAACCATTACATTGTCGTTGAAGCCATTGATCCGGACGGGAATATTCTGGAGCGCGACATTGTTTCGGAAGAAAACGGCAAAACCGTTCGTGTCGACAAATGGGGCCAGCGCGTTTCGGACACCATCTATAATGCAGTGCGGCGCGACAAGGTCGACGACGGGATCGTCCAGAAAGGCATGTTGGGCCAAAAACTGCGTGGTGAATTGGATATCACCTGGCGCAGCGGCGTCCAGGAAGGAGCGATCACGGAATGGTAAGTCCGTTGAAACGTTGTTCTAGCTCAAGGGAAATCCAATGCTGACAGGCAGGCAAACCCTTGGCACCATCGAACAAGCCCTTGGCGACTTGCGCCGTGAAGAAGCGGAACTGAGCAAACGTATCGAACGTGCGACCCGTGGATTGACGGATCTACAAGAACGCCAGAGTGAAGCCTATCGCGATCTCGCCCGTTTTCATTTGGATACGGATGCGGCTGGCGCACTCAACACGCGTCTTGACAGCGCAGCCCGAGAGGCGCGCCGTCTTTTGGAAAAACGGACTGCTGATTACAAGGTTCTCTCAGACCAGTTGCGCCAGTGCGAAAGCGAGCGGAGTGAACTTAACAGCCGCCGCCAGAAGCTGGATACAGACCGGGACTCGGCCGAAAACCAGATGGATGATCTTCTGGAAGCCGTGGACAGCCGTCTTGAAACGGACACCGGATTTCAGCGTCAACGAGACAGTGTTGAGCGCGCGGAACAGACCGCGGCAGCCGCCGATGCCAAAGCGCAAACCTCTGAAAAAGACCGTGCGGAGAAAGGAAAAGCTTATGAAGCCGATCCTTTGTTCCTCTACCTTTGGAACCAAAATTTCGCGACACCGGCCTATGACAAGCGAGGCCTGACCCGCTCGCTTGACCGGTGGGTCGCAGGATTGATTGGCTTTACCGATGCAAGGGCCAATTATGCCATGTTGACCGGCATTCCGGAGCGCATGGCCAAGCATGCCGCCCGCTGTGCAGAATTGCTTCAGGAAGAACAGGTGAAACTCGCTGAGCTCAGCCGCACTGCTATGACAGAGGCCGCTGGGAGTGACCTGGTTGGCAGCATCGAGGCTCTAAGTGATGAGATCGACACGATCGACACCGAACTAGACAATTTGGACCGGCGAATTGAAACCTTGTCCAGCGCACTGGCAGAATTCGCCATTGGCGAAGACAATGATTTTCAGAAGGCCGAAGAACATTTGGCAACGTCTCTGAAGACAGACGCTCTCAACGATCTGTGGCGCGCCGCTCTAGAGACACCGTCTCCTGAGGACGAAAAAATCGTCCAGCGGATTGAGGACTTCCGGGAACGGATCGAACAAGTTAGCCGCGAAGTCCGCCAGGACCGGGAACTCCAGCGCGATATCGGTCGCCGCCGGGCCGAATTGGCGGATGTTGTCAAACGTTTCCGGTCCAAGGGTTACGGCAGCTGGGAAACAACATTTTCCGATGACCGGCTGACCACGGTTCTGCTTGGCGAATTGGTCAAAGGTGCAATTACCGGGGCGGAGTATTGGTCTCGGGCCGAGCGGAGCCACAAACGGCGGCGGCCCAAAGGACGCCGGGTGGCCTTTCCAAAAGGTAATGGCTTGCCCCGCTCCATGGGCGGTTTTGGCGGCATGAACAGCCCAGGCGGTTTTGGTGGTCCTGGCGGCATGCCGGGTGGCGGAGACAGTTTTGGCGGCGGTGACTTCAAGACCGGCGGCGGTTTCGGCGGTGGCGGTTTCAAAACCGGAGACACATTTTAGATCTGCGAAATCGCAGGGATTAAGCCTTCTGCCCTAGGGTTTCCGGTACAATTTGGCAACAGGCTCAGAAAACACGACACTCGTCACAGGCTGTTTTCTTGCGCTTGCAAGAGAGCTGATTTAGACCGGTCTGACTATCCCGGTTTATTGGAATCAGGCGATCAGATGCGGCATCTCATTTTAGCAAGTTTTTGTGCGCTCACCCTGGCAGCGTGCCAGTCCGGATCATCGAATCAGGCCTCTCTCGGCGA
This sequence comes from Labrenzia sp. PHM005, assembly GCF_006517275.1. Taxonomy (NCBI): domain Bacteria; kingdom Pseudomonadati; phylum Pseudomonadota; class Alphaproteobacteria; order Hyphomicrobiales; family Stappiaceae; genus Labrenzia; species Labrenzia sp. PHM005. Next base: position 3,051,857 of record NZ_CP041191.1, on the reverse strand, counting down.
TCAGCCGCAGCTGTCCGTGCCGGAAGGCGCGCAAAGCGTACGTGTTGCTGCCGATCCGATGACCGTCCGGTCTGCTCTGGTTGCCAGCGCCACAGAACGCGGAACGATTGTCATTCAGGATCAGCCGAACATGGTTGTCATGGAACGGCAGTTGACCGGCGAAAATCCGGCCTTGGACAAGCAATTTGGTCCGTCTGACAATGGCAATCGCGTCATCCGGATCCGCGTTCGCTTCACCGGGTCGCCGTGCGAAACGCTGGTGGTTCAGGATCTGGCTGTGATCAACAATGTTCGCACCGCTTTAGAGCAAAGCTTCGTTCTGCCGGGTAACCCGAACACATTGCAGAGCCTGCAAGGCTTGAAAAGCCGCGCCGAGCAAAACAGCTCCTGTCCACCGATTGTTTCCTAAATCCCCTTTAATGCGGGTTGGGCACACTCGTTGGCCAAGCCGCAAACATTAGATTCGCGCCCTAATAAAACAAGAAATTCTTGCTAAATAAGTTTGTATCCCCACCTTAAGGATGGATCTGCTGCTCGGTCGGCAGCGGCATTCAAAATAGGGGATGTGGACGGATGAACAGTCTTGCGGGCAAGAAAGTCGCAATTACCGGTGCAGGACGGTCAACGGGCCGTGCCTTGGCCGCTGCCTTGGCAGACAGGGGGGCCGAGCTTCATGTGTCGGCCAGAGATTTGTCTGCCGCTGAAAACACCTGCCGGTTCATTCAAGACATCACCGGACAGACCATAACACCTTACGGCTGCAATATTGCAGACCCTGAGAGCATCCGGGCTTTTGCTGCAGCGGTCGGTAAAAAATCCGCATCAATCGACATCCTGATCAACAATGCAGCGACTTGGTTATCCGGTTCATTTGAGGCGGCGCACGATGAAGATCTGCTTGCAACTGTCAATTCCACTGTCTCTGGAACAATTCTTGTCACCAAGCATTTTCTGCCGTTGCTGGAGAACTCTGACACTCCAGATATTCTGACGCTGATCTCCCAATCCGGATTGGCACTACAAGGCGATGCCGCACCGAATGCGGCGTATCATGCAGCAAAGAGCGCCCAAACCGCCTTTATGAACCGGCTTCGGCAAACTCAGCCCCGCATGCGGGTGATGTCCGTATTTCCACCCAACTTCGAAAGCGATCTGGAGTTCAAAGCCCCAGACTGGTTCAAAGAGGTTGCGCCAGGAAGAGGTGCAACAATGACTGCGCGACATGTGGTCGAGGCGATCCTGTTTGTCCTTCAACAGGACCGCATTTGTACGATTGACTCACTTGTTCTGGGTAATTCAGGTCCTCGCTAACCTCCGAAAGGAGGTCAAGCAGGCACTGCCTCCGGAGCAAATTGCTTCAAGAACTCCGGGCTCGGCGGGATCGGTTTGATCACATCGATCATCACTCCATTTGGGTCTTCGGTAATGAAATGCCTCTGACCAAAGGGCTCGTCTTTCAGGGCCAAAAGAATGGGCAGGCCAGCCTTCTCAGCTTCGCCATAGACTTTATCGACATCCTCAACTTCAAAGTTGAGCAGCATGGCACCCGTCCCCTGCCCGCGGCGGACTTCTGGAATGGTTTCATGATCCTGATCGAGAATGGCAAGATTCACTGTCTCGTCTTCGACCGACTGCAGATGCACATACCAATCGGCTTCAAAGACAGCCTTAAACTTAAAGTGCTGCTGATAGAACTGGGCAGACTTGGCGACGTCCTGGGTCATAAGGACGGGATAATATTGAGAACATTTCATCGCACTTCTCCTGCAGTCTCGTGATCGGTTGACGTTTTTTGACGTGGAGGCTTTTCAAGCCTCAAAAACAAACATACTATCTGTATGTAAATTTCAATTAACATACAGGCTGCATGTATGCAAGATGAAAAACCCCGCCGCTCTCAAGCCGAACGCCGGGCGGAAACCAAAAGCGCGCTTCTAAAGGCCGCCCGGGAACTCATTGTTGAAAAAGGATATGCGGAAACCGGCACGCCGGAGATCGTCAAACAAGCGAATGTGACTCGCGGGGCGCTTTATCATCATTTTGAAGACAAAACCGACCTGATGCGGGCCTTGGTGCACCAGGAAGCCGAAGCGGTCGCCGCAGACATCGATGCGGACACAAACACCAGTCAAACGCCGCTTGAGGCTTTTATGGCCGGCGCGCAAGCCTATTTTTCTGCCCTATCTGTACCGGGCCGAGCCAAGATCCTTCTCTTAGAAGGTCCAACAGTGCTTGGACTTCAAGAAATGACGGAAGTTGACCGGATTACCGGAGGCGCGACACTTCTGGAAGGTTTAAGGCACAGCGCCCGAAATGGCTTTGTGCAAAACATCCCCTTGGAACCATTGGCGGATCTGCTCTCGGCCGCCTTCGACCGGGCCGCCCTCGAAATCGCCAATGGCGCTGACCGCTCCAGCTACGAAACGGCAACCAAGGCGCTTTTGGCCGGCGTTTTAAAGACGGATTAAAGTGGCAATCGAACTCAAACCGGATTATGAGGTGCCCGTCCTCACATAATCTGCCAGGTTGCCGTCTCGGCACTGATGCTCTGGCAGTGTTTTCCGGCAAAAGAGTTTGGCTTGGCAGAATTTACTTCTGATATTTTGCTGCTGTTGTTCGCAGCTGCCTTTGTCGCCGGGTTCATTGATTCCATTGCAGGCGGTGGCGGACTGATTGCCATTCCTGCCTTGCTGATGGCTGGGCTACCGCCACTGGAAACTCTTGGAACTGCCAAACTGCAGGCGTTGTTCGGGTCCGGGTCCGCCACCCTTGCCTATTCACGCCGCGGTCTGGTCGACTATAAGATCATTCTGCCCATGGCAGGCATGTCTGCTGCGGGGGCCGTCTTCGGCGCACTGGTGGCAACCGTCTTGCCAACCGATGTTCTGCAAACGGCCCTTCCGGTCATCCTCATCCTGATTGCCATCTATTTCGCGCTGAAACCCAATGCCGGTGCGGTCGAAAGTGTCCCGAGACTGACCAGCTTTGCTTTCGGCGCAACGATCGTTCCAATCATTGGTTTTTACGACGGCATTTTTGGTCCTGGCACCGGATCTTTCTTCATGCTCGCCTTTGTCGCGCTCATGGGTGCAGGTCTTTTGAAAGCCACTGCCCACACCAAGGTTTTGAACTTTGCATCAAACCTGGCCGGTTTTCTGGTCTTCATGGTAAGTGGTGCCGTGTTCTGGAAAATCGGTCTTCTGATGGGGCTCGGCCAATTTCTCGGGGCACAAGCAGGTTCAAAGCTCGCCATGAAAAACGGAGCGACGGTCATTCGGCCGCTGCTTGTTTGCGCCTGCATTGCCATGGCCGTCAAACTGCTGCTCGATCCAACCCATCCTGTGCGCATCATGCTGGCGTTCTGATCGCCTCTTGACCGGGCACGACGGGGTACCGCTGCCGAAATCAGCCGTTATAGTACTGTCATCTTTTGTCACACGCGCAGATTTTCATGCCTACGATTTACCAGCTCAAATCCCGCTTTCAGGATCTTCTACGCCCGTTGTGCCAGAAACTGGCGACGGCTGGAGTGACGGCAAATCAAGTCACCATGTCAGCACTCGGACTGTCCCTTTTAGAGGGCGCCGCGCTCTGGCTCTTTCCCGGGGCGTTTCTGCCTCTGATCCTGCTGCCAGTTGTGCTGTTCATCCGGATGGGGCTCAATGCCATCGACGGCATGCTGGCCCGCGAACACGATCAGAAATCTGATCTCGGCGCGATCTTGAACGAGCTTGGTGACGTCATTTCCGATGCCGCCCTTTACCTGCCCTTTGCCGCCCTGCCGTTCATATCTGGCGAGCTGGTTGTCGGACTTGTCACGCTCGCCATCATCGGCGAGATGACCGGCGTCATCGGCGTACAGATTGGCGCCAGCCGACGCTATGACGGCCCCTTTGGCAAGAGTGACCGCGCTGTCCTCTTTGGCCTGTGCGGTGTCCTGGCGGCATTCGGTCTGACTTCTGAGGTTTTCTTCGCAATCTTGATGGGCCTTGGCCTCGTCCTGTCCGCCGTTACCATCTGGAACCGCGCCAAAAACGCCCTGGGCGAATTGGAGAATAAATGACCCTGCACGCCATCCATTGGGCCTTGATCGGCATCTGGGGCCTTCTCGCCGCGGCCAGCCTGATCGTCTACGTCCTCTCCAAACGTTCGGATAAGGATCTGACAGAACTGGTTCAGCGCACCCAGAGCTGGTGGGTGATGGTGGCTATCTTCACCCTTGCATTCCTGGTCTCAAATACAATCTCAATTGTTGTCTTTGGGCTCATCAGTTTCCTGGCGCTAAAAGAGTATTTTTCCATGATCCCGACCCGGCGGGCCGACCGGCGGGTGCTGTTCTGGGCCTATTTGTCGATCCCCGTTCAGTATTTCTGGGTCTATGACAGCTACTACGGCATGTTTGCCGTGTTCATCCCCGTTTACATGTTTTTGTTCCTGCCCTTCGCCAGCCTGCTCTCCCAGCAGACTGACGGCTTTTTGAAGTCTGTCGGCACGCTGAACTGGGGGCTAATGCTCTGCGTGTTTTCGATCTCCCACGCAGCCTTCCTTTTGATCCTGCCAGCAACCGAAGGCAGTTCGGCAGGCGGGGCCGGATTGCTGCTGTTCCTGGTGTTTCTGACCCAGTTCAACGATGTTGCCCAATACACCTGGGGCAAGATGTTCGGTCGCCGGAAAATCATTCCCGGCGTCAGCCCAAATAAAACCTGGGAAGGTTTTTTGGGCGGTGTCGGCACCACTTTTGTTCTGGCGATCGTCACCGCTCCGCTGGTCACCCCCTTCAGCATTTATCACGCCGCCGCCGCCGGTCTTTTGATCCCCGTGGCCGGATTTATCGGTGACGTTACTGTTTCGGCGCTGAAGCGGGATCTTGGCGTGAAAGACACCGGCAGCCTCATTCCGGGCCACGGCGGCATTCTCGACCGGATCGACAGTCTGACTTTTACAGCCCCGTTGTTCTTCCACTTTACCCGCTATTTTTATTATTAGGCCGGGTTCATGTTGCAGAAGGCTTTTTACATCTTCATCAAAATCGCGGTCTTGTTCCTGCTTGGGTTGAACGTCCGGCGCAAGGAACTGCTGCCCTCGGACGGCCCGGCGATCATCGTTGCCAATCACAACAGCCATCTCGACACCATGGTGTTGATGGCCCTGATGCCACTGTCTAAACTGAAAGACATCAAGCCGGTCGCCGCAGCCGACTATTTCTTTTCATCGCCCTGGAAAGCTTGGCTGTCGGAACATGTGCTCGGCATTATTCCCGTGGAGCGCAAAGGCGCCGACCGCACGGCCGATCCGCTGGAGGGCTGTTACCAGGCGCTCGACAACAATCAGGTGCTGATCCTGTTTCCCGAAGGCTCCCGCGGCACACCAGAGGAAATGACGGATCTTAAAAAAGGGATTTCCTACCTCGCCGAACGGGTGCCCACCGCCCCTGTTGTGCCAATCTTCACGCACGGCCTCGGCAAGGCTCTGCCTAAGGGTTCGTTTCTTCTGGTGCCGTTTTTCTGCGATATTTTCGTCGGAGAGCCAATCACTTGGGCGGGAGACCGGACCGAGTTCATGAACGGGCTGCAAGAGAGGTTTAACCAGCTCTCCTCGGAAAAAACCTTTGCGCCTTGGGAATAAAAACCGAACCAATCACTCTGGCTTGAACGGATACCTATCCGGCTCTTCAAACACATCGATCGCCTTTGTGCCGGCCTTGATGACCGCGCCATGCTCAACGCCGGCCGGAATGTCATAAATAGCGCCTGGCCCCATCTTGCGGGTTTCGCCGCCAATGGTGAACTCGATTTCTCCGTCCAGAACCGTGCCCCACTGCGCCAGATGCGAGTGCGGCGGCAGGATCATGTCTTTCAGAAACTCGAAAAAAACAACCATGCCTCGATCCGACCGGATCGCATGGGTCGTCACAACATCATCGGGAAATGGAATATCCAACGCCGGAAAGGATTTGATGAACTCAGGAAACTTCATAAAAACATCCTCCTAAGGGTTCGGATCATGAATAGCCCCGCCCCCAATGCCTTTAGTTATTGTTGAGTCTGCCGATTTTGGCACAGATTTCCAAAACACTCAGCCCCTATCATGCCCTGGATTGATGGAAATCGGTCTCACTTGCCGGTTCGGATGAACTCCGAAAAGGTCTGTCCGGCCATCAAAAGCTCGGATGTGTCGGGTAGCAAGGCCGATTGCCAGCGTTCCTCCATCGACTGAATGCCAACCAAGACCCCCAGGCGCTGCAGATAGTCCGGCACATGTCCGGACAGCACCAGCCGCCAATCCAATGGCATCTTCGGCCACAAATTGTTGGCCAATTGAAAGACAACGGTGGTGCAGTTGGCTGTCAGCGTATTGTAGAAGGCTGGCTTGGCAGCCAGATCCTGTGCGAGCGCCACGTAGGACAAAAACAAGTCCCGCTTCTGTTCCAATGTCAGGTTCACAGAGAACATGCTGACGGTTTCTTTGCGGACATCGGTTCGCAACTTGACAATGTCTTGCTCGGTTGCGGCAATGAGCACCAATTCAAACTGCCGGAAAAAACCACCAACTTCGTTAAACGCCTCACCGGCCTCCCGGCGGATTTCAACTGAAAACACGATGTTCTCGCGGTCTTCAAACCCGAAACTGACTAGAAGGTGAGCAAAGTCCGGGCTGTCCCAAACCGATGTGATGACATCAACGCTGGTCAGCTTGGAAACATCATAGGTTTCATCGGTCCAACGCCGCGCTGCAAGATCCGGAGTTTGCCAGCGGAAATCCCGGACATCCGTCAGCTCTACAAGGTCACCATCCACGTGAGCCTTTACCCCTCGCGAGACATCTGCCGCCCAGTTTAAGTTTTCCTGCGGTGTGATCGTCTGATACCAACCAGCAACAGCAAGACCACAGATGACAAGGGCAAGCCAAGCCGCGCGTTTTGAGCGTGCCCGCAGTGCAAGGATACCGATCGATAGAAGACCGGTAAGGGTAGCCCCGGCAGCCAAGATCTCTTCGGCGAGATGAAACCGGAAGGCGGTCACTGTCCAAATTCCGCCCGCAAACACAAGCCCGCCAAACGCGGCATGTTTGAGCATTTTGTATTTTTTGAACATCATGCATTCCCTCAATACTCACAGCGGTAGTCCGGCAAGGGGCAACTTCAAAAAGCTGCCCCCTTGATTGATGAAATCTCTATTTGCCTGATTTCGTAGGTGACCGCCGGTCAGAGATCAGCCGGTCAGGCAGGATCCTGAGCCGAAACTTCGGCCAGCAACCGTTCCGTCTTGGCATCTTCGATCTTGTTGTAGATGCGGTTGTTTTCTTCCTGGTCGCGGACGGCCTTTGTGATCGAAGCCGTTGAATAGACCAGCATCAAGGCGGCCATCGCGTAGTAGCCCTTGGCCGAGAAACTTGCTTCCAGTGACCAGATCCCGCCGGCCATCATCAAAGCAGCCACGCCGAAATTGAAATAGGTGAACAAGTTCCAGGCGTTGGATGCTTTAGTGGTGTAGGTGGACATTTGATTTCTCCGTGTTTGCCGGTGTCCGGCGAATGTTATGAAAGTGCGGGAATTCCCCGCCCGTCTTGCTCTATGAAATTAGGAAGCTGTGTCAGAAGCCCTTTCGGCTTTGGCCTGAAGGCGCTTCAAAACCTTGGTAGCGTCCGTGGTCACCGAGGCCCCGCATCCCGCTTCAGCCAGCCTTTCAACGACCTGCTCCGCAGAAGAACTTGCGGTCATTTCCACCATTGCGATCTCCACTTCTTCTGCGTGGGACTGGCGCTCCTGCAGCCGCTCCAGTGTCGCTTCGGCATCCCTCAGGCTCGCCAGGACACCGTTCGGGATCGATCCGCGAAGCTTGTGGGTGTGTTGAGCTGCATCGGCGATTTGTTTGCCGCGCTGAAGTGTCCGCAGCCGCTGTTCGGACAAAGCCACTTGATCACGAAGTTTCGCAATTTCGGCGGTGTAATGGGTGTGGGCTTTGGTGGTTGCAGCATGTTCCTTTTCCAGCTCCGCGATTGCCACAGCAGCATCGCTCGCCAGCGCGTCATGACCGAGCCGGATCGCCTCCAACGCCCTTGCTTCCATATCAGCCAACTGGACCGCTTGTTTCTCAGCCAGTTTCTTTTCGCGGGCTGCGTAGGCCATGACAACTGCAACAGACCGCTTTGCGGAACTCAAACCATCTGCCGCATCGCGCAGCTGCTGGCGTAGAATGGAAATCGTGTTGGTGTCAGCAAACGCTTCAGCGACGTCGAACGTTCTTCCTCGAATTAACGTACTCATCATCTTGAACATCTGTCTCTCCATTGATATGAACGTTGTTCACGAATTGGTTTTAGCAACTTCATGAACAACGTTCAACATAATTTTGAACAATGTTCAAGCATATGGTTAATTGGACATGACAACACGGGAAACGAAACGCGCTGAACTCCGGGATAGACTCATCACCGCAGCTGAGGCAGAGCTCGTTGAAAAAGGACTATCCGGCCTGAAAGCCCGCGACATCACCACCCGCGCCGGCTGTGCTCTCGGCGCGCTTTATAATGCAGTCGACGACCTGGACACGTTGGTTCTGGAACTCAATTCGCGGACGCTCGCGGATTTGGGCAAGGCCTTATCAGCCGCCATTCCTGATAACGCACAAACAGAAAAGGTTTTGCAGGCGCTCGCGGCGGCTTACATTGAGTTTGCGGTTGAGCATCAGCGGCGTTGGATGGCGCTTTTTGAACACCGCCTTCCAGAAGGGAAAGAAAAACCGGACAAATACCGGCTCGGCCAAACGGTGCTGATTGATGCACTTATTCCATCACTCAGCGAGTTATGGCCGGAACTCTCGGAAGAGGAGATGGCATTGCGGGCCCGTACGACTTTTGCTGCCGTTCATGGTGTTGTGCTTTTATCGCTGCAAAAGCAGTTTGTCGGCGTTCCCTTGGAAAACCTCAGGTCAGAGGTCTCCGCGCTCGTCAGGATTCTGATCAGAGGACCCGAATAGGCAGAGATTTAAACAACCTCTCCTATCCGTCTAAAACGTCCTTCACCGTTGTGGCCAGCTGCTTCAGCGTGAAGGGTTTTGGCAGGAAGAAGAACTTTTCTTCTGCCGGCAGGTTCTCCTCAAAGGCATCTTCGGCGTAGCCGGAGACGAAAATGATTTTAAGGTCCGGCCGTGTCTTGCGCAGTTCCACCAGGAGCGACGGACCGTCCATTTCCGGCATGACGACATCGGAAACCACCAGATCGACATCGCCGTCAACCTCTTCCATAACCTCAAGCGCCTCAGCGCCGGTTCCCGCTTCGTGAACGGTATAGCCGCGCGAAGCCAGCGCCCTGGCGGCAAAGGCCCGCACCGCTTCTTCGTCTTCCACCAGAAGAATGGAGGCCGTTCCGGTCAGATCGGCAACCTTCTCCTTCTCCGGCTCTTTTGGATCCGGCTTCGGCTCTTCAACAACGGCTGGAATGTAGCGCGGCAGGAATAGGCGGAACGTTGTTCCACCACCGACTTCAGAGGTGCAGAAAATGAATCCACCGGTCTGTTTAACGATGCCATAAACGGTCGACAGGCCCAGCCCTGTTCCCTTGCCGACTTCCTTGGTGGAGAAGAACGGATCAAAGATCTTCTCCATAACATCGGGCGGAATGCCGTGGCCGGTGTCCTCAACCTCAACCAGCATATATTCGCCTGGCGGCATACCGCGGGTGTTCTCGAACTGCGTGGATTCTGTTTCCGAAACATTGCGGGTCGAAATCGTCAAATTGCCGCCATCCGGCATCGCATCGCCGGCGTTCACCGCCAGATTGACAATCACTTGCTCCAGCTGATTGAGGTCGGCCATCACCGGCCACAAATCGCGGCCGTGTATGACCTTCAGGTCAACTTTCTCGCCCAGCAGGCGGTCGAGCAGGATTGAGAGGTCGGCCAGAACATCATTCAACTCAAGTTGCTGAGGCCGCAAAGTCTGGCGGCGCGAGAACGCCAAAAGCTGACGCACCAGGCCAGCGGCCCGGTTGGCATTCTGCTTGATGTTCATAATGTCCTGGAAGGACGGATCGGTCGGCCGGTGGCTTGCCAGGAGCAGATCGGAAAAGCCGATGATTGCCGTCAGGACGTTGTTAAAATCATGCGCCACACCGCCGGCAAGCTGACCGATGGCCTGCATCTTCTGGCTCTGGGCAAATTGGGCTTCCAGCGCGCGTTGCTGCGTGGTTTCCAACGCGTAGACGATCGCAGCTTCACCGTCGCCCTCGCCTTCTTGAACAGCGGAAACGTAGAACGTCGCGGAGCGCGGATCGTTGCCCTCCACAAGCGGAATATCGACAGGCGCAATTTCACTGATGCCGTTCGCTGCCGCACTCAACGCTTTTCGAAGGTCTTCGCGGCCATTGTCTGCGACATAGGCTTTCAGTTCGGGTGCTTGATCGTCGTTATCAACGGCGCCAAACAATTTCAGGAACGGTGCATTGGTGCGCAATACCCGGCCTTCTTTGTCGAGGGAGGCAATCGCCATTGGCGTATTGTTGAAAAAGCGCGCAAAGCGGACTTCGGCTGCCCGCAACGCCTCAGAAGCTTCCTCGCCTCTCGACCTGTTGAGCACAAGAGTACGGCTGTCCCCTTGGATCCCATTTTCACCAAAGGGCACACGGTGCAAAAGACGTACTGGCAAACCAAGGCCATTGCGCGTCACAAAATCAAGATCGAAAGTCTCGCTTTTAACCTCTCCGGCCTGACCTTTGACAGACCGGATCAACTCCGTTCCATCGCCTCGCACAATATCCGACAGATCCAGATCACCAGCATCAAACTGCGCCAGATCATAACCGAGCCAGTCGGCCAGGGTCGCATTTAGGTAAACGATCCGCCCTTGAGAATCGGACGAAAAGAACCCAGCGGGCGCATGATCCAGAAAATTTATGACGCGCTGGAGTTCCTGGAATGAGTTTTCCTGCTCCGCGCGGTCGCGGGTAATGTCGGCCAGCTGCCAGACGGCCATGACCTTGCCCGATGATCCGTCGCCGGACACCTGCAACGGCCGGACAGAAACCCTATACCAGCGCGCCGCGCCGTCCGCGCGGCCAAGCGGGAACGGCATGCGGATTTCTTCTTGCGCCTTGCGGCCATCGCGCGTCGCTTGTGACAGGCGGAAAATGGCATCTGTTGCGTCTGGATCGGAAGAAAACACCCGTTCAACCACACGAACATCAGCAGCCGTATCGGCGCCTGTGAGATCCGCATAGGCTTTATTGGCATAAACCAGCCGGCCGTCTATGTCAGTTATGAGTGCGCCATCTTCCAGCGTGTCGACGAAGGCGGATGCAAGTGGGTTGGCTTCGCCCGGCCTTGCGGACAAACGCAGAAACCCAATGGCACCGGCAAACAGGCAGAAAACCCCGACGACCGCCAGGATCCCAAGTAGTGCCAGAATGAAGGGTTGCGCAACAGCGCGGTCCATTACCGCAAAGGCAGCCGCAGCACCTGCAAGCACTAACGCCAACCCAATTAACAACCCTATGTTTCCGGATCGCTCCGGCCGATTGATCATCGGCCCGCCTGGCGCTCCGTCAAGGTCACTCATACATTCCGTCTCCTCGGCCCGATTCGATTAATTGGGGCCGGACTTCAGCATTCTGTTGTTGGCCTATAATTTCAACTGATCTGAGGCTCAGTCCTGTTGAAATTCGCCAGCAAAGGCGTCTTCTCTACAATATTGTTACTTTAGCCGGTATTTCAGTTGGCTTTCCAGGCTGCCCGCTTGCGCATTCTGAAGACGAAGCCAATAACCTCGGCCACCGCTTTAAAGTGCTCTTCCGGAACTTCCTGATCAATCTCTACTGTTGCATAAAGCGCCCGGGCAAGCGGTGGGTTTTCAATAACCGGAACTTCATTGTCCTTGGCAACTTCCCTGATTTTCAACGCCAGCGCATCCGTTCCCTTGGCCAAGCAAAGCGGCGCACCCATGCCTTCTTCATATTTTAGGGCCACAGCATAGTGCGTCGGGTTGGTAACGACCACAGTTGCCTGCGGAACGGCCGACATCATCCGCTTGCGCGAGCGTTCCATACGCAACTGACGGATCTTACCTTTAACCTGAGGGTCACCTTCGGTCTGTTTGAATTCTTCCTTGACCTCTTTGAGGCTCATCTTCTGTTTGTTGAACCATTTGTTCTTCTGGTAGATAAAATCCGCACCAGCAACAATGGTCATCACGGCCAGGATCGCAGCCAACAACTGCAGGATCAGTATGCGGGCCCGCTCCAGGATAATCACCTCATCGGCGAAAATCATGATATCCGCTTCGTCCTTATGCGGCCACAGCACGGCCACCATCAGCGCTCCAACCACGGAAATCTTGATCATGCCCTTTGCGAAGTTAACCAGACTGTCGACGGAGAAGAGACGCTTGAACCCGGACAGCGGGGAAACCTTCGATAGTTTGGGCTTGATCGTTTCAGCAGTCAGCAAGGGCTGGTGTTGAACCAGATTTCCGGCCACCGCCATAACGACCAAGGCAATCAACGGAAAACCGACGATTATGGCAACGGACTGGCCGGTGTCTCTCCACAAAGCCTTGATCGCATATCCGTCAACAGGCATCTGGTGCGCATGCTCCAGATAGCCCTTCATCAGTTTGCCTAGCGATTCAGCTGCCCCTGGCGCCAGCAAGGCAATCATCAAGGTCGCCCCAGCCAAAGCGAACCAGGTGCTGACTTCCTGCGATTTGGGAACGTCCCCCTTGTCATGAGCGTCTTTCAGACGCTTCTGCGTGGGGTCCTCTGTCTTTTCTGAGTCGTCGGTATCGTCAGCCATAACGCACCGTTACCCCGCGATAAACTTGCCGAGCGACTGCTGAACATGATCGAGATAGAACATCATCAGCGTCGTCAGAAGTACCATGAGAAGAAAGAACCCGATGGCGATATTCACGGGCATGGCGATAAAGAAGATCTGCATCTGCGGCATCAGTTTATTGAGCAAACCGAGGCCAAAATAAAAGACCAGACCAACAACGAGAAACGGCGCGCTCATGCGCGTCGCAACTGAAAACACATGCGCGACCGTCTCGGTCACGTTTTGCGAGAAATCACCGACGGGCGGCATGGATCCAGGCGGAAACAGCGAAAAACTGTCATGCAGCGCTGCAATCACCAAGTAATGCGTATCAGTAACAAAGATCAGTGTTATGCCGATAATGGCAAGAAAGTTCCCGTAAAGAGCCCCTTGTTGGCCCTCATTGGAAATGTCCGTTCCAAGCGCAAACGCCAAGCCGGTTTGGTTGGCGATAATCACACCTGCAATCTGAACGGCGGAAGTAATTAATTTGGCACACAGCCCGATGGCCACTCCAATGGCAATCTCACTAAAAAGCAAAACGGCCAATCGCTCTGGGGAGGCCACCAAATCAGCCGGATATTGCTGAGAGCCCATCGGATAAAGCACCAGCGTCAAAGCCAGTGCAATCGTCAGGCGGAAACGGGTTGGAATGGAACTTTCACCGAGTGCCGGTAACAGCATGATCATCGTGCCCAACCGCGCAAACATGAGCATGAACGCTGCGGCTACATCAGGCAGGAAATCAAGCTGGATGGTCATCTAACGCCACCCCTAGACCGGCCCGGTAGTCAGGATCATTTCCGCAACACGTGACATAAACCCTTGAAGCACTTGGCTCATGAAGGGCAAAGAAATCAGAAGTGTGACAAAAATCGCCAAAATCTTTGGAACGAAGACCAAGGTCATTTCCTGAATCTGGGTCAAGGCTTGGAACAGCGCGATGACAACACCGACCAGCAAACCAACGACCATCGTCGGCCCGGCAACCAGGATCATGGCCCACACAGCAGCCCGGGCAAGATCAAGCACTTCAGCGCCGGTCATGGCTGTCCTTTCTCGTGTTCCAACATCTGGTTTCTGCGAGGCCCAACCCGATCAGATCGGCATCCGCATAATTTCTTCGTAAGCCGAGATAACCCGGTCACGGACGGCGACCATGGTTTCCAAGGCAACTTCGGTTTCAGCAACTGCGGTCACGACGTCCACGACATCCGCTTTGCCTTCAATCAGGCCAACCGCTTTATTATCCGCCACGCGTCCCTGATCGACGACATTATCGACAGCGCTTTGAACCATCTGGCCAAAATCCACCTGCTCGCGGACGGGCGCCGGGTCTTCAATAGCTTTTGCCTGCTGCTGCAGCCGGGCCGCCATCTGATAGGCGTTGTTTGCAACTGACATCGTCGACATTGGCTTACTTCCTTACCAGCTTCAAAAGGCGAAAACGCGGCCTAAGCACGCAAGATATCGATCGTCCGCTGCAGCATTTTGCGCGTGGTTTCGATCACATTAAGATTGGCTTCATAAGACCGCTGCGCCTCGCGCATGTCGGTGGTCTCAATCAGTGTGTTAACGTTCGGCTGGAGCACATAGCCATTCTCATCAGCGGCTGGATGCCCCGGCATGTAGTTCGACTTGAAGTCCGAAGTGTCTTCGACAATCCGGCCAAGTTCGACCTTGTCAGCCCCCAGCTCCTTGTCGAACTGAGCTTTGAATGTTGGAATTTTCCGCCGATACGGCTCTTCGTCCGGGGTCCGGGCCGTCGAGTTCGCGTTGGCGATGTTTTCCGCAATCACACGCATGCGACCGTTTTGAGCCTTCAAACCGGAGGCGGAAATGAAGAGGGACTTCATCAGATCCATGTCAGGTTTCTCCTAATCCAGTCGCCCGCTTATGCACTCTTGGACAGGGCTGTTCGGATCAACCCAAGCCCCTTCGTGTAAAGCATTGTCGCAGCTTGATAATCCATCTGGTTCTGAGTATTTTTCATCATTTGCTCTTCCAGATTGACCGCGTTACCGCTCGGCGTAATTTCAAAGCTTTCGCGCTCCTCGACCTTTCCGCCAATGTCGCTCCCGATCATACCTGCGATATGACGCTTCGAGGTCAGGTCGGTAGACAAGGCAAAGCTTTCGCGACCAATGTGATCCTCAAAGGTATATGCCTTCAAATCGCGGGACGTGTAGCCTGGCGTATCTGAATTGGCGATGTTTTCCGCCAATACACCTTGCCGTGTCTGATGCCACTGCATCTTCGATTTCAAAGCCTGAAACAATGGCAAGTCTGTAAAGGTCATCCGATTCACCTTTTGTTAACCCCGCAAGCAAAGATTGCCGAGCAAATGGTTAACGAGTGGTTAACTATTCTTAACAAACACCCTCTAAAACTTAACAACTCAACAGGGCCGATTGCGTTTTCCGTGCATTTCGCGATTTCTCGCAGCTATCAGCAGGCAAATTCTGCCCACCTCTGTTAACTTTATGATCTAGAGAGATTCGAGATAGGGCATCAAGCGGCAGAAATTGCCATTCATAGCCAGTAGCGCAGCCCAGCGAGCGGCAAAACGGCAAGCAAACACAGACGCTTTAGACGGACGGGCCGCAATCAGTCAGATATCGGAATTACTGGGGATAACGGCTAAATGCCGTCATGAAGCACAAGTTTCGCAATAAGACCTCCCTACGGCTTTCGACTTAAAGGGCGGCAAGAGGATAAGATGTACAACTGGATTCAAACCACCTTTCAGGTCAGTGAAGGCTTGGCGCAGGGACTGCAGCTGGTCATTTCTCTAGCCGTCGTCCTGGTCTTGTTCGGATTGTTCATTTTCATTATCAAAAGACTGATGGGCGCAAGAGTGCCGCAGTCTCGTGGACGCCAGCCGCGGATTGCCCTGATGGACAGTGCTGCGATTGACAGCCGCCGCCGGCTCTTGCTGGTCCGCAGAGACAATATCGAACATCTCATATTGGTCGGAGGGCCAAGTGATGTGGTGGTGGAACAGAACATTGTTCGCAATGCCCCACTCGCCGCTGGTCAACCCCGCTCTGGTGCCTATCAAACACCACAGCAGGCAGGGGCCATCAAAGCCGCCTTGGCACCAGGGCCTGACATTCCCCTGACACCGGATGACGTCGCAGCTGCCCCGCCCGCAGGACCATCAACAGACGCACCGGCGGCCGCACTGCCACCCCAACCATCTGCTTCCACTCCGCCAAGTAGCGCAAGCGTCAAACCGCCAGCGCAAACACCCGTCTCCACAGCAGCCGACTCTCCTACTCCAAAGCCCGCCGCGTTTGGCTCCAGTATCCGGCCTTCGATGGGGGCTACATCTGCAACCAGCACCAGTTCCGTTTCTAGGACTGAAAAACCGCCGCTTGCTTCAGGCACCTCTCCATCTGCTAAGGGAAAAACCGCGTCTTTCTCCGCACCTCGTGTTAGCGCACCTAGATCTGCCCATGGCGCAACGTCTGCTAAGCCGGAAACTTCCAAAACGGATGTTGCAGCACCATCGATCAAAAATGAGAGCGAGAAAGCCCCGAAGAAAAGTAACCCTTTACGTTCACTGACCCGATCATTTTCACCAAAAGACCGCCCGTCTTATGGATCTGGAAAAATTTCTCCCCCCGCATCTGGGCCGGCGGCCCGGGTCACGACTGCAGTCGTAAATCCAGCAGATACCGACCCACAGGCAAGCCGCGTAGAACCGGTGGTGAGCAATGCAGGCCTTTCGGGTTCCGTCTCCGTCTCCGTCCCTGACAAAGCCTCTCCGGAAACCAACGCATCACCAACAACCGGAAACACTTCTCCATCTCCCGCGTCCGTAGAAGCAGAAAATGGCGCTGCCGGCAAAGATAAATCAGGCCTGACAGACGCCATGGCTGAAGGGATTGAAATGGAGCTCTTTTCAAAAACCAAACCGAGCACCGCCGACACTCCTACAGCCCCTCAAAACGCTGAACAAGCATCTGAGGAAAAGCCAAACGATCCAGTTGCAGCGACACCGTCGGAAGCTCAGATTGATACGCAAGAAACGGCAAAACCGGATACTCCGTCAGAAAACGCGGCTCAATCCGGAGATGACCAAAAGCCGGTTGGTGGCGCAGCCAACTCTGATCCCGACTCGGAAAAGGGCATTGGCGACCGAAATCCAATCGAAGCAGAGATGGCGAAAATTCTGGATGAGTTGGGCGGACAGCCAAAGCAATGACGTGTCGCGTTTGTCATATCAGTTTGCGTAATATTTTCAGGGCAGTCAGTGCATTTGCATCTTTGGCGATCTTATTCGTATTCCCTGCCAATGCTCAAGAAATCTCAGTCGGCTTTGGGGATGACGCCAGCCTAACCGAACGTGCCGTTCAGCTTGTCATTCTTCTGACAGTTCTGTCGTTGGCGCCATCCATTCTAGTGATGGTCACCAGTTTCACCCGTATTGTCGTTGTTCTGTCCCTTCTGCGCTCTGCCATCGGGCTGCAGACTGCGCCACCGAATATGGTCATGATCAGTCTAGCGCTGTTCTTGTCGGCCTTCATTATGATGCCAACCCTTCAAACTGCCTATGAAGAAGGAGTTCAGCCGCTGGTGGACGGCGACATTGAAATCAATCAAGCCTATGAACGGGCCTCCGATCCGTTCCGCACCTTTATGCTGTCACAGGTCCGGGAAAAAGACCTGATGCTGTTTCAAGAACTCTCCGGCCGCGAGGCACCAGAAGCAGAAGAAGACCTTGCAATGCCGGTCCTCATCCCAGCTTTTATGATTTCGGAACTCCGGCGGGCATTTGAAATCGGCTTCCTGCTCTATCTCCCGTTTTTGATTATCGACCTCGTAATCGCTTCAGTTCTAATGTCCATGGGTATGATGATGCTACCTCCTGTTGTCATCTCACTACCCTTCAAACTGATCTTCTTCGTGCTCGTTGATGGTTGGAACTTGGTCGCCGGCTCACTGGTCAAGAGTTTCGGCGGAGGCTGAATTACACTTAGTTCATCCCGCCAATACATTGCCTAACGCGCACTCTGAAAAAACGAGCCGACAGTTCAATCGACCTGAATGGACAGCGTAAATGGCATTCGTGATTACGTCTTCGCCATGGACTTTTATTGGCGTGCCCCAAAACATGGATGCCGATGGTGAAAAGTAGAGAAAAATTAATATAGTATTTGAAATAATACGGAGTATTGCAGGACGCCCACTCCAAAAGAAGTTTGGATTTTAGGTGCTCATAGAACAGCTTGAACAACTGGCGCGTATCAAGGAACCTGAAGCGCGCTCAAAACTGATCCGGACGCTCGTTGGCGAGTATGCCCGTTCGGAAGATCACGAACCGTCTGAAAACGAGCGCGAGCTGTTTTCCCGGATCGTTCTCTCTGTTTTTGATCAACTTGACCGTAGCGCCCGTTATGAATTGGTTGTCCGCTTGGCCAAGACCGACCGGATCATTGCCGATTTGGCTGATCGCCTTGCGGAGGAAGATTTTGAGCTGTCCGAACCGGTGATTGAATCCTCCCCGGTCATCAGCCAGGAAGCCATGATGGCCATCGCCACGAGTGGTGGAAATGACAAGCGGTTGGTCATGGCGCACCGGAATGATCTGAGCGAAGAACTGACTGACAAGTTGATTGCCAGAAGCGCCCGGCCGGTCGTTCATGCGCTTTTGGAGAACTTGGAAGCCCCTTTTTCGGTGCGTGGCGTACTCGCTTTACTCATCTTCGCAAATACGGAAGTTGAAGTTCTTTGCGGATTGGCCAAACGGGCCCTTCGCGACAGCGGATTTCTAGAAACCCAGATACAGATCCTTGAGACCAATTGCCCGATTTTTCCTGCGCCGCTGAAACGAGCTATTGAGGAAGATACTCTGGAAAAACTGGCAGCTCAGATCGGAGACATCAAGCGCGGTCAAGACAACATAGAGATCGACGGTATCCTTTATTCCCGCCATGAAGCAAGTGTGCACATTGCAAATGGTGAACTGTCTTTCGACGCGATTTTGAGAACCCTATTTGAGGAGCAGCGTCTGGACGCTGCAATCTGGCTGATCAGCCGTAAGATCAATCTGGCCGACGATGTCGTCTCCGATACGCTGAAGTCTGACGCCGATGGCGCCATCATGCGGCTAATGCTGCAAACTGGTATCCATGAGAAAACTTACCGCGACTTCCTAAAAGCACGCAGTGAATGGCTGGACCGCAGCACCCGCGGCATTCCAGATCTTGTGATGCGGTATAAGGCAGAGCTGAAGAAACCTCGCGCCACGGCCACGGCACATTAAGCCGAACCTCAAATAGCAAGTTTTTGGAGTTTTTATCCGGCTGAATCGGTTTCAGCGGGTGCTTCCGCGCGGTTGGAACTGCGGTCTGGTGACATGTATTGGCGCCGGTATTCTTCCAGGAAGGTTTCCAGAGAATCGATATCCGCAAGCTGATTGGCGACCTCTAGGAACTCCACGCCTTGCGCCCGGATGGGCCGCGTGACCACTTCGAAGGCCAGAGCCTCCTGGCTGTCCGCCATTTTTGTCATGTATTTGGTTTGCAGGCGTTCAAGGCTAAGCTGATCGCCGGCCAGCGAATAGGCGATACCCGCCCGCAAAATGTCCCGCCGTTCCTGGTCATCTAGCGGAATCTGGTCCGACCAGCGGGATCCATGCATGGCTTCCAATTGCTCACCAGCATCCCGCCAACTTTCGGCAGCCCAGAACGTATCGGCCCGCAACCGGTCTACATCGGTGCCCCGCATGTTCCGGACAAGCTCAAGAGCAAGGTCCGGGCGCCCGCTTTCAGTTAACGCCCGCGCTTCAACGATATTGCGCTGACGCTTCAACGTCGAAGGAAGACTCGCCTGACGGGTGCGGTTCAGAACCCGGAGGGCTTCTTCTGGTCGACGGTCCATCAGATAGATCGCGCCAAGATCTGCCGCTATTTGAGCCCGTGCTGCCCCCTTCAGCCGATTGTCGACCTGATGCCGCAGAAGTTCCGTTGCCTGATCCAGAAGATCCACTTCAACAAGGCGTTTGGCCAAAAGCCGGACCATCTCGTCACCGCGACGGCCAATCGGTGTCAGCTCCCGGAAATCATAATAAAGAGCCAGCGCCTTAATCGGCGGCATTTCATCGGCCTTGCCATCCAGGAACAGAGAATTGAACAGGGCGTTCATTTCTTCTTGGAGCAAGCGGGTTGTATCAGAGTCAGGTTCTGCTTGAACCGCAGATTTCATCGCCTCAAACGCTTCACGATACTGGCCGCGTTCGGCATAAAGCTGCGCCAAGAAGCGCAAGGTTTTGAGCTCAATTTCATCACCGCGCCAAGATGTCGACAGGCCAGCCAACTGATCTATAGCCTCGTCAATCGTCATCTCGCCGTCGCGGTAACGGATCCTCAGCGCCCGATATTCTGCTTCAGCCGCCCGAGGACGGTCATCTGAGCGGGTTACAAGGTCAAAAACTGTCAGCGCCTCCTGCGACCGGCCAGACGCATCGGCAACCCGGCCCCGCAAAATATCGTAGCGCGCAGCCTGTGGACGGGTGACTTCGGCCGGTTCAATCTCGGCCAAAATGCCGTTGGCAATGCCAAAATCATTGGCCTCGACCATCGACTGAGCGGCTGCAAGTTTGAATTCGGTTTGAATCGATGTTGGATAGTTGCCAACGACTGCCCGGCCACGCGGCATCGCTATTCGCGCCTGTGTCCAGTTGCCCAGCTGAACATCGACAATGGTTTGCCAGACCGCAGCATCCGGACTGTTTTTCAGATCCGGCCGATGAAGATGCCCATAAGCCTCATCCGGCCGCCCGGCCATGGTCAATGCGGCTCCTTTCACAAGATTAAAGGAACTGTTTTCGGCCAGAGCAGGATCTTCTTCGAGCGCCAGGTTCATCAACCCCATCGCCTCTTGCGGGAATTGGTGTGCGAGATAAAACTTCGCCAACGCCATCAACGGCTTACGGCGTTTGCCTTCGGGCGATTTCGTCAATTGGGATTGGAGTTCTTGAAGCCGCGAGCGGTACGCACCAGGGCCTTCAGTGCTCAGGGAGACAAATTCGACAGATCCGGTGTCATCTGGATCAACGATACGGCCCAATGTTCCTGTACCACCACGCAAATGCCGGTTGGACAAGGCCAGGCCACCATCCTTTTCAATGATGACGTCATCCCCGAGGATTTTGATCTTTACGCCATCGGACCGCGTCGCCAAAGCGATACCTTGCGCCGAACTCAAGGCTTCCAAATCGACAAATTTTTGGGGTTTCAGAAGCCCGCGCGGCGGTCCAAATCCAGTGACGAGAGAAATGGTATCGCCAACAAAAGGATCGGTAATGCTGCGAATATTCTGCGGATCTTGATAAAGGACCCGTAGGATCGATCCACCATCCCCGCGGATTGTCCGTTCCATTTTGAGCGGGATAGATGGCTCTAGAATCAAATCGCCAATGACCAATGACCAGGCATTTCCGTCCGCACCAACTGTCGCCAAAACCGGATCATTCATGTCAAGGCGCAAGATCTGATAGTCGCCGTGTTGCTCAACATCAATCGTTTCAGCTGTTTCGGCCAAAGCCGAGACCATACCGCGGGTATCAATTGTCGCATCGGTATCAAAGACCAACCAGATGCTATCGTTCCGCCGGAACACAGCACTCGAAACCGGTTCAGAAAATGGAAATACCACGCGGACCGTGTTGCCAATACGACGGGCTTCCGCAGACACAAAATTGCGGGCTGCTTCGCCAAAATTCTCTGGTGGGCTCTCCGGTGATACTTTCGTTTCGGCGGGATCCCGCCCCCCTGTGGCCCGCCAAACTTCAGGCGCCCGTTCGGGTTTGCGTGGCAACTGAATGCCCGCAGGCACTTCGCTGCTACCAAAGCTTTTGTTCTGGCGGATCTGGACTGGAGCCGGACCAACGGGAGCCTTGGGCTGCCGAGTATCGGAGCCTGTGCCCGTCTGTTTTAATGTCGGAATTGCGTTCTCACCCTGCGGCCCCTCCGGCACCGGGTCGCCCAGCTTCTGTTTGGACAAATCCAGCATCGGCGCTGGACGGGCAATTTCGTCATCGGACGGAGTAATCTCACTTAATGGCATTGCGCGTTGGCTTGCCTGTGCCAGCTGGATCAGTTTAGGAGCGCTGTTCACACCAGAGGCGCCGTTTTGTCCCGAGCCTCCCTGCCCTGCAGAACCGGGAATCGAAGCAGTTGTTTCCTCGCCATCATCAAGCGCAGCTTCTGCTGGATCTTGTGCTTCAGCTAAGACAGTTACCGGAACCGTTTCGGCTATCCGGTCACCGACCTCTATATCGGGTTGTGCAGAAACGACTTGAACCGGGGCTTGCCCGGTTCTGGTCGGTTGCTGCAATTGATCCTGGTTCTGGGCAAACCCGAGTTCAGGGCCGTTGCCTGGTTTTTGCTTTGGCACATTTTCGGCCAGAACTAATTCTGAAGACGTCCCCTCAATATCACCGGAGCTGGGTAACAAATCTGCTGATCTGTCGCGAGCAGGCGCTGGTTCACTGCTATTGCGCATTGGCTGCGGCGCGCCACCTTCTGCTGCGCCTCCAAGGGGAACGGCAGTGAAACCGGCGGATTCATCAGCCCGCGATTCCTTCAACCGGCCACCTCCGCCATATGACGCGGAGCCTGACGGCGGCAAACCACGCGGATTGCTGACCTCACGCGTGTCCCGCAAACCAGGTGCGGTAATCATGTTCTTCCGGTTTTCGTTATCCGCGACCGAAAGCTCCTTGTTGATCAGAGCATTCGCCGGATCGTTCGGCTCCATGTTCTCTGGAGTAACATCGATGACATAGGTCTGCTCTTCACGGAAGGCCCGAATATCGACCGCAGGATCGACGCGCATAAGAAATTTCAACTTCCCTTTATCGAGGAAAGATGTCGCGTCGATGACGCCAGGCGGCAGATGCGCCCGTAAGTGAGAAATATCCAATTGTGCCGGGTGGTTGAAGGTGACCTTGATAATGTCGTTCTCGCGGACAAATGCTGTATCGAACTTGATCGACCAGTCGAACACGAGGCGAGTAAATGTTGGGTGCTCGCCAACATGCAAAGTGACTTGCGGACCTTCCTGAGCTTTCAGCCGCGCTTGTTCAAGAGCACGGACCTTCCGCATAGCTGCCTCGGCCCGTTTGGCGAGCTCGCGAACCACATCATCCGGAAGTCCGGGCGGCAAGCCCGACCAGGTCATCGGCAAAATGTCGATGAACAGCTTCTCACCAGCTTCCAATGTGTTGATCTGATATTGGCTTTTCAACGCAAACCGAATGGCCGCCCCATCGGGATCCCGGCGTGCAATCGTGACATATTGCGCAAGATCCAGCGGTACATCATCGACATTCACATCGATCGGTTCCTGGAATGAAATCCGGAGCACACCGCCAGTAATGACCGCATCATAGGTCGGCAGCAGGGTTCGATCTTTGAAGGTCAAGACAATCCGGCCAAAACCTTGTTCCTGGGAGACGTCCAAGTCAACGGGTTCAAGGGACTGGGCATACGCAGATGCCATCGGCAGGGCCGCAAACAACAGTGCCACGAGTAGGAGGCCCATCCTCAAACACACAAAGGCTCTGCATTCGCGGAAATCTGCGAATGTCCCGGTTGCCCATGATGTCAGGATCTGCCTTGGCAAGTTGTTTCGACCTCGGTTTCTGCCAACACTCTAGTTTTATACAAGTCCCCTTAACGCGCTCTTACGCTGAGTGAAGAGAGCGGACTTAATTCGCTCAGTTAGACGGAATTTTTGGAAGGACCGCACTTGCAGGCGCCTGTGCCTGTTCTTGGACCGGTTCTGGCTGCTCGGAGGACTGACTGGCGATCGCAACGGTCAGCTGCTCGGCAGCATCCGGCGACATTTTCGCCAAAATAGCCGACATTTTCCGGGGCTTCATTTGTCGGACCACCTTCATCAGGATCGGCAGGCTCAACCTATCAAAAATACGCGCCGCGTCTTTCGGTTTCATGTTTTCGTACATGGTCACGAGACCGGCAATTTCGTTTTCTTCCTGCTTTTTCTTCTGCTCAACTGCTGAGTTGATCCGTGCTTCGAGCTGCTTCAGTTCTTCAACCCGCTGCTCGATGCGTTCCTCAGTGGCCTGAAGCAGTTTTTCGCGGAGGTCCAGCTGGCCTTCCTGTTTCTGCAGGTTTTGGCGGCGTTTGCCGAGGCTCTCAAGAACTGCGCGTTCCGCTGCAGATCCACCAATTTCCAGGCTGTCCGGCAAAACCGGTTGGGCCGGCGGTGCCAAACCGGAAGCCGCGGCGCCCTCTTCAGGCATTGGGGCAGTCTCTGCACCGCCTGCTTCCATTTCAGCGTTTTCTTGCGCGATTGCGCCATTGATTGGCAGGCTGGTGCTGTCTGGGCCCATAATGAGGCCTAGAAGTTTCAACCCGAACAGCGCGCTCGCGGCAACGCCCAACAATGGCAACAATCTTACACTCATGCAGCAGCGCCTTTACGCTTGTTGCGGAATTCCTCCAGCCTTGCTGTAGCTTCCGCCGCCGCACTCCGGATATCGGATGCGCGACTGCTCCGTTTACGTTCAGGCTCCACGGCTGGCGCCTGTTGCAGTATCGATGGCTCGCCCGCCAAATGACCATTGGTATGCGGCGGTGGTGCGGCTTGCGGCTGCGCGGTATAAGGATCGCTCGCAGGCGGCAATTCCCGTTGCTGCGCAGCAGACCGGGCTGCTCCAGCAATTTGCGAGATCCGCGTAAAGACTTTGTCACCTTCGCCGATCTGGTCGGCTAAGGTATGAGACATGGTTTCTGCTTCCTTAAGACGGCGCCCGAGAGACTTATCCGCTTCCGCCGCGGTGGTCTTCAAACCCAGGATAGCCCGCTCCGCGATTTCCGTGGCCGTCATCAATTCCGAAATGGTCGCCCGGAGCGTTTGTTCGTCTGCCCGAAGCCTCTGAAGACGGCGGTTTAAAATCCAGCAATAGGCGATGGTGATTACAAGAAGGACAGCAACAAGGCCTTCAATAATCAGTCCGATGGGCAAGGACGTCATGGTTGCTCCATTTCGCTCTGCATGGCGCGCTCAAAGGCTGCCAGGGTCATTTTCGGTTTGCGCAAATTCTTTGCGACGCGGATGGCAATGGAATCTTCGGTCTTGCCAAGCGTCCCCTCTGTCAAAGGGATGTTTCCACACTTTACGAGTACTGGATCCGTCGGGGAGACGTCGAATACCAGCGTTTGCCCGACATCCAAGCTGAGCACCCGGCCAAGCGGCAAATACGTTTCGTAAAGCACCGCATCGACTTCAACTTCCGCGGCATGAATTTCTGTTGCCAAATGGCCTTCCCAGATCGGATCCCGGCCGAATTTTTCACCCATGAACATCTGGAGCAGCAGATCACGGATCGGCTCCAAAGTTGCGTAGGGCATCATGATTTCGACCGTCCCGCCCCGATCTTCCATATCGATGCGAAGTTCGACGAGAATCGCGGCGTTCGCCGGACGGGAAATCGCTGCAAAGCGCGGATTGGTCTCAAGACGCTCCAGATTGAAATGAACCGGAGACAGCGGCGCGAAAGCCTGTTCCGCATCCTGCAAAATCAGCTGAACCATTTGCTGCACGAGGTTCGTTTCAATCGTCGTATAGGGCCGTCCTTCGACCCTTGCAGCGGTAGTTCCACGGCCTCCACCAAGCAGCACATCAATAATCGAATAAATAAGGCTGGATTCAACCGTGATCATCCCAAAGCCGTCCCACTCTTCAGCCTTGAAAATACCAAGGATCGCCGGCAGAGGGATGGAATTCAGGTAATCGCCAAACCGAACGGAACTGATGGCATCAAGAGACACCTCAACGTTGTCGGACGTGAAGTTGCGCAAGGATGTCGTGGTCAACCGAACAAGACGGTCGAACACGATTTCGAGCATTGGCAGACGCTCGTAAGAAACCATTGCGGAGTTGATGAGCGCACGGATACCGCTCTGATCACCGGCAATGGTGTCTTCAATGTTGAAGCCGAGAAGGTTGTCGATCTCTTCCTGGTTGAGAACACGATCCGCACCACGGGTCGCGTTTTCCAGGTCCGGCTCGCTGTCGTCGATCATGGCCGCCCATTGCGCAGCCATATCGTCCGAGCTTCCGGCACCCTGCTCTTCTAGAGCAGCGCCCCAGGCCGCGGCCAAATCATCGTCTTCGTCGCCGCCAGCGCCCTGCTCAGCGAGAGCAGCACCCCATGCGTCGGCCATATCCTCTTCGGACAGATCGTCTTCTTCGGCGTCAGCCATCTAGATCCTCACTGTACAAGGATTTCCTTGAACAGCACCCCTTCGACTTTTGCCGGATAAACCGACAAATTGATCCGCCTGAGCAATTCTTCCTTCAGACGGAACAGACCAGCAGACCCCTCCAGGTCCGCAGGGCGGAGTTCACGCAAATAAATCTGAAACGCATCCAGAATCCGTGGCAAAAACGGCTGGATCTGCTCGATCATTGCGCGATTTTCAACTTCAAGGGCAATGCGGACCTTGAGATAGGTCGTGCGGCCCTCAGTCGCCAAATTCACAGTCATTTCCGGCAGGTCATAAAAAACCACCGGCTTCTGCGCTTCTTGCGGCACCGGCCCATCGCCCGGCCCAGGCGCTGGCACATCATCCCCCATCAGAAAGAAGTAGGCCCCGCCTCCAGCGGCAAGCAGAACGACAAGCCCAATCGCCCCAAAGAGAATGAGTTTTTTCTTGCCACCGCCGGCGGCTTCTTCCTCGCCTTCTTCCTCGGCTGCGGCGTTCTCGTCGGCCATTATGCCCTCCGCTCTACGCGAGCGCTCGCGCGCGTTTAAATATTACTAAAGTGTTAATGGTTAACGATTGGTTACCATTCCACTTCAGCGAGTCACCGGGCAAAAATTGCCAAGTGGTTAACTTCTGCCGGAATCTCTTGCCGCATGCATCCTCCGCCTTAAGGTTTTGCCCAGTTTTCCCAAGGATTTAAAAACTGGCACGGGTTCTGCATTAACCTTAACGGCGCCGCTGTCTGGGGAGACAAAAGCGCTTATCGGGGAGCACGAAGGACCAATCTTATGGAGAATGCTCAGCTAATCGCGTTGTCGCGACAGCATGTATTGAGAAACCGGCTGGATGTGGTCGCCAACAATATGGCGAACATCAATACACCCGGCTTTAAATCTCAAGATCTTCATTTCTCAGAATACGTGATGGCTGTTGCGGAGAACACCGCATTTGAGCCACAGGACAGAAAAATGTCCTACGTGGATATGTTCACCACACGGACCAATTTTGATCCCGGCTCCGTTATGACGACCGGAAACGACTTGGACTTTGCGCTAAACAGCGAAGGGTTTTTCGTCGTTCAGTTGGAAGACGGAACAGAGGCTTATACGCGCGCTGGTTCGTTTCATCTGAATGCCCAAGGTCAACTCGTTGCCCCCGGCGGTCTACCCGTCCTGACAGACCAAGGTCCTGTGACCATTACCCGGGAAGATGGATTGGTCGAGGTCTCCGCAGAGGGCATCATAGCAACGGACAACGGCATTAGGGGCCGGTTGCGCGTTGTCAATTTCGAAGATCTCCGCAAACTCGAGAAAATCGGCGACACCCTATTTGTCGGCGAAGATCCTATTCCCGCTACAGATGTCCGCATGATCCAAGGAGCTGTTGAAGGCTCCAATGTATTTGGCGTGACTGAGGTGAGCCGGCTGATCGAAGTTACACGTGCCTACGAATCCATGACGAACTTACTCAAAGAAATCGATGACTTGCGACAGCAAGCCGTCCGGACACTCGGCACCTTCGAAGGCTGACGGCATAAGGAACCGATAAGATGAGAGCACTCCACACTGCCGCTACCGGAATGAAGGCGCAGGAATACAATGTCGAAGTTATTTCGAACAATGTCGCCAACATGCGAACCACCGGCTTCAAGAAGCAACGGGCCGATTTCCAGGATCTGCTGTACCAAAACCTTCGGAGAATGGGCACAGAGACATCCGATTCAGGGACAATAGTTCCCACCGGTATTCAGATCGGTACCGGTGTGAAGCTGGCATCAACAGCCCGCATCATGTCTCAGGGCTCGCTTGAGCAAACAGGTAAAGACCTGGATTTGGCTATTCGGGGCGAAGGCTTCTTTCAAATTGAACTTCCTGGCGGCACAACTGCCTATTCCAGAGATGGCTCATTTGAGCGAGATGCCAATGGCCAGCTGGTAACCGTGGATGGTTATCCACTTGAACCGAATATTACAATTCCTGAAACCACCAGAGATCTAACCATCGCAGCCGATGGAAAGGTTCAAGGTGTCGACGAAGCTGGCGCGACTGTCGACCTCGGTCAGATTCAGTTGGCCCGTTTCGTCAACAAGGCCGGCTTGGAAGCAATCGGCGATAACTTGTTCCTCGAAACCGATGCCAGCGGTGCACCGCAAACCGGAAACCCAAATGATGAAAGTTTCGGAAGTACACAGCAGTACTTTCTCGAAATGGCCAACGTTGATGCGGTGACGGAGATTGCAGACTTGATCGCTGCCCAGCGCGCCTATGAGATGAATTCCAAAGTCATCCAGGCCGCCGACCAGATGTACTCGACCACAACTCAGATCCGCTAGTGAGAAAGGCTTAAGTCGATGAAGACCTTACTGATAGCCGCTCTTAGCCTGACCATGGCTGCACTTGCCGGTATACCGGCAAGTGCAAACGAGCGCCCGGTGCTGCGCTCACAGGTTATGACGTTGTCTGAAATCGTCACCGTCGGCGATTTCTATTCGAACGCTGGCGGTTTAGCCACGGTGCCCCTGTTCCGCTCGCCGGATATGGGAACATCCGGAAATGTTCCAGCTAGTATGGTGGCGAAGCGGGCACGTGATGCCGGACTTACAGCAGCAGGAACAGATGGACTGCGGACCGTAGTGGTTCACCGGGGCGCGACCAAACTCAACCGTTTTCAGCTGGAGAACTTGATCCGCATGGATTTCTCCAGACGAAATGCCAGTCTGGACGAAGCAGCCTTGGACATCAAACTGATCCAGGCACCAGTGCAGATTCTTGCCGACCCAAAAGTTCAAGATCCTATCCGGATTAATCGAATAGATTGGTCCCAGGAGTCTGGCTATTTCACCGCATATGCAACGGTAGCGGTCGAACACGGTACCAAACCACTGATGATCACAGGATCTGCAGTGGAAATGATCGAGGTTCTGGCTCTGAGCCAGCCTTTGAAACGCGGCGATATCGTTCAAGAAGCCGACCTGACAACCGTCCGGCTTCCCAAGTCCAAAGTCATGTCAGCAGCACTTCATGACAGCAAGGACATCATCGGCAAGGCAGCGCGCGTCAACATGCGCTCAAACCAACCGCTTTCGCGCAAAGACTTCGAACGCCCCATCCTGATTTCGCGCGGCGATAAGGTGACTGTCACCTTTAACCTCGGCGCCATGAAACTCACATCCCGGGCCAAGGCCCTTACCAACGGCGCCAAGGGCGACGTTATCGATGTGATGAACCTCCAGTCGCGGCGCGTTGTCCCTGCGACAGTATCCTCCCGCGGCCAAGTACTTGTTCATGCCGCCCATGCAGTTGTTGCAAGCCTGAACAAAGAGGCCAACTAATGTTCACTCATCGCAATCCTTCTCTCTTGGCAAGCATCGCGCTTGCCGCCTTGCTCGCCGGATGCGGCAGCGCCGACCGTCTGGCAAATGTCGGCAAGCAACCGGCACTCAACGCCATCCAAGATCCGACCACAACGCCGGGATACCGGCCGGTCCAAATGCCAATGCCGGATCCAGTTCAGGCACATTACAACCCGAACTCACTATGGCAATCCGGCAGCCGCGCCTTCTTTAAGGACCAACGGGCCAGCCAAGTCGGCGATCTTTTGACTGTCATTGTGTCTATTGATGAAAAAGCCGAGATTGAAAATGACACAGATAGGAGCCGGACTGAGACGAACGGCTCGGGTGTTACCGGCGCCCTCGGCACGGCCATAGACACCATATTCCTTCCCGCAGGTACAACCGCCAGCAATCTTGGCGCAGTCAACAGCAACTCAAGCTTTGCTGGTTCCGGCAAGGTTGACCGGGAGGAAGAGTTAAACACCACTGTCGCCGCAGTAGTCACCCAGGTTCTACCCAACGGCAACATGGTCATCGAAGGCCGTCAGGAAATCCGGGTCAACTTCGAAGTACGTGAGCTGATCGTTGCCGGTATTGTCAGACCGGAAGACATCACGTCAAACAACACCATCCAGAGCCAGCAGATCGCCGAAGCGCGGATTGGGTATGGCGGCCGCGGCCAAATCACCGACGTCCAGCAACCACGCTACGGCAACCAGGTCCTGGATATCCTCCTGCCCTTCTAATCCGACAGGCAGCACAGCTCCCCCGGCAGCTTTTGGCTGGTCAGACGTGGTCTGCCTTAAGCTGCTGAACCGGGCACGGCATCTCGCTCCCCGAGTGCCGTGCCCGATTTCTTTTGGAAGGTTAGGGTCAGGACTCATAACCAGAAGATGACCGCCGCAGGCAGTTCCGGCAATCACGCCGAGGCGGGACCATCTGATAAACCGGTTGTAGAGCGTTTAGTGCGGCAATATTCGGCTGGTACAACGCGCCATCACAGGTCATTACGGTGACATGGATTATACAGCTGCGAACTGTGCGGTAATCAAACTGAGCGACGCCGCTTGATCTCGGGAACATATGCGACAAACACAATCCTCCTATCGCCCTTGAACCACGATGGCGTCGCCGATTGAAACAACAGAGTGATGCCCATTGACCGCGATGAAGCAGTCATCCAACAAGGACCTTTCATATGGCGGCCGAGAGCCCAAAGAGGCGGATGTTACAAGGCGCGTAAATGGCCGCCTAGGCACCGTTGAAGGATGCTAATCAAAACTTGTTCTTGAGACGGAAGCTGTTTCATCCTCGCTCGGCTGCTCCCAGGTCGCCTCGATATAGTCAAACATGCCGCGTGAAATCACTAAATGGAACGTCTCTCCTTTGGTCGTGTTTCGAGCCTCGATACGTTTCCATCTTTCCGAAGCCTCGACGTCAAGAACGTGCATCTTTGCTGCAAGTCCGGCCTCATTTGCGAAGTTGATATACCTTCGGCGGTGCTCATATCTTTGAAAGCCGAAATCCAGAATTGATGGCACATGCAGCGCTCCAAGCCGCTTCGCCATTGCCCACATTTGCTTTTCGCAACGATCCACGCGCGGAAAAATCCAGTCTGGGTCTGCACTTTTCGGCGCATCCTCCCCAAACAGCGACACCATCCATTCGTCGATGGAGAACACAACACCGCCAGACAAAGCCGCCAACTCTCGAGAATATGTCGTCTTGCCCGCACCGATTGGACCGCAGATCAGGTGAATGAGAGATTTTTGACCGTCGTTCATGGAACAACCTCACTTGTTTCTGCGGATTTTCGTGCCGATTTGACCCACACGCCGGATCGAACAACCCAAAAAGCCAGGAGACCCGCAGGGCCAAACATGAACGTTAACAGAAGGATAGGTGCAACAAGCCAGAAGCTGATAGCTTCCGCGCGAGCAGTGCGGCAAATCCAGGCACCAACAAACAGATCGAACGCCAAGAAATGCACCCATCCCGCGAGCGCTGCTTGCTCATGGGAAAACAGCTTGATGACCTCCGCAAGCGTGCCAAAGCCGCCCTCGCTGCTTGATGATGGAACAACCACCAGCGCGACGTACCCTAAGCTGAGACTGATGGGCAATATGGAGCCAGCAATTCGATCAGACCATCTAGGAATGAGCGGCGAAACGAGCAGCGTCAGCCACCCTAACATGGCTGCGATGCCAGCGACCGAGAACCAGATTTCGAAAGTCATGTTGGGTGTCCACCTTTGATGCGGCTCATGCGATCCATATATTGCAATATGATTGCTTATGCAAGCACATTGCAATATACTCTAGGCATGACTGATATAAACACGACCAACGCACTGCGCCTGCTTCAGGTAGCAGACAACTTCAGGGCCGAGCTTTCTGGCGAGTTTTCAGCCGTTCACGGTATTTCCGTGAACGAGTTTTTTCTGCTCCTTCATGTAAATCGCTCGACGGCGCACAGATTGTCACGTGTCGATCTGGCAAGACGAATGCATGTCAGCGCCTCGACGATAACCCGCATGGCCGCTCCGATGGAAAAGATCGGACTGTTGGGCAGAAAGATGGACGAGCGAGACGCTCGGTTGGTCTACGTCGTTGCGACCGAAGCCGGAAAAGAGAAGCTGGCGGAAGCGCTTGAGACATTCTCCAAAAGGGCGAATTATCTTTTTAGTGATAGGTGGGCTGACGAAGACATCGAAAACTTTGCCGAAATGCTACGTCGTCTAATTTCTGGATCGACGGACAGACTGGCTTGATGTTGCCTGCCGAGACACGGAGCAGACCTTGGAAGCAACTGTCCGAATGGCAGCTAAGTCCGCAACTTGGACATAGCCCCGATTGTACCTGGCGTCCGTTGTTGCTGGAAGCTGTCGTTGATGTTGGAGCTTATGAACAGGTGCTGACCCTAGGCCAACCGGGAGCAGACAATCAAACAAACGGCCGCAGGCCAAAAAAAACCTTCCCGAATACGGGAAGGCTTGAAAAGTCAGTTGGTTTGCATGTTTCATCAAACCGGCCGTTTCTGGAAATCAGTCGTCGCGATACACCTTCTCGCGGCGCTCATGCGCTTCCTGAGCTTCGATCGACAAAGTGGCAATTGGCCGCGCTTCGAGCCTGCGCAAAGAAATCGGTTCGCCAGTCTCTTCACAATAGCCGTAGCTGCCATCCGCGATTCGCTCCAACGCGTCGTCGATCTTGGAGATCAATTTGCGCTGACGGTCACGGGCCCGCAGTTCAATAGACCGGTCAGTCTCTGAAGACGCACGATCAGCCAAATCGGGATGGTTTTGACTTTCTTCCTGAAGGTTCGCGAGTGTTTCCGCGCTTTCTTTCAGGATTTCATCTTTCCAGGCTAGCAGCTTGTTTCGAAAGTATTCGCGCTGCCGGTCATTCATGAACGGCTCGTCTTGCGAGGGTCGGTACTCAGACTCAATATCAACCGTCATCTATCGCTCCGGTTTACCGTTATGACGGGCTATATATATAGACGCTTCCCCGCCGGGACAACGGTTCATTTGTTAAAAATAGCCGGTAGAAAAAAGCATATGTTTCAAACTGTTGTGTAAATTTTAATCAAATATGTGGTTAACTCCCAAAACCCTTACGCAGGGGCATCTGAAAATCGACCAAGCTTTGCAAGCTCGACTTTTACGCGCAGTTCAATTTCCTCCAGCACAGCGTCAACCTTAGGATCACCACTGGTCTGGCGGTTGGATACGGTTGCTGCAAGATGCTCAAGCCGATCTTCAGAGACCTGGCCTGCTAAAAGATCTGCGCGGATCATTTCCAAACTATCAAGAAGCGAATGCCCGTGGCGCGCCGCCTTTTTACGGCGGTCGGAGCGCTCATCGACTTCCTGAAGTGCCAGCAAAGCATCAATGCCCTGAATTCCGGCACCGCCGGCTGTTTCATTAGTTTGGGGGAGATCCGATGCTCCGCCCATGTCCGGCGTAAATTCTCCGCCAGAGGCGCTGCGCTTTTTGGCTCCACGCCCCTGGACACCGCTGAGAGGTTTGTTCCCGGTAATGCGCATCTTGTTTATCCAATCATTCTGATGGCTGGCCGACACCAAGTTGCTCCAGCTCCTGTCAGATTCTGCCTGAAAGGGTAAATGAGTCCGGGTCAGCAAGGCAATATTTGCCGGGCATCTATTCTTAATGATTAACTCTATTTAGCGAATTTGCGTGGATATGCTCGCCAAATATCCGCAAACTCCGCAGAATCCAGCCACTCTTAGATCCCAGCCAGCTCGAATCCAAAACTTGGCACGGCTCTCGCATAATGCATTTCGAACCTAAACGACCATCGGGCACCAAACCCGGCCAATTACATGGATCAGCGTCAAGAATGCGTCATCTGAGCACATATTTCCCAGGCCCGGCCAGCCGGTTTGCCCTGTTCGCCATAGTGCTTCTTTGCACGCAGGTCTTGATGACCATCGCTGCGGACGCATCCTCGCGCATCAAGGACATCGCAGACTTTGAAGGCATCCGCGAAAACCAACTCATTGGATATGGCCTTGTGGTTGGCCTCAACGGGACCGGCGATTCGCTGAACAACACACCTTTCACACAGCAAAGTCTGCAGGCTATGTTGGAAAGACTCGGCGTCAACACTCGAAACAGCGCACTGAACACCAACACAGTCGCTGCTGTCATGGTAACCGCCAACCTCCCCCCGTTTTCCACGCAAGGCACACGGATTGATGTCAATGTCAGCGCTCTTGGGGATTCTTCATCCCTTCAGGGCGGCACTTTGCTCGTCACCCCCCTCGTCGGCGCGGATGGTGAGGTCTATGCAATCGCCCAAGGGTCTGTCGCGATCGGCGGCTTCACCGCACAAGGTGACGCTGCTTCAATCACTCAAGGTGTGCCTACAGCCGGCCGGATCGCAAATGGCGGTCTCGTTGAACGGGAACTTGAATTCAAACTGGCCTCATTGACCAATGTGCGGCTCGCGCTGCGTAATCCGGACCTGACTACGGCCCGCCGGGTCGCTTTGTCGATCAACGAACTGATTGGTATGCCGACCGCCGAACCGGTTGATCCGGCGACTGTCCAATTGGAATTGCCGCGCCAATATGATGGCAACATTGTCGACCTTCTGACCGACATCGAACAATTGATCATTGAACCCGATCTTGCGGCAAAAGTTGTCATCAATGAAGCCTCTGGCATCATCGTAATGGGGCAGGACGTCAAAGTGTCCATGGTGGCGGTCGCACAAGGCAACTTGACTGTCACGATCGCCGAAACGCCGGAAGTCGTACAGCCCCTGCCCTTTGCCAACGGCCAGACCGCCGTGGTTCCGCGCACAGAATTAAACGTCAATACCGATCCGGATGCCAAACTGGCGATCGTTCCAGGAACCGTGACTTTGAAACAATTGGTGGATGGTCTGAATGCTTTGGGCATCGGCCCGAGGGATATGATCTCGATCCTCCAGGCAATCAAGGCAGCAGGTGCGCTGCAAGCTGAAATTGAGGTGCTCTGATGGACCTGCCACTTGCGCCTTTACAACCAAGATCCAACCCACTCGATGTCCTTCAGGGTGTCGACAGGACCAGCAAGGCCGCAGCCAGGGTTGCCGCAGAAGAGTTTGAGGCAGTTTTTCTAAACAACATGCTTCAGAGCATGTTCAAAGGTTTGGAAAATGGTGGCGCCTGGGACGGCGGAACCGGCTCTGATGCCTGGCAAAGCATGTTGGTAGATGAATATGCCCGTACGATTTCAGCTGCCGGCGGCGTTGGAATCGCAGATAGTGTAGAACGTGAATTGCTTGCTTTGCAGGAAGGCGCCCAATGACCGCACAACCAAATTCCAATACGCTTCCCTTTTCCGTAGAGCGCCCGGCGAGCAAACAAGAAGCAGAAACGTTCTGCTCAGCCTTGTCCAGCACTATGGAAGCGCTTCTGTCTGTCATTGAGATGGAAACGGATCTGGTGCGAGCCGGAAAACTGAAAGAAGCTGGAGAATTGCAAGCGGACAAGGCGCGGCTCATTCATGAGTATACCCGCGGCATGATGACCGCGAAGGACCATGCAATTGCGCTTGGCAATCTTGCGCCAGCGGCCACTCAGTCTCTGCGGCGCCAGCACGGCGAATTCCAGCCGGTCCTGCGCATCAATCTGGCGGTTCTGGCAACCGCGCGGGAAGTAACAAACAACATCGTTTCGTCGGTCGCCAAAGCCGTTGGAGCGAAGAACGCCGCTGCGCCAACCACTTACGGCCGGACCGGCGCCGCTCCAAACGGACCGAAATCTGCTCAGGGCATTGCTGTCAATCAGTCACTGTAAGATTGCTGGGCGTTCTATTGGCAGAGTTTGCAAGGGAGCGACTTCTTGCATGGCCGACTTACTGCAAACCAAACGGATACGAATCAGGAACAACTACAAAAAGATAAATCCGCACACCTAAAATCCTAACCATTCGGTTAACGGAAAATTCATTCCCTTACGTTATTTTGCCAAGATCGGGTCAATGTACGAAGTAACCCGGAGGGCAATAATGGATACCGCATTAGTCCGGCCTCCATCGCCGACATATACGGCGATTACGCCGGTCACACGGGCCCCGGACAAAGATAAACCGGCAACATCGACCGATTTGCCGGCAGAGGAAACTGTTAGACCAACAGGAGACTCGTCCGGAACACAAAGGTCCGCGAACTACGAGCAAAACCGCAAGCCGGATGATCAACCCAATCAATCTGCGCTGGAACGGTACACGCCTGCTATCACCCGGCAGAACGTGATCGATCCGGAAAGCGAAAGCCTGATTTACGTGGCAACCGACACGGAAACAGGCGAAGTTGTCCGGCAGATTCCGAGCGAAACCTTGCTAAGGCTCAGAGCTTATTCCGAAACGGTCCAGGCTCACCGCAATCAGATTGATGCTTTGCGCACTGAAAACAATCCGGACGCCGTCCAACGCACCGCCTAGGTGGTGTCGGCCGGCTCCGGTGTATTTGATTTTCCCTTAACCCAACCTCCACTGGCAATCATACCGGTTTATCCGAGCTTTTTGTAGTTTGGACTCCCTGCTGAGCAGCCGAGTAGATGCCTCATCCACTTGAGTCGGCCGCGCGTGCCTTTTGCCCGGCTTCTTTGGGGCTGGTGTTTCATAACCAGTACCCCACCTCAACTCTGCGAAAGCAACTATTCGCATATCTTGTGAGGTCATGAAGCAATAGGCCGAAGCACACCAAAGAATACCCGCGATTTCAGCTATACGCGGGACCGGTCAATGTGAACTTCGACCGTTAGACCACTCAAAGGCACTCATAGGACGATTCCTCAATTGCTCTCTGTGGTCTGCGTTTGTCGCCTCTTGGGGTTATCGGCCCATCGAGAGCGTTCGGGTCCAGTTTCAGCCTGATACACAATGCGCCTCCCCTCCCAAGCGGAACTTGACGTTTTCGCCGCGCTTCCAAGCAAATAGCCAGACCTTTCGGTGCCTCAAAAAAGGTTTTCTGCCGATAACAGAAAATTTTGGCCTCATAATAACCGCAACACTTTGTTAAGGTTAATTTTCACTAACCGTATTTTTTACATTGTCATTAATACCTATAGTCTTTCTTGGTCGGTGATCCCCAGGACGGGAATCTTGTTTTGCGTTTTTCCAAGGAAGGAAAAGAAATGTCCGGCATTACCCTCACAAACGCCGTCCGCGCCAACCTCAATACCCTGACAGCAACTGCGGACATGATGTCCCAGGTTCAGAACAAGCTGGCGACTGGCAAGAAGGTGAACTCCGCGCTCGACAATCCGAATTCGTTTTTCACGGCAAAAGGGCTGGAAAACAGGGCAAGCGATCTCGGTACCCTGCTCGACGATATGGGCCAGGGCGTCCAGACGCTGAAAGCGGCCGACAAAGGGATTTCGGCGATCTCCGATCTGGTCGATGCAGCCAAGGCAAAAGCCAACCAGGCGCTGCAGACATCAGACCAGACTCTGCGTTCAAAATATGCAAACGAATACAATGAGTTGCTAACTCAGATGCAGGACCTGGCAAAGGATTCCGGCTACAAGGGCAAAAACCTGCTGGCTGGGACCGGCAACGATCTGTCCGTAACCTTCAATGAGGACGGCACATCCTCAATGAGCATTTCGGCGGTTGATTACACTGACGTATCTACCAGCCTGGGCCTGAACAACATAACGGCGGGCGCAAACGGCACCGGATCTGTCGAAGTCGCTGCTGATGCCGCTGCGGACACCACCACGCTGGTAACCTTGGCGGCTTTTGACGACGGCGACACCATAACAGTGACCGGCGGTGATGGTTCAACAATCGGTACGTTCAGCGTTTCAGCGACAACAACCGTTGCTGATTTCAATACAGCCCTAAACGCTATGGATGGCGTATCCTCCACTTACGATCAGGCGGATGGTGATCTGGACATTACTGCGCAAGGTCAGCAAGTCACGATTACGAGCAGTGACGGTGGTGTCGGCCAAATGTTCCAGGCAGGTACAAATAGCGGTTTCACAAACGATACCGCAATCAACACACAGCTCAGCGCACTGAAATCTGCCCAAGATAGTCTTCGTGCCCAAGCCTCTACCTTCGGTACAAACCTGTCCATCGTGGAAAACCGGCAAGACTTCACCACTTCTCTGATCAACACCCTTCAGGAAGGCGCCGGCGAATTAACCCTTGCGGACACCAATGTGGAAGGTGCGAACCTTCTGGCACTGCAAACCCAGCAGCAGCTGGCGTCGACTTCCCTGTCCATGGCCTCGCAGGCCTCTCAGAACGTGCTCCGGCTGTTCTAAGTAATTTTAACAATATATCATCGGGCGCTCAATCAGCATCGATTAAACGCCCGATGATCTAGAATATTGAAAATATGTGTATTTTAAGCGACGAGGTGTAACCCCGGCGCCTACACGTGTTTACTTTACGTTATCCATAACAGCCATTAACCAAGTTTCTTTAGATTCCATTTCCAGATTCAGCCTTTGATGGTGCCCGGTCCCAGGAAGGGACTGTGTATCTCGTAGTTCCTAGAAAGGGCACACTATGGCTGACATCACTCTGTCAAGCGCGGTTCGCGCGAACCTCAACACCCTCCAGCAAACTGCTTCCTTTATGTCCGACGTCCAGAACAAACTGGCGACCGGTAAGAAAGTGAACTCTGCACTGGATAATCCGAACAGCTTCTTCACTGCTTCGGGCCTTCAATCTCGCGCAAACGATCTCGGCACTCTTCTTGATGACATGGGCCAGTCGGTTCAGACCATCAAGGCAGCTGATGAAGGTATCTCCGCAATTACCAAGCTGGTTGAATCTGCAAAGGCGAAAGCCAACCAGGCGCTTCAAACCGGTAGCCAGTATGAGCGGAAACAGTTTGCAGCTCAGTACAACGAACTGCTGACTCAAATTGAAGACGTTGCCAAAGACAGCTCCTACAAGGGCAAAAACCTGCTTGCAGGTACTGGTAACGACTTGACGACTATCTTTAACGAAGACAACACGTCAAAACTGAGTGTTTCTGCGGTTGATTATACCGACACAACTCTGTCGACCGGTTTGAACCTGTCAGACCTAGTTGAAGGCACCGGCGGTGCGACCAACTTCGACCTCCGTGGCGGTACAGCTGTCATTAACTTGACGGACGGCACCACCTTTCTGAACTCATCTTCAGTTCTGTCGACGGCAACTGCCATTTCGACGACTGCAGACATCACCGGCTATGCAGGTACCGGCGGCGCGGCTGTTTCCGGCACCACAACCACAGCTGGTCAGACTGTTCAGAATCTTGTCGACAACCTCAACGGTGTTGCTGGTGTTCGTGCGGAATATGATGAGTCCACTGGTAACCTCACCATCTCATCCAACAACGAGTTCCGGTTGAGTGACCGGGCCGCTAACTCAACAACGTCTTCTCTGACCAACATTGATACCGCAGCTTTCTCGACCACTTCCACCCTGGTCGATAGCGCCGGATTTAAGGTTGGCGATACGCTGACGTTGACGGATGGCAACAACTACGAACTCGGTTCCTTTGAAGTTACAAGCAGCACCAAGGTCAGCGACCTTGTTGACTTCATTGACGACTTCCAAGGCGTCACCGCCTCCAAGGGTGCCAATGGCCGTATTTCGGTAACCTCCGAAACCGACCTGACTTTGGCAAGTACCCGGGATGGGGCGACGAACACCGACTTTAACACCACTACGCTGGGCTCAAACGGTAGTTCCGCTACCATTAGTGCTGTCGCCGACAGTGGCTTTGCTACTGACAACGACATCAACAAGTCGATCAGTCGACTGAATAATGCACTGAGCAACCTGCGCTCACAGGCGTCTAACTTCGGTACCAACCTTTCCATCGTGGAAAACCGTCAGGACTTCACCAAGAACCTGATCAACACGCTGGAAGAAGGTGCTGGCAAGCTGACGCTGGCAGACACCAACGAAGAAGGTGCAAACCTCTTGGCATTGCAGACTCGCCAGAGCCTGGCCTCGACGTCCCTGTCCTTCGCATCTCAGGCAGACCAGAACGTTCTGCGTCTCTTCTAAGACAGAAAGTCTTACACAATCAGGAAAAGGCGGGCCCCGGCCCGCCTTTTTCTTTTTCTGACTCCTTGTCCCCTGCCCCACCATCCTGCGCTCGCAATCCCTCGCGGTCCCTATGAATTTCCGCATCTCCAGCGCCTCCTGTCCATGATTAGCGTTGCACGACTTGTGAGAGCAGCACCCCCTCTCCCAGTTTCGCTTTCTGCCGACCATTAACAGCCTGTTAACCATAGAGTGCGACACAAGAATTAATTGTTATTTTTAACAATGGTAATTATGACATCTCAGGAAGAGGTGTCGCTACCCCAGGAAAGGGATTCTAGTTATGCGGGACATCGCGCTGTCAGCTGGCGTACGCCAGAACCTCCTTACTCTCCAGTCAACCGCAGATCTGATGTCCGGCGTCCAGAACAAACTGGCGACCGGCCTGAAGGTTAACTCTGCCCTCGACAATCCAAATTCCTTCTTCACAGCTTCCGGTTTGAATGCGCGTGCCGGCGATCTTGGCACCTTGCTCGATGATATGGGGCAGTCACTCCAGACCATCAAAGCAGCGGACAAAGGCATCTCAACCATCACAGATCTGGTTGAAGCTGCCAAAGCAAAAGCCAATCAAGCCCAACAAACACAAAGCCAGTCCGAACGTGCTGCCTACGCTAAGCAGTACAACGATCTTCTGGAACAAATTGAGGATGTCGCCAAAGACAGCTCTTATAAGGGTAAAAACCTACTGGCTGGCGAAGGCAACGATCTTACTACAATCTTCAACGAAGACGCGACATCCAAGCAAACCATTACCGCGGTTGACTACACCGACGCGGCTCTCTCCACCGGCCTTAACCTGTCGGATCTGGATGAAGCCAAGGGTGGCGCAGCATCTTTCGACGTAACAGGCGGAAATCACAGCTTTACTCTAACGGACGCAGGCGGCGACGCACTCGGGTCTGGCTCACTAATAACAGATGCCAGTGGATTTAACGACACAGACACGATTTCCATTGAGGACACTGCTTCCGGTGCCGGCGCAGCTCTTGCCAGTGTGACAATCTCGACAACCACGACAGTAGGTGATGTCATTGATGAGTTTAATAAGATTGCCGGTGTAAAAGCCGAATTCGATGACAAGACCGGAACATTTACAGTCACCTCAAACACAACAGCCTACTTGCACAATGACAACAATGGATCTGTAGCAGCGGCGGCCGATTTCGGTACAGCGACCGCAGCAGTGTTGGATTCAGCCACAGCAAAATTAACAGACTCCGGTTCTTTCCAGGTAGGCGACACACTCGAGCTGACCGATGGCAACGGTTACGAAATTGGGTCCTTCGAGGTTAGCAAAGACTCCACAATCAAAGATCTTGTCGATTTTCTGGATGACTCCCAAGGCGTTGAAGCCAGCTTCAATACTGGAACAAACAACATTACCATTGAGAGCGATGTCACCATCGCGCTCAAGAGTGACAATACGGACTTTAACGCGTCGGCTTTCACTGCTGACTCTGATGGAATCAACGTGAC
This sequence comes from Labrenzia sp. PHM005, assembly GCF_006517275.1. Classification (NCBI taxonomy): domain Bacteria; kingdom Pseudomonadati; phylum Pseudomonadota; class Alphaproteobacteria; order Hyphomicrobiales; family Stappiaceae; genus Labrenzia; species Labrenzia sp. PHM005. The sequence goes on along the minus strand of NZ_CP041191.1, from coordinate 3,010,415 downwards.
TGCAGCTCTGGAAAGTGGCTTTGCAAGCGACAATGACATCAGCAAAGTTGTAGACCGCCTAAATAACGCTCTATCGAGCCTTCGGTCTCAGGCTTCCGAATTCGGCACAAATCTATCGACGGTCGAAATCCGACAAGATTACACAAAGTCGATGATCAATACCCTTCAAGAGGGGGCCGGTAAATTGACCTTGGCAGACACCAACGAAGAGGGTGCGAATCTCCTTGCGCTGCAAACACGGCAGCAGCTGGCTTCGACCTCCCTCTCGTTCGCCTCTCAGGCGGATCAGACGGTTTTGTCATTGTTCTAAGAGGGTTAGCATTAACCATACTTGCACCAGCCGGTGTAGAAATCGACCAAGGCGGGCCTCCGGGCCCGTTTTTTTTTTGCTTTTTTTTGAACCCTTAATGTTCGCTGCTTCTCACGGCCGAAACTGGCAGTTTTCTGCGCAAAACCTCATCTTCCAACATTAACGTTTGACCAACCAGGCACTTAAATCATTGTTATTTTTTACAATATATATCGCTGGTAATCGGTAATAATATTGTTATTTTTTACAATATTTGCTTGCGTATTTACTTGCCGTTAACCGCATAATTCAACGTATTTACCATTGATTAAGGTTAACAGGGAATTCTCTACTCAACCTGCTCAGGACGAGCAGCTGCACATTTGACCCAGAAAGGGATAAACAATGGACATTACCCTCTCAGCCGCCGTCCGGCAGAACCTACTCACCCTCCAGTCCACTGCAGACATGATGTCTGGCGTCCAGAACAAACTGGCGACCGGCCTGAAGGTAAACTCTGCTTTGGACAATCCAAACAGCTTCTTCACGGCTTCCGGTTTGAATTCTCGCGCTGGTGACCTTGGCACTCTGCTCGATGACATGGGTCAGTCTTTGCAGACCATCAAGGCAGCCGACCAAGGGATTCAGACAATCACCGATCTGGTTGAAGCAGCCAAAGCAAAAGCCAACCAGGCTTTGCAGACACAAAGTCAATATGAGCGCAAGCAGTTTGCGGGCCAGTACAACGATTTGCTTGAACAAATCGAAGATGTTGCGAAAGATAGCTCATATAAAGGTAAGAACCTGCTCGCAGGTACCGGCAACGACTTGACGACCATCTTCAACGAAGATGCAACCTCCAAGCAGACAATCGCAGCGGTGGACTACACTGATGCTGCCCTCTCTACCGGTTTGAATCTTTCGGATTTGATCGAAGGGTCTGGTGGTGCGACAAACTTTGACCTTCGTGGCGGCACTGCTGTCATTAACTTGACGGATGGCACCACATTCCTCAATTCAGCGTCTGTTCTGTCGACAGCAACTGCCATTTCGACGACCGCAGACATCACCGGTTATGCAGGTACCGGCGGTGCGGCTGTTTCCGGTACCACCACCACAGCAGGTCAAACAGTTCAGGATCTTGTCAACAATCTCAACGGTGTTGCCGGTGTCCGTGCAGAATATGATGAAGCAACCGGTAATCTGTCCATCTATTCCAACAACGAGTTCCGATTGAATGATCGGGCAGCGAACTCGACAACGTCATCTCTGACCAACATCGATACTGCTGCCTTCTCGACCACTTCCACCCTGATTGATAGCGCAGCTTTTGCGGTCGGCGACACGTTGACCCTGACAGACGGCAACAACTACGAACTTGGAACTTTGGAAGTTACGGCGAGCACTAGAGTGAGTGATCTCGTTGACTTTATGGATGACTTTCAAGGCGTGACAGCTTCCAAAGGCGCAAGCGGTCGTATTTCTGTAACGTCAGAAACCGATCTGACACTGTCGAGCTCAAGAAATGGTGCCACAAACACTGACTTCAACACCACCACGTTGGGCTCAAATGGTAGCTCTGCCACCATCAGCGCCGTCGCCGATAGTGGTTTTGCGACCGACAGTGACATCAACAAGGCGATCAACAAACTCAACACCGCCTTGAGTAACTTGAGGTCACAGGCATCTGAGTTTGGTACAAATTTGTCGACTGTCGAAATTCGGCAGGATTACACCAAGTCGATGATCAATACCTTGCAAGAAGGTGCGGGCCTCTTGACTTTGGCAGATACCAACGAAGAAGGCGCAAACCTTCTGGCTTTGCAAACCCGGCAGCAGCTGGCATCGACATCCCTCTCCTTCGCTTCTCAGGCGGACCAGACGGTACTGTCCTTGTTCTAAAAGAAGAATCAGTCGCACAGGCTGCGGCATCTACAAAAACAAAAACGGCGGGCCTTTTGCCCGCCGTTTTCGTATTTCTCTGCTTATTACTTGTAAACGCTCATTATTTTTATCCTTAAGATTCAATGCCTTAAAAGAAAGCTTTTGGTAACTTTCATTTATATAACGTTAAAACGTGCATCACCGATTAACTTTCCGTTTAGATTTGCGGCAAAGATCCAGTCTTGCTCACACGATGATCGAGACGCTGTTGCCGAGTACTGAACAGAAAATGCGGTGAAGTCAGATGTCTGATATTGTTCTTACCAGTGCGGTCCGTGACAACCTGTTGTCTCTGAAAAGAACTGCCAATCTGCAGGAAACCACCCAAAACCGTCTTGCCACCGGTTTGAAGGTGAATTCGGCGCTCGACAATCCGAATTCCTATTTCACCGCGCAAACGCTCAATGACCGGGCTGGCGACCTGTCAGGTCTATTGGACAACATGGGCCAGGCGGTACAAACCTTACGGGCGGCCGACGACGGCCTTACCTCGATCACCAAACTGGTGGAATCGGCAAAAGCGATCGCCAATCAGGCGCTGCAAACCTCAAGCGAGTACGAACGGCGGCAATTTGCCGTTCAATACAATGCCATTCTTGAGCAGATCGAGGACATGGCGAAAGACTCCAGCTATAAGGGCAAGAACCTTCTAGCTGGTGCCGGCAATGAGCTGGAGGTCATCTTCAACGAAGACAGCACCTCCAACCTGACGGTCAATCCGGTCGACTACACAGACACGACGCTTGATCAAGGCCTCAATCTCGACGACCTTGTGACTGGTGGTACAGGTACGTCGTCCTTCAATATGTTCGGGGCCAGCGGACAACTTACGTTGACCGGTCTACAAGCGTCTTCAAATCTCACGGACCTAGCTGCGTTCGCAGACAACAACCATGTGATGATCACTGACGGATCAACAACAGCTACGCTCACAGTTGGTGTGGATATTGTAACAGTCCAAGACTATGTTGATGCGCTCGATGCTTTGTCAGGTGTACACGCCTCTTTCGACGAAACTACCGATTCTATTTCAATAGTTACTGGAGTTAACAGTAACGTAGTTATCTCCAAAGATGCCAACGGTGGCGGCTCGACGTCCGACGGCGGCATCACCGCCGGTACAACCACACTCACAGCGGCAGCGCTTTCTTCCACGGCCAAGCTCATTACATCCGGCGGTTTCCAGGCTGGTGATACAATTACAATTACAGACGGTAACAATTTCGAGCCGGCATCCTTGGAAATTGACGCTGATACCACTGTTAGTGATTTGGTGAACTTGATTAACAATGTGAAAGGGTTAGACGCTACGTTCTCAGGTGGAAGTGTTAGCTTGATTGGCGAAGTGTCCTTTAACATCTCGAGCAGTAATGCAGACTTCAATCGAATGCGGCTTGCCTCTGGCACAGGAACGGTAGCGCTTTCGGCAACCGCTTCGGAGTTCAAAACCGACACCGATATCGAACGGGTGTTGCAGGCAATCAATGCGTCGCTGGATGAGCTTCGAAATTCGGCACGAACACTTGGAACGTCCTTATCCACAGTTGAGATCCGAACGGATTTTACGCAAAATATTATCAATACGCTTGAAGTCGGAGCCGGAGACTTAACAATTGCTGATATGAACGAGGAAGGCGCGAACATGCTGGCCCTTCAAACCCGCCAGCAGCTGTCGTCAACGGCCCTATCCCTAGCGAACCAGGCAGAACAAAGCGTTCTGAGCCTATTCGGCTAGTGGGCAAAGCCCAATCCGTCCGGTACCGGATAAAAGTGTTAACCTATTTGTTAACGTTTGAAACCGATACTCGAAAGTGGAGGTCAAGAAATGGCGCTCAAGGTCGAGCTTAAGCCAGGCGAACGCATTATCATTGGCGACAGTGTTATTACCAATGATAACCAGCGCACCCGCCTGTTTATCGAGGGCCAGGCGCCTATTCTGAGAGAAAAGGACATTCTCACACCAGCCACTGCGGATACACCGGCCAAACGGGTCTATCTCGCCGTTCAGCTGATGTATTTATCCACCGACCTGGAGAAGATTAAGGAAGATTACTTCACCCTGGTCAATGACATCGTGAAGGCCGCGCCGAGTACGATCCCTTATGTGACCAGGATCAGTAACTCGATATTATCCGGGTCCTTCTATAAGGCACTGAAAGAAGCTCGTAAGCTCATTGAGTATGAAGGGACGCTGATCAGTCATGTACAAACAGGCAGCTCAGGCCTACCAGAAAACAGCACAGGTGGCAGCGGCGTCACCAAGAGAGCTGGAAGCGAATCTGCTGATGAAGGCCGCAGCCCGGCTCCAGCTGATCAAGGATGAGTGGGACGACCTCTCTCTGGCTGAAGTCGACGATGCACTGATTTACAATCGTAAGCTCTGGACCGTCCTAGTGACGTCCGCGACCAGTGATGAAAGCGCGTTGCCGCAGGATATCAAAAACAACATTGGATCGCTTGGCGTTTTTGTCTTCAAGCAGACAATGACGGTGATCACCACGCAGGATCCGGAGAAGCTGACGACTTTAATCAGTATTAATCGGACGATCGCAGAAGGACTGCGCAGCCAACCAGAGTAAGCGTTGGCGCCTCATTAATAATTGTTAAGGCCGGTTGCTGTTGCAACCGGCCTTTCTTGTTGTCTCAAAGAGGTACTGACCTTTACACTAAGCCCCTTGGCTTAATTCCAAAAACGGGAGTTATCGGCAACTGGCGCATAACCGGCCCGTGCGCGCCGCCAACTGACCGGACGCGGCCGTGCCGCTGATTATCTAAGGTAGTCGGCCAGGTTCAGATTAAACACAATGGCGGATGCGTTGTAAGAGACCTCAATATTGGTCTGCAGGTGCAGTATTTCGGCTGCCAGCTGGTTCTGATCAATCCCTTCGATCTCCCCGATAGTCGCCTCATAGGTGCTCTTCATCTGGACGTGCCGATCATCAGTCAATGTCGTTGTCCGATGAGCAATTGCAATATCTGTCGCGATATCAACGATCCCAGACTGATCGGTTCCGGCCGGTTGAAGAATGGATCGTAAATCGGTCGAAAGAGTATTGTAGTACTCTTCATTTATCTGCGTCCCGCCTGAAAAATCTGCAGCTGCAAATGTTGCCAGGCTCTGTATAAGTTCCTTCAATGGCTTTTCGTTCGCCCGGACACCATATTCGACCGTCAGGTTCGTATCGACAATCGCGTTCTTGTCGGTCCGCGGATCAGTCGTTGTTGTGTTTCGGCCTGTATACCACTCTAGTGTATCCGTTGCGCCGGAGGTAAGAGCCGTTGCTGTTGTATGCGGCGGCCCGTCGATACGTTGCGGTACTTCACCATTATAAGTGCTGAAAAACTCATCTGACGCCCAGATATCCGATGCAGCTTTTAGCGTCGTCTGCGCAGCGTCCTGAAGTTCGGTTTCGATCGCATCGCGCAGGTTCTGTGCAGTCACCGCTAGGTCGGCGCCTATCGCAAAGGTCCCTTCAACCTCGTTGTTGGTCGCAGCTGTCAACTTGATAGTAGTTGTTTGTGTGTGCGTTGGCGGCAATGTCAACGTGATTTCAATCTCTTCGCCCAAGGTCGGCTGACCTGTAAACTGGACATCGAAACTATCCGGATCAGCTGCCAGAGGACCTGTGATCGCGACATTCGTGAGTGTCGATGAGACCGCTGAGATGTCGAACCCAAAATTGTGGGCTCCATCTTCGGCAATCGTAAATGTGGAATCTACTGGTCCCGGAGTTGTTGTGAGCGCTGAAACCGTCATGCGGCCATTGTTTAAAGCACCAAGGTTGGCTTGGGAAAACTCGCTCATGTAGTCCTTCAAGCCGGACAAGCCGTTGGCGCCATCCATGATTGCGTTAAGTGCCTGGACAGGGTCTGAGATAGCGTCTGTCCCACCAAACGGAAAATAGCCGGCAACCTCCGTATTCAGAATGTTCAGCGCTTCGTTTAGGAGCAGTTCAGCCCGCGACTGTGTCTGTGTTTGACCGTCACTCTGCATCACGAAGTCATTGGTATCCATCGCAGATTTGGCATCTTGACGCAGATTTTCCAACCGGTCGAGCGACAGCGTCATCGTCTCGAGGTGCAGGTTCGAAATGGTGATTGTGTCCTGATACGATGCGATCAAGCTGACTTTTTGGGTCAGCTGAATGTCCAAAAGACGCCGGTCTCCAACTTCGCCATAGGTGGTGCCAACTTTCCCGCTTGCCAGCTGGGTCGTTTTTTCTGTCAGCTGGTTTTGCAGGTCAAGCAGCTGATGCGTTAGGTAGTTTCGGGACGTGGAGATGGATGAAACAGGCATAATCTACCTCACAACGTTCAGAAGTTCTTGCATCAAATCATTGATGGTCTGCATGACCCGCGCATTTGCTGAGTAAGCATTTTCAAGTTGGACCAAGAATGCCATTTCAGCATTCAGATCGACCGAATAACTTTCTTCGTAGCGGATCGCGAGGTTCAGGGTCAGAGCCTCTTTGGAGTCCGAATAAGTTTGAGCGTCAGCCGCCTGGTTACCCTGATAAGCAACCGTCTGGTTGATGTAATCCAGAACGGTGCCCTGATACGGGCTGGAGGCACTGCCGATACCCGCATTCGGATCGAAATAGGCAGTATCGCTGGTCAAAGCGTTCAAAAGGTACTGTGCCCGCGCCGGATCGTTCTCGGTGTTAGGCGTGGGGGTTGTCTGGTAGTTGACCAGCAATGAGCCGTCAGCAAGCAGCGCCGGATTTACGCCGATACCACGTGCAAAGCCGACACGTTGCCCGCCATTTTCAAGAGAGTCAGTGAAAATCTCCGTACCATTCCGCTGATCAACGAAGATCGAAAGTCCTAGCCCCTGGTCGCTGTTGGCTGTTGGTGTCACGTTTTTCGATAGGCTATCCAGAGACGGCAGTGCGGACTTGTTGCTATCAACGATTTGAAGCTCATTACCACCGGTCTTTGACACGGCCAACCCGGCAGGCAAGCCGCCCAGCGCCGTTACAATATCATCAATGTATGTGGCCAGCCCGGTCGATATATCGACACCGAAGACCGTATCATTCGGGTTGTCTGTTGCGGTATTAGCCAAGGGCAACAAGGATGCGTCGGTAACAGCAACGATGGTGATTGAGCTTTGGGTGCCGCCGCCGTCCGTATAGGTCAACTCCAGCGTATCACCAGCCTGCAGGTTCGAAACATCCAAAGTCTGTGTGACTGTCGCTGTTGTACTGACCGCTGTGGCACTCGTGGTTACTGTCGAAAAAGCCAGCGACAACTCCGCCGCAATCGTATCGAGCTGTCTTTGTGCCTCAATCAGAACATCATCGCGCAACTCCATGGTCGCAACCATGAGCCCGGTGCCGATCGTCCTGTCCGATCCCGTCGACCCCGCCGGAATGATATCAAACGTCGCGCCGCCCGCAGTCGTTGCGACCACGGCATTTCCTTGCTGATCAGCACCCAATTGATTGGTCGGCTGAAATGCAAGTGTTGCTGCGTTGCCATCAGAGAACAACGGCTGGCCGTTTTTGCTTTGAATGAAAAGCGTGTTTTCGCTGGTCTTGCTGACATTGATATCAAGATAGCCAGAAAGCTGCTCTACGAGGCGATCCCGTTCGTCTTCCATTTCCGAACTGGAGACACCTGCCTGGGTCGCATCACGGACGGATGCATCAACAGCTTCTATGCTGGACAGAAGATTGTTGACCGTCTCAGTCTGACGGGCAAGAGCAACGTCGGCTTCCTTCCTTAAATCAGCAATCTGCTGATAAGAAGAATTCAACTCCCGGGCAATCGCATCCGCGGCCGCAACAACTTCTTGTTGGGCTGCATAATTGCCGGGCTGATTGACCAGTGCCGATAAAGATGATGTGAGTTCGCTGGCCAGGGCGGACAGACTGGTCTGGTCACCGATTGTTCCAAAAATATCATCAAGCCGGTCGGTAAAGGCAGCAATCTGCTTGCCATAGTTGGTGTCAGCAAGTGATGCAAAATAGTCAGCTTGGATCTCTTCGTTGATGACCCGGCTGATTTCATTGCTCACAATGCCGGCAACATTGCCTTCGCCATCAAAATAGGCATTCGCGGAAACTGTTTTTTTGGAATAGCCGGCTGTATCCGCGTTAGCGATGTTTGCAGCAGTGACATCGATCTGACGCTGATTGAAACTTATGCCGAAAACCGCGGTATTCAGGGCGCTTGAAAGACCCATAGCGGCTACTCCTCAGATTTACTTAAGTTGTTGCGGTGGCCGGCGGGTCTCCCGCCGGCCGGCAGGTCATTAGCGGACCATGTTCAGGGCGCTGTCCAGCATCTCATCTGCCGATGTGACGATCTTGGAGTTTGCTGAATAGGCCTGCTGAGTGATGATCAATTTGGAAAATTCGTCCGCGATATCCGCATTGGACAATTCCACGGCATTTGATATGACCGCACCGCCGCCGGACAGGTCAGCGTTGCCAGAATCCGAGGTTGCAGCAAATGCAGCGCCATCGACCCGGCGCAGGTTCTGCTCAGCTTGGAAAGTCGCCAATGGGACCTCATAAAGCGCCCGCGTCTGATTGTTTGAATAACTGGCAATAACACGGCCAGATTCATCAATAGCAATATTGCTGAGCTCACCAGCGGCATAACCGTTTTGGCTCAAGTTGACCGACGTCGCGATGCCATCAGGATCGGCGAACTGGGTCAGAGATCCATTCGCAAAGGAAATCGTAATGCTATCGGCTGCACTGGCTGCTGTACCAGCAGTCACGCCACCAACCGTTATAGTGTCAATCGTGAAGCTTGTAGTACCAGTTGTGGTCACGCCCAAAGCCGCAGTTGCGCCTGTATTCGCCAGCGCTGTGACTTGGCCGGTGCCATCGAACGTAACATTCCCAACTTTGTAGTACGACGTACCAGTTTCACCGCCGGTATCAATATACATACTCCAAACTTCAGCGCCGGCAGTGTTATCAACTTTAGCCCAACGGATATTCAAAGGAACTTCAGAACCGTTTGAATTGTAGGTCGTAACCGAACCGCCAGAAATCGAGGAATTCAGAAAATCAGCTTCAAGTGTACCGGTATCGCCGATCTCGGTTGCTCCAAGGTTCGGACCAGGTGCACCATTGGCACCGTCGTTCAATAGTTCAGAGTTAGCAACGGTCGAATCGTAATTGGTCGTCGCAGGAACCCGCGGCAAGCTGGCCTGATAGTTTACAGTCGTTGTCGCACTGGCAGGTAATGGCTGGCTGTTTATCTGAATTACGGATGGAGTATCACCGACTGGGTTGCCTGTTGTAGCATCCAGCGGAAACCCTTTCAGGTAATAGCCGGCCTGGTTGACAAAATATCCTTCTTTGTTGACCTCAAAATCACCGGCGCGGGTGTAATAGGTGTCATCTGCAAAGGTTGTCGATCCATCAACAAAATCCGCTGCTTGGGTTACAACAAAGTACCCCTCACCGTTGATCGCCATATAGGTATCAATGTCGTTTGACGAGATATCACCGGACACCGTGTTGGTTGCCCGGGAGGTTGCATATGTTGTCCCAGATACTTGGCTTGCCTGCGTAGACCCTCCGCCCGACACAAGATCTGAGAACGTCGTATCGAGACGCTTGAAACCAATCGTCTGCGAGTTCGCCACGTTGCCCGAAATGTTTTCAAGCGCTTGAGCTTGCGCTGCCAATCCAGAAACGGCCGAGTTAATCGCCCCGTAGATACCCATGTTTCGTCCTCTTGATCTGCATGAGCACACCCTTTTGCTAAGGCATGCCCGGTCTCGGCCTTAATCAGCAATTGCCGTGCCAAACGAAAAATTCAAAGAAAAATCATTAAATTTCAGCACTCTACGAAAGTTTCCAGCATCACCTCGCACATCTCCAAGGCAGGCAACATCTGAAACAAAGGGGCAAAATCTTCCCGTCCGACCGGCAAGAGTCTCCTGTTTGAAACGGCAGAAACCGCCATTGAGCAAAAGCTGACTTGCAGAACAGGCTTCTGCCTGCCACTTTTCGGCAACGACAAATACAGGGACAGCCATATGCGCTTTGAAGGCACTGAAGACTATATCGCTACTGAGGATTTGAGAGTTGCGGTCAATGCCGCCGTCGCTCTGGAGCGGCCGCTGTTGGTAAAGGGTGAGCCAGGCACCGGAAAAACCGTTCTTGCCGAACAGGTAGCACAGGCGCTGAATGCCCCGCTGATCGAATGGCATGTCAAATCGACAACCAAGGCTCAGCAAGGTCTATACGAATATGATGCCGTTTCCCGTCTGCGGGACAGCCAGCTTGGCGATGAGCGCGTCAAGGACATCAACAACTACATCCGCCGGGGCAAACTTTGGGATTCCTTCACAGCGCCGGAAAAACCGGTTCTATTGATCGATGAGATCGACAAGGCAGACATCGAATTCCCGAACGATCTTCTTCTGGAACTCGACCGGATGGAATTCCATGTCTATGAGACCGGTGAAACTGTCCGTGCGAAACAGCGTCCCGTCGTGATCATCACGTCTAACAACGAAAAAGACCTGCCGGACGCTTTCTTGCGCCGCTGTTTCTTCCACTTCATCAAGTTTCCGGATGCGGAGACCATGACGGAGATCGTTGAAGTTCACTTCCCGGGCATCAAGCAACGCCTTTTAAAAGAAGCCCTGCGATTGTTTTTCGAAGTTCGTGAAGTGCCGGGTTTGAAGAAAAAGCCTTCAACATCGGAATTGATCGACTGGATCAAACTGCTGTTGAACGAAGACATTGACCCTGAAACGCTCCGTCAACAGGATAGTGGCAAATTGATTCCGCCCTTGCACGGCGCGCTTCTGAAAAATGAGCAAGACGTACACTTGTTTGAACGCCTTGCCTTCATGGCGCGCCGCGAGCGGGGTTAGTTGTCTTTCGGGATACATACACGATGCCAAACCTGTTCCTGTTCTTTCTGCTAAGCCTCGGTTTGGGCTTATTCAGCGCCGGACGACCTGCAGCATACGCCCAGGTGTCACCAGAAGCAGAAGCAGGCTGGCAGAGTGATGTTGAGGGCCTTCGGCATTTCACCGGCCTCAGATGCCCAGATGTGATTGGCGCCTTCTACCGCATCAAGGTCATGGAAGGTGATGGCTCTAGCCTGGCTGGCTGCATCTATACCGGCCGGGACGGCATCACCGCAGTCCTGCGGATGCATCTACAAGGCACCGGACGCCGCGAAGCGGTCAATTTCTCCCGCAGCTACAAAGCAGCCAGTTTTGAGGCCATTCAATTGAGCGGCGCCGCCGCGTCTGGCATTTCCTTTAAAACCGGGACACGCGGGCCGGCAACTCAGTGCGAAACACTCTGGCATTTTGCTGGAGCAAAATCGGATTTCACCCTTTGGATGGCCTACACATTACCGACTCAGGAAGTTGATATCGGGCCGGCGATCGCATCCTTTACCGATGCGCTCGCCCGTCAAAACTAATCCCAAACCAAAGCGCGGCTTCGACCAGCATCAGACACAGGGGCTTACTCATGCGGCTCTATCTCTTGAGACACGCAAAATCGGATTGGGGCGAGGAAAGCCTCCGCGATTTCGACCGCCCCTTAAATACACGCGGTAAATCAGCTGCCCGCCTGATGGGCCGGTATTTGCAGGAAAACAGCCTCTTTCCAAACCGAATCCTGTGTTCGACATCCCAGCGGACCCGCGAAACGCTGACCCGCATCTTGCCCTATCAACCACAGGAAGCGCAGATCCACCTGCTGTCCGATATTTATGATCAGGGCGACCTCAGTTACACCAGCGTGATCCGCCGCCATGGAGGGCGGGCACAGCAACTGATGATCATTGGCCACAATCCGGCAACTGAGCAAACAGCTATTGAGTTGGCCGGCACTGGTGCCCCCAAAGCCATGGCCGACCTCAGGATCAAATATCCGACCGGGGCTCTTGCCGTCTTCGACTTCGACATCGCGGACTGGGCGGACTTGCAAACCAGGACGGGGCATCTTGACCGGTTCATCAAACCCCGTGATCTTTCAAGCAAACTGGACGAATGATCGCAGGCGGCACAGCAACATTTGCATGTCCCCGGACTGACGCCTACATGACAGTCATGGAGGCCCCTACTTGACCCCGCTCACGACCCTTGCCGAAGAAGCCCGGCTGACCCTTGCCAACCTCACCGATGCTGCCAGCGATCTAACCGTTCCAAGTCTGCGTCTTGGAGTGACCGGTCTGGCTCGGGCCGGAAAAACCGTCTTTTTGACTGCCCTGGTTCACAACCTTGTCCACGGTGGCCGGCTGCCGATGTTCAGCGCAGCAGCAGGTCAACGCATGACCGGCGCGCGCCTTCAGCCGCAGCCCGACGATGCCGTGCCCCGGTTCGACTATGAGACCCATGTTGAGGCACTGGTTGGAGAACGGATCTGGCCGCAATCGACCCGCCAGGTGTCCGAGCTCCGCCTGACAATCGAATATGAAAGCGCCTCCTACATCCATAGGAAACTTGGGCCTGGCCGCCTTCATCTGGACCTGATCGACTATCCCGGTGAATGGCTGCTGGACTTACCCCTGCTCGACAAGGATTACGATGCTTTTTCCGCTGAAGCTGTTGCGCGCGCGCGCAAGGAGTATCGCTCAAGTATCGCCGGGAATTATCTGGAAGAACTTTCCCAGGCGGACCCGAACTCGAACGAAAGTGAGCAGACTGCGCAGCGGCTGTCTTCTAGCTTTAAAAGCTACCTAAGCGCCTGCCGGACAGATACTCATGCGCTCTCCATGCTGCCCCCTGGCCGGTTCCTCATGCCGGGAGATCTTGATGGATCCCCTGCCCTCACATTCGCCCCACTTGATATTCCGGCTGATGCAGGCCCCGCGCGCGCTGGCACCCTACGGGCGATGATGGAACGGCGCTATGAGGCTTATAAGACCCATGTGGTCCGGCCCTTCTTCCGCAACCATTTTGCCAGGCTTGACCGGCAGATTGTTTTGGTGGATGTCCTTCAAGCGCTGAATGCCGGTCCGCATGCGATCCAGGACCTGGAAATCGCGCTGAGCGAAGTGCTCTCCGCCTTCCGGCCCGGCCGGCGCAGTTGGCTCTCTTCGATCCTGTCCCGCAAGATTGATCGGATTCTCTTCGCTGCCACGAAGGCCGACCATCTGCACCGAAGCGACCACGACCGGCTGGAAAAGATCACAAAAAGGCTGGTTGCCAGGGCAGCGGACCGGGCGCGTTTTAAGGGCGCAGACGTGGACGTGTTGGCAATGGCCGCCGTCAGGGCAACCCGCGAAGCAACGGTGCGCCATCAAGGACAAGACCTGCCGGCCATTCTCGGCACACCGCTCACGGGAGAGGCCGTTAACGGCGAGGCTTACGATGGTGACACGGAAATTGCTATGTTTCCAGGCGACTTACCGGAAAATCCGGACTCACTTTTCAAAGAACTTGAATCAGGGTCTGAAGGCGTTCAACCGCCGTTTCAAAACACATTCTCAGAGCTTCAGTTTCTCCGGTTCCGCCCTCCGGAACTGGACACAACAGCAGAGGGCCTGACCTTGTCCCTGCCCCACATCCGCCTGGACCGGGCCCTGGAATTCTTGCTTGGAGACCGATTAGCGTGACCGATCAAACTTCCAAGCTATCCCGGAAACCGACCGCCTTCCGCCTGGACGATGACACCGTCCATCTCAAGGATGCGCATACCGATCTTCCACCCGTCGATGGTACCCTGATTTCCCAGGACACACTGGATGAAGACGATCCGCGTCTGCCCCGCTCGGCAAGCACGCCGAAGTCTGGCCAAGGTTTTGCCAAGTGGTTTTTCATTGGCCTTGGCGGCCTGATCTCGCTCAGCATTGGCCTCGCCATCGACAGCCTGATCCGTGATTTGTTTGCGCGCACTGACTGGCTCGGCTGGCTGGGTGTAGCGCTCACGGCCCTGGCGGTCCTTGGGCTGATCGGCTTGATCGTGCGCGAACTTACCGGTGTCTTCCGGCTGAAGCGCATAGACGACCTGCGCGACCGGCTGCAGTCCGCCGCAGATGATGATGACGCACGGGCGGCCCAGGCCGGATTGAAGGACCTCTTATCGCTTTATCAGGACCGTCCGGAAACAGCGCTTGGACGCAAGACACTCGCGGGACACATGCGGGAAGTGATCGACGGCCGCGATTTGGTGAAACTCGCCGAACGGGATCTTCTAAGTCCACTAGACCAGGAAGCTCGTAAGATTGTCATGAACAGCGCCAAGCGTGTCTCTCTGGTCACCGCCGTCAGCCCACGCGCTCTCGTAGACCTTCTGATGGTCCTGTTTGAGAACATGCGCACGATCCGCCGCCTGTCGGCACTCTACGGCGGCCGTCCAGGGACACTCGGTTTTATCCGGCTTGCCCGGCATGTGGTCACGCACCTCGCCGTAACTGGCGGCATGGCTGCAGGCGACAGTCTGGCGTCTCAAGTCCTAGGGCACGGCGTTGCCGCGCGCCTCTCCGCCCGGCTCGGCGAAGGTGTCATCAACGGGCTTCTGACCGCCCGCATCGGCATTGCGGCCATTGCTGTCTGCCGTCCAGCGCCGTTTATCGCCACTAAAGGCCCGACCGTTTCTGAGTTCATGGGAGAATTGATTTCGTCCGAGGAAATCGACGGCGATCAGAAGAACGGAAAACGAGCGACCTAGAGCTGCTCGCCGTTAAGCTGCATTATCGATGAATAAATACATAAAATCCCGTAAGTAGTATTGATTACACGAAATATTCACTTAACCAAACAAAGAAAACAAAAACACAAAGAACTTAAATACAGAAGCAAATAAACACTCTATTTTCTTTGCTGGCTTACTCATTTCCTCAACGATGAGAGGATAGATCATGGCAGCAGAGACACTAATTCCCCCCGCCCAAACGAAGAATGCCAACACCGACCGGGTCAAAAAGACAGCTGTCAAACGCTCTCGGAAACCAGCGGCGGCAAAACCTCAGGCGGTAAAAGAAGCGTCCGGCGCGAACCGGCTCCATGAACTTGGCCAGATGCGCCACGACCCGGCTGCGATCAATCAGTTCTTTGAAACCGGTGAATATCCTTATGCCAACAAGATGAAGCGCGCGCCTTATGAAAAGCGGAAAGCCGCGCTGCAAGCTGAACTCCTGAAAGCCCAACAATGGGTCCAGGACACCGATCAACGCATTATCCTGATCTTTGAAGGCCGCGATGCAGCCGGCAAAGGGGGCACCATCAAACGGTTTAACGAGCATCTGAACCCGCGCGCATCTCGTATTGTGGCCTTGCAAAAACCGACCGAGCGCGAAAGCAAGCAATGGTATTTCCAACGCTACATTGAAAACCTGCCATCTGGTGGTGAAATGGTGTTCTTCGACCGTTCCTGGTACAACCGCGCCGGCGTTGAACGGGTTATGGGGTTTTGTTCACCCAATCAGTATCTTGAGTTCATGCGCCAATGTCCTGAGGTCGAACGCATGCTCGTGCGTGACGGCGTATTGATGTTCAAATACTGGTTCTCCGTGACCCAGGAAGAACAACGGCGGCGCTTCAAACAGCGCGAAACCGATCCTTTGAAACAATGGAAATTGTCGCCGATCGACAAGGCGTCTCTCGACAAATGGGACGACTACACTGAGGCGAAAGAAGCGATGTTCTTTTATACCGACACCGCGGATGCGCCGTGGACCATCATCAAGTCTGACGACAAAAAACGCGCGCGGCTGAACTGCATGGAACATTTTCTGTCGTCTCTGCCTTATCCGGGCAAAGACAAACACGTGGTCGGTCACCCCGATCCACTAATCGTCGGCATGGGCCATCACGTCATCGGCCGCGACAATCATATTCTCGGCAAAACCTTGCATCCCGACATCAAAGGCGGGAGATCCTGCAACGGCAGCTAAAGAATCCAACACAGGCGTCAAAAAGACAGAAAACGGATCGGGCCTGCCCGGTCCGTTTTTGTTTCATCTGCAAAACAGACTTGCTCTCGACACCCGCTTTTCCCGCCGCTAATCTGCCGCGATGTTCATCACCTTTTTTTCCGAATTGAAATCGGCCGGAATTCCGGTGTCCTTGCGTGAATATCTGACGCTGATGGAGGCGTTGGATAAGGACTTGGCGGAGCGCAGCGTCGAGGATTTCTATTATCTCGCCCGTCTCTCCTTGGTGAAGGACGAGAGCAATCTCGACAAGTTCGACCGGGTCTTCGGCACAGTCTTCAAGGGCCTGGAGCTGATGAGCGATGTGCCGGTCACCGAACTCCCGGAAGAGTGGCTGCAAAAGCTCGCCGAAAAACATCTGACGGACGAGGAAAAGGCCCAAATCGAAGCCCTTGGCGGCTTTGAAAAGCTGATGGAAACATTGGCAGAGCGCCTGAAGGAACAGGAGAAGCGGCACCAGGGCGGCAATCGCTGGATCGGCACGGCCGGCACCTCCCCGTTCGGGGCCTATGGCTACAATCCGGAAGGCGTGCGGATTGGCCAGAAGGAAAGCCGGCACCGGCGGGCGGTCAAGGTCTGGGACAAGCGCGAATTCAAGGACCTTGATGACACCCAGCTCCTGGGCACCCGCAACATCCAGGTCGCCCTGAAACGCCTGCGCAATTTCGCCCGCACGGGCGCTGCGGAAGAACTCGATCTTGATCACACCATCAAGGCAACCGCTCACAAAGGCCTTCTCGACATCAAGATGCGCCCGGAGCGGCACAACGCGGTCAAGGTGCTGCTGTTCTTCGACATCGGCGGCTCGATGGACGACCACATCCGCGTCTGCGAGGAACTCTTCTCCGCCGCCCGGTCAGAATTTAAAGTGATGGAGCATTTTTACTTCCACAACTGCCTTTATGAGACGGTTTGGAAAGAGAACAAACGCCGCCACAACGAGCGCCTGCAGACGATGGACGTGCTGCACAAATATCCGTCCGACTATAAGATCATCTTTGTCGGTGATGCCTCCATGAGCCCCTACGAGATCGCCTACCCCGGTGGCTCAGTGGAGCATTGGAATGAAGAGGCTGGCTCGGCTTGGATGCAGCGGATTACCGGGCTTTACAACAGCGCCGTCTGGCTCAATCCGGTGCGCCAAGAACATTGGCGATACACGCCTTCTATCCAGATGATGCAGGAACTGATGGAAAACCGCATGTTCCCCATGACGGTGGAGGGCTTGAGCGACGCCATGAAGGAACTGGCCCGCTAGAAATCGAAGAGGTGATTGATGACGGACGCTGGACACTCTTCGCCTCATTCCACCGCGCCTATTGCCCATGCAACAACAACTGGCATGACTGGTGGCGGGTTTTATAATGAAAACTCGACACCCCAATGGGATGCCATTGCTGCGGTTCTGCCGCTTCTCGAAGAAGCTGCAACCAACCTCCCCCTAGAAGGGTCAGGTCCGGTTACGTTGGCGGATTTTGGGTGTTCTGAGGGCCGCAACTCCATTGCAGCCCTTGCAACTGCCATCGCTGCGCTGCGTCCTTTGACACACCTGCCTATCCAAACCATTCACTCGGACCTGCCGACCAACGATTTTTCCAGCCTGCTCCGCAGTCTACGGCCAGATGGACAATCCGTTTTTGGAAGCCCGGACGTTTATTCGTCTATTGTTGGCGGCTCTATGTTTGATCAGCTGCTCCCGGCGCAAAGCCTTCATCTGGCGACGAGTTTCAA
This sequence comes from Labrenzia sp. PHM005, assembly GCF_006517275.1. NCBI lineage: Bacteria > Pseudomonadati > Pseudomonadota > Alphaproteobacteria > Hyphomicrobiales > Stappiaceae > Labrenzia > Labrenzia sp. PHM005. The sequence continues at coordinate 2,992,576 of NZ_CP041191.1, read as the reverse complement.
TGCCATCGGTTTCCTGTCGCGAAAACCGGTGGCTCAACTCCCCGGATACATTCTGCCAAACGGGCCCAGCGTGGCCCGCGCCAACGGCTTTGTCTCAGAGGAGGACAGGACTGCATTCACCAAACTTGCAAGAGAAGATATCGCCACTTTTTTGAAAGCGCGGGCAAAAGAGCTCGTACCCGGCGGAAAACTGCTGCTTCAGGTCTTCGGCGGCAACGAAACGGCCCGAACCTGCGATGGGATCTACGACCTCTTAAACGATGCTGTTCTGGCCTTTGTCGAAGATGGGACAATCTCACGAAACGTCTATGAAGCTTATTACCAACCGGTCTATATGCGCTCGCTGGATGAGCTGACAGGTCCGGTCACCGATCCGGTTTTGGGCGCTGCCGGGCTTTTTGAGTTGTACAAAGCGACGTCCTACGAAATCCCGGTGTCATTCAACACTGATTTCGAAGCAGATGGCGATCTGGACCGGTATGCAAAAGGGTATGTGAATTTCTTCCGCGCATTCACCGAGGCAGTTTTAAGGCAAGCCTTGCCCGACAACGATGGCCGGGACATTTTGGTGGAACAGATCTATGCCAAAGCTGGGGAACTACTAAAGAAAGACCCGCAGCTTTATCCCTTCAGATACATCGCCATTGCAGTTCTTTTGACCCGCACGGCTGACTGACATTTCGACAGACTTTATTTCTTCTGGCAGGCATCCCTTCATCAGGGCGCCCTTTATCGGCAAAGACTTAAGAATTGGCCGCCAGTTTTCTGCGACCGGTTGGTGTGTCTTGGTCGGAGTCAGTATCATACGAAGTTGTATCGGCTGCGGCATCGGCAACAAAGGCCCTCAAATCAGCTTCGGTATCGGCCTCCTCCTCGTCTGAGCTGCTGGCAAGAGTCACTTGATTTCTACCGCCGGCTTTTGATGCATAGAGCGCGTCGTCGGCAGACTTGATCAGCTCCTGCGGCATAGTTCCATGTTTCGGATGTGCGGCAACTCCAAGCGAAATCGTAATCCGTGGAAGATTCTTTTCGCCATAGCGTACTGTAATCGCTTCAACTTTTGACCTAAGGGTTTCCGCAAAATCAGCTGCAAATTCTTCGGAAACCTCCGGCAGCAAGATCATGAATTCTTCGCCACCCAAACGGCACGGCAGTTGGTCACCATCACACGCATCTTCAAGTGCAGTACCAACAGCGCGCAACACCATATCACCGGCGTCATGGCCGTGATTGTCATTGAACTTCTTGAAATGATCCACGTCGACAGAAACAAGTGAAACCGGATGGCCTTTGTATTTTGAAGCTTCCAACTGCTTGCGCAGGCTATCGGTGAAGTGGCGGCGGTTATAAAGACCAGTAAGCGGATCCCGGATAGACTGATTATGCAGCTCATCTCGCATTCTAGTGTTGGCGATCGCAAGACTGATTTGCTCGGCAGCCATTTGGGCCAGTTTCCGCCGTTTGGCGAAGGCGGTGCTATCCAGTTCTTCAGCAGGTGTCAGATGCATCAGGCCAACAGTTTCACCATGCGCTAGAATTGGCAGGCACACATAGGCTCCTTCTTCCCGCGGATCGACGTGATCACAAGTGAAATTGATGACGTTGTCGCCGTGAACATAGGTCCGGCCGCGCCGAAGACCCCAGCATGTGTCTGGCCGGATGTGATCTTCCAATGTCGCACCGTTCCATGAGCAAGCACCGTCCAGAACATCTCTCGAATTGGAATAGACGTAGATGGAACCGCGGCAGTCTGGGAGCAGTTTGGTCATGAATTTGCTGACCATATGAAAAAGTTCGTCAAGCGAATTCGACGATTGTAACCACTCGTTCAACTCAGAAAGCAGCTTGATTTCCTGGTTTAATGCCTGCTGGCGCTGGGTCTCCTGTTGCTCCTGCTTCTGCATCTGCAGCATCTGCTCCTTGAAGGCATTGAAGGCCCGGCCGATATCACCAATTTCGTCTTGGCGTTTGCTGGAGAGATTTGCTTCATAGTCCCCCCGGGACAGGCTGTAGAGCGCATTGACGACTTCCAACAGCGGCGCGGCAATCGTCCGCCGGCCAATGACCATGGCAAACAAAAAGGACAAAACAGCGGATCCCAGAGAAATCGAAATGGTCTGCTGAAGAGCCTGCCTTTCATAAGCCAGCGCAGCATCGGCGGCCTCTTTAGCAAGGGCCTGAACCCGGAAAAGAAGATTTTCCAATTCCCGGTCGAACGCAGTATGAGCCTCTTCCACATTTGCAAGAACAGCTTCAGCTTTTTCGATTTGCCCAAGCCGTGCATGGTCAAGTGCTTCCTGGGATGTCACCCCGTAGCGGATGTTTTCCTCCGCAATCTTGCTCAATATATTGATCACTTTAGTGAATTCGGTGACCTGTACATCAGTTTTTGCCAGCAGCAGCGCTCCACGCGCAATCTCCATGGCCTCACCGAACTCTTCCTTGATTTCCACTGATAGGACTGAAAAGCGGGCCTCGGCCTCTGCGATGGTTTTTTTGGTGCTGTAACTGCCATTCGCCCGCAAGCGCATCATGCGCTCCATAAGGAGCGACTGTTCCAGTCTGTGTGTTGTCACATGACCAAGGGCCTCGGTCAGCGGTACCTCGGCTTCGGCCACAAACTGGATTTCCTGACCAATCTGCCTGATCTGGTAGATCCCGACACCTGACGCGGCGACCACAAAAAATATGCAAAAAGAGACGATCGTAAGAATTTTCGCCATCACGGATGATCTGAAATTAAAAGACGATCGCATTCGAAACTCCTAGGTCACAGCCCAAGTTTCCGCTACGAAAGTAAATACGACCTTAGGGAAGTGAGGATATCTTTCCTACAACTTGAATACAGCGAACCAGGACACGGTCGCGTTCAGCAAAAACACTTATTATAAGACAAAATAATCAATTATTTCAAATAGATACAAAATCTCTTTGCGCCTGACGACAAAAGAAAAACTAACTTAACAGAAAGTTTCAAAAAACAATAAAACACACAAGTTACATGGTCAATTTGGACAGGGTCGAACGCATCAGACACCATCCTGCGGCGGATATCCGCCACAGGGTTACTTGAAACCGCATCGGATTATTCGCCGCGAAGCACCATGACCGAACACGGTGCGTGACGGACGATGTGAGCGGCGTTGGACCCGATGAAGTAGGTCGACAGACCCGGTTTGTGCGAGGTCATCAGAACCAGATCACACGATGCTTTTTCAGCTTCCTCGATCACTTCATGATAGACGGACCCAACCCGCACGGTGACATCCAAGGCACCAGCCGGCACATCCAAGGCATCGCCAACTTCTTGCAAGATGCCAGCTGTTTCCTTCATTTCGCGCTCTTGAAAGCCCTCAGGCAACTGGCTGGCAACAAAGCTCTGCACTTCCGGACAAACAGCAAGCAAATGAATTTTGGCGCCGTAGTCACGGGCAAGTTGCGAAGCTTTGGCCAATGCGTCATCGGCAAACTTCGGTTCAGCAGGATCTATCGGAACTAGGATTTTCTGAAACATGGCATGCCTCCTTTACTCTATTGTGAGGAGAGTCATGACGTTCTGGCGGGTTTTATGCCATGAGAAATGTCAATTAGCCTTCTGGTTGTCCAAAATACCGCCCCGGTGTCACCCCAAAAGCCTTTCGGAAGGTGGCCACGAAAGCACTCGGCCCTTCATATCCAAGTTTATGCGAGACATCAGATACGCTCCGCCCAGCTGCCAGCAGTTCCAGGGCCCGGAATAATTTCACCTGCCGGCACCAGGTCCGGTAGTTCATGCCGGTTTCTGCCTTTATCCGCCGCTCAAAGGATCTCACGGACATGGCGCTCTTAGCGGCGGCCTCGGCGAGCGCCGGAACATGCGCGGGACAGCGCACCAACCCATCGCACAACTCTCTCAGTTTTGGATCTTGCGGCATTGGCAATTGAAGGGGCGCTGCCGGCAGCATTTTCAGTTGATCCAAAATGACGTCCGCGATCCGCCCGGCCGGTCCATCAGCGGTTTCCGCGCGCGGGTAGGACATGAACTCCAGAATCAAGGCACGCAACAAGGTGGTCACTTGAATGACCTGCGCGGTCTTCGGCAAATCCTGGGCATAGTCGTAATTGACATAGACGAACCGGATGTCCGTATCAGTCAGATACCGGGTTTCATGCGCAATCCGGGGAGGCAGCCACACAGCCCGCTCCGGCGGGGCGAAAAACGTTCCAATTTCGGTATCAATCGCGATTGAGCCTTTTACGACGTGAAAGAGCTGGGCTGAATCGTGAGAGTGCCAGCCATTGTGGCCCGGTCCTGCTCTTTGGCTGTTGGCATAACCGATGATTTTCGCCTTCACCTCATGATCGGGAAACGCGGAAAGCTCCGGATGGATTGACATGCCTTGCCTCTTGAACTGCTACATGGATTTGGCGAAACGGAAACATATCATGACAAAACAGCGCTAACACGCAAGAGCTTTATCGCTGTAGACACAATCCGCAGCGCTGCCAGTAATCACTCTTTGGCTGAATGGAATGACCTACTTTACACAAAGCATAAACACGGACGGCCAGACCGGCTGGCGATCCCCCGCTGTCCTCTTGATGATCATGGCCGGCGCCATGCAGCTGTCTTTTGCTGCCTGGTGGAACCTGATGAATAATTTCGCCGTCCAGGAATTGGATTTCACTGGGCGCGAAATCGGCATGCAGCAATCGATCCGCGAGATTCCGGGTTTCTTGAGTTTTTTGGCTGTCTATCTCCTGCTTGTCATGCGGGAGCAGACACTCGCCTACCTGTCGTTGCTTTTGCTCGGCATCGGCGTTGCCATTACAGGCTACTTTCCAACAGCGCTCGGCTTCTACATTACCACGCTGATCATGTCGATCGGGTTCCATTATTATGAAACCATGGCCCAGTCGCTATCGCTTCAATGGTTGCCGAAGGCAACGGCTGCAGCCAGTATGGGCAAGATCCTTGCGGTCGGTTCCTTTGCCCAGCTGATTGCCTACGGCTTGATTTTCATCGCCTGGAAGATGTTCGATCTGTCCTTCACGGTTGTCTTTGCGATTGCTGGCGGGCTGACGCTGGTCGTTCTGGCTTTCCTGATCATGGCGTATCCGCATTTCAAGGAAGGCGTGCCCCAGCACAAGAAAATCATCCTGAAGAAACGCTACTGGCTATATTACGCCCTCACCTTCATGGCCGGAGCCCGGCGTCAGATCTTCACGGTGTTCGCTGGTTTTCTGATGGTCGAACGCTTTGGCTACGATGTACACGAGGTTGCTGGGTTATTCCTGATCAACGGCGTCTTCAACATGCTGCTGGCGCCCAAAATCGGTAAGCTGATCGTGCGCTTCGGTGAACGTAAGGCTTTGATCCTGGAATATGTCGGCTTGATCGGTGTCTTTGTCACATATGCATTTGTCACCAACGCAACATTGGCGGCGACCCTCTACGTCATCGACCACGCGTTTTTTGCCATCGCGATCGCAATCAAGACCTATTTCCAGAAGATTGCCGATCCAGCAGACATTGCACCGACCGCCGGTGTTGCCTTTACAATTAACCACATCGCCGCTGTGTTTATCCCGGTACTGTTCGGCTTGATCTGGCTGATATCCCCAGCAGCGGTCTTCTTGGCTGGCGCAGCTATGGCAGCCGTCAGTTTGTTCCTCGCCACGTTAATCCCGTCTAATCCGGATGACGGCCGGGAGGTCGACTGGTGGTTCAAGCGGCCAGTTGCCCAACCGGCAGAATAGTCGAACAAAAAAACCCGCCGGAGTATCCCGGCGGGCTTTTTTTATCTCAATAAGTAGACTGTCTTAGGCCTGACGCTCAGGAACATGAACGACCAAACCGTCCATTTCGGCCGTCACCTTGATCTGACAAGATAAGCGCGACGTCGGCTTCACATCATAAGCGAAGTCGAGCATGTCCTCCTCCATCGGTTCGGCAGATCCGGTTTTGCCCGACCAGGCGTCGTCGACATAAACATGGCAGGTTGCACAGGCACAGGCACCGCCGCATTCGGCCTCAATGCCTTGCACCATGTTCTTGATGGCATTTTCCATAACCGTGGAACCTTCCGCAGCGTCCACATCGGTGCGGGCCCCATCGGCGGTGACAAAGGTGATTTTTGGCATAGTCGCGTCCAAGAATAGAAATAGGTCTCTCGTCGACCCGACATAAAGGTTCCCGACAAAAGGTCAAGGACCATGCCGTATTTGCGCTTGTGTAAGCCGCTTGGAAGACCGTTAGCCTTCCAGTAAATCGCAGATATATCCGTTGGCTTCGTCCACAGCCGCAACCAAACGTTCTGTTGGCGCATTTGCGGCGGTTTTCATGTTCCCTTCCAGGCTCTCGCATGCCGTGGCGACGCGCTGCGCACCAATTGCCCGCGCAGATCCTTTTAAAGTGTGCACCAGGTCCATGCGCGCAGCTGTGTCAGTCTCGCTCTCAAGCCTTTCAAGGGTTAAGCGTGACTGGGACTTGAACAGATGCAGGACCTGAACTTCCAGATCCCTGTTGCCAAGCGTATTTGTGGCCAGTTGCACCAGATCAATTGGTGCTTCGGGACTGGCGCGGCCTGCAACGCGCGCCATCGAAGAAGGGGCCATGAGGGTGCTCCGAAATACTCATTACCTGCCTGACGGCACCCTGCCGCAAGCTTTATCTGCCCGTGATTGTGACGCGAAGACCCAAACGCACGGTTAAATCAGACCCCAACAGACCGTGTTTGCGCCCATGTCCCCAAAAAATTGCTTTTTTGGTTAATGGGCTTTAACTCCCGCCGCATGATCACACTAAAAAAAGGCTTGCAAATCGGCGGGTTTCCTGAATCGCTAAAATTTTAATAAAATGATTCGTATTAACGTTCTTCGTTTTTTTGACTTGCGGTCAATATTTCGAGTGCGTCAGGCGTGAGCTTACAAACCAGCCAATCAGGCTTGATTGGGTTGGAAAACCAAGGCTCTGCCCACCCCGCATCGATGCAGGAACGGATTGTACGAACCGGGAACTGACGCCCTTGATCATCAAACAGAGGCAATTTTCCGCCAGGCTGACTCACTCCGCGATTCAACCACCGCTTTTGTGCAGGGGTTAATTTGCCCGCATCAAGTTCAAACCTTTTTATCCCCTTCGGGGCACTTTCCGTTGCGTTCACTTCCTTCATTTTCGGCATCAGACCCCTCTCCTAAGTGATTCAGGCCATTGCTGTTTCTTGTTCGTTAGGAGAGAGTGTGCCATTACAGGAACTAATGCGGCAAGATGGGGAGTGTGCTGTTTACCATTTTGGTTGCAGCCGGTCAGCGGCGGCCCTCCTCTAACAACAGATCCAAACCGGAAACCTGTTAAAAATCACGGTTAGGATCAACGCATTCGGATGACCCTCATGGCAGCGACGGCTGACTGAGATCACCGGTGTGTAATGAGTACGGATGTGAGGCGACCCAAACATGGCAAATCCGACGAAGGCGAAAGATCCGGCGGAAGCAGCACTGTCTGCAGTTGAAGAAGCGCTGAAACTTGATTTCGGCGGTCCGGAAGCAACTCCCCCTGATGAGGAGCCTGATACTCAAGCCGAAGCGGCCCCGTCCCGGCGTGCGTCCAAAAAAGCGGACGAAAGTCAATCTGACCGCGACAATCAGCGCGGTTCTCGGCGCCGGAGCCGCGGAGGACGCCCGCCTGCGGCCAATGACGACCGCCGGAACATTGGCAACTTGATTTACGCGCTTCAGCGCCGGCCCTCGACAGCGCCATTTTGGGGGGCCTTTGCCCTGGCAGCAGTTTGGGCAGCTCTCGGCACGAGCCTCTTTATGTCGACCTTCGGCGAAAAGCTCGCTGCTGTCACTGACGCGCAATCCCTGCTCCAGTCTCCGGACATGATCCTCGCAGCCATCGGGATCGTCGTTCCGATTATCTTCTTCTTTGTCATGGCCATGATGATTTGGCGTGCGCAGGAAATGCGTATTGTCGCCCGCGGCATGACCGAGGTCGCCTTGCGCCTTGCCGAACCGGAAGACATGGCCAAGGAATCCATTCTCAGCGTCGGCCAAGCGATCCGCCGTGAAGTCGCTGCCATGGGCGATGGCATTGAACGGGCGATTGCTCGTGCCAGCGAGCTGGAAGTTCTCGTCCACAACGAGGTCTCCTCGCTGGAACGCTCTTACAATGACAACGAACTGAAGATCCGGTCACTGATCGAAGAATTGGTCACTCAGCGCGAAGCCATTGTCATGAACGCCGAGCGCGTGCGCGAGACCATTGCGGGCGCCCATGAGAACTTCGCATCACAACTGTCTGATACCTCTGGTGAATTGGGGTCCAACGTCGACCAAGCGACCCAACGCATGATCGACGCGGTCAACGAGCGCGTTGAAGAACTGACCAGCACTGTTGATGCCCGCATTGACTCTCTGGGCGCGACACTCAATGCCTCCGGCAACGAAATGGTGGAATCCCTCACAGTCCGCGCTGACGATTATGTTGCCCGCCTGTCCACCACCGGCACCGAGCTTGTCGAAAACCTGTCGCAGACCGGTACGACCATGTGGGAGACCCTCTCCTATCGCGGCAACGAAGTGAACGAACGCTTCTCAGAAACAGCAAACACGTTTGTTGAGACCCTCACAAAACAAGGCCTGGAGATCAACGAAACGCTTGCATCCTCCAGCTCCGAGGTCGTGGAAACCCTGAGCGGCAAGGCCGAAGAATTCCGCAACGCTCTGGAGACAACCGGCACACAGGTCGGTGACGTCATTACGGCGCGCGGCGAAGAAATCAATGCGAACCTGTCACTCACCTCCGGCCGTCTGATCGACACGATCACGTCACGGACCGAGGAACTGGTCACAACTGTCGATACCCGGGTGACCCATCTGGACGAGGCTCTGGCGGAAACCGGCAGCAGGGTGGTCGAAAGCATCTCCGAAAAAGGTCAGGCGGTTACCGACACCATTTCGATCCGCGGTGCCGAAATCGTCGAAACCCTGTCCAGCCGCTCCACAGAAGTCGCCGAGATCCTGCGCGGAACCGGTGAAAGCATCGTGGTTGATCTGTCCCTGCGCGGCGGCGAAATCGCCTCCAAATTGGACGAGACTGCAGGCTCGCTCACCGAGACCATTTCCGTGCGCGGCGGCGAACTTGCCGACAAACTGGACAACATTTCCGAGCGGATTTACACGGCCATTTCCATCAATGGCAGCGAGCTGGACGAACGTCTGGCGGCCCGCAGCAACGAGATGGCAACTATTCTGGAACAGCAAACCATCGGCTTCCGCGAAACGCTGGAAGGCGTTTCCGGCCAATTCGCAGCAAGCCTGGGCGAACAAACCGGTTCGCTTAACCAGAAGCTGGCGGAAACCGGGACACAGCTGGCCGAACTCATCGGCAGCCGCGGCGACCGGGTTGCGGGCGACATCAACGAAATCAGCGGCAAGATCGCAGAAACCATCGAAGTCCGCGGCCAGGCACTCAACGAAGGCCTCAGCAACCGCTTGGGCGAATTGGAAACCATCGTCACAGATCGCGGCGGTCAGCTGATCGATGCTTTCGACACCAAGACACTACTGCTCTCCGAAGCGCTCGACAGCCGTCTATCCACTCTGGATGTGACGTTCGAAAGCCGCATCGAAACCATGGACAGCAAACTCGGCGAGCGCATCGCGACCATGGATTCGTCCCTGGACCAGCGTTTCTCAACCATTGATACATCGCTGAACGAGCGCATCACCACGATGGACGCAACTCTTGGCGATCGCATCAGCACCATGGATGCCTCCCTGGAGCAGCGCTTCACAGCAATGGATACCTCCCTTGGCGAGCGCATCTCGGCAATGGACACATCGCTGGACCATCGCTTCACGACGATGGATGCAACCCTCGGTGATCGTATTTCCACTATGGATGCGTCGCTCGAACATCGTTTCTCCACTATGGACGTTTCGCTCGGGGAACGTATTTCGACAATGGACGCCTCTTTGGGCAGCCATATCAACACCCTGGATCTAACCTTGGATCAGCGTACGGCGTCGTTTGAAGCTGCGCTGGAATCCCGAACCCAGATCCTGGGCGATGCGATCGAACAGCGCACAAATGTCATCAGCGAAGCGCTGGAAGATAAAACACGCAACATCACCGATGTCCTGGCCGACCGCTCTGATGCGATCACCCTTCAGCTTGGTCAGCGCGTTGAAGCAGCCGGCAACACGCTGGCAGACCGTGCCGACGATATCAGCACCAAGCTGACATCCCATGTCGACAGCGCGGCTGCCGCCATGGCCGAGAAAGCTGAAGTTTTGTCCGCGACCATGACCAGTGGAACGGAACGAATTGACGAGACACTGGATGCCCGCGCGCGCCAGATCTCCGATACGTTGATTTCCCGGACCAAGGAAATCGCCCAGGCCTTCGTCGAAGGTCAGGACGAGATGACTTCCGCCCTCGACAACCGTCTGACAGAAGCCGGCACTGTTCTGGGCAAACAGAGCGAACAGCTGACTGAATCCCTGTCCGAGCGCATTGCCGAAATCAATGTTTCTCTTGGCGCGAAGGTCTTCGAAGTTGCCGAAACGCTTGACACCCGAGCAGGTCAGCTGGAAACAGTCTTGAACGAACGCCTGGAGAGCATCTCGGGCACTTTGACCGGCGAAAGCGAACGGGCCCGCGATATCCTGACTGCAGTGATCTCTGAAGCCGGGGCAACCCTCTCGACAGAAAGCACACGCTTGCGGGATATGGTTCAGGACGCTGTTGCAAGTGCAGTTGAGTCGTTGGCCAGCGAGCGCAGCAGAACCGTTGAGATTGTTGACGGTGCGCTTACAGACGCCACTACAAAGCTTTCCGGCGAAGGCGACCGGATGCGTCAGATCGTACTGGGTTCGGTCGGCGAAGCCCGTGGCATTCTGGTCGGCGAAAGCCAGAAAGCAGCAGACCAGATCAGCCAGACTATGGCACAGGCCACCGGTTCACTTACCGACGAAAGCCAGAAGGCGGCGCTTCAGATCAGCCAGACCATGGAACAAGCCACTGGGGCAATGTCTGGAGAAAGCGGCCGGATCCGCGACTTGGTGCTTGCCGCAGTTGGCGACGCGGCGCGGGCGATGGCTGCCGAAAGCGAGAAAGCACGGACACTCTATGCCGGTACGCTGGCTGAGTTCTCCGGTTCCCTCACCGGCGAAAGCGACAAGGTCCGCACCGAGCTTGCTGGTCTGATTGCAGAAATCTCCGGCAACCTGTCAGCGGAAAGCGAACAGGCCCGCTTGACGCTTGCCAAGACGCTCGAGGAAATCCGCGGGCAGATGTCCGGTGAGGCTGGCATGATCCGCGCCCGCGTCAACAGCGCGGTTTCTGAAGCCGCCAACCTTCTTGTCAACCGCGGCAATGAAGTGGCGGACGAGTTGCTCGAAAAGGCAACAGCCCTCAACGAGGCCTTTGGTGCCCGCTCCGGCGAATTGGCTAAGATCGTTGGCACCGATGGCAATGAACTTATCAGCGCCATCGAAACACGCGCCAATGACCTCACAGGACGCCTGTCTGAAGTTCATGGCGCGATCCTTGAGGCAATCACTGTCAAAGGCAAGGATGTCACTGACACCTTTGCCCACACAGGTCTCGATGCGACCCGTTCGCTGGTAGAAGCCGGGGACCGGATCGTTGCCTCCATCAACGAGCGCAGCGATCAGGCCACCCGCCTGCTCACAGATACCAAACTCCGGCTCGAGGCGGACGTTTCCGATATCCTCAACAAGATCGAGACATCGAACACCAACCTCCAGTCCATCGTTTCCACAGCTGGTGAGAACCTTTCCGAAGTGGAAAGCAACCTGGCGCGCCGCGCTGGCGAGTTCCGCTCTGCGGTTGACCGGGCCGTATCGGAGACTACTTCGACAACCGGCTTGATCGACGAGCAAGTCAGCAACTTGCGGGACGTCACGTCGACGACACTGGCCGATATCCAGAACCTCACCAACCGCTTCGGTGACCAAGCAGAAGACTTGACCAAAGCGGCCCGGCATCTGGAAGACACCAACCGGTCTGTTGAAGGCCGCGTGTCTGAGCGCAAGACCGCGATCGAAGATGTCGCTGACACGCTTCTGGCAAAAACCGAAGCTGTCGACACGCTCATGCGGTCGTTCACGCAAACCCTGTCTGAAACGCTGGAGACAGCCGATGACAAGGCCCGCGATGCGGCAGGCATGCTGAGCGCTGCTGCCGAGGCAGCGTCCAAGAAAGTCTCCGAGCAGTTCGAATCCATGCGCCTGACGGCCGGTATGGAAGGCCAGAAGGCCCGCGATGCGATCCGCTCTGCACAGGACGACATCATTGCGGAAATGTCCCGCACAGTTAGCGACGCGTCCGACCGGTTCAACGATGCGGCAACACGCATGCGCGATGTGGCCCGCGACGTTCACCGCGAACTGGAGGCCACGCGCAGCGAACTGAAACAGGGCGTGCTCAATCTGCCGGATGAAGCAGAAGAATCTTCTGCAGCGCTGCGCAAGGTGGTCAACGAACAGATCCGCGCCTTGACCGAGCTGTCCGACATCGTTGCCAAGCAATCCAACGCGCTTGATGTCTCCAAGCCGCAGGCACAGGCGGCAACGGCGGCTGCTGCACCGGTACAACAAGCCCCTACTCCCGCCCCGCAGATCCCGCAGGCACCGGCATTTGTCCAGCAACAGCCGCAGCCGCGTCCGGCAGCTCCGCAGCAGCCCGAAGCGCGTGGACCGGTCAACACTCGCCGTCAGCAGCCGGCTCAGGCTGATGCCGGAAATACCGCTGGCAAGGGCTGGGTCTCAGACCTTCTGCGCCGAGCCTCACGTGATGAAGACGACGCAAGTGCCGACACCGAACAGGGCCGCACACCGCTGCAGACCGTGGAAAGCCTGAATTCGCTGTCTGTCGACATCGCCCGGGCAATCGACCATGAGACCTTCATCGATCTGTGGGAACGCTACCGCAGTGGTGAGCGGCACGTCTTTACCCGCCGCCTCTACACGCTGCAAGGCCAGCAGACCTTTGACGAGATCCGCCAGAAATACGCCCGTGATCCGGAGTTCCGAACAGCCGTGGAGCGCTACGTGGCTGATTTCGAGCAACTCTTGTCGCAGGTCTCCCGCAACGACCGCGACAATATGCTGGGCCAGACCTATCTGACGTCTGACACCGGCAAGGTCTACACGATGCTGGCTCACGCCAGCGGCCGGCTCGACTAAGCCCTGGTCATAGAAACAATAAAAGGCGGCTCCCGGGCCGCCTTTTTTCATGTCCACTACCCCAATCCTGAACCGTCTGCCCTATACCTCAGTCGCCGGCTCTGACACTGCCAAATTGCCCCGGATCTTGGACATCGCGGCCAGCACGACCTGGATTTCATCGTCCTCCAATCCGTCCAGCATTTGTTTTTCGACGGCCATCAGCTTTGGGGCGAGGTCTTCAAAAGCAGCTCGCCCCGTGTCGGACAGGGACAGAAGATAACTCCGTCCATCAGCTGCATTGGCGTTCCGTTTCAAAAACTTGCGCTCTTCCATGCGTTTGACGGCCCGGCTCACCACCACCTTATCCATACTGGAGCGGAAGACGATTTCACTGGCTTGCATACCTTCAGCGCTGGATCCGAGGATCGCCATGACCCGCCATTCCGCCGGCGTCATGCCGTAATCACGCTGATAAATATCTGAAAGCGCACGGGTTACATCCGAATAAAACACACGGACCAGGTAAGGAAAAAAGGTTTCCAGTTGGAACCCGCCTGGCTTCAAATCCGTATCTATTTCGTGTCCTGTCATCGTCTGCATAACCTTTTGACGGCCCATCATTCCGGTTCAACTTTTGGCGCACCGTACTGTTTTGCGAGATTTTACGATTGACTTAGTTTCAAATGCAACTAATTTCGACACACTCACTTCAAGAACGGAAGCGACGGACATCGGCATGAGACCGAATTGGGAGGAAAAGCCGTGAAACATCTGAAATATCTTTCGATCCTTGCCGGCGCTGCTGCCGGTGCCTTGACAGGCCTGGTTGCCAGCGCTTCTGCTGACGAATTGGTTCTATCGTCCTGGCTGCCGCCGAAGCACCCGGTCGTTACCGGTGTTATCCAGCCGTGGGCACAGCAAGTTGCTGACGCAACTGAAGGCCGTGTCACAGTCCGTGTCCTGCCAAAGCCGCTTGGACCGCCGCCGGCTCATTATGACCTTGCTGCAGATGGTGTTGCCGATATCACTTATGGCTTGCACTCCTTCACCAAGGACGACCGCTTCCTGCGTTCGCGCATCGGCCAGTTCTCCTTTATCGCAGACACCGCGACCGATGGTTCCAAGGCTTATTGGAATGTTTATGGTGGCAGCCTCAAAGCGCAGGACGAGCACAAGGGCACCAAACTTCTCGGCCTTTGGGTGCATGGTCCTGGCATGTTCCACAACAACCAGCGCAAGATCGAAAAGCCGGAAGACTTTTCTGGTCTGAAAGTGCGCACACCGGGCGGTTACATCGCCGGTCTGTCGCAAGACCTCGGCATCACCACCCAGTTCATGGGCCCAGGCGAAGTTTATGAAAAGTTGTCCCGTGGCGTCATTGATGGCGTGACCTTCCCGATGGAAGCGCTTCAGGCCTTCAAACTGACGGACTACATCAAGTACTCCATGAAAGTGCCGGGCGGTATCTACAACACCTCTTGGTTCCTGGTCATGAACGAAGACATCTGGGACGGTATCTCAGCTGAAGATCAGGCGGCGATTGAAAAAGTATCCGGCGAAGCGCTTGCAGAACTTGCTGGCGGTGTCTGGGACGGTGCGGATAGCCGTGGCGCATCCTACATTGCCGACAAGGATATCGAAGTCTACGACGCCCCTGCCCCGGTTCTGGCAGCGATCAAAGCACTGGCTGAAAAGCATGAAGGTGCCTGGGTCAAGGCTGTGTCGGAAACCGGCTTTGACGGTGCAGCTGCCTTGGGCGAATTCCGCGCCCAAACCAACATCAGCAACTGATCATGACGGCAACGTCCAAAAAAACCAACGCGGGCTGGATCTCCAAGATCCGGCCCGTGATGACTTATGTCCTCGGCTCAGCCTGCCTTTTGGCCATGTTTGCCTTGATCGGCCTGACATGCGTCGACGTGGTGGCAAGATATGTCTTCAACAGCCCGGTGACTGGGGCCTATGAGCTGACCGAGCTGCTATTGGCGACTTTGATTTTTCTGGCGCTTCCGCTAACGACTGCCGCCGGTGAACATATTGAGGTTGAGCTTCTCGATGGCATGAAGAGCCGTGTGCTCAAACGCCTCGGCACTTTCATTGCTGGGGTCTGCACCATAACTATTTTTGCTCTGATCGCCATGGAGCTGATCGAACATGCAGATAAACTGCAGCGGCGGGAACAAGTGACCGATTCACTTGAAATTCCGCTCTTTATCATCGGCTGGCTCGGCGCTGTGTCCTTTGCTGTTTCAGCAGTCGCCGCCGCCGTCTTCTCCTACAACCGTTTTCGTAAAGGGGCCTAACTCGTGCTCGAGGCTCTGATTGGATTTGGCGCCCTTTTCGGCCTGGTTCTGGTGCGCGTACCGATTGCTGTTGCGATGATCATTGTCGGCACCGCCGGTTTTGCCATGCTGCGCAATTGGAATGCAGCCTTCAATCTTCTGGGCAATGCCGCCTTTGACACTGGCTTGTCCTTCACGCTGTCAGTGATCCCCCTGTTCATCCTGATGGGCAACCTTTTGACCATTTCCGGCGTCAGCCAGTCGCTGTTTACGACCGCGCATCGCATGTTGCACCGGATGCGCGGCGGTCTGGCAATGGCAGCCGTTGTAGCTTGTGGCGGCTTTTCCGCTGTCTGCGGCTCGTCTCTTGCAACAGCTGCCACCATGTCCAAAGTGGCCATGCCATCCATGCGCAAGGCCGGATATGCCGACAGCCTGGCAACCGGATCAATCGCTGCTGGCGGCACGCTCGGCATTCTGATCCCGCCCAGTGTCATTCTGATTATCTACGGTCTTTTGACGGAAGCCGACATCGGCAAACTGTTCATTGCCGGCATCATCCCAGGGCTTCTGGGCGTCGTTTTTTATATGGCCGCCGTTTATGTAACCGTTCTGTTCAAGCCCAAACTTGCCCCCAGTGAACACGAAGACATTCCAGTGGAACGTAAAGATATCTGGGGCGTCCTAGCGGTGCTTGGGCTGTTCGCCGTCATCATGATCGGCATTTACGGCGGTTTCTTCACGCCGACCGAAGCGGCAGGAATTGGCGCAGCGACAGCGTTCCTGATTGCGCTTTTGTCTGGTGGTCTGACGTTTGAAAAACTGTTCAGCGCCGGGCTCAACTGCGCCCGCACGACCGCGATGATCTTTGCAATCATCATTGGCGCGGAAGTCTTTTCCAACTTCATCAGCTATGCGGGTGTTCCGGACGCCTTGCTCAACTACGTCCAATCCCTCGACGTGAATGCCTATGTGGTCATTCTGGTTCTGGTACTGATCTATGTGGTTTTGGGGGCGGTTCTGGAAAGTCTGTCGATGATCCTCTTGACCGTGCCGGTGTTCTTTCCGCTCGTCACATCGCTCGACTTTGGCACTGGCTTGCTCAGTGATCCGGAACTGGTATTGATCTGGTTCGGAATCATCGTTGTTGTGGTCACCGAAATCAGCCTGATTTCCCCACCGATCGGCCTCAATGTCTTTGTGTTGCGCTCTGTCCTGACCGATGTGCCACTGCGCACGATGTTCGCTGGCATCCTGCCGTTCTGGGCGGCAGACATCCTGCGCCTGATCCTGCTGATCGCAGTACCGGCGTTCTCACTGGCGTTAATATAGATAGATTATTGGGCGCTCAGACGTTTCTGAGCGTCCAGGCGGCAATGTCGGAAAACACCTGCTCTGCAGACTGGTTCATGGCCGCAACCGCCTTATCCACGTCCGAACTTCCAGAAGGTGTTTCGCGCCGGAAAACCTTGCTGGCGACGGTCCGGCCATTACGATCATTGACCACCCGGGCCGCGATCTCGACAACGCCCCGGTTTGCACGCTCAATATTGAGCTCAAACGCCCGGATGTCTGTCTGCAGCTGATAATCGATCAACAGGCCATCGCCCGGCAACCCAACACCGCGCAAGCGTCCGGTGTTCTGCAAGGTTTGGACCAGCTTGGTCTGCACAACATTCGGCAGCGTATCGGCCCAGGCAACTTTCGGAAAATAGGAATAGACCGGACCGCTATCGACAACGGCAATATAAGTCGTATCGAGCGCTTTCAGTGCACGTGGGGGAGCTACAAGCACCTGCACGCGGCTTGAGCGGCCTGACACGCCGCCGACATCAGCGGCCTGAAGGCTATAGAAGGCAGAGGGACCAGAGCTGGTGCAGCCGGAGACCACGGCACTGCCACAAAGAGCGCCGACGAAAGCCCGTCGGGTCAGCCGGCTGTCTGCCTGTGTCATCCGCGTTTGTCCTTTACTCACCTTACTCACCGGCGCCGCCCGCCTTGATATGTCGGCACCTCTTCGCCGCCGAAGATGATCCGGTTCGGCTGTTGTTCAAAGCTTTGCGCTGCCCGTTGAATAGATACCAGCGTCCGGTTGAATTGCGACAGCGCAGACGATAGATCCGCCGAACCTTGTGTAGCAAATTTCGACAAGCCACCGGCAATGGAATCCGCACGGCTTTCGAAAGCAACGGCTACCTTGCGGATCGCCCGAGCCGCCAGCGTTGCTTCCTTAATCAATCCCTCGCCGTCGCCATCGACCATCTCGGATACTTTCTCGACCAGGCTTTCCACCCGAACAGAGGTGGAGTTCAATGTTGCCGTCATTTGCTTGGCATCAGTGATGATCTGGTCGACATCTGGAGTCCGCTTGGAAAGATCCGCCGTCATTTGCTGGACATTGTCCGCAGCCTGACGGGCGCTCTGCAAGATCGCCGGAATGCCGTCTTCGCCAGCAAGGCCGGAAGCCGCTGTTTCAACCGATCCAACAATATTGGCGACTTTCTCCGGATCAACTGCTTTCAAAAGGTCATCTGCTGACTGCAGCGTCGCCGCGAACCGTTCCGCGGCGGACTGAACGTCGCTGATCAGCGCCGCAATCCGGTCATCCTGACCACGGACTGTCGCCGATACCGCTTCGAAATTCTGGATGGTCGACTTTGTGGACGCGATGATCTCGTTGATCTGGCTTTGCTGATTGTTGAAGTTGTCGATCACGCTCGCAACACCATCAACCGCTTGTCCGACCTTGTTCGGGTCGACGCTAGCCACAATTTCATCAACCCGAAGCAGTGACGCGTTCAGCCCCTCGGTAAAGGTGCCGACTGACGCAACAATCTCCTCGATCTGAAGCGGATCGATCACTGCCGCGACTTCAACTCCGCGCGTGACGATTTCATCAACTTTCACAACTATATCGCGGCTACCCGTGATCACTTCGGAGATGGTTCCCTCGCGCTGACGGATCATGTCGACGATATTGTTTACACCCTGCATGGTGCTTGTGGTTGCGACCACCAATTCGTCGATTTCACTGGAGCGTTTTTTCAAGACATCTCCGAGCGCAGCAGCGCCTTGCATGACCGCTTCGATATCTTCCGGTTTGACAGCCTGAACAATGGATTCCACTTGTCCGAGACCGTTGTTCAAACGCTCGGTAAACGCGGCCAGATCTTTGGCGACGCCTTGGGCATCGGCCATCACAGCATCAATGTCGTCGCCGGCCTTGCCGAGACTTGCGGAAAAGGTCTGCAGATCGTCGACGATGGCTGTGACCTTGTCAGAGGGCACAGCGGCCAGCAGCCGTTCGCCCTGGTCCACCAAGCCCTCCATCCGGCCAGACAGGCTGGAAAAGGCTTCTGACGCCTTGCCAATGCTGGCCATGAAGTCTTCAACACCATCCGCATTGGCAGCCAACGCGTCTGAGAATGTTTCGACATTCTGGATCGTCTTTGCGATCGCCGGGCCATTCTCCTTCAGCAGCGTATCGACGGTCTGCATGGTCGAATCTGCCCGTTTCAGGACATCGCGGGCTCCATCCACGATATCGTCAAAAAACGAACGTTCCGCATGAAGCACCGGAATATCATTCGGGTCTTGCCGTCCCTCCGGATCCAGCAGGAGTGGCGCTGAACTCGTCCCACCGGTCAAATCGACATAGGCTACGCCCGTCAAGCCGGTGAAGTTCAAGGTTGCCTTGGTATCCTCACGCAGCGGTGTGGACGGGCGGATGCGAACCGTCGCCAAAACTTTGGTCGGATCCCCTGGGGCAAAGTCCAGCGACTTCACGTCGCCGACCCGGATGCCATTGAACAGAACTTGCCCGCCAACCGGAAGCCCAGTTACCGGACCCGGATAGAGGATTTTGACTTCAACATTTTGCCGAGATTCAGCTGTGACGGCGAGCCAATAGATGAACCCGAACGCGCTGATCAGGACCGCGATCATAAAACCGCCAATCAGAATGTAATTTGCGCGGGTTTCCATTCACTCCAACCTCATGTCCGGCGCAGGGCCCGTTCGCCTCGAAAATAAGACTTAATCCAAGGATCGTCATTTTTCATCATATCTTCGAGCGGTCCGATCGCCAGAACCTGCTTATTCCCCAGAACTGCGATCCGGTCACAGATGGAATGCAGACTATCGAGGTCGTGAGTAACCATATAAACGGTCAAATCCAGAGTAGAGCTCAAATTGGCAATCAACGAATCGAACGCAGCGGCCCCAATTGGATCCAGACCGGACGTTGGTTCGTCCAGAAACACCAAATCCGGGTCCAGTGCAAGGGCGCGTGCAAGGCTCGCCCGTTTGACCATGCCGCCGGACAATTCTGCTGGCAATTTATCTGCAGCGTCTTGGGGCAGGCCAACCAACTCCAGTTTCAATGTTGCCAACTCATCCATTAGCTGTTGCGGCAGTTTCAAATGCTCGCGCATCGGCACTTGAATGTTCTGTTTGACCGTCAACGACGAGAACAAGGCGCCCTGCTGAAACAACACGCCCCAGCGCCGCTCAATTGTTTTGCGGATCTTGGGGCTGGCCGAGGCGAGGTCGTGACCAAAAACGCTGATCTTGCCTGCTCTTTTAGGGGTTAGCCCTAGGATCGTGCGCATCAGAACTGATTTGCCTGTTCCCGAGCCCCCGACAAATCCGAGCACTTCGCCCCGGCGCACATCAAGATCGAGATCCTGCAAGATAATCTTGGAACCGAATCCGACAGTGATGTCCCTGACAGAGAGGATGTTTTCAGACGTGCTCTGTACCGGCTTTTTTGTGCCGTCAGCCGATTGGATCTCAGAAACCGCCATATTGCCGTTACACTCCAATCGCCGCGAAGAAGATCGCAAAAAAACCGTCGACGACAATCACCAGGAAGATCGCCTTGACCACCGACATGGTTGTGTGCCGACCGAGCGATTCCGAAGAGCCTTCAACCTTGAGTCCTTCGACACAAGCAATCAGTCCGACGATCAGCGCCATGAACGGCGCCTTGATGAGACCGACAACAAAAGTGTTCACCGTGATTGCGGCTTTCAGCTGAACAAGGAATGCTGCCGGTGGAATGTCCAGATAAACCCAAGTGATTAGCCCGGCACCAAACAGAGCGGCCATGTCAGCCACGAATGTGAGGATCGGCAAGGCAATCATCAAAGCCAGAATACGTGGCAGCACAAGAACTTCGGTAACGCTCAGCCCGATGACATGAAGCGCATCGACCTCTTCCTGCATCCGCATTGCGCCGAGTTCAGCGGTAAACGCGGAGCCGGACCGGCCCGCAACCATGATCGCAGTCAGAATGACCCCAATTTCCCGGAGCACCAAGATCCCAGCCAAATCAACAACAAAGATATCAGCGCCGAACTGCTTCAGATAAAATCCGCCCTGCTGCGAGATGATCGCCCCGATCAGAAAACTCATCAGCGCAACAATCGGCACTGCGCCAATACAGCTGCGGTCAAATTGAACGGCGATGGCAATGCTGCGCAGGCGTTTGGGCTGCAGAAGCACTGTAGACAGCACCATCCCCAAAGACCCAAGAATGTGCAGCATGGCGAGGGCGTCTTTGTAAGCTTCCACCATCTGACGGCCGGTCGCTTCCAAAAAACCGACAATGGTGAAACCGGACCGGTCCGGAGACCAACGCGGCGGATGATGGCGTTCTATCTCTTTGAACAGGCTCCGCCGAACCTCGCTGAGGCCAGTCAATTCAACTTTACGGCCGCTGAACTCCAATTGACCACGGGTCCGGTGGATCAACCAGGCTCCGCTGGTGTCCAAATGTCCAATGTTCGACACGTCGATGCAGGTCAATTTGTCCTTGGCAATTTCGAGCGTCTCGATCTGCCGATCGGCTTCTGCAAGCGTACTGACCGTCCAGTCGCCAGAAAGAGATAGAAACTGGCGGCCAGCATCATCGGTTTCAAGATGCATCTCCGGCGCAATGTTTTTTTCCAAGAATGCCATTCCGGAGGGTTGCCCTCTTGCCGCTCGTCAACTTCCCCCCGTATACCTGATTGCGAAGATTAACGTCCAGCAGTCAGATGAAAGCTTTGTCCATGGAAATAGCCCGTCCTTACCTTTTGTTCCTAGGTGACGTTCACGATGCCCTCGCAGCCAAAACCGCGACCGGCATTGTTGATTGGCGCAAAGACTGGTGTATCGGGCAAGTCCGGCTCGACGGCTGTGCGGCCGATACAGGCCTTGCGGACATGTCGATCGCAGATGGGGTCGCCGCCGGTGCAAAAACCATGGTCATCGGCGCGGTCAATGCTGGTGGTCGGCTGCCAGACCATTGGATCGATTCGATTGTTGAAGCTTTGAATGCTGGCCTGGACGTCGCTTCGGGCCTCCATGTCCGGCTCGGCGATATTCCCGAAATCGCAGAAGCCGCCGTCACACACGGCGGGCAGCTGCATGATGTGCGCCACAACAATATGGCTTTCGCAACCGGCAAAGGCACCAAGAGACCCGGTAAACGCATCCTGGCGGTTGGAACGGATTGTTCTGTCGGCAAGAAATATACCGCACTGGCAATGGACAAAGCGCTCAATGAGCGTGGCTACAAGAGCTCGTTCTGTGCCACCGGTCAGACAGGTGTATTTATTTCAGGCCGTGGCCTCTCCCTGGATGCTGTCATTGCGGACTTCATTGCAGGTGCTGCCGAATGGTTGTCGCCAGCGACCGATGACGATCACTGGCAGGTTGTTGAAGGCCAGGGCTCCCTGTTCCACCCGTCGTTTGCAGGTGTCACACTCGGCCTTCTGCATGGGTCCCAGCCGGACGGCTTTATTGTCTGCCATGAACCGACCCGTACCAAGATGCGCGGTGTCGACACGCCACTGCCGACCATCCAGCAAGTCATCGACATGACCATTCAATGTGGCCGGCTGACCAATCCGGACATCCGCTGCTTAGGGATTGCTGTTAACACCCAAGCACTGAGTGATGAGGAGGCCCAGGCCTATCTGGCAAAGGTCGGCGAAGAGCATGGTCTACCTGCGACCGATCCAGTGCGTTACGGCATGGACAGCCTGGTGGATAAAGTTGCGACGGAGTTCGGTGCCCCATGAGCCGCACTGTCCGTATCGACCAAGAAAGTTTTGAAATCGCTGGGGGGGGATTCGCAATTTCCCGCGGCACCCGGACACATGCCAACGTGCTGGTGGTGTCAATAGACGATGGCGGGCACACAGGCCGCGGAGAATGCGTGCCTTATGCCCGCTATGGCGAGACCATGGAAAGTGTGCAGGCACAAATCCAGGAGATTGCCCCGCTTCTCCAGGACAGTCTAACGCGTGAGACCTTGCAGTCCGCAATGCCGGCAGGTGCAGCCCGCAACGCGGTCGATTGCGCCCTTTGGGATCTGGACTCAAAGCTGTCCGGTAAACGGGCTACCGATCTTGCAGGGATCGCAGCTTTGAAGCCTGTGACCACCGCCTACACCATCAGCGTTGGCACTCCTGAAACGATGGCTGAAAAAACCGCTCAGGCCGCGCATCGACCGCTGTTGAAAGTCAAACTTTCCGGAAGCGGAGATGACGAGCGGATCGAAGCCGTGCGCAAAGCGGCTCCGGACAGCACGTTGATCGTCGATGCCAATGAAGCCTGGGACGACAGTTGTTTTGCCAGCAACATGGCGGCGTGTGAAGCCGCAGGTGTGGCTCTGATCGAACAACCCCTGCCCTCAAGCAATGATGGCCTGTTGGCTGGGTTGGAGCGCAAAATCACGATCTGCGCCGATGAGAGCCTGCACACACGGGATGGCCTAGAGGATCTGCGCAGCCGTTATGATGCGATCAACATCAAGCTCGACAAATCCGGCGGCCTGACGGAGGCGCTGGCGCTTCTTGACGAAGCAAAAAAGCTCGACTTCAAAATTATGGTCGGCTGCATGCTGGGAACATCATTGGCCATGGCACCTGCAGTTCTGCTGGCTCAAAGCGCCGATTTCGTCGATCTTGATGGTCCCTTACTGCTGACCGAGGATCGGACACCTGGCCTTGTGTTCGAAGGCAGCACATTGTTCCCGCCGGAAACTGCCCTCTGGGGTTAGTCCACCGCGCTTGAAGCCATGCGCTGGCGCACCACAGGTGTCAGCGCAAACATGCCAAGTGTTCCAACCGCGGATACGGCCGCCATCACATAAAACGGCAGATCGGGATTGCTTTCATAAAGCGCGCCACAGACACTCAGCCCGGCTGCCATTTGCAAACCAATGGACGTTGCCAGCAATCCCTGGCCCGTGCCCGCCCAACGGCTGGGAACGACCTTGGCGAGAATTGCAATCGCACCAAGGTGCGCTGCCCCAAAGGTCAAAGCATGGAGAAGCTGAAGCGCGACCATGGACCAAAGCGCGTCAGCAAACGGGAACAGTCCCCATCGGATAACTGCGGCAACACCGGCAACAATCAGAAACACCGGAGGATCGAACCGCAGCGCAATCCGGCCGGCAACTGTAAACAGGGCAATCTCGGCCACAACACCAATAGCCCATAGAATTCCAATGGTTTGATCTGCGATTCCCGCGGCCTGCCAGTACAAGGTTCCAAAACCATAAAAGGCCGCATGGCTTGCCTGAAACAGCCCCATAAGCATCAGCACAGGCCAAAACCAAATGCTTCTAAACGGAGCTTCCAACGAATCGTCATTGGCGACACCTACGTCCCCGGCCCCGCTCTGGCGCGGAAGCGACATGACAACGAAACCGGTGAAAAACGAAGCCAGACCGATCAGAAGCAGGATCGCCCAGATGGTTTCATCGGTTGCCAGCCAGCCGCCCGCGATGGTCGCAGCGACAAATCCGGCTGATCCCCAAAGCCGCATCCGGGCATAATCTGCCCCTGTGTTGCGTGCTGCATCCAAGGCATAAGCATCGCTGAGCGGCAGAACCGGGGCTTTGAACACCATGTACCCAATAACGCCAGCGCCCAGAACATAAAGCCCGTTTCCGAACGCAAACAGCGCGATGAACGCTGTGCCGAGAATCGAATAGATGAAGATGGACCAGCGCCGCTGGCCGGTCCGATCGGCAAGATTGGACAAGGCTGGGCTCGCCGCAATTCGCGCTATGGTGCCCGCGCCCAGGACAAAACCAATGTCCGCTGCCGAGAAACCTTCAAACTCCAAAACAACAGGAAAGAACGGCAGAAACAGGCCATAACCGAAGAAATGGACAGCAAACAAACTGGAGACACGCGCACTTAAGCTTGGGGACAATTTAAACATGTAAAGTACGCCGTCTGTCGAAGCCCAAAAAAAAATTAACGATTTTGAGTTTACCTTGAAAGTCAGAATAGTCCGTAGCGGCTACCGAACGGCCCTTGCAGAGTTGAGAATCGCGTCCTTATGAAAGCGGAAACACTACAAGCAGAACCGGAGCTGATCGGCGAAGCCGAATATCAGACGCTTGAACAGACCTTGATGGAATCCGATCGGGGACGTCGGTTTCTAAAGGAGTTTTTGAATCGCAACAAGACCCCGGAAACAACCGAGATCCTAAGTTCGATCCGGCGTCTTGAAAAAGTGGTCACCCGCCAGCGCAAAGTTCCCGATCTCGATAAGATCCGGCTTGATATTGCAGATATGCATGAAGCGATCGAGCGGACCAAAGCCGAAATCGCGAACATCAAAGACGATACCGACCAAAGCAACCGCTTTGTCGACGCCTCGCATGAACTGGATGCCATCGTCACGCAAACAGAAGGGGCGACTCAGTCCATTCTTGAAGCAGCTGAGCAAATCCAGGAAAAGGCCTGGGTTCTGCGGGAGAACGGCGCTGACGATGCGACTTGCGACGACATTGATGCCAAGGCCACTGAAATATTCATGGCGTGTTCCTTCCAGGATCTGACCGGCCAGCGGACCAACAAGGTGGTTCAGGTGCTGCGGTATCTGGAAAGCCGCATCAATTTGATGATCAACATTTGGGGCATTGAAGATCTCGAAGCCGATGAAACGGCTGGTCCTGTCGACAATCGCCCGGATGCACACTTGTTGAACGGCCCGCAGATGGCCGGCGCCGGCGTTAGCCAAAACAGCGTCGACGAATTGATGTCGGTCAGCGGAGACGTGTTGGACGCCGCGCTGACTGACGTTGCCAATGAGGTGTCGTCCGAGGCCTCTGACTTCAGCCACGAAATGGGACAATCGCTCGGCGCTGCCGATATTGATGCCATTATGGCAGAAGACAGTCAGCCCATGGATGCGGCTGCCATTGACGACATGTTTGCGCCGGCTCCTGCAAGTGAAGCCGCTGAAGAAGCCCCAGCAGATGAATTCTCTGGCGACTTTGAAAATATGGCGGGAGATGAAGTTCTCGACGAAGCTGCAATTGATAAATTGTTTGATGCTGAAGTTGAGACTGACGCCGAAGCTGATATGGAAGCAGCTGTAGAATCAGAAACGGTGGCGGTTGAAGACATACAAGCCGATCTCGCAGCTGAAGTTGAGGCAGAGGCTGCATCAGAGTCAGAAGCTGCTACAGAAGCCGAAGCCGACGCGGATTGGGCTGTGATCGAGCAAGAAGCTGACAGTGATGACAATGCAGATCCCTTGGTGGACCTGACCGAAGCAGAACGCCAAGCTCTCTTCAACTAAGCCGAAGCTAAAAACCTATCGAAAAAGGGCGCCGCATCTTCGGCGCCCTTTTTTATTTGCCCAGCAATGAAGTGACTTGCAGACGTCCGGTAAAACGGCCACCAAAAACAAACGCCGCACAGATAACAATCCGTGCGGCGTGTTCAGTAATTTAAGGCATCGCCAAGAAGTCCGAAGACCACTCAACGATGCCTCCCCTCTTTATTCAGATTTAGCCGGTCTTGACCGCGGCAAAAAACCGGTTCGCTTCTTCTCCAAGCCGGGCTGCCTGGTCCTTGAGCGTCAAGGAAGTCTCGTGAATGGCTTCAACGGTACCGTCGACCACATCAACTGAAGTTCGTACCGCTGAAATCTCGTCGGTGAACACCTGCGTGCCAGAGGCGGCAATCTGGACACTCGAAGAAATCTCCGCAGTAGCCGAAGCTTGCTGATCGACAGCAGCGGCAATGCCTGTGGCAATTTCCGACAGTTCGCCGATGATGGTGGTAATGCCCTCGATATCCTGGACCGATTCCCGTGTAGCCTGCTGAATAGCAGCAATCTGTTCCGTGATCTCTTCGGTCGCCTTTGTCGTCTGGCTCGCCAGTTCCTTCACTTCAGCCGCAACAACGGCAAAACCTTTGCCCATTTCACCGGCCCGGGCCGCCTCAATGGTTGCGTTCAAGGCAAGAAGATTGGTCTGCTCTGCGATATCGGAAATCAACCCGATGACAGATCCAACCTGATCTGCAAATCCGGCCAGCTTCGTAACCGATTCATTGGTATTCTGCGCACCCTGCACCGCCTGCAAGGCCATCTCCCGGGACTGCCCAGCCTGACGGCCAATTTCAACGATCGAGGCACTCATTTCTTCCGTCGCAGTCGCACTGGACTGAACGCCGCTCGCCGTCTCGCCGGACGAGGCATCCATGTTTTGCATGCGCTCGCTGATGGAGCTGGTTTCGCGGTTCAAATCCCGCGAGGAGTTCTCAAGTTCATCGGATGCGGAGCTGAGACCGCCAACAACACTGCCCAAGGTCGTTTCAAAGGATGTAATTGCGGCCTTGAGCTCTTCTTCCTTGGCAACCGCGTCCGCCACCATTTTCTCGTGATACGTGGAAATGGCGATATCCATGTCCAGCATGACAAGCTTGGTGACCACGGCCAGCGCCTTTGCCCGTTTAGACGCAGACATCAGCCGTTTCTTGATCAGGATTTCCGAGATCTGCGTCATCGCAAAGGAATAGCCGCCGATGTACCAGCTTGGGTCCAATCCGATGCGCACATGAGCCAACCCGATGCGGACCGACCGGTCGAGATAATTGTTGCTCGGACCTTCGGAAAACAGCATCTCCCAATGCGACAACTGCGCCGCGATAAGACGCTGCTCCTGATTTCCGACCATATCAGCCAAATGGGGGACTGTTTTTACATGGGCGTAAAACCCATCCATGATCCGCGGCAGCTCAGCTTGAATTGCCGGCCAAACCGACTTTGCCAGTGCGCGATCATCTTCTGTGTATTGGAAAAACGCCAGCCTGTCCTTCAGCGTTTGTTTGTGCATATCAGCTCCATACTGTCACCTGACAATCCCGTCCCCCTCCGGCCAGGACTGCACATAGTAAAACGGCCTTCGCCACCAAGCGAAGTTAGACATCTTGGAATATTGCGTGTTTCGGTACTGAAGACAGAAAGACCAAGGTTGCGCTAGGCAAAAAAGACACCCGACGCAGCGTAAGCTGTTGATATTTCCGCTCGAATAACGCGACCCTACGAATTTCCCCTTACCTTTAGATCCGCTACAAAGGTTTTTCTAGCGAACTATTCGGCTGGCAACCGGGTAACGGTTAGCCTCCTAACAGCCGGTTAACGGGATAGAGAACTAAACAACATCTTAGGGTCGATGTTTCCGCCGGTCAGCACGACACCAACCGTTTTTTCCTTTAGGTCAATTTCTCCCGAGAGAAGAGCGGCCAAAGCTGCGGCGCCTCCCGGTTCCAACACCAACTTGAGTTCGGAAAACGCAAATGCGACGGCGTCTAATGCCTGGTCATCGCTTATCGTATAACCTTCTCCGGAATACTGGCGCAGAATTGAAAATCCAATGTCTCCGGGACTTTCAGACAATAGCGCATCACAAACCGAACCTGACTTTGCTTCATTGGAGAGCAGCGTGCCAGCTTCTAAGGAGCGCTTGTAGTCGTCGAAATTTTCCGGCTCCACCGTGTGGAACACCGTTTCGGGGGACATATGCGCTAACGCCAAGGCAATGCCGCTGGACAATCCACCGCCGCCTGTACACGCCAAAACGTCATCCAGTTGAACGCCCATTTCTTTTGCCTGCGCGGCCATTTCCAGACCGGTCGTGCCCTGACCCGCGATGACAGCTGGGTCGTTGTAAGGGTGGACAAAGGTCGCTCCCGTTTCCGAGCAGATCCTTGACGCAATTTGATCCCGGTCTTCATTGGCCCGGTCATAAGTTATCACCGTCGCTCCATAAGCACGGGTCCGGGTTAACTTAACTTCAGGCGCATCCGCCGGCATGACGATCGTTGCCGGCATATCGAAGATTTGGGCGCTTGCAGCCACACCCTGCGCATGATTACCAGAGGAACAGGCCACAACACCTTTGGAACGTATCTCCGGGTCAATCTGGCGCAAACAATTGTAGGCACCCCGGAATTTGAACGAGCCGCTTCGTTGGAGGCATTCAGGCTTGATGAAGACACGCCCGCCAACTCTCTCATCCAAAGCTGGGTTGTTCAAAAGTGGTGTTTTGACTGCAACGCCATTGATGGCATTGGCGGCATCTAGAATGTCCTCAAAAGTGACTGCTGCGTCCTTGTAGGAGGAGGGTTCCGTTGCCGTATGTGCTGCCGTTTCCGTCATCAAAGCCACCTTGAAACTTGTCAATGGAGGAAAGGAGTACTCAGATGGCTTCGGGCTGGCAACAACAACATTGTCCCCGTGACAACACCCCCGAATCTCAATCGATCGGCAGGGTAAGTTACGTGGGCGGGCTATTCAGCGGCGTTTGCCGTGGTTGACCGGTTGATGGCTGCATTACAATTTTCAAGAAACTGCCGGCTGCTCGCCGCCCAGGTGTAGTTCAGCGCAATACTGCGGCAATGATCGCGCGGAATGTCGAGGGCCGCTTCGGCGGCTTCGGCAAGATTATCCGAGAGCACCCCGGCTCCGGTGCCACCGATCACATCGAGCGGCCCCATCACTGGATAGGCAGCCACCGGGACACCGCACGCAAGCGCTTCCAGCATGACGTTGCCAAACGTATCCGTCAGTGACGGAAAGACAAACACATCCGCATCCGAATAGTGACGGGCAAGGTCTTCGCCGGTTTTCGACCCCACAAAGAGCGTGTCGGAGTATTCCCGCCTCAAGGCTTCAAGTTGCGGACCACCGCCAACCACGACCTTTGACCCGCTTAGTTTCAGATCCAGGAAAGCCTTGATGTTTTTTTCGATCGCAACCCGGCCAACATACATGAAGACCGGCCCCGGTAGATCCGCCGGGAGGACTGAGCCGTCGTAGGGCTTAAACAGGTTCTCATCGACCCCTCGCGACCAGCGCATCAAGTTACTAAAGCCACGATCTCTCAGATCATTTTCCAAGGACTTCGTGGCCACCATGCAGCCATCGCCAGCGTTGTGAAACCGGCGCATCCAGGCATAAGACCAAGACAACGGCACAGGCATCCTGGCGGACACATATTCTGGAAAACGCGTGTGATAGCTTGTCGTGAATGGCTGGCCACGTTTCTTGGCAATACTAGCAGCCAGCAGCCCGAGCGGCCCCTCTGTGGCAATATGAAGATGCTCACAGCCAAACTCATCGATCATCCGGCGGATGGTTCCCCGATGGGTCAGAGACAGGCGGATTTCCGGATAGGTTGGACAAGGCAACGTCCGGAAGGATTGCGGGGTTAAAAACTCGACCCGAACACCGAGGGCGCTGAGTTCTTCCGCCGTCCGCTCTAATGACCGGACAACACCATTGATTTGCGGATGCCAGGCATCCGTCACAACAAGAATGGAACTCATGCGGCGACCGGAGCTTCCTGTGGTTTCGCCAACTCGGCACCGGTCTGGGCTTGTTCTACCCATCTGATCACCTCAAAGGTTCCATCATGATGTTCGGCAACCGCCGTACAGCTTTCCACCCAATCACCTGTATTGATGTAGTGGATGCCATTCACATCACGGTTCGCAGCATGGTGGATATGACCGCAAATCACGCCGTCAACGCCCTGGCGGCGTGCTTCATCACAAAGCGCATCTTCGAACCGCCCAATGAAACTGACGGCATTCTTGACCTTCAGTTTAGCCCAAGCAGACAGAGACCAGTAGGTCAGCCCCAACCGCCGCCTTATGGTATTCATGACCGTATTCACAGCGAGCGCGGTGACATAAGCCTTGTCACCAAAAAAGGCGAGCCATTTGGCGTGCCGGATCACCACATCGAACTGATCGCCATGGATAACCAGATACTGTTTTTTATCGGCAGTCTCGTGAATGATACTGTCGGTGACTTCGACGCCGCCGAAATGCGTGCCTAGAAAATTCCGCAGGAACTCGTCGTGATTGCCGGGGATATAGACGATACGAGAACCCTTGCGGCCCTTGCGCAGGATCTTTTGAACCACATCGTTGTGGAGCTGGGGCCAGTACCAAGACCGTTTCAGACGCCAGCCGTCCGCAATATCGCCGACCAGGTAAACGGTCTCTGCATCGTTGTCTTTCAAAAAGTCCAGAAGCAGCTCAGCTTGGCACCCCCTGGTTCCCAAGTGAACGTCTGAAATAAACAAGGCCCTGTAATGCCGCGATGCCTCTGAAGTGGACATTTCACGTCTCCATGATCCATTGGACCGCTATAGACGCGATTCAGGTTGCACTATTATGACAAGCAGCCTTTTGCCGCCGCGAACGCAGCGTTTTCTTAGTCCCTTCCGCAGAAAGCCGCAGTCAGAAAAACCAGCGTTTGCTAACTTCTTGACCAGCTAAGTGATCAACATCTTGCAACTATTCCCAAAAGGATGGCGGCAGCTATCCAGTTTCCCTAGTATCCGGCAGTGATTTGAAAATGCTTGGGGAGACCAGCAGATGGATTTGGGATTGCGCGGCAAATCGGCGATCGTTTGCGCTTCGAGCCGGGGACTGGGCCGTGGCTGCGCGGAAGCGCTTGCCGAGGCCGGGTGTAATTTGGTGATCAACGGACGGGATCAAGCGGCTCTAGAGGCCACGCGGGTCCATTTGGCCGAACAGTTTCAGGTTAATGTGACAGCAGTTGCAGCTGACGTCTCGACCCCGGAGGGACAAGCTGCGCTTCTGGATGTTTGCCCCCAGCCAGACATTCTGGTGAACAACAATGGCGGCCCGCCCCGAAAAGACTACACGGAACTGGACCGCGACGCCTTGCTCGGTGGTGTTGTCCAGAACTTCGTCACCCCAATCGAGCTTATTCAGGCGGTAACCCCGGGCATGAAAGAGCGCGGTTTTGGGCGGATCGTCAACATCACCTCCCTCTCGGTCAAAATGCCGATTGAAGGCCTTGACCTTTCAAGCGGCGCCCGGGCAGGCCTGACTGCATTCCTAGCCGGTGTCTGTCGGCAACTCGCCCCTTATGGCGTGACTGTGAACAACCTGCTTCCCGGCAAGATGGATACGGACCGGTTGAAGGGCGGCTTTGAAAGAACAGCGCAACAAGCTGGAATAAGTATTGAAGCTGTGCGGGAATCCCAGGCGGCCGAGATTCCGGCTCGGCGGTTCGGCAACTCAGAAGAATTTGGCCAAACCTGTGCTTTCCTATGTTCTCAATATGGAGGCTACATCACAGGTCAAAACATCCTGATGGACGGAGGCCTTTACCCGGCAGCATTCTGAACAGATGAGCTCGTTGGGTTAAACAAAAAAGCCGGTCTGCACAGCAGACCGGCTGAGTTGTAAAGCTGTCCAATCCGATCAGAACTTGACGCGGAGAGACGCAGTCAAAATGTCGACGGCAGAGTCGACTGATCCTGTCAGGGATCCCTTTGAGGCGCTGTAATCCTGATGGCCTGGCGTCAGGTTCAAGTCAGTATCGGCGCCGAAAATGTGTGTGTAACCCACGTCGAACGAGACATGTTTGTTGTAGGTGTAAGACGCACCCGCGCTCAGCCACAGACGGTCGTTGTCTGGAAGGCGTGCAGACCGGATTTCCGTATCGATCGGCGACCATTCGTAGGCAGCACCAGCCCGAAGCGTGAGTTTGTCGTTAAAGTCGTATTCACCGCCGAGAGCAACGAAGAAACCGTCATCATAATTGAACGGCAACGTCGTCACAGTTGCACCTGTTGCGGTCGATTCAAGGCGTGGCTGCTTCAAACGGCTCCAGTTGGTCCACTCAAAGGTACCAAGAACCCGAATGTCATCCGTAATGCTCTGTTTTGCGGACACGGTGATCATGTCTGGTGTAGAGAGAACAGTTTTCACGCCGAGCGTCTGGGACACAAACGGATTTGTCGGGCTTGGCGCCACAATGGTTCCGTCGATATCTGTAAAGATCGCGGACCGGTAACCAATACCAATTTCTGTTTTGGCGGTCGGCCTAAAGGAAACACCGGCGGTTACACCAAAGCCTGTGCCATCACCATCCAACTGCTGACCAGGGATCAAAGAAGCGCCAGGAATGGTCGGAGAAGCAGATGCATTGGTAAGCCGGATATCGGCATATTGTATTTGTGCCCCGACACCTACAGACCACATTTCGTTGATCTTATAGCTGGCAACTGGGTTTACATTCAGGGAGAAGATTTTTGACGAACGATTGTAACCGGCACCGGTCCAATTGGTGTCTTTTGGCTTGGTTGCCAATCCGAATGCACCGTTGATGCCAACGCCGAGGAAGACTTTGTCATTGAAATTATAGGACGTATAGGACGAGGGAACAAACGCGTCCTGGCCAATATCGCCTGTATTGAACGTTGTCGAAATCAGGCCCGTCGGTGTCGTCAGGGAATTCGGAACAACATTGGTTCCGGTGATTTCCGACCGCGGAATAATGAAGGTGTTATGCGCCTCAAAGTTTATTTTATCTTTGGCCGCAGTGATCGTTGCTGGATTCCAGAACATGGACGAAATGGAATCGCTAGATGTTCCGTTGCCAGCAAAAGAAGTTCCCTGATAATAAGCACTCTGCTCACGCAGGGCGAAGCCGCCCGCGACAGCGGCGCTGGCTGCGAGCGAAGCAGCAACAGCTGTCGACGTCAGCAGCACGAGTTTTTTGGTTGCCCACATTTCAACGTTTCTCCCAACCCACCTCCCCCACCGGGAGGCGTATGACACTGATCCTAGAGTTCCGGAGAAACGCGGCCCTTTCAACAGTCAAATGCGATCTATAATTGCAGGATTAGCAGTTGCTGCAGCGCAATAAATGGTACTTTTTTGATACGCCGCCCTCTCTTGGAGAGCCTATAGCCAGATAAACATCTCCATGACCGTCGATTTTTTTTAGGCCTTAGCCCAAACTCAGACAAATGCACAAATATTGAGCACTTTACCAGAACGTAAGCTTTCGAAAACTTTCTTTGCCGAGCGTTGCCTTCTTGTCACACGTATCCCTGCGGAACCGCTACACTTTTGAACGAAAATGTGGACGATTTACTTCTGACTTGTGCATTAAAATCGCGGAAGTATCACCGAAGATGCGCCTAAAGCTGGAAGCAAACGCACGAGATTCGAGCACACTAATCCCGAATTTTAACAGCTGTCAGATTGACCAATGAAGCGCTTGAAAGGTGCTTATTGGTAACTGAAATGAAAAACCAAGCCCAGTTTGTTCATTCCATCAGCAGCAGCGCAGGGCAAAACAATGAACCGCCAGACAAACGCAAAGGTTGCACCCCTCAAAAACCTGGAATCTGGTCTGGCGAATGAAACACGGACTTGCCGGCACTGCATTTTTTCAAACTAAAGGCCGGCAAAATTTCACAGAAGGGAAGTTGCCTTTTTATGCGGCCCCATCTCTGGCGGCCATAAACCGGCGCATGGAAGTGTCACTCCAGGGCGCCAACCTCTGACGCGCCTCCTGATGACTTTCGTATATCCTGGAACTGAGCGGCCCCTCTTCGGCCGTTTCGGCCAACACAGCTTTGGCCGTCTCACGAAGCGCCGTCATAATCGTTTCAGGATACGGCAAAACCGTTACCCCATCTTCGTCCTGGAGCAGCTGCAGACTTCGTGCATTTTCCCAGTCACTTTCCGCAAGCGCCCGGCCATTTTCTGCCCGGCAGGCCTCTAGAAGGATCGCTCTGAGCTCCTCCGGCAACGCATCAAGCGCCGCTTGGTTGAACAAGGCTTCACCGGTTCCATTGGGTTCATGAAATCCGGGTGTGTAATAGAATTTGGCTGCCTTCTGGAATCCCATTGCCCGGTCCGACCAAGGTCCCAGAAACTCCGTCGCATCCAAAACACCTGTTTGCAGCGCCTGAAACAATTCCCCGGGAGGCAGGCCAACGGGTGCTGCTCCTAAGCGGCGCATCACTTCGCCGCCAAGGCCCGGCATCCGGATTTTCAAGCCCCGCAGATCATCTAGGTTTTCGACCGGCCTTTTGTACCAACCGCCCATTTGAACTCCGGTATTTCCTGCCATCACAGGTTTGATACCGAACGGCGCATAGAGTTCATCCCAGAGGGCCTGTCCGCCCCCCTGTTCGATCCAGCAGATATGTTCGTGCGGCAGTAGGCCAAACGGAATGGCTGTGAAGTAGACCGAAGCTGGGATCTTGCCTTGCCAAAAGAACGAGGCTGTATGGGCCATGTCAGCCGTCCCGGCGGACACCGCATCAAATACACCGAGCGCCGGCACCAGTTCACCAGCAGCAAACAACCGTATCTGGAAAGCACCCGCCGACATTTTGGCAACCTGATCAACGATCCGCTGAGCGGTCACGCCGGGCCCCGGCAGGTTTTTCGGCCATGAAGTCGCCAGCTTCCATTCCACCGTAGGCTTTTGGGCGGCAATAGCGGGCACAGCCAATGCGCCAGCCCCACCAGCCACCCCACCTGCAATCATTCCTCGTCGGGTTAGACCTGCTGCTTTTTTGGAACCAGACGCCATTTTATTTCCCCCAAAATGCGTGAAAGTGATGAACGGGGCCATGCCCTTTGCCGATCTGAAGTTCATCAGAGTGACAAATGGCTTGGTGGATATAGGCCTTGGCGGCAATCACGGCTTCACTGAGCCCCTCGCCCTTTGCCAATCCAGCTGCAATAGCGGACGACAGGGTGCAGCCGGTTCCATGGGTGTTGTCCGTCGCAATCCGTTTTTCCCGAAGCCAGAGAGGCTCGCCGGCACCGGTCAAAAACAGATCTGCGCTTTCATCACTGGTGCCATGACCGCCTTTTAGGAGAACCGATTTTGCACCCAGTCCAATCAACCGCTGCGCCTGATCGAACATGTCTTCTTCGCTGGCGGCCATGTCTGTTTCCAGCATGCGTGCAGCTTCATGCAGATTGGGCGTAATGACATCGGCCAGCGGCAACAGCTCAGACATGAGACTGGCAACTGCGCTGTCCACCAGAAGCGGGTCCCCGGACGCGGCCACCATCACCGGATCCAGCACCACAGGTCCGGTTTGATGCCGTTTCAATCCTGCAGCCACTTCTTCAATGATGGGAACTTGCGACAGCATGCCGATCTTGGTCGCCTTAACCTCAAGGTCTGAAAAAACGGCATCCATTTGCGCCCGCACAAAGTCTGTCGGGACATCATGGATGGCAGTGACACCAAGCGTGTTCTGGGCTGTCAAAGCGGTCAAAACGCTGGCGCCATAAACCCCATTGGCGGAAAAGGATTTCAGGTCCGCCTGAATGCCGGCCCCGCCGCCAGAATCCGAACCTGCAATGGTCACCGCGATAGCGGTCATGGTGTCCTCCATCAGTTTTAACGAAAGAGTGGTCAGCCGGTTTGAAGACGGCTTTCGATATCCCGAGCTGTCAGGCCAAAAAGCGCATCCAGCAGTTCCGGCACGAGACTACCCGGCCCCGCCGACCGCGAGGCTGCAATCTCTCCGGCGATATTGAAAACCGACAGGCCACAGGCCGCGGCAAATGCAGTATCAGGTTCAACGCTGGCAAAAGCTGCCAGCACGGCGCCACCAGCACATCCGGTCGCCGTCACCCGGGCCATCAGGGGATGGCCATTGCGCAAACGGTAGTCTTCCCCAAGGCCTTCGATCTTGTCTTCTGCACCCGTTACCACAAAGACCGTTCCTGCTGAAATTAGTGCATCCACATCGGACCGTTCGGCAAAGAGCGCTGCCATCTCGACTTCATTCGCCCGCACCAAAGATGGTCCGGTTTTCATCAGATCCTTGGCAAAGGCACACCTTGGCGGGGAACGGTCAACAAAAACAGGATCGATCAAGACCGGACGGCTCGCTGTCTTGGCTGCCTCGATCGCCAAGGGGATTGCTGACCGCCGAGTGTCGTCCAGAGTGCCAAGATTGATCAACAGCGCATCTGCAGAAGACGCAAAACCAGCGACTTCTTCTGGCGCGATGGTCATAGATGGCACGGCGCCCAGCGCCAGCAGAACATTCGCGGTAAAACCCTGCGCGACCGAATTTGTGATCGCATGGACCTTAGGTTTTCTCTGCCGCACCCGTTCAAGAACAGCAAAAACAGCTTCTGGCGCAAGATTTTGCGTGCTGGCGGCTATCGACAAGCTCATGCCAAACCTACAGCCCAGTTTTTGAATAAACTGCCGGCAATGGCCTGGATTAGTATGTTGAGTGTTTTATCTGCCATGATCTCAATCCCTCCGCCGGTATAAGCCGGATCAGGTTCAAGGAGTTGGCCGTTTGCCTCTCAGCCCGATCCACGATTGCCGGGCACCCCCATGAGATGATTTGGCGTACCAAGGCCGGATCCGATTTTCAACCCCCGTCGTACTTAGGCTCCCGGCTCATATGGACGCACCGATTGACTGTTCGCAGCAGATGCGCGATGTCCTGACTCAAACGTTATTCATCCATTCAGGAGCGCCGTATGACCCCGTTTTTCGTGATGATCAAATGCCAGCTCGGCAAAACCTATCAAGTCGCGAACGCAATTGCGGACGCCGAGATCGCCTCGGAAGTCTATTCCACCAGCGGCGACTATGATCTCTTGGTCAAATTCTACATTGAGAACGGCACGGACATCGGTCATTTTGTGAATGAGAAGGTTCATCCGATCGATGGCATTCAAGACACCAAAACAATCATTACTTTTAAGGCGTTTTAACGCTGCATTTCATTGACCAGCAAATGAGAGCGACGATGAGCAAACTTGGAAAAACAATGTTGCTGGCCGGATTGGTCGCACTCCCATTAACCGGATCCCCAGCAGTCTCGCAAGGCATGCCACCAGAGCAGATCAAGCAGATCCTGGATGTCACTAAGACCAGTTGGGTGTCTTTCCGCGATTGGAACGGCCAACAGTTGATTTATTTCACCCACCTGGAGTCCTGGCGCTGCGGCATCGACTTTGTTTTCTACAGCCTCAACAGCACAGATCTTGATCAGATGTGGGAGCTGGATGCCTGTGATCCCTCCAATCCGAATGCTGTCTTAAAGGAAAAACCCTATATCGAACTGCCTGCCAACAGCACTCAATCAATTACTGTTCAGTTGATTTTCAAAGACGGCACAAAGAGCTCAGGTGAGACGTTCTACTACAAGCCATAACCCTCTCTGATTTCTAGCATTCACATGCGCCGCAGCTTCCCCGGCCTTGCGCCAGGGTCCATTAGGCTTCGGTCCCGGATCACGTCCGGGACGGCATCACGCGCGCTCCATTGAGAAGCTCCATCGGCGCAAAAAAGTCACGATTTCGATGGTGTCGACGCCCGGCGGTCTTTGGTCCGGTCGAGGCCCAGTTTGTGTTCGCGGTAAATAACGAAGATCCCGGCCGCAATGACAATCACGGCCCCCATGATCACCTCCAGAACCGGTTCTTCGGCAAATACCAGCCAGCCGATCAGGATCGCCCAAATCATGTTGATGTAATCGAACGGGGCAATGGTCGAGGCATCGGCATAGCGATAGCTTTGTGTCAGAAGAATCTGTCCAGCTCCGCCGAACAGGCCAATCAGCACCAGAAGACCGGCGGTCTCAAGATCGGGAAGAACCCAAGCCTGGCTCGGCCAAATCCAGCCAGCGGGGATGGTCAGCAGTGAAATCAGCGTTGCGGCCAGAGAAAACCAGGTGACGATCGTCGACGTCCGTTCCGTCTCGCACAACTTGCGCACCGTGATCATAGCAAGCGCGGCAAAGCCAGCCCCCAAAAATCCTGCCACTGCCCCAAGTGTAGAGGCATTGCCGGCTGCCCCCTCCCCCAAATGCGGTGACAACACCACCAGGATCCCAAGAAATCCGACACCGACCGCGCTCCAGCGGTAAATCCGTACCTGCTCGCCAAGCAGAAAATAGGCAAGCACAACCACTAGCAATGGCGTGGCAAAGTTGATTGCGGTCGCATCCGGCAAAGGCAAAAGATCAAAAGCCGTAAACATGCAGACCATTGCGGACAGGCCGATGCATGCACGGATCAAGTGGCCCTTCGGGTTTTGAGTTTTGAAAGCGAGGCCGAGTTCCCGCCGCATTCCCACCATCAACAATACTGGGAACAATCCGAACAGATTGCGCGCAAAGACCAGCTCGCCAATCGGCGCACGTTCGGCAGCGATTTTCAGCGCGGTTACCATGGCAAAAAACACAAGCGTCGACGCAAGTTTCAGCGCAATTCCGATCAGTGGGGCCTGGCGGGTCATGCCTGTTGGTGCTGGCGGGCCAGATAAACGGGATTTTGCGCGGGTATTTGCCATTCGATAAATCCAGTGGCCGGCACAAAATCAGAGGCTCACGGAATGCACCAGCACTAGAAATTACGTGAACAGCAGAACAATTTGCGCAGGTGGGAAATTCTAGCAGGGCCCGCGTGTTGAGTCGCATCAGTTTGCGCAAATCGCTTTGGGAATGGACCTAGAGTATCGGTCTACGAGACCTAATTTGCAATCGCCAAGCTTCGCGGCCCGCCAGAGCAATCCACACGCCGGACGATAACAAAGAGTTTTGGGGTAAATTCTCTTCACAACCGGCTTAAATGTGCCGCAACGTCTTATCCCGCCATCTGACGCCCCTATAATCCCAAAAAATTCCGAATCGAAAGGCGTAGCCCCATGTTCCGATCGTTTTTTATGAACCGCCAATGGCTTTTGTGGGCCTGGGTCGGCTCGGTCATCATTCTGAGCGTCACTTGGTACAAGGTTCAAGTGGATGTTCAGCTAAATGAATGGTTCGGTTCGTTTTACGATCTGGTGCAAAAGGCGCTCACCACCCCAGGTTCCGTCGAAGAAAGTCTATATTGGGGTGAACTTTTAGTTTTCCTCAAAATCGTCAGTGTCTACATCGTTATCGTTGTGCTCCTGGAATTTTTCATCAAACACTTTGTCTTCCGTTGGCGGACTGCCATGAACAACTACTACATGGCACACTGGAACGTGGTCCGGCACATCGAGGGCGCCTCGCAACGTGTTCAGGAAGATACCATGCGTTTTGCCCGGATTATGGAAGGCCTTGGCGTCTCCCTGATGCGTTCAATGATGACCCTGGTTGCTTTCCTTCCGCTTCTCTGGGGCCTCTCCAAGAACATTACCGAGCTGCCCTGGATCGGCGCTGTTGACCATTCTTTGGTTTACATCGCGATCCTGTCAGCGGCTTCCGGCACCGTGCTTCTGGCCCTGGTTGGTTTCAAACTTCCAGGCCTGGAATTCAACAATCAGAAAGTTGAAGCCGCCTACCGGAAGGAGCTCGTCTACGGCGAGGACGACGACAACCGGGCCACTCCACCGTCCGTCGTGGAGTTGTTCGGACATGTGCGGAAAAACTATTTTCGGCTGTTCTTCCATTACATGTACTTCGATGTTGCCAAGTGGACCTATCTTCAGGTCACTGTCTTGGTACCGCTTGTGGCGCTCGGCCCGACAATCTTGAGCGGCGCAATCACTTTCGGCCTGATGTCTCAGATCACCCGCGCCTTTGACCGAGTGGAAAGCTCGTTCCAGTATTTGGTTCATGCTTGGCCGACGATCGTCGAACTGATTTCCGTTTACAAACGCCTCAGAGCATTTGAAGAAAACATCTGGGAATTTGAACGCAGCGGCGGTGTCCCCCAACCATTACCTGCTGAGTGACAAAAAAAGCGCCGGAAAATCTCCGGCGTTTCAGACTGCTGACAATCCCACTTACAGGCTTTCCCGGACGCAGCAAAGCTGCGATCCGGGATCCCCGTCAAAGCTAACTCATTGGAAAATCACATTTAGATGGACTTGGCACCGGCTCAAGGCCGGCGCAGCGCAGAATAAAAACCGCAGATTGGAGTTTTTCATCAAGCTCAGGCGGCAAGCCTGCCGTGGACCATTAAATTAGCTGTGTTGGAAGCTCTATCCTTCTGACGCAGTCCTAAAGCGGAACGCGTTCAGAACACGGTTTGATCCGGGTTTACTTAGATTATCTCAGCGCATGTCCCGACCAAAATACACCATTGTTTTCAGTCAGCTTTAGATGCAGATCTTTTGAGGACATGGGCCTTCCGAAATAAAACCCCTGCAGAAAATCACAGCCCATTTCTGTTGCAAACAGAGCGTGGTCTTCTGTCTCCACACCCTCAGCGACAATCTTCATGCCAAGGCTCTTTCCAATCCCGATGATCGAAGTCACCAGTGCGCGGGCGGTCGCGTCGTCAACGATCGGTAGGATGAATTGACGATCGATCTTCAAAACAGTCGGGTTGATTTTCAACAGCCCCTGTACGGACGCGTGCCCCGTGCCAAAGTCATCAAGTGCAATGGCGACGCCCATTTCCTTAAGTTCGCCAAGTGTCCAATGCACCACATCACCAATCCGTTCCAGATAGACTGACTCCAGTATTTCGATGATCAGTCTTTTCGGATCGACGCCTGATCGCCTGATGTCGTGAATGAGGCTCGGGTCTGCGAGCCGCCCCGCAGAGGCGTTTGTCGAAAGTCGGGGAACATCGACACCAGCGCTGTCAAAAAGCGCTAAAGCATCAGGAAGATAACTGAAAATTATCTCATCTATCCGCTTCAAGATCCCCATCGCTGTAGCCGTCTCTAGAAACGAGGCTGGTGAAAGCAGCCCCATTGTCGGATGCACCCATCTAGCCAAAACTTCAGCGCCAGCAATCTTGCCAGTAGCAGCGTCAATGACAGGCTGAAAATGAGGGATAAACTCACGTTTCTCACAAGCAATCAGAAGGTCTGAGACAAGCCGCTTTGTCGTGATTGCCTCGGCATGCATCTCTTCGGTAAAGAACGACCACCGACCTCTGCCGTTGGATTTGGCATGATAGAGCGCCATATCCGCATCTGAGACCACTTGTTCCGGAATTTCCATCTGTGCATTTGCGATGGCCACACCGACGCTTGCGCTGCAAAACGTCGATTTGCCCTCAAATGCAAAAGGCGCGTGCATCTCCTGCACGATGGCATCAGCCAGGCTGCTGATATCCAATGCGCTAGATCCAAGAGGGCGCAGTATGACAAATTCATCTCCACCTATTCGTGCGATCAAGTCGGCTTCGCTCGTCAACCGGCGCAACATGTTTGCAACTGAGATGAGTAATCGATCTCCCGCGTCATGACCGAGTGTGTCGTTAACAGACTTAAAGCGATCCAAGTCCACATAAAAGACCGCGAAATCTCTTCCCGTTTTTTGAAGATCTTGGATCCAGGATTTCAATTCGACTTCAAAATGGCGCCGGTTAGACAAACCGGTCAAAGAATCTTCTTTGGATTCCTTTGCAACTACCTTCGCCAGCTCGTGAAGGCGTTTGTTCTCTTTTTCCAGCCGCTCGATTTTTTCTACATATCCGGTCAACAAGTCCCGGTCGGCACGCTGCAAGCCAGGCACTTTTCCTTCTGCCTGCAGATCAGGCCGGTTCTCTAATTCGATAAGGGAGCAGAGCCACCACCTGTTTCCAGTTGCCATGTCTAACAATGGAGTCCA
Organism: Labrenzia sp. PHM005; assembly: GCF_006517275.1. Classification (NCBI taxonomy): domain Bacteria; kingdom Pseudomonadati; phylum Pseudomonadota; class Alphaproteobacteria; order Hyphomicrobiales; family Stappiaceae; genus Labrenzia; species Labrenzia sp. PHM005. The sequence goes on along the minus strand of NZ_CP041191.1, from coordinate 2,950,480 downwards.
GCTCATCTTTTGCCAGTATTGCTCGCCATTTTTCCGGTTGTTCTGGGTTTTCAGCGAAAACTGTTCCCAGTTCATCAGTTTTTCGATGATGATCAGATGGCTGCCTTGATCCATGCTTGAACCAATCAAAATGGTTCCGCGTTTTCCGATGACTTCCTTGGCCTGATATCCGGTTATCTTAGTGAAAGCTTTGTTGCACCACTGCAGATACATGACAGCGCCATCGTCATCAGACGCCAATGCAAGCGCGAGCCCCTCACAGGTTTTGTCTGTAATTTGGTCTAGTATCTGCGATGGAATTAGGGGATTGTCTTGCATCGTTAGGGTCATAGAGGACCGGCAAGAGGCTACGCAATTGTCAAATTCCCTTACGGTTTGAAAGTAACTGTCTACCTATGACTTTTCTTGAATCCGCCACCAATGCAATTGCTTGAATTTGCCGCCCCCCCCAAAAAAAGAAAACCTCCATCCGGCTTAAGGTTATCCAGGGATCAATTCAGCTGATCGACGAAAAACATACGTAGAGACGCCTTATTCTTCACCGGCAGGGTCCCACGCTCTTCGGTTATCGCGCTCCCGAGCAAGGTCAATGTTGCTTCAGATACATTGACACGACCGACGTCCCCAGCGCCTTCCAGACGGGAAGCAACATTGACGGTGTCACCCCAAACATCGATGCCGTGTTCGCCAAGACTACCGGCGATAGCTGGACCAGAATGCACGCCAATGCGGACTTCCCAAGCCGGCTCCCCCAAGGCGATACGCGCGCTGTTTTCTGCTGCAATGTAATCCCGGATCGCCAAGCCCGCGGCGACGGCGTTGCGTGCATGATCAGCATTGGCCATTGGGATACCCGCGGCGGCCATATACGAGTCCCCAATGGTTTTGATCCGAGTGAGATCGAAGCGCTTACATATCTTGTCGAAGGCGCCGAAATAGCGGGCGAGAGTTTCCAAGAGAACGGCGGGTTCAAGTGCTTCAGTATGGCGTGTGAAACCGGCAAAATCGGTGAACAGGATGCTTGTTTGCGAATGGAATTGACCGCGCACGGGTGTCTTCTCTATTGCCTGCGTCACCGCATTGCCGCTGCCGTTTGAAGGTCCGCCCTGCAGAAGGAGGCGAATGGCCAGGTCGGCCAGCCGGCGCATCGAATCGACAGAACGCTGATCCAGAGTTTTCGGCTCCGGCGCCATGACGCAAAGCGTGCCCACAATGTAGCCACTGGGGCTGACCAGCGGAGCACCGGCATAAAAACGCATGGACGTCGGCGGATCAACAAATGGATGATTTCTGGTCCTTTCATCTGTGCGCATGTCTTCAATAATCAGGACATCACCGTGCGCGAGAACGAACTGGCAAATGAGATTTTTGATCGGTTCCGACGTTGGAGCCGCCTGCGGTAGTCCACACGATCGCAAAGTGTGTTGATCCGGTCGGTCCAAGATGTTGACCATTGCAATCGGTGAGTCAGCGATGGCACAGGCGAGTCGGATGATGTCGTTGAGGTTTGGATCCTTGCGGTTAACCTCGGTCAATCCGAGCATGTTAACTTCACGCGTGCGGTCTGCCTCATTATCTGGAACGGGTGCCGGCTTGAAGCCGACACCCAACGTTCCGCTGTCGTCGGTGTTGGTCATGACGTTTACATCTGTCCAGTTTCCCGAAAGCATCTTCAACCGCCGCATCTCCGTCAAGACTGGGCCGAGTTATTGCCTCCCGGACGCAATATTTCCTTATTACAACGTCACGCGGCACAGTTGTCGAACCGGAAACAACTGCTGAAGCTTCGGGTCATTAACGCCTAACCCGCCCTTTTTGAGCGCTGCCGTTGTTGCGACAAGCTTAATATGTCAGCTTTTGCTTTGGAAACGCGAAGACTCGAATGTCTCCAATGTCAGCGGCGCGGACCTTTGCGCAATGTGCAGAGAATGTAGGCTCCTCGCCCATCTTAAACCTTCGAAACCAGCTGAATCTCTGGCCTCGGATAGTCAATCCAGTACCAACCTTTTTTAAAACGCCGGACGTTCTCCGGCGCTTTTTCTTTTGAGTACCAGGAAGACTACTTCCCTGATTGGATTGCCTCCCAGACCCGCTGCGGCGTTGCTGGCATGTCGAGAAGTTTCTCAACGCCAGCGCCGTCCTTCAGCGCATTCTGGATCGCGTTCATCACTGCCGCGCAGCCGCCAATGGTGCCGGCTTCGCCAGCGCCCTTGATGCCCATCGCATTGGTGGTCGACGGAATGTTCCGTGTCTGAAAATCGATTTCCGGCAAATCCGCAGCCCGGAGCAACCGGTAGTCCAGAAGTGAGGCTGTCAGAAGCTGGCCATCTTCATCAAAGACCGTGTGTTCACACAAAGCCTGACTGATCGCCGACGCAGCTCCGCCATGCACCTGTCCGGCCAAGAGCAGCGGGTTCACGGTCACCCCGAAGTCATCCACGATGACGTAGGTCTCGATTGAGATATCTCCGGTGTCGGGATCGACTTCCAGCTCGCAGATGTGCGTGCCGTTCGGATAGGTTGCTTCCGCCTGCTTGACTTCTTCGCGGGCCGACAGGTTTTCCTCTGCCCCAGCTGCGATTTCGGCCAGGCTCACCTGCTGGTCTGTGCCAACAACCCGGACCATACCGCTGTCGAGTTCCAGATCTTCGATACCCGCTTCCAAACGGTCGGCGGCCAACTCCTTGACCTTGTTGACCAGCGAAACGCTGGCATCGCGCACGGACGGCAGACCAAGCGGAATGGACCGGGATCCTCCCGTGCCCCCGCCCTTGCGAACCCGGTCCGTGTCGCCCTGGATGACCTCGATATCTTCGATGCTAACGCCGAATTTCTCCGCAACCACCTGGCTGTAGGCTGTCGCGTGCCCCTGGCCATTGGTCTGGGTGCCGATAAGCAGAGTGAGATTGCCTTCCGGACTCAGTTCCACAGTCGCCTCTTCCCCACCCGGGAAGGCGCAGGCCTCGATATAGGAGCAAATGCCGAAGCCCCGGTATTTGCCGCTTGAGGCGCTCGCCGCCTGACGGGCCTTGAAGCCGGCCCAATCTGAGGTTTCCAGCGCCTTGTCCAGATGCCCCGCATAATCGCCCGTGTCGTACATGCGGCCCGTTTGTGTGGTGTAGGGCAGCTGCTCTTGTTTGATGAAATTCAGCTTGCGGAATTCAACGGGCCCGAGACCGGTTTCCTCACCCGCCTTGTCGATCAAACGCTCGATCAGGTAGGCCGCTTCAGGACGGCCAGCACCGCGGAAGGCATCTGTCGGAACCGTGTGACTGTAAACGCCTTCCACCTTCGCAAAAACGGCTGGGATATCATAAAGCCCGGACGACATGGTCGTTCCGACCCAAGGGATAAACGGCGCAAACTGGTGCAAATAGGCGCCCATCGCAGCTTTCACATCGACCCGCAATCCGAGGATCTTGTTGTCCGCGTCCAACGCCAACTCGCCGCGGGTAAGATTGTCCCGGCCATGCGCGTCGGTGACGAAGTGTTCCGTCCGCTCCCCGGCCCAGCGCACCGGACGGTTCAATGTTTGGGCGGCAATCATCGACAGCGGATATTCGCGGTAGCAGAACATCTTGGTGCCAAAACCGCCGCCGACCTCCGGCGTTATGACCTGCACCTTATCCTGCTCCAGACCAAGAATGCCGCACAGCGTATTGCGCATTCCATGGCCGCCCTGGGTGCCAAGAGTTACCTTGAAGCGCTCACTGGCTGAGTCAAATTCGGCAACACAGCCACGCAGTTCCATGTAGTTGGCAACGATCCGATTGTTGACGACATCAATTGAAACCGTCTTGGCTGCCGTGGCAAAGGCTGCCTCGGTCTTGTCTTGGTCGCCATGGCCAAAGGTGAAAGCGATGTTGGTGCCGAACTCCGGCCAGACTTTTACAGCATCGTCTGCCAACGCATCTTCCATCTCGACCACAACATCCAGAGGGTCGTAGTCGATTTCCAGCATTTCAGCCGCATCACGAGCTGCGCTGACGCTGTCTGCGACGATAAATGCAATTGCATCACCAACATACCGAACCGTGTCTGTGCACAAGAGCTCTTGCACCGGCAAATTGAAGTCTGTGCCATCGATCTGCTTCAAAAGGGCCTGAGTCGGCATCGCCTTGCCAGCAACATCCGCCCCTGTGAGGACCAAACGTACGCCCTCCAACGCCCGCACGTCATCGGCGTTGTCTACAGAGATTTTTGCATGCGCCATCGCTGAGCGGACAACATACCCATGAAGACAGCCTTCCGGCTGATAGTCGCCCGTATAGGTTCCTTGCCCTGTGATCAGCGGCAAATCTTCCTTGCGGCGCAAAGGGGCACCAACACCGAATTTCGGAGTAGCCATTTGGTTCATGAAACGGGACCTTCAGTAGAACAAATCATTGGCCGGGTTTTTGGAAGCGTGGGATATGGCTCCCGGCAGATTAGAACCACTATAAGGCGCCAAAACTAAACTGGCCAGTGCACTTTTTCATTTCAATGCGCCCGGCTCTTCCCTTCGGCACGATTTGCGGTAGATTTGTACGCACACTCACAAATCGCCCGGGCACAATTCCGCACCAGTTTTTCTGGCATGTCATATCCGGACGGCTTCAGGACTGCTCATGGACACCTCTTCCCGCAAACCGCCGGCAGATCCGGCGGTAACGCCAACCGCTTCGCCGTCCACCGGCCTTAAAAGCCATCTGACTCATAAGCTCGGCCAGCTGCCCCCCAATACGATTGGCGCGCTCTGGATCTTGCTCGCGGCATTCCTGTTTTCTATCATGGTGGCACTGATCAAATTCATCGGCCAGGACCTGTCCGTTTTTCAGATTCTTGTTGTTCGCCAGGTTATTATGCTCGTAATCGTGGCGCCAAAGATTCTGTCCGGCCTCCCCCATTCTCTATCGACCAAACGGCCAGGACTGCAATTGACCCGTGTCGTCTTCGCTGCGACAGCGATGCTGCTTGGGTTCACCGCGATCATTGAACTGCCGCTTGCCGACGCGACGGCCATCAGCTTCTCCAAGACCTTCTTTATCACGATCCTTGCCATTTGGTTCCTTGGGGAAGAAGTCGGCAGACACCGTTGGGGCGCCACCATCGTGGGCTTTCTCGGAGTGTTGCTGATGCTGCGGCCAGACGGCGAAGGGCTGGTCAACCCCTATGCGCTGATGGCCCTTGGCAGTGCCGCTTGCGCTGGCATGGTGATGGTTGTCATCCGCATTTTGACTCGCACCGATCCGCCAAACACGATCCTGACTTATCAAGCTCTTGGAGTTGGCTTGATCATGTTGGTGCCAGCCTGGTTCACCTGGCAAGCTCCTACGCTGGAACAATGGGGCCTTCTCCTTGCTGTCGGCGTTTTTTCATGGGGCGGTCAAATGGCCAACATCAAAGCGTTTCAAGCTGGGGAGGCAACGGCAATTGCCTCCCTCGACTACACGCGGCTACTCTATGCCACCATGTTTGGGGCGCTGATCTTCAGCCAATGGCCTGGCCTGGAAACGCTGTTGGGCGCCGGCATTGTGATCGCAGCATCAATCTACACGGTCCGGCGTGAGGCCATCCGGGGGCGTCAGCTTGCCCGAGCCTCCGATGGCCGCGGTTATTCCAACTGACGTTTGCAGCTACGTCAGGCAAGAACGTGCCAAAAATCCAAATCGACGCTTTCGGGATCAAACATGGACAACAACGGCAAACACGCATCGTCATTGACGTAACCGGCGCAGATCTCCCGCGCGGCTCCTGCTGTCTCGACAAAGCAGATTTCTGAATAGGTTTCACCGTCGATCTTGCCGATCCTATGTGCCCGGCTTTCTGGAAATCTTGAGAGATACTCTTGCTTGACCCGGGCGGCCGCCGCGTTCAGGCCCCCCTCATTGAACTCGTTAGCTCCTTTGACCTGGAAAGTTCCGAATTCAATGGCGCAGAATCCTTCCGGAATGGCATCCAGCGGCTGTTGCAGAATGTTCCTGCAGAGACGAATGCTGCCAGGCTCCAGAAGGTCCATAAACGCTCTGGAACTCTCAGCTTGCATATGCGCCTCGCTCATTTCGGCAAAGGCGGTTTCGTCTGTAGCCAAAATCGCATCGGCATACTCACCGGTTAGATTTCCTAGAAAACAATGCATTGCGATTCCAGGTTGTTTATCCAGGAATTCCGTTTGCCATCGTCGCGCGGCTCCAATGAGGTTTACCGGGTTCACCTCGTCCTTGGCCCGATAGCGGGCAAACCCCATTACCTTCATTTGTCCAAGATCTTTGCGCAGCATTTGATGTCCTTTCTTCGTATTGCTGCACCGGCTATAAGAAACTCCAGAGACAGTTTTTGTCAGGGGCCTTATGCGTACACTCCGTCTTTTCTCCATTCTAGACATTTTGCGAAGCCGAAGGTCTCCAGTCTCTGCTGCAACGCTTGCAGAAATGCTGAGTGTGACTGAACGCACGGTCTACCGGGACATGGCAACCTTGAAAGAGATGGGGGCCCCAATACGCGGCGAGGGTGGCATCGGCTACGTAATCGAACGCGGTTATTTTCTGCCACCGCTACAGTTTGACCCGGACGAACTGGATGTGGTTCTGCTTGGATTGCAAATGATCAAGGCGCGCAGTGACAAGGACATGCAGGCTGCAGCTGAACGCGCCCTTGGAAAAATCGGAGCTGTCCTCAATGACCAGGACCGGAACTTCAACCGGCCCCTGCTCGCGGTCGGCAGCCGGTCGTCAGCCGAGGGGCAGGACGCGCTCTCTCCCCTGAGATCTGCGATACGAAGCCGGCACAAACTCCTGGTACACTACAAAGACGGCGAGAACCGGCTGAGTGAGCGGACCGTACGGCCACTGGGGTTGACCGCGTTTGAAAAGGTCTGGGTCCTGACCGCCTGGTGTGAAAAGCGGGAAGATTTCCGCAACTTCCGTTTGGATAGGATTGCCGATTTTCAGCAAACGGGAACGCGGTTTCCGATCGAAAGTGGCAGGGAATTCCATGATTACCTGCGAACCTTGTAAACTCAGACAGACCGATTGATACAAAAAGGGCGGCAGTCCGTTTTATGGAACGACCGCCCGATCAGCAAAGGCTTTGGCCTATATCCTCAAGCGGCGTTGGCGCGCTTGGCAGCTTCTTCTTCAACCAGCTCTTTCTTCGACAGTTTGCCGACCATGGTCTTCGGCAATTCGTCGCGGAACTCGATTTCCCGCGGCAGTTCAATGGCCGACAGGTGGTCCTTCAGAAAGCTCTTGAGGTCTTCAGCCGACAAGGAGTAGCCGTCTTTCAGTTTGACAAACGCCTTAGGAGACTGGCCGCGGTACTCATCGGGGACTGCGATCACGATCGTCTCATCAACCGCCTCGTTTTGATAGATCGCTTCTTCGATGACGCGCGGATAGACGTTGTAACCGGAGCACAGGATCAGATCTTTGATCCGGTCGACCAGGTAGATAAAGCCGTCCTCGTCCTGATACCCGACATCACCGGTGTGAAGGTAGCCGTCAGCGTTGATGGTCTCGGCCGTGGCATCGTCGCGTTTCCAGTATCCCTTCATGATCTGATGACCATGCAGCAGAAGCTCGCCCTTTTCGCCAGGCCCCACTTCTGTTTCACGATCCTCGATATTGACGAAGCGGACCTTCGTACCAGGGACTGGACGGCCAATGGAGCCGGCGCGGCGGTTTTCGTCCAGCGGATTGACCGCAGCCACCGGAGACGACTCGGTCAAGCCATAACCTTCAACTAGAATGCAGCCGGTCAGTTTTTCAAAGTTTTCCTTCACTTCGACCGGCAATGGTGCCCCGCCAGAAATACACAGGTTGATGCTGGACAGATCGTATTTCTGCGTTTCATGCGAGTTATTGATCGCCGTGTAGATGGTCGGAACGCCCGGAAACAAGGTGACCTTTTTGCGCACAATTGTCTCAAGCAGCATCTTCAGCTCAAACCGCGGCTGCAACACCATCTCCGCGCCGAGGATCACAGCCAGATTCTGGCCCACGGTCATTGCAAAGACATGGAAGAACGGCAGAACGCAGAGCAGTTTTTCTTCACCTGGACGCGCTTTTTCAAAGACAGCACGCATCTGTTCAATATTGGCGCAGAGGTTCTTGTGGGTCAGCATCGCCCCTTTAGGAACACCCGTTGTTCCGCCGGTGTATTGAAGAACCGCAATGGCTTCTGCCGGGTCAAATTCAACTGGCGCTGGTTTGTTGCCCTTGGTCAGCAGACTATCAAACAGGACATGGGCCTCATCTTGCGGGATGGCCGCCAGTTCCTTGCGCTTGAACAGGCTGAACAAGGTCTTTTTAACTGTCGGCAGGCAGAAGGTCATCGGGCAAACGATGATCTTGTCCAGGACCCGCTCTTTGCGGACATTTTCGACCTTGTCGTAAATCACCTTCAAATCCATGGTCACCATAATGCGCACATCCGCATCACGAGCCTGGAAGGCGATTTCGCGCTCCACATACAGCGGGTTGAAGTTGGCAACCGTGCCGCCGACTTTCAAAATCGCAAAATAAAAGATGGTGTAGAACGGCGTGTTCGGCAGGCAAAGGCCAACATGAACACCCGGACCAACGCCCATGGCCTGAAGGCCTGCGGCAGTGCGGTCGACCAGCTCGCCGAGTTCGCTGTACGTCCAGACTTTCCCCATGAAGTCTGCTGCCGGGCGATCTCCAAACTTGGTGACGGCAATATCCAGATATTCGTGTACTGGGCGGACTTTTAGCGTCGCGCTCCACTCCTCCGCAGTCATCATATCGTTCTCCAACGCATCTTGTCCGGCTCAAACAGGATTTTTAGCCGGCAGACCGGTTCAGCCGCCCCTCTGGCCGAACCCTCCTCCCAAACGGCATCGTATATTGCGGTGCCGAAATCGGTATTCCTCCCTGACATGACCCAACTTTCCGTTTACGTCAACGGACGACGTAACGACACCTCTTCAACTTTTTTACACGCTCAGGTGTCATTCCACACCAAAACCACCCATTTTCTGTCCATTTGGGGCTCAAATGGCCGAGTTGACTTCCGGCGCGCCTTTCTACCGGCTGGGCCAGCGCCATCTTGGCGGATCCAAATGCTCGACTTGGGTTTCTCCCAATTCCTTGAACAAGTGATGATGAATGCAATCCTGTTGTGCGGCAAGCGCCGACACAAGCGGGTCTGCGTGCGAAACGACAATCACCTGGGTCTTTTCTGCCGCTGTCGCAATCAATCGGGCAAGCGGTTCGAGGAGTGCCGGATGAAGACTGGTCTCCGGTTCGTTCAGGACGATCAGCGGCGCCGGGCGCGGCGAGAGAAGAGCTGCCGCCAGAAGAAGATAGCGCAGCGTACCATCAGAGAGCTCCGTTGTCCTGAGAGGACGCAGCAGCCCTTTTTGCTGCATCAGAAGTTCAAAATAGCCATCGTTGACGACCACCTCGATGCTTGCGCCCGGAAAAGCATCGTCGATCGCCTCCGCCAGCGCCTGTTCATCACCAATTTCCAGAATTGTCTGAAGGGCTGCGGCCAAGTCGGACCCATCGCCAGATAGAACTGGTGTCCGTGTGCCGATTTTCGGAAAGCGGGCCGGGGCTTCCCGGTCTGTCCGCAGATGGTCATAAAACCGCCAGGCCCGCATCCGTTCGCGAAGGACCAGAAGCTCCAGCCCATCTTTCGGGTCGGCCGCATGGGTCATCATGCTGTCGAACCGGGCCAGATTCTGAACAACCGGGATCCGCTGCCCATTCTGATTCAAGACTTTGACGGAGGGACCATTACGCCCGGCGATCTCGTTGGATCGGGACAGGGCTTCGCCGGCCCAGAGTGCCTCGCACTTGATTTCAGGATCCATTGAAAAAAACGACCGTCCCGCATCAGCGGGCAATCCCAGATCAATGGCATAGCCATAATCTTCATCGGCAAAGCCGAGTTTTAAGGAGACAACGCCCTTTCGGACAGCGCCCTGGACCGGCACATCACCGCGCTTCATTGCCCGCGAGACAATCTCCGGCCCCGCCCACAAAGTGGATGGCAGCCCCCCCTCGGCAGCCAGAGAACCGATGGCCCTCCCCTGCGCCACTTCCGCCAGAAGCCGGATAGACCGGTACAGGCTTGATTTGCCACTACCATTGGCCCCGGTGATCAGCGTGATCCGGTCGAGTGGAAAGATTATGTCGCGCAAGGAGCGGTAGCCGGAAACGGCGAAAGTCAGGATCATGCAATCAACTACTTTTCAGTTCTATAAGTTCACGCCTCTTCAACCTAAAACAGCCAAGTACGGCCACTCTATTTCTTAATGTCAAATCAGCGAGTTATGATCATTTCTAATCAAGAAACTGAAAATGAGAATTCCCTTAACACCGCAATCCTATTCATATCGTTATGGTGTGCTGTTTTTCAAACTTTGTTTTCATCTGAAATTTAACAACAAAGAACAATTGTTAACGTCTTGGTTTCGCTGAGAACCAGCAGGACGGACGACCTATATAGGAATAAAAAAAATTCTCGGTTTTCCGAGTTAAGCCACTTTTTGACTGTCAGGGCTCTTAAGACTTCGAGCCCTCTAGAGATGGCGACTGGTTGGGATACCTTATCCCCACCCAAAAAAGCCCGGCATCCGTAGATGCCGGGTTTTTTTTGTCAGCCGCCAGAGCCTGTGCCGTTTGCGCTACTCAACGCGGTGTTGATGGTCGTGAAGATACCGGTCAGCGATCCGCCCATAGTACCCAAAATACCAATAATGGCCACGCTGAGCAGACCAGCGATCAAGCCATATTCGATTGCCGTGGCTCCGTTTTCATCTTCTGCAAAACGCTTAATCAGATTTGTCATTTGTATCTCTCCATACCTGTTGATGAGGAGGAACCTAACGAGAATTTGTGCAAATACCGTTTAAAAACTAGGTAAATTTTACATTGTGATTTTTACCTAGACTTAAACGTTACCCACTAAAAGAACCAGCGGAGCAAGCTCCAAATTTGTTGACACAAATGCCTTGCGCGCTGGACCGAAATCCGGCGCGTTTTTTTTCCATTTTGCGAGATCTTTGGGACTTCTCGTTACACGAACGCTACCCGCAGGAGACCGGGGAATGTTTTCTGCCGGTTTTCAGGAAGCCCATTCAGATGAGAATTGCAGAATCTGGATTAGTGTCTCAGCAGTTTTCTGCGTCGATTTGAAAAATATTGTCGACACACCGTCCTAAAATGGAACATTTCCAATGCCGAAGCGCAATATCACCATTTCTGCACGATCAGAAAAGGACTTAAACGGGGTGAACCCTTTGCAATTTGGACTCTGAGGCAATTCAATTCTAAATTGATACTTTCGAACACCCGGTCTTCGCAAGCAGCAGCAGGTCCGCCATGTTCAATCCGAAAGAAGCGGCGGACGACAGCCGAGCCCTCAATGTCGTCATCTTGTTTTTCGCCTCCCTTGTGGTGGTGATCTCAATTGGCCTTCATTTCGACAGCGCCATGAAATACTGGCTGTTGACCCGATTTGGAGAGACCGCGTCCGGAACCATTGTCAGGGTATCGAGCGCGCCGAAAAATCCAGATGCAGTTCGGGAACTCGCCCGTCAAAATCCGCGCAATTACCTTAAGAACAGACAAGCCTGGGTATCGGGCGACAGTCTTCTGATCGAATTCCAACCGCCCGATGGCGCCCTGGAATATGTCCGTTTCAAACGCCCTCCCGGCAGCAACATTGGTCAAGGCGGCAAGGACGTGCAGGTCGTCTATCTGCCGATCAACCCCCGGATCGCACACCCGGAGGATCATTTGTCCGACTTTGCCCTCGATAGCAAGATCATGATTGGATCCCTGATCGCTGGCATGATCTTCTTCTGGCTGTTTATCGAAGCTTATGTGGAATGGAACCGGTTCCGGAAAAACATGCGGCGCTATTAGCGGGTTCGCATCTAACTTCCCTGGTCAACCAGTTCGAACTTGTCGACATCAAACACACCGAAGTCGGTGATCTTCAGATGCGGGATGACCGGCAGCGGCAAGAAAGCCACTTGCAGGAAGGGTTCAGCAAGCGTGCAGCCCAGCGCTTTGGCAGCATTGCGCAGATCCTCAAGCTCGTGACGCACGGCTTCAAATGGTTCCAGGCTCATCAGGCCGGCCAACGGCAAAGCAAGTTCCGCCTTGACGCCATCTTTGTCGGACACCGCAAATCCGCCCTTCATGGCAATCACCCGGTTGACCGCATGTGCCATAGCAGCCTCATCGGCGCCAACCACACAGATGTTGTGGCTGTCATGACCAACGGAAGACGCAATCGCACCCTCTTTCATCCCAAAACCATGCACAAACCCAAGGCCGATGTTGCCGGTGCCCTTGTGGCGCTCAACCACGGCGACCTTTAAAACATCCTGATCAAAGTCGACAAAGGTTTTGCCGCCGGTCACCGGCAATGTCCGTTTCAGGTGTTCGGTGATGATTTTTCCTGGAATGACCCCAATCACATCGGCTTCACTGTTGCGCGCTGGAATGTCGAAAGATGCAGCCGTGACTTCTGACGCCTTCACACTGTCGAGCCCCACCGGAGAAACGATCGACCGCGCACCAAAAGCGGCATCATCCGCAATGATGCCACCGCAGATGGCCATTTCAACCTGGCAGCCCTCAAAGTCCTTCAGAAGCGCGATATCAGCGCGTTTGCCTGGCGCCAAAACGCCCCGGTCTTTCAAACCAAAGGCATTGGCCGCTGACCAGCTGGCAGCCCGGTAAGCATCCAAAGGTCGGATGCCCTTGGCGATGAGACGCCGGATCATGCTGTCGAGGTGGCCTTCTTCGGCAATGTCGAGCGGGTTGCGGTCATCCGTGCAAAGGGCAACAAACGCCGAGGTATCGGCGGTCAGGATCGGCGCCAAAGCGTCCAGATCCTTACAGACGGAACCTTCCCGCATCAAAACCGCCATGCCTTTTGCGAGTTTTTCCTGAGCTTCTTTTAAAGATGTTGCCTCGTGGTCCGTCCGGATCCCAGCAGCCAGATACCCATTCAGTGGTTTGCCGCCGAGCAACGGTGCGTGACCATCGATATGTCCGTCCTGAAAGGCAGCAAGTTTCGCGAGGACTTTTGGATCGCGCGCCAGAACGCCCGGAAAGTTCATAAATTCCGCCAGACCAATGACACTTGGATGGTCTTTGAATGGCAGCAGGTCTTCGATTTCCAGGCAGGCACCGGCCGTCTCAAATGCGGTTGCCGGGACACAAGACGACAGGTTGACCTTCAGATCCATCACCGTCTCTAGCGAACTCTCCAGGAAATATTTTATGCCGACTGCGCCCAACACATTGGCGATTTCATGGGGATCACAGATTGCTGTCGTGACACCGTGGGGAAGAACACAGCGGTCGAACTCGAACGGAGTGACAAGCGATGATTCCACATGCAAATGGGTGTCAATAAAACCCGGCACAGCGGTCAGGCCAGTTCCATCGATCGTCTTTTCACCTTCGTAAGTGTCATGGGTTCCGACGATCCGATCGCCGGAAACGGCAATGTCTGTTGTGGTCGTCGATCCATCGACAACACTGAACAGCTGAACTCCCTTGATGACCAGATCGGCTGGTCTTTCGCCCGCACCGGCCGCGATGGCCTTTTCAAGAAACGTTTCATCATGGGTGCGCGGCATGGATCTTTCTCCTGTTCTTATTCAGGTTCGGACCATAGCGCTGGCCCGCCCTGATCCGGAAGCCCCCGCGAACAATTTCCACGTTCTGTATATGGATGCGCCAACATTACGTTTCCCAAAACGAAGAGGATCGCGCGTTGGCTCTCTAGACCTCAACAATGGCTTCTTTATTCCAAAACCGCGCCCTGATTAATTTTATCAAATTTATTTAATCTAGAAAACTCAACAACCTACCGCAGCACAGCAACGAAACCCTGCGTCGCAGCAGTGTTTTGAATTGACAGGATGGAAAATGAGTCAAATAATTTCATCAAAATAAATAATTACGGTTTCCGGGCGGAAACCTGCCCGGAAGGCAAGGGAGGTGCCTGATGGAAGACATCCGCAAAAGTGGCCGCGGTTCCAATTCAGCACAACTGCGGCGGTATAACGAACGTATTGTTCTTCAGATCCTGCGGCGTGCAGGTGAAGCGTCAAAGGCCGAACTTGCCCGCGCGGTGCAACTGACCAATGCGGCCATCGGCGCGATCATTCAGAACCTCATCGAAGAAGGCTTGATCGTGGAAGCTGGCAAGCGTCACGACGGTAGCCGCGGCCAGCCGGCAACGATCCTGCAATTGGCGCCGCGCGGTGCATTCTCCTATGGGGTACGTCTCGACCGCACCAATATGGAAACCGTTTTGATGGATTTTTCCGGCCGTATCCTCGACCGGCGCATCCACGAAATGATCTTGCCCGCCCCATCAAAAGCACTCGACATCCTGATCGATGATCTGGAAAGCCTCGGCACCGCGCTCGATGAGGATGAAAGCGCCCGGATCACAGGCATAGGGCTTGCACAGCCGTTCAATCTTGGCGCCTGGCTGCACGAACTTGGCTTGCCGGAAGCGCATTTCAAAGAATGGGATGACTATGATCTGGCCGGAGCCCTGGAACAGGAAACTGGCCTGCCGGTCTTTAGCGAAAACGATGGTACGGCAGCCGCAGTGGCCGAACTTTTCTATGGGCAAGGGCGGCAGAACGACAATTTCCTCTACCTGTTTCTCGGCCCGGCAATTGGCGGCGGCCTGATCATGAACGGAGACATCGTGCGCGGTGTCACCGGCAACGCGGCTGATGTCGCCATGATTCCAGTGCCGCCAAGTACGTTGCCGACCGCCAATCCGCCACGCCAAAAGTGGGATATTCTTCTTGCACGGGCCAGCCTGGTTGCTCTTGCGCGGCATTTGGCTCCGGAAGATTTTTCCAGTCTCAGCCGGACCGACCTCCGGGAAGCAGCTGAGACCGGTGGGACTAAGTTCCAAGAGTGGACGACTGATTGTGTCGAAGCTCTCGCACTTGGAATGCGCTCAGCTTATTCGCTTCTGGACATGCCACTGGTGGTTATAGACAGCGATCTCGGCGGTACATTCAACACCGACTTTGCAAAGAACTTGAGTGCGGCCAGTGATGACGCGGCCCCGGAAAGCCGCCAGTCGCCCGATATCGCAACAGGCAGCTTTGGTCATGACGCCGGCGCTATCGGAGCAGCCAGTCTGCCGCAATTCTTCAACTTCTCACCCCGGGCAGCGATCCTCACGGGCGGTAAACCTTCCGCACCAGCAGGATCCGGCCGGACAGAAGACCGTGCCAGTTTTCCGGCACGGGCAGCACGGTTGGGGTCACATCTGGCCGCACCCAACCGCACCTAATATTTGGCCAGGGAGGAAAGACACTATGATCCGCAAACTTCTCGCGACCGGTTCCGTTCTTGCCGCCATGTCAGCGGCCCCGGCCATGGCGGCCGATATTTCTGCTTGCCTGATCACCAAGACGGACACCAATCCATTTTTTGTAAAAATGAAAGAAGGGGCCACCGCAAAGGCGCAGGAACTCGGCATTGATTTGAAATCCTTCGCCGGCAAGATCGATGGCGACCATGAAACTCAGGTTGCCGCGATTGAGACGTGCATCGCCGATGGCGCCAAAGGCATCTTGCTGACAGCTTCCGACACCTCATCCATCGTGCCTGCCGTGCAGCAGGCCCGCGATGCCGGACTGTTGGTGATTGCCCTCGACACTCCGCTGAACCCGATTGATTCAGCAGATGCAACATTTGCAACCGACAACTTCTTGGCTGGCGAGCTGATTGGTAAATGGGCGGCAGCAGCCCTCGGAGATGAGGCAGCCAATGCCAAAATCGGCATGCTTGATCTGGCCATCAGCCAGCCCACTGTTGGCGTCTTGCGCGATCAGGGGTTCCTGCAAGGGTTTGGCATTGACCTTGGCGACCCGAACAAATGGGGCGATGAAACCGATGCGCGCATTGTTGGCAATGATGTGACAGCCGGCAACGAAGAAGGTGGCCGCAAGGCTATGGAAAACCTTCTCGCCAAAGATCCGATGATCAATGTGGTTTACACCATCAATGAACCGTCAGCGGCAGGCGCCTATGAAGCCCTGAAATCCATCGGCCGCGAAAACGATGTGCTTATCGTTTCAGTCGATGGCGGCTGCCCTGGTGTTCAGAACGTCAAGGATGGCGTAATCGGCGCAACATCCCAGCAGTATCCCCTTTTGATGGCGTCCCTTGGCATCGAAGCGATCAAGGCCTGGGCAGACACAGGCGCAAAACCGGAACCGACCCCGGGCAAGAGCTTTTTTGATACCGGAGTTGCCCTTGTGACCGACAAGCCGGTGGACGGTGTTCCGTCGATCGACACCACCGAAGGCACCAACCTTTGCTGGGGCTGATTGCTCCCTTAAGCTAAAAAAATGGAAGGGGCTCGGTTCGCCTTTGCCCCTTCTTTCCTACGTCTTAGAAAGAACCGGGCATGACCTCAAAAAGCGATACGGCCAGCGGGCCATCGGACTTTGAAGAAGCCGCAGCCTCCAGTCCGCAAGCCGTCGCCGAGTTCGACGATCATCATCATGGGTTAGGACACAAGATCCAGCACCGGCTGCATCAAACCCCTGCCTTGGTCCCGCTGATCGTCCTGCTGATATCGATCCTGGTCTTCGGTCTCCTGCTCGGCTCCAAATTCTTCTCGCCGTTCGCCATGACACTGATCTTGCAGCAAGTTCAGATCGTCGGCATCGTCGCAGCCGCCCAAAGTGTCGTCATTTTGACGGCCGGGATCGACCTGTCGGTCGGGGCAATTATGGTCTTGTCATCAGTTGTGATGGGGCAATTCACCTTCCGCTATGGCTTGCCGGTGGAAGTGGCGATTGCCTGCGGCCTCATCTGCGGCACCATTTGCGGCTACATCAATGGCTTCCTGGTCGCGATCGTCAAATTGCCACCGTTCATTGTCACCCTCGGCATGTGGCAGATCGTGCTCGCCACCAACTTCCTCTATTCAGCCAATGAAACCATCCGTTCCCAGGACATTGCCAAGAATGCGCCATTGCTGCAGTTCTTCGGCAACAAGGTCAACTTGGGCGGAGCGATTTTCACCTACGGTGTGATCTTCATGGTCCTGCTGGTAATCGTTCTGGCCTATGCCCTTCGCCAAACGGCCTGGGGCCGGCATGTCTATGCAGTCGGAGACGACCCGGAGGCCGCGCAGCTTTCAGGTGTACAGGTCAAAAAAGTACTGATCTCGGTCTACATGCTCTCTGGCCTAATTTGCGCCTTTGCCGGTTGGGCGATGATCGGCCGGATCGGCTCAGTTTCACCAACGACCGGACAACTTGCCAACATTGAATCCATCACAGCCGTTGTGATCGGTGGAATTTCACTCTTTGGCGGACGCGGCTCCATTATCGGCACCTTGTTCGGAGCGCTGATCGTCGGTGTCTTCACGCTTGGCCTGCGTCTGCTCGGCGCCGATGCCCAGTGGACCTACCTTCTCATCGGCCTGCTCATCATTGCGGCCGTTGCAATCGACCAATGGATCAGAAAGGTGTCTGTCTGATGAAACCTATTCTGGAAGCCCGCAATCTGGTCAAACGCTATGGCCGTGTTGTCGCTATGGATCACGCGGATTTTGAACTTTATCCGGGCGAAATTCTGGCCGTCATCGGTGACAACGGAGCTGGAAAATCCACTTTGATCAAGGCCCTCAGCGGCGCGGTTCAACCTGACGAAGGCGACGTTCTTCTGGATGGCGAACCGGTCAATTTCCATTCGCCCATAGACGCCAGGGCCGCCGGCATTGAGACAGTCTACCAGACCCTTGCCATGTCGCCTGCCCTATCGATCACCGACAACATGTTCATGGGGCGCGAGCTGCGGAAACCCGGTTTCAGGGGCAAATGGCTGCGCCAGCTGGATCATCGGCGGATGGAAGACATTGCCCGTGAAAAACTCAATGAGCTCGGCCTTCTGACCATTCAGAACATCAATCAGGCCGTCGAAACGCTTTCCGGCGGTCAGCGCCAGGGTGTGGCGGTGGCACGGGCAGCGGCCTTTGGCTCCAAGGTCGTCATCATGGACGAACCAACGGCAGCTCTCGGCGTCAAAGAAAGCCGCAGGGTTCTGGATCTGATCAAGGACGTGCGCGGCCGTGGTTTGCCGATCGTTCTGATCAGCCACAACATGCCGCATGTGTTCGAAGTGGCAGACCGCATCCACATCCACCGCCTCGGGCGGCGGGCCTGTGTGATCAAGCCTTCAGACTTTTCCATGTCCGATGCGGTGGCCATCATGACCGGGGCGATGGATCCACCGGAAGAACTGGCGGCATAACCCGCCTTCGTCACCAACAACTCAGTAGACCAGCCAGACTTCATCTGGTTGGCCAACGGGTATAGCTGGGCTCTTCCCTAGAGCCTCACTCACAACATCACAGCGGTTCAAGGCCGCGTCCAAATGAGACCAAACATGTTTTTAGTTTGCGGTGAAGCCCTCTTCGACCTCTTTGGTTCGGACACTGGCAAGGACAGTTTGAATTTCGATGCCCGGATCGGCGGATCACCGCTCAATGTCGCCATGGGCCTTGCGCGGATGGGTGAAGACACCGCGTTTTTTGGCGGCATCTCGAAAGACGCCTTGGGCGAAAAACTGGCCCAAAAACTCAAAGATGAAGGAATTTCGGACCGCTATGTGCTGCGCACCGATCACCTGACAACCTTGAGCCTCGTTCAACAAAGCCCGGACGGCCAACCCGCCTATACCTTTTACGGGGTGAACGCCGCCGACCGGATGGTTTTTGAAAAGGACTTGCCGGAGTTCGAGACAAGCCCAGCCTTCATCCATATCGGCTCCTACACCGCCCTCACCGATCCTGTTGCATCGGCCCTGAAATCGCTGATCCTCCGCGAGCACGCCCGTTCAATCATCTCCTTTGATCCCAACATCCGCCCGACCGTTGTTGCCGACATGGAACTTTGGCGGAAAAACACACAGGCTATCGTCCCGCATTCAGATGTGATCAAGGTGAGCGACGAGGACCTCGACCTAATTGCACCTGGTGAACCTGTCGACGCGATTGCCAAGGACTGGTTGGCAGAGGGGGCAAAACTGGTTGTGGTCACACGCGGAAAAGATGGCGCGTCTGCGTTTACGGCACAATCAGAAGCAAATGTTCCAGGTGTACCGGTCAATGTGATCGATACTGTCGGGGCCGGCGACACGTTCCAGGCTGCTCTGTTATCTGGTTTAAACACTCTTGGTGTAAGTGGCCGGCAGAACCTGTCGGATCTTAGCAGTAGCCACCTCACCCGGTTGATGACATTTTGCACGAGGGCTGCAGCGATCACCTGTTCGCGGCGCGGTGCGGATCTACCGACGATGGCAGATCTTGAAAAAGACGGAAGCGCCTTGAAATGAGGGGCTGACAAAAGAATTAAATCGATTTAAAAGACTGCCGAACGCAGATTGTGTTCCGGCTCTAGGTACGGAATACTTGGATTTGGAAGGGAAAGGGTTCATGGCGGCACGCGTCATCGAAGTAGACAATTTCGATCTGGTGGTGTTCGGCGCCTCTGGAGACCTTGCACACCGCAAGCTGCTCCCTGCCCTCTATCACCGCGATGCTGACGGCCAAATGCCGGATGACGCCAGGATCATCACCAGTGCCCGCCGAAATTATTCCGATGACGATTACCGGGATTACGCCCGCAAGGCTCTGGAAGAACACGTTTCCGACCTTGACCCAGCGCATCTGGAAAAGTTTCTAAGCCGTATCCGCTACGTCAAAATCGATATTGCCACCGGCTCCGGTTTCGACGACCTTAAAACCGTACTCGAAGAACGCACGGACTCAATCCGCGCGTTTTACCTCGCCGTTGGGCCGGACCTTTTTGGCACCATCTGTGAACACCTAGGCAAGACCGGTGTCGTCAACGACAACTCCCGGGTGGTGATGGAAAAGCCGATCGGCAAGGACGGTGCTTCTGCCAAGGCGCTTAACGATACTGTCGGGGCCGTCTTCAACGAACACCAGATCTTCCGGATCGATCATTATCTCGGCAAGGAGACAGTGCAGAACCTCATGGCATTGCGCTTTGCCAATGCCTTGTTCGAGCCGCTGTGGAACGCCGCACACATTGATCATGTCCAGATCACGGTTGCCGAGTCCCTGGGCACTGGAGGCCGCGCTGGGTATTACGACACGGCAGGCGCCCTGCGCGATATGGTTCAAAACCACATTCTGCAGCTCTTGTGTCTGGTCGCAATGGAACCGCCGGAGTCTATGGATGCGGACAGCGTCCGGGATGAAAAGCTCAAAGTTCTAAAGGCACTTGCGCCGATCACAGAACAAACCGCCGGCAAACTCACTGTTCGCGGCCAATACCGCGCTGGTGCGTCAGCTGGTGGCGCTGTTCCAGGGTATTTGGAAGAGCTTGGCCACGACGAAAG
This sequence comes from Labrenzia sp. PHM005, assembly GCF_006517275.1. Taxonomy (NCBI): domain Bacteria; kingdom Pseudomonadati; phylum Pseudomonadota; class Alphaproteobacteria; order Hyphomicrobiales; family Stappiaceae; genus Labrenzia; species Labrenzia sp. PHM005. The sequence continues at coordinate 2,930,090 of NZ_CP041191.1, read as the reverse complement.
CCGCACGGAAACCTTTGTGGCGCTAAAGGCGGAAATCTCCAATTGGCGGTGGGCCGGAGTTCCTTTTTATCTGCGCACAGGCAAAAGGCTGGCCCAACGGGTTTCAGAAATTGTCGTCCAGTTCCGGCCAATCCCGCATTCGATTTTCGGCCGGGAAGCCGGTACAATTACGGCCAATAGGCTGATCATCCGCCTGCAGCCGGACGAAGGCGTGCAGATGCAGGTCATGATTAAGGATCCTGGCCCCGGCGGCATGCGCCTGCGGCAAGTACCGCTTGATATGAGCTTTGCTGAAGCCTTCAAAGTGCGCAATCCGGATGCTTATGAGCGGCTGATCATGGATGTGATCCGCGGCAACCAGACCCTGTTCATGCGCCGGGATGAGGTTGATGCTGCCTGGGCGTGGATCGATCCGATCCAAGCAGCCTGGACAGCTTCCAAGGAAACACCGAAAGGCTATACCGCCGGCACCTGGGGTCCATCAGCGTCGATCGCACTGGTCGAGCGGGATGGGCGCACCTGGGCGGAAGACGAACTCAGCTAAAGCGCAGGAATGGGATAACTCCTGTTCTTTGCTCAGAATTTAAATCGATTTAATACATGCAATTGACCGAAGTGCCTAAATGACGACGCCAGCCGGCAGAATTGCCTCGGCGAGCAAAGAGGAAGACAGGTCTATGACCGTTAGGGATCAAATCGCAACCGTTACTGAACGGATTATCGAGCGAAGCCGGGACAGCCGCGGCCGCTACCTGGACCGCATTGGACAAGCGGCCGATAAGGGCCCGCAACGCTCACGCCTTTCCTGCGGCAACCTTGCCCATGGGTTTGCCGCCTGCGGTCTGTCGGACAAAGCCGCCCTTTCCGACGATGTCGTGCCAAACCTTGGCATCATCACTGCTTACAACGACATGTTGTCCGCCCACCAGCCGTATGAAACCTATCCGGGCCTGATCAGGGATGCGGCTCATGAAGTGGGGGCTGTGGCCCAAGTCGCTGGAGGTGTTCCGGCCATGTGTGACGGCGTCACCCAGGGCCAGGACGGTATGGAACTGTCGCTGTTCTCCCGGGACGTGATCGCGATGTCCGCAGCAGTCGGCCTGTCCCACCAGATGTTCGACGCCGCTGTGTTCCTTGGCATCTGCGACAAGATAGTTCCCGGCTTGGCGATTGCCGCCCTCTCCTTCGGCCACCTCCCAGCAGTCTTTATCCCTGCCGGCCCGATGACCACCGGGATCTCCAACGACGACAAAGCCAAAGTTCGCCAGCTTTATGCGGAAGGAAAAGTTGGCCGCGATGCATTGTTGGAATCTGAATCCAAGGCTTATCACGGACCGGGAACTTGCACGTTCTATGGGACTGCCAACTCCAATCAGATGTTGATGGAGATCATGGGCCTTCATATGCCTGGCGCATCCTTCATCAACCCAGGCACGCCCTTGCGCGAAGCCTTGACCAAGGAAGCCGCCAAACGGGCCCTGGCGATTTCAGCACTCGGCAATGAATTCACCCCGGCGGGTGAGATCATCGATGAGAAGGCCATCGTCAACGGTGTTGTCGGCCTGCATGCGACTGGCGGCTCGACCAACCACACCATGCACCTGGTCGCTATCGCTGCAACTGCCGGGATCAAACTCACCTGGGATGACATTTCAGAACTGTCTGATGTGGTCCCGCTGCTTGCCCGCGTTTATCCGAATGGCAAAGCCGATGTGAACCACTTCCAGGCCGCCGGCGGCCTTGCCTTCCTGATCCGTGAATTGCTGGGAGACGGTTACCTGCACCAGGACGTGAAGACGGTCTACGGTAGCGATCTATCCGGCTACACGGTGGAAGCCAAACTCGATGAGGATGGCAATGTCGTCCGGCAAAATGCACCGGAAATCTCCGGCGACGAAACCGTTCTGGCACCGGCCCATAAACCCTTCCAGGAAACCGGCGGGTTGAAAGTTTTGACCGGCAATCTTGGAAAAGCCGTAATCAAGATCTCAGCGGTCGCCAAAGAGCGCCATATCATCGAAGCACCTGCCCTTGTTTTTCATACGCAGGAAGATTTCCTGAAGGCGTTTTCCAACAAGGAGCTGACTGGCGATGTCGCAGCCGTGGTTCGGTTCCAAGGACCAAAAGCTTGCGGCATGCCGGAACTGCACAAGCTGACACCGTGCCTCGGCATTCTGCAGGACCGTGGCCACAAAGTTGCGTTGATCACGGATGGACGGATGTCCGGCGCCTCCGGCAAGGTACCGGCCGCCATCCATGTTACACCAGAAGCAGCAAACGGCGGACCAATTGCAAAAATCCGAGACGGAGACATGATCCGCATTGACGCAGTCACTGGCGAATTGACGGTTCTTGTCGATGCGGCCGAGTTTGAAGCCCGCCCTGCGGCACAAGAAGATTTGACACATCACCAATCCGGAGTTGGCCGCGACCTGTTCGCCGCCTTCCGCGCCAATGTCGGCGCAGCAGATACCGGCGCGCACGTGTTTGGTGGTTAAGGAGAAGATATGGGACAGGACATCCAAAAAATTGAAGCGGTGATGACCGCAGCCCCGGTCATTCCGGTTCTGGTCATTGAAGATCCGGAAAAGGCTGTTCCGATGGCTGAGGCCTTGGTCCGCGGCGGACTGCCAGCGATCGAGATCACTCTCCGCACCCCTCGCGCTCTGGAGGCTATCGAAGCGGTCAATGCCCATGTGGAAGGAGCGATTGCCGGTGCCGGAACTGTCCTGACTCCGCAGCAATATGATGCGGCGGTTTCAGCCGGTGCCCGCTTCGTAGTCTCGCCCGGAGCAACCCGCACCCTGCTAGACGCTGCCGACGAACACAGCACCCCCCTTTTGCCGGGGGCGGCAACGGCTTCTGAGGTCATGAAACTTCTGGAACGCGGCTATGAGCGCCTGAAGTTCTTTCCAGCGGAACAAGCCGGGGGCGCTGCCTATCTGAAATCCCTGTCATCGCCATTAGCTGTTGCAAAATTCTGTCCAACCGGCGGCGTCAGCATCGACAAGGCAGAAGACTATCTGAAATTGCCGAACGTTTTATGCGTCGGCGGATCCTGGATTGCGGATCCGAAGGCTATTGCGGCAGAAGACTGGACTGGCATTGAAGAACGGGCCCGGGCAGCAGCCGGACTAATCACCTAAGCCTTTCAGATTGCTGCCGTTTCTCGCCCCCCTTCTCGATGGGGTGTACTAACCTGGTTACCGCGCTACAATCTCTTGAAAACCGAAAGGTTTACCGAGGGCGGCTAGCTTGTATCCAGAAAGGTTCAACTCCGCCATTTCCATCTCATTTGTGAGAGCGCTAGCTAGGCTGAGGCTTGTTGAGACGCCGGTTCGGCTTCGGCGTCTTCATCCTCTTCATCGCCACCAACATCGCGGTCCCAGAGCATTCTAAGTCCGCCGGCACTATCGTTACGCCACGCAAACTCGGCAACGATAGGCTTGCCGAATTTTTGCATGGTCAAGAGCACTTCCTCGGGAAGGGCTGGCAGGCTTTTGGCCATAACACGGCAGCCGTTCTTTCCCGCATCCACGATGGTTCCGTCAATCTCAGTTATGCCATCAAAATCAGAGATCTTAACCGGAATGCTGACTGTGTTCCGTTTTTCCCGCCGTTTGTCGGCAAATTTCTCCGAGTTCTTAGAAAAAATGACAGCAGCATCGTCTGACTTTCGGGAAGTAATCTGACATTTCACCAGTTTGTCGGAATCCTTTGGCCGAATTCCAATGTTTTTGCCAAGTTCCTGAATCTCAGGCGACGTCAGCCGGCAGCCCCACTCACTGACGTTTGAGATCACAGCATTGACAACCGACAGGTTCTCCAAATCAACGACAAGGACTTCTTCCTCGGCCTCCGGTTGATCTTGCAAGTGTGCGAGTGCGCTCATCTCTACCTCCGACGACACCAATTACTTAAAGTAAGTATCATTTCAATTCGCTTAACACCGGCCACTTCCGCCCTTGAAAGATGGTACAAATCGCAAGTACGCTAGAGCATGGGGTTACGCGTAAATTCTTGAAAATCATTACATTGCGACACTTAAGGCCTGCGCCCAGATTTTTACACCCCTACGGAATGCCAAGACGACCGGTCCAAAGTTTGAACGGTGCCCCAGAAAAATCGCATAGATTGATCCGTAACTGCTGGAGATGACGATGAAAGTTCCTTTGAAAATCTCACTCAAAGCTGTGGCAATCGTTCTGCTGCCGTTTACCGCCCAAGCTGAGAATATCTGTCAGGGTTATGGTCCGCAGACCCCACGCGACATCACCAGCACGGATGGGTCGAATATGGCCGATGTCGCCTTCGCCCCCCCGTCGAGCGAAATGAACCTTTGCAATCTTCATACCCACACAAATGCCGAGCATAAAGGGCCGGGCTATGCCGTCTTTGCAGGCGCAGGCGATCATGGAGGCTATCAGTGCAACGAAGCAGACAGTCTTACAGAAGCTGAATTGAGCGCTCCGGCATCTAGCGCTTACCACGGTGTCAAACCCGGCGACACCATCGAAGTCCATTGGGTCTATTCGTCCTGCGATATTACACCAGGCAAAGGTCTGGGTTCCTGTTTGAGCGAAGCTTGCGTCAATCCGCAATTGCGCGTCGAGGCTCAAGTGTTTTTGGTAGTGAACGACGCTAAGGCGCTGAATTTCATGGACTTTGCCTATCAGAACAATGTTGTGGATGGCCGGCACCAACCCAAAGCGTTGCCCAGCGGAACTGGGACACCCGTCACCTTCATTGGCTCAACGACTGGCACCAGTTACACCCAAGAAAAATGCTCGCCCTTTCAGGTCACTTGGAGCGTACGTCCGCAGTGTGCGAAACTCGACATCAATTCCCTCAATGCCTGGGCGGAAGCGGGCAATGTCTTTAAAGAAGACCATTCCCACGGTGTCCGGCAGCTCGTGACCGCAAAAGAACTTCTGGCTCCAATCAACTGAGCCGTTTTGCCGCCGGCCTTATGGGTCGGCGGCATTCGCAAACCTTTCCCGCCTTTGCGTGAATAGACAGCTGTGCTATCTGGTGCCGCAGCGCATTCATGGGCTCGCCCCGAAGTATTAAATCGATTTAAGGAAACCTGCATGACGCTTGACGCAACTTTGGAAATGCTCGCTCAGCAGGCGGACACTTTGTCCGGCACCTCACTCAGAACCCTGTTCCAGGATGACCCGGACAGGTTCTCAAAGTTCTCGTCCCATTGCGATGATCTTCTGCTCGATTATTCGAAGATCAAGCTGGATGCCAAGGTTCTCGAATTGCTGCTGCAGATCGCTCGTCTTGCCGACGTGGAAAGCAAGCGGGCAGACATGTTCAGCGGCCAAAAAATAAACCAAACAGAGGACCGGGCAGTCTTGCATACGGCGCTTCGCAACCGATCGGATGAACCGGTGTTGGTTGACGGCCATGATGTGATGCCGGACATCCGGTCGGTATTGGACGCAATGGCAGACTTTGCCGAAACAATCCGTTCCGGCGACCTGACATCCTCATCAGAGGCTCCTTTCACGGACGTCGTCAATATCGGCATTGGCGGCTCAGATCTGGGGCCAGCGATGACTACGCTTGGGCTTAGCCCTTATCACGACGGCCCCGAGCTCCATTACGTCTCCAATGTCGATGGCGCCCATATTGCCGACACGCTGGAAAGGCTCGATCCGGCAACCACATTGATCATCGTCGCCTCGAAGACGTTCACGACCGTCGAGACCATGACCAACGCGCAAACCGCGCGCAAATGGATCGCCGACGCGCTGGGAGAAGATGCCGTTGGCGATCACTTTGCGGCTGTCTCCACCGCCCTCGACAAAGTCGCCGCATTTGGCATTGATGAATCCCGGGTCTTTGGCTTTTGGGATTGGGTCGGTGGCCGGTATTCGATTTGGTCGGCCATTGGGCTGCCTCTCATGATCGCGATCGGCCCGGATGCCTTCTTTGAGTTTCTTGAAGGTGCCCATGCGATGGATACACATTTCCAAACCGCACCTTTGGAAGAGAACCTGCCAGTGCTGATGGCTCTAATCGGCATTTGGCACCGAAACGTACTCGGATACGGGTCGCGTGCCGTTCTACCTTACGACCAGCGCCTTGCCCGCTTGCCGGCGTATTTGCAGCAGTTGGATATGGAATCAAACGGCAAACGGGTGAAACTCGATGGCACCCCGGTTGATGGCGCCACAGGTCCGCTTGTCTGGGGTGAGCCAGGCACCAATGGCCAGCACGCTTTTTACCAGCTGCTGCACCAGGGAACGACTGTGATCCCGTGTGAATTCCTGATCGCCGCACAGGGACATGAAGACGATCTTGCACATCAGCATGAATTGCTGATCTCCAATTGCCTGGCACAATCCGAAGCCTTGATGCTCGGTCGCACGCTGGACGAAGCAAAATCCCTGCTCGCCAGCACCGGTCTTTCGGCAGAAGACGTTGATCGTCTGGCACCACATAAAGTTTTCCCCGGCGACCGCCCGTCTCTTACTCTTGCCTATAACCAGTTGACACCATTTACTCTTGGCCGGCTGATTGCGCTCTATGAGCACCGGGTATTTGTTGAAGGCGTTATCTGGGGCATCAACTCCTTTGACCAATGGGGCGTTGAACTGGGCAAAGAACTGGCGACAGCCCTCTTACCGATTGTGCGGGGAGAAGTGGAGCCAACAACCAAGGATTCCTCGACCAGAGGATTGCTGACCGCATTGAGCGCACCGGCCTCCGATTGACCCGTTGTTGAGCAAGGTCAATGGCAGACCGTCTCACCTGCCATACTTTTGCCTCAACGAGCGGGTGTGTTCCAGCCGAAATATGGTTGAGTTGGTTTGCGAATCTGGTTTCGGCGATCCATATCGCGGATTGCCGGACGCGCAAAACCGACCTACGTTGTGTTCATTGATTTACGCTTCGTGATTCTACATTGTGGAGCTGACCGAGAGGTGCCGTCGGGCGTCCTTTTTTAAAGAGGAGATCTCATTCATGAAAAAGCTCATTTTGCTCGCGGCCGCCGGCCTTGCGCTCGCCGGTTGTCAATCTGACAGCCAGCGCGACCGTGCGCTCGTAGGCGGTGGACTTGGCGCAGCTACCGGTGCAGTAATTGGCTCTGCTATTGATGGCGGCGGAGCCGGCGGAGCAATTGCAGGTGCGGTAATCGGCGGTGTTGGCGGGGCAGCTGTTGGTGCGGCAACCACACCGAAAAACTGTGTCGCCTATGACCGCTACGGCAATCCTTACCGGGTTGTTTGCCCATAAGAACTTCGTAAGCGCCCCATGTCCGGCATTAACCAGACAGCTAAGGAATTTGGAATGAAGAAACTATTTTTAATTGCGGCCACGGCAGCTTTACTGGCCGGCTGCCAATCCGACAGTCAGCGGGATCGTGCCCTAGTCGGCGGCGGCCTTGGCGCGGCGACCGGTGCTGTCATTGGCGCCGCGGTTGACGGTGGCGGTGCAGGCGGAGCAATCGCCGGCGCCCTGATCGGCGGCGCAGGCGGTGCTGTTGTTGGCGCAGCAACCACTCCGAAAAACTGCGTAGCTTATGACCGCTACGGCAACCCTTATCGGGTCGCCTGTCCGTAAGCTGACCAAATCGGGCGTTGGATAACAGCTCTCGTTAAGAAACTGTTAACCATCGCCCCGGCACCCTAGGCTTAACCAATTGTTAACGGAGCGCCTGGGATGAAGCCTGCCCTTGCCATTTTGTCACTCACCCTGCTGCTTGCCGGCTGTGTGAATACAGAAAGCCAAAGAGACAGGATGCTGGTTGGCGGCGGTCTGGGAGCCGCAACAGGCGCGACTATCGGAGCGGCAGCAGGCTCTACTGCTGGGGCTGCATTGGCGGGTGCGGCCATTGGCGCCATCGGCGGTGGCCTCATCGGAGTTATCACGACACCGCGCAGTTGTATCGCCTACGATCAGGAGGGCACACCTTACAAGGTCAAGTGTCCATAATCCCACGGCAGAGAATCGAAAAGGCCAGCCCCAGAGGCTGGCCTTTTGTTTTTCAGTAGAAGGACAAGCTTGGCTTAGGCTGCCTTGCTGGCAGCGCTGCCCTCAAGTGCAGATGCCGGATCGACGTAATCGTATCCGAGCGCGGTGGCGACAGCCTCGCACGTGATTTTACCCTGATGAACATTCAGACCCGGCAGGAAGTGCGGGTCGTCGAGCAGTGCCTGTTTTGCGCCTTTTCCGGCCAGAGCCAACGCAAACGGCAGAGTTACATTGTTCAACGCATAGGCAGACGTACGCGGTACGGCTCCCGGCATGTTGGCAACGCAGTAGTGGACAACTTCATCGACGATGTAGGTCGGATCAGAATGGGTGGTGGCTTTCGATGTTTCAAAGCAGCCACCTTGGTCGATGGCAACGTCAACCAGCACAGAACCCGGTTTCATGTTGCTGACCATCTCCGCGGTGACCAGTTTCGGCGCGGCAGCACCAGCCACCAGCACGGCACCAACGACGATATCTGCAGCCAGGACATGTTTTTCCAAGGCAGATTTGGTCGAATAAACAGTCTTGAGGCCAGAGCCAAAAGTCTGCGCCAGGTCAGCAAGAACATGGGTGTTGCGGTCCAGAACGGTCACATCCGCTCCAAGGCCCAGCGCCATGGTGATGGCATGGGAACCAACAACGCCGCCGCCGATCACGACCACTTTGGCCGGTTCCACACCCGGAACACCGCCGATCAAGGTTCCAGAACCGCCGTTGATCTTCTCAAGGCTGTTGGCACCGGCCAATACCGACAGGCGGCCAGCAACCTGAGACATCGGCACCAGAAGCGGCAAACCGCCCTGAGCATCGGTTACGGTCTCATAGGCAATGCAGGTCGCACCGGAATTTACCAGATCCGCGGTCTGCTCTGCGTCCGGAGCCAGGTGCAGATAGGTGAACAGGATGTGGTGCGGGCGCAACATAGCGCGCTCAACAGCCTGCGGCTCCTTAACCTTGACGATCATTTCCGCGGTTTCAAAAACTTCTGCTGCGGTCTGTAAGATTTTAGCGCCGCAGGCTTCGTAGTCGGCATCGCTTGCACCAATGCCAGCACCCGCATTTGTCTCAACAAATACTCCATGACCATGTGCGGTCATTTCGTGAACGCTGTCCGGCGTCAAACCAACCCGGTATTCGTGGTTTTTGATCTCTTTAGGAACGCCAATACGCATGAGCCCGTCTCCTCTGGGTGGGGTCTATCATTGCCTTAAGTCTATCATTCGGCGCTCCGCAGGTGCTTGCGTTCGTCTCCGAAAAACCTCCCATTCAAACAATAATCTTGCGCAATATTCGAAATCATTTGTATATTCTGCCGTCAAGACTTCTCTACTCCGCATTATGTGCAGTGCAGCATTATGATCCTAGACCGCCTCGACCGGAAAATCCTGAATGTCCTGCAATCGGACGGCCGCATCGCCAATGCCGATCTTGCGGAAAAGATCGGGCTGTCCCCGTCCGCCTGCCTCCGGCGCATGCGCGCTCTGGAAGAAGCGGGGATCATCGAAAACTACGTCGCTTTGCTGGATCAAAGAAAACTTGGCCGGCGTATGGATGTCTTTGTCGAAATTTCCTTGACCGGCCAATCCAAGGAAACATTGGAGAGTTTCGAACGGGCGGTCGCCCGCTCGGAAGAGATCATGGAATGTTTTTTAATGGCCGGTGATGCCGATTATATTCTGAGGCTGACGGCGGCCGACCCGATTGATTTTGAACGCATACACCGGGATCACCTCGCTCAGCTGCCCGGCGTATTGCGAATGAAGTCATCTTTTGCGATCCGCCCGATCGTCAAGCGCACAGCCCTGCCCTTGCCGGAAACCATTGAGGTCGCAGACATCTGAACAACACAGCATTGCACTATCGACGCTGCTGCAAACGCCCGCTATAGTCGCGGCCCTTCTTAGAGGCTTTCAAGGAACCCGCTCTGGTGTCCCACACGATTACCCGATTTCTCGACACGACTTATCAGCTTGCCGAATGCCCGACATGGGACGACCGCACCAACAGCCTGCTTTGGGTCGATATCCAAGGCCGCACGATCCAGTCCATGGCCTGGGACAGCCGGGACATCACCACGTGGCATTTCGACAATGAAGTCGGATCATTTGGCCTATGTGACGATGGCCGGCTGGTTGTCAGTGTCTGGGACAAGGTTCTCTTATTTGATCCGAAATCCGAAACCCATGAAGTGTTGGCTGAAATCGAGACCGACAGGCCGCAGACGCGATTGAACGACGGCAAAGTCGGTCCGGATGGCGCTTTTTGGGTCGGTACGATGGACACCAGCTCGCCGAGAGAACCAGTTGCAGGGCTGTACCGCGTCGATGGTCGGGGGGACGTCGCAGAAATCCGTGACGAATTACAGTGTTCCAATGGCCTCGCCTGGTCTCCGGATGGCGCCTACATGTACCATTCCGATACGTCGCCGGGTTGGATCGAGTGTTACGCCTTTGACGCCGACACAGGATCCCTCGGCTCCAAAATGCTGTTTGCCCAGCAAACCAATGAAACCGGACGGCCGGACGGGGCGACTGTTGACAGCAGCGGCAACTACTGGAGCGGTGGCGTGTCCGCCGGTGTCGTAAATTGTTTTGCGCCAAATGGTCAGCTTCTGGAAGCCATTCAAATGCCCATTCAACGGCCAACGATGCCGTGTTTTTGTGGACCTGACCTGGATCATCTGATCATCACCAGCATTAAACAGCCGACCGATCCGACAGCGATCGAACCGGATACGCTGTCCGGCGGGCTTTTCCTCGTCGAAGGTCACAACAAAAAAGGTTTGACGGCCGACCGCTTCAAGACCTGATCAGAGCCGCAAAACCCAACCCAACTTCGTTGGCATCAAAAGTTGCTGGATATCCTGACATTCTGATTGCAATTGCGGACAGGCCTTAAAACTGTCCGGGCAGGATGAACCATCACATTTTGACGGACCTTTTGATAAACAGCCGGCCGATGCACCTTACAAAGGACATCGCGTCCATTGATGATCCGGTTCTCCCAGGCAGTGTGGGCCCGGTGGGTCATGATGGTTCGTGTGATGTTTTTATACACAGCAGGCTGATGAACTTTTTCATAGCAGGCTGTTCTCATACCAGCAGCGGAGGCAGGTGCTGCCCCCAGGAACGCTGCGACCAAGGCCATCTTCAAGAAATTGCTCGGCAACTGCATATTTTTACTCCCGTCGTCAGGATTGCGAGAAATCCTGGAATGACCTTAGGGAATACGCTGCAATCAGAGAAGCAAATCCGGCAAACCTGCTTAAAGAACTCCTTATTCTGTAGACTACACTTGCTACGTACCTGCGTGGCAGCGAACCAAACTCGACTTCAAACGGAAATCTGACTTGCCTCTGTCGATGTCAGTTCAAGTAATCCAGATCCGGTCCAAGCGGGATAATGCCGCTCGGGTTTAAAGCCTTGATAGAATAGTATCCCGCCTTGATGTGATCGATAAATGTAGCTTTGCCAAACTCCGGCATCACATAGAGCCGGCGGAGATACCTGCGCAAATGCGGGTAATCGCGGATCGGCCGTAAATTGCATTTGAAGAGATTCAAATAAGCGGCATCAAAGCGGATCAAGGTGACATAAAACCGGACGTCAACCTCGGTCAGGTTGTCTCCAAACAGATAGGACCGGCCATCCCCGAGACGGGTTTCCATATCGTCCAATGTGGCAAAAATCCCGCCCACAGCTTCTTCATAGGCACTCTGGCTTTGGGCAAAACCGGCACGATAGACGCCGTTGTTGAAAGTCTCATAGAGGCGTTCGCTTAGCTTCTGAATGTCCGGACCAAGCTCTTGTGGCCGGAGGCTGGGCGGCTCACCCGTCAGGTTCTGAAACGCCCGATCAAAGATCCGGATAATATCGGCAGACTCGTTGTTGAGAATCCGCTTTTGCTTTTTGTCCCACAAGACCGGAACTGACGCCCGGCCTGTGAAACCTTGATCCGACCAGGTGTAGATCTCGTGCATATAGGTGGCACCGATTTCGGTATCTGCACCCGATGCGCCTGGAAAATCGCCGAACCGCCAACCTTGCGGGCTCATGACAGGTTCCAGAACCGAGACAGTCACGAGCTCCTCGAGCTTTTTCAGATTGCGCACAATCAAAGTTCTGCCGGCCCAGGGGCAAATGTAGTTCACAAAGAGATGGAACCGGTCAGCTTCTGCTTTCAGTGCCGGTTGCCCTTCCGGTCCCGGCGCGCCATCCGCTGTGATCCAGGTCCGGAAACTCGATACCTGGCGGACAAACCGGCCTCCCTCGTCAGTTTTCTGATACGGGTGCCAGTCGGCGCTCCATTTGCCATCGATCAGCATTGTGTTTCCTCAAGTTTTTCCTGTCGGATTTGGGGCTTCGGATCAGGCGGCATGCGCCACAAAAGGGCTGTCTTTGCCGGAAAGCGCATAGGCGCCATTGCCCAGCAGAGCCTGCACAATCAGCGCGAGAGCCCAGAATGCTGGAAACTCCCAGCCGCCGTTTTCATTGGAAAACAGCCAGCCATTGTGGCCATGCACAAATACGATGGCGCCGATCAGGATTGGCAGCAATGCGAGCGCCGCAATACGCGCATGAAAACCGGTGATCAGTGCCAGAGCGCCGAGCACTTCAACACCGATCGTCACATGGGCCAGAACACCTGGCAATCCCAGGGACTGAAAGAACCCCGCAGCGCCTGAAGGGGTGAACACAAAAAACTTGAGCCCAGCATGTGCCAAAAACAAAACACCTAAAGACACGCGCAGCAAAAGAATGGCATAGGGGCCAGTTTTGGTATCGATCATAACGATCTCCCATAAAGAAATGTGGTTGCCCTTTCGATTTAATTGGAGCAAATATTTTTATAAATACGGGAAAATGATACTCTTTGATGCAAAATCGGAAACAATATGAATCTGATCGACGCCATGCGCGCCTTTGTATCCGTTTATGAAACCGGCTCGTTCACCAGTGCCGCCGACAAACTCGGCACGTCCAAAACCCTTGTTTCGAAAAAGGTACAGGCTCTCGAAAACCGCCTTGGAACGCGCCTTTTCAATCGGACAACCCGGAGCCTCAGCCCAACAGAAGCCGGCCAGCTTTATCACAGCCGCTGTGTCCAAGTGCTGGATGATATCGATGAACTGGAAGACCTGATCCTTCATCAGTCAGAGCAACCGCGCGGACGGCTGCATGTAAGCGCACCAACCACCTTTGGCGAACTTTATGTGGCACCCCTTCTGCCTGAGTTCACAAAGGCCTTTCCTTGTGTCTCAGTCGACCTCAGCCTATCGGACCGGCATGTCCATTTGGTCGATGAGGGATTTGATGTGGCGGTGCGTATCGCAGATCTGCCGAGTTCCGGCCTGATCGCCCGCAAGCTCGCGCCGTCCCCAATCTACCTATGCGCTTCGCCCACTTACTTAAAGGAAAAAGGCACGCCGGAAAAACCAAATGATCTTGGCCAGCACCAATGCATCATCGACACGAATTTCCGCAACCCGCACAGCTGGCCGTTTCATGAGGACGGTAATCTCATCCAGGTACCTGTCGAAGGTGGTCTATTGGTCAACAGCGCCCGTGCGGTCCGCGATTATGTCCTCGCCGGCTGCGGTCTGGCGCTCTGTCCGGGATACATGGTGCATCAGGACATTGCCGAAGGCCGCCTGAAGACGCTGCTCTCCAGCTTCAACGCCTTCGAGATCAATGCCTATGCGATCTACAACTCCAAACGGAATATGGCGCCCAAAGTGCGGGTCTTCGTCGACTTTCTGGCCAAAAAGCTGCAACCGGTTGGCCAGACCTGGTAAGCACCCGAACCGATGTGACTAGGTTCTACAGTTTACCTCTGCAGTGAAACGTCAGCTCCGGCAGCCGCGAACCCGAACCGGCTGCCAAACCGTGCGGGCTGGTTGCACCTGAACCCTGCGGGTTACCGTCTTATAGACTGCCGGCTTTTGAACCCGGTACTGACTTGCGGGCTGCACCAAGACCTTTTCTTTGACATGGCTGTAGACCGCAGGCTGCCGGACCGCCACCCGGGAAGCCGGTTTCACCAGCACTTGCTGGCTCGCCATCTGGTAAACGGCAGGATAGTGAACCTTGCACAAGATCCTGCGGCCCTTGATGGTCCGGTACTCCCATCCGCTGCTGGCCGGTTTTGCCAGAACCTTGTGTTGCTGGGTTCTATATATGGCCGGACTAGTCCGGTAACTCACCCGTTCCGGCTGGACCAGAACACGCCGGGTTTGAAAGGAATAGACCGCTGGTTTTTGAACGACATAACTGCTGGCGGCCTGAACCAGGACCCGCTCCTGAACGGTTTGATAAACCGCCGGCACCACAGCCTGCTCATAACAGGACGATGCATATCCGCCAGCGGAAGCCGGAGCGAGAACAATTGAACTAAAAAACAGCGCGGAGGCCGCGCTCCAGAATGTGCGACGCATGACACTTCCCCCAGTCTGGCACAGGAACCTTTCTGTGTTTTGACTTTAGGGAAGCTTCACCACCGGGAAAAGCCAAAAGTTAACAGCCGTTAAGATTTTCTTTCATCGGCATCAGAGGCACCATTTTCAGCCGGACCTTTTTCGTAGTCGGTGTCTTCATTGATGATGTGCTTGGCTTCTTCCGGCACCCACGCGCCCCAGCGGGGTTCCAGCTTGTGGTCGACGGAGATCCGGTCATCAAAAACAAAACACTCGCCCTTCCAGAGGCTTTTATCTTCCGGCACCTTCTCCAGGTAATTCAAAATGCCGCCTTCAAGATGATAGACGTCGTCAAAACCGTTCTTCAGCATCCAGGCGGTTGCTTTTTCGCAGCGGATCCCGCCGGTGCAGAACATCGCAACCTTTGGCTTTTCCTTCAGATTGTCCTGATCATGCACCCAGTCCGGGAACTCGCGGAAAGACTGAGTTTCCGGATTAACCGCGCCATCAAACGTGCCAAAGGCATATTCATAGTCATTGCGGGTATCGATGACGATGACACCAGGTTCGGAAATCAACGCATTCCAGTCTTCTGGTTTGACGTATTCGCCAACCACCTCATTCGGGTCGATACCGTCGACCGCAAGACGAACAATCTCCTGCTTGAGCCGCACCTTCATACGTTTGAAGACATGCCGATGGGTCCAGGACTCCTTGTGCGACAACTGCACAAGCCGTTCGTCAGAGCGAAGATGGTCCAGAACGGCACGCACACCCGCTTCAGGCCCGCAGATCGTGCCGTTGATGCCCTCAGCGGCGAGCAGAATACTGCCGCGCACATCCTGGGTCACACAAAATGCTTTCAGCGGATCGCGCATCTCCTCGAAATTATCGAGCGGCGTGAACAGATAAAGGGCTGCGACAAGAAAGTCGTTCATGGAGCGTGTTCTTTTTGCTTGAAGGCGCTGTCGGGCATTGCCCGTTTGGCGCCTTCTATACAGCGACACCCCCCAGTCTGAAAAGACCGCACTTTTGGCAGCCTGTTTTACTGCCTTCGAACCACCCCGGACCAGGCGGCCGCTACACCACTTCTTTCAACGCTTTCAGAAGCGAGAGGATGTCCTGATCCGGATTTTCAGAGGTCGCGGCCGCCGTGCTGCTGCTGTCTGTGATCTTCTGCAATTGGGCAATGCCCGCCTTCAACGCACTTTGCGCAAGCTGGGTCTGCTGTTGCTGCGTTGCGACCGCGTTTTCATAAAGAATGCTGAGAGAATTCGCGTTGGAAACATAGATGCTTGTTGCGGCCATAGCTGGAGACATCCCCAGCACCAGGTCGTTGAGATTGGCTGCTTCGCCGATCTTTGACAAAGCTTCCAGCTCATTTTCCAGTTCGGTAATCGGGTCGCCGGCCGGACCGGCCGGTTGGGTTTGAGGTTTTGTCGGCATGATTTCTTCCTCCACGTGCCGGAAACGTCCGGTTTGCTGCGGGCGCCACCTGCCCTTTCCATCCCGAATTGGTGCTGATTGAACGAATATCCGAACCAAACTGCCACCAATTACCGTCGGGACGCAGAAAGAAGTATCAACCTTAAGTTGCCAAAAGTCCATTACCTCCACCAAACACAAGGGCTCCGTTCCAGAAACTGGAACAGAGCCAAGAGTTTATTGATCCAGAGCCGGTTTACCGGCCGCCACTGAAAGCCTGTAAAACGGTCATCAGACCGGTCAGATTGTCCGCGACACCGGTTTGGCCAACCTTTTCGGTTGCCCCTGCACCGGCCATTGTATCCATGCTGTAAATCTGCATGACACCCTGGTTCACAGCTGCCTGCGCCAGGATATTCTGCTGCTGCTGTGCCGCCACTGCATTCTCAAACAGAATGCCAGTTGAATGCGCCATAGACTGATACAGTGTACTGATGGCCATGGCCGGGGATTCACCGACCACCTTGACGTTGGATTGGGTCACGGCATCCGTCACCATCGGGTTCACTGTTACGGGATCTGCCATACTTGCTACTCCTTGAACTAAGCCGGACTAGATCCGGCCATGGGCATCTGGTTAGACGCACCTCTGCTTGGAATGTGACGGCAAACTGTCTTATCTGATTGAAATTGCTCTAAAATAGCGCGATATCTCAAGGGAGACGCATAGAGCGGAAGAGGCCCGCCGGCAGGATGCCAGCGGGCTCAATAACCCGGGCTCCAGCCGGATCACTTTTGCGGATTTCCAGACTGCTGAACCGACGCCACCTTATTGCGCAAGACCGAGAGCTGGCGCTCAACCTCCCTGGAGACCATCGCATTGATGTTACCCATCAGCGTGTTGAGCTGGTAAGCAACCTTGGGATCGGCTAGTGCAGCCGCCTCAAATCCCAAATGCGGCAAACCTTTTATCTTGTCGCTGGTTTGTTGTTGGCTGGCTTTTAGAAGGTCCGTCAAAGACGCCTTGTTGTTCAACAATTCCTCAAGCGCCGCTTGTTGCGCCGACATGGCCGTTGACAATTGCTCCGCTTTATCCCGGGCATCGCCAAGAACCCGCTCCACCGCTTGCATGCCTTCGTCCAGGGCCGTGTCCCCGGCTTCCTTCTTCTTCATGATCTCTGCGGCAATCCCGACCACCGCTGGCAGTGAGCGGTAAAGGGTCTGGTAATCGGTTTGAAGCGTCGAAGTTTTCAAAAACCCCTCCAGAATCTGCTTCAAAAGATCCGAGGACGGTGTGCCGCGGCCGGATGTGTGCCCTCCTTGCTGAACTTGTTCTGCAGCAGCTGGTTGCCCTGTCCCCGCAGGATCAGCGGTTTTAGATTTCCCGGCCAAGTTCTGATTTTCAGACGACAGGCTGGCATTGGCCGCACCCGCGTCCGCTGAGGAGGCGCCGGTGGCTGATGGTGGCGGCAGCGGCTCTTTGCCGGCCGGTACATCAGCTCCAGAAGTTTTCGGATCATCCACGTTTGCGGGACCTGGTTGACTTGCTTTGCGTGCCATTTTCCGGCTCCTTCACAAAGGTCTCTTCCGGCTGTTGGGGAGTAAGTTCAACGTCGCCGGGGTCAGCAATTGCATACTCGCTGGCGGCTTCGGTCCGGCCCATAGAAATTGCCGCGTCCAGGTCTATCTCCGCAGTCTCAGTGCTCTCTTTATTGACGCCGCCAATTCCTGATTGTCTTTTGGTGGTTTTGCGCATGGAAACAGGCAAGCTTGCGGACATCGGCCGGCAAGCAAGAATGTCGCGGTTCCAATCCCGGATCTGGCCCCGGCACCGTTCTTTCTGTCTCTGCGGCCGGTCGGGCCGCGAACTGGAGCCTTCAACGTGGATCATTCGCCACTCAACATCTGCACAATGGCAGTCGACGGTTACGTGGACAGTCTTCTCCTGATCCCGGACCTCACTTTGAACTGAGTGTTTCCTGAGATCGCTCGCCTCGGTGTCTGCCGTTTCCTCATCAAGGGCTCGGATCGCGGCTTCAATCGCGGTTCTAGCCTCAATCAGAGACGACGAACGTTGTCCATAATGGGCATGGACCGGTGCCAGCTGTGCGCTTTCACGTCCCTGACCTGCTGCTTCACTCCAGGTCAGCAGACATTCCAGGAGCTGTTCATCGATCTCCTGGCAAGCATATGCGAGATGGGCAGTCATTGTTTTCTCCCGATCATGCGGTCAACCAGTCGTTTGACCGTTTCTTGCTCTTCAGCTTCTAAGTCGTCAAAAGCCTCGGTAAGCGTCTTTTCTTTCGGCCCGGTCTGCGGCAGGTCAGGTTCTTCAGTGTCCCGGTCATCGGTTTTTGGGTTCTTTTTGTCCTGTCCCGACCCGTTCTCACATATGAAAGCCTGTACAGTCAGCGATAGCCTTACAGTCGGGCCATTGAACATAAATTCTGATGGCCTGTTGAAGAGATCGTTGGATTCCAGCATTGGCAGCCTCCTCGTGATTCAGCCAGCACAGTCATGATCCCGCCTTGAAATCCGAGATCACCGTTTTGGCCGACGTACCAGCTGTCGTGCTGACTGTTCCGTACACAGTAACCGCCTGGGTCACCATTTGCTGAATATCGGTAAGCAGAGGTACTTCGGCGCCTGCCAGAGCCGGGTCCTCGGCTGCTTTTTTTATAGCAACAGCCTGAGCAGCAACTGCGATCTGCATAATCGCGTTCATGTAATTGGCTGCGTCTTGGATAGCCAGCCCGGTCGTTTGCCCAACCATGAGTTCCGGCGGCGTTGCAACCATGGTGGCTGCATAGTCCGCGTTCTCATAGTTCGAGAATTCCGCGGCCTGAACAGCCTGCTGATTCAGGGCTGACGTTGACGGGGCAGACCCGGTACTTGTGCTTTGCTGACTGGAATTGGTTCCTATGCCACTTGCATTCGCACCATCATTGCCACCTGCTCCTCCTGACCTACCGCTGGAGTTAGAAGGCGGACCTTTGCCGTTGTTGTCATCTGCCATGGCACTCTCGTCCTTTTGTGCTGCCGGCTTCAAATGGCCGTTTGAATCCCGCGACAGACCTGGCACGGTTTCCTTTGACAGCACCGCCTGTTCCGAAGGCTTCGGTGTCTTCCTACCGCGGATCATCATTGTCTTAAGCGCGCCGAACATGGCCTATTCCTCCCTGCTTGGCGCGCCGGCGTTGATTATGCCGATTCACCAATGTCCATGATCAACTGGCATGCCTTGGAGACCACCGCCGTGGTGATCTGGTTCATGGCTTGCTGGCTGTGAACTGCATTCTGGATGGACAATCCGGAGGCGTGACTGGCAACCTGGTATAGACTGGCGATCGCCTGAGCCGGTGCTTCTGCAACCACCTTGACGTTGGTCTGGGTCACTGCATCCGTGATTTGTGCATTGACGATGTCAGCCATGTCTTCATCCTATTCCGTCTTGATCGCGATCCATTAGGCCTAATGTCCGGTTCTCACCGTCAAGGAAATGGACGCATCATTGCACCGCCTGTGACATACTATTGCGTGGCGTAGCGTGTCCGCGCTCATCCGTAAGAGCTGCCCGCAGATGCTCCCGAAGGTGCTGAACCCGTTTGCGGGCAAGAGGTTCGGAGATCGCCATCTTGCCGGCAATCTCCCGGTAACTGCATTCTTCGCAAAACCGCAGCCGGAAAATCCTTTTGAACTCTGGCGTCAATGCATTAACGATCGCCAGCACACCGCGCAGGGCATCTTGATGCCGCAGCAGGTTTTCCTGATCCGGCTGGCGGTCCGCAAGGCCTGCCTGATGATCTTGATAAATGTCGGTTCCAAAATCACGGATCTGCCGCTCTGACGTCTCTTTGCGCAACCGGCTGATGTGCTCGTTTTTCATGGCAAACAGCAAAAACGCCCGCGGTTCGCGCACGTCTGTGCCATTTCTTTCCACATGACTTACCGCCTTGATTAAGGTCGCAGACAAAAGATCCTCAGCCGCCTCCCGATCACCGCGGGTCAAACGCAGCGCCCGGCGGCGCAGGACCTGCCCATCATCAATCCAGCTCATCCATAAACTTTGCGCTGGTCCACTCCACGTCAAAACTTGTGCGTCCCTGCCCGTCATTTTGGGTCTCGCCTCGCATTTTTGAACACGTTTTGTTCACACAACCACTAGACGATAGGAATTAATTCTTGTGAATATTTTTGTGACTTTATCGTTGCCGCGGCGAGAGAACCCGTCTGGAAAGTCCGCTTAATTATTGTTTAAATTGAGATAACTATCTGAAGTGCAATACAATCACTTTATCCCGACACGTAGAAATTACAACCACAAATACAACCTATATTAGAAAACTCACATCCGACCGCATTTAACTGTCTTGGGACCGGACCTATAGACAAGGCATGAAAAGGACCGGAGGCGCAATTGGACAGCGACCGTCAACCTGTAACATCCAAGACCATGTCGTCGTCCGCCTGGCCGGGATCGTCCAGACCATTGGAAAACCGGATAACCAACCGTCTAACCGATCGCAAAAATCCGTCGGCGAAACTATCATCTGGAAAAATTGTAGTTTTTGATATTACCAATAGAAACAGTGATATGACCCAGCCTCTAAGAGTAAGCTGCAGTTCGCGATGAACAAGGGATTTTCGTGAATGTATACATCTGAGTATACAGCCAAACAAAAATCATTTCTGCAGTTGTTTCATTTGGCCGCCAGATGTGACTGTCTTTATCTGCTTGATTTTTATTGCCAGCATCTATTCGATCATGATCAGACATCCTTGTTATCCGACAACCAGCGGGCCTTGTTGGCGGAAGCAGCCCAGGACGACATTTTTGCCAAGGCAGCAGAAAACGCCCCCGGTGACGGAGCAGCAGATCTTGACGGCCAGCCAGATGGCCAATTTGTTTTGTCAAATCACTGCCAGTCGAAAATGTTGAATCCGGCCTCGCTGGCACCGAAGAAAAATTTTTGTTTCAGCTTTGGTGGTCCAACAATGGATTGATCAATTCAGATTCCCGGTTAACCCGGCTTTCCTCCAAATGCATCCTCACCCTGCCAGAAGCAAATCCCGGCAAGGTCCCCCATGTCACCTTTGCCGGCCGTCAAAGTGTTTTCCGCATGATTTTTCCCAACGCCATCTCCAATGACTAGCCAGTACTGACCAACCTTCCGGATCATTATCTGGAAGCGGCGGCGGAAGCCTATCACGTTGCTTTTGCTGGAGAGCCGTCTTTTGGCATTCAGCGCACCGGGCCCTTACTCGGCCCTTCGGTTCCGGACATGACACTGCAGCGCCTGGTGCTTAAATTCCGGACGGCGACCGGCTTTGAACGCGTATTCAGTCTCATCAAACTGCTTCAACTCCACAGCCCGCCGTCAGCGCACGCAAAATCTGCTCTGGCAGATCTTGAGCTTGCATGAACTGCCGGACATCGCGCTGAGAACACACCATTAACCGCAATCTGGATGTTTTCGGAAACATTGGTGGGTGAGTGGGGGCTCGAACCCCAGACCCGCTGATTAAGAGAAGCATTTTCTCAATACTTCATATTGCGAACAACTACCATTAGATACATTATTTCAATATCTTATGAATTTATCTTTACGATTAACTATTGACATTTTCTCGCTTATTCGCTTCCATCTGCTTACATAGTGCTTACACAAATTGAGCAGAAAAACTGGCTCAAATCGTGGACAGAAGACCACTGTAAAAAAGAGAAAGGCGGACCGGTCGTCAAAAGCCGTCAGGCCGTCAGAACCCCAGGCTAAGCGGTCTGGAACTAACCATGCCGCGCCCTGATCTGTCTCTGAATTTGCTGTCTGATGCCGTCACAGGAGGCGAGGATGCCCCGGTTATCAAAACGCGCCATCGATGCCGCCAAGCCGCGCGCCAAACAATGGTTCTTGTGGGACGACAGTCTGAAAGGCTTTGGCCTTGTCATACTGCCAAGCGGCAAAAAATCTTTCATCCTTCAATACCGCACGATGACGACCCGCTCCCGGCGCTTGACGATTGGACCCTATGGCGCCCTCACCCCGGCAGAGGCAAGACGGATGGCAAGCGAGCTGATTGTCCAGGTCCGGAACGGCCACGATCCGCTGATGACCCGGCAAGGTTTGCGGTCGGCCCCCACGATCAATGATCTCTTGGACAAGTATTGGTCCGACCATGTCATGGTGCACAACGCAAAAGCGACCCAACTTCACCACAAGCGCATTATTACAAAAATCCTCCGCCCGCATTTTGGCGCCATGAAGGTCACCGAGTTGACACGCCCGGATGTTGCCGAGCTTCATGCAAAACTGAAACACACCCCCCGGCAAGCAAATTTGGTGCTGTCGGTCTTGTCAAAGGCCCTCAATCTGGCGGAGGTCTGGGGATTGCGGCCGGAGCTGTCGAACCCGGTGCGCTTGATCCAACGTTACAAGGAAGTGGAGCGCGATCGTTTTCTATCTGACGAGGAGCTGAGCCGGCTGGGTGCCACACTAGATGAAGCTGAAAGATTTGGATTGCCCTGGGTGATCAAAGCCGGACAAAGGACACGCAAACACCTGCCCAAAGAACATAACGACCGCCGGACACCCGTCAGCAAACCAGCGATTTTTGCCGTGCGCTTGCTATTGCACACCGGCGCGCGTGTCTCCGAAATCCTGACGACAGAATGGTCGCATATTGATTTTCCAAACCGGACTATCGCTCTCCCGAGCCGTAAGGGAGATGGACGCAAACCGCATCCGGCCAGCGACACCGTGATGAAACTTCTCACCCAGCTGTATGAAAAAAGGCGAAGCAACTACATCTTGCCCCGCGATGCGGACGCAACGCGCCATATCACCCGGGAAGTCGTTCAAAACGCCTGGCAGAGGATCCGGGAGCATGCGCAAATCGAAGACATCCGCCTGCATGACCTTCGCCACACGGTCGGCACTTATGCGGCCCAGGCCGGAGGAAACGCATTTTTGATAAGTCACCTTCTCCGCCATCGCAATGTTACGATCACAAACCGGTATGTGAATACGGATCTCGACCCGATCCGGGTGTTGTCAGAATTGATCGGTCAACGCCTTCTTGAAGGATTGGCGAAGCGTCAAGCGCTGGAATCCAGAGAACTGGAGGCCGATGGCAATGTCATCCAGTTTCCCGGACGGCGCCCCTTCCCTAGCTAAGTCCCTTTAGGTTGAAATTTGTGCATAAAACTATTTATGATTGCACACTTTTCAACAACACCTGCGTTTTATGATCATTGAGTTTCCAAGACAGAATCTTAAAGCCTTGAACGGGCAAACGCTTCTGGAAGCATTCGAGCTGCTGATCTGGACCGCAGACGATGTGCAAACTGCAAAGGCCCATGCGGCGGCTGCGGATCCAACTTTTCCCGACACAAATATTGCCCTGATCAGCTGGATATTTGGCCAATACGTCCCGTTTTTGTTCGATGTTGATGCCGCATGCCGGCGAGTCACAACAGAAAGAAAACTGCCAGACAAAACTCAGCGCCAGCCAAACCCCAATCGTGGTTCGAGATCGGGAGATGCTGCGCGCCGCCAAAAGCGATACATAAGAGTGAAAGTCGAGGACGGTGCGGTTATCCCTGCAAAACCAGATGCTGTCCGGAACGCGGTGTATCTGATCCTGAGTTATCTCGAGGTGTTTTTTCAGAACATTTCGGACGGACACATCGAGATTTGGGTACGCGGTGTGTCAGGACACCGGGAAATACTGCAGAGATCCGACTGGCGCTCTCGTCCCGATCGCATCTATCTCGATTTTTCCAACAATACGATCCGAATGCCGCTTCCAAAAAAGCAGTTTCATTTGTTTTCCAATGCCAGTTTAGCGCTTGCCGACGAAACACGACGTAACCTCAACAAGCCCCCGAGGCTTTCTGATCCCAAGATCGCGGCTTGGCTGGACCATGAGTTTTTCAAGTATTTCAAATGTTACGGTCGGCCCTGGGTTTTTAGAGAGGCAAAGCACAAGTTCCCTGAGCTTAGCGAAGACCGGTTTGACAAAATCTGGGACAAATACGCCCCGCCAGACTGGAAGAAATCCGGCACAATCCCCAAAAAATATCGTGGAATCAAAGTTTTAAAATAACCCCTCCTGCCAATTAATACCCCCTCCCTATTTCGGAACGTAAATTGAAATCAGTCTCAAACCATCGAAACCGAAACACAGGCGATGGTTATGCAACGATCTCGAGAGATACCCAACACACATTTATTGAACGAAACCAAGGCTGCTGAATATCTGGGTCTATCCATCAGAACCCTTCAAGCCTGGCGGGTCAGGGGAGAAGGACCTGTTTTTGTAAAACTGGGCCGTGCAGTTCGCTATCGGCCAGACGATTTGCAGGCCTGGGTCAACGACCGCATCGCGGCCTCAACCAGTGCATTGAAGGTGTGAAAATGAGACCTTCAAAAAAACCCATTTTCAAATCGAAAACGGAAACTTCCAATCAGGCCATTCATGACGACGAACGGCTCAAGATAAATAAGACGGATCCGCCATCGATAGGACAGGCCTCAGGCCCAATGACTGGGCCAGAGCGCCGCCAAATGCACAGAAACACAAAAGACGGCGGCCCGCCCAAACGCCGCGGTCCTCGCCTCTCCATCATTCCGTCCGGCGCAGTGTTTGACAAGAACCTGTCCGCGACCCAATTCAGGGTGCTGGGCCTACTGTGCTACAGCACAAATCGGCAAGGGCACACAATCCGCTCCCAAAACAAAATGGCCAAGGAACTCGGCCTTGCCCGGTCAACCGTTCAGCGAGCCGTCAACAACCTTGAAGCGCTTGGCTGGCTCAAACGGGTAAACAACCGGCGCCCTGATGGAGGATGTTGTTCTCTTGGATACATCATCAACTATGACGACAGCCCTGTCGCCTCGACAGCGCCACCAGCAGGCACAAGCGAGGTTTTAAAGTCCCATAATGGGGCTATTCCGGCAGCGCCTGCAGCGCAGGGCAGGCCCGAGCGGTGCGGCCACACTAAGAACGTCAAGTCTAATAACGCAGTACTAAAAACGGACAGGGTCGACAAAAGCGTCACCATGCCCGGCTTTTCAACCTTGACACAACACCCCCGCGCTCAACCGGTGATGACTGCCAATGAACTTCGAATGAAGGCCCAAGGAGCCTCCCCTTACATTGAAAAAGTGAAACAGCAGCTGCTCTTTGTTGGCATCCATCTTGAGCATTCAAACCTGTCTGACGGCCTTGATACCGTTCTGGAGTGGCACGACTTCGGCGCAGATGTAGATCTAGACATCGTCCCAATGCTTGCCAAGGTTATGGCGAGATGCCAAGAACCGCCCAGTAGCTTGAAGTATTTTACGAGAGCCATCCAGAATTCGGTGAAGCGCCGCCTGAGAAAAATCCAATGGTAAACTGCGCCCTGAAGGGAGCCTTGCGGGTCCTTTCAGGGACAATCATGCCCACGGGCTTATTCGCGACCGCGGGCCTTTCGAGCACGCGGTATTTTGCAACCTGTCAGGATCATTGTCAGGGTCAGGTTTGGCGCGAATTGGCAGGCCAAAGCCTCTGCTCGGTCAAAACGCTGCGTTAAGGACAAACAGGTTGCAATGCCTTGACATTTGCACCTGTAATAATTCTTATAAATTACATTGGTATCGAGAGACACGATAAGATTGCAATTCTTGTAATAATCCTCGGTTTTTGAATTTGAATAGTTTGGATTAGCGACTTCACATATGAGCGGCACAGTAATTTTAGTTCATCCGCGTCGATTTGGTGATGACCGTGGCTAGTTTTCCGAATGCTTCATACTCTCTGTTAAATAACGTTGCCATCTGCTCTAAATACCCTGCTGGCGGGCGCAAGCACTTAGCTGCATTCAAGATGCATTACTTGGCTCCTAGCTCAGGGTTTAAAATATGCCAAAATTCTTGGCTAAATATACTACCCCGAACAAGTATTCCCATTATTCGATACATAAATTATTGGCGGCACATTCTATAATATTTTACTTCGACAGATAACTTCCCCCACAACCAAACCCACATTTAACTGCGCAGTCACGATATTGTACGAAACGAATGCGGGGCAACTAACATAGCCTCACGGTACCTAGAAATTTATTCAGTTCGGACGCAAATACTATGTGCAAACAGGGGATCGAAAATGTATTAAGTTACTGGATTTTCAAAATCACTTTTCGGTATTTTCAGTAGGAGCAATTGGGCCCATGATCATCGAAAACTCATCTGTTGTTGGCCACTTCGAAGGCCTAAGAGACGGCTGTCTCTGCGGCTGGGCGGTTGACTCGAATGACTATGGTCTAAGCGTTCCCTTCTTACTCAAAATCGATGATCTGGAACCCATTTTCGTGATTGCAGACTTGTTTCGCTCCGACCTTGAAAACGAAGGTTATGGGGATGGCTGCCATGCTTTTCGTGTACCAGCACCTTCTGTTTTTCGCGATGGAATGATCCATACTGTTACCTTCCTGGATCAAGATACTGGCCAATCTATTCTGAATTCGCCTTACAAGCTCCAAGTCTCAGAACTTACTCCATTATCAACGCAGAAAGGTGCGTTGGACGCCATTGAAGGCCCTAACCTTCGCGGTTGGGCTTGCGATATGGATCAGCCGAATGAAGCTGCCACCTTAGTGTTGTTGTTGAACAATGAAGTGGCTCTGGAATTTAAAGCAGACCGCTACAGGCCTGACCTTGAAGATTTGGGCATGGGATCTGGGAACCATGGATTTGAGATAGCGGTTCCGAACGCTAAACAACTAACTATTCCATCACGTTTAGAAATTCGCTTCAAAGACGGGAATGTGCCTTTGGAAGGTTGCCCCGTTGGATACTTCAATCCTGGTGACATTCTCAGCCTCGTTTCGCAAATGGAGAAGCGTCTCGACGACCAAGAAGACCGCCTGATGTTTCTTGATTATCTCGTGCGCGAACACTTGGGGAAAGCATGACCTCAAGTGTAGAAGAAACATGGCTAGACCTTAATCCTGAAACCCCAGTACGTGACTTGCTAAAGCGCCATGGAGTTAAACAGGTCCAAATCAACATCCGGCAGATTTATGCCTTACAGCCAGCGCGCTTCGAGTTGTTGGCGCAGAGGTTTTTATTGTGGCTCTGGGAATTGGACCAAAGAATGGCTGTTGAAGAAGCTGCTGCATTAGACGCGCTTTCGCCCAATTCGTCACCTGCGCATTATCGAGGAATGGTGCGCCTGGAGCGGCTGAAAATGCTAGACCGACTAGGCCAGACGTCACAGGCAAACAACCTTCTTTGCACTTCCACGATATCCAATTCGCGCCAAATCAATAAACTTGCCGCTCGCATCAGCGAATGCCAAGAGCTTGCAGAATGCCCGGATATTATTGCGACACTCCAGCCATCGACGCGACGCCGAGAACCCATCAGAGCCGATGATCCGCGCATCCTTTATTTTGCACATCATGCGTTGCCTTATCACAACAACGGCTATGCACATCGGACAGCATCTATCGTAGCGGCGCTAAAACGCCGGGGTTGGGACATCAGGATCGGAACACGACTCGGATTTCCAGTAGACCGGCAATTGCCGGGTGAAAATCCACGAGACAATTTGCAAGCTCGACAGACTGTTGATGGCATTGAATATGCTTTCTCGCCGTCGAACCTGCAAAATCTCAACACCCTTCCACCTCTCAGTTATTTGCGGGCTGCAACCCTTCGCTTGGTAGAATTCATTGAACAAAACCGTATTTCTCTGATTCATGCCGCATCCAATGCGATTTGTGGCCTTCCTGCTGTTGCCGCTGCGCGCGCATGCGGCATACCCTCGATTTATGAAGCTCGAGGGGCTTGGGAGGTAACACGGGCCTCACGAGACCCAATGTACAAGAATAGTGATGCTTACCAACTCGATCTGAAGTTAGAGCGTGCTGCCGCAGCGGGCGCGGATCGTTTTATCGCGATCAACAACCCGGTTGGCGAACGCTACGCCGCGGATCCTAAGTTTGGCACCTCTCAGCCTTTTCAAACGGTTCCGAATGGGATTGATCTTGAAGTGTTTTCGAAAGAAAAACTTGATTTTGCGGATGCAAGAGCGAACCTGAACCTTCCTCTTGATGCTTTCCTAATTGGATATGTTGGCTCAGTTGTTGACTATGAAGGCCTTGATCTTCTGATCGAAGCATTGCGAGAGATACGGGTCCAGCGGACAGAAGATGTTCGATTGCTGATCGTTGGAGACGGCTTGGTTCGGCCACTCCTTGAAAACATTGTGCGGCATCTGAATTTAGAAGACTTGGTAAATTTCGTCGGACATGTCAACCAGAACAAACTGGCCGAATACTATGCGGCCATGAATGTAGTTTGCATTCCCCGTCGCGGTTGGCCGGTATGTGAATTGGTAACTCCGCTCAAACCATTTGAAGCTTTAGCTGCCGGCTTACCTATCATTGTTTCCTCCGTCAAACCGTTGGAAGACGTCGTCAGAGAGGTGGGCGGTGGCCTAATATTTGAAAAAGATAATTTGGCTGCTCTTGTCAAAGCGATTTGCTTTGCGTTGAACAATCCAAATAGGCTCAAAACTATTGGGATGAAGGGTAAGACAGCTATGAAGCAACTCCGAAGTTGGGATGACGTCGTCTTGCCAATAGATGATGTCTACAACGAACTCTTGCCGTACTTACAACCTGGAGCTCCCCAAATTTGACGGACCTCTTTGGTTCGAAAACCAGATAAGAATTTATGCAAACCATCGGCGCAAAAAAGGCTCAGAAGTATTACTCCGAGCCAACAGCAGGGTAAAGCAGGTTGCACATCATTTAAGACTGGCGGCAGCCGTCAAACAACTCGCAAGCACCAATTGATCTCAGATTTAGAGTCAAAATCGGCTATCAGAGTTTCGATTGTGTTGTGCTCCATAAACCCATGCCCAACAATGCCTCCAATGCGAGAACTCGGCTGCATATCCCCTCGAACTCGACCAATAGCTGCTGCGCCAATTTCCAATTCAAGAGTAAAATCCGAACCTGGGTGGGTAAGGAAAACTCTGTTTTCTTCAATGTGCGCAGACACATATTCGCCACACTGAAAACGCAACTGTGCTTCCGCACATGGCATCGAAAGCATATCAGTGCAGGTGATCTCCAATTGTTTAGTGGAGCAGGTAAGTTGGCGAGTGATACGCAGACCTTCATATCCGTCGTGGCTACCAGATATTCTACAAGCGTCTTCTATCTCCGTACCATCCAGTCGTGCTAAGCCAGGAGAAATCGAGTACGGTTGGTTTGGAATAAATATGTTATTATGGGCTGCAGCTGAGCGCAAATAAGCTGGAATCGTATCTTTATACTCATGCGAAAAGAAGCTTGGATCGATGAGCCATTCCACGCCGTCGAAATAAAGGGTTACGGACAGATTATCCTCATGCTTGTGGGTGCTTGATATTGATGTTGCCAGCATTGTCAGCATGAAAGGTCGGTTTTCATGATTGGCTTTTACTATTGCATAACCTGTTGCGGGAAGTATCGTCACATCGGTTCGGCCATATGGGGTTTGCCCACGGGGATTTGAAACATTAAGATTTGGCCTACGGTAGGTATCACCCTGAGACACGAAGCAACGAGTATCAGGATAGCGGAAGAACTCCCCAAAGCCGCGCAGCTCCTCAGCGATGGACGGAAATATAGAGTCGCGCCGATCATTCAAAGCTAGATTCCCGGCGAATTCAATAATGCGCTGAACACCATTATGATAGCCAATGGAATTCTCGACGAATACTGCACGACCCTTTTCACGCTTAATTAGTTTAGCGAATTGGTCCTCCAACCTTGTATTCGCAATCTTCCCCCAACTCGGCGCACAAGGCCAGTCAGGAAAAGCTAGGCTGACCGCGAGCAAAACTAGATCTTGAAACCATGCATGGTTATGGTAGCGCGTAGATTGGTGGCTTGCATAAAAAGCCTCGGACGCAAGCAACTGCGCATGACGGAAGATCACACAGCTTATCTGGGCCATGAACCGATGATCAAATCCATGTTGCTGCCCGGCAGCATGGAGCTGAACCATGGCCAAGCAACGCTCGGCGGTGCCGTGATCGTACCAAGCGTATTTTAGGTTATCGTCGGGCTGGACATAACTGCGCTCGATCCACCCAGTGGCAAAATCCCGCGCGGCGAATAGTGCGCCAAGCTCTCCAAAGTCATGAGCGTACAGCATCAAAATTACTGCGGGATGCAGCGCGTGCCAGGAAAATTGGTACGTGCCAATCTCACACAACGCAGGAGGGACCGAGGTCGATGTCGGCCAATTAAGCATGACATTGCCGAGCAACGGGCATTTGCCAGTATTCATAAACTCTTGCGCCTGCGTTGAGTAGGATTGAAAACATTTGCGTTCATAGGTCTGGATAGCATCTAGCACACGCTCGGGCACAGGCTGACTGTTCGTTAACCAATCTTGCGAGGCCGCTTGGCTTTCTCTCCAGAGAGCCATCTCGGTGATATCCAGATACGCTGATGCTCCTGGCTTTCCTTTGATATATATCCGGATGTCGGAGATATCGCGGTCCTCCGGATGCACCCAGTTGTGGCTCCAACCCCAAGCTAAATCCTCGTGGCCAACCAATAGGTCAAACCAATGGTCCATTGCTGGATTGAATGCCTTCACATGCTGAAACGTGTGCTCCCACGAGTAACCAATGCAGATGTAATTTATACTTTCCCAACCGCGCAGGCGGATGCGAGCGCCAGTACCATTAGAAAGTTGCGCTTCCGGCAAGGCTAGCTTCAACTGATAACTGTCCGTTTCGCCGGTAAAGGCCGCCGAAACATGATCCCCAACATCCGTTACAACACCATTGCAAATCAAATCTGCCGCGAATAACCGATCAGCATTTTCCTGAGCAGTCGCGGTGTACCTCGATACGGATAACAGGTTCCTGTCCTGCAATTGAAGAGACGTTTGCTGAGAAGGTACAAAGTGAGTTTTTGCAATCTGAGTTGCTTCCTCCATTTATACTGCCTCATCTACGTCTTGGGGGGGGCTATCTTTTAGTAAGCGTAATTCTAACTCAACAATGCGATTAACGGAGCTTTGCTTCCGGACACGTTTCGCCGCTGCCTCGGACATAGCTAGAAACCGATCGCTATCGTAATAAAGAGTCTCAATGGCACTAGCTAGCTCAGCAGCATCCTCTGGTGCAGCCAAGAAGCCGCAAGTCTCATCCACAAACTCCGGAATTGCTGCAACATCTGATGTGACCGGCACCAAGCCAGATGACATAGCCTCATCGCGAGATACTCCTTGTGCATCCATTCTTGTAGGATTGAGGAACACGCCAAATCTTTTGTGCAACTGCGCAATCTCGGATTGCGTCAAGAACCTCTTGTCAATTTTGACATTACGCAAACCGATTAGCGGTTTGACAGTCTCGTCAAAAAGCACGCCATCTCCAACTATCTGAAATGTCATCTCTTTAAAAAATTCTTTTTCGCTGAGCAGTTTTATAGCAGCCACTGAAAGATCATTAGCGTACTTCAGTGAAGCAAAAGGCCTAATTGAAAGAACACGCTTCCTTTGCTCTTTGTCCTTCTCTATATAATTAAACAAACTATCGTCTATTGGATTATGTATAATTGAGTATTGATAGTCTTTTAATTTAATTTCCAAATCCTCCATTACTTCATTTGCAAAGTATGAAGAAACAAACACAAGGTGCAAGCCAATTGGGAAATCACCCAATACTTCTTGCCAAAACGCCACTCTGACAGAACTTTGCTCTTTTGCTGCTTCAAGGCTTTTTTGGTCAGTGAAGTTATATGAGCGCCGCCACCACGGCTGGATTTCCGAACCATGTATCCAAACTATCACGCGCAACCGATCAATGAATTTTTTGAGCACGTTCCACATTTCTGGCTCAAGGAAATGCACTACAACTCTTCTGTACCGCCCACTGGAAAGTGCGACTTCCAATTGTCGGGCAGAGCCGCTCATACAGTCGACGTTTTCAAACTCGTGGAAAGATGTATCTACATCCGGCCGGAAACGAAATACGTCAACATTCATTCCATTTTCTCTATAAGCCACCACTCGCTTGTGAACGAAGCCATTTCTATAAAGATCATCATTAGAAGGGTAATGGTTTGTCACCAAAAGGCAGTCAGTTTGAGGTATCGGTTCTACAGGCCGAGGCCGACGTTCCCCCAGAACCAAACCTCGCACATTGGCACTTCCGCTACCGTAAACACGAACACCAAATCGAAGCCAGGTTGTTCCCTCTGGTAGCTCGATCTGTTCGTTGCGATTTGCGGGAATGATCTCGTGCCCAAACCGCTCCTTTTTGTGGTCAAGGAAGAGAATGACCCAACGTAAGTTTAAGCCAGGTGTCACGTCGAAGTGGAGTTTCAACACACCGTTGGTTATGAGATCAGCAGGAGAATACTCCCGATTTTGGTAGATGTAGGTGTGTTTACCGTCTGCGAGCGTCGAGGTGATGGTCCAGGCGCTGTTCTCGACGTCCCACGTGACAGATCCCTCTTTTGGCGGAGCGTGCGCTGTGGCGATTTCCGAACCAGGAATGATTGTGCTATCGCCTTGCTCCGATACTAAAGGCGGTATCTGTTCTGCGTCCCTCAAGAGATCAGACACCGGCAACCCCAAACGCAGATCCTTGAGGTCGTCGACAAGTTCCATTATGGCAGTGTGGGCAGAATCATCCGTCGCGCCCATGCGACAGTAGTTGAATTCGTCAATGCTAAACAGGGTTCCACCGTATACATCCTTATGCTGAATGCCGGCAACCCAATCTAAAAGTTTAGCAGACTCAATCCTTCCTCTGCGGAAAATGGAGCAACGCACGGCAAGTTTTGATACTACTTTATAAGTGCTGCGGATATCAGGAGGAAATACTTCATTTTCCTTATAGGTAAAATATGAAGCCTTTCCGTAAACGTCTGCGTTTGCATATTTGGTAGCCAACATTAAGTCAGTAAGAAAGTTTGAGCCATAGTAATCATCTGGTGTAAATGAAGCGACATAATCGGTTTGTCCTACGGCGTCACCCACAGTTTGCATCGACGCCGCGTCCTGCAGCAAGACCTTCACCCGCCCGCCAGCGATTGCTTCTGCTGCGGATACCGCGGCAGCTTCGGCAACAATTACGAGCTTCGCCGCCGTATAATTCTGCCGTTTAAAGTGCTCCAGCAACGCTTTCGTTTCCGTCGCTGTTCTCGCTTGCCCGATCACTGTGACGTGAGGCAACAACTCATTGGTTGTTTTTATCCCAACCTTATCCACCACATACGCAAGCCTGTTGCCGTAGGTATGTTCCAAAAGCACTTTACGAAGGCCGGCAAGGCGGAAACGCCTAGCAATGCTTGGGCTTTCCTCAATCTCCTGAACGCGTCGAAGGACTTCTTTTCCGCTATCACTGGAGATCACGAGATCCCCGAACAATAGGCGAAGCCCCCGGGAGAAACTACTCACGGTCAATGTCGCTGACGCGAGCAACTCATAAACCCGCCTCGCGAACATCGTCTGAGACTGCTTGATCGAGTTCAGGTTTATCGCGTAACGGTAACCTTTGTAAGCGCGGTCAATCTGATCGAATGGCAGGGTACCGACAATAAAAGGATCATAGTCGACTGGAAACTGGTAGTTTGGATCGTCTTTTCCGTAATTCCGATCGAATATCTCAACTGGTCTGAAACTCGGCAGTTCTTCAATGTATTCTTCAAGGTCACGGGTACGTTCCGGATACTTAACATAATAGGCGCCCGCAAAGCAGAAGGCGTCCTTGCGGTCGTAAACTTCAATCGGGTTATGTATATTTGGCTGACAAGCAAACGGGAGAAGATATACTCTGTCGTGCCCGAGAGTCGCCTTGTAACGACCAATGCAATCAATGTCGGTGGTGAAGACGTAATCGAATTGCACCGCCGTCGTCAAAAAAGTCTCGAAGTGAACGGGGTCCTCTTTATTCCAGAAAACCGTTGGAATACCACGGCTTTTACACCAGCTTATAATGTCACGTACTTCGCTACTCAGATGTCCTACTTTGTTGCCCCACTTTTCGTCCTTTCCGCGCCAGGCAGATTCGATGAAGAGTATGTCAGGCGTGAATTCGCTGATCTCAATCTCCCAAGCTTCAGGTGTCAGTTGCTGCAGCTGGCACTCGGGAGCAAACGAGGCGTGGGTGAATTCATCCATGATACAAGCCATCCGCAGTTGGATAAACGGCTTGTCCACTACAAGCTTCGCAGCCGACGCTTGGCTATCCGGCTGATCTAGTCGTTTTTCAGAGCTAAACGCCAGCAGGGCGTCTAAGGCCCGCAGTTCGGACTTCGAAAAATTGATCCGGCCATGAAGGGGAACCAGAATTTCCTTAGCGGCTTCCAAAAGCCCACTTTTAAGTAAGTTGAAACCCATCCATTTCTCACGGAAAGGCTTTGGTTCTGCGGCGTGAGCTATCGAGGAGAGCAAGAGTGTACTGAAATCGTCGTCCGTAAAACGTTCCTTTGCCAGTTTCGTGCAGGCGGCAGCAATGTCTGATGGGCGCAGATCGAAGACTTCCAACAACTGTAACAACGCATGTGTCCATCTCAATTGACCATTCTTCAATATAGAAAGCTGTTTATGGCCAGTAGCTTTCAAGTCAGTTTCCTGCTGTGTCGCCCGTTGATACTTTATATTGGCAGCATCCAACTCGGCCTTTAACTCAGTTGCCTTTCCGCGCCATTCGTCAGTCTCAGCCTTCACCGTCTCAAGCTGCTTTACGCGCGCTGCAACTTCCACGTCTTTCTCGGAAAGCGCAGCGTCCTTAACTTTCAGTTCTGCCTCGGCCGCTGCCAATTGTTCGCGCATTCCAGAAAGGTCAGCCCGCGCTTTCTCAAGCTCGATCGCTAATTCCACACGGCTCTTCTTGGTATCTGCAGCAGCGGCCTCAGATGTTTCAAGCTTAGGCATTTTAGGAATCCTGCTCATTTACCAATTTGTCCTTGTCCTTCGGTTCAGCTTTCGCTGCCGACAACTGGTCATGCAATTCGCAGAGATCGGACTCAACTTTTTCATTTTGTTGCACTAGAGCCGCATTGCGCTGTTGTTCTGCGCCCAATTCGGCATGCACCTGTTTAATTTGCCGCGCCTGTATCACTATCTCTGTTTCTTTTTCTTCAAGAAGGGCAAGTCGTTGGACGTCTTCGGCTCTCGCTGCAGCAAATTCCTGCTGCATCTGATCACAACGCGCAGAATTTTTTTTTGAGGTCCCCGGACATCATTTTCAAACTTGCAACTCGATTGGCAACTTTCTGCTCGCTCAGACTAAGTGTTTTTCGGCTTGAATAAGCTTGCGCTTAAGGTATTTCACCTCTTCAATTCGACTCCCACGACTCAACTGTAAATCTGAGAGGCGCCTCTCGGCCGTCCGAAGTTCTGCCTCCCGCGCCTCTACAATTTGTTGAAACTCTTCTACTTTTTCTTGTATTCCAATAAAGCCTCTGTGACCCTGGCCAATTGCTCACGGGTTGTAGATATTTCTTGAAGCGCAGCAGCCAACGCTTCTGACTTTTCGACTAGGCTTTCATTTAGGGAACTGATTGCGCTTTGCGCCTGGTCCAGTTCATTCAGAAGTTTTTCTTTTGCTTGACGTTCGTCATCTATATGTTTGTGTAGGGTGACTTGTACCGCATGCGATGCTTCTTCCGTTAGACTGAGCAAGTTCTCATCAAGCAATATGTCTTTGCTTTCTTGCGCATCGATACCGGAACTATCTTTTAAATCTTTTCGAAGCACCGCGCGGATGTATCCATCAACCACTTCAAGATGCTCAATGTCACCATGACTTGTCAGCAGGTCACGGACGTCACTTAGATAAAATGTATGCTTGTGATCTCGGTCAGGAAACACACCGAATGGCGTAGTCAATATAAGGACACCGCCATCAGCTAGATGGTATACAGCCGTCTTAATAAATTTTCGGATGTTGCTTGCGTGTTCTATAACCTCACCCAAGATGACTGTATCGAATACAGTATCTGTCTCATCCTGGAATAGACTCACATTTCGAAACTGAACGCGCTCTCGGATAGCTTCCGCTTCCTGTTCCAGCAATTGATCAGCGTAGGCTATAGCTTCCGGATTGATATCAATTCCAACCGCGCGAAAGCCCTCACGCCCCAAAAGGATCGGGACTATGCCTTCACTTGTGCCGACATCAAGAACATTGGCCCCAACAACTCGAGACGTGATCCAGTGAATGCGCCTGCGTGCCTTGTCAATCGTCGACGCTCCGCCCCATAGCCCCATATAGGCCTGCGCGATCCGATCCCGTGCTAGGCCAAGTTTGGATCCATCGTTCATTTTCTTTAGACCAGTGACGGTTTTCGTATTGGTCAGCGCGCCCTTGGTCATAACTCATCAAATCCAATGAAACTTGGCTCAAGCCCGCAGCCACGGCCATTTAATATAGGTTAAGCGGAAGCGAAAACTCACTTACCAATACCGACGAATTACTCCGCGGCCTCAACGTATGTGTGCAATAGAGTTGGCGCAGGTTTATCCTTACAGGCACGATATTGAGGCCAAATGCCCCTGCTATCGTAAACACGCTTGCCTTGCAGCAGAGACAAATCGAGCTCTTTGAATGCCTGATGGTCGACCAATAGAACGATCGTTTCGCATTGTCGCAAAGCATCAGGCAGTGACGACTGCATCACACCCTTTTGTATGAGTGACGATGGGAGTGCCTCAACATTTGGCTCAACAGCAAGCAACTGGCCAATTCCAGCATCCGCCATCTCCTCAACAACCTGAATAGCCGGGCTTTCGCGGAGATCATCGGTATCTGCTTTATACGCAAGACCGAGACAGGCAATTTTATCGCCGGGCTGTACCATTGCGGCCACTTTATCAACCACGTATCCAGGTTTGCTGTCATTCACTTCCCGGGCTGTTTGCATGAGGGGCGCAAGCCCGTCTGCCGCGTGAACGATAAACCATGGATCGACTGCAATACAGTGGCCGCCAACACCTGGCCCCGGATTGAGAATGTTCACGCGGGGGTGATGATTAGCCAGATCAATGACTTCCCATGCATCGATGCCAAAATGGTCGCAGACCTTTGACAATTCGTTTGCAAATGCAATGTTGACGTCTCTGTACGCATTTTCAGTCAGCTTCACCATCTCGGCCGTTCGGCCTGTCGTTGGAACCAGTTTACCGCGAGCAAAACTGCTGTAGAGCGCTGTTGCCGCCATGATCGAGTTTTCGGAAAGGCCGCCGATTATCCGATCATTTTCGACCAATTCAGTCATCATACGACCTGGAATAATCCGCTCCGGGCAATAGGCAACAAGCATATCCGCTGCTTCACCAACCTCGTGTGGCCATTTCAGATCCGGGCGCGCCGCGGCCAATTTGCTCGCCATCATTTCAACGGTTCCAACAGGAGATGTCGACTCCAAGATGATCAAATCGCCTGATTTCAGCACTGGAGCAATCGAGTTGGCCGCAGCCTCGATATAGCCGAGGTATGGAACGTTGCCTTTAGAGACGGGAGTGGGGACAGCGATTATGAAGGCATCAGCGGCTTCCGGCGAATTCACAGCTCGCAAATTCCCACTTTGAACACCGTCCGCAACCATGGAGTTTAATTCTGGTTCAAAGAAATGAGCGCGCCCTTCGTTTATTGCAGTTACGGCCGTGTTGTTAATGTCTACACCGACTACATTTTTGCCAGAAGATGCAAGAATGGCCGCTGTCGGCAAACCAATGTATCCAAGTCCAATTACGCTTATCGTATTCAATTCATGTAACATGCCCAATTTCCTCAACTACTAACTAAATATCGGATTCAAGCGGCATCTGTTTGGTCAGCTGCGATATGCAATCGCAGTGTGTCTGCGATGCGTTTGCTCGCCTGACCGTCGCCGTATGGATTTTGTGCTTGAGCCATTTGTCGGTACTGCACAGGATCATTGAGCAGTGCAGTTACTCTCTGAATTATCGTATCTTTCGAAGAACCCACGAGCTCGGCGCAACCCGCTTGAATGCCTTCCGGCCTTTCTGTGACATCTCGCATCACCAATACAGGCTTCCCCAGACTTGGAGCTTCTTCTTGCACCCCGCCTGAGTCCGATAACAATAGATATGCACGATCCATCAGATGAACGAACTTGCGGTACTCCTGAGGATCAGTTAGCAGAATGTTTGGTCGATCCTTGATGATCTCGAAAACCGGTCCGCGAACACGCGGATTTAGGTGAACAGGATACAGAAAACCTACGTCAGCATGATTATCTGCCAAGGTTGAGATGGCATGGCAGATCTCTTGAAATCTTTCGCCGAAATTCTCACGCCGGTGGCCGGTAATCAAAACGTACCGCTCATGCTGTGTCAGGAAATCTGAAACTTCATAAGTCAAGTTAGGCGGCGTCTGCCGCACCGATGCAGCTGTTTGCAAGAGAGCATCGATGCCAGTATTGCCGGTTACCACAATTTTTGCCTCTTCGATGCCCTCTTCAGACAAATTGGCGGCAGCACCGTGAGTTGGTGCAAAATGCCGATCAGTAACCAAACTAGCAACGCGCCTGTTAAGCTCCTCGGGATACGGTGCGAGCATGTCGTGACTCCGCAATCCAGCTTCTACATGTCCGACTGGAATGCCCCGATAGAAAGCGCAAAGCGCTCCCACCATCACTGTCGTCGTATCACCTTGAACCAATACCCAGTCCGGCTTCAGCTCTGCTAGCACTTCATCGACTTTTTGAAACAGACGGCTGCTTAGGGAAGCAAGCGTCTGGTTGGGCTGCATTACGGCAAGATCAATATCTGCTTCAATATTGAAGTCTGCGAGCGCCCGCTCCAGCATCTCGCGATGTTGACCAGTGGAGACGAGCGTGCATCGGAAATCTTCAGAACTTCGAAGAGCCTGTACCACTGGGGCCATCTTAATACCCTCAGGACGGGTCCCAACGAAGACGACAACATGAACCATAATTTCAAACCTTTTGTTTCTCAATAAATTTCCCCAAAAAACAGCAAGTAAATATGCACCTTTACTATTTTCCTTGCCATTATAAAGAAAATTGTTTTCTAATTTCGCTCCACTTACTTACACGCAACCATTCATCAACACTGCACTTAGTATTCCAGATGATGGTCAGTCACCCGTTGCTACCAAATGACCCGACCAAGCAACTTTTTTATCAGAGATTTATCACATTTTTGCGATGCAACCGCCGACCAAATGGAAGTGCTTCAGGTCAATCTGCCCCTTCATTTCGATCAATACTTATCGAGGTTGATTTTGCCATCCAGGATCTGCCGATCGTAAGTGGCGGACGGTTTGCTCACGGCGACTTGTGGTTTAGCCTCGACCGCAATCAGGTTGGGGGAGCGCGCATCAGAATGCGAATGCCGCAGGCCAGCCATCTCACTCTTCCATCCTGCCATCAACGCCCTATTCACTTTTCCATACAGGATATCCCCACCGCCCTCGAGCACTGACCGACAGAGCGCATAGATGGTACATTCTAAAACGCCAACAACTCCAGAACTTGCACCTGAAAGCCGTGGATCTTTGCAATCCGGATCAGCCAGATTCATTTCAGAACCGCTACGGAATTGCCCGGCAAGCTTCGATTGAGCAAAGATGAATGATCTACGCATGACCCTCAATCAATGTGACTCTGAAATTGTTGATTTCGCTTAGTATTAATTTTTTATTAAACAGATAAGAATCCTTTTTGCAACCATTACTTGATATATTGTGAGCTAAACTAAAAACAGGCTTAACTTCTATTCAAGGCTCCTTTCCTCGCAATCTTGAGTGCTGGCGTTTAAAGAAGTCATGATGAGATCTGCGGCTGATTTCCAGCGGAAACCGATTGCAGTATTGAATCTGGTGTTTCCAGTTAAGCTACGGCCGAGGGCATAAGGAACAAACGTTCGATGTCTAAATCTACTATCAATTCTAACTGATCGGCAGCTTGGATGTAGAAGGGGAGCGGAACAGGTAGAGCCTCTGCCGAAGAGCCGATTGCCATATCACGGGTATTTAGCTCGAAACATCTCTTCCACCAGCTGTATTGCCTCCGGGGCTAATCAGAATAATTACAATCAGTTCTTTCCACCACACTTATTGAGTGACACAATAAACATAGTCACACACCCAAAAAGTCACAATTTCGCAATGCTTTAAGCGAATTTCCGCTGTTGGCTAACCGTTTTTGAAACTGTATCCGCCAATCGGTTGTAGTCAAAAAAGTCGACCAAATATCCGTTCTTGCCGTGTTCAATAAATTCCTGCACAGGAGCAGTGTTAGATGCAACAACCGGAGTTTGACAAGCAAGCGCCTCCCGCAAAGACCATGAGACAACAAAGGGTGTGGTTAAATAGACATGGCAACTCGATACTTGAAACAACTCTGTTAAATTCTTTCTATCCAACCATCCGACCATATGCAATCTTTTCAGATCTATTTTATCTCTGACTTCGCCTAAATATTTATCACGATATGCCTGCCCATTCGGCAAAGGCGGGTCGTAGGCCGTTGCCGCTTTGCCAACGATCACAACATGCGCGTCGGGCGCCAACGCCATCAGGCGCGGAAGAGATCGCATAAGAATATGTATTCCGCGTGTCGGTTCGAGGGCCCTGGCGCAATAGCTGATCACCCGATCCCTTTTGGTAAACTCAATGCCATCGAGTTTGAAAACAGCGTTTGGGTCCGGCTTGTTGAGATCGCGGTCGATTTCATCCGGCACGATCCGGATCTTATGCCGGTACTCCTCAGGCAGTCTCGAAAACTGCCACTTGGTGGGCACAATCCCCTCATCACAATCATGAAGAGCCATCAAGGCAACGGCATTTCTGGCTTTGCTGCGCCGTAGGATCTCGGCCTCGGGCTGGCGAAACTCCGGATCGAAGTTCATCGCGCCATCCTTCAAGCCATAAAAATACTCGAAGAACGTCACGATGCGCGCGTTCGGGAACACCCCTCGCAAAAACAGGCTTTCGCCGTATCCGTAATAGGCGACAATCGTATCCGGGTAATAGCCACGCTGTTTGAGTTTCAAAGCGGCTTTTTCAACTTCCTGGCCGGTCGATATCGCGGTGTTAAATTCGGCGCAAAGAGGATCGACTGGCGCGCCATTTGCCGGATTTCCATAGAGTTCGTGCACGGCGCCTTTTGGCACATCGGCCAGCCCAAAACTGACATTTGACAGCAGCAAGATATCCGTGTCGGGCCGGCTCAGTTCCCTAGAAATTTGTTGTCGAAATTGCCCCGGCAATTTGGGCTGAACAAACAATACAGACCGACGCATCTAATCCTCTTGAAATTATTGAAACAATTTGCGACTGACTATTGTCAATTGAATACAACTTGACTGTAATATTGCCCTGTCAAACACCGGATCGATGGCTATTTAGACATAATCCGGGCCATTTCTAAAGAGCACTTATCACCAACTCCAAACAGGTTTAAGTCATGAATCAAATTAGTGAATTTAAAGGGAAAATAGACAACTTAAGTGCTTCTTCGGTCGCAGGTTGGGCCCAATATGAAAACACGTCTTCCGGACCGGTTGAACTTGAGGTTTTTTATGCCGACGATCACCTTGGAGATGTGACAGCAAATGAGGCCCGCCCGGACCTGAGCCGAGCTGGCAAAGGAGAATGCGCCTTTACCTTTTCATTGCCTAATTTGGATGATTTTAACCCGGATGACTTGAGTGTGATAGTGAAAGGGTCAGATACCCCGTTGCCCCGGTCCTGGTCGCCCAATCTTGCCAACACACGGGAAGTCCGGAACGAACTGGCTGAACTTACCGAGACCGTCAAACTGACTCGCAAGGTATTGCTGGCGGCCTCAAGCCGGAATGAGCGCGCGTTGGTCGGCATGGCCGAAACGGTTGAAAAGGTGACACCGCGCCAGCTCAACGAAACACTCAACACGCTTTCCTATCAGCTGATGCAATCAGACACGGTGCTCAAGACGCTAAAGACCTCGTCCGACGAGACGGATGTCAAACTCCTGGCGATCATGAAACTGGTTCGATCGAACGCTTTTTATGCCAAATTAAATACAGGCCTGCTTGCGGCCTTGGTCTGCCTGCTGGGTTTCATTCTCGCCGGTCAACTGGGACTTGTTGTCCCAATGCAATAATTGTCCGGATTACCTGCGGCGAATTCGCGTGCCGCCGACTTTCTTCACCGTTATGAGGGAGGACAAGAGGACCTTGTTCGCTTCCACCAACCACTCCTTCACAGCAGCGATGAGCCGCGCCCGCGATGCCAACGGAAGGCTCCCCAACGGTAGATCTTCCAGCGGCGTGCTGACGATCTTATCGAGGGAATAGTTCAGCGAAAACAGGACCGGCAATCCCTTTGCTCTCAAAGTGGGAAGATCTTTTACCTTTGCCTTGGAAGTTTCAACCATTGCGAACAAAAGTTTGTATTCGGGAATACTCTCAAGATCGTCGACATCCCCGTCCTTGTTGACTTTCAGGAGATGAATTTTCGCAGCCGGCAGCAGCTGCCGCGCGGATTTTAGAACCCTGATCGCACCATTCAAAGCTTCCCGGTCTGCCGTCACCGGAACAATAATCGAAAGGCCCTTGCCCTTATAATATTGCTCAAGAGCAATACTTTCGGCCCATTCTGAAAACCCGGCCCAGGCTTGTGCGCCGAAATCGACAACAAACGACTTATCGCCCAGGAGTTTTTCCAATAGTGGATCCCAGGACATGACGCCGTCTTCCAAATCACCGGAACTATCAGCGTTTAGGCCTATCGAGTTGGTTTCCACGCGGTCAGCACCAAACAAGGACCGCATTTTGGGCTGGTTGTCATACTCAATAATATCTGGTCTTAGTCCGTTGGCATCAAGCGCGAGTACACAGAACTGCGCGACCAAAGACTTTCCAACACCGCCTTTATCATTTGCTATAAATACCTTGATCACTTGCAATCCCCCGAAAAACTCAAAACTGACCAATTGCTGGACGAGATAAACTTAAAACTACACTTTGATATTTCGTCTCCCCCGGATTGTAAAATGTTTAAACATGTTCCCGAGGCAGCTTTGTTCATGTTTGGTTACTTTCAAGTCTGGAAATCCGAGGATTGGCAGGTAGCCGGAAAAATAGCCCGGTCCAAACCGCCACCAATGGTCCCAGACTTCATTGCCTTTTGAAGGAGCCAACCAGACAATCGGTGCGCTGTCTGACCGGTCCAACGGCGCCAGCAACTGCTCGGTGACAATTATTTCCTGACGCGCCAGGCTGGCAAATTGCTGCAAGCGCAGCTGCAGATCTCTCAAGTGCAACAGCACACCACCCAAAACGACGAAGTCGAATGTGGCGCCAGCTTCAACCAGGTCGTCCACGGTTCCATAGATGACTTGTATTTTTGATGTCAGCTTGCCGTGGCAATACCAAAAACCGTTGACAATTTGGTCCAAATGCCTGCGCCGATCAGCCAGGATTTGATCCCAGTTTTCCAAATCGATCCTGGGTACCAAATCCCCGACATCAGAATGCGGTAACTCCAAACAGGTCACTGTTGCGCCGTGCTGTTCCATGAAAAAAGCAAGGTGACCCGTCGCAGGTCCTACCTCCAGAACCGTTTTTCCCTCCAGATCAACTCCGCCGAGGTACGCCCGTTCGCGGCCTCTGAGATCAACGTGCCCCCAGACGGTCTCACTGTTCGGCAAATCGATCGTGTGGTAGAAGACACAGCTCTCCAGGTCGTCGACTTGTTTTGGTGCTGCGTAGAGGTCAGAAATATTCATTCGGCGCATTCATGCTGCTGGAAACACCTTGGTGCCGTCCAAAGAGTTATTCTAGGTTTGATAGTCGAAAAACTTGAGTGCCGGGGTTAATAGCTCCTGGAACCGGGCGCCCTCCTCTTCAGTGACCTCACTTTGCCACCGGCCCACTGATGTCTCAGAAGATCCAGCTGTCCGATGCCGGTTTACCTCCGGAGTGTC
Organism: Labrenzia sp. PHM005; assembly: GCF_006517275.1. Lineage (NCBI taxonomy): Bacteria > Pseudomonadati > Pseudomonadota > Alphaproteobacteria > Hyphomicrobiales > Stappiaceae > Labrenzia > Labrenzia sp. PHM005. The sequence continues at coordinate 2,886,294 of NZ_CP041191.1, read as the reverse complement.
TTTTGCCAAAGCGTTGGTCATGAGTTCAAGGTTGTGCTCCGAGCCCTCCAAATCCAACTGCTGCATGAGCTTCGTTAAGGCGTCGGCTGGGCGGATCGCGATGTCTTCATATTTTGCCAAGACGACATCTTCCATTTTCGCAACCGTCATGAGTGCGGTCGCCGAGCGGGCCAATGCATCGACATAGTCAATGTCCTTGGCGACCGCCTCCCGTCCAAAAGCATTGAAGCCGCGCTTGTCATTGAAGGATAAAACAGATCGATAGACATCACGAAAGTCCCGCACCAACAACACAACTTTCGAGCCCGGATAAAGTTCCCTCAACAAATTGAGCCAAGCAATGTGCGGGATACATTTTTCTGCATATGCCCGGGCTGTTTTTTTCCGGCGGGATGCAAGTTCTTGATAAAATGATGTGACCTGGCGCCGGCAATGGGCGATGTTTTGAGTGCCGAGCGTTTTGTCCATCACATCGATGATATCCCCATCTGGCCGCAAATAGGCGTTGGATGCCAGTTTGGCGGAATGGGCAAATGCCTCGAGCTGCGGATCAAAAAAGTCGGCAGGCTCCGTCAAGGTCTTTGCTATCCGTGCGTATTGCTGGGATACACGAGTTTCAAAGGGATGGCGCTCATATGCAACGACATCCGGATGCGCGGCGAGCGCCGACATCATCATCGTCGATCCGGACCGGCCCAGGCTCACTACATAAATGCCCGGCAACCCCTCAGCTGCTTGCTCCAAAGAGTGTCTTTCCAGTTCAATCGTGGCGACCGGTGTCCGCCAATTGTTCTCACCGATCAACTGGAATGAAATGAGGGTCTTCCCTGTTGATCCGAGCAGATTGACAACGGCGCTCAGATCATAGCGCCAGCGCCCTTTGCATTCAGTCACTTCAACGGGCCAGGTGCGAAGCGGCTGGTTCGATGCGGCGACCTGCAATTGAACCTTCGGCGGTCCCTCGCCAACAACATGCCCTCTGATCAAAAAGGCATTGCCAGACCTTGTTGTATCTTTCGCCGGAATCTTCAGCTCATGCGAAAAACTTTCCGGAAGATGAAAACTGAGGTTACGGACGGTCGTTGAGAACATCTCGGTAGACCTCCATATATGCATTCAAACAGTCCGGCATCGACGTAGAGTTGTCAGACGTCTTGTTCAGATCCCGAACGCCGGATGCTACCTCAATCATCAATTTGGCCAAGGCTCCGGCATTGCCACATGGAAAATGAAAGCCATCTTGACCTGGCAGCACACGCTCCGCCATTCCGCCGATGTCTGAACACAAGATTGGACGGCGCGCAATCTTGGCTTCCTGAACAGTCAGTGGATCGTTCTCCCACCAAATCGAGGGGATGATCACCCAGCGGACGCCCTGCATCAAACGAATGACATCCTGCCTTTGATAGTCGCCAAAAAAGCTGACATTCTCGGTCAGATTAGTCCGGTAGTTCGCGATCGTGTCTTTATGGTCTTCCGGCGCGAACCTGTCGCTTCCGTAGACGACCGCCGTCAAGTGCTGGTCAGTCTGAGCAAGAGCCAACTCCATTGCTTTCAGAAATACCTGAACACCTTTGGGTTCGTTCAGATGCCCAAAAAAGCCGAAATCATATGATGGCTCGACGGTTTCCGGCAACGCAGGCGCCACGGTCGATAGCGGATATCCGTTGTGAATGACCCTAATTTTTTCTGCCGAGATGCCCCAATCAACAAAAACTGATTTGAGGAACGCGGAGGGCGAGACAAACTCATCCACTGCCTTTAGGGCCGTTCTGATGGACTGTTCCCGCAAGGCAAGATTGACAACAGACTCTTTGGGAAATTCCCGCTGCCAATAGGTTGGACTTGTGGATTCTGCGATTTTGCCCTGGGACGTCAGCATCAAACCCTCATTTGCGCAAATGAGGTAATAGTCATGCAGTGTCATGATGACTTTTGCGCCTGGAACACTGTTTTTGACAACCGCGAACGCCTCAATTCCAAACAACAAAACATGATGGAAATGAACCACATCCGGCTTCAGGTCGGTGAGCAACCTGCCAAACTCGCTCAAAAAACCATATGTATCTGATTGACTGAGCGAAAATGGAATAAAGTGGCCACCGGATATGACAAAATCGGCAGCATGGTCCGGCTCTGCTACAAAAGACGTTCCGGGATGCGGGGTTCGGTGCTGTTTCAGGGCTGCCGCCAGAAAGTGGGATTTAACTCCTTCGACCTGATCCAATTCACCAGACAGTTCCTTTGCAAAAATCTCGGTCCCCCCCGCATGAAAAGCCGGATGGTTGTGGGCCAGATGTAAAATTTTCAATTTAGCCTGCCCCGAACTGTGCTAATTGCGGAAGAAGGCCTTGCCACTTTTGCGTATGAAGCCAGCCGTTGTAACGGACGGCCCCGGACTTTGAATAAGCCTGGTTTTGAGTCATCGACGCGCGTTCAAAATGATACAGACAGATGTCTCCAAAATAGTGATTTTCCCGACCGGCATTCAAAGCCTTCAGGCAAAGATCAGAATCTTCGAAATCGCCCACCACAAATTCGTCACAGAAGCCGTCAAGTTCCTCAAACAAGTCCTTATCCATCATGAGACAAGCGCCTGTTACCCCTTGAACGGACCGGTTTTCAAGTGCGCCCGGAAAGTCCCCTGGATAGCCTTTAAAATAGTGATGGTTCGTATACCAGGGCAAAAGATCTTGCTCAGAATAGAGGCCTGCATGCTGAAGAGAGCCATCGGCATATAACAACCGCGGTCCTGACGCTCCAACGGATGCGACAGATTTGTGCTGCGAGATCCAGTTTGAAATCCAACTGCTTTGTGTTGGCACAACATCTGAATTAAAGAACAATAGAAGGTCTGAAGAGGCCACGCTTGCGCCCAGATTGGATGCACCGGCAAAGCCAGAATTCTTGGAGTTGACCACCAGCCGGACTGGGACCTTATAGATCCGCAAGAGCCCTTTGATGAGGTGTTCGACAGCCGCAGCATCCTCTGGGCGATCCAGCACATAAATCACTTCGACATTCTTGAAATCTTCATCGAAGAAAAAATTCTGAAGTTGCGCTTTGATAAATCCGTACTCTTTGTAGAGCGGAATAATCAGCGAGCAGTCGGGCTCATCGAGGGAATGATCAAACTCCACGATATCCGACACCTTGGCCGGTTCGATATAGGTCTCATAAGCCTTATGCAGCGAGGGACCGATGACCGATCCCAATATGTCCGGCGTCAAACAAGCAGGTGGCAGGGATGAGAGTATTTTCGTCCGGGCTTCATAGAGGTCGCCCGCCCAATAAGGGGAAATGATTGGAGCGATCATTCCCGATGCCAGCTTCACTTGACCACGGATTTGCGTGTTGTACCTGCCACCGCGTTTCACAGGAACCAAAGCGCAGAATTTGTTCTTCGCACCGGCCGGGCGATGCATGAGCGGGTCCAGAGCAACGGTCTCACCAAACGCGGTCCGGATCGTAATTGCCTCAATGAGGCCAGAGCTGTCTTTATACTCTCCAGCGACAAATATGGCGTCTTCCAGCCCAACCACACAGTCAATCACAAACCGGACATCGTCCCGCCAAGCATATTCTGCCGGATTGATATTTTGCATTTTCTGGAGGGCTGAAAAGGCTTTCAATTGCTCCGGGCATCCACCTAAACGTGTCAAGAAGTGCCCCAGCTTCTCGCGCTGATTGAGAACCTCTTGAGACGGCTGTTTTGCGGATTTTTGAAAGTAACTTTCAGAAGAAGTCGATCTTTTAAGCCGGTAAAAGGCTCCCTCCCCGATCAAAATCGTTTCTTCGTCCTTCTCAGGCGTTTCGGAAAAATACCAGGCACCGTCGCGTTCACCGTTGAACCCGCTGGCATGTCTCACCGGTTTCAATTCACCTGTGATGGTGGAAACAGAAAACGGCTCCATGTCCTTGCGAAGCGGCACTTCGGTAAAGGATATGCCCTCAAATACGTTGTGCGCGTCGCCGAGCAGATCGGTGGCTTGCTTTTTAATATAATGATTTAGATTTGGACCGGAGCGGCTAAACAGCCGCGCCAGGATTTCTACCTTCGATAAACCGGCAAACTGGTCGCCTGTGTTGGGTGTTGCGGTCTCCGGATAATCGCCGCTTTCAATTACCAACACCGGGCGCCCGGTTTCCCGTCCACCAAGGACGGCTTTGTTCTGTGCCTGCGAATAGAGCTGCTTGGGGAAACAGAGGATCAGATACCGCGGTCCGCCTGGGGGGCTGTAGACTGTGTAGGAAACATTCAGATGTTTCAGAACATTTTGAATGAGCGGTGCAGGGTCGCCATCAATTTCGCAGACCACACCAATCCGGTTCTCGTCGACCAAAAAGAAAGGGGCAGCGGATTGCAAACGTGTCGTTACAATCCCACCGCCCATTTCAATTCCAATAACGCTGTCACTCACGTCACTATTCTACTTCGCTGTCAAATATCAGCTTCAAGAATTGTCGGTGAAGAAGCTATCGTTCACGCTAGAGGCGCTGACACCGACAAGCGTCACGGTATTGCCGGAGGAGAACGTCACGACGGCATTGCCATCTGCGTCAGACGATACGCCGGTCACAAGATCCGCGGCCGTTGTATCAAGGCCGGTGATATCAAGTGTGTCTGTCCCAGCTTCAAAGTCGGTGATGCGGTCATTTCCACTGTCGGCGCCAAAGATGAAGGTATCTTCGCCGGCACCGCCGGTCAGGGTGTCGTCATCGGCACCGCCCGAGATGATGTCATTACCCGTGCCACCGTCGATCGTATCGTCACCAAGACCGCCGCGCAGCGTGTCATTGCCGGCACCGCCATCCATGGTATCCTGCGCAGATGTTGCACGGCCCTCGCTTCCACCATGACGGAAGGCATGGCCATAAGCTTCGCTGACATCACCAGAAACGGCTGCTTCAACGTCCGGGTTGGCATCCAGATATTTCTCGATCGAGATATCTGCCGCAGGCTGGCGCCCTTCAAACTGTCCAAACAGGATGAAGTGCTCAAGGCCCGATGAGAACATGCCGCTTTCAACAGCCGCAGCCACATCAGCGTTTTGAGCAAGATAGAAGTCGTTGTCGAAGTTGGCGTTCGGTGACCGGCCTTCAGACAAACCGTGCAAGGTGAAGTGTTCGTAGGCGCTGGAGAACCCACCACTGGTCACAGCGTTGGCAACATCCGCGTTGTCACGGAGATATTGGTCGCTGTCGAAGTAGGATGGCGCCGTTCCGTCGGATTGCGCTGGGTTTGCACCGCCTTGCGCCTCCGATGCCGCTGCATTTCCGCCCTCAGCATCGGCAACATCGTCGCCGTCTCCGAGCAGAATGTTGTTTTCTCCACCGGTAACGCGGACGTTATCGTTGCCGCCGCCGGTGACAATCCGGTCATTGCCGGTACCGGTTGTGAAATCTTCCGATCCTTCACCGCCGATAAGCGTGAAGTCTTCGGTCAGGCCGGAGCCGTCAATCGTCCGGTCTCCACCACCCTGAATGAAGATCCCATCAGATCCTTCGTCCGAGAGGGGGCCATTCACATTCTCTCCGGGATCAAAAACGTCATAGACGACAGCCGGGGCCTCAACGCCAGGGATAGGGTTTCCGAGTGGATCTTGTCCGTTGGACGGCCCTACCAAGTTGCCGTTTTCGTCAACCTCAAACCCGTCAAGGATGGAGTTTACTTCGGTCTGCTCTTCCTCAGAAAGGAGAAAAATGTTCTCCGAGAGAGCCTCAGTCCCAATGGTCATAATACTCAACCCTAAATATAAATATCAACTCATACTTGAGGTAATTGAATCCACAGGCGAATTGGTAAATCAAGTGAAAATTTTACGAAACATTAACCTACTGTTTTAAAACAATATTTACCACAACCGGTCACTCGCCCTGCAATGCAGCGCAACAGATTTTTCGCAATGCACATAAAAACGCCCCGAAAAGTACCCCTGAGGCATCTGACAGTTCTAGGTTTTTTTTCCCATTTTTACAGGCATTCAGGGAGGCAATTATGTTTGCACGTCAACTTATTTAGCCAGGCAATTAACGCCTAGTACCACCCCTGTTTGAATACTAATGATCGGGAGTTGCAGAGAAATTTTTGCTAACAACCCCGTTTCCCGCTCGAGTTCCAGTTGTCTTTTGTCGGGACAACACGCCGGGTTCGTCACCTGGACAGTCTGGTCCGACGATGCACGGTATTAAGGCTGCTGCAGTTGTATTTGCGGCACGCCCAATCTTAACAACTCAGCTCTGACGCCTGGCGTCTCTCCCCCGATCCAGCCCCCTTCACGACCGGTCTTCATTTAATAAAGAACCACCCGATTGAATATGGCCCTGTTGAATCTGTCGATGAGACTTGGGCTGCCCCATGGTGTTGGATCGGCTCAGGCAGCAAACTTTCCGCAGCCTCTTGGTTACCACCACAGCTCAGGCACAGCTGTTTATTGGCCCTGTTATCGGTTTCCGGCCGCGCTCCGACTCACGGTTTCCTCACCGAAATTCCCAGTGTTTCCGGGCTGATATCGGCCTACGAGCTTCGCCTGAGAGGTGTTCTGTCTCTGGATCGGACGCCTATAGTAAACGCCACTTTTACTATTAATTTCCATTTACAATAACGAATACCTAACACGAGTAGTAGTTTTTTAAGTTTATTTTACGTTAATTCACAATTCAAATTATATTAACGACAACTTCCAATACGTATTCTATCTGCTTTTTGTTCACTTTTATTTTCACAACACCTGACATGATGAGCTCATCAAAAATCGATCAGGAATTTACTTAAAGAATTCCGATACAGGGACGGAGAATACTTTCTCCGAACGATGGCTCATGTGTGGATTTTGTCACCATCCAATGTGTGATGGCGTCGATCATTTCCGGGCATCTTCTGGAAATGACAGCGAGAATTCTGCGTCCAATTCCGGAACGCCAATCGACCAGATTATCACTCAGTTGAACCGGGGGGACTATTCCTGGACAACATCCGGCCCGATTACGTATTCCTTTGCGACATCCCTGCCGGCTTACGCGTTTGGCGAAGATCAGTACACCGGGTTCCGGGCATTTTCCGAGCAACAGGAAGTCATGGCCCGTTTGGCTTTGTCGACCTGGAGCGATGTCGCTGACATCACCTTTGAAGAGACCGTTGGCGGCGTTGGGGATATCAGTTTCGCCAACTCGTCCAGTCTCGCTTATTATTCCGCCGCGCACGCTTATCTGCCCGGCACAAGCGCGTGGTCTGGAGACGTTTGGGTCAACAGCACCGTTGGCTTCAACATCAATCCAGAAGTCGGGAACTACGGCTTCAAGGTTCTGGTCCACGAACTCGGTCACTCGATCGGGCAGCTGCATCCAGGTGACTACAACGCCGGAAGCGGCCGGTTGTCCTACGCACGGAACGCCGAATACGCGGAAGACAGCCAGCAATATTCCATCATGTCTTATTGGGATGAAGACAACACGGGTGCAGAGTACGGCACCTCTTATGCTCAAACCCCAATGCTTCATGATATTGCGGCGATCCAAGCCAAGTATGGCGCCAACATGGAAACGCGCACCGGGGATACCGTCTACGGCTTTAACTCAAACACGGATTCTCCGTTGTTCGATTTTGCGCAAAACAGAGAACCAGTCCTCTCGATCTGGGACGCTGCCGGGATCGACACGCTCGATTTCAGCGGCTTTTCGGAAGATACGGTTCTGGATCTCAATCCCGGCGGATTTTCCAGCACGGCTGGCCTTGTTAACAACATCTCGATCGCTTTTGGCGCTGATATCGAAAACGCGGTGACAGGCAGAGGCAACGACGTCATCCTTGGGAACGCGCTAAACAACGTCGTTGATGCCGGTGCAGGACGGGACACCTTTGTTATCCAAGCCGATCAGGACGCTGCCACGGTTTATGTCTTTGATACGCGCCCGATTGTCATTCACAGCGCTCAAGGCACTGATCAACTCACAAGTATCGAGACCATCTCGTTTGCCGATATCGATGTGGACGTTGCCAGCCAGACCAGCATCTCGCTTCTAGAGTATGCGGCCAGCCATGCTGACGTTGCTGAAGCGTTTGGTACGGATGAGGACTTGCTCTACACCCATTTGGTGGAACACGGGCTTGATGAAGGCCGGACGATCGACTTTTCCGCTCTGGATTATATCGCCTCCCACCGCGATCTCATTGAGGTTTACGGGGCGGACATAGAAGCCGGTGTGCTGCACTATCTGGAGTTCGGCCTGGCGGAGGGCCGCGGGATCACCTTTGATGCGGCCGCGTTCCTGGATGCAAACCCGGATCTTGTCGACGTTCAAGGCATGAGCCTCTCCGCCGCACAGCTCTATATTGAGATGTGATCGCACGACCGGCGCGTCAAACAGTTGGCGGACGTGGTGACTGCTCCCGCCAAGAGCCAAAGGTCTGACAAAAACCGAAAGCTGAAGTCGTTTAGGCCAATGGCAGTGGCATGAACTCAATAGTGCTGGGATCGGCCACACCAATGAGCGTGAGGCTGGACCCGTCGTCAAAGCTGATCAAGGTGTCATCACCGGTTGTCTCGACGACCGCGGCCACCTGAAGATCGGCATAGCTGCCGATATCCAGGGATTGCATCCTCAAAATGTCCTCAGTGACATTGAAGTCCTGAATGACATCCTGGCCAAATCCAAGGGCAAACCCGAAAATGTCCTGGCCGTCGCCGCCGTTCAAAACATCGTTGCCACCTGCACCGACAAGAACATCATTGGCCGCCCCGCCAACCAATTGATCGGCTTGATCCGTCCCCAACAATAGCAGCGGTTTATCAAGGTTGTCAGTTGCCCCGCTTGAGGGCGCTTCTGCGTCAAGCGGCGCGCTCTCCATCGGCAAGCGGCCTTCCTCCTGGCCGAAGACGATAAAATGGTAATAGGGGGTCAGGTCAGACGCAGCCACGTCCGGATTTTGGCTGAGATAATAGTCCGCATCAAACAGTGGCGACGGCACCCGCCCTTCAAAGAGTCCGTGCTCCAGGAAATGCGTGAACGCGTCCATGCCGGAGGCAACGACGTCGGGGTTCTGCGCCAGGTAATAACTGGTATCAAAATAGGGGCTCGGATCCCGGCCGCTCTCAATGCCGAAGGTTACAAAATGAAACCACGGCTCCAACCCGGACTGTTCGACGTCCGAATTATTCGCAAGATAGTGGTTAGCATCAAAAATACTTTGAACAAACTCAAACGCGTCCATTCCAAACTCCGCCGATTTGGATCAAGCGCTGGCTGCCGGAAATTGGCCTCGTCCTGCAACCGCAAATTTAATGCAACTTTAACAGTTAATTTAAGAATGTCTTAACTTACCTTAAAACTTGGTTAATCAGCATCCGAAACCGCCAGAAAAACACGGCTTCAAATTGATGGTGAGGCTGAAAGACCAGCTGTTTTCTTGGCCAAGACTGGGATCAAGAGGATGACAGCTGCCTTGGCTCAGCGAGTAGCCGGAGGACCTAACCATTCCTGGCGCGCAGCAAACAGTCCGACTGAGAAAACTATTGCAGCTGAATTTGAGCGCGTTGATTTTTGGAGCCGGCCTAAACGGAACACCTCATCCCCCCCACCAATCCGCAGCGGGTCCTTTCAGAGCCCCTTCGCCCCACGGGGTTATTCGCGGCCGCAGGACTTGGAACCACGCGGTGTTTTTCAAAACACGTTAGATTGATGTTTATGATTATGTTTGTGTACTGGCCCTCGTAGCCTATTCAGATCTGTTACGGCCAATGACAGCTGGTGACGGTTTCATCAGATACTGCAATTCGTTGGAAACAAAATAGTCTGACAACTTGTGACGAGGCTTACGGCCGTTTCCATTTCAGAAAAAGGAGAAGAGGTTTGCCCCGCGCGGAAAACCGCATCCGCAAATGGGCTCGCGAAATCGGTCAACTTGCTTACACAGTGCTTACACAGGGTAAGTTTCAAGCCTTGGAAAATACCTAAGTTATTGATATTATTGGTGGGTGAGTGGGGGCTCGAACCCCAGACCCGCTGATTAAGAGTCAGCTGCTCTACCAACTGAGCTACACACCCACGTCGGCTCTGTGCGAGATGCGCCGCCTGATTGCGATCATATACAGCTGCACCTTAGCCAGCGCAATGTTTTTGTGACTGTTTTTCCATCGGAACTTCCGATGAACCACAAACCCTCCGATCCCCGTTCGTTTGACCTTTATCAATCCATAGCCATTGAGATTTATTTAGTGTAGCTCGTATCGAATCCTGTGGCCTGCCCGTGCTGCGGGTGAATACATGAAGCCCTTCACCGGAACCTGGAATGACGCTTATCCCCTCTTCAGGCAAACATCTGAAATATAGGGAATTCATAAGCTGGACCGCTACGGTTCTGGCTTTGATCGGGCTTGCGGTATTAACCGCATTTCCCGTCCTGACGGCCCCGCGCGTTGTTGCCGCTGCGCAATCCAATTTTGAGTTGGCGCAATACCGTCTGCCGGACGGCTCTCTGCCATATATTTGTGTCATTGGCGCAGGCGATTCTTCCCAAGAAGACGGCTCTTCACGCCACTGTCCGCTTTGCACATTGTGCGAAGCCTCCATCCTTCCCTTCGAAAAAATCCAGCCGGCGTATTTTCTCCTTGAACGCCGTGGATTGCCCCTACCCCCGGCCCGGATCGCAGTTGTTAGTCACGCTTCTGGTGGTCTCGGCCCGCGCGCTCCTCCAGCCGCCGTCTGATCTCATTTGAGATGCCTGCCCCTTGTCTGGCAGGCTCCTAATCATTCCCAACATGTGATCACGGATCAATCGAGATGCCGCGTGTGAAACCGCGAGCGTCTTGCGGAGTTTTATTAGATGAACACCTCCACTGCCCAGGCCGCCATTGCGGCCATTTTATTTTCCACCTCGATGGCTCAGGCGCATGCGACGCTTGAGGTGAAAGAAGCAACGATCAACAGCTACTACAAGGCGGTTATGCGCATTCCGCACGGCTGCGACGGCCAAGCCACACTCAAGGTCAAAATCTCGGTGCCGGAGGGCATGATTTCGGTCAAACCAATGCCCAAAGCTGGCTGGACGCTGGAGACCGTCAGCGGCGACTATGCCCATGAGTACGAATTGCACGGCCGCAAGATCACGTCCGGCGTCCAGGAAATTGTCTGGTCCGGATCCCTGGAAGACAGCCATTTCGATGAGTTTGTCTTCCGCGGCCGTCTGACAGACAAACTCCCGGCCGGCCAAAAGGTCTTTTTCCAAACGGTTCAAGACTGCGCCGATGGCACTGTCGCCTGGTCGGAAATCCCAGCCCCGGGTCAGGACCCGCATGACCTAAAGCGGCCGGCCCCTGGCTTGATGATCAATGCTGCGGCCCATGACCATTCCCATGCAATGCCAGCCCCCGGCAAAAAGGCGGCGCACAATAACTATGGAGATGCACACGAGATTACCCATGTTCTCAAAGCAGAGTTCGATACGCCCGAAACGCCTCTGACAGTTGAACCTGTTGTGATTTCCGGCGCGTGGGCGATCGCGGGCTGGTCGCAGGATGGCCGCGGCGGACGAGCTCTCATGAAAAAAGACAAGGACGGCTGGTACGTGCACATGTGTGGCGGCGAGCCGTTCAAACACGCCAAAACGTTGAGCCAAATCGGTTTGCCTCACGATGCGGCCATGTCGCTGGCCTCCGATCTTGCAGACGCCGAAAACAAGCTCGCTCCGGCTGTGGTTGCCATGTTCGACGGGTTCGGTGAAGCCATTGAAATTGGGCGGACCGGTCACGGCGGACACGGTGGCCATGGCGCTCACACGCAGTCGAACTAGTCGGTTCCCCCGGGCACCAACTGGAATTTCGGGGCAGTCAATACTGCCCCGTTTTTTCTAAGCCACAGATTTCCTTAGCAGAGTTTTTACAGTGCAATTGGGGTGTTTGGCAGGAAAACACCCCGATCTTCATGCGTTCAATGAACTGAAATTTTCAAAAACATTGAGCCACTTTGACGCAACAAATGTATTTTTTTGGCTTGACCGCAGAAACCGCTCTCACTAGGGTGCGGCGCATCAAAGCCGGTGGGAAAAGACGGGTTTGATATCCAACTCCGTTTGCGTCAGAAAGCTGCGGGTGGATCTGGCATCAACCGCCAGGCTTGCTTTTTCGGATCGGGTCAACGACCTGCAACTTCGAGGAACCGGGACGACATGATGATGTCTCTCATTCTAGTAGTGGTGGAAATGCGCGCCCCGGCGGGATAATCCCGACGGACAGGATGGCGCGCGACCAAGGCTCCCCCAGGGGCCTTTTTTTGTATCCGCCGCCTGACGCCGCTTCCCCAGTTCCTTGTAGGTGCAGCCAGCTGCCCGGCATCAAGACCTATAGAGCCAGGCCCGAAGACGGGCATAAATGTAAGGACGTTAAGAGAATGACACGGGAAATGACCGGCGCCGAAATGGTCATCCAGGCGCTGAAAGACCAGGGAGTTGACACAATCTTCGGCTACCCGGGTGGTGCTGTGCTTCCCATTTATGACGAGATCATTCAGCAGGACGGCCTTGAGCACATTCTGGTGCGCCACGAACAGGGCGCCGGCCATGCGGCGGAAGGGTATGCCCGCTCCACCGGCAAACCCGGCGTTGCCCTGGTCACCTCCGGTCCGGGCGCAACCAACATGGTCACGGCCCTGACCGACGCCATGCTGGACAGCATTCCGCTGGTCTGCATCTCAGGCCAGGTTCCGACGCATCTTATCGGCAACGACGCTTTCCAGGAATGCGACACAGTCGGCATCACCCGGCCCTGTACAAAGCACAACTGGCTGGTCCGAAACGTCGACGATCTGCCGCGGATCCTGCATGAGGCCTTTTATGTCGCGACCTCCGGCCGTCCGGGCCCGGTCGTTGTCGACATTCCGAAGGACGTCCAGTTCGCCACCGGCACCTACCAGGGCCCGACACCGAACCCGGCGGCGGCCCACAAAAGCTACCGCCCGCAAGTTAAAGGCGATGCCGCCTCGATCAAGATGGCCGTTGAAATGATGGCCGCGGCCAAGAAGCCGATTCTTTATACAGGCGGCGGCGTCATCAACTCAGGCCCGCAGGCAACCCAGCTGCTGCGCGAATTGGTCTCCCTGACCGGATTCCCGATCACTTCCACCTTGATGGGTCTTGGGGCTTACCCTGCTTCCGGCGACAATTGGCTCGGCATGTTGGGCATGCACGGCACCTATGAAGCCAATATGGCCATGCACGACTGTGATCTGATGGTCTGCATTGGCGCCCGCTTTGACGACCGGATCACCGGCCGGACAGACGCTTTCTCACCGGGGTCCCGCAAGATCCACATCGACATCGATCCGTCTTCCATCAACAAGACGATCAATATCGATCTGCCGATCATCGGCGATGTTGGGCATGTTCTGGAAGATCTGGTCCGGATCTGGCGCACCTCGTCCATAAAAGCTGATGCTGGTGCGATGAAAGGCTGGTGGAGCCAGATCGATGCCTGGCGGGCGCGCAATTCCTTGGCCTATAAGCCGAACAATGACGTCATCATGCCGCAATACGCGATCCAGCGGCTGTATGAGCTGACCAAGGACCGGAAAACCTTTGTTTCCACCGAAGTCGGTCAGCACCAGATGTGGGCGGCGCAATTCTATGGCTTTGAAGAGCCGAACCGCTGGCTGACGTCCGGTGGTCTCGGCACCATGGGCTACGGCTTGCCAGCTGCGATCGGCGCGCAGGCAGCGCACCGCGATGCCTTGTGCATTGATATCGCCGGCGATGCCTCGATCCTGATGAACATTCAAGAGATGTCGACCGCCGTCCAATTCGGCCTGCCGGTCAAGGTGTTCATCTTGAACAACCAGTACATGGGCATGGTCCGCCAGTGGCAGCAGCTCTTGCACGGCAACCGCCTGTCCCACTCCTACACTGAAAGCCTGCCGGATTTCGTCAAGCTGGCCGATGCTTATGGCGGGGTCGGCTTCCGGGTGGAAAAACCGGGTGATCTGGATGGAGCGATCGAAGAGATGATTGCTGTCGACAAACCGGTTTTGTTCGACTGCCGGGTGGCGAACCTGACCAACTGTTTCCCGATGATCCCGTCGGGCAAGGCTCACAACGAAATGCTTCTGCCGGATGAAGCCAATGACGAAGCGGTTGCCAACGCGATTTCCGCTGAAGGCAAGTCCCTCGTTTAAGGCTTGAAGGCAAAGGATTAAAGACATGAACGCACAAAACGTTGACGCTCTCTCTGCCTATTTCCTGGCCGAGGTGAGCAATGAAATCGAAACTCACACCCTATCGCTGATCGTGGACAACGAACCGGGCGTTCTCGCCCGGGTGATCGGCCTGTTTTCCGGCCGCGGCTACAACATCGACAGCTTGACAGTGTCGGAAACCGAGCACGAAAAACATCTGTCGCGGATCACCATCGTGACCACCGGTACGCCGATGATCATTGAGCAAATCCGCCACCAACTCGACCGTTTGGTGCCCGTGCACCGGGTAACCGACTTGACCGTGCGGGCCCGCCGCGCCAATCAGGACAAGCCCTTGGAGCGGGAACTGGCTCTGGTGAAGGTCCTTGGCGATGGCGATAAGCGCCTGGAAGCCCTGCGTCTCGGCGATGCGTTTAAGGCGACCGTCATTGACGCCACAACGGAACACTTTGTCTTTGAAATCACCGGCCGGACCTCAAAGATCGAGCAGTTCATCTCGATCATGAAACCGCTCGGCCTGGTCGAAGTTTCCCGCACCGGTGTCGCTGCCGTTCAGCGCGGACCGGAAGGGCTTTAAGGAAAATACTCTCTCTAGCAGTAGTGGCCCCGGCATTCGCCGGGGCCATTTGTTTTTTGGTAAGACATTCCGAGCCGATCTGTCGGCGGCCGGACAGTGACCTTTCCAACAGACGTCATCCGGCCCCTGGTTCAAACGCTGTCAATTCCGGTATACTTGGCTGTGAAGCCAAGAACGTGGTCAGTTCAGAAAAGGGCATCGGTTCAGCGAAATAATACCCTTGCAGTCTGTCACAACCGAGTTTCGCGAGGATTTCGGCCTGTTCTTTTGTCTCAATGCCTTCCGCAGTGACCCCGAGTTCAAGCGCCTGCGCGATCTCGATAATTGACCTTATGAGGCGCAACCCACCGCTGCCGGTCGTTACAAGAGCGGCCAGCCGCCGATCAATTTTCAGACGGTCCGGGTTGATCCTCTGCAGGGCAACAACGGACGCATGACCACTGCCAAAATCATCAACCTCAATCGATATGCCCAGACCCCGGAGCTGATCCAGACGCTGCAAGAACGTGTCATCCTGCTCTTCCAGAAATATTGTCTCAAGAAGCTCAAAACTCACCTGGCCCTGATAGGCTTGGACCATGCGTCCAAGTTCATCTATGTCGGTCAGGTTGACCCTGTCCTCACTGACATTGAATGACAGCGTGATAATGTCTGAAGCTGCCGCTGGTAGGCGTCGCGCTTCGGCAAGCGCACGCTCGAAGACTTGCCGATCAATATCACCGGCAACACTCAGATCCGCGGCGAAGGTCAGGAATTCACTCGGCGCGACGATGCCTTTTTCCGGGTGGAGCCACCGTGTGAGAACCTCAACACCAACAATCTGGCCAGTCCTCGAATCCACCTGCGGCTGATAGTAGGGCACGAACTCGCCCTGCTCCACAGCGCGCAGGATATCATCGGCGAGCGTCTTTGCGTTGCGGACGTCCTCCAGATCGGAATGGTCAAACATCTCCGCGCGTCCGCGACCGCGGTGTTTGGCCTTGTAGAGCGCCACATCCGAGTTTGTTAGAAGGTTTTCGACCTCAGAAAGCGGTGTCTGCGCAATCCCGATGGATGCCCCAAAACGGCATTCCTTTCCGTGGGTGTGCATCGGCCGTGCCAAGTCTTTCAACAGAACCTCGGCCAGATCCGCAGCCCGTTTCGGATCATTTGCCAAAGGCACCAGAACAACGAATTCGTCGCCCCCAATTCGGGCAACCTCTTCCGATCCGTCCAGGACAAGCCTGATCCTCTTGGCCACTTCCACCAGCACATCGTCTCCAGCCCGGTGCCCCATCGTGTCATTGATTTGCTTGAAACGGTCCAAATCAATGTGCAGCGCTCCGATTTCTCCCCCAGTCTGACTGCGTCTTATTGTGAACTCTTCCAGTTGTTTTGCGAGATACCTTCTGTTGCCAAGTCCTGTCAGATCATCATGGAGCGCCATATGGGTGATTTCAGCATTCGCTTTCTCCAGCGCCCGGCTCTGGCGCACAAGTTCGGTCGTATCGATCCGCAGAATGACCAGGTCGCCATTCTCGACCCGGGACCGCAACAACCGGTGATGAATGTCACCGGGCAACTCCAGGTCCTGCACCGGTTTACTAACGTCCATGCTTTGATGCGCGTCGGACATCCACTCTTCTTCTCGTCCGACCGCATTGGCGATCTTTCCGGCGCGAACGGCGATGCGAGCGACTTCCGTCCGGTGCATTCCGACTTTTAGGTCATCCGGATTGTTGGACATGGAGACGCGGTAGGCGTCATTGCACACCACAAGGCAGTCATCGGAATCATAAATAACAAAGGGAGCAGGATAGGCATTGAGCGCTGCGATCAGCCTTGCCTGTACGGCTTCAGCAGCCCGTTTTTCGCGCACAAGTTCTGTTGAATTTAGCCGGATCACGACGTAATCACCATTTGCAGCGCGCGAACGAATGAGCTTGTGGTGCACATCACCAGCCAGTTCAACATTCTCCGCCACTTGGCTCAATGAGTTCGGCGACAGGATTTCTTCTATCCAGGCCTCTTCCCGCCCAACAGCCGCCGGATATCTGCCGTGCTCGATTGCCAGCAGAAGCACGTCCCTCAGGCGCATTCCCTCGACCAACTCGCTCGGATTATCGGTGACCGAGGCAGCATACCCATCGTTGCGGTAGACAAGCCGCAAGTCGGCATCATAAATGACGATCGGATCAGGGTGAGCATTTAACGCCCCAAGGATACGCTCATACGCCGCCTTGAGCGCTACGGGATCCTCTTGTTTGGCGCCAAGCTCTTCGTCCGCACCTTTATGCCGCGACTCTGCCCGTATCGACAGGTTCTCGGAAACGTCGCGGTAGGTCACACAGCTGTAGAGTTTGTCGGTTTCATCATCCCTAAAGGCGAAGCCTGCGGCGCTGGCCTGAAACATCGTCCCGTCGGTATGTTTCAATTCGGCCGCTTCCTGCAACTTTCCGGATGGATCTTGAAGAAGACCACGGTGCATTGAGGCACACGGAATAGAGTTGTCGACGACCAATTCTTCAAAAGGCCCAAACAGGTCAGCGAAAGCGTCGTTGATATAGACAAGGTGAATGTCCGCAGAACCGTCGTCCCAACAACAAACCGCGACGGCGTCACAGGTCAGATCAAGAAAGGAGTTTTTGAGTGCGTCCAATCCGGTGCTCGCTTTTTCGGCCCATCTGTCTCATTTGCCGACATCCCTCAGACAAGGTTTAAAGTGAAGCAAACAAAGATCCAGACCTTCAAGTAAAAACAATCAACATCTATCGGTAATTATTACAATCATAATGGAAATATTTTAGCCTACCCAGCCAATAAACAAACTCTTGGCCGCCACTCCAACAGGACCCGCAACCGGTGCGTTTGTTCATCGATGCCTTTACTCGGAGGTGTTCGTCAAACATTCCTTGCTCAACCATAAATCTGGCCAGGCTGAAAACTCCGCCGGCCAATACGACCCCTGAATATGATTGGACAAACGCGTGTTCGCGCTGAAAGCTATCTTGCCTTCCCCGGACAAGCGTGTTTACCTCCGCCCGTGGTTCCGCCGGACGGTCATGGATGGTGGATTAAAAGGGAATACGGTGCGGTGTAGCCATCAGGCGCCAAATCCGTAACTGCCCCCGCAACTGTGAGCGGAGAGCAACCTTGAAGTGACCACTGGAGCGCCAGCTCTGGGAAGGTTCAAGGTTTGCAGAGACCCGCAAGTCAGGAGACCTGCCGCACACCATCAACTTCAACCCGGGCGGGGTGCCCCGGACAGGAGCAGGACCTTATGTATCCGCTTATCAGGATCAAACTCTGCCCATGTTTCCACTGCCCCGCCAATGTGCGGAGGGCACTATGGAGACATCAAGACACACCTCACACCGCATCACGGTGTGCACGTCCTGCAGACACAAGGGCAGCAACTGTAAGCCTGGTTATGACCTGATTGAAAAGCTGCAGGCCGCACTTCAAACGGCCGGCAAATTCGTCTCAGACGACTTTGAGATTTCCGGTGTTGCGTGCATGGCCGGGTGCAGCCGTCCTTGCACGGTAGCTTTTCACGGCAGCCAAAAGGCGACGTATCTGTTTGGTGACATCGATCCGGAGGAAGACGTTACGGATCTGATCACGTTTGCCCGGCAGTATGCGGAGTTGCCCGATGGCTGGTGCTCCTCCGGTGAGCGACCCGGAAAACTGCGCCGAACGGCGCTCGCGCGCGTGCCGGCTGCGATCATCGTCTCAGAAGAAACAGAGATGGCCGTTCAATGACGTCGGCCGCATCGCTGACCGTCACGGAGGCCAGCTGGGCCCCGCGCGGCACAGCCCCGATCCTAAAACCGGTCTCCCTGCACCTTGAGGCAGGGCGTGTTCTGGGCGTGCTCGGCCCAAATGGCGCTGGAAAGTCCACCTTCCTCAGGCTGCTGTACCGCTTTCACCGGCCGGACACTGGGCGGATCGAGATCGATGGTCAGGACATTTGGTCCCTGTCCGCAAGGGCGGCTGCCCAGCGCGTGGCAGCGGTGCTGCAGGAACAGCCGACGGACTTCGCCCTCACCGTCTTGGAAATCGTGGAACTCGGCCGCACACCCTTCCACGCACCTCTTGCCGGGCGCAGTGCCGACGACCGTGCGATCATTCAAGAAGCTTTGGACCGGCTCGACTTATCCGGTCTGCAAAACCGGAGGTTTGGCACCTTGTCGGGCGGTGAACGTCAGAGAGTTATGGTCGCCCGCGCTCTGGCACAGCAGCCAGGCCTGCTCATTCTCGACGAACCGACCAACCACCTCGACATCCGCCATCAGCTGGAAGTTCTGAAGCTGATCCGCCACCTCGACATGACCATCGTCACCAGTCTGCACGATCTCAACATGGCCAGCGCGGTTTGCGACGATATTCTGCTGCTTGATCAGGGTGTGGCCAAAGCCTTTGGTCCACCACACACGGTCTTGAGCGACAGGGCCGTATCAGCTGCATTCCGCGTTCAGGCGCAACGCCAAAAGCTGACACCGTCAAATACATCCCACTTCACCTATACGCTTTCCGATAAGGAACTGACATGAAACCAATCTTTCACGCCCTTGGCGCACTCACTCTCATGACAACTGGAGCATTTGCAGACACGACCGTACAAAGCTGCGATCGCACAGTCACGTTCTCAGAACCGCCCAAGCGCGCCATCTCCAACGACGTCAACCTGACCGAGATGATGCTGGTGCTTGGCCTGCGCGATCGCATGGTTGGCTACACCGGTATCTCGGGCTGGAAAACTCTGGACGAGGAAATGCGCGAGGGTGTCGCCGAACTGCCGGAACTCTCTGCCAAATACCCGACCAAGGAAGTCCTCATCGGCGCTGATGCGGATTTCTTTTTTGCCGGCTGGAACTACGGCATGAAAGTCGGGGGTGAAGTCACGCCAGATACACTCGCTCCCTTCGGGATTGATGTCTACGAACTCACCGAAAGCTGCATCCACATCGGCGAAAAGCCGAAAGTCTCGATGGAGGACATGTACAACGACCTCCTGAACCTTGGAAAAATCTTTGAGGTGCAGGGGCGCGCTGAAGATCTGGTCGCAGGCTACAAAGCCGAGCTTGCGGACTTTGAGAAAGTTCTGACCACCGGCAACGCACCACTGCGGGTTTTCGTTTACGACAGCGGCGAGGACACCCCATTCACAGCTGGCCGCTACGCCATGCCGACCGCGATGATTGAAGCAGCTGGCGGCAAAAACATTGTCGACGATCTGGAAAAGAGCTGGGCCACCGTCGGCTGGGAAACCGTTGTTGAACGCAATCCGGAAGTGATCGTGATCGTCAACTACGGGGATGTAACCGCTGCACAAAAGCGGGCCTTCATGATGGAAAACCCGGCCTTTGCAAACCTCGATGCTGTCAAAAACGACCGATTTGTTGTCCTGGAATACGTGGAAGCAACGCCTGGACCGCGCAACATCAAGGCGATCAAGAAACTGGCAAACGCCTTTTGGGGAGAGTGAACCATGCTTGAAGCCATCAAGGGGCCCAATCAGCGGAGTTGGGCTCCTCCAGCCCGGTTGCCAATGGTCGCGCTGATTGGATTTGGTGTCTTGATGGCCTCGCTCACTCTGGCCATCGGTGTCGGGGCTGTCCCGATCCCGGCCGCCACCGTTTGGGGGGTCATAGCGAACAAGCTAGCCCCCGGACTTGTCGAACAGACCTGGTCAGCCGGGCGCGAGGCAATTGTCTGGGATATCCGGTTTCCACGGGCACTTCTGGCGGTGATGGTTGGTGCAGGCCTGGCGCTGGTTGGTGCCAGCCTGCAGTCCGTTACCCGGAACCCGCTGGCCGATCCGCATCTGCTTGGGATTTCGTCCGGCGGAGCCTTCGGCGCTATTCTCGCCCTGCTCCATACTGGATTGTTTCTAGGAACCCTGACTGTGCCGCTGTTTGCCTTCGGTGGTGCTTTAATGGCAACCGCAATCGTTCTCGGCGTGGCACGGGTTGCAGATGCCTCTACTGCGGACCGGCTTGTTCTCGCCGGCGTCGCAGTCTCCTTCATCGTCATGGCACTTGCCAATACCTTGATCTTTCTGGGCGACCCACGGGCCACACATACGGTGGTGTTCTGGATGCTTGGTGGTCTCGGTCTTGCCCAGTGGTCTCAGCTCCTCTATCCGCTCGCGATCCTGACCACCTGCGGATTGTGGCTCTGGATCCGTGCACCGCAACTCAATGCCATGACCGTCGGCGACGAAACAGCGTCGACCCTCGGCATTGCCGTTGATCGCTTCCGCCTGGAAATCTTTGTTGTCGGCGCCCTGATTACAGGCGTCATGGTCGCCTTTTCGGGAATGATCGGGTTTGTCGGCTTGATGATCCCGCACATAGTGCGCATGGTTGTTGGCGGTGACTATCGAAGAGTTGTTCCGGTGAGCGCCCTTCTCGGTGCGATCTTTCTCCTCTGGGCCGACATCGCCGCCCGCACCCTCATGGCCCCGGAGGACATGCCAATCGGGATCGTCACCGGCCTCATCGGCGGCTGTTTTTTCATCTGGCTGTTAAGGCGGAACCGGAGCTGACGGACAAACCCGCACATTTGCCTTTAGAACCCTAGACGCGACATGGATCTGCGCGTATACGACACCGGCGTTCCGCACCGTGATCGGTGCATGACTCACCCAAATCTTCAGAAAAGACGTCAGACCCATGATGACCGGCCTCTCCCGCCCCAAAAACCAGATCCGCTGGCTGCTGCTGGAAGGCATTTCGCCGACTGCACAAGCGGTACTGGAGAAAAACGGTTACTCGAATGTCGAAGTGCTGCCTGGCGCACTGGAAAAAGATGCGCTGATCGAAAAGCTGCAGGGCGTGCAAATCCTCGGCATCCGCTCGCGTACACAGGTAACCGAAGAGGTTCTGGAAGCCGCAAAAACCCTGGTCGCTGTCGGTTGTTTTTCCGTTGGCACCAATCAGGTGGATCTCAACGCCAGCTTGATGCGTGGCATTCCGGTCTTCAACGCACCGTTTTCCAATACCCGCTCTGTTGCCGAACTGACGATTGCCGAAATCGTCATGCTGATGCGCGGCGTTTTTTCTAAATCAAGCGGGGCCCATGACGGCCGCTGGATGAAGACAGCCACCGGTTCTCATGAAGTGCGCGGCAAAACTCTCGGCATCATTGGGTACGGCAACATCGGCACGCAGCTGTCAAATCTCGCAGAAGCCATGGGCCTCAGGGTCATCTACTACGATACGATCGACAAGCTGCAGCACGGCAACGTCATGCCTGCCGACAGCCTGGAAGCCTTGCTCGCCGAGTCCGATGTCGTCTCCCTTCATGTGCCCGACACACCGGACACACGGGACATGTTCGGCGCCGATCAGATTGCCAAGATGAAGAAGGGCGCCTTCCTGATCAACAACGCGCGCGGCAAGGTGGTCGACATCGACGCTCTGGCTGCCGCACTCAAATCTGGTCATCTCGCCGGTGCCGCTGTGGATGTGTTCCCGGTGGAACCGAAGTCCAATAAGGATGAGTTCATCTCGCAGCTACGCGGCCTCGACAATGTCATCCTGACACCCCATGTCGGCGGCTCCACAGAAGAAGCTCAGGCTCGGATCGGTGAAGAAGTCTCCAAACGGTTGGTGGAGTACTCCGATGTCGGCTCAACGATTGGGGCGGTCTCCTTCCCGCAAGTTCAGCTGCCGAAAGGTACGGACGCCACCCGTTTCATTCAGGTGCACCACAATGCTCCCGGCGCCATGCGGACCTTGAACGACCTCTTCACCCGCCACAATCTCAACATCCACGCCCAGTTCATGCAGTCGCATCAGGACATTGGTTATGTGGTTTTGGATGTCGACAGCCCGGTGCAGGATCCGGTCAAGATCCTGGAGGAAATCCGGGCGTTGCCGAACACCATCCGGGCGCGGTTGCTTAACCGGGTTTGAAGACAAGAAATTGCTAAGAACAAAGAAAAGGCCCTGCGTTTGCAGGGCCTTTTTTGTTTATTCGACCGGATCAATCACCAACAGCAGACGCGGGCCGCCTTCCGGGGTAACTTCCGGCGAGCGGTGCAAAATGCCAGTGACGTCGTCGCCTTGCCACAAGGCGCCGCGGAACAGCCCGACCGCTCCGCGTTTCAATCGCCGGATCCGTTTGGGATCATGCTCTGAGCTGGCCGGCACATATTCAGTTCCCGCCCCGCGATAGGTGCACAAAAGCCGCGCTGGAACGCGATCAATGTGGAATTTCGGACACATCACTTCGTCGGCCACATCCAGCCTGACCCGGACGGTTTGAACGTCCAGTATTCTGGCCATCATGACAGCAAGCGCACCAACATCGCTCGCCAACGTGTCCCGTTCAGGACAAGCCGCAAGACCAGCGGTTTCACAGGCCGTTATGACCGCAGCCTCTGCCAGATGGACCGGGACCACGGTGCGCAGATCCGGCAGGTCGTCCATCCCGAGCTGATCAATCCAGGAGTTGAACGCCGGTTCCGGCGTGCGTTGCCAGATCGCCGCCGCAACGCCCGGCGACCCAATTTCGCACAAGATATCTGCGTCCCGCGCCATGAAAACATCGGCAGCGACCGGACGGCCTGATTGCTCGAGGGCAAGGCTCATGCCGCGGTCTCCTGCCGGCGGAACGCAGGAAACGGATCGGCAAGCGATTTAAACGCGTCAAGATCATCGCCTGCGTCCAGCGGGATCAGGCACGCATCGAGACGCTCCTTCAACGCAGGCCAGTCAATTCCAGCGCCGATCACCACGATTTCCTGGCGCCGGTCACCAAAGGGTTCGGCCCAATTTGCCTTGGCATAGGCATGGGCCCGCTCATCATCCGGCCAGCGGTTCATCGGCACGGACGCCCACCAGGTTCCAAGCGGACTGATGCTGGAGAGAGCACCAGCCAGCGAAAACTCCAGAACCCACTCCGGACGGGTCCCGATCCAGAAATGCCCCTTGGCGCGGATCACGCCCGGCATGGGACCATTTAAAAGCGCATGGATTTTTACCGGATCAAACGGCCGGCGCGCGCGGTAGACATAAGACGCAACACCATATTCTTCCGTTTCCGGCACATGGTCTGCAAAACCATAAAGTTCCTTGGCCCACATCGGATGTTCATGTGCCTTTTCAAAGTCAAACAGGCCCGTGTTCAGAATTTCAGCAGGGGGAACTTGCGAGAAATCCGTTTCGATGATTTTGGCGTCGGCATTGAGGCTGCGGATGATCTTGCGGGCAGCATCCACACGGGATGCATCGGCGGCACTGACCTTGTTCAAGACAACGATATCGGAGAACTCGATCTGGTCGGTCAAAAGATGTACCAGCGTGCGCTCGTCCTCTTCGCCAAGGGTCTCGCCCCGGTCACTCAGAAAGTCATGACTGGAGAAGTCTTGCAGCAGGTTTACCGCATCGACCACGGTCACCATCGTGTCGAGCCGAGCCACATCAGACAGACTTTCCCCGTCTTCATCACGGAACTCGAAAGTCGCGGCAACCGGTAGCGGTTCGGAAATGCCGGTCGACTCGATCAAGAGGTAATCGAACTTCTTTTCATCTGCCAAACGGCGGACTTCCTGTAGAAGATCATCGCGCAAAGTGCAGCAGATGCAGCCATTGGACATCTCAACCAGAGTTTCCTCGGTCTGGTTCAATTCCGCACCGCCGGACCGTATCAGGTCGGCATCAATGTTGACCTCCGACATGTCATTGACGATGACCGCCACCTTCAAACCCTCGCGGTTGTTCAGGATCCGGTTGAGCAAAGTGGTTTTTCCGGCGCCTAAAAAGCCGGACAGGACGGTGACGGGCAATCGGGTATCGGCCATAGAGGATCTCGCTACATTGAATGATGTAATGTTATTACGTTACATACCTCATACCGTGCACCCTCTGGAGCTGGCAAGCCTTTTGCGCCACTGCTCCACGAAACCAGTGCACGCAAAAGACTGCGCAATTGGCAGTATCAGCGATCGTGACTGCGCTATGTTTTTGAATTTCTTAGAGTTCAGCGTGATACCGACCGTCCGCGACGGCTTGCCATGCCAACGGCGGCAGGAACGGATTTCTCACAGAAAAGTTCCGGATAAGTTGAGCTGATCAGGGAAACGGCGGGCAGTTTTCGAGCACGTCCCATGAAGACCCGGCGGTCATTGCCCTCAAATGGTGGAACGAACCGCGCTTTGGCCTAGTCCGGTGTCACCACCTCAAGGGAGACATCGGCTTTACTCTTTGGCGAGCCGTCAGTGACCGTATCAAATGTGAGATCAAAACAGTAGTCGGCTCCCATTCCCGACTTCCTCAACAGGTACTTGGGAAGAAAGTATTTTTTGGGCGTATCTTCGAGCCCAAAGCCGACATTGGGGAAAAATCCGATAGAGGCGACCGGGTCTACCGCTCCAATGGCAGATCCGGTCTCATGAACCAAAATTCCTCCGCCACCACCATTACCAGGATGATATGAACTGATAACCAGTGCGAGCTTGTTATTCGGATCGGCCAATTGCTGCTTCAGCCCCGCGGTCTGCGGCAGGCAAACAGTCTGTATTTGGCCATCCGTCAATTTGGTAAAGCCATCTGGCGTTTTGCCAGAGTTTGTCTCACCGGCAGCCGACCCTGTTTCCGCTTGATTGGATTGGCCGGTTGCTTCGGTTTGCACTGGCCTTGGCACCGGTATTGCGGCTTCTGCGGTTTGTCCTGCGGACACCACATTGGACCCGGACAACAGGACCAGACTTACGATGAGAGACCGCAAGCTGATCCTGCCAACAGAGTTCAACCCCTTTGGGACTTCCATGACCTGTGTCATTCGTTTTGATCGCCTTCCAGGTTCATTACTTTCCCTTGTCAGCCATCATGAATCTAAGGTGCACTCACACAATCGCAACCTCAACAGAGCCAGGAACGATCGGCGCAGCGTCTTGGGGGCTGACCCCTTGACGCGGATACGCCAAGACCTGCACCACAATATCGTCGCCTGTCACCTGTCCCCGGCGGGCCAAACGCTGCAGAGCGCCGGTGAGGTTGACCAGATAGGAGCTAGGTTCTTTAGCCGTTCCGCCGTGGCCGTGACCAGCATGGTCGCCCGCCAAGCCAAAGAAGCCAAATGTCGTCACATAGTGCGGATCTGTGTCAGGAACTTCGAGCGATAGGTAATCGCAATTCACAAAGACCCTATATTCGGCCGTATCGGCAGCAGGGGCCGGTACATCCCGCAAGATAGCGATCACTTGTTTAGGAGCATCACCGATCTGACTGGAGAGCCTTAAGGTTTCGGTAGATTGCGGGCTTTCACCCAATGCGGCCGCAACCTGGGACGCGGAAACCGGCACTGCAATATCCAGCGGATTAAGCGCCGTGGCCGCAAGGAAGTTTGTTTTTGTTTGTGTAATTACCCCTTCCGGGGCAGGCCGGCCGGCCAAAACATCATTGAGACCGGTTGAGGACGCCCCCGGCCGAACCCGAGCCGCAAGAGCCAAAAGGCCAGAGGTTTCTGGCAGATTGTAGGTGTAACCAAGAGACTCATAGGCCTGAGTCTCGCCGGTGATCACCGTATAATCAGCACCATCCATTTTGCGGAAATTATTCGCAAACGGCATATCCGTCCAAAGCGACTCTTCTGTGTTCTGACGGCCCTGGCTGTTCCAAAGTGCCCAAAGCCGGTCGATGTTGCCATGATGCATAAAGAACAAAGGATCACGCGCGGATACGGCTGAGCACATCTGGCCACCAACAGCACAATGCACCCTGTTGTGTGGATTGGCTTCCAACGGCCCCGAAACACCGCCACCGGCCGGTATCCAGCTCTGGTCAAGATTGTTTTGAGATGGGTTTTTGGACGTGCCGAACACCTGGTACTCGGTTTCAGCCAGGATGTCGGTAATCACGTTCTGGCCTACCATATTGTCCGGCAGGCTGGCGGTCGCAGACATTGTCCGCGTGGCGTCATAGAGCGGATTGGGTTGACCATTGTAAGTTTGATCCGAATAAGCTTTTGGGATCTGCCGGTCGGTGGTCCAATCCCAATAGGGCATTGCGAACGACGCTTCCCCGGACCAATCCCTCACTGCCTGCTCATACATCGACACATAGCCGCGATGCCAAGGCAGAAAATACCAATCGCCATGTGGGCACTTGTTAAAGCCGCCGGTAGACGTTCCATGAATATTGGCAAACCCGATCCAACTGACCGGTTCGTTTTCTGAAATCCCTTTCATATGACCGACAAAATCACGCCAGAGGCTCAGATCCTTGTCGTCAAGCGGCATGCCACCAAGGCTGCGGCGGACTGGAAGCCCCGTATAAGCAACGGCTCGAACGCCTGGAACAACACCGGAAAAAGTAAGGGCAGCACCTGAAAGCGCGGCGGTCGTCATCAATTTTCTTCGCGTAATCATCTGTCGCCTCCTCCTTAGGTTCGGCAGAATACTTACGTATAGTAAACTTTGAGAGGTTTTTCTATCTTTAAGTGCAATTTCCAGAAAAACAACCAAAATACATCCGGTGATTGCTGAGTGGCAATCACCCACTAGAGTGCAAAATTCCGGCTGAATTCCGCGGAAACTGAGGTTGAGCAACAGCCAACTCGGATTAGATCAGGTCCTGGGCCGTGCGGACAAGTTTCAGGAGCCGGATCTATTGCCCGCCGCCTGTGTCCGGTTGCTCCGCGCCAGGATAAACAGGCCGGACAAGACAATCACGGCACAGCCGATCAGGGTTTGCAGGTCCAGTTGCTCTTCGAAAAAAAGAACTCCAAGCCCAACCCCAAACAACAGCCGGGAGTAACGGAACGGCGTGACCAGAGACACATCGCCAGTGCGCATCGCAAGCATCAAGCTGCCATAGGCAAAAACGCCTGCTAAAACAGCAAGCCCCACATAAAACCCGCTTATTGTATCCGGCACGACAAGCCGCTCACCTGACCAGAGCGCGTAAGCAAGTCCCGCGATGATCAACGTCACAAAGCCGTAAAAGCCCAAAAGCGATGTACTGAGAATTTTTGGTGCAGCACGACTGGCTAGATCCCGGCCGGCGAAGCCAAGCATTCCGATGAAGGCCAGCATCGACAGCATGGTGAAACTGTCTGCTCCCGGGCGCAGCACAATCACTACGCCAATCAAGCCGATGACAATAGCGGCCCAGCGGCGCCACCCCACCTGTTCACCAAAAAACACCATAGCGCCAAGCACGACAAAAATCGGTGTAGCCTGAAGGATGACCGTGGTCGACGACAGCGGCGTCAAGGCCAGCGCGAGTACATAAAACAGCCGGCCGGTGAGTTCAAAGACAAACCGGATACCCATCACTTTGCCAAAGGCCTGGCGTTGCACCAGCGCATCGCCCTGTACCTTAGCAACACAACCGAAGACGAGCGCGCCCCCCAGACCGAACAACATCAAGATCTGACCCACCGGCAAAGACACAGAAGCAGCTTTCAGAAACATGTCCTCAACTGCAAAGAGCGCCATTGCAGAAATCATCGCAAGGCTGCCGCGAATATTCTCCGTGTTCGCCGATTGAATGCCGTTTGCTGTCAAAACCTCTACCTTTGAATCTCTATTGTAAATTTTCCGGATAACGGCGCCTGTGGTAACGGTTTTCCCCGCTCAGCGCCACAATCGAAAGAGCACCGCCCTGCGACATAAACTCCAGCATTTACATTGTCACTAGGGACAATTTCTTGTTTGACTTCAATGACCTTTGGCACAATCTTGCGCTAAAGTCCGATCATCTTGAATCAAACTGCCAACCTTCTTAACCGGATTGTGAACATGACTGCCGTCTCGCGCCTGTCCGTCAATGTCAATGCCATCGCCATGTTGCGCAATCGCCGCGATCTTCCATGGCCGAGCGTCACAGGCCTTGCCAGCATAGCAATGGAAGCCGGCGCAAAGGGCATAACAGTGCACCCGCGCCCTGATGAGCGCCACATCCGCAAGAGCGATGTCTTTGACCTTGCTGAGCTGATCGAAGAGCGGTTTCCGAACAAGGAACTGTGTCTGGAAGGCTATCCTTCGCCGGACTTTCTAAAACTGGTCGAAGAGGCCCGTCCGGAGCAGGTCCTGTTTGTGCCCGATGACCCGGATCAGACAACCTCCGATCACGGCTGGGATTTTTCCAAGGGCACCGGCCTTTTGGAAACAGCAATCGCTGCGTCCAAGGAATGGGCAATCACTGTGTCGCTGTTCTGTAATCCGGATCCATCTGACCCGGAACATGCAGCACGCCTCGGTGCTGAACGCATCGAGATCTACACTGGCCCTTATGGCGCTTGTTTTGACGATGCGGACCAAGCGGCCAAAGAGTTGGACAAGGTGGTAGCAACAGCGAACGCCGCAAAGGCAGTCGGTCTAGGTGTCAACGCCGGGCATGACCTGACCGTCGAAAACATCCCGGCACTTCTCGCCAAAGCGCCCTTCATCCGGGAAATGTCTATCGGCCACGGCTTTACCGCCGATGCGCTTATTTATGGTTTTACCGAAAGCGTCCGGCGGTTCCGTCAGGCCATGGGTGAACTCTAGATGGTGTTGGATCTGGAAAAGCAGGTCAGTTTCTTACTCGAAACCGACAAGCTCAAGGATGTGGTTCGGCTCAATCAACTATCGGACGGCAACCGGCGGGAAACAACAGCTGAACATTGCTGGCACGTTATCTTGCAGACTTTGACCCTGGCGGAACACGCCGAAGACGGCACTGACATCAATCATGTGATCAAGCTTCTTGCGGTTCATGACCTCGTTGAAATAGACGCAGGCGATCATTGGGTGACGGACGACAACCATGCAGATGTCGCTGTGAAAGAACAGGCCGCTGCCCAAAAGATCTTCGCACTTCTACCAGATCAGCAGTCAGCAGAATTTCGGGCCCTGTGGCACGAGTTTGAGCACAATGAGACTAAAGAGGCCCGGTTCGCCAACGCCATGGATGTTTTGCATCCCATGCTGCTGGTCTTTGCCTCCCAGCAGGACAACCCGGTTCATGAACCAATGGCCGTTGGTGACATTCGCAAGAAAAAGGAAGACAAGTTGGCCCCCTTCCCCGGCCTCTGGGCTTATGCCCAATCTTTGCTGGATCGCGCTGTTCAATCCGGCCATCTGCTTCCTTAAAACACGCCCTATCCCTGCCTAAGCATTCAACTGAAAGACCTTTTTCATGCCCTTTGATCTCTGGCTTCTGTTTATTGCCGTCTCACTCCTGCCGGCCATAAGCCCTGGCCCAGCTGTCATGCTGGCGATCTCCAACACATTGCGCTTCGGCCGCAACGCGACCCTTGCGTCTGCCAGCGGCAACATGATGGGGTTGATCGTGATCGGGTATGCGGTTGCCTTTGGGTTCGGCGCGCTGATGGCAACTTCTGCTCTTGCCTTCACGGTGATGAAATTCATTGGCGCAGCCTATCTGATCTTTCTGGGCATCAAGATCTGGCGGGACAAATCCAGTTTTCAGGTTCAAAATGGGGCGCTGACGGCGCGCAAACATCCGGCAAAACTCTTCCTGGAGGCATTCCTGGTCTCCGTGACCAATCCCAAGGCCATTCTGGTGATCACCGCGCTCTTTCCGCAATTTATGTCCAAAGGCGGCATCAATCTCCTGGAAACAACGATCCTATCTGTCACTTATGCCGTTCTGTGTTTTGCCAACCATGCCGCGATTGCTTTTGCCGGCGGCCACATGCGCCGGTTCTTGACGTCAGAAAAGCGCATGCGCTGGGTGCGCAGAACCACAGGCGGCCTGTTTGTGGGGTTTGGCGCAGCTTTGGCTAGCGCCAGCAGGTAGGCAAAAGACCGAGTTCGCTTGACCCGCTGAGAACTTGGCTAGGCCATTGTTTATCCTAGCCGAAATCCCTTGGCAGTGGTTTTAAGATAGGTCTGGACCCAAAACTTTGTTCCGGCCACTGCTCTTGGCCTTGTAAAGGCGTTGATCAGCGGCTTGGAAGAGTTGCTCAAGCGTTTCTCCGTCGTCCGTGAGACTCGACACGCCAATGCTGACAGTGATTTTTTCCGGCAGCAAATACTGGCTTTGACGTTCAATCGCGCGTCGCAATCTTTCTCCCAACGATACCGCACCTTCTGGCGCAAGCCGTTCGCACAAGAGAACAAACTCCTCTCCTCCAAACCGGTAGAGGTGATCGTCTGAGCGCAAATTGTCCAAAAGTATGCCCGAGATGGACTTGAGTACCTTGTCGCCGGTTTCATGACCGTGCTGGTCGTTGACCCTTTTAAAATGATCAATATCGATGACGAGCATTGTGAGCGGACGGCCGTCCTTGAGGTTTGCCTTTACGATCTTTGGCGCGTCCTTGTCGTACAGCCGCCGGTCCAAGGCACCGGTCAGGTGATCCCGGCTGGTTGCCTCAACCAGGTCCCAGTATCGCTCCCGGTAGGTGAGTTCGTTGAAGACATCGCGAAACGGCCGGTTGGTCAGCCAGCGCTCTCTGCTGCTGAAGTACTTCAGATAGGCAACGAACAACGCGGTGTAGACAACGACCGCAACCATTTTGGCTGCCCAACCGCCAAAAAAGACCTGCAGCGGCGCTCCCGTAACAATATGCAATGCCAGAAAGAAACCGGCCTGATCGAACGTCAGCACGATCGCCCCGGAGATCAGGAAACGCAATCCGAGGTGACGCCCAAACAGATCTCCAATTTTCTCGTATAAGACAATGATCGCGATCGCATCAATGAAGAGCAGGATCGTGCCCCAGACCATGAGCCAGCCGATCTCGTCGACAAATGCGATATCAGGCAACCGCCCCACGGCAACCTGAATGGTTTCGTGGTTTCTCAAAATCATGACGAGTGCGACAATCAAAAAATTGCCAATCAAAAGACCGTAAATCGGTTGACGGACGATCTGTGCATCTTCCCGGATATAAAGCAGCAAAATCATCAAGAGTTTGCCGGAAAACAAAACGGTCGATCCCGGCGACACAATGCCGAAAGGCAGTTCTATGTAAAAAACGGCGGCGAGATAGGTCTCCAGAAAGTGCATGACGCCCAGCGCACACATGAAAACGCCGATGCCAATCGCGCGTCTTGCCCGGAGCAAGCTCATCATGACAGCAAAATAGACGATAGCCTGCGCAAACAGGAGAAGTGCGTTGGAAGAAGCCATACCCTGCTCTACCAACTCTCGTTGCTTTGACAAGGGTTGCTGCAATATTTCGGAACATACGCGCAACCCTTTGAAATATTTACTATTTCAAAATGTATATTTCCATTAAAATAACCCTATGGCGCACAAATCCGGAAATTTCGCGCAAAAATTGATTCTCTAGTTGCGCAATGCAGTCGAGTTATCGGGATGCAGATCCGGTCTGGCACCGTTTTCCCGGACCTTTCAAACCCATCTCACGCCTCAAGCAGCTTCTTCCGCGCGTTTCATTTTCTGGTGTTCATCCTCGACAATGCCGATCTTCCAATATCCGGAAATGTAGGTGTCTTTGCGGGGTACCTGGCGCGTGTTGTTGAGATATCCCCGCAGCTCGCGGATCACTGAACTTTCCCCGGCAATGCAAGTCTGAACAACACCGGCGGGCCACTCCATCGATGCGATGAAATCGAATTGAGCGCTGGACGCCACATGCGGATCTTCTTGGATTAGCCAATGGACCGAAAACTTCTCAGGAACCTGGATTTCGCGGATGTCTTCTTCGGACGGCACCTCAAAAACCGCAATACCTTTGGCATTCTGGGGCATTTGTTCCAGAACGGCCTCGGCAACTGGCATCGCGGAAAGGTCTGCGGCCACTAGATACCAATCGGCGTAAAACTCTTTGATTTTCTTTTGGCTTGGGCCAAAGAAACCCAGGAACGCCCCCGGTTTTGCCTGCTGTGCCCAGCGGGTGGCTGGACCACTATCACCATGAGCGACGAAATCTATGTCCAGTTCCAGCGTATCCGAACGGTAGGCGCGCACGGTATAGGTTCTAACGGGATGAACCTTCTCATCCGGTCCATCCGGCGCAAAGTACGCCTCAAAATCCGAGCGGCTCTCCCCTTCTCGCGGCAACACCAATTTGCAATTGGCCCCTTCCTGATTGAGCGGAAACCCTTCCAGCTCCGGACCGGCGAAGGTCACCCGGATCATGTTTGGGCTTAAATACACCGCCGACTTGACGGTCAATATCCGGGGCTTGCGTTTTGGCATGACGGCTTTGAGCACCTTTCTAAATGTTGACTTCATAACTCAGCATTTAGCATCGCTGTCTTGATTTTTAAAGATGTCATTGTTCAACAAGACGAAACGGCGTGTATTTGCGCGACCGGGTTGCAATTCATATGCTTGAAACGCGAGCTCAGTAATTCTCAGATTTACCAATTAAATAAACCAGAAGTTTAGTATTTAGAGAGTTCCCTCAATAAGGAGCTATTAGTATGAGGTGAACATGGAAGCATTATACAATCCATTTTACGGTCGCATTTCCCGTGGACAATGGTGGCTCTATCAAGCCGTAATTTGGGGGCTGTTTTTCGCCGGACTTTTTGTAACCATTTTGCTTTTTGCATCTCCAGACAGTCCAAATGAACATCGTAATTTTGGAGAAATACTCGGAATTTCGGCAACCATTTTTGTTGGGCTTTATTCAAACTTTTCAACTTGCTTAAATCGGCTTCGCGATTCAGGTCGAAGCTGGGTTTGGTACATTGGTTTCCTGCTTCCGACAGTTGGAACTGGCTTGATGATTTATTTCTGCGGCATTGAAACCTCTGCAGGCCGTTTCACAAGACCACCCGATCAGAAAAAACCAAATGCGAACTCGAATACTTCTGATGCATCTACACATCATCAACGGCCCCGCACGCCAAATAGACAAGTTGGGTTTGGCCGTCGCGGCCTAGCCAATTCAAGATAATCGCCCAAACCAATTCGCAAAAAGCCCGCCGAAAGGGCGGGCTCATTCGGTGTCCTCAATAGCTGGATGTTACCGGATGATCGGTTCTTTCAAGTCTTCTGGCTTGGTGTCCTTGACAATATCCCAATTGAGATCAGCGTGATTGATCAGTTCAGCCGTATTGCCTTCAAATCGTTTTTGAACGGCGAGGCTATTGTTCAGATAGAGCTTGCCGTCAACGATTTTCCAGGCTTCCGGAACGACCGGCACCTTAAATCCCTTGCTGAGGCCAAAGGCGCAGAAGCCGCCATATTGCGGCGCATATTTGGCTGGATCAGCAGCGAACTTATCGCGGTTTTCGGCCGAAGAGAATTTCCAGGTGACGTCATCATGCTGGAAAGTGTAGGCGTCGGACCCGACTACCGGTTTGCCTTCAGTGAAATAAGCAACCGGGTCCGTTCCGCCGATTGCCGCACCACCCTTGGTGAAGGTGGTGATTTCATCAGCCGAAACGGCAAAGCCTGTGACGGAAAATAGAGCTGTCAAACCGAGCAGCACTGATTTGGACGTATAAAGCGGCATCGAGGTCTCCGTTGGAGGGGTGGGACTATGAGCCATCCAGCGCGGCAGCACAGGACATGTCCGGAGAATGGCGGCACCCCAGCCCAAATGCCAATCACCCTTAATCACAGAGATGCCAACAACCGGCTAGGAAACTGTGATGGCTTTGTTTCTGGGCTTCCTAAATTCAGCTCGGGGCCTGTGGCGCCACCAGCCCGAGAACCAAATAGATTGCGCTTTCCAAACCCGCTTGGGTCAGGCCGCCCGGACCCAAGTGCCGGTCATAAAGGTCTTGCCAAATCAATCCCAAAATGAGGGCCGCCCGGGCGGAGAGATCCTGTTCAAACGGTGTTGCGATCAGGCAATGGCGGACATGAAAGCGGATCTCTTCTTCCAATTGTTGCACCAGCGGCTCAAATCCCGGATATGCCCTGATCTTAATAACGGCTTTGCCGGTATCACCTGCCAATCCGTTGAGGTAAGCGCCCACAAGCCGGTGCAGATCGCGTGCTGCATTGGCGCGCTCGGGTACAGGTGGCAGCACTTTGCTGAGACCACACTCAAGCGCAGCCACCGCAAAGGCTTCCTTGCCTGGCCATCGGCGGTAGATTGCTTGTTTGCTGGTGCGTGCCGCCCTGGCGATCTCCTCCACCCGGACCGCCTCAAAACCCTCCCGTGCCAAGGCCTGGATCATGGCGGCCTGTAGCCGGTCTGTCAGGCCTGGGTCATCTTTCCGGCCACGGCGGGGCGATCTCATCGTAATATTCCGGTCCTCACCAGGACCGTATTTCATTTCTTGGTCCCAACAGCAAGCACATTCATTGGAAATTCAGTGCCGCAAAGCGTATGCACGGATCCAAGCCAAACATTAATCGGCCAAAGGAACAAAAATGTCCGTAGATACTGACACGGTAAAGCGCGTTGCCCGTCTTGCCCGCATCAAAGTGAACGAAGACGAAGCCACCCGCATGACCGGCGAGCTCAATGCCATTCTCGGCTTTGTCGAGCAACTCGATGAAGTGAACATCGACGGTGTTGAGCCGATGACCTCTGTCGTCGAAACGACCATGAAAAAACGCGTTGACGGTGTAACGGACGGCAACAAAGCTGCCGACATCACCAAGAACGCTCCAGCCTCTGAAGACAACTTCTTCATGGTGCCGAAAGTCGTCGAATAACTGGGAAGCCCCGGAATGTCCTCCGCCCCTTCAATTTCAATCGCCGTCGAGACGCCGCTCAGCGATGACATGCGCCAGATGGTCAGCGAATTGAACGCTGTCCTGCGCTCGCTGACCCCGGAAGAAGCCAACTTCAGCATGAGTGTTGAGGAAATGACTGGCCCGGAAACAACCTTGTTCGTTGCCCGTATCGATGGGGCGGCAGCAGCCTGCGGTGCGCTTTACCGCCACGAGGGCGGCATTGCCGAATTGAAGCGCTTCTACTCCCGCCCGGCCTTTCAGGGCCAGGGACTGGCGCGCCTGATCCTTGACCGGGTTGTCGAGCTGGCAGAAGGCGAAGGCTTCCGCGAACTGGTTCTGGAAACCGGACACAACTACGAAGCCGCCAAGCGCCTTTATGTTGGCGCCGGCTTTGAACAGTGCGGTCCGGTGCTCGACTATCCTGACAGCGAATATTCTATTTTCTACCGCAAGCCGCTCCGCGTTGCGGCATAAGAGACCCAACATGACAGACCTTACAAAACTGACCATTGCCGAGGCCCGCGAGGGACTGAAGAACAAGGACTACACGTCCACAGAACTCACCGAAGCCTTTATCGGCAACATCGAGAAAGCCAACGGAGCGCTGAACGCCTATGTGGCTGTCACCGCCGACAAGGCCCGCGAGATGGCCAAGGCCTCCGACGACAAGCTCGCCAAAGGTGAAGGCGGTGCGCTGGAAGGCATCCCGCTTGGGATCAAGGATCTATTTGGCACCGAAGGCATTCACACCCAGGCCTGCTCGCACATTCTGGATGGTTTCAAACCGGCTTACGAATCCACGGTAACATCCAACCTGTGGGCCGACGGCGCAGTGATGCTCGGTAAGCTCAACATGGATGAGTTCGCGATGGGTTCGTCCAACGAGACCTCTTACTACGGTGACGTTATCAACCCGTGGCGCAAGAAGGGCTCCAACCAGGATCTGGTCCCGGGCGGTTCGTCCGGTGGCTCTGCCGCAGCTGTCGCGGCCCGTATGTGCATGGGCGCAACGGCCACCGACACCGGCGGCTCCATCCGCCAGCCGGCAGCGTTCACCGGCACGGTCGGTATCAAGCCGACTTATGGACGCTGCTCCCGCTGGGGCGTTGTCGCCTTCGCCTCCTCGCTCGATCAGGCCGGCCCAATCGCCCACACCGTGCGCGACAGCGCGATTCTTTTGAAATCCATGGCTTCGGTTGATCCGAAAGACACCACGTCGGTCGACATCGAGGTTCCGGATTATGAAGCAGCCATCGGAAAATCCGTGAAGGGCCTGAAAATC
Organism: Labrenzia sp. PHM005; assembly: GCF_006517275.1. NCBI lineage: Bacteria > Pseudomonadati > Pseudomonadota > Alphaproteobacteria > Hyphomicrobiales > Stappiaceae > Labrenzia > Labrenzia sp. PHM005. Next base: position 2,849,699 of record NZ_CP041191.1, on the reverse strand, counting down.
GGCATTCCGGCCGAGTACCGTCTTGATGGCATGCCGGGTGAAATCGATGAACTGTGGCAGAAGGGCATTCAATGGCTGAAGGAAGCGGGCGCGGAGATCGTCGACATTGCCATGCCACACACCAAATACGCCCTGCCGGCCTATTACATTGTGGCGCCAGCCGAAGCCTCGTCCAACTTGGCCCGTTATGACGGCGTGCGTTATGGCCTGCGCGTTCCGGGCAAAGACATCGTGGAGATGTATGAAAACACCCGCGCTGAAGGCTTTGGTGACGAGGTCAAGCGCCGGATCCTGATCGGCACCTATGTGCTGTCTGCCGGTTACTACGACGCTTACTATCTGAAAGCCCAAAAGGTCCGCACGCTGATCAAGCGCGACTTTGACCTGGCCTGGCAGAACGGTGTCGACGCCATCCTAACCCCGGCCACACCATCAGCAGCCTTTGGCGTTGCCGATCAGGATCTGCATTCCGATCCTGTGAAAATGTACCTGAACGACATCTTCACTGTGACCGTGAACATGGCCGGCCTGCCGGGCATTTCTGTGCCTGCCGGCCTTTCAGGCGATGGCCTTCCGCTCGGCCTGCAGCTGATCGGCAAACCGTTCGACGAGAGCACACTGTTCCAGGTCGGTCAGGTCATCGAAGACGCTGCAGGTTCCTTCGAGCCAGAGGCTTGGTGGGGCTAAAGCCACTAGGCACTTGCTGCCCCAGACCCGATTCGGGGCCACCAAGTACCAAAGCATGTCCCGGTTCAAAAGCCGGGACGGCAAGCTACTAAGCATAGTTGCCCAAACTCTACGTCGTCATCCCGGGCGAACACCAGTGAGACCCGGGATCGGAGAGTGAGAACAGCAGCATTGGCACTCCGATCCCGGATATAGCCAATTGGCTTTTCCGGGATGACTAAAGCTGAGAAAAGAGCCGGACCATGCATGATATCGAAACCCTCGTGATTGGTGCCGGAGTTGTCGGTTTGGCTTGTGCCCGCTCTTTGGCACTGGCTGGCCGCGAAGTGATGGTGCTTGAGCAACATGATCTAATTGGATCAGAAACCAGTGCCCGCAATTCCGAGGTCATTCATGCAGGCATCTATTACCCAACCGGCAGCCTGAAGGCGCAGCTCTGCGTTGAGGGTAAAAAGAAGCTCTATGCTTTCTGCAAGGAAAACGGCGTTGGTCACAAGCAGACGGGCAAGCTGATTGTCGCCTGCACGGCGGATCAGGCAGAAAAGCTGGAAGCCATACGCCAAAAAGCCGCTGAAAACGGTGTGACCGATCTGATCCGGCTGAGCGCAGAAGAAGCCTCCGACCTTGAACCGGAACTGGCCTGTCACGGCGCCCTCTCCTCACCATCGACTGGAATTGTCGACAGTCATGGTCTGATGCTCGCCCTTCAAGGAGAGCTTGAAACCAATGGCGGCCAGGTGGTTTTGAACACCAAAGTCACCAAGCTGGAAGCCCTTCCGAGCGGTGGCTATAAGGTTAGCGTGGCTGATGGGGATGACGGTTACGCGATGACGTGCCGCGAACTGATCATTTCTGCCGGACATGGTGCGCCAGGGCTCGCCGCCCAATTGCCCCACACCCAAGCACCGCGCGCATATATCGCCAAGGGCACCTATTTCCGGATCAACGGCAAATCCCCGTTTTCCACCCTGATCTATCCGGTTCCAACGACCAACTCAGGCCTCCTCGGCGTTCATGTCACTCTCGACCTGATGGGCCGGGTAAAATTCGGGCCGGATATGCAATGGGTCGAAAACTTCGACTATGACGTCGACCCAAACCGCGCCGATAACTTCTACGAGGCCATCCGTCAGTATTGGCCTGCCCTCGCCGACGGGGCTCTGGAGCCCGATTATTGTGGTCTCCGGCCCAAAATCCATGCGCCCAGTGATCCTGCACCGGATTTCCGCATCGACGGGCCCAAGGATCATGGATTGAACGGATTGGTGGCCCTATACGGCATTGAGTCACCCGGCCTCACGTCTTCGCTCGCAATCGGCGATTACGTTACACAGCAGCTAACTATGGAATAATTAGACCAGAAGAATCAATGAACCCGGTTTGCTTCCGCTTCCAGGATCTGGTCTGCGTTCAGGCCTGCGATCGGCTGGGTCTTGTCGGTCGGCACATCGCCGGAAAGCTGCAGCGCCAAAAACCGTCCGCAGCATACTCTTAAAAAGGACGTGAAATTGCCAAGGTCGTGGCCAGCTTCAATGCTTTCATTGTGCAGTTTGGTAATCAGTTGAACAACATTCATGCCATCCCGCTCGGCAAGCTCTTCCAATACATTCCAAAAAAAATTCTCCAGCCTTACGGACGTTACCATGCCGTCGATCCGCAGCGAGCGTGCGCGGCTTTGCCAGAGCTCAGAATCGGCCTCAACAAACAATTTGCACATGTGTTCCCCCAGACCATCCGCGAAAAAGAAAACCCCGCCCGGGTTTAAAAGCTGTCCCGGGCGGGGAACCGGAAACCCGCCATAATCTCAAATTGGTGGGTAGAGATCGAACGGCAGGATCGGCAAGTAACCTTGTGAATGTGACAAAAGCCACAATCGATTCTCGTTCGGCGAGAGACACTCGCCAAAAGCAACGAATACATTGTCGTAGCAGGCCGACATAAGCGACGGGTAGTAACAGAATACTACAGCCACAACTCGTTTGCTCGTAAAAGTGGCCGTTACATAGTTCGGATAAAATGGCAATAAGGTCAATTGCCGCAATGGGAATTTGTTAGCCGACTGCGGATTGTACTCCCGCAACCTTCCTTAAGGGCACAACCTGATCAGTGAACCCGGCGGTCTTCAGCTTCCAGGATGCCATCGGCATCAAGCCCGGCAATTGGAACGCGTTTATCCAAGGGAACGTCACCAGCAAGCTGCAAAGCCAGATACCGGCCACAGCACACCCGCAGGAATGAGGTAAAATTGCCCAGATCGTGGCCAGCGTCGATGCTCTCATGATGCAGTTTGGTGATCAGCTGGACCACATTCATGCCATCACGGGCGGCGATTTCATCCAGCACCTTCCAAAAGAAGGTCTCCAGGCGGACAGAGGTCACCATGCCGTCGATCCGGAGCGATTTGGTCGTGCTTTGCCAGAGGGTCACATCGGCTTCGATAAAGAGTTTGCACATTGTTGCCTCCAGATCTGGCGTTCACAGAGAGAATACCGCCGCTCGCATTCAAGGAAAAGTCCCGCCCCGGGGCAGCGCCGCACCGAGGCAGGAAACCACCCGCTGCCCAGCGTGTCATGGGATCCAGGCTGGGTCGCGGATAGTCTAGTTCAGGCGCTCTAGTTTATGCAGCAAGCGTGTTCGCGGCAGCACCACTCAACACGGCATGGAACTGGGCCAGCCAGGCAGGATGCGCCGGCCAGGCCGGAGCGGTGACCAGATTGCCATCGGTGACGGCGGCATCGACAGCAATATCGGCATAGCTGGCGCCAGCAAGTTCAACTTCCGGGCGGCAAGCGGGATAGGCAGAGACGGTCCGGCCTTCGATGACCTTCGCTGCAGTCAGGATTTGGGCGCCGTGGCAGATGGCAGCCACCGGCTTACTCTCGCTCATGAAATGCGCGACAGCCGCAATCACAGCATCATCAAGACGCAGATACTCCGGTGCCCGGCCGCCCGGGATCACCAACGCATCATAATTCGCAGGGTCCACATCGGCGAAAGTCGCGTTCAAAGTGAAATTGTGACCGCGTTTTTCGGTGTAAGTCTGGTCCCCTTCAAAATCGTGGATGCAGGTCGCCACAGTCTCACCTGCCTTTTTGCCAGGGCAGACGGCATCCACCTCATAGCCCATGGCCAGCAGGGCCTGAAACGGCACCATGGTTTCATAATCTTCGGTGAAATCGCCCGTGATCATCAAGATCTTCTGCGCGCTCATGCTTCGTCCTCCCGTTGAAGAATTGCGGATGAACAAAGGCTAACAAGCAATAGAACTGAACGGGTAATAGAGGAGTAATACAGGTCGGGTTTCATGCCACCCGGCCTGCCAAATCCTTGTTTTTACTCCCGATAATCTGGCTGATTTTTATCGAGCTGACGCTTCAGAAAGTCAAAATGAGCTTCCGCCATGCCCTTATAAGGTTCCCACTCGGCAGCCGTTTTGGCGGCCAAATTGTCCGACATGACGGCCAGAGGCTGGCCGGTTGCATAGGCCCCCAGAAGGGTGCCCGCTGCGCGTTCAAAATAATAGAGATAATCGAAAGCCTCGGCGACGGTCTCTGCGGCAACAGACACCCCATGATTGCCCATGATCAGTACCGGTTTGGTGCCGAGCGTCTCGGCAATCCGCCGGCCTTCTTCGGCTTCATCCGCCATGCCGCCAAAGCCAAGATCGATTGCAACCTTGCCAAAATAGCGCGCGGTGTTCAGATCAATCGGCTTCATCGAAGGATCTTTTAGGGTCGCCAGCGCCGTCGCGTTGGGCGGATGCACGTGAAAGAGAACTTTTGCGGCCGGATTGACCCGGTGCACCGTCCCATGAATGCACCAGGCGCTCGGATCCGGCGCATCTGGCCCATCCATGACACCGGCGTCATTGGCATCCAACAAGAGAAGATTACTGGCAGTCACCTCGGAAAAGTGCCGCCACTTCGGGTTCATCAGGAATTTCGTGCCATCTTCAGAGACAGCCGCGCTGAAGTGATTGCCCACCCCTTCGTGCCAGCCGAACTCGACCGCCAGCCGGAAAGCAGCCGCCAAGTCTTCGCGCAACGTCTGCTCCGTTTGCCGGTCTGCGCTTGTATTCAGGTTCGTCACCACACTCATTTGAACCGCCCCTCCCCAGACAAGATTCATAGTTACTAGAGACGATACATGCACCCACGTTCAGACGAAAGCGCATGAAACTGGAAAACAGGACCGGCGAGGCAAGCTTAATAGCGGCCCCGGATCGGGTCCGGGGCAGCCACATTTCATGACAGAAAATCAGATTTCTTCCGTGGCCTGTTCCAGCCAGATGCGGTCCTTGGCGTCCAGAAGCGGGCCGATATCAGAGCGGACTTTTAGGTGATATCGGTTGACCCAGGAGCGTTCGTCTGCTGTCAGCATGGCGCTCAGGATCAAACGCCGGTCGAAGGGCACTAGCGTGATGGTTTCAAAACCAAGCATCGGCCGTTCACCGCCGGAGATATCCTTTGGTTCCGTGACAATCTCCAGGTTTTCCAAACGGATACCGTATTCACCGGCCGGGTAATAACCGGGCTCATTGGAAAGGATCATGCCAGGTTTTAGGGCGACATGGCCGGTTTTAGCGATCCGCTGCGGGCCTTCATGAACGCCGAGATAACTGCCGACACCATGGCCGGTGCCATGGTCAAAATCGAGGCCGGCCTTCCAAAGGTCAATGCGCGCCAGCGTGTCGAGCTGGGCGCCGGTCGTGCCTTCCGGAAATTTCGCCGTGGAGATGGCAATATGGCCTTTGAGCACCAGCGTGTAGTGGCGCATCATCTCTTCGCTGACGGTCCCTACCGCAAGCGTCCGAGTGATGTCGGTAGTGCCGTCGATGTATTGCGCGCCGGAATCAATCAGGAACGGCTTGTCTTTCGGAATTTTCAGGTTGCTGGTCCGGCTAACCCGGTAATGGCAAATCGCTCCATTCGGGCCCGCCCCGGAAATCGTGTCGAAGGAGATATCCTTCAACTCGCCCGTCGCCCTTCGGAACTCTTCCAGCTTCTCGGCCGCGCCAATCTCGTCGAGATCACCCTTGGCAACTTCTTCGTCGAACCATGCCAGGAATGCGATATAGGCGGCGGCATCGCGGATATGAGCCGCCCGGACACCATTCAGCTCAACTTCGTTCTTGGTGGCTTTCGGCAAAAGCACCGGATCAGAGGCTTCGATCAAGTCACCGCCCGCATCCGTGATCGCCTCAGCGATGCCGATTCCGGCAAGCGCTGGATCGATCAAAACGGTTTTGCCGGCTCCGCCCAAGGCTGCCAGGCCAGATTTAAAACTACCGGGCTCGGAGATTTCAGTCAGTTCCGAGAGTTCATCGCGCACCGAATTTGAGAGCTTGCGGCCATCGATATAAAGCGACGGCTTGCCTTCGGCTGGAACGGTGGCAAAGGACAACGGCAGCGGTGTGTGAGTGACATCTGAACCGCGAACATTGAACAGCCAAGCAATGGAATCGGGTTGTGTCAGCACACAGGCATCGGCCTTTTTTTCCCGAATGGCGGTCTGAATTTCGGCGATTTTGTCACTCGCGACCCGGCCGGCCAATTCAGTGGGATAAAGGGACACTTGCCCGATAGGTGGTTCAGGGCGGTCCTCCCAAACGGTATCGACCGGGTTCGTGTCGAGCGTGACCAGTTCTGCGCCTGACTCCTCGCAAATGTCTCTGAGACGCCGGACCTCGCGCACGGTGTGTAGCATCGCGTCAATGCCGAGTTTCTGACCAGGCTTTAGCCGCGCAGCCAGCCAGTCGGTCACCGGTTCGGTGATCAGATGCTGCGCCGGAAACACCGCCATATCGACCTGCTCCCCCACCTGAATGGTGTAACGGCCGTCGACAAAAATCGCAGCTTCTTCGCCGAGGACCGCAGCCACACCGGCTGAGCCGGTAAACCCGGTCAGCCACTGAAGGCGGCAATCATGCGGGGGCACATATTCGCCCTGGTGGGCATCCGCACGCGGAACCAAAAAGCCATCCAGGTTAAGACGCTTGAGTTCGGCCCTGAGAAGCGCTGCATGCGGCGCCCCGCAGGAAGGATCGGTGAGATCGTCAAAATCTTGAAACATGGAGGCAAAACTAAAATGGGTCCTGCACGCAATCAAGGCGGATAATTATTTCCGATATCCCTGCCTTATGGGAACACAACAACTTTTTATGTGCAGCGCACAAGTTATCTCGCATATGCGAAATGCGCAGAGCTGGCATGCGACAGCCCCCCTACCTGAGCCCCTTCGGGGCACTCATATTGGGATCAACGAACATAAAGACGTTTCTCCCTAGGGAAGCTCTTCAACTTCAAATGGGATTAAAGACCATGACCATCGCAACGACCACATCCACCCGTGTTTCTGGCAGCTTCATGCGCCGTGCTCTTGACCGGATGATCGAAGCCCGCTCTGTGCAAGCCCGCCGCTATGTCAACGGCTACCTGCTGTCGCTCGACGACGCCACTTTGAGCGCTCACGGCTACGACCGCGCTCAGCTAGAGCGTGAAGGCTCTGCAACCAGCGCATTTTAAGGCGCTGACCGCAAACAAACGACTGTGCATGTTTAAAGAACCCGCCAGAAATCTGGCGGGTTCTTTTCGTTGTGGCGCGCTTTTGGGCAAGCCGTACTAAGCCGGGCTGAGGGTATCCCGCTCAAGCGCCACCATCGCCTCGGAAACAGAAACCCCATGTTTCTGGGCATATTTGGCGACCTCTGCAGATCTTTCATAGCCGATCTGCGGCACCAGCGACGTTGCCATTGCCAGGCTGTTGTCGAGCAGAGACCGGCAACGGGTTTCATCCGCTTCGATCCCCTTGACGCACCTGTCTGTCAGGCAAGCCATGGCCCGTTTCAGGATGCGGATTGACTGCAGGATGTTGTAAATCGCCACGGGTTCCATGGCGTTGAGCTGCAACTGTCCGGATTCGGCAGCCATTGTCACCGTCAGATCATTGCCGATTACCTGAAACGCCACCTGGTTGACCACTTCCGGGATCACCGGATTGACCTTGCCCGGCATGATCGAAGAGCCGGCCTGAACCGCAGGCAAGCGGATTTCGCCGAAGCCAGCGCGCGGCCCGGAACTCAGCAACCGTAAGTCATTGCAGATTTTGGAAAGTTTGACAGCGACCCGTTTCAATATTCCCGAATAGGTGACAAAGGCGCCGAGGTCAGAGGAGGCCTCTACCAGGTTCCGTGCCGGGCGCACCGGAAACCCAGAGACTTTCTGCAGTTGGGAAACAGCCACATCAATGTAGTTGGCAGGCGTATTAACCCCGGTTCCAATGGCTGTCCCGCCGAGGTTTACTTCAAGCAGAAGTTTGGAGACATCTCGCAAGCGTTCAATATCCTCTTCAATCGTGTTGGAAAAGGAACGGAACTCTTGGCCCAATGTCATTGGCACAGCGTCTTGCAGCTGGGTGCGGCCAACTTTTGGCAATCCGTCAAATTCGGCCGCTTTGGCTTCAAAGGCATCACACAGCCGTTGATGCTCTGAAATGAACTCCTCCATTTTCAAGAGGATCGCCAGCCGCAGTGCAGTCGGATAGACATCATTGGTCGATTGGGATTTGTTGACGTCATCATTGGGATGCAAGTGGCCATAGTCACCGGCAGCAAATCCAAGCTTCTGAAGGGCCAGATTGGCAATCACCTCATTGGCGTTCATGTTGGTCGATGTCCCGGCCCCGCCCTGGATCATATCGACAATGAAGGCCTCATGGTGCTTGCCACCAAGCAGCTCATCACACGCCCAAAGAATCGCTTGTGCCTTTTCTTCACACAGAACACCCAGTTTCCAATTCGCGCTCGCCGCAGCCTTTTTGACCATAGCCAGAGCGCGGACCAGTTCAGGGAACTCGGAAACCGGAACGCCGGAAATGGAAAAGTTGTTAAAGGCCCGCTGAGAGTGAATGCCGTAAAGGGCATCTTGGGGAACGTCCAAGGACCCAAGGGAATCGATTTCGGTGCGCATACCGCCTCCTCGCCATAAATGCGGGATGCGTCTTACGCCGCAAATGGGATTTGGCAATGCGATCACCGGCTTCAACCACGAAATTGGCGCTGATTGATGCTAAATGCAGTAAACTCCGCACCAAAGGCACCACAGCTAGGATCTGGCTCCGGCAGTACATCTAAGTCACCAATTGGAGGCTGGCTTTGCGGCCGCAAACAGACGTAGTGCGTAAATTTAAGGACATCTGATGAGCACTTTGCTGATCCACACTGGCGGCACGATCGGAATGGACAAGACCGCTGATGGGTTTGCCCCGCGGGAAGGCGTTCTGGAACAGGTGGCAGCAGACCTTTCCCGGCAACAGATGACTGCGGATCCCTTGAGTATTCAAAATCTTAGTCCGCTCATCGACAGCGCCAGCTCGACTCCGCGTGACTGGCACCGGATCGCGGCAACAATTTTTGAGAATTACGCCAGTTACGACGGTTTCATCGTAACCCATGGAACGGATACGCTGGCCTATACTTCCAGCGCCTTGTGCCTGGCCCTTTCTGGCTTGAACAAACCGGTGATCGTGACAGGAGCCATGTTGCCGCTAACAGTCGAGGGGACGGATGGTGTTGCAAACTTAAATGATGCACTAATTGCCGCCCGAACGGCCGCACCTGGCGTCTGGGTTCAATTTGCCGGCCACAGGCTGCATGGCGCGCGGGTGCGCAAATCTCACTCACGTGCGTTTGATGCGTTTGAAGCTGAGGATTGGACTACCCCGCCGGTGATCCCCGCACCGCAGCTGTCCCTTAACCCCGTCGCCTTGAACAAGGTGGGCGTTGTTTCGGTTACGCCTGGCATTTTCACAGATCCCGTCGCCTACGCCGCAGAACACTGTGATGGTCTGCTTCTGCGGTGCTACGGATCGGGCACAGCTCCAGACACACCGGACATGCGCGCAGCGCTCGCCCGGGCACAAGACCGCCAAATTCCCGTGATTGCCGTTAGCCAGTGCCCAGAAGGCGGCATGAAACTCGGGACCTATGCCGCAGGGAAAGTCATGCGGGACACAGGTGTCATTGACGGACGCGACATGACACCGGAAATGGCATACGCCAAGCTTCAATTCTGCCTGACACAAGCGGGAGACCTAGAGGAGAAGCGTCAGTATTTGAGCACCAGTCTTTGCGGCGAGTTCACGGTCTAACGCTGTCCAAGCCCTTACCTGTCACGGCAAAGGCGCTTCCATGAGCCTCCGGCCTTGCTCAGAGCCGGCAGCCAGCATGGCGCGGACATCGGCCGGCACGTCTTCGTGATCTGGTTCAAACAGGCCGCACAGCTTGAAGGTTTTCCGAAGGTCCAGATTTTCTCCGAGATACTGATAGACAATCTGTGTTGCTGCCGGAGGTCGTGGTGCCCGCGCTGCGACCCCAGACACAATGCCTGTCATGTAACGGATACGGTTGTTGTAACTCGGATACAAAATGATCTGCATGACCTCATTGCGGGTCAGCATTTCCATCACCGTGATGAAAATCCGGTCACCTAGGACAAAACAGGCGCCTTCATATTTGCAGGTAAAGAGTCTGGCACCCGGTTGGCCAACCGTCTCAATACTTTTGACGTTGACGCCATAGGGTGTCCGGTAAATTCGGGTCAGGGAACGCAAGATCATGCCCGGATGGGACATGGAGTTGTAATAGGTAAAATAGTAGCCGACATAAGCATCCAGCGTCGAACGCGACGCGAGGCGAACATCTTCGCCGATCGCAGAGACGATGTTCTTTTCCGCCCGGACACCACTCTCGCTCGGCTTTAGCCGAACAAGTTCCGTAAACTGGCCCGCCGGCAGAAGAATTTCGGATTCTTCGACACCAAAGAAATCGCACATCCTCTGCATCAGCCGTAAGGACGGAAAGCTCTTGCCATTCAGATACCGGTTGAATTGGGACCGGTTCACCCCCAGCTGCCGGCAAACGTCAGCGATCGATTTGTGGTAGCTGCACAACAGCCTCAAGTTGGAAGGAAAGTCGCGGGACACGTTTAGAGCCTTCTCTAGTTGATGCTATTTTTGTATCTGGTCGCCCCAACCTTGCGCAAGGTAGGCAAATGGAAAATTGGCCCTCTCCCCCTAACCTGTTCCCATCAGCACAGCCGGGCATCAAACAACCGGATTGCTGCGTCAAAGGAGGAGTTAGATGGGGTTTCTGGAACAATTGTTTGGGTTGATCGGGGATTTGACCTGGGGCTGGTCGCTTATCCCGATCCTGGTTGTTTTTGGCGTTTTCATCACGCTGGCAACCGGTTTTGTGCAGTTTGAATTTTTCGGACGCATGTTCCGCGTTCTCAAAAACGACAATAATTCAGCGGATCCGAACAAGATTTCAGCGCGCGAAGCGTTGTTAGTGTCTGTGGGCGGACGCGTCGGCGGCGGCAACATCGCCGGTGTTGCGGTTGCGATCACGCTTGGTGGACCGGGCGCTGTGTTCTGGATGTGGGCAACGGCTTTATTGGGAATGGCCACCAGCCTGGTCGAATGTTCTCTCGCTCAGCTTTACAAACGCAAAGTGGGCGAAAATGACTACCGCGGCGGTCCGGCCCGGGCAATCATTCACGGCCTTGGCAAGGAATACAAATGGCTGGCCGTTGTTTATGCCATCTGCCTGATTGCCGCCTTCGGATTCGGTTTCAACGCTTTTCAGGGCAACACGGTTGCTGGTGCTGTTGAAGACAGTCTTGGAATTGATCGCCTCTGGACCGGCCTGCTTCTGGCCGCCATTGCGGGCGTGATCATCTTCGGCGGTATTCACCGGATTGCCAAAACCGCCGATGTAGTCGTGCCCGTGATGGCCGTGGGTTACATGCTCATGGCACTGATCGTCATCGTTTTGAACATCACGGAAATTCCGGCAGTCATTTCATCAATCGTGCAAAACGCCTTTGGCTTCCAGGAAGTTGTTGGCGGCGGCATGGGCGCAGCGATCGCTCAGGGCTTGCGGCGCGGCCTGTTTTCCAACGAAGCCGGGCTCGGTTCTGCACCGAATGTGGCAGCGACGGCCGATGTGCGCCATCCGATCAGCCAGGGCATCACTCAAGCATTTTCGGTCTTCATTGACACGATCGTCATTTGTTCCTGTACAGCGTTTGTCATCCTATTGGGCAACGTCTATGTACCGGGAGCAGAAGGCATTGACGGTGTCGCTCTGACCCAGCAGTCGATGGTGTTCCATCTGGGCGAATGGGCGCAGTACTTCCTGACCTTCGCGATCCTGCTGTTTGCCTTCTCGTCGATCATTTACAACTACTATCTCGGCGAAAACGCTCTGACTGTGCTCACCGGCCATCCGATGTCACTGACTGTTCTGCGGGCTGCAATTATTGGTGTTGTGTTTCTTGGCGCCGTCGCACCAGCAGCAACATCGGTGTTCTTCTTCTCCGATCCGATGATGGGCGTGTTGGCCCTCGTCAACCTGCTGGCGATCATGATGCTGTTCCCGATCGCTATGCGATTGCTGCGGGACTTCCGCACGCAGCTTAAGGCAGGCATTGCCCGCCCGGTTCTCAATCCAGACGACTATGCCGATCTGGATATCGACCGGGAGGCTTGGAAAGCACCTATTGAAACAGCGGCTGCCAAAGTAGCAGCCCAGTAAGCCAGACTTGTTCTGGCCAACTTAAAGGGCCGCCTCGTGCGGCCCTTTGATTGTTTGCAGCAGTTGGTTTTCCGGTCAGGCGCTCTTACGGCCGCGTACCAAAGTCAACGTCAACCAGCCGTCTTTCTCACGCCGACGGTCGAGCACAAAGCCTTGGCAGCCATAAGCAAAGAGAATCCGCGGCCCGTCCTCAACCCGGAGACCGGACAGAACAAGAGTTGCGGTCTGGGTCATCTGATGGCTGATGGATTTCGCCATTTTCATGAGCGGCCGCGCCAGAATATTGGCAATCACCAGATCAAACGGCCCATAAAGACCGAACCGCCGATCCTCCACCCCATTAGCGGTAAAGCCCTTGACCAGATGGCTTGCTCCGTTCAAACGCGCGTTTTCCAGCGCCGTGCGGGTCGCCACCGGGTCGATATCTGTTGCCAGAACCGTCTGCCGAGCTTTCAAGGCTGCGGCAATCGCCAGAACGCCGGTGCCGGTGCCCAGATCGAGGATGCTGTTATACTCACGCATCGACAGCAGCCGGTCGATTTCTTCAAGACATCCGGCTGTGGTTCCGTGATGCCCAGTACCGAATGCAAGCGCAGCCTCAATTTCCAGGCTGATGACCCCGGCTGGCACCTTGTCGCGGTCATGGCTGCCGTGAACCAGGAACCGGCCAGCGCTGACAGGTTTCAGCCCCTCCAGGCTTTTTTCCACCCAGTTGATATCCGGCAGTTCCTCGGCATCCAAGGGAGCTGCAAAAGCGTCCGCACCCACCCGGTCGCGCACGGTTGCTGCGGCTTCGTCCGGCTCCATGCCGAACAGAAGGATTTCCGCGGACCAGATCTTTCCGTCCTTGGAATCTTCATAGATCGTCACCGGGTTGCCTTCATCTTCAAAGGCCCGTTCCAGGATCTCGGAAATCCGTTTGGCTTCCAGTTCTTCCGCGGTGATCTTGACCCGGATCGTTTTCATGAGCCTGTGCGCTTTCAGTTGTCATGGCATTTGGCTGAGCGGTATAGCCGCATGTTGGCACCACATCCAGCGCCAAACACTTTCTTTTGGGGCAATCTCCCGAAATCACATGCAGTTAGTCTGCCAAGGGAAATTGCAAGCGGACTGTGAGGCCACCATTCATTGTCTCAAGCAGATCAAGAGTGCCTTCACTCCCCTCAACGATCGTCTTGCTGATCGCAAGGCCGAGCCCGAACCCTTGGCCATCACGGATTTGCCGGGCCTGATCTCCACGTTCAAATGGATCCAGCAATCTAGCCCTCTCTGTCTCCGGAATGCCAGGACCGTGATCGGTAATATCGATCCGGGCAAAACGGCCCGACGGCTCGAGGACAATTTCAGCCCCCGAGGCATAGTGGTTGGCATTGTCAATCAGGTTGCACAACGCGCGGGTCAGATCATCCACATTGGCGTTGATGCCCAATCCGGGTTCGGCCTTTAAATCGACTGACAACCCGGTATCTGCATATTGATCTACAATCGATTGCAACAGGCTTGGAAGATCTATCCGTGCCTTGGGTCCGCTGCTGCTGCCGCCCCGTAAATACATAAGGGCCTGACTGATCTGCTTGTCCATCAATTCAAGATCGGCCAGGCTGCGGTCCTTGATCTCGCCGTCATCCAGCAAATCCAGCCGCAGCCGGAGCCGGGTGAGCGGAGTTCTGAGATCATGGCTAATTGCGGCCAGTGTCTCTGTGCGCCGCTTTACAAACTCGTCTATCCGTTCCTGCATACGATTGAAGGCCCGGGCCGCAGCTCGCACTTCTTCCGGGCCATGCTCATCCAAAGGCACCGGTTTGGTGTCTTTGTGGCCGAAACCGGCCGCTGCCGCCGCGAGATTGCCCAAGGGCCGGACAACACTTCGGGCGGCCCACAACATCAAGCCAATGAAAGTCACCCCGACGAATATCAACGGCAGCATGATCCTGGGTTCAGGCCCGGGAAGCGGCGGCGGCTTGGGCGCATCCCAGACCACCTGAACGACATCACCGTCGCTTAAACGGAAATAGAGCGTTGGCGGCACACCCGGCGGCTGTTCGCCTCGGCCCGCCACGTTGATCAGCCCGATCCCGAAAAGTGTTTCACCCAGCTGAAACGGCCCTTTGCGTCCGTCGGACCTTGGCGGCCGCAGATCAGGCACTTCGCTGTCCGTAATAACTGAGATCTTCAGGTTTGGCGCTTGCTCCCGGAGATCTTCCAGAAATTCCGCACGTAACTCGGCTGGAACCTCATTCAGTTTCGAAATTGCCAGGGAGTTTAGAAGTGCGGTCATCGCCGATGGCGATCGGTCAAAGGATTGCTTCAGAAAATAACCGCCCGCCGCACCAGCCAAAATCATGATCACACCGACCACGCACAAAAGCAGCAGCACCTGAAAGACCATCGAGCGCGGCCAAAACCTAGCCATCGGCGGCCACCGCCTCGGTTGGCGCGACGAATTCATAACCACCGGAGCGCACCGTTACGATAAATTGGTAGGCCGCACCGCCCGCCTGCAGTTTGGACCGCAAACGGCTGACCAGAATGTCGATGCTGCGTCCATTCGTGGCACCGATCTGGCCATAGGTCAGGTCGACCAGCTGATCCCGGCTGAGCACATGCCCGCTGCGCTCCACCATCACCTGCAAGAGATTGTACTCACCGGGGGTTAGAGACACGATGGCTTTTTGCGGATTGGTGAGGCTGCGGGTATTGCAGTCCATCTCCCAGCCTTCAAACCGGAGCGTTTTTGGTGCGGCTGCCGGTGTCGCCTGGCCCATCTCGACCCTGCGGAGTAAAGCCCGGACGCGTGCAATCAGTTCTCTCGGGTTGAAGGGCTTGGTCATGTAATCGTCCGCGCCCACTTCCAGCCCGATCACGCGGTCGATATCTTCGGTTCGTGCCGACACAATGATGATCGGCAGCGTGCTGGTGGCCCGGACCCGGCGGCACAGGCTGATGCCATCTTCGCCCGGCAGCATGATATCGAGCACCATGAGATCAAATCGGCCACTGACAAGAAGCCGGTCCATTTCAGTCCCGTCGGCCGCCACTGTGACCCGAAACTCCTGGGCTGTCAGATGCCGCTTCATAAGCAGTCTGATTTCCGGATCGTCTTCAACAATGAGGATATGCGCTGACCGGGTCATAACCTTATGTAGGCCGGAAAGGCGTCCAATTTCATCTGAAAAATACCCGAGTTTGTTTCAGAGTGTTTCTGAAAAACACTTGCGAAAAAGAGAGAAATCAAGCGCTTTCCAGCATTAAGATCTCGTTAACCCTCCCGCCGCAACGCTCTGCTTGGAACGCGAACAAGCCCAATCAGGAGCGAGAAATGCAAATCGGATCTATGCCGCCACCGCCTCCCGGCCCCTCACCGAGAGATCAAGCCATCAGCAGCCTGGACGAAAAGGTTGAAGCTGGCGAGATCACCGCCGGCGACAAGGATGCCATGCTGGAAGCGCTCGATGCGATGCACGAAGAGCGTAAGGCAGCAGGCCGGCCCGAACCCGGATCTCCACCGCCGACCCGTGAGGAAATGCAGGCAAACTTTGAAACGCTGCTTTCTGATCAAGTGGACGCTGGAACCTTGACCGAAGAACAGGCGGACGAGCTCAGCGCAATGTTCGAAGAGGGAGAGCTAGGCAAACCCAAAGGTCCCGGCGGCCCAGGTGGACTGCAAGGCGGGGAACTGGGATCCCGCGCCGAAGAACTTCTGAGCGCCATCTTGAGTGAACTGCAAAGCCAATCGGCCTACGATGAGAACGGCGAAAACAATTCTGATGTGTCTGCCTTGGTCGCAGATTTCCAAGCCTGATAAACACGCAGAACCATCAACCGGAAAACTGGGTCTCGCCCCACCCCGAATGGAGGCTCAGTCAGGTTTCTTGGTCCCTGTCTGTTTCAGACGGGATTGGAAGGAATTCCTGCCAAAACGCCTACAAGAAACCGGAAGACCGCCAACCTGCATCGGCTGGCGGTCTATTCTTTGAACGGATGTATTCTTATCAAGCTGACTTGAAACCACCCGCATCAGTTGGCGTTATGCACCCAGGGAAATGGGCCCATATAAAGATCCAGCATCAAGCGGTAGGCGTTCATCTCAAGCCATTTATCGTAACCAACCCAATGGGCATATTGCGGCAAGGCGATTTTTTCAGCGATCTCGTAAAATCCGGTACCTTTCTCAAACTTAGCGATAATTGCGCCGCGCAGATCCCGGATATATTGGCGCTCCTCAGACACATGCTGCTTGGTACAGCCTTTGAACGCGGCCTCTCCTGGAAGCTCTGTGTGAGAGCACACAGCGACCTCAAAGTCCAAAGCAAGAATTTCACCCAAACTGCGTTCCCATTCTCCGATATTGAAATCAGGAACGACTGTGAACATCACCCGGTTGGGTGTCACCAGGTCTGCGATAAAAGCAACTTTTTTCTCAGGCACAACAAAGACCGTCATGCCAAGGCCATGGTTGAGCCCCAGGTAGTGCATTTCTACGGTAAAGTCGCCAAAATCGTAGTCTTTTCTTGATCCAGACCAAATCGTTGATCCTGCAACAGTGTCTGGCCGGGGGTGCGCGGCAACCCATTGTGCTGCGAGTTCATGCATGACTGTTTCGGCGCCCTCATCCAAAAAAGATTGGCCGCCGCCAGCGTGATCCCAATGATTGTGTGTTTGGAAAGCGTGGGTAATTTTCTTGTCGGTGAACGACCGGACCGCCCTAATCAACTTTTTTGAATGATCCGGATTAAACGTCTCAAATACAACGACGTTTTTCTCACCAATAACAAACATTGAATGGGTCCCTCCGCCAGAGGTGAACCCGAAGACATCCTCTCCGATCTTGTAAACTTGGTCGGTCGGCACATGATTTTCCGAAGCGGCGGCGACACCGCCTGCAAGAGTTAATAGCAGAAGGGAAAATGCCAGAAGCATTTTTGAAACGCGGAACATTTCGAACTCCGATTGATTGCACAGAAGCGATTGTTGATAGTTATATCTATACCGCTTGGTATTTAATACCGACCGGTATATATGACATCAATCATGAGCAGCAAAAAAAGTGATAAACGGGGACGCCCGCGCAGTTTTGATCCAGACAAAATCCTGGATAAGGCGTTGATTCTATTTAGACAGAACGGATATCTTGGAACGTCCTATTCTGATTTATACGCGGCAACTGGCCTGACAAAACCAAGCCTCTACGCAGCGTTTGGCAACAAGGAAGATACGTTTCTGGCGGCCCTTGACCGCTACATCGCGACAAGTATCCGGCCAGGCGAGGACATTCTCGCCAACGAAAAAGACCCGCGGGAAGCGGTACAGAAACTGCTTGTTGCGATTGTGCAGGGCCTTACGGCCAAAGGAACACCGCCTGGGTGCATGATCGCTGCGAACGCCGCCTGTGCAGACGCCGCGGATGTCCCCGATGCGATCCGAACAGCGCTAAGCTCCGCTGGGAAAATCACCCCGAACGCAATCCGTGCCAGACTTAAATCAGCACGGACTGAACAACTGCCCCCCTATTTGAATGCGGATCAACTGGCAGATTATTTCGATATGGTGGTGGCCGGATTGTCCGCCTTGGCAAAACAAGGAGCACCGGCAAGTCAGTTGCTCAGCGCGGTCGAAACCGCGATGTCTTTTTGGGTCAGTAGCACCAATACCTAAGGGCAGGAACAGCACGATCATTTAGACGTGTGTCTAAAACCCTGCGCTTCTCAACATAACAGTCGATGACGTTCTTCTGGCCAGCTTTCCCAAATTCGATGGTCAGCGTGTCGCCATCCTCTCCCAAAACGCAATCAAGAGTTTTTGAAATCCGCTTGGTTTTGACCTCTTCCGCGGTGATCTTGACCGGTATCGGTTTCATGCGCATGGCACTCTGGATCGGTTGCGTCCGAAAACCTGCGGAATAACCGCAGGGCCTTATGTTGGCTGGCAGATCATCACACAAAGGGCTGGGCAAAGCGCGGCAATGCTCCATTTCTGGTAATATAAAGCTACGGGAGCGGGCAAATGATCCATCAGTCTGAGATCACTTCGAGACAGTTCGTCACCCAATTGGCCTGGATCGTGTTGGCCTGTGCCGTGTTGTTTTCCGCACATGCGTTGGCGGACGAAGGCCGGGACCAGCTCTTTGATGCGCTGAAAAACGCGTCAACTGAAGAAGAGGCCCGTGCGATAGAAGATCAGATCTGGGAATCGTGGATGGCCGACGCCCCCGACATGCATATTCGCCTGAAGATCGAAACGGCGATGCAACGTCGTCATGTCTATGATCTGGAAGGCGCGGAAACAATCTTAGATGAGGTTGTCGAAGCCGCTCCGGACTATTCGGAGGGCTGGAACCAGCGCGCCTTCATCTATTTTTTGCAAGGAAATTATGAAGCCAGTCTGGCCGACATCAAAAAAACCCTGGCGCTGGAGCCCCGGCACTTCGGCGCCCTTTCCGGCAAGGCGATGATTTACATGACCCAGGGGCGCACAAAACTCGGACAGGAGATTTTGAAGGAAGCGGTCGAAATTCATCCCTTTTTAAAAGAACGCGGCATGCTTTTGCCCGAAAACCGTCCGGCAAAGAGTGTCGACCTGTGAGTTCTGCCAGACCGGCAAGTGAAACACTCAATGGCGCTCAACGAAACTGTCGATCACCTTCTTCTGGCCCGCCTTTTCGAAGTCGATGGTCAGCTTGTTGCCCTCGATCGATTTGATCGCACCATAACCGAACTTGATGTGAAACACCCGTTCGCCGATGGAATAGTCTGACGGTGTTTCGCTGACGGACTTGGCAACCAGCTCGCCCTCAATCGTCAAAGGCCCTTGGCGTTTTTGCCGTGCGGATTGATACCCACGCCCGCCGCTATCTGAAAACCCGCCGGAGGCTTGAGACGCGCGCTGCGCCCGTCTCCAGCCCGGCGTCGAATAGCTGCCGCTTTCAAACGTGTCGTGACTGTCGAACCGCGAAGGACCATATCCGCCTCCGCCGTAGCCGCCATAATTGGACGAGGCTTCAGCGATCTCGACATGCTCTGGCGGGAGTTCATCCAGGAACCGTGATGGCACGCTCGATTGCCATTGCCCGTGAATGCGCCGGTTGGAGGCAAAATAGAGTTTGGCCCGCTTTTTCGCCCGCGTGATGCCGACATAGGCCAACCGCCGCTCTTCTTCGAGGCCCGCCCGGCCGCTTTCATCCAATGCACGCTGGTGCGGGAACAAACCTTCTTCCCAGCCTGGCAGGAAGACCGTATCGAACTCCAGCCCCTTGGCCGAATGCAACGTCATGATGGAAACGGCGTCAGAAGCGTCGGCACTATCCCGATCCATCACAAGGGAAATGTGCTCCAGGAACCCGGCCAGTGACTCGAACTCTTCCATAGAGCGGATGAGTTCTTTCAAGTTGTCCAACCGCCCGGGCGCGTCCGCGGAGCGGTCCTGGCGCCACATCTCCGTGTAGCCGCTTTCATCCAGAATGACCTCGGCCAGATCGGTGTGTTTCATGGTGTCGAGCTGGCGCCGCCAGCGCTCGAAATTGTCCAAGACAGTCTTGAGGGAGTTCCGCGGTTTAGGCTTGAGCTCCTCGGTGTCGATCAGCTGGCTGGCGGCCTGCATCAGCGGAATGCGCTCGGCCCGCGCAAGACCATGCACCAATTTCAAGGTGGCATCACCCAAACCGCGCTTGGGTGTGTTGACGATCCGCTCGAACGCCAAATCATCGGCCGGCTGCGCAACACAGCGCAAGTACGCCATGGCATCCCGGATTTCCATGCGCTCATAAAACCGCGGCCCGCCGATCACGCGGTAGTTCAAGCCAAGGGTAATGAAGCGCTCTTCAAACTCGCGCATTTGGAAGGACGCGCGCACCAGAACCGCCATCTCATTGAGGCTGTGCCCTTTGGATTGCAGCGCCTCGATTTCATCGCCAATTGTCCGGGCTTCTTCTTCTGAATCCCAAACGGACGCAACTGAAACCAGATCATGGTCCGGTTCATGAAAGTCGGTGAACAGCGTTTTGCCCAGACGGCCCTCGTTGAACGAAATCAAGTGGGAAGCTGCGGCCAGAATGTGGCTGGTGGAGCGGTAATTGCGCTCCAGGCGGATGACCGTTGCGCCCTTAAAGTCATGTTCAAAGCGCAGGATGTTGTCGACTTCCGCCCCGCGCCAGCCGTAGATCGACTGATCGTCATCGCCAACACAGCAGACATTTGGATTGCCCTGCGCCAGCAATCGCAGCCACAGATACTGGGCAATGTTGGTATCCTGATACTCGTCCACCAGCATATAGCGGAAGCGGCTTTGATATTCGGTCAAGACATCCGGGCGTGTCTTGAAGAGCGTGATCACGTGCAGCAGCAAATCGCCAAAATCGGCTGCATTCAGGATCGATAGGCGCTCCTGATACTCTTCATAGATCCGCCGTCCCCGGCCATTGGCAAAGGCCCGCGCTTCGCCTTCTGGCACCTGATCCGGCGTTAAAGCTCTGTTTTTCCAACCGTCCAGCATGCCGGCGAAGGCTTTGGCGGTCCAGCGCTTGTCATCCACCCCTTCGGCTTGAAGGATCTGTTTGATCAGCCGGATCTGATCATCTGTATCGAGGATCGAAAAGCTGGATTTCAAACCGACCAGCTCGGCGTGTTTGCGCAGAATTTTGACACAGATGGAGTGGAACGTGCCGAGCCAGGACATGCCTTCCACATTGCCGCCGACAAAGGTGGCAATGCGTTCCTTCATTTCCCGCGCGGCCTTGTTGGT
The DNA here is from genome assembly GCF_006517275.1 of Labrenzia sp. PHM005. NCBI lineage: Bacteria > Pseudomonadati > Pseudomonadota > Alphaproteobacteria > Hyphomicrobiales > Stappiaceae > Labrenzia > Labrenzia sp. PHM005. Next base: position 2,828,683 of record NZ_CP041191.1, on the reverse strand, counting down.
GAAGGTCACAGCCAGAATTTCGGACGGCCGCGCAAGGCCGGAGGCCAGAATATGGGCAATCCGTGTGGTCAGAACCCGGGTTTTGCCGGTGCCCGCCCCTGCCAGCACCAGGACCGGGCCTTGGGTGGTTTCCACCGCCAGCTTTTGTTCCGGATTGAGGCCGGTCAGATAGTCCGGCGCCCGCCGGGCCGCCATGGCCCGTGCCGCGATCCCGCCCCCTGGAGAAGGAGGCGCAGGTGTAGGGGGGGCATCCGCCCGCGTCCCGATGGGCTGAAAAGGATCGTCAAAAGGATCGTCATACCCGTCCGGGTCGGTCATGGTTTACTGGTCCGGTTGTCTCAAGCGCTGTGGAGAACAATATAGCAACAAATGCGGCGCTGGCGAGACAGGACCTAAGGAAATGGTGGGGACAAAAGCCCCCGCCAGTGGCGGGGGCAGATGTTTTTCCTAATTAAAGCGTGATGCGGTAGCGGGCGAAGCCGTCGGCGCCGTCACCGGCCGGTTCAATCGCAACGCCCTCAACAGAGGCCGCGTGCTCCTTGCCACCCGGCCCTGTGTCGAACAAAACACTGGTGCCCGGCATGGCTTTAAAGGTCCAATTGGCATCGGCGGAGGGATTGATGGTGCCTTCCTGAACGATGTAGCGCACCAGAACGTCCCGGTTGGTATCCGGCGCCACCAGAATGACAACACTGTCATCAACGCCCGGGAAGTTGCCGCCGCCGCCAGCGCGGTAATTGTTGGTGGCAACCACAAACTTCGCCTCCGGATCAATCGGAGCACCGTTAAACTGAAGATCCACAATGCGGCTGGCATCTGGATTGATCAGCTCGCCTTTCGGGCCGTATTTCGACGGCTGGCTGAGATCGATCTGATAGGTGACCCCGTCAATGATGTCGAAGTTGTAGCTCGGGAACTGCGGATCAAGCAGCATCTGATCGGGTTTGCCTGGTTCGATCTGCTGGAAGATGCCCGCTGACCGCTCCAACCATTCTTTGACTGTCGCGCCAGTGATGGCAACGGCCCTTGCGGTGTTCGGATAGAGGTAAAGATCGGCGACATTCTTGATCGCCACATCGCCGACCGGAACATCGGTGTAATAGTCCGGACCACCCCGTCCGCCGGCCTTGAAGGGCGCTGCTGCCGACAGGATCGGCAGGCCTTCCCATTCCGTGCCCTTCAGCATTTCACCGACATACCAGAGCTGCGACTTGGAGACGATCTGAACGCTGGGGTCATCGGCCACAAGTGCAAAATAGGAGTGCAGTGGCGCCGAGGTCTTACCGACCGCGCGGCGCACATAGGCAAGCGTTGCCTCGTGCTCTTCCTTCACAGAATCGATAACGTCCTGCTGGCTCTCAGTCAGCGGGATTTTCTTGCGGCCGTCCTTCTTGTAGATCGACCGCGCTTCTGTGGTGAAGTTGGCCACACGCCAGCCGGCCCCTTCGCGCTCCAGCATCAGATCGATCACGCCCAGATGCGAGCCCCAGAACCCGCCCATCGCGGCCGGTTTGCCGAAGAGCGTGCCTTTTTCGCTATCGACTTCCGGAATGCCTTCATAGGCCGGGCCCGGGAACACCAGGTGGTGGTGACCGGTGAAGACCGCATCGATGCCGTCAACGGCTGCCAGATGCAGCGAGGCGTTTTCCATGCCGTCAGTGTAGCTGCCGCCATCAATGCCGGAATGCGACAAGGCCACAACGATGTCGCAGCCTTGTTCGCGCATTTCCGGAACGAAGGCCTTTGCGGAACTCACGATATCCCTCGCATTGACCTTGCCGTCCAGGTGCCTGCGGTCCCAGTTCATGATTTGCGGCGGCACAAAGCCGATGAAGCCGATCTTGATTGGATGGCTGGTGCCCGCACCGTCCATTACCGTTTTTTCGACAATGACATAGGGCTTCAGCATCAGCTTGTCGTCGCGCGGGTTCGATGCCAGAGCGCCATGGGCAACGTTCGCACAAACAATTGGGAAATTGGCGCCTGCCAGCGCTTTGGTCAGGAAATCGAGCCCGTAATTGAATTCGTGATTGCCAAGCGTGCCGGCATCATAGCCCAGTACATTCATGCCCTTGAGCACCGGATGGATGTCCCCTTCCTTCAGGCCGCGCTCATAGGCAATGAAATCGCCCATCGGGTTGCCCTGCAGAAAATCGCCGTTGTCGACCAGAACGGAGTTGGTGGCTTCGTCGCGAATGCCGCGGATCAGGCTCGCGGTCCGGGCGAGACCAGCGGTATCGACTGGCCGATCACCATAATAGTCGTAAGGCAGCACATGAACATGGAGATCTGTCGTCTCCATCAGCCGCAAATGCGCCGTGTTTTCCTTGGCCAGCAGCGAATAGGGATGCATGGCGGCAACAAAACCGGTGGCAGCCATGCCCCCGAGCAGCGTTCTTCGGGATACGGAACTTTTGAGAATGTTTGACATGGCTGGTCTCCTCTTATTGTCGGGCGCTTATAGGTCTGTTGAGGGGCACATCCTCCATTTCTGGACGGATCACAGCACAGATCTTTTTAGTTTCTGACGAGTGGGAATTGAGCTTATCTAATGAACCACTTTGCGTTGGCGTGCGTCAGCGCCGCTTGCAGTTCACCCTTCCCCACCAAATCAGGCTCGGCCTTATATTTTGACCGTTTGTTCGAAAATAGTGACACGAAAATCCACGCCACGCCACTTAAACTTGAATGGTGACGCGCATTTATCGACGGCGCATTGCCTTCAGACACGCCGTTCAATTGCCCCTCAGCAATAACTGGTCTCAACCATAATTCGTAGCACTTGGCCTTGAATATGTGTAGATACACATTATTTAAGTTGCCAGCAGGAGATCCAGTATGTCAACCGACGTCACCACATGCGGCTTCATGAATATCCGGCGGATCGCCCGCCTTGTAGGGCAATTCTATGACCAACGCCTGGCAGTATCTGGGCACACGACCTCTCAATTCATTCTTCTAGCTGCACTCGAAAAAATGGGACCAACTGCACTCACGCCGCTTGCAGATTTTCTGGAGATGGATCGGACGACTCTGACAAGAAACTTAAAAATCCTCCAAACCCAAGGACTGGTTGCGACCTCCAAAGGAGACGACGCCCGCGTCCGTTTGATCAGCCTCACAGCGGACGGTGAAAACATCCTGGAACTGACATACCCCGCCTGGGAAGCCGCCCATGCCGCATTTCTGGAGCGATTGGGCCCGGGTGTTTGGCCACACCTTCTCGACCAGCTCAACACTTTGGCAGATCGCATTCGGCCCTAATTTTTCGCAGAAACGTGTATCTACACTCAACGGAGTAAAAAGCTATGAGACAGCCTATGGCAACGCAGACTTTGACAGCCGGACTTCTCGCACTGGCTATCGCTAGCGGGCCCGCCCTGGCAATTGAGAGTATCAGCAATTCTACGACAGCAGAACAAATCAAAAATCACGCTCATATAGAAGTCATGGCGCCAGCCAAGGGTTTTGAGACCCTCGGTCCCGACGATCCAGACCGGAGTTTCCATTCCGATATTCTCTACTATGAAACTATCTTGTCTTATGGCCGCAATGACGACATCCGTAATGTCTTCTTGCTGATCAACGCCTACATCAACGCCAACCAGCAAGCCTACGGGATCGACTTTTTTGAGCGCTACCTAGACCGATATAGCAACGATCTGGATGAGGTTTTCCGCGCTCAACATCTGGCAGCACTCGCAATCTTAAGAGCAACCCATGCAGATTCGGTCCCGTTGCACAGGCGGATCGGCTGGGTCTGGGACACATTCGACCTGCTGGATGAGGCACTCGCTCTTACAGGGGCGCGAGATCCACTTGTTCACTGGTCCGCAGGCATCATCTACACACGTGTTCCGGGTTTCTTTTTCCGGTTCGACGATGCGCTTGCCCACCTCACCTGGCTGGCTGGGCGGCCGGAGTTAGAACCTTTGCCCGGTATGTATCGCGAAGTATATCGCCACTTATCAGAGCTCCATCAACGCAATGGCGACCCGGGCCTGGCGCAAAAATTCAGAGACATGAGCGGATTTGAGGCGGACGCGTCCGACACCTTGTTCATGAACTGGTTCACGGTCGAAGAACAAAATGGAAGCCAGATGTCTGCCTATCCGAGGTTAGAGGAAATCGTTCCTGGCAGGATTTTCGCGCTCTTTGGCTTCGGATTTTCAGATGTCTATTTTGTCCTTTCCAAGGACGGATCGCAATTGATTGCAGTGGACGCCGGAACTACCCCTGAGCGCCTCAAAGATGCGCACACTTTTCTCCTTGAAAAATACCCAGACCTTCCCGAGGTGGGCACGCTGATTATTACCCACGCGCATTGGGATCATATAGGCGGCGTTCACTATCTCGTGGCGCACAATCCGGACCTGAAGATTTATGGTCAATCCGACTTTCACGAAACGGTCGAAAGAGTGAAGCGCGGACACAGTTACACATTCTTCCGCGGTGCGGCTTTCCACAACGGTTTGGTCGCAGACTATCAACCGGACGTCCCGGTCAAGGTCAACCAGCATATTGAAGTCGGAGGGTCGCCAATCGTCCTTGTTCCGCAGGCCGGCGGTGAAACCGAAGATTCCCTTCTCGTCCACTTCCCGGACATGTCGACCGTTTTTGTTGGCGATGTCCTGATGCCCTATTACGGTGAACCCTGGGTGGAAGAAGGGCTTGTTCACGAGACCGCAGAAACGATGGAAGCGATCATCTCAACCGGAGCCGATCACGTCCTGCATGGCCATCGCCCTTTGTCATTGATGTATACACAAGACAGCCTTCCCGCCTTCCTAGACGCATATGAATGGCTTTTGGAGGCAACCCAACGACATGTTGAAAACGGCTATAGCGCGAACGACGTCAAACGGCTGAACCTGATCCCGCCTGGCTTTTCTCGGCATCCCGAAGCCTACCTTGGCTATATTGCTGCCAGGGATCATCTGATCGAGAGAATAGCCGACAACCTCACGGGCATCTGGCAGGAAGAGCGGACCGGAAAGGATCCGGCAGGTTTGGATACACTCACCCAGGTCGAATATGGCCGGATGCTGGACCTATATTTGAACTTAAGTCCATCGGAGGCAGCGGCCGTGATTAGTCGCATGATCGGCAACGGTGATCTGGAACTTGCCTTTAAGTTCGCTAATGCGGCTGAAGCCCGCTACGGCCCCTCCCCCGACCTGATCGAAGTACGGAATGACGCCGCCGATCGGCTACGCGGTAAGGCTCAATTCACAGATCCGTTCAAGCTTGTGACCTATTCGGAGATTGCGAACAGAACACTGAAACCGATGGCTCCCGTTCGTGACCATATCCGGCCAGAACACAAATCATCTGCATTGCAGAAAAGCCACACCCACTCGGGGCAGTAGGGTTTCCTAAAATGCGACGCCAATACAATTTGGGGAGGCGTTTAGCCTCCCCAATCGGTTCTTAACTGTAACGCGCTTTAAGCGGCCTCTTCGTCCCGGACCTGGTCGAGGAAGTGACTGACAGCTCCTGAAAGATCCGAGGCAACTTTGCCGAGCTGATCGGCAGACTGGCTCATGGTTTCGGATTGTTCCCGTGTCTGATCAATCGAGCCTGATACGCCGGCCACATTGGATGCAGCAGCAGAAGCCCCGTCAGAAGCCAACGTTATGCTCTGGGTGATTTCACCCGTCGCAATATTTTGCTCTTCGACTGAAGCTGCAATCGTGCTTGTCACGGACTGCACTTGGCCGATCTGCTCGACAATCGAGCGGATCGCCGCCACCGACTTCTGGGTTGACCCTTGGACGCCGGTGATCTGGCTGGCAATTTCATCCGTTGCTTTGGCGGTTTGTGTCGACAGTTCCTTCACTTCCGCTGCCACAACTGCGAACCCTTTACCGGCTTCGCCGGCACGGGCCGCTTCAATCGTGGCGTTCAGGGCCAAAAGATTAGTTTGTTCGGCAATCGCCCGGATGATTTCGACCACTTCACCAATTTTATCGGCAGTTTCCGCCAGGATCGAAACATCTTGATCAGCAGCAATAGCGGTCGTGGACGCTGTCTCGGAGATCTCCATCGCTGTGTTGGCCTGACGGGAGATTTCGCTGATGGACGCAGACAGCTCAGCTGCCGCAGAAGCAACCGTCTGGACATTTGTCGTGGCTTCCTCGGTCGCCGCATTCGCCGCTCCGGCACTTTCCGAAGCGTGTTTGGCGATTTGAACCATACTGCCCGCTGTTTGGCTCATGCCATTCGATTCATCTTCCAGCTGGTGCTGAATTGCTTCAACGCTTGTCTGGAACTCCCGAATAGCGCCTTCCAAATGCGCACTGCGTTTGCGGCGCTGAGCACGGCCGATTTCTGCTTCTTCCTCAAGTTCCTTCTGGCGGATCAGCTTGGTCCGGAAAACTTCTGAAGCCTTGGCAATATCTCCGATTTCATCCGGGCGGTCCTGGTACGGGATCTCGGATTCAAGATCGCCCTCCGCCAGGCCGGAGATGGATTCACTCTGTCTCTTCAGAGTTCCGGAAATCTTCCGAACCTGGAGAACTGCGAAAATGCCAACACCGAAGAAAATGACGATCCCGGAAAGGCTGATCCAAAAGATATGGCCTTGCAATGTTGCGGTATCGCGATCTGCCGCATATTCGGCCCGGTGGATCAGTTCGTCTGACAAAGCTTTGATCTTGTCCAGGCGGCTTGTGGCTGTCGCAAACCATTGCGGCCCAGTTATTCCTTTGGCGTCTTTGGTTAGCGGCAGATCTTGCATCACCTTGCGCCATTCGTTGACCTTATCGACGTCTGGGCCGGAGACCATATCCTGGAACATTTCCTTTTGGTCTTTCAGGGCGACTGCCTGGAACTCTTTCAAGAAGGCAACTTCGCCACCTTCCATGATGATGAAATTTAGGAAGGTCTTGTGGTCGACTTCACCGGTTTTGTTGAAGTGAGCCAGCATGGCCGCGCCATGAGCCCGCTCCAAACCACCGGATTCCTTGGCTTCGACTAGGGCAAGATATGGCAGAAGTTCAGAAGTGATCTCTTGCGACGGGCTGGCCTCAACCGCAATCCCAACCAAATGAATCAGACTGTTGATTTCGTGAGTGTATTTTTTGACGGTTTCTTTGATGCCATACTTTTTGCTGTCGATCGCAGCGCGCACATCTGTAATCTGATGCACGTCATCAGCAACGTGCTGAAGCTCTTCCTGTAGATGTTTATCGCTCAGATCAGCGGCCGCTAAATGATCGTCAAAGATCTTGATCGCCGCATCGGTCAGGGACCGCTGTTTGTCGAGTTTTGCAATTCCATCCGATGGATGACCGGCTTTGATCCAGCCAACTGTCATTCCACGCTCTTTTTGCATCTCATGCACAACATTGCCGGCATCTTCTGCAATGCGTGTCAGCGGCCGCATGAATTCGTGGTGTGACAACTCAATCGCTTTTTCCACCACCGCAAGGGTCGCAAACCCCGCGACCGCGATCATGGGTATAAGCGCCAGGAGCGCAATCTGTACTTTTATCCGCTTCATTTCACTGGCCCCGTTGAGCAAAAATTTTCTCGAACATGACGTAGGGGAGATTGCGTAAAACTTAACGGAAGGCGTTAACTTGACATTTTACGACGCTGAGTAAGCCAAAAATCAACAGAAACAATTGCTGGTAGAAAACCTGTTACCAGCCCTATTGACAGAAATACGGGTAAGGAAAAAATCGGACTTAATTGTAACCATACCCCGACGGCATCAAGGACAAATTACATCGTGATTCGTGACAATTAACAGACCGGAACTGAAACTGGTTCCCAGCCCCGATACGGTCAGTTTCAGGCCATGATGGCACCCGTCCTTGCAGAATAACCTGGTCTAGTTGGCCCCAACCAGATCGAACCAGCCATCTTCTGAAATGACATCGACGTTTAGATCTTGGGCCTTTTTCAGTTTCGACCCGGCCCCCGGACCAGCCACGACCAGATCCGTTTTTTTCGACACGGATCCAGAAACTTTGGCACCAAACCGTTCGGCCATGGCCTTGGCCTCATCCCGGGTCATACGTTCTAGTGAACCAGTGAAGACGACAGTCTTGCCAGCCACCGGCGATCCGGAGGCCTCAATGTTTTCGGCGTCCTTTGGAGTGACCTCTTCCAGAAGCGCTGCAAGCTGTTCCCGATTGTGGCTTTCGGCAAAGAACTCGACCAACGCCTCAGCAACGATATGGCCGATGCCGTCAATGTCATTGAGATCCGTCCAAGCCTCTCCAGTTTGTTCGCCAGCTGCTTCCATAGCCGCCGCGAAGGTCTCCCAAGAGCCATAGGCGCGTGCCAGCAGTTTGGCATTGCCCTCCCCCACATGACGGATGCCGAGAGCGAAGATAAAGCGGTTGAGGTCAATCTCCCGCCGGGCATTGATCGCTTCAAACAGGTTTTTGGCCGAAACCGCGCCCCAGCCTTCCCGGTTGCGCAGTTTGGTCAGGGACTGTTTGTCCCGCGCTTCAAGCGTGAAGATCTCTGCAGGCACCTTGACCAAGTCATCTTGATAAAATGCATCAACCTGCTTGTCGCCAAAGCCTTCGATGTCGAAGGCATTGCGCGAGACAAAGTGTTTCAGCTTCTCGGTTGCCTGCGCCGGGCAAATCAGGCCGCCGGTACAGCGGCGTATGGCATCCTTGCGGCCCGTCTTTTCGTTCTCTTCGCGCACAGCATGGCTGTTGCAGATCGGGCAGCGGACCGGAAACGCATAGGCTTCCGCATCCGCAGACCGTTTGTCGAGATCAACATCGACAATCTGCGGAATAACGTCCCCGGCCCGCTGGATCTTGACCGTATCGCCTGGGCGCAGGTCCTTGCCGCCCCGGATCGGCTCGCCGTCCTGACCAATACCCTTGATGTAGTCCTCGTTGTGCAGTGTCGCGTTAGAGACCACGACCCCGCCGACCGTGATCGGCTCCAACTTGGCGACCGGCGTCAGCGCGCCGGTGCGGCCGACCTGGATTTCAATGTCGTTGAGAACAGTCCAGGCTTGCTCAGCAGGAAACTTATGCGCAATCGCCCAACGGGGCGAGCGCGAGACGAACCCGAGACGCTCCTGCAGGTCCAGCCTATCAACCTTGTAGACGACCCCATCGATGTCATAGTCGAGCTGCGCCCGGCTTTCCTCAATGCCGTGATAGACGGCAAGCAAGTCTTCGACCGTCTCGCAGCGTTTCATCAGCGGATTGATCTGAAATCCCCAGTCGGCAAGCAGCGCAACCATGCCGTTCTGGGTGTCCTTGGGAAGCTCACTCATTTCCCCCCAGGCATAGGCAAAAAACTTCAGAGGCCGGGACGCGGTGATCTCAGACTTGAGCTGACGAAGCGAGCCGGCGGCCGCATTGCGCGGATTGGCAAACACCTTGCCGCCATTGGCCTCCATACGCGCGTTGAGCGCCTGAAAGTCCTGGTGGGCCATATAGACCTCACCGCGGACCTCAATGACGTCCGGAACCGTGCCTTGAAGGGTGTGCGGGATATCCTTGATTGTTTTTGCGTTGGCGGTGACGTTTTCACCTGTCGCACCATCGCCGCGCGTGGCGGCATAAACGAGCTTGCCGCCCTCATAGCGCAGCGATAGGGACAATCCGTCGATTTTCGGCTCAGCAGTGACGGCCAATGCACCCATGAGTGGATCGAATTTCAGAAAGCGGCGCACCCGGCCGACAAAATCACGCACATCGTCATCGTTGAAAGCATTGTCCAGCGACAACATCGGCACGCGGTGAGCGATCTTGCCAAATCCGGAAGCTGGCGCAGCACCGACTTGCGCAGACGGCCCCTCAGACAGAACTAGATCCGGGTACCGCGTTTCAATCTCTAAGTTCCGGCGGCGCAGGGCGTCATACTCTGCGTCCGAAATCGACGGCGCATCTTCCTGGTGATAGCGCCGGTCATGGTCCGCAATTTCGGCTGCCAGCCGCTCCAGTTCTGCTTTGGCGGTCTCTGGCGACAGTTCAGCTACGGAGATCTCTGAGGACGGGCGACTCTCAGGGTTTTGATTGCTCATCATAGAAATCCGGCTCAAACAGTCAGCAATTTGCGGGCGGCGGCACGGGCTTCCTCTGTGATCACGCTGCCGGCCAGCATACGGGCGATTTCTTCACTGCGGTGATCTTCAGCGATCTGCTTTACGCGGGTTGCAACACGCTCCGGATCCGTCGCTTCCTTGGCAATCAGGAAGTGACCGCCAGCGCGGGCCGCAACCTGAGGCGCATGCGTTACAGTCAGCACTTGAACATTGGCTGCCAGACGCGCCAGGCGCAGTCCAATCGCCTCTGCAACGGCACCGCCGACGCCCGTGTCGATTTCGTCAAAAACCAGCGTTGGCGCCGAGCCTTTGTCGGCCAGGCACACCTTCAGCGCCAGCAAAAACCGGGAGAGTTCGCCACCCGAGGCCACCTTCATCATCGGGCCCGGTTTTGTACCCGGGTTGGTCTGAACATGGAATTCGAGTTGATCAATACCAGACCGGGTGCGCTGTTCTGGGGCACTCGTCATTTCGACGATAAACTTGGCCCGCTCCAGTTTCAGATCAGGCAGCTCGGCCTCGACCGCCTTTTCCAGACGGGAGGCCGCTTTGCGGCGCTTGTCAGAGAGTTTCGCAGCCCTTTGATCATAGTCAACACGCGCCTGTTCGGCTGCGCTGATTAAAGCTGCGAGCTTGTCTTCCCCGGCATCCAGATCAGCCAGGTCCGTCGCCATGCGGTCTGCGAGCGCGGCGAGCTCATCAACAGGCAGCGAGTATTTGCGCGATGCTGCCCTAAGCGCGAAAAGCCGTTCTTCCACCGCTTCCAACTCTCGCGGATCGAACTCGGTTTCCCGAAGAGCGCTTTCAAGCCCGGACCGGCTTTCTTCCAGCTGATCCAAAGCTGCGGCCAGATGCTGCACCGGCTGGCCAAGCAGATTGGGAACCTGATCCGTTTTGCGCTCAAGACGCCTTAGAAGACTGGCAAGTTCTGGAATTGGCGACGCAGAGCCATTCAGCGTCTCATACGCTTCGCTCAAATCACCAGCAATCTTTTCGACAGCCATCATATCGGTGCGCCGGGCCGCAAGCTGCTCTTCTTCCCCGGCCTCCGGCTTCAGCTGCGTCAATTCATCAACGGAAGCGCGAAGATAATCCGCCTCGTTCCGCGCAGCCTCAATCCGCGCTTCATGATCTGAAACCGCTTTTTCGGACGACCGGAACGTCTGGTAAGCCTTCGCAACGGCCGCAACATCCGAACTCAACCCGCCAAACACATCGATGAGCGCCCGGTGGCTATCAGGATCTACAAGAGCGCGATCGTCATGCTGGCCGTGAATTTCCACCAGCAACGCGCCTGCCTGACGCATAAGCCCGGCACTGACAGGCTGATCGTTTATGAACGCGCGAGTCCGGCCATCTGCGGTCTGGATCCGGCGCAAGATGACATCGCCGTCGTCATCAACGTCGTTGTCTTTCAGGAACCCGCGCACCGGATGGCCCGGCTCAACATCGAAAACCGCAGTTACCTGACCTTGGGGCTCGCCGTGGCGCACCAGATCGGCGTCGCCTCGGGCCCCAAGTGCCAAAGACAAGGAATCCAAAAGGATGGATTTTCCGGCCCCGGTCTCGCCTGTTAAAACAGACATACCGGACGCGAAATCCAAGTCTAGTCGGTCGATAAGAACAATGTCACGGATAGACAGCGTGACCAGCATGGACGGGATGCTCCTTAGAGTTCGGCACGGCCCAGCAAGTCATACACATGCCAGGCTGAGTCGGTCTAAAGCTTGATACCCCTGAATGCGCGGCTAATCCAGCTGCCACTGTCTTCAGACGGTGAATATCCGCCCTTGTTCAGAAGCGAATAGGCATCCTTGTACCATTGTGTATCCGGAAAGTTATGGCCGAGGACAGCTGCCGCTGTTTGCGCTTCGCTGATCACACCAAGCGCATAATAAGCTTCGGTAAGGCGGAACAGGGCTTCTTCAACATGGCGCGTCGTCTGATAGCTGGTCACCACGGTCTTGAACCGATTGATACCGGCTACATAGTTCCGTTTCTTCAAGTAAAACCGGCCGACCTGCATTTCCTTGCCGCCAAGCTGATCTTGCACGATGAGAAGCTTGCGCTCCGCGTCGGGCACATATTCAGATTCCGGAAAACGCTGGATCAATTCGCTAAACGCGGACGCAGCACGCTCAGTGGTGGCTTGATCGCGGGTGATGTCTGGCATCTGGTGATAATAACTCTGCCCAACGAGATAGAGCATATAGGCCGAATCTTCATCGCCAGGATAAAGCGTCACAAACCGGTTCGCCGTCGTCACCGTTTCGGTGTATTTGCCACGCGTGTAATTCAGATAGGCGAGGTTCACCAGCGACTTCTTAGAATACTCCGAATACGGATAAAGCTTGTCGAGCTCTTCGAATTTGGTCGTGGAATCCCTGAACTTGCCTTGAGCGCGCAAGGCGAGGCCCTCGTTGAACAGAACTTCCGCCGGCGTGTCATTGAGCGCAAGCTCATCCAGTTCTTCTTTGCCACTGCATGCCGACAAAGCCAAAGGCGTTGCAAGAACTGCAAGGGCGAAAATGCTCTTGAGATGTGGAATTGCCCACCCTGCAAAGCCGTAATGTCTTCCGTTCACACCCTATCTCCCGGGCTGCACTGTCAGCCCAATTCCACACCGCACTTATAAAAGGCGGAAATTCCTCAATCGAACAACACGAGTGTTTAACGGAAACAACCCGCCCCAGTCACGCTTTTCTAGACGCGATCTGCCGGATTTTTTGAGCTTTTTTGTGGCAAGGCACGGGAATTGCGGGGAACGGCTGTATTTAGTTGATTGATGCGCCGCTAAGTCAGAGGTCACTACTCAGGAAACATCCGGGCCGAACACAGCAGCTGCTGCCAGTCCACCATTGTCGACCTGACCTACCTGACGGAATGCAGGAGATTCGACAACTTCAAAAGAAGACGGATCTTCGAACAATTTGACCAGGATGGAATGGTTCATTTTATGGCCGCCCTTGAAGGAGCGATAGAGCCCCAAGATCGGCAGACCGGCCAGTGCCAGATCGCCAACAGCGTCCAACGCTTTGTGGCGGGCAAATTCATCCGGCCAGCGGGTGCCTTCCGGATTGAGAACCTTGTCATCGGAAATCGCGACAGAGTTTTCCAAGGATGACCCCAGAGCAAAACCCATTTTCCAGAGTTGCTCGACATCTTTGACATTACCAAATGTCCGCGCACGGCACAGCTCAGTGCGGAATATGTCCGGTGTCATGTCCGAGACAAATTCCTGGCGGCCAATGGCAGGGGTATCGAAGTCGATGGTGATATCAAATTTCGTGCCGTCGTAAGGGTGCAGCTCACACCAGGCGCTGCCATTGTCGACACGAACAGTCTTTTTGACTTTTAGATAACGGCGGCCGCGATCGAGTTTCTTCAGGCCGACCTGCTCAATTGCTTCAACAAACGCATGGCTGGAGCCATCCATGATCGGCATTTCCGGACCATCGATCTCGACAATCACATTGTCGATCCCCATGCCGAAAAGCGCAGCCATCAGGTGCTCTACAGTTGAAATACCGTCCTTGGATGGATCACCAAGAACGGTACAAAGCGCTGTTGCAGAAACCTTGTCCCAAAGGGCTGGAACTTCGAGTGAATCATCATTGTCGGTGCGGGAGAACACAATCCCCACGCAAGCTTCGGCCGGTAGCAACGTAATCGAGGCGGGTTTACCGGAATGAACACCGATACCTGTCAGCGTCACCTGGTCGGCGAGCGTTGTCTGTCGGTCTACATATGCGGTCATAATCCCCTACCCTTCCGGTTTGGTGTCGGAATAGTCTGTCATTTGCAGATGCAAAGTTACGGACTTTTAACGATCACCAGCTGCGGGGAACATAGTCCTATTTCACGGTAGGGCGAAATAAAGCTTTATTACGGTTTGTAACGATCCACAGGCCAGCAAACATTTGATTTTTATGACCATTTAAGTTGGCAATGCCAAAACGGCCCGAAGTTGTAACTTCGGGCCGCTGCGATCAGGGAAGAAGACCGCAAATAGGATCAGTTGGCCTGACGGCGCAAGAACGCCGGGATTTCCAACTGATCGTCTTCAGGCTGGCTCACAGGTGCCGGTGCGGCACGTCCAGTGGCATCCAGTTGCCCTGCAGCACCATCGTTTTGCATGCGCGCTTGTGGGGCCCGTGGCGCCGCACGCATTTGCGCAGCCGGACGCACATCCTGGGCAGGAGCCTCTTCATGATGCTCCTCTTCATCTTCACGCCGGCCAAGACCACTGGCCAAACGGCGCAGCAGACCCATTGGGCGGCGCTCATCATCACCCTCAAGCTCATCAGCCAACTCAGCAGTCTGAACTGCTACGGTTTCCGGCTGAGCAACCGGTGCGCTTTCAGGGGCCGGAGCCGTATTCGCCATGATCTCACGCTGAGCGATCGGCGGGAAATCTTCCACCCGCGGCATGCGCGGTGCCGGCGCGTGCTCTTCAGCTGCCGGCGGAATGTATGGCTGCGCCATTGGCGCTTCATCGACAACCGGTGCCGGCGTGTCGTTTTCCAGATCGATCATGGAAGTGGTTTCAGCAACCGGGGTGCTGGCTGGCTGAACCTTCTTGATCTCAACATCCGGGTCACTGGCAACGGCAACCGGCTGTGGTTCCGGAATTGCCAGTTCCTTTTCCAGGTTGGCAACGGCTTTTGCAGCAGCATCCTGAAGTTTTGGCGCTGCGGCAGCCAGAGACGGCTTGGTCTGGATTTCCGGCTTGCGCGGAGCAACAAAAGCTTCTGACATCAGAGAGGGGGCAGCGGCGGCGGGAAATGTCCCGGCCATTTGGCCCTCCTCACGGTCGATGCCAGTGGCAACAACAGACACGCGGATAATACCATCCAGCGTCTCATCGAAGGTCGCACCTAGAATGATGTTGGCATCCGCATCGACTTCTTCGCGGATCCGTGTTGCTGCTTCATCCACTTCAAAGAGGGTCAGGTCATTGCCGCCTGTGATGGAGATCAACAGACCTTTCGCCCCTTTCATGGAGGATTCATCCAGCAGCGGGTTGGCAATGGCCGCTTCAGCAGCCTGCTGAGCACGTTTTTCGCCAGAAGCTTCACCAGTACCCATCATCGCCTTGCCCATGCCGCGCATCACAGAGCGGACGTCGGCGAAGTCGAGGTTGATGAGACCTTCCTTGACCATAAGGTCGGTGATGCAGGCGACGCCGGAATAAAGCACCTGATCGGCCATGGCGAAGGCATCGGCAAAGGTTGTCTGCGCGTTGGCGATCCGGAACAGGTTTTGGTTCGGGATCACAATCAGCGTATCAACGCTTTGCTGCAGCTCTTCGATACCGCTGTCCGCGATGCGCATCCGGCGCGCACCTTCGAACTGGAACGGCTTGGTCACAACACCAACTGTCAAAATGCCTTGTTCGCGCGCGGCGCGGGCAATGACAGGCGCTGCACCGGTGCCGGTGCCGCCACCCATACCGGCGGTGATAAACACCATATGAGACCCGGACAGGTGGTCATTGATTTCGTCGATCACTTCTTCGGCCGCTGCCCCGCCAACTTCTGGCTGAGATCCGGCGCCGAGACCTTCCGTCACCGCCACGCCCATCTGGACGAGCCGGTCGGACTGGTTCATCGCCAGTGCCTGGGCATCCGTATTGGCAACGACAAAGTCGCAGCCCTGGAGGCCAGCTGTGATCATGTTATTGACGGCGTTTCCGCCCGCGCCGCCGACGCCGAAGACCGTAATGCGGGGCTTCAGCTCCTGAATGTCGGGCATCTTCAGGTTAATGGTCATGTTATCCTCGCGACCCGCGGGCGCCCCCGATACGGGAGAACCCTCTTCTTCCCTAATTTCGTTTGCCATCCCTGGCAGTTCCAACTCTAGGCTCTTGTCGTCTGTCATGTGCTCAGAAGCTTTCCCTGATCCACTGTCCCATACGGGCCAGATAGCCAGATTGTCCGCCCCACCCCGATCTGCTGTTCTTGTGCTCGAACTGCTCAATCTGGGCGACTTGCGGATAAATCAGGAGGCCAACGGCCGCGGCGAATGCCGGACCCTTTGCAGCCTCGGGAAGACCGGCGACGCCTAGAGGCCGGCCAAGACGGACGTTGCGGCCAAGGATATGGCGCGCAACCTCTCCAAGACCTGTGAGCTGACTGGCACCCCCCGTCAGGACGATCTGCTTTCCGACGCGCCCAGCAAAGCCGGACGCCGTCAGCCGATCTCTCACAAGTTCTAGGATTTCTTCCACGCGCGGCCGGATGACCCGGGTCAACGCCGATCGCGGGATTTGATTTGGCAAATCGCTGTCACTCTCCAGCGGCGGAACAGTCAGCATGTCCCGATCGTCGGAGCTGGAGGCCAGCGGAGAGCCATAAAGTGTTTTCAGCCGTTCGGCATCCTGCAGGCGCGTTGCAAACGCCCGCGCGATGTCCATGGTGACATGATTGCCGCCAACAGCGATGGCGTCGAGATGCACCATGTGGCCTTCGACAAAGACAGACAGCGTTGTGGTGCCGCCACCCATGTCGATGCAGGCGACGCCGAGTTCGGCCTCGTCGTCGACAATGGTGGACAGTCCGCTTGCGAATGGTGTCGCTACCATCGTTTCAACATGCAGATGGCCGCGGTTGATGCAGTGTTCCATATTCCGGACCGGCGGCACTTCCGCGGTCACGACCTGCATATCCACGCCAAGCTTGTGGCCCATCATGCCGCGCGGATCGCGGATGCCCCGGCTGCCGTCGAGCGTATAGGAGATCGGCAGGGCATGCGTAACTGCCCGGCCTTCAGTGACCGAATGGCTGGAGCCGGCAGACAGAACCCGCTGAATGTCGGCTTCGCAAACGCTCTCTCCAGACAGCGGCACACTGGCACTGTAAATCTCGCTTTGCAGACGGCCGCAGCTGACATTGGTAATCAGGCTTTCAACAGTGACACCCGCCATACGCTCCGCGCTATCAACAGCCAAGCGGATCGCATGCTCTGCTGCGTCCATGTCGACGACGACGCCGGATTTAATGCCGCGCGAGCGCTGATAACCATAGCCCAGCACTTCCACCTTGTGGGACCTGCTGGAGAGAATGTCGTTTTCGTCCTGCGGGATCAGCTTGGCGATCAGGCAGCAGATTTTGGTCGACCCCACGTCCAAAACGGACATAACCACCGAGCGTCGGCTCGGTAGTGGGCGCATTTTCGGAAGATAAAGGGGCTGATCGGAGCGGCTCATGTGTCCTGCCCTCCGTTGCCCGACCGGCCACGTCCGCCGGTCATTACCTTACGCTGCTCGGCCGCATCATCCGTTAACCGGACGGTGACACGGTCTGCCAAGCGCATGTCGATTGCCTTGATATCTCGGGCCAGCAGCCCGCTTTCTTCGTCCATTCTCACCAATTCAGCCAGTGCGGCTTCCATATTCTCTTCCGGCAAGCGGACGGAAATCCCATTTTCAAGTTTCAAATCCCAGCGGCGGTCGCTGATCAAAAAGGCCGCGCGCACCCGCGGGCGGAGTTCTGGAACGGTCTGTAGGGCACCGTTGATTTCTGCGGCCCGGCGCTGCGCGCCATGATTGACCACAAGCAGCAGGTTGGCATAGCGGCCATCGACTTCGTCGGTGATGACGTCACCGGCTTCATTCACAATCGACACCAGATCCCCGCGCTGCCACAGCACATACGGGATCTTTTCTTCCAAACGGATCTGCAGCGTATTTGGATAGAACTTCATCACCGATGCGTTCTTGACCCACGCCATCTCATTGAGCCGCTCACGGGCGCCATCGGCGTCAAACAAGATCAGCGATGATCCATCATAAATCTCGAGCGCTTCGAGAATCTGGAATTCGTTGATTTCCCGCTGTCCGGAGAGTTTGACGGCCTCGATCCCGAAGCCGGCTGCTGACAACAGTGCATCGCTGACGACGCGTCCATGCCCGCCTATGACTATTCCGTAGGAAATCGTTAAGGTTAAGAAACCCAGCGCAGCTGCAGACCCGGCCCAGTTCGGCAGATGGGCCAGCCGCCCTGCGGCCCGCCAAACAGGTTGACGGTGCAAACGCGGAACGCCGCGGCCGCGCGGAGCCAATTCGGCTTCCAGCGGCTCAAAAGCATCCCGTTTCTGTTTGCGACCTAACGACAGCAACTCGCGTCCTCAACCATCCAACTTACCAGGTCCTTGAAGCTCATCCCCTTGTAGGCGGCCATTTCCGGCACAAGGGAGGTCGGCGTCATGCCTGGTTGCGTGTTCACTTCAAGGCAAATCAGGTCCCCGCTTCCGTCTTCGCGCTCGTCGAATCGGAAATCGGCCCGGGACACCCCTCGGCAACCCAAAGCCTGATGCGCCTTAACCGCTAGTGTCTCCGCTGTTTGGTAAACAAGTGGTGAAATTTTTGCAGGAAGAATGTGTTTTGAACCACCTTCTGCATATTTTGCATCGAAATCGTAGTACTCATGCCCTAGCGGAACGATATCGATGACTCCAAGGGCCTTGTCTTCCATCACCGCACAGGTCAATTCGCGCCCGCGGATGAACTTTTCGCACATCAAGACATCGGGGTACGGCCAGTCATCGCGATGCAGTTCCTGGGGCGGAAACTCTTGATCTTCCTTGACAATCAGCACGCCAAAGCTGGATCCCTCATTGATGGGTTTGAGCACATAAGGCGGCTCCATAGGGTGTTCACGGCCAATGTCGTGACGGTTGACGACCTTATGTTCGGTCACCGGGATTCTAGCTGCCGCCATAACCGCTTTTGCTTTGATTTTGTTCATCGCAAGGGCAGATGCCATCACACCGGAGTGCGTATAGGGAATGTTAAGAAACTCTAATATTCCCTGAACACAGCCATCTTCGCCGAACGGACCATGGAGCGCATTGAAGGCCACATCCGGCTGCAATTCTTTCAAAACAGCGGAAACGTTCCGGTCGACATCAACTCGGGTGACTTTGTATCCGGCCTCTTCAAGCGCGTCGGCACAGCCATTTCCGCTTGCAAGGCTCACCGGCCTCTCATTGACCCATCCCCCCATCAGAACGGCGACATGTTTCTTGGTCATGGACGGAATCTCCCAATTATACAAAAGTCCGGCCACGCCAACGGATTAGGCCGACCGGAAAACTCAACTACTGGAAACTTTGGGCAAAATACGGGCACAAAGACCCGCTTACGCCTGCCCCAAAAACGGTTTGATGGCACCTTGCGGGCCGAATTCGCCAAGGCGTTTGATTTCCCACTCCAGGCGGATGCCAGAGTTCTCAAGCGCCTTAGCGCGGACGGTTTCGCCGAGCAGTTCCAGGTCGTGGCCTGAAGCATCACCGGTATTGATCATGAAATTGCAGTGCATTTCGGACATTTGCGCGCCGCCAACTATCAGCCCGCGGCATCCGGCTGCATCAACGACTTTCCAGGCCGAGTTGCCTTCCGGGTTCTTGAAGGTCGAACCGCCGGTTTTTTCCCGGATCGGCTGCGCCTTTTCCCTGTGCTCGACAACAGCGGCCATTTCCTCGCGGATCGCCGCTTCATCTTGAGGCACACCCTCAAAAACGGCAGACGTAAAGATCAGGTCCTTACCGGCGTCCGAATGCCGGTAGCTGTATCCCATGTCCGAATTGGTCAGGACATGGCGGTTGCCATCCCGGTCGATGGCCGTCAGCTCCACCATGCGCTCACAGGTTTCTGTACCATGGGCGCCGGCGTTCATGCGCAAAGCCCCACCGAGACCACCTGGAATGCCGGTATAAAAGGCAAAACCACCCAGGCCGGCCTTTGCTGCCGCTTCCGCCAGCCGCTTGTCCGGCACGGCAGCGCCTGCCCGCAGGCGGTTGCCGCCGAGATCCTCGATTTGGCCGAACCCTTTGGCGCTCAACCGGACGACAACACCCTTCAGCCCGCCATCGCGGATCAGAAGGTTAGAGCCAAGCCCGACCGGCAGAACCGGAATGTCCTTTGGCAGCTTTTTCAAAAATGCTGCCAGGTCATCTTCATCAGCCGGTTGGAACATCAACTGCGCGGGGCCGCCGGTGCGGAACCAGGTTACCGCCGAGAGTGGCTGATTGGGGGTGAGCTTGCCGCGAGTGCCATTGGCCAGCTCAGGATATTTCTCCAGAAGGTCCGGGAAACTCATGCCCCCTCCTTCTGCAAGGCTTCGAGCTGTTCAGGAAGCGCATAAGCCCACTGGGTGATGTTGCCAGCACCAAGGCAGATGACAAAGTCTCCCGGCTCCGCCAGTTCGTTGACCAGCGCCGGTATTTCCTCTGGACCATCAACGGCATGTGCAAGGCGGTGCCCCCGTGTTTTCAGGCCCGAGACAAGATCAGTATGCTGCGCGCCTTCGATCGGTTGCTCACCAGCTTCATAAACCGGCGTGATGACGACCGCATCGGCATCGTTGAAACAATTGGAAAAATCGTCAAACAGGCTGTGCAAGCGCGTATAGCGGTGCGGCTGCATGACCGCGATCACTTTGCCGCTGGTGGACTCGCGGGCTGCATGCAGCACAGCTTTGATTTCGACCGGGTGATGACCATAATCATCAAACACCTGAACGCCGCCGGCATCGCCGGTAAATGTGAAGCGACGCTTCACGCCGCCAAAGGAGGCAATGCCCTTTTCGATATCGCCGGCCGAAACGCCGAGCTGCGAGGCAACCGCAATGGCAGCAGTCGCGTTGGAGACGTTGTGAAGACCTGGCATCGGGAGAACGAGCTGATTGAGCTCTGTCTCTTCCCCAGTGCGCCGGTCCCGGATTGTCACGGAGAAGACCGACTTGCCACCATCCATGGAAACATCGGTAAAGCGCACATCGGCCTGCGGGTTGGTGCCGTAGGTGACAACCCGGCGGTCCTCGATGCTGCCAATCATCGTCTGAACTTCCGGATGGTCGAGACACATCACGGCAAAGCCGTAGAACGGCACGTTCTCGACAAATTGCCGGAAGGCTTTCTGAACCCCGGAAAAATCACCGTAGTGATCCAGATGCTCCGGATCGATGTTGGTGACGATGGCAACATCTGCCGGAAGCTTGACGAAGGTGCCGTCGCTCTCATCGGCCTCCACCACCATCCAGTCGCCTTCACCCATGCGGGCGTTGGTCCCATACGCATTGATGATGCCGCCGTTGATCACTGTCGGATCCAGGTTTCCGGCATCCAGCAGTGCGGCCACCATGGATGTGGTCGTCGTTTTGCCGTGCGTACCACCAACGGCAATCGCCTGTTTGAAGCGCATCAACTCGGCCAGCATTTCCGCCCGGCGCACCACAGGGATCAGTTTTTCCCGCGCTGCGACCAGCTCCGGATTGTCCTTCTTGATCGCGGACGACACGACCAGCACTTCCGCTTCACCCAGGTTTTCAGCAGTGTGGCCAACCGTCACCGGAATACCATTGGCCCGCAAGCGCAGCACGTTGGCATTCTCGGCCATATCCGAGCCTTGAACCTGATACCCGAGGGTTTTCAGAACTTCGGCAATCCCGCTCATGCCGATACCACCGATCCCGACAAAATGGACCGGTCCGATGTCGCGCGGCATCTTCATGGCCGTTCTCCCTTGTTCTCGGCAACTTTTTCAAGAAGGTCCGCCAGCCGTTCAACGGCATCTGGTTTTGCAACGCGCTTGGCGTTCGCAGCGGCCTCGGCGAGCATGCCGGGGTTCTCCATAAATCTCATGATTTCCTTGGCGAGCCGGTCCGAATTGAAATCGATTTGCCGGATCGGCCAGGCTCCACCGGCTTTTTCCAATACTTTGGCGTTTGCCGCCTGGTCCTGATCGATCGCGCCTGGCAGTGGCACCAGGATGGATGGCCGCCCGAGAACACTCAGCTCGCTAACAGACGACGCGCCTGACCGGCAGACCACCAGATGAGACTGTGCGATGCGCTGTGGCAGATCCTGAAAGAACGAGGCGCATTCGGCCTTCACGCCAAGATCGTTGAGCGCTTTTTGGACCCTGTCCATATCTTCTGGACGGCATTGCTGGACAAGGCGCAATCGAGCCCGAACGTCTCCCGGCAATTTCTCAAGCGCTGGTGGTACGAGGTCTGAGAAAAAACGCGCCCCCTGTGATCCACCAAAGACCAACAGATTCAGTTCGCCGCCCTCACGCGGTGGCGTGTAGCTGAGTTCCGACGCAGCAATTACCGCATCGCGCACCGGATTTCCGGTCTCTATCAGTTTGGCGGACAGATCTTCCGGCAAGCCATCAATCGGCACACTGGTTGCAATCGCGGACACGCCTTTGGCCACAAGTTTGTTGGCCCGGCCCATCACCGCATTGGCTTCATGCAGGATCGACGGTGTTCCTGTGAGACGCGCGGCATACATTGGCGGAAAGGTCGGATACCCGCCAAAGCCGATGATCACATCCGGCCTGAGATCCTTGATCACCCTACGCGCCTGCAGAGTTCCGAACAGCAATTTCAGAGCTGTCTTGGCGAGTGCAATCGGGTTGCGGCCGCGAATCGTCGCTGACGAAATGATATGGACTTTTCTGGCCGGAAATTCGGTTCCATATTTGTCGGCCCGTTCATCGGTAGCCAACTCCACGATCCAGCCCCGCCGGATCAGCTCGGAGGCAAGCGCTTGCGCAGGAAACAAATGGCCGCCGGTACCGCCGGCTGTAAGAAGAACAGTTTTACTCATTAATTCGGGCCAAAGCCTTACATCAAGGACGAGGGTGACAGGCGGCTCACCGTGACAGTATCGCGGGCCATGGGCCGCGGCCGTTTTCGGGTGAGCGCCAATAGAGCTCCGGCGCTCATCGCGGAGGCGAGCAGCGACGAGCCACCATAAGAAATGAAGGGCAAGGTCATGCCCTTGGACGGAATAAGGTGCAGGTTCACAGCCAGGTTGATGGTCGCCTGCAAGCCAAACAGGACTACAAGCCCGGCCGTCGCCAACCGTCCAAAGGCATCCTGATCCCGGCCGGCATGTTGAAGTCCCCGGATCACGATAAAGGCAAAGACGATCACCAGGAGCAGACAGGCAATCACGCCGAATTCCTCGCCAACAACTGCAAAGATGAAGTCGGCGTGGCTATCCGGAAGGATCCGCTTGACGGTCCCCTCTCCTGGCCCGCGGCCGAACCAGCCGCCGGACATGAAGGATTCAAGGGCGGTATCAACCTGGAAGGTGTCGCCTGTGCTCGGATCCAGGAACCGATCCACGCGGCTGGTCACATGCGGCAGAAACGCATAAGCGGCAAAGAGCCCCGCAATGCCGATGATCCCGAGCGCCACAATGATCAGCCAGGAAATTCCATTTAGAAAGAACAGCGCGGCCCACACCATGCCGAGCAGCATTGTCTGGCCAAAGTCCGGCTGAGCAACCAAGAGAATTGCGCACACCGCGAACAGCACAAAGGCAAATAGAACACCGGGTACTTCGCGCCGGCGCCCACTTTCCGACAAAAGAAACGCGATCAGGATGACAAAGGCTGGCTTCAGATATTCCGATGCCTGAAACGACACTCCGGCAATATAGATCCAACGCCGGGCACCTTTTGTTTCAAAGCCCATAAACAGGGTAGCGATCAACAACACCACGGATATGCCGAACACGACTAGAGCGGCCCGCCGCACCATGCGCGGTGTCATCAGCGATCCGGCGAGCATGATCCCAAGCGCAGGAACGGTGAACATGGCTTGACGTTTGACGAAATAGAAGGTCTCAACACCGATGCGTTCCGCCACCGGCGGACTTGCGGCAAAGGCAAACACCACACCCGACAGGAGAAGAATGCCGAAGGCAGCCAGCAGATAGTGATCCACTGTCCAAAACCATTCGGCAAACCGGCTGCGATCGGCGCGCGACACCATTTATGCGACCTCCTGAGTGTTTCCAGCACCCGGCAAGGCACGCACCGCATCTACAAAAGCAGCGCCCCGCAATTCGAAATTGGCATATTGATCGAAGGACGCACAGGCTGGCGACAGCAATATCGCGATTTCCTCAGCACCATCTTCGGCAGCTTCGGCCGCTGCGTCTTGAACCGCCTGAGCCAAAGTCCCGCTGATGGCAAAAGGCACCCGGCCTTCCAAGGTCTTGGCAAAATCCTCGGCCGCCTCCCCAATCAGGAAGGTTTTTGCGATTTTCGGGAAATACTCGTCGAGCGAAGAAATGCCGCCAGACTTGGCACGCCCGCCTGCGATCCAGTAGATCCGATCAAAACTGGACAGCGCCCGCGCTGCTGCGTCGGCGTTCGTGGCCTTGCTGTCGTTGATAAACAAAGTCCGGCCCTGACGGGCGACAACTTCCATCCTGTGGTGAAGTCCTGGAAAACTGGTCATGGCCGCAGCGATCTTATCGCCAGGAACTTCGAGTGCTCTGAGACAAGCAAACGCAGCAGCCGCGTTTTGGCCGTTGTGGTCACCGCGCAGACTGTCGATGCCTGCGAGCAACGCCACTTCAGTCTGGGCGCCGTCGTGCGCTTCGATCAATCGGCCATGATGGGCATAGATACCATCGCTTAGCTCCCGCTCACCCGCAATCCGGCACACCGGCTTTCGCGCGAGTTCCAAACGGTCGGCAATCGCGGAAGATAGTCTGTCATCAACTCCGACAATCGCCACTTTGGCGCCAGCGACCAACCGTTCCTTGATGGCCCCATAGTTTTCTAGCGTGCCATGCCGGTCCAAGTGATCCGGCGACAGGTTCATATGAATGCCAACGGTCGGATCAAGCGTGGGGGCAAGGTCGATCTGATAGGACGAACACTCAACCACGTAATGGCGGCCCGGCCGCGGCGGCTCCAACTCCAGAACCGGCGTGCCGATGTTGCCGCCCATCTGCACATCAAGCCCAAGCTCTTTCAGAAGATGGGTCACCAATGCCGTTGTAGTCGACTTGCCGTTCGTCCCAGTGATCGCGATCAGCGGAGCTTCCGGGCAAAGTT
The DNA here is from genome assembly GCF_006517275.1 of Labrenzia sp. PHM005. Lineage (NCBI taxonomy): Bacteria > Pseudomonadati > Pseudomonadota > Alphaproteobacteria > Hyphomicrobiales > Stappiaceae > Labrenzia > Labrenzia sp. PHM005. The sequence continues at coordinate 2,803,787 of NZ_CP041191.1, read as the reverse complement.
TGCGCCGCTCCCGGCAAAAGAGTTCAACATCGCCAATGACTTCAACACCGGCATCGCGCGCCAACTCTACGGTCCAATGAGGCACCGGATGCGTTAGCGGAACACCGGGGGCGAGCACCAACGCGGCAATGCTAGACCAGTCCAGTGTTTTCAGGTCCTGCGTAATCAGGCCCACCGATGTTGCGTCGGCAACACGTGTCTCACTGTCATCGAAACACACCACATGTGCACCGCCGGCATTCAGAGCCTTGGCGGTCGCAAGACCAGAACCGCCGAGCCCGAAAAGCGCGACGGTTTTTCCTGCAAATGTGGTGATTGGGATCATGCGCCTTACCTCAGCTTCAACGTGGCAAGGCCGATGAGGGCAAGGACGACCGAGATAATCCAGAAGCGGATCACCACCTGGCTTTCCGTCCAACCCTGGATTTCAAAATGGTGATGGATCGGTGCCATGCGGAACACCCGTTTGCCGGTCAGCTTGAACGACATAACCTGGACAATCACGGACACCGCCTCCAGCACAAACAAGCCACCGATGATCGCCAGCACGATTTCGTGTTTGGTGGCAACGGCGATCGCACCGATCATGCCGCCAAGCGCCAAAGACCCGGTATCCCCCATGAAGATCGCGGCGGGCGGTGCGTTGAACCACAAGAACCCGAGACCTGCCCCGATCACCGCCCCGCAGATCACCGCCAATTCGCCTGTCCCAGAGACATGATGGATCTGCAGGTAATTTGCGAAGACAGCGTTACCGGACAGATACGCGATCAGGCCGAAAGAAGCACAAGCGATCATCACCGGGACAATCGCGAGCCCATCCAGACCGTCGGTCAGGTTCACCGCATTGCCGGCCCCAACCATCACGAACGCTGCGAACGGGATGAAGATGATCCCAAGGTTAAGCGTGAAATCCTTCAGGAAGGGAAAGGTGATCGCGGACGAGAATTCAGATGTATCCAGGATCGTGACCGAAAAGGCAGCGGTCGCGGCAATCAAGAACTCCAATCCAAGGCGCGCCTTACCGCCGAATCCCTTGTGCGAGGACTTCGTCACTTTCAAATAGTCGTCATAAAATCCAATCGCGCCGAAGCCGACGGTTACGCCGATAACCACCCAGACATAAGGATTGCTGAGGTCCGACCAGAGCAATGCGGCCACCAACGCACCGGAAAGGATCATCAACCCGCCCATTGTCGGGGTGCCTTTTTTGGTCAGATGGCTTTCAGGCCCATCCGCACGGATCGGTTGGCCATGCCCCTGACGGATGCGCAGGCTGGAAATAATCTTAGGCCCGAAGAGAAAAACGAAGAACAGCGCTGTCATGATTGCTGCGCCGGTCCGGAACGTGATGTACCGGAAAACATTCAGAGCAGAAATTTGATCGGCAAACTGGCCGAGATAATAAAACATCAGGTGTCCTTCACGCCGCTTCGGTGCTGTCCGCAGGCGGATATTCTTTTTTCAACGCTTCGACAAGCGGCCCCATGCGGGTTCCCAATGATCCTTTGATCATCACCACATCACCGGGCTGCACTTCCTTGGTCAACAGATCAGCCAGATCTTTGGCCTCTTCGCGGTAATGCGCCTTAAGAGCCTCCGGAAGTTTTTGCCAGAGCGCATCCATGTGCGGTCCGGCGCAGTAGACCTGATCGATGGCCGCCTCGGTGATTGGCGCAGCCAAATCGGCGTGCAGCCGGTCGGCCTCTGTACCGAGTTCGCGCATATCGCCAATCACAGCAATGCGCCGGCCAGAACTGCCGGGTTCAGCCTGCCCCAGAACGGAAAAGGCAGCCCGCATGGACGCGGGATTGGCATTGTAGCTCTCGTCGATCAATTCGACTTCGCCAGTCCCCACAGTCAGCAAACACCGTTCGCCACGTCCTTTCGGCGCGCGCATGGCGCCAAGTGCTGCCGCCCCAAGATCCAGATCCGCGCCAAGATCGGCAACGGCCGTCAGGACTGCAAGGCTGTTTTGAACGTGATGGCTGCCCGGCGCGCCGATGCCGTAAGAGACATCCCGGCCCAGAATAGACGCTTCCACGCTGGTGCCTTCACCGGTCGGCACAGTCAGTTTGAGCGAGCTGTCCTCAGACCCACTCTGACCGAAAGTGTGAACGGTCGGCACACCCGCGGTCACAGCCAGGAACCGCAGGAGATCGTATTGTTTGTTGTCCTTGTTGAGGATTGCAACACCGCCCGGCTCCAGGCCATCGAAAATCTCGGCTTTGGCCTGGGCGATCTTTTCGACAGATTCGAAGAACTCGATGTGAACAGCCTCAACTGTGGTGATCACCGCCACATGCGGCCGGACCATTTTGACCAGCGGCGTGATCTCTCCGGCATGGTTCATGCCGATTTCAAAAATACCGTATTCCGTATCGGCCGGCATCCGGGCGAGCGTCAGCGGCACCCCCCAGTGATTGTTGAAGGATGCAACGGACGCATGCACCTTTCCGGAGGGTTCCAACGCCAGCCGCAGCGCTTCCTTGGTGCCGGTTTTGCCGACAGACCCGGTTACCGCAACTATACGTGCTTCCGTGCGGGCCCGGGCAGCAATTCCTAGCGCGCGCATGGCTTCCAGCGGGTCTTCAACTACCACGTAGCGGCCGTCTTCCGGCAACTCTTCCAAGCGGCTTTCGGCAACGAGCGCCAAAGACGCGCCCGCTTCCAAAGCAGCTGCGACATAGTCATGTCCGTCCAGCCGGTCGCCCTTGATTGCAATGAAGGCATCGCCCGGCTCCAGGCTCCGGCTATCGATGGAAATTCCGGTGATCTCGGCGCCAACATCCCCCTTGGCAGTTCCGCCGCAGGCTTCGATAAAGGCTTCAGATGTCCAAAGCGGATCGCTCATGTGTTTCCCAGTTGGCTGATGGCGCTGCGAACGGCGTCGTGGTCCGAGAACGGAATCACTGTGTCGCCAACAATCTGGCCGGTTTCGTGACCTTTGCCGGCAACACACAGGATATCACCGGATTTCAGGCGCTTGACCCCTTCGGCGATGGCTTCGGCCCGGTCGCCGATTTCCAATCCGCTCGGCGCGCCTTGCAATACGGCTTTGCGAATTGCCGCTGGTTCCTCGGATCTTGGATTGTCATCCGTCACGATCACAAGATCCGCATGCCGGGCGGCGGCCTCACCCATCAGCGGCCGTTTCCCGGGGTCCCGGTCACCGCCTGCGCCAACCACGACAGACAGTTTGCCGTTAGCAAAAGGCTTCAAGGCCGCAAGCGCCTTATCCAGGGCATCCGGCTTATGAGCATAGTCAATGAAGACAAGGCCGCCGGAGACTGTTTGGCCAGCAAGTTCCAAACGTCCCGGTGCGCCTTTCAGGTTTTCCAGAGCCCGTAGGGTAGCGCCGGTATCGTTGCCGGCCGCAATCGCAAGGCCAGCAGCAATCAAGGCATTGGACACCTGGAAGCGGCCGATCAGCGGCAAGGTAATTTTGTATTCACCGCGCGCTGTCTCGATCGTCAGCTCCTGGCCTGCGCCACTTGGCTTCAAGCCGGTCAGCTTGAGATCCTGCCCTGTCTCTCCAACGGTAAAGACAGGCAACTTCCGATTTGCGGCAATGTCCAAAATCCGGTCGGCATATGTTTCGCCCGGATCAACAACAACTGTCCCGCCAGCGGGCAACAACTCTTCAAAGAGGCGCAGCTTGGCTTGAAGGTAGTCTTCAATGGTCGGATGGTAATCCATATGATCCCGACCGAGATTGGTAAAGGCGGCCGCCGTCAGCTGAACGCCATCCAGACGGTATTGATCCAGACCGTGAGACGACGCCTCCAGGGCCGCATATTGAATGCCTTCGTCCGAAAGCTCCGCGAGATCTTTCTGCAGTGCCACTGGATCAGGTGTTGTCAGACCGCCGTAACTCTCACCACCCGGCTTTATGATCCCGAGCGTGCCGAGGCTGGCTGAGGGATGCCCAGCGGCTTGAAAAATCTGACGGACAAAATGAGCAACAGACGTCTTTCCGGCGGTACCGGTGACCGCGACGATTGTGTCCGGTTGGCGTCCAAAATACCTGGCCGCCATTCTCGCGAATGTGAGACGTGGCTCTTCAGAACTCAGCACAGCCACGGAGGCCGGAACCTGCGCACGCACGGTATCTGCAGCATCGTTGGAACACAGGATCGCAACCGCACCGGCTTCGACCGCTTTCGGCACGAAGCGCACGCCATCGACTGTGGAGCCTTTGAAGGCAGCAAACAGGAAACCCGGCTGAACTTTGCGGCTGTCTGCCGTCAGCCCTGAAATCGAAAGGCCTTTTGCCGTATCCGGCAAATCCATGCCGTCGGCTAAGTGCTCAAGGTGCATAACATCCGATCATCCGGTTCGTGCGTCGTCTTAGTCGGAAGCTTATGTTTGAACCGGATTACGGCTGCGACCCCGCCGGACCAATCAACTTCCCAAGTGTCTCCTTAATAGGAAATTTCGATCGGTTCATCCCCTTTACCGAACCGCGGCATCACGCCAAGCATTGGAGCGGCCCGGCGAATGATGGATCCGGCGGTCGGGCCGGCGTTCAAACCAGCTGTAGCGCCAATGCCTTCCCGTTCCGGTTTTGGCTCATCCACAACAACCAGAACCACGTATCTCGGGTCATCCATTGGGAAAGCTGACAAGAAGGAATTGCGGCGCTTGTTGTTCACATAAACACCGTTTTCGATCTTCTCTGCTGTCCCTGTTTTCCCGCCAACAGTGTAGCCAGGAACGTCGGCGCGGCGGCCGGATCCAGACAAGACATTCAGGCGGAACAGATAGCGCATCATGCGGCTGACTTCTGGAGAAATGACCTGTTTTTTCAGCGCGTTAACTTCATCTGGAGTACGCGGCATAAAGGTCGGCGGCAGCAAGGATCCACCGTTCACCATTGCCGCAGCGGCAACGGCGGTTTGCATCGGCGTGACCGACAAACCGTGCCCGAAGGAGATGGTCATCGCGGCCAGTTCGTTCCATTTGGGCGGCAGCAGCGGAGCAGCATTTTCCGGGAGTTCTGTCTGCAAGCGCTTGGTCAAATGCAACCGGCCGAGGAATTCTTTCTGGCGAGCAACACCCGTTGCCAGCATCATTTTGGCGGTGCCGATGTTGGATGAATAGATGAAGATTTCCGGCACAGACAGGATGCGGTTTTTCCCGTGGAAATCGGTAATCGTACGACCCGCAGCGCGGATCGGACGGGTCGCATCGAAGCTGTCATTGATGGTAACCGCCCCCGAATCTAAGGCCATCGCCGTTGTGAAGGCCTTGAACACCGATCCCATTTCGAAGACGCCACCGGTCGCGCGGTTAAGCCGATCCCGCTCCAGTGCCTCTGCGCGATCGTTCGGATCATAGTCCGGCAATGACGACATGGCGACGACTTCGCCGGTCTTGGCGTCCAAGACGATGCCAGCTGCGGCGATGGCCTTGTAGCGCTCCATCGCTTTAACGAGTTCGTCGCGCACGACATGCTGGACCCGCAGATCGACCGACAAGCGCACTGGCTCCATTGAGCGGCCTGCTGCAAATCCGACGGACTGCAGATCACCGAGCCATTGATCGTCGACGTATTTTTCAATTCCGCTGAGGCCCTGGTTGTCGACGTTCACAGCACCCACGATGTGGCCGGCGGTCGGACCACCTGGGTAAAAACGCTGATTTTCAGACAGGAACCCGACACCAGGTAGACCGAGATCGTGTACTTCTTCCGCCTTATCCGGCGTCATTTCCCGCTTCAACCAGACAAAACCGGCACCACTTTCCAGGCGGCGGCGGACAAGAGCCTCGTCCAGTTCCGGCAGAACGCGGGTGAGACCCTCAACAGCCTCATCGACATCGATGATCCGGCGCGGTTCGGCATAAAGGGACGCGGTCTTGATATCGGTCGCGAGAATTTCGCCGTTGCGGTCAATCAGGTCCGGCCGGGACGCGGCAATGGAATCCTGGGCGGAAATCCAGGCCCGGGACGGCGCTTCATCCATTTGTGCCAGATAAATCAGACGTCCGCCAATCGCGGCATAAACACACGCAAAGGCGATCATCGCCAGATAGACCCGCGATTTTACTGCGCTCGATGAAACAGAGCTGCGCACCGCTCGGGGTTGAGCCCGCCGGACCTGGAGAAAGCTTGCTGGTTCATGTGCCAAAGTCATTGCCGAAAGCCCCTACCTGATCATCGCCGAAGAGCCGGCATAGCCGCCCATCTGGTCCGCACCGCCGACCGGCTCCAGAATGACCGGACGTGCCGGAAGCTCGTCCGGCATCACGATCTGCTTAACTTCCAACGGTTCCAGCTGAAGATAATCGTTGTAACGCTCAACGAGGTTCTGCAGCCGATCCGGTTTGTTCAGCAGGCTCCACTCAGCCCGCAAATGCCGGATGGCATCGCGCTCTTCATCGATTTGCCGCTGCAGTTCCGCAACTTTTTCTGCCGATTTCGTGGCAGCCATCTTCAGGTCGTAAACGGTCGCCGCACCGATAACGACGGCCACAACGAACAAGATGTTGAGCACTCGAACCATATCAGCCCCCTAGCCCATGAAATGCTGCAAGGCGCGGCACGCCGGCCGCATGAATGTCCAGCTCGCGGGCTGGAGCATCTGTGCGGCGCCCAGCGCGCAGCTTGGCCGAGCGTGCACGGGGATTGGCATCGGTCTCCGTATCTCGCGCCTCGACGGCCTTGCGTGTCAGATTTTCAAATGTTGCCGGCGGCACTTCTTCTTCCGGCATATGCCGCGACCCACCGCCCCGTGTTTTGGTGCGATCCTGGAAGAACCTTTTGACAATCCGGTCTTCCAGCGAATGGAAGCTCACCAGAACAAGGCGACCGCCCGGCTTCAAAATCTGCTCAGCTGCCCCTAAAGCCTTTGCCGCCTGATGTAATTCGCCATTCACGTAAATCCGGAGCGCCTGAAACGTCCGGGTTGCCGGATGGATCTGAGCCTTCTTCGGCGACCGGCCCAGCACCTTCTCGATCAAATTGGCGAGCTCAAGCGTTCGGGAAAACGGCTTTTCCTTACGCGCATTGTCTATGGCATGCGCGACAGATGTGGCGCGTTTTTCCTCGCCCAAAAGACCGATAATCCGGATGAGGTCGCGCACCGGCAGCTCATTGACGACATCGGCCGCCGACGGCCCCGCCTGCTCCATCCGCATGTCGAGCGGCCCATCCCGCAGGAAAGAAAAACCCCGGTCAGCTTCATCCAACTGCATGGACGATACGCCGAGATCGAGAACGACGCCATCTACGCCGTCAAACCCGTTGTCGCGGGCATGGGTTTCAAGATCGGCAAATTGACCAGGCACCAGGATGAGCCGGCCCTCAGATTGCTTGACCAGCTCCTGTCCACCAGCGATCGCATCCGGATCCCGGTCGATACCGACCACCGTTGCGCCAGCGTCCAAAAGCTTGCGGGAATAGCCACCTGCCCCGAATGTCCCGTCGACGATGACCTTTCCAGGCTGCGGAGCAAGCCATTCCAGAACCTCATCGAGGAGAACCGGCACGTGGCGCTCTGGTCCGCCAGCGTCAAGAACGTCCTTCTTGTCGCCGAGCGCCATCATACTGGCTCTCCTTGTGAGGATGCCGGGAGTTGACCCGACAGCATTGCGAGCGCGCGCTTTTGGGCCTCTGCGCGATACTCGCGGAACTTTTCCGGTTCCCAGATCTGAAACTTGTAATCCATGCCGACAAAGGTGACCTGATCGGTCAAACCCGCGTGATCCCGGATCATATCGGAGAGGATCATCCGGCCATCTCCATCGATCTTGATGATCTCACTGGCGCCAAAAAGCGCTGCAGCCAGCATGTCGTGGTCCGGGGTGAGTTTGGCAAATTGCTGGGCGCGGTTCTGGATCTCTTCAACAAGCTGATTGCCGCCGGCATCCACTGCCGGGCAATGCGCTGATGAGATACAATAAAGACCTTCAAACCCGTCTCTCGCCAATACCGCGCGGAAGGCTGCCGGGATCGACACGCGACCCTTGGCATCCAGCCGGTTGGTAAAATGCGAAACAAAGCCGGCCATACATCCCCGCCGCGGACCCCCGTCCGCTCAAACCCCATAAACACCCATGAATGAAAGAAACGGGCTGAACCCTGTCAGGACATGCAAATTGCGACGGCAGCTCTTGCCAGCTCGTTAAGTCATGTCCTGAGCCCAATACATACGGGCCCGCACTCCCCATTCTGGGTAACTATGGGATACCATGGGTTTTCATGGGCGGTCAATGGAATCTCATGGATTCCTGGTCGATTTGATCGCACACGACCCCGTCGAGCGACCTTACGCCCAACATGCTTAATGAAGCCTTGACAGAATTGTAGAATCGGAGTCGCAGAAATACGGAGGTTTGACGCGGGCGCAGCGATGAGAAGCCCAGACTTCCGCCTACCTCAAAGACTTGTGGATACAAAAAACGCCGCGGAAAAACCGCGGCGTAAGTTTGAGCATGCGCTCTTCGCGGCGCTCAAAACACTTCGTTATCTCACAATAGGAAGTCTGTGTTTCCGAGAGCACGAAGCTGGTCAGCGACGCCTCCGGCATCGGACACAACAGTGTTCCAGTCTGCCGCTGTCAGGTTAGCGAGCGACAAATCCTCAGCCTGGATGTTTTCCAGCACATAGGTGTGTCCGCCATTGTTCTGAACGGTGATCGTCAGATCAGTCCCGATCTCCTGGAGCGAGATGTCATTGGCTGACAAGCTGCTGAAATCCAGTAGATCCTCAGAGGCATCAAAGTTCAGCACCGAGACTTCCCTTCCCCAATCCCAGGTAATTGCCACTGTATCGGCACCCGATCCAAGGTTGATCATGTCCGAAGTAGACGGAGGGACCGTTGTGGCCGGCGGCGTTGGAACTTCCGAAGTGTCTGATGTATCGGGCGCGTCTTGTGTATCCGGGGTACCGGTGCCAGGGACAGCGCCAACACCTTCACGAACCTGGAACCCGTCAGTCCCTTGACCGGCCGGCGCTTCCGGCGTCAGCAACGCCTCCCGAGACACCAACGACACATCGTTTTGATCAATCCCGAACGGGGCCTCCAGATTGTCTTCCATTACCTGATCGAAATGGAACTCCAGATTGCCCGGAATGAGATCGGCTTTTTGAACACCGGTGAAGGTGAAGCTCTGACCACTCGGCAGGACACTGATGACCATTCCATTCGGCGTATCCTCAACGCTCAAGCGCTCGCGTGTGCCGAAATAAAGGAAACTGATCTTCTGTGTCGCCGGATCAAACCCGTTGATGACTTCGGCCTGCCCGTATTCATGAGAGCGGATATAGACCGTGTCGCCATCCCGCGGGCCGATGCCCTTTTCCCAGGAAAGAACGCCGCCGAGATCCTGACGCAGGTGCTCGTTGCCGACCACGCCAAAGCTCTCAATGGTGAGATCCGCGAGCTGGACACCTTGCAGGATTTGCATGTCCGGCCCCCACGGATTATCGACGATAGGCTCACCGTTGGGGGTCATGTTCAAGATCAGGCCATGAACCGAAGCATTGCCGAAGTCGAGCTGATCCGCGGCCGGGTTAAAGCCAACGATATCATCCTTGCCAAACTCCGCGGCCCATTTGACGCCACCGAGATCACTTGCACCGGACGGAACCGGCGTGTTGGACCCATCCGCATCATAGATCACATCGAACCCACCGGCGTCCGGTGTCTCGATAGTTTGACCCAGCAGACTGGCGACTTCATTGAGAGCCGATTCTTCAGCCAACATGAAGTTGCTCATGGTCATGTCCGCTAGTGACACGTCCGTCAGCACGGTTGTGTTGGCAACCTCGCCGGTAGCTGTGTAGACGGTAACCGTCAGACCGTTTGCCGTATCCTGAATCTCAAGGCGTTCCGCAATGACACCGGCTTCAAGATGAAGCATGTCCCCACCCGCCGGATCAAAATCCGGGATCACACGGGATGGGCTGTTCGGCATGATCATGATCATTTGCGCCCCATCCGGCATATCCGGCATGTCTGGATTATCGGGCATGTCCGGCGTGCCAGGCCCAGAACCTGTTCCCACCTGCGACAGGATTTCCCGGCCGGTTTCCGTGCTCTGGATCGTGAAATTCGAGGCAGACAGATCGTTCAATGTAACCCCTTGCAGCGTCACGGTCTGATTGTTCGATGCCATCGTGAAAATCACGTTGCCATTGACTTCCGTGACATCGATCGCGTCCGGCCCAAACCAGTCGATGAAGATGGTGTCACTTTGTGGGTTGAAGTTGGACACGACACGATCCGTGCCCCACGCCCAGGTGATCACAACCGAAGCATTTGCCGCCGTGACCCCAGCGGTTCCGTTCCAGCTGCCCGGATCAGTGGGCGGGGCCGGTGCGGGATCAACCGGGTCCGGGTCAACGGGATCAGGATCGACCGGATCAGGGTCAACCGGGACCTCGGGATCCGGATCAACAGGATCTGGATCCACCGGCACTTCGGGATCGGGCGTTCCGCTATCCTGACCGATCAAACCGAAAATCTTGCTGGCTGTCCCAGAATCCAGGACGGTGAAATTGGAGGGGCTGAGATCAGACAGCTGCACCCCTTGAAGGGTTGCGGTCTGATTGTTGGATGCTACGGCAAACACAACACCGGTTGCCGTCTGGGTAACTGTGAGTTCGGCCGCACCAATCCAGTCAACGAAGATGCTGCCGGTCGCAGGATCGAAGTTCGAAACAACCGTGTCCTGTCCCCAAGACCAGGTGATCACGACGTCCGCAGAACCTTCGTCTACATCAGCCGACCCATTGCCCCCATTTCCTGGCGTCCCCGGGGTACCGGGCGTTCCGCCGTCTGGCGTTCCAAGCCCTTCATCCCCGGTCAAACGGCTCTCATAGAAGGCAATCGCCTCAGCAACGGTCGGAACATCAAAACCGCCGAACTGCTCCATATACTGCAGAATGGACGTGCCATATTCATCGGTGCTGACCGCCCCGCTTTGCAGAAGGGATGCTGTGCCCCAGGCACCTCGCAAGTGCGCTGCGGCCATTATCCCGGTCAATGTCAGCTCAACCGTCACCGTCTGGCCGTTCTGCGTGTAGGTCGCAGTCTGGCCGATATAGTCGCTCAGCGATTGGCCGCTGTTTGCGAGCTGGTTTTCGATGACCTGAAGATTGTAACCAAAGGCTTCCTGGATCGCGACAACCTGGGCGGCCTTGGTTGTGAAGTCCGCAAAGGAGTTCACGCCGTTCTTCCCGGTCCAGGTCCCATCCCAGGTGTTGGTGGCAGCCCCGTTTCCATAAAAAACAGTGTCGTCGTAGTAGCCAAGATCGATGAGCAGTGCTTCACCGAACTGAAAGCCGACAAAGCCAAGCGAATTCTGAGACTGGTAGGCCATTGTCTCCCATTCGGCATCGGTCAGCTGAGACCAGCTCGAATACTGCGGAAACCGGTTTTGCACCGGGCCGCCAGCCCATTGATCAAGTTGCCAATCCTGTATGATACCGGCGTCGTAGCGCGCCCGGTCCCATCCAGATTCAAATGCCAGTAAAGCAGACAAGAAGTCTTGATATGTTCCGGCCATGTGTTCCCTGCCTATTGAGTACTTAACAACTCAAGACTAGGCAGCGATATCGCGCGTAACATGGACGCAAGATTAAAAGTTCAAGGAATTATCAAGGCAAAACCGCCGCAATTCGCCTTATTTCGAACCACTCACTCAAACGCCAAAGAATATAACACTTCCCAACTAGGTTTTATTCCAAATTTTCGTTCTTTCACCTTCAGAATAGCCGAAACTGGTGAGAGACATCTCCAATTCGTCCACACGGCCTAACAATACATCTTGCTGCGCGCGGTTATGCGCGGCGACTCTCCGAAGCGTTTTTTGTAAGCGACCGAAAACCGGCCGAGATGCCGGTGCCCGGAAAGCTCTGCCACTTCGCTAATCGGAAGATGTCCGTTCCCCGCCAGCAGAAGATGCCGCGCCAGGTTCAGCCGACAGTCTTGCAAGTATTGAACCGGCGTCCGGTCCAATTCCCGTTTGAAAATCAGCTGCAGATTGCGCGGCGTGGTGCCGGCATGGCGGCTGAGGTCGAGAAGACTGATATCCTCCCGCAACCGGTCATGGATCATGGTAACAGCCCGCTTCAAAATAGCCGGGGCCGCCCGGCACTCTGGCCTGGAAAGCAGCGGCGAAACCGTGTTTTCCTGTATTTCCAGTAGGGCCATGACCAGCCCCTCTTCGATGTGCCGCTGCCGCACACTTGGGGCAACTTGAAACGCATGGCCTTCTTCAGCGGCATGCACCACACCCGAAAGTCCACGGTACCAGCTTGAAGACTTCACACTTCTCAAACAGAATTCGGATTTGAAGCGCACCCCGTCGCCAAGGGACATACCGCTCAAATTAGCTGCGATCCCGGTTAAAAAGTCTTTGTCGATCTGCAACAGCAGCTGCTCGCAACCGGCATGCCAGCGCATGGCCGTGTGACGGTCCGGATTGAGGATCGTTGCTGTATCTCTGTTTGAGGCGACAGTCTGGCAGCCATTGGTAACTTCTGCAGTTCCGCTCAACGGGATCTGAATCAGGAAAAAATCCGTCAACTCGCCCGGTTCAATAGTCACATCCGCGCCATAGCGCAGGTAGTTGAGAGACAAATGCTCGCCGGCAATCCGGTGCTGGCAGGCATCGAAACGATCGGACGCTGCCATCCGGTCCAAACGATGGCTACAGAAATGGCGCGCGACAACTTCCCGGGCTTCGTCCACGTCATGTGTCTGAAAGCGCCGGTAATCGCTGAGCGGAGTTCTGCCATGAGCCTGCAACACCATGAGAAAAACATGCCCTCAACGCTGGGGCAGGATCAAGCATTCTCGCTGCTGCAATGCGGCATTTTGCTGCTCCAGCCAAAGTAATTTCGCAATCTGGATAATTGTTTCGAACCGGCCAAGGTTAGCCTCTGGAGGTCTAAATAAGAGGGGACATAAAAATGCAAAATGGAGCCGGGATTACCGCATCCGCTGAAGGACTGGACGGCGTCAGCTGGAATGTCGTCGGCCACACCTACACACCTAAGGTTCACAGCACCAACGCTTTCATCTGGCATGCAGTTGTGCCCGCGGACACCTTTGTTCCGCCGCATATTCACCCGACCCAAGACGAGTGGATCGTCATGCTCGAGGGGGAACTGGAGGTCGAAATGGGCGGCCAAGTCCATAAGGCCGGGCCCGGCGACACCGTCCGCATGCCGATGGGTGAAGCGCATGGCATCTTCAACCGGTCCGGAAAAACAGCGACTTGCGTCTTTGGCGTCGCCCCGGCCCGCAAGTTGTTTGATTTGTTCGGCGCCCTCAACGGCGTGACGGATCCCGAAGAGCTGGTGCGCCTGTCCGCACTTCACGAAGTCGATTTTCTGCCCCCGCCCGATCAGGCCTGATCAACCGCGCTTTCAAAAGGGGAAAACATGACCAAACGGAAATCAGTCGCCGTCATTGGCGGCGGCGTCAGCGGCTTGGCGGCTGCCAAGGCGTTCGACGAGCGCGGACATAGGGTTTTTGGGTTTGAGCGCAGCCACGATTTCGGCGGGGTGTGGGAGCTCTCCCGGTCCTATCCGGATGTCCAGACCCAATCGCCTAAGGACCTTTACCGCTTTACTGACCTGCCCATGCCGGACGACTATCCGGAATGGCCGAAAGGACCGCAGGTTCACGCCTATATTCATGCCTATGCCAAGAAACATAATCTGGCGCGACTGTTTCAGCTCAACACGAATGTTCTATCCATGGACCGCCAGGCTGACGGTCAGCCGGGCTGGACCTTGACGCTGGAAGCTGCCGGCAAGACCTGGACCCAGGATTTTGACTTTGTTGCCGTCTGTACCGGCCAGTTCTCGGACAAGAACATCATCTCCCACCCGGGCCAGGATGCATTTGTTGAGGCTGGCGGTCAGGTGATGCACAGCTCCGACTACGCCGACAGTTCTTTGGCCAAGGGAAAGAATGTCGTGGTGCTCGGCGGATCGAAATCATCCACCGACATCGCCGTCAATGCGGCTAAAAACGGAGCCAAATCAGTCACCATGGTCTACCGCGAACCGGTTTGGCGGATTCCGTACTTTATTGGCGGTATCAACTTCAAACGGTTGTTGTACATGCGCGCCCAGGAACAACAGTTCAACAGCTGGCAGCCGTCCGTTCTGGGCAAAATCCTGTCGACGGTCTTCAAGCCTCTGATCTGGGCCAACTTCCGCGGCCTGGAGACGCTGCTCAAAGCGCAGTTGAAACTGAAGAAATGGGACATGGTGCCCGATGTTCCAATCGAGAAGGACGCATCCTGCTCACTGCCGATTGTGACACCTGGCTTGTTTGAGGGGTTTGAGGACGGCTCGATCAAGCCGGTCCGGGGGACCATCGACCGTTATGAGGACGGCTGCGCGGTTCTGACCACCGGCGACAGGATTCCCTGCGATGTCTCGGTCCTGGCGGTCGGATGGAAGCTTGGCGTGCCGTATCTGGCGCAAGAACATCAGGACAAGCTGGTCGATGCAGATGGCCAATACCGGGTCTACCGCCTATCGGTGAACCCTGATCTTCCGGACATGGGCTTTGTCGGCTTCAACTCCAGCTTCTGTACGATCTTGTCTGCCGAAATGATCGCAAATTGGCTGGTGCGCTATGCAGATGGCCAGCTGGCGAACCAGCCAAGCGACCGGGAAATGAGGGAAAACATCGAGATGATGCTGAATTGGCGGCGCAATGAACGCCCGGCGGCGCAGGTTTACGGCGGCCTGTGTTCAGCCCCGTTCCACTTCCGGCACTTCGATGAGCTGTTGGCCGATATGGGAGCAACCGTATCCAAACGGTCCAACCCGCTCGCCGAACAGTTCTCTTATCCGAATGCGGATGCTTATGGCGGTTATCTCGCCAGCACGCCGCAATATGCGGCCGGATAACCGGAAGGAGAATTTGCCAGCCGGCCTGTAAGCCGGGTTCTGTATGGCCCGCCGAAGCGGACGTGACAGCCATTCATCTGGGACGCCTGTTGCCAGACGCCTTACGCAACCAACCCGGACAACTGGCCTGGAAACCAGCCTGGGCCCTGGATCACTCCAGGGTCCGCGTTGTCCCTATTCGGTTTTGCTCCCGGTGGGGTTTACCGTGCCGCCGCTGTTACCAGAGGCGCGGTGGGCTCTTACTCCACCCTTTCACCCTTACCCCGGCAAAGCCGGGGCGGTTTGCTTTCTGTGGCACTTTCCCTAAGGTCGCCCTCGCCGGGTGTTACCCGGCACCGTGTTTCCATGGAGCCCGGACTTTCCTCCCCCGCGGCCTTTCGGCGCTTGCGGCAGCGGCTGTCCGGCCGACTGGCGCCCCGGGACTTAGGTTGCTTTGAGGACCAGGTCAAGCTGAGCATCCGGTTCTGTGACTTTCCCTGTGTGAAAGCTACCTCGAAGCCGCCTCATCATCCGGGCCTGTTTCTCGCTGCAAAGTCGAGGTTGCCAAAATCATGCGCTGGTAAAGATATCCGATACCGATGAGCGTCAAACCAAGTCCAATAAAGGACATAGCCCGAAGAACCCCTTCAAGCGCGGACATATCGATCAGGAAGACTTTGAGTACAACAACCGCAATGATCCCACCCGACACCTGGCGCAAGCGCAACTGGTCCCACTTGAGGCCGGCAAGAAGGCAGAGAACCCCTATCAACAGCCAGACGAAGGAATAGACGTATTGCTCCAAATCCCGGATTGGCGAACTGGTCAAAACGTCAGGGCTGAAGCTGTTGCGGATGGTTAGATTGATGAACAAGAAGCCGAACAGAACAGCAAACACAAACACAGTCTTTGTGTACCAGTCGGGCCGGCGGCGTCTCGCGGCGAGTGACAGCAGCCCAAAAAGGATGCAAGGCAATCCGTAAGCGAAGGTCACCCAGTTGATGATCAAGCCTGTACCAACGGACTGGCCAGTCAGGACCGGATTGTTGATCAAAAACAGCGAATAACCGCCGATCACCATACCGCCAACACTCAACGCCATCGCCATAACTTCCAGCACCGACTGCCGTTTTCCTGGCAGAAAGCGTGTCAACGCCAGCGACAAACCGGCGCCGACCAGAACCAGCATGGCGGACCCTTGGAAACGGGACCCCGGGTCACCGAACCGGAACAGCGGATCAACAGCATGAAGCGACAGCATCGATAGGGTCAAAGCCAAGGTGAAAATCGCAATAGCCTGCATCGCTTCGGACCAGCGGTCCTGTTTTCTTGCCGTCATCACCACAGCCGAGACAACAAATCCGGCGCACGGGACCCCATAACCGTAAAGGAGAGCGTTGAAGACCGGTGTTTTTCCAAGCGCATCGCCGACGATGAAGGGATCCCACTGAAGCCTAAGCGCATATGGAATGACAGCGAGCGGCGTTAGAACTCTCAACTGCGGCAAGGGATACCGCTGATAAACGAGCATTACCGCCGGTACCAGCAAACCAAGCGCGACTGTAAGCGCGGCCTTTTCAAAGGCCAACGTTGCTGAGAACGTGACGGCAAACAGTCCCCCAATGAGCCAAGCGGACAAGCATTCCGGTCCGCCCAAGTCGTTGGAGAGTTCATCTTTGAACCGCTCGGCGACTGCGAAATAAAGCAACCCGAGAGCCAGCGCCAATCCCGCGAAGGTTATTGAGACCTGCCAGGATTCAATGCGCAAGTACGCAATTGCGAACAACCCTGATGTGGCCAAAACAGAACCACTTGCAATCACAGCCCGCCCAGCGCTCCGCGCGGAACCCAAAATGCCAGTAAAGAATACGAGAACTCCGAAAAACAGAACAAAGCTGACAAATTCGCTCAGGGCTTCTGTTGCTTCAGGCGGCAGCGGCGATATCACTTGCGCCAGACCATCCGCACCATTCATCAAAGCTGTAATGTCCAGCTCTGCCTGAAACTGAAAAACATGGATCAGAGCACATATCAGCGGAACAAATACTGCGTAGCGAAGTGCAGAATGAACGTAGGCAAGAGCAAACGGCAAAAGCAGCAGCATAGCCATTTCAAACCCACTGGCGCTGACAGAATGCTGAAATTGCATCTGTCCGAGCATGGGCAATGAAAAGATGGATAAGGCGACCGTTGCCGCGCGGTCGATCGGCGCGGCATGTCCCGGATCTACAGCATGAACCCGCCAGACGAAACCGCCATAAACAATCATCAGCGCGCCGGTGAAATAGACGTTCAGCAGCAGCCTGTCCCCCGGGCCAGCGCCGATTTCCATAAGGCAGGTATAGAGAAACAGGCCTGCTACCGCAGCCCCGGCAAACCAGAGCCATCCCCGAAACCGCCCAATGGCTACAGCGGCGGCTGACACTGCAAGAATGTAGAAGACCAGCGGCAGAATATCGCTGGACTGAGAGCTGATGAGAAACGGCACCACATAACTGCCGAGCAACCCCAGTGTTGCCAGCGCCGGACCATGAAGCAGTGCTGTCAACATTGCTGAAAACGCGAGAAGGCCAAGAAGCACGAAAGCCGCGAGTGGCCCAATCAAGCCATAAAGCGCATGGGCGGCAAAGACGGATCCAAACAGAACCAATGTACCTGAAGCGGTAAGCGTCGCCGGGATGTTGGCATTGTCATATCCAGGTACTTTGAAACGCTGCGGCTGTCGCCGGCTCCACTCACCGCCGACAAGAAGCACCACGCCGAGCAGAGCCCCAAGAAGAACACGAGGAAGTGGCCCGAGAACACCATGGTCCACCGCGTATTTGACCAGGAAAATGCCGCCAATAGCGAGCGTTACACCGCCAACCCAGATGCTCCAGCGCGCGCCAATTGTTTGTTCCTTTTCGATACTGGCAGATGCCTGCGCGTCGGCTTCCGAAACACCTGCCGCGATAGGCGGCACAGTTTTCTTTTCCTCGGAAGTATCCTTTACTTTTGTAGGTTTTTGCGCGCGCCAAGGTCCAATTTGGAAATCCGGGTTTGTCGATGGAGGTTCATCAGCCTCCCTGAAAACATCTGACGGGCGCGCAGCCGATTTTCTGGTGTCTGGGGTGTCACTCTCCTCAGCCGCATTTGCATCTGGAGCTGCGTTTTTATCTGCAAAGACTGCCTTCAGACTTGCAAGTTCAGCACGCGTCTTATGCAAATCCTGCGAGAGCGTTGAGACTTGGCGTTCAACACTGGACACCCGGACCAAGAGAACAACGGGCAAGACCAGGGAAATAAAAAATACAACAAGACCGACGACTACAAACAGCAAATCCAACTCAGTCCTTCCTGCACTCGATCCGTACTCAAAGCGCTACACATCTGTGTTCGACAAGCGAAAAAATTCACATTCCCGCCGAGGCCACATCAAAAAGTCAAACTGCAATTTGAACCTTTAAAAACCGTCCTTCAAAAACAGCAATCCCAAAACACCTCAAAAGATCACTGACACCGCATTTGCCGGGGTCATGTGCATTCTCCCACATATTCCCCAAGGTCGCCCAACTAGGCTTTGTCCGGCGGTGCCTTGCCGACTGACTAAGGCACCGAGAACTCAAGTTGGCTTTTTACACAGGGTCATGCAAGCCCTGAACTTAATGCCGATTCTCCCACTAAGCAGCTTTCAGCATCCGGTAAGCCAAAGACGGCAGGAACCGGTGAAGTGTATAAAGGACAGGCACCCGGCCCAAGCGGATTTCGGTTTTTCCCTGTTCTAGTCCCCGAACAATGACATTCGCAGCGTCCGCAGGATGCAGCGCGTTTTCCTCCCGGCCGGCGGCCATCCGCGTTCTGATCAGATCAGGTACCACATCGGTGACCAATACCGGTGTTCCTTCCAACTGATAGCGCAAGCAGCGCGCGAACGTCGACAGGCCCGCTTTTGTAGCGCAATAAACCGGCGCAGATTGTTTTGGTACACGGCCCAGCGCCGACGAAATGAAGACGATCTGCGGCCGTACCGCTTTGCGGAGTAGCGGCATTAAGTCCGTGGTCAATTCGATAGGCGCATGCAGATTGATGGAAAGTTCAGCGGCGATCCGTTCCGGAACTGCGGCGCCTTTGGAGAAATCCGCTGAGACCTGAACGGCGGCATTGTGGATCAACAGGTCCACATCGACGTCCAGATCGTGGATCCCATCTACGAATTGCCTGCGGCCAGACGGCGTTGACAAATCGAGACAAAAGACGGTGGTATTTGGATATTCTTCCGAAACAGCCGTAAGGGCGCTCTCGGTTCGGCCACACACGATGACATTGTGTCCGCGGCCGGCATAGATCCGGGTCAATTCAAGCCCCAACCCAACAGCGCCGCCAGTGATGATGATGGTCTTTTTGATGCTCATGCCGGACGGCCTCCTGTTTCTGTTGACAGGAGCAATATCCGGCTGGCCAGAGATCGGCATTATACTGGGTTAAGAAGCACGCCTCCCAGTCCGGCGTGCCCGGATCCGCGACAGAGCAACCGGCGTAATCCCGAGATAAGACGCGATGTGATACAGCGGCAAACGCGGTGCAAGATCTGAAAAATCCTCCAGAAACAACTCGTACCGCTCGCCTGCGTCCATCAAGAGGAACGAGGCCTCCCGCTGTTCCTTCTTGACGGCAAGCTGGACAACAAAACGGTTCACTAGGCGCTCCAGACTTAAGTCGGTGGCTGCTTGTTTGCGAACGAACTCCATAGGCAGAGCGACGGTGATCGTCTCTTCCAGCGCCTGTGTGTGGAACGGGCTTGGCGCTCCCGACAGAAAGGTCGACATGCTGGTCACGACACCACCTTCTGACGCAAAGCTCTTGTTGTATTCCTTGCCGTCTCGGGTCAGGTAATAAAACCGGACCAGCCCTGATTGGACGAAGTACAGGCACTTCGGCCGATCTCCCGCAGCGAACAAACTATCCTCACGCTCAAATCGGCGCACCTCTGCATGGGTCCGAGCCGCGGCGGCCGTCTCTGAAGAAACCCCGCCCGTTTCCCGCAGCCAGTTTGAAAACGTTGTGAGAGCTTCTTGGTCGGTCAATTCTGTTCCGTTCTGTTGCTTTTTGTTTAGGCCAGGCCGCCAATCGATCAGCAAAGAGTTACTGGTGACATTTTGGGCAATCGAACTGGTTCTTTCCTATCAACGTCACCAGCAAAATCTATTGTCTGCGCTCCGCGTCGTCCAGCTCGTCAAACAAACCAATCAACTCCATCGCATATTGGATACGCAGATAGATGTCACCGGTTTGCGAGTGGTGCACACGATTTCTTGAGCGCGCATCTCATTCGCAGAAACAAGCCATTTTCGAGTTCAAATTAATTTTTGACTCTTAAGTACAAAATACCCATCTCTAGCGCGGCACTTTCGCCAAGATGGAGAGTTCGATGACTGATTTTCAATTGCACACACAAGAAACGGCACCGGATGGCGGGCCCGCTTTGCTCGACAACTCGATTAAGGCTTTTGGTATGATCCCGGGCCTGCACGCGGTGATGGCTGAATCCCCGGAACATCTTGAAGCCTATCAAAAGCTGCATGAGCTATTTCAGAAGACCAGTCTCTCAACGGTCGAACAAAATGTCGTCTGGCTAACGATCAATGTGGAACATGAGTGCCATTATTGTGTGCCGGCCCACACTGGTATTGCCCATATGCAGAAAGTCCCGAACGACGTCATCGAAGCTCTGCGTAACAAAACGCCCCTGCCAGACCCGCGCTTGGAGGCTCTTCGCGACTTCACCTTAAAAGTTGTCCGTCAGCGTGGTTTTGTCGATGATGCCGACGTTCAGATCTTCCTGGATGCCGGATTTACCAAACGCAACGTGCTCGACATCGTCCTTGGCCTGGCCCAGAAGGTTATGTCAAACTATGTGAACCACTTGGCGCAGACGCCGATCGACGCTGCATTCCAGAAATTTGCCTGGACAGCACCGGATCGTGCAGCTGCGGAATAACCCCTTGCCCGGCCGGGTTTCGGCCGGGCCGCCAACTTTTGATATGCTGTATGGCTGGACGACCAAAATCCTATGACAAAGACACGGCGATGGAGGCTTTTGTCGATGTGTTCTGGTCCAAGGGCTTTGACGCCACCTCCATTGACGATCTTCAAGCCGCCGCCGGCATCAAGCGCGGCAGCTTCTATGCGGCTTTCGGCGGCAAGGATGAGGTGTTTCAGGCCGCTCTTCAACGCTATTGGGACGAGGTGACCGAACCGGGCCTGTCCAGCTTAACCTCGAACAAATCGCCACTGGACAGTCTCGCAGAATTTATCCGGCACATTGGCGCATTCATGTCGGCCAACACCTTCCGCGGCTGCCTTTTGCTGTCTTCCGCGGTCGCTAAAACGGAACCTCAAACGGTCAAAGGCGCCGTCGCGGAGCACATGACCCAGATGGAAATCCACCTCAAGAGTCATTTGGAAAAGGATCTGGACCTCAATGCGGCCGGACCGGATTGTATCGAGGCCATCACCGCCTATGTTCTCACTGTGTTGATGGGCCTGAACGCTTTGGCCCGAACAGGTCATGACGGCAAAACGATTGCGTTGGCAGCAGACTGTGCTGCCCGGAGCCTCAAAGCCGAACTTTTCGTCTAAGCTCAATCGACCAAACCTCCCGCGTCGCACAATCTTCATTTGCATACGGCCCTGAAACCGTTAACGTTTATCGGTCGGCATTGGGGACTTGGGGGCGCATAGATGAAACATGCGGTCAAGGCGGCGGAAGCCGCTGAGATGATACCGGACGGATCAACTCTTTTGATTGGCGGCTTCATGGCCGTTGGATCTCCGCACAGGTTGATTGACGCTTTGGTGGCGCGTGGCGCCAAAAACATGACCGTAATCGCCAATGACACCGCGATGCCCGGCAAGGGTATCGGCAAGCTGATCAGTGCCGGTTCCGTCACCAAGGTGATTGCCTCCCACATCGGCCTTAACCCGGAAACTCAACAGAAGATGATTTCCGGCGAAATCGATGTCGATCTGGTGCCGCAAGGAACGCTGGTCGAGCGGATCCGCGCTGCAGGCGTCGGCCTTGGCGGGATCCTGACGCCCACAGGTCTCGGCACCCTGGTAGAAGAGGGTAAGCAGCGGATTGAGGTTGATGGCAAAGCCTATCTGCTTGAAACGCCGCTCGGCGGCGACTTTGCCCTGATTGCGGCACATCAGGCCGATTATGTCGGCAATCTGGAGTATTCACTGACCGCGCATAATTTCAATCCGATCATGGCAATGGCCGGATCAACTGTGATCGCCGAACCGCAAACCATCGTTCCAGTCGGTGTGATTTCGCCTGATGCGGTCAAAACACCGGGAATTCTTGTGGATCATCTGCTGGAGAGGGCGCACTGATGGATGCCAAGGAAATCATTGCCCGCCGGGTGGCCCAGGAAATTCAACCCGATACACTGGTCAATCTCGGTATTGGCCTGCCGTCAATGGTCGCCAACTACCTTCCCAAAGATGTCCATGTTTTCTTTCAGGCGGAAAACGGTGTCATTGGGCTCGGCGCCCGGCCGCCGGAAGGTATGGAAGATCCGGACTTAACCGATGCCGGTGGCGGGTTTGTGACCGCGGTACCGGGGGCAGCATCCATTGACAGCGCTATGAGCTTCGGCTTGATCCGGGGCGGTCATCTGGACACAACCGTTTTGGGCGGTCTTCAGATTGATGAACGCGGCTATCTCGCCAATTGGATGATCCCGGGCAAGATGGTGCCGGGCATGGGCGGCGCAATGGACCTGGTTGCTGGCGCCAAACATGTCATTGTCGCCATGGTGCACACCGCCAAGGGCAAACCCAAGATCCTGCAGAAATGCGAATTGCCGCTGACCGCTCAACGCCGCGTCAGTCTCATCGTCACTGAAATGGCGGTCATTGAGCCCACCGACGATGGTCTTGTTCTGAAGCAGACCGGTCCAAACACCAGTGTTGACGATGTGATCTCTGCGACAGAGGCCAACTTGATCATTCGCGGTGACGTTCCGCAAATGAAGCTCTCTTAAAAAGGCGGTCTTCGGCCAGCGCAAAGAAAGACCGGCTCTGCTCTCGAAATCGTAGAAACTAGCCTGCGAGGTAAACCTGTTCTCAATTTGTAGGTAAATTTCCAGATGATCCAACGCAGGCTTCAGTCCTAAACTCGGGCATGTTGCAATCTATCATCACCGTCTTTGGTGGGCTCGGCCTGTTTCTGCTTGGCATGCATTTGATGACCAGCGGGCTACGGCAGCTGGCTGGAAACCGGCTCCGTCAATTCCTTCAAAAGTCGACGCAAACGCCGCTCGCAGGGGCCGTGTCGGGAGCACTGGCCACGGCCGCCTTGCAGTCTTCCAGCGCCACCACTGTCGCCACCGTCGGATTTGTCAGCGCTGGCTTGATGACCTTCCCGCAAGCGCTGGGTGTCATATTCGGGGCCAACCTCGGCACGACGATCACCGGCTGGATGGTCGCGCTGCTCGGTTTCAAACTCAAAATCGGCTTGCTGGCGCAGCCTTTGATTTTTGCCGGTATTCTTGCTCAGTTGTTCGGCAAGGGACACTGGAAACCGTTCGGGCTGGCAATTGCCGGTTTCGGACTGTTGTTTGTTGGCATCGATACACTCACTCAAGGCTTTTCGATCCTGGAAGGCAAAGTGACACCCGATGATTTCCCAGGAGATACGCTCTTTGGTCGGTTCCAGCTGGTCTTGATCGGTATTGTCATCACGCTCATCACCCAGTCATCCAGCGCCGGTGTAGCAACGGCTTTGGCAGCTCTAACTGTCGGAGCCATTTCCTTTCCTCAGGCGGCCGCACTGGTCATCGGCATGGATGTCGGCACAACCGCAACGGCTGCCCTTGCAACTGTTGGAGGATCAGTTGCTTCCAGGCGCACCGGATTTGCCCATGTCCTCTACAACCTGCTGACCGGGTTCTTAGCGTTTTGGCTGCTTGTTCCACTCGGATGGCTCGCTGCTTCTGCAGGGGCCAGTCTCGATCCGCAGGTCGCACTCGTCGGCTTCCATACGGTGTTTAATCTCATCGGCGTGTTTGCAGTCGTTGGATTCACCAATCAATTTGCCCGGCTGATCATGCTGTTAATCCCATCAGGTGAAACGGACCCGGCCGAACGCCTCGACGAGACTTTGCTTAATGATCCGGCCAGTGCCCTGGATGCAGCTGACGCTGCCGTTCGGGACCAAGCAACCCTTATGTTTCAAGCTTTATCTAATCAGCTCGGACCGGATGGTGACAGCACAGCCGAAATCCCTCTGGACGCGTTTGATCAATCAATCGACACACTCCGCAGCTTCGTAAACCGTATCCGGACAGGACCGGAAGATCCCCGCTCCCATGACAAGCATCTGAAGCTCGTACATGTGCTCGACCATATGGACAGGCTTTCCGGCCGGCTTCGGCAGACAGACCGCATCCTGACCATTCAGTCGACAGAAGAACTCACAAGGCTTGCCCGGCAGCTTGCCAAACTCGCAGGTGAATTTTCAGCACCTTCTTCTTCAAGGGAACTGCCTGTTGAATTTGATAATTTGAGGAAGTGCTTTCGCGAAGAACGGTGGCGCTACCGCCATAGTGTCCTTGATCTCGCGTCCAGAGATCAGATTGACCTTGAAAACGCCTTCTCCCGCGTCGATGCGGTGCGTTGGCTGCACCGCTCCGCCTATCACCTTTGGAGGATTTCCGCCCATCTGAATGGCAAAGCGCCGAAATCCGGAACCCGTTTTGAAGCAACATCCAAAGTGATTGAATAACTCTGATTTGGATCTGCATAGGAGGTTCGGATCTAAGCTGAGTTCAGGACCTCTTTCAAAACACTGACCCCGCCTTGGATCTGCGCATCAGAGGCGCCGGCAAACCCGATGATCAGTCCAGGTTTGGGCTGTGCGTCCAGATAACAGACACTCAAGGGCGACACGGAGTAACCGCGCGCTTGCATGGCTCGCGCGATCTTTAGATCCTGCAGATCTTCATTCAGCCGCACAGTTACCTGCACATTGCCCAAGGGAGGGTCTACCGAGATTTTATTGCCGAGCCTTTCCTTTAGAGCTCCTACCAGCGCCAAGCCGCGCTGCTGGTAAAGCGTGCGGATCTTTTTCAAGTGGGCCCGGTAATGCCCGCTGTCGATGAAATCTGTCAGGGCAATCTGAGCATGAACATTCACCAGCTGCCCCATGTTCCGGAACGCGGAGCCAAGTGGACCTGCCAAATCCTTCGGAACGACCACATAAGACACCCGCAGTCCGGGTAAAAGGCTCTTTGAAAAGGTGCCCATATAAATCACTTCACCAGCATCTGCGAGGCCTTGCAGAGCAGCTACCGGGCGGCCTTCAAACAAAAACTCACTGTCGTAATCGTCCTCCAGAACGGTCGCGCCCAATTGAGCTGCCGCCTCGATCAACGCAAGACGGCGGGCCAAGGGCATACGCGCGCCAAACGGATACTGATGCGAAGGGGTCACATAGATAAGACGTGGGCTCGGATCATTGTTGAAAAGGCTCTCCGGCAGGACGCCGAACTCATCGACCGGAAGTCCTTTGATATTGAGACCTGCACCGTAAAAGGCGGTTCGCGCCCCCATATACCCCGGATCTTCGATCCAGGCCGTGTCACCGGGATCAGAAAGCGCCGCTGAAATCCCTGCAAGGGCAGCTTGCATAGATGGCACAATCAATACCTGATCCGGCGAGGCGCGGACGCCCCGTTCACTGGCCAGGTACTCAGCCAGTACCTTTTTGAGCGGCGGATAACCTGAAATGTTTTGATAAAGAAGGTCCGGGGTCTGCACCGTTCGGGCCGCGCGCCGCAGACAACGAGCCCACAGTTCATAGGGGAAGGCGTCCAAAGCTGGGGCCCCAGGCTGCAGAGCCCCATGGCGCTGCCCCCAACTGTCGCCGCGCAAATTTTCTGCAAGTTTACGGCCCCGGTCTGACAACCCTCGAACTGGCCGCGGCACATTCTCGTCTGTTTTAGAGCCCTCCGGGCTTGCCCCTTCCACAACTACGGGTGCGGCGCCCGGCCTGATTTCAACAATTCCCTCAGCCTTCAGCAACTCATACGCGGCATTGACCGTATTGCGCGATATGGCGTGTTGATGCGCAAAACTGCGCGACGACGGCAGGCGCATACCCGCCTTAAGACGGCCCTGCCCCACCGCCTCCCGAAGCGCCCGGTAAATCTGCTGGGACAGCGGAACTGCCGAGCTGCGGTCAAGGTCGCACACCCCTTCCGGAATCTTTGGTACTTTCATTTTTTTAAAACCGGATCTTTTTAAAGAACCAGTTTACCGGCCATAACCAAGGCACTCAAGATCCAGAACCAAAGAACATTGATATGAAACACGAAAAACCCGACCTGCCGCCCTATGCAAAAATCCGGCAAATGAACCGGGGTGGGTATGACAAGGACCTAGCCTACGAAATTCTGGATGCCGGCCTCATCGCGCATTGCGGCTTCATTCACGAAGGCCGGCCAATGGTGATCCCAATGGTCTATGCCCGGATTGGTGACAAATTGTACATTCACGGAGCCAGCACGACCCGGATCATCAAGGACAACGAGGCGGGTGTTCCAGCCAGTTTGGAAGTGACACTGCTCGACGGCCTGGTGTTCGGACGCTCCGCGTTCCACCATTCCATGAACTTCCGTTGTGTGATCGTGCATGGCACCGCGCGACTGGTGGAAGACCTGGAAGAAAAACACACCGCTCTTGCCGCAATTACGGATCACATGGCGCCTGGCCGCTGGGATGAATGCCGGGAGATGCTGCCCAAGGAGCTAAAAGCAACCGGCGTTTTGGTGCTCGACATCGAGCATCTCAGCACCAAAGTGCGTGACGGCGCCCCGGTGGATGACCCTATTGATATCGGTACGGACATCTGGGCGGGCGTTGTGCCCGTTGCAACTGGATTCGGACAACCGGTTGTAGCCACAGATGTCCCCGATGGCATTAAGCCGCCGGCCTCCATTCGAGCTGCGAAGCAGAAGTTTGCCTGAGTTGGATAGCCAACCGATTTTGAAAAGAAAAACCCCGCTGCGAATGCAACGGGGTTTCCTGCCCACGAGTGACCGCCCTGTCACAAGTTAGCTTGACGCCAGAATGCGTTTTACTTTTTTGCAGTAGCGGGCGCTGATCGGATTCATGCGCTTGGCATAGTGACCAGCGTTGTAACGCAAAATGGTTCCGCACAAATCGCCATTGGCCCGTTTGTGCGCACCGGCAAGGTATTTCATGCCCCATTCCAGATTGGTCTCTGGGCGATAAAGCGCCCTGGTAGATCCGCGGTAGCCCATGCCCCGCGCGGTCGCCGGCTTGATTTGCATGAGGCCAACTTCACCAGCTGCGCCGCGTGCTTTCGGATTGAAGTTGCTTTCGACTTCTACAACAGCCCGGGCGATTTTCATGGGGACACCATGCTTTTTCGCCGCCTTGTGAATCATCCGCGCATACTTATCTTTGCGGGGATCACCAGTTTTGATGTTGTCCCGGGGAGTGAACAGTGCGGCGAGACCACGCGGACCATCGTCCGCCGTGCCGATATTGCGGGTTTCAGCAGAAACAGACTGCGCCGTTAAGATGAGGGTATAGGCAAGTACACAGAGTGCCCCAGTAGCTTTATTTATCGACCGTAACATTCGTTCAGCTCTTTTGGTTCTTGTTCAACGATTTCCGGGGGCGGAGAAATGGCGGAGCTATGAGACCAAATTTGGCGCGAAATTATCACGAATTATTTCAAAATATTTCAATATTTTACTGATTTTTGCAGTGCAGCATCGTGTGTTTCTGCAATTTGTGACCAAGTTCGGGCAGGTGCCTGTTCAAACCGGGGCAGGAGTGCACAAATTCAGACCACCAGCCTCACAGAGACTTGATGTGGGGACATCGGAAACACTGTCTCCGTCTTTAGGACAACTGTGCGTGATACGATCGGTGTAATAAGGTGACAACTCAGTCATATTGGCCACCCAAAAGTCCCTTTTGAAATGATCAAGCAAACGCATCTTTGCATTTGGACAACCACGGTAGCCGCCTACTTGACGTATTTGCTGTTGCCAGCATCTGCTAACCAGGATTGCCTGACAATTCTTTCCTCCTTCACAAAAACTGAGCAGCAGATTCTGCCATCCTTGCAGGCCAAATTCGCCGAGTATGAAATATGTGCCACCTTCAAATTCGCCAGGGCAGATGAGGCAACTGCTCTACTGCAGGACAACAGAGCAGACGGAGAGTTTTTGCGGACAAGCGACTATCAGGCCAAAGTTTCTGATTTTGCTATGATGATCGCTGAGCCGGTAGTGGATGGACACGGCCTGCTTGTCACCGGCGCTGATGTCCTACCGTCGTTCAAACATCTTAAAGGCAAATCCATCGGTGTGATGCACGGTTATGTCTGGCAAGAGAAAGTCTTTCCTAAAGACGCAACAAAGTCCTTTATCCAAGATTACAAATCTGGCCTCGCCATGCTTCAAAGAGGCCAAATATCAGGACTGTTGATCGATAGCCTCAATTACTCAATTTACAAAGAAAACTACGGAAACCTTCAGACTAAGCAAGTCACTGCAAAAAAGTATGGGTATTTGTTTCTACATAATCGCCATAAGAACCTGGCCCCGCAAATCAGCTGGGCGATCACAGCATGGAAGAAGGAGTTTTACCGGGTGAGTTCTAACTAAGTTTGAGAGGCGAAGTCGTTTGCAATCATAAACATCACTAACGTCACGCGCGGCTAATAAGGTCGATTGTTCCCAATCTCCAGGCTCATCTTTTTCTGCACGCGCGCCATGAAAAACTGGCCCCAATATCAACGCTGCGATTGTGAAATGGAAAACAGAACTTGCGCGCCGGACCGGCCACTCCTTCTAACTAGGAGAAAAACAATTATGCCAGCGTTGGCAGCTTTGCCAATAGCCTGTGAAGGGTTTCAATCGTCGATTCATCGATAACCCCATCCACTTTCGCAGGCCGGAAATGCCGCTGAAATGCCATTACAACTTGTTTTGTTCTTCCGTCAAATTTCCCTGTAATTTCAATATCATAACCATAAAGAGCCAGCATCGACTGAATCGCTTCGACAGGCTGCCCCTGATCGCCTTCCTGCATCATCATCCCGGATTCAATTGTTTCAGGCTCAACAAAATGCCCCACACCTGCTTTTGCGAGCCTGGCCCAGGGAAACAGCTCGCCAGGATCTTCTTTCCGGTTGGGGGCTATGTCTGAATGCGCAAGCACCATCCAGGGATTGATCTTGTGCCGTCCACAAATATCCAGGCACAAGGCGATGACCGCCTCGATCTGTTCGTCCGGAAAAGGACGGTAGCCGAATTCATGGCCGGGATTGACGATCTCAACACCGACCGACCTGGAATTGATGTCGGCGTCGCCTTTCCAGAAGCTTTGACCCGCGTGCCAAGCGCGCCGGGCTTCAGGCACACATTGCAAGATGGAGCCATCTTCATCGACGAAATAGTGGGCTGAAACCTCAGCACGTGGATCGCACAACCGTTGCAGGGCGTCCTGCGCCGTAGGCATTCCGGTGTAATGCAGAACCAGCATGTCGATCGGTGCTCCATCGGGCCGTTGGCCGTGGTTTGGAGACGGATGGACCCGTGCTTTTACCCCTGTGTCGGTTGCAACACTCATATGCCCCTTTCCGCGCATACCTGCGCCCAAGCTTCATTCAGGGCGGCCAGCCGGTCATTGGCGATCCGAACAAATTCCTCAGGAACTCCGCGGGCAATCAGCCGGTCAGGATGCGTGTCCTGAACTTCCCGCCGGTAATGGGCCTTCACTTCCGCATCACTGGCGCCTGCTCCTATTCCCAGAATCTCGTAGGGATCACCGTCTTTGCGGACATGACGGGCTAGTACTTTGGAAAACTCGCGCTCGTCCAGCCCAAAAACCTCGGCCACATGGGAAAGGTAGCCTATTTCGCTCTGATGGACGACGCCGTCAGCTTTGGCAATGTGAAAAAGACCATCCAGGATATCGAGCAAGGTCTTCCGGTCATAGGGAAAAAGATCGGCAAGTTTTTTTGCGTAAACTTCATAACCAGCAACATCTTCCTGTGCCAGATTAAACAGCCGGGTAACATTGCGCTCTTCCTTTGGCGGCACGTCGAATAGTTCCCGGAAAGCAATGACTTCATCGACAGTCACGACCCCATCTGCTTTGGCCATCTTTGCGGAAAGTGCGATCATTGCGACTGTAAAACCAACCGTCCGGGTTCCCTCAGGCCGGGCAAGCACAAGCTGGACAAGCCGGTCGACAACTTGCGCACCGCCGCTGCCGATGGCACTGACAATGCTCCCGATGCTGCTCCAGACGTTTACCATTCACTTCCTCCATTGCGGCAGCATCCATATCGGACACCACCAGCCGGCTCACCGGGCAGTTCAATCCCAAGCCGGAAACTGAGTTCTATCGATCCGTATCTGATTTGACCAGAAATCCGCGGTGCACAATGACCTTTTGGACAGTTTAAAAGTCGCATACGCGACGCAGCGTCACGAATTCCGGAAAGCACGGGAAAACAAGCCGATTCATGATGGTTAAAGGATTTTGCCATATCGTTGGGAAAATATTTGTCCGAGATGGTATCGCGCCGAATGGCTACTTCCTTAGTCAGAAGTAACATTGTTATATTTTTCATATCCATGTCGCTGGTTTTACTGCTGGCTGCCGGTGTTTATGCAAGCAATCGTCTATTGACCCATTGGCTGCTGGTTCGCAGTCTGGAACAGACTTATTCGGATACGTCTGACACCGTTTACGGCATTCTTCAAACGAGCGAGACAAACGAAACCGATAACCGGCTGGAAACCCTTACCGGACTTCGCACAACACTCACCGGCGAAGGCCTATCAAAAGCTTATCACCAGCAAATCGCATCGCTGAAAGAAGCACTTCAATCCGAAGGCGCGCATCCGGAAGTTCTTGAGTTTTCGGTCCTACCTTCAGCGATCGAAATGCGGGATGGACCTCAAGCTGCAACATGGTCTGCGCCAGAGTGGGAAAGCAGCCACAAGTTTCTGTCACCGCAAACCCTGATGAAAGCAAAGTTAGCCGCGTCTGGTCGAGAGGGCATCAAGGCAATACCGGATATGAACCTTACCGGGACGTTTGGTTCGACTGCGATTGTAACTTTTCCGGCACAAGATGCCTCAGGGCGCAGTCTCATTGTTCTGACTGGGACGTCGGACATCATGACGAGCCTTGCTCCTTTACTGTTGTCGGTCAGCGCATCGATCGGCGCCTTGTGTTTGGTGTCATTTCTGTTTGCCGGCATCCTTTTGTGGATGCGCTTCCGCGATCAACTGCGGACAAACCGGAACATCCAATATCTCGCGCACCACGACACTTTGACCGGCCTTCCAAACCGCGCGGTGTTTAACGCACGTCTGACCGAGGCGCTACGGTTTGCTCAGGCGAAGGCTTCGAACATCGGCGTAATGATCATTGATGTCGATAAATTCAAGGAAATCAACGATACCCACGGCCACGGCATCGGCGATGTGTTTCTTCAGATCATTGCCGAGCGTTTGAAATCAGTGTTCGGCGGTCATTTGGTTTCCCGATTGTCCGGCGACGAATTCGCGGTGATGCTGACTTCCGTGTCTGACACAGCCAGGATGACCCGGTTGGCCACAGACATGATTAGTGCGACGGAACTCCCCTGTTCGATCGACGGCCGGGAAATCAAGATTTCCCTGTCCATCGGCCTGGCCAGAGCGACCGATGGCTCTTGGCGGTCCTCCCGCTTGCTTCACTGCGCCGATCTTGCCCTTTACCGGGCCAAACACAGCGGCCGATCAACATTTTGCTGGTACACGCCTGAACTCGATGCCGAAGCGCAAAAACGCAAAGAAATTGAACAGGGGCTCATTAAGGCGCTGAAGTTCGATCAGCTGAAATTGAAATATCAGCCACAGTACGCGCTAGCCGATGGCTCTTTGAAAGGCTACGAGGCATTGATCCGGTGGGAACATCCCACCAAGGGGATGATCCGTCCGGACTTGTTCATTCCTGTTGCAGAGGACACCGGCCTGATCGAGGAAATCGGCAACTGGGTTCTCGAAAATGCCTGTAAGCAAGCAGCCCTATGGCCGAACCGCAACCGGCGGGTTGCGGTTAACATGTCGCCCGCCCAATTTGTTGCCGGAGAGACGCAAAAACGTGTTGCAAGAGCCTTGCAATCCTCTGGACTGGATCCGAAACGACTTGAAATCGAGATTACGGAAAGCCTGCTGATCTCCAACACGGATGCCGTCATCCACACGCTCCGACAAATACGGGACATGGGTGTCTCCATTGCGATGGACGACTTTGGCACCGGGTATTCGTCGTTGAGCTACCTCAGTTTGTTCCCGTTCGACAAGATCAAGATCGACAAGGCATTCATTCAAGATCTGGGCAAGGACGCCAGTACCGACGCAATTGTCACATCAATCGTTGGCCTCGGCCGCTCCCTTGATGTGACCATCACCGCTGAGGGAGTCGAGACTGAAGAGCAAGCCATCTTGCTACGCGCCGCGGGCTGCGACCTCGTGCAAGGCTATCTCTATGGTAAACCTGATGATGTTCAATTCCATGAAACGAACCAGCCGGACATGACGATCAAGGCCCGCCCAGCCGTAAATAAGCTGACTGTCAAATCCGCGAAGCCTCATATTGAACTCAAACCGGCAGTTCACGATCAAGCAAGAGACGATCCGAACACACCCGAACCGGAAACAGCGAGCGGAAATTCATTTGATGAAAACGCTCAGGTCCAAAGACCCGTCGCCGCGTTAGGAACTTAGACTAAAAGCAACCTACGCTGCCCCCTGTTTTTCCCGTTCGGTTTTTCGTTCAGAATACCGGTCTACCAGATAATCAGACCGTCCGCGCACGAGCAGTGTGAACTTCATCAGTTCTTCCATGACATCGACAACCCGGTCATAGAGTGGCGATGGCAGCATCCGGCCCGCGTCATCAAATTCCGTGTACGCCTTAGGCACCGAAGACTGGTTCGGAATGGTGACCATCCGCATCCAGCGACCCAAGATCCGCATTTGGTTGACCGCATTGAACGACTGGGATCCGCCAGACACCTGCAGCAAGGCAAGCGTTTTGCCCTGCGTTGGCCGGATCGCGCCGGTGCTGAGCGGGATCCAGTCGATCTGAGTTTTCATGATCCCGGTCATGGCCCCATGGCGCTCGGGAGAACACCAGACTTGGGCTTCCGACCAAATACTCAGGTCCCGGAGTTCGGCCACCTTCGGATGACTGACATCGGCATCATCGGGCAGCGGGAGACCGGACGGATTAAAGATCCGGGTTTCCGCGCCAAACGCCTCCAACAGCCGAGCAGCTTCCTCGACCAAAAGCCGGCTGTAGGAGCACTCGCGCAAAGATCCGTACAAAAGCAAAATTCTGGGCGGGTGGCTGACTGGGTTTTCCCGCGCGACATCATCGGTCGTGACCTGCCTGACATCATCCGGACTGATATTCGGCAGGTCTGACGCAGCTTCATCAAACATTCGAAGATCCCGAAGAGACGATTTCACCGTCTTCCTTGGTGAAGGACCCGATGTCTTCCGGCAGCAGGTCCAACACTTTTTCCGAAGGCCGGCACAGGCGCGCGCCCTTTTCACTAACAACAACCGGACGGTTGATCAGGATGGGGTGCTCCATCATGAAGTCGACCAGCTGATCGTCACTCCACTTGTCGTCGCCAAGCCCGAGATCGTCAAAAGGTGTTCCTTTCTGACGCAGCAGCTCGCGAACAGGAATATTCATTTTGGAAATCAAATCCACCAATTCCTCACGAGAGGGCGGGGTTTTTAGATATTCGATCACGGCCGGTTCGACACCGGCTTTTCGGATCATTTCCAAGGTATTCCGCGAGGTACCGCATTTCGGATTGTGGTAGATGGTAATGTTCATGAGCCAAGTCGCCCTATTTGGTTTCATTCACAGGAGCCGCGCCGTTTCCCGGGAAACAGCAAACCGCCGGATTATTGCCGCAGCAGTCTTCGATCAGGAAACTCAGAAGAGCGCGCATGCAGTCTTGATTGACCGAGTACAGAATGTGGCGTCCTTCCCGCTTTGCCTCCAAGAGCCCGGCACGTTCCAGTCCTGCCAGGTGGAAAGACATCCGGGTCGGCGCGACCTCCAGCCGCGTCGCTATCTCGCCAGAGGGCAACCCTTTAGGCCCCTCTTTCATAAGCAGCCGAAAAGCGGTTAACCGGTCGTCCTGAGCCAGCGCCCCAAACGCCAATATCGCCTCTTCAGATCTCATAATTCGTCTATACAAGAATTATTGTAGCATTCAACAAAAAACAGCCTGCCCGCCTGCGACTATGCCGGGCTACATTGCAGCAGCCGCGCGGGCAGCCTGATCGTAGTTTCCAGAAACAAGCCGGAGAGTGGCAGCAAGGCGCGACAGCTCACTTTCATCCAGCCCAAGGGCCTTCATCGGCTCGACAAGCAGCGCTTCACGAAGTCGGCGGTATTCCATACACGCTTTCTCACCGTCAGCCGTGATTTCTGCGGTTTTTTCCTTGCCGCGGCGTCCCGAAGAAATCAGGCCGGCCTTTTCCAGTTTTTTCAACGCGTAAGTTACGGTGTGCGTATCCTCGATGTTAAGGACGAGGCAAATGTCAGAAAGGGTTTTGGCCCGGCCGCGGTGATTAACCGAATGCAGCACGAGAACATCAAGCGGTCCCAGTCCCTCCGAGCCGCTTGCCGCCATGCAGCGGACCATCCAGCGGTGATAGGCATTGACCATCATAGTCACGGCAAACTCGATTTCAGAAAGGGCGGGCATCGCCCCGGAGGCCAGGTGAGCGGCCGAAACCACAGGTCCGATTTGTGCATCAGGGGTCGGTTTCGAACGCTCACTCATTTAAGACTGCCTCCAGCAGCAGGTATCCTCCAGGCTAGTTCGTCAGCATTGTCTGCGGCAACCAGAGCGCCAAGCCCGGAAAAGCGACAATCAGGACAACAGCCAGGATCATCAACAAGAAGAATGGCAAAGCCATGCGGGCGACGGAGAAAATATTCCGGCCAGTCATGCCCTGAAGGACAAAGAGGTTAAACCCGACTGGCGGCGTAATTTGGCTCATCTCGACCACCAGAACGAGATAAATCCCGAACCAGATCAGATCAAGCCCTGCTTGCTCAACCATTGGCAGGATGACAGACGTTGTCAGCACAACCACCGAAATCCCATCCAGGAAACACCCCAGGACCACGAAGAACAGGGTCAACGCGACCAGAAGGGCATATGGAGACAGGTTCATGCCACCAATCCAGCCCGCCAGTTCGCGCGGAATGCCGGTATAGCCCATGGCAACCGTTAGGAAAGCGGCCCCGGCAAGAATGAAAGCAATCATGCAGGATGTCCGGGTCGCACCAAGCAGAGACTCTGTGAAACTCCGCCGATTCAATGTGCCAGACGCCCAGGACAGGCAAAGCGACAGCATAACGCCAATGGCTGCGGCTTCCGTCGGCGAGGCAACACCAGCATAGATCGAGCCAATCACTCCAACGATCAAGCCAATCACCGGAAACAGGCGGCGGGTCGCCAAAATGCGCGCAAAAAACGGCACTTTTTCTTCAACCGGCGGCATCTTGCTGCGGTTCATCAGAGCCCAAAGGCCAACGTACCCCATGAACAAAAGACACAGCATTGCCCCTGGTACGACACCGGCCATGAACAACCGGCCGATGGATTGCTCCGTCGCAGCCCCATAAACGATCAAAATGATCGACGGCGGGATCAAGAGGCCGAGCGTTCCGGAACCCGCAAGGGTGCCGATGGCCATGCGCTCGTCATATCCGCGCTGCTTGAGCTCAGGCAATGACATCCGCCCGATGGTCGCTGTGGTTGCGGCAGACGATCCGGAGACGGCAGCAAAAATCCCGCAGCCGAGAATGTTGACATGCAGCAACCGGCCAGGAAGTCCGCGCATCCACGGAGACAAGCCCGCA
This sequence comes from Labrenzia sp. PHM005, assembly GCF_006517275.1. Taxonomy (NCBI): domain Bacteria; kingdom Pseudomonadati; phylum Pseudomonadota; class Alphaproteobacteria; order Hyphomicrobiales; family Stappiaceae; genus Labrenzia; species Labrenzia sp. PHM005. Next base: position 2,767,936 of record NZ_CP041191.1, on the reverse strand, counting down.
AACATATCTTCCGACAACCGGGATCGGAACAGGATCTCTCCCATCCAAATGAACATCGGCAGAGCGGTCAAGTCCCAGGAGTTGGCAGCGCCCCAGACAGTTGTTGCCAAAACGGGGCCTGCGGGAACGGAAATCAGCGCCATGATAGCTGCGAGAGCCACTGCAAAGAGTGCCACCGCTACCCAGATACCGGTTGCTAGAGCAGCAAGCATGCCCAGCCCGAGAAACAAAGCGATTAGAGAGAGGTCCATCATTCCACCCCTTCAATCAAATCGTCACGTTCGACCGTTTCGAAACTGATTGGGCCGCCCATCACGGACGAAATCAGATCATCCAGCAGTGCGATGGCCAGAACCAAAAGGCCGAGCGCCATGACGATCTGCGGATAAACCAGCGGGATCGGAATGATCCCGAATGAGACCTCGTTGTAGAGATAGCTGTCATATGCAAGCACACCAGCATGCCAGGTGAAGAAGACAGCAAATGCGGCCGCAACGGCCAGACACCAGATGTTCAACAACCGGGCTATACCAGGTGTGACGGCCTGCAGAAGTATCGAAACCCGGATATGGTCTGCATTGCGCAACGTTCCGGCAAGCGCCAAAAAGGATGCGCCAACCAGCAAAAATCCGGCAATTTCAGCAAGCGACGGCACAAGCAAGCCGAGCGGATCCATTCCGAAGAGGCCGCGCGCTCCGTCCAGCAACCGGCCCAGAACCTGAAGTGTGACCAAAACAGCAATGGCCAGCAAGCAGCAGGCCGCAAGGACCGTCGCCGCTTTATAGAGCATGTTGAGAAGGTGTCTCATCTGCTCTCCCCCACTTTATTATCGAAAAAGCGCCGGACTTTTGAGATCCGGCGCTTTCAAGAAGTTTAGTTAGCCTTGTAGGCGTCGAGGATTGCTGTGCCGGTATCCCCGGCTTTTTCTTGCCAATCGGCTGCCATGGTTTCACCGATTGCAGCCAGATCCTGAAGCAGCTGAGCGCTTGGCTCTACAACCGTAATGCCATTTTCAACCAAGATCGCGGTTTTGGACTTAGTTTCCGCCTTGGAAGATTCCCAACCACGGGTTTCAGCAGCAGCTGCGGCTTCCAGAACGGCAGCTTTTTCAGCATCGCTCAGACCATCAAAAGCGCCCTTGTTGACGATCACCATGTTCTTCGGCAACCAGGCCTGTGTGTCATGGTAATGTGTCAGGAAGTCCCAGGCCTTGGAGTTGGCACCGGTGGACGGTGAAGTGATCATGGCTTCGACGCGGCCGGTAGAGAAAGCAGTCGGGATGTCCGGCACTTCAATCTGGGTCGGTACGGCATCAGCCAGCAGCGCCAGACGTTCGGTTGCTGCGTTATAGGCACGGAACTTAAGACCTTTCAGGTCGTCAGCTTTTGTGACTTCCTTTTTGGCGTAGATGCCCTGCGGCGGCCACGGCACGGTGTAAAGAAGCTGGAGCCCCTGCTCTGCAAGCTTTTCTTCCAAGGCCGGCTTGGACGCTTGATAGAGGTTCCAGGCTTTATCGTAGGAAGATGCCAGGAACGGGACGGAGTCGACACCGAAGACAGCATCTTCGTTGGCAAGGCGCGAGACAAGAAGCTCACCGATCGGCGCCAGGCCTTTGCGGACAGCGTTTTTAATTTCCGGGTGCTTGAACAGCGAACCTGCGGAATGGATCTGGATGTTCAAAGACCCACCGGTCTTATTGGACACATCTTTTGCGAAAGCGGCAATGTTCTGGGTGTGGAAGTTGCCATCACCATAAGGGGTCGGCATATCCCATTTGGTTTCAGCAGCAGCGGCGGTCAGGCCAGCCACACCAAACGCGGCGGCGGCTGCCAGATGCATCCCGGCCTTGGCCAGGGAACGGGTCGTCAACATGGTATTCTCCTCTTGGAAGCAAGGGTTTTAAAACCTGAGCACAGCAGCGCGACGGCATTTTCTTATGAACGCCAATCAAACACTCCCACTCAAACGCTAATCCGAGAAGAAAAAAACATCAACAATTTATCGATAAATTCTCGTTATAAAATTTCAAGCCGTTGAAATACGGGCTCTTTCCGAGGGGTATTTGGCTTTTTCCAAATAGATTTCACACAGTAACTGCGCCGGAATAACGAGAGAAACAGCACATCAGTGCGTGGAATGGTCCGGCGGCACGCAGGATCGTTCGACGCAATAGGCCGGATTTCACGGCCAACAGAAACCATTATGCAGGATGCAAACGCAGTTCGGATTTCAGCCGGTCCATCGCAATGGCCCTGCGGACGCACAATCCAAACAGCACGAGGACTGGCACGCCAATCGCGGTGAAATCCATCGCAATCCCCCACCCGCTGCTAAAGAGCAGGCAGAGTGTCGAAATCGCAATCCCGGCCTTTTCGTAAGCGAGATATCCGGTCTCGTTGCCTTGGCGAATAATCAGCAGCACTGCAATGACCAGCAAACCCAAGTCGTAGTCCAACAGGTACGGCGTTGTAAGGCATGTTCCGGCAACAAGAACACTTCCCTTAACAGTGAGGGGAAGATCCCTGCGCCAAACCCAAACCACAGAACACACGGCCACACCGGCAAACACCATCTGCACAGTCATGCCGATCGTGTTGTCGACGCCAAATTGGCGCAGCCAGCCGAGAATTGATGCATATTTGTTCGCAGGCGTTTGCCCGCTCTGCAGCCACTCGCGTGCAAATTCGATGTTCTCAAAAAAAGCCCGCCAGACATCAGTTCCAAGGACCATCCAACTGGTTGCTGCAAAGAGAACCGTGGTCACAGCAGCAGACACAAAAACCCTGTAGTCCCGGCCCGCCAGCAAGGCAATCGGAATCAGCACCCCAATTTGCGGTTTGTAACTCAGCAATCCGATCAAGATACCGGCCAGCACCGGTCTGTTTCGATCCATTGCGGCCAGTGCACCGCCCAACAGGGCCACATTAAGGGCGGTATTTTGGCCATGCATGACGCCGAACATAACGGCTGGAAAGGCGATCAAGATCCATAAGTTGGCCTTTGCTCGCGTCAGGCTTAAACAGGCCCACACCAATGCGATGACTTGCAGCGCTTCAAACAAAAGCGCTGAAATGTTGTACGGAAAGGCCGAGAACGGGGCGACAACCAACAGCCAGGTCGGTGGATACATAAACGGCAATCCACCTTGATCGAACAAGTCGAGCTGCAGTTTATGGAGCACCTCATAGTTATAGGCTTGAGTTGCTGCGCCATCCAACACAAAGAAGCTTGCCGTCCAAAAACTGATGAAATCGCCAAACATTGGCCGGTATTCGGCAAACACCAGTTTTGAGAGCTCAAAGCCCAACCGAAACAATATGATTGCGCCTGCAATGCCGAACACGACCGCGAGTAACCCATCTGTCCAAGGGTTGGTTGGCTTAATCCCGTAACGGTCCACGCTCGACTCGGTCCGAGACGCCTGATTGTCCATGTCGCTCATATACAGTTTGCTCGGGCAAATAGGTCAGTTGAAAAAAGTCTTACAAAACAGGCGTTAAAATCCGGGTAAAAGAAATTGTATTTTTTCATCGACATTTTATCTACAAAATGTCAACATAAACTCAGAAACATTAAAAACGTGCATCAACCGTCCGGCCAAAGACGGCGCGGCACAGCAAAAAATACGAGGGAAAAATGACGGCCAAGTGGGACTTCTGGATTGATCGTGGTGGCACCTTCACAGACATCGTTGGCCGCGCGCCAGATGGCACCTTGCATCCGCACAAAGTGCTGTCTGAAAACCCTGAAGCTTATCGGGACGCAGCCATCCAGGGCATCCGCGAGTTGCTTGGTGTTGAAAAGGGCGCGCCGATCCCGTCTGACAAAGTTGCCACCGTCAAGATGGGCACGACTGTCGCGACCAACGCTTTGCTGGAGCGCAAAGGGGAACGCACGGCTCTCTTCATCACCCGCGGCTTCCGCGACGCGCTGGAGATCGGCTATCAGGCCCGGCCGCAGATATTTGCCAAGGAAATCATCAAGCCGGAGTTGCTTTATGAAAGCGTCCATGAGCTGACCGAACGGGTTCGCGCTGACGGAACGCTCGAACAAGCGCTCGATGAAGCCGAAGCCCGGGCAGAAATGCAGGCTGCATGGAACGCTGGCATCCGCTCCATCGCAATCGTTTTGATGCATGCCTATGCCTATCCGGCTCACGAAAAGGCACTCAAGAAAATCGCCGAAGACATAGGCTTCCCGCAGATTTCTGTCTCTCACGAAGTTTCGCCATTGATGAAACTTGTCGGACGCGGCGATACCACCATTGTCGATGCTTACCTGTCTCCGATTCTGCGCCGCTATGTGGATCAGGTTCACGAAGAGCTGGGCGCTGGCCCGCGCCTGATGTTCATGCAGTCTTCCGGCGGTCTGACCGCAGCCGATCTCTTCCAAGGCAAAGACGCAATCCTCTCTGGTCCGGCAGGTGGTGTTGTCGGTGCAGTCGAAACCTCCCGCATGGCTGGCTACGACAAGATCATCGGCTTTGACATGGGCGGCACGTCTACCGACGTTTGCCACTATGACGGCGACTATGAGCGCGCCTTCGAAACAGAAGTCGCCGGTGTACGCATGCGTGCGCCGATGATGATGATCCACACGGTGGCCGCCGGCGGTGGGTCCATTCTTCATTATGCTGCTGGCCGTTTCCAGGTTGGCCCAGATAGCGCCGGTGCCAACCCAGGTCCGGCGTGTTACCGCCGCGGCGGCCCGCTGACGGTGACCGATGCAAACCTGATGACCGGTAAACTCGCTCCGGAATTCTTCCCGAAAATCTTTGGCCCGAACCAGGATCAACCGCTGGACGGCGACGCTGTCCGTCAGAAATTCGCTGACTTGGCACAAGAAATCGGCGACGGCCGGTCCCCGGAAGAGGTTGCCGACGGCTTTATCAAGATCGCTGTCGAAAACATGGCCAACGCCATCAAGAAAATCTCGGTCCAGCGCGGTTATGACGTCACTGAATACGCCCTGACGTGCTTTGGCGGCGCGGGCGGTCAGACCGGCTGTAAAGTTGCAGACAGCCTCGGCATGAAAACGGTCATCCTGCACCCGTTCTCCGGCATCCTGTCGGCCTATGGCATGGGCCTGGCCGACATCCGTGCTGACCGGCAGATGGCCGTGGTCAAGACCCTGACCGACGATCTGTTGCCGGAACTGGGCAGCTTACGCGATCAGCTGGCAGCCCAAACCGAAGCGGAACTCGACAAGCAAGGCGTTACCGCCGATGCCCGCCTGACCACGGCGACGGCGCATTTGCGCTACGATGGCACCGATACGCCCCTGCCTGTTCTGCTTGGCAGCACCGAAGAAATGCGTGCTGCTTTTGAGGAAGCGCATAAGAAGCAGTTCGGCTTTGCGTATGACAACAAGCCAGTCGTCGTCGAAGCGCTGGAAGTGGAGACCGCCGGTGGCGGTGCAGGCCTTGTCGAACCGGACCTTACTCTTGCGTCCGATGTTCCAGCCGCAGCCACGGGAACCCGGATCTATTCCGAAGGTCAGTGGCACGATGCTGGTATCTTCAAGCGCGAGACATTGAAGCCCGGCATGAAGGTCATGGGTCCTGCGGTGATCATCGAACCGCATGCCACCATCGCTGTCGAGGACGGTTGGCAGGCTGAAATCAATGGCAAGGACCATGTGATCCTGCATCGCGTTGTTCCGCTGAAGCGCGCCGAAGCCATCGGCACCCACGCCGATCCGGTGATGCTGGAGGTGTTCAACAACCTCTTCATGTCCATCGCCGAGCAGATGGGTGTCACGCTGCAAAACACCGCTTATTCGGTGAACATCAAGGAGCGCCTGGACTTCTCCTGCGCGGTCTTTGATGCCAGCGGCGCGCTGGTCGCAAATGCCCCGCATATGCCGGTGCACCTCGGGTCCATGGACCGCTCCGTTGAAACGGTGATCAAGCTGAACCAAGGCAAGATCAAACCGGGCGACGTCTTTGCCCTCAACGCCCCCTACAACGGCGGCACACACCTGCCGGACATTACGGTCGTCTCACCGGTTTTCGACAATGCAGGTAAAGAAATCCTGTTCTGGGCCGCTTCGCGCGGACACCACGCGGATGTCGGCGGCTCGGCACCAGGCTCGATGACACCGCGGGCCACCAACGTGAACGAAGAAGGTGTTCTTTTCGACAACTTCAAGATCGTCGATCAGGGCCGTTTCTGCGAAGCGGAACTGGTGGATCTTCTGACCGATCACGCTTATCCGGCCAGAAACCCGCATCAGAACGTCGCCGATCTGTCGGCTCAGGTCGCCGCCAATGAAAAGGGTATTCAAGAACTCAGGAAAATGGTCTCTCATTTCGGGCTGGATGTTGTTCAGGCCTATATGGGCCACGTTCAGGACAATGCCGAAGAGAGCGTGCGCCGGGTTATCGAAGCCCTGAAGGACTCTGAATACGAATACCCGACCGACCAGGGATCGACGATCAAGGTCAAGATCACGGTCGATAAGGACAAACGCGAAGCGACCGTTGATTTCACCGGCACCTCGGGCGTCCGCCCGAACAACTTTAACGCGCCCGAGCCGGTAACCCGGGCCGCGATCCTCTATTGCTTCCGGGTGATGGTCGACGGTGACATCCCGATGAACGCCGGCTGCCTGAAGCCGATCAACATCATCATACCGGATGATTGCATGCTCCGCCCAGCTTATCCGGCTGCGGTTGTTGCAGGTAACGTTGAGACGTCCCAGCATGTGACCAACGCCGTCTTTGCAGCGCTCGGCGCAATGGCCAACAGCCAGGGCTCGATGAACAATCTGACCTTCGGCAATGATACCTATCAGTATTATGAAACCATCTGCTCCGGCTCTCCGGCAGGACCTGGGTTCAAAGGGACTGATGGCGTTCACGTCCACATGACCAACTCGCGCCTGACGGATCCGGAAGTCCTGGAATTCCGGTTCCCTGTCCTTCTGGAGGACTTCCATATTCGCAAAGGATCCGGCGGCAAGGGCCAATGGTCCGCAGGCGATGGCACCAAACGGACGCTACGTTTCCTGGAAAAAATGGACTGCGCCATCCTCGGTTCTCACCGCACCATCGCCCCGAAAGGCATGGAAGGCGGCGAAAACGGCCAGGTTGGCCGCACCGAAGTCCGTCGTTTGGATGGCACAGTCGAGAAACTGGAAGGCTGCGACCAGACCATCCTGGAAGCCGGTGAAGCTGTGACAGTTATCACCCCAACGGCAGGCGGCTGGGGCAAAGCCTGACTTTGAGCCCCATTGAGGCCTTAACCAAAAAACCGTGGCTGGCAGAGAATAATCTTTGCCAGCCTTATCGCATTCTGCATTTGCGTTATCGCGTGACCGCTCCCAAAGCACCTGCACTTCCGAAGTTATTGCGAACGGCAGAGGGTTGGTGTTCGAATAATTAAGCCCCACAACAATGTAAGAATGCCCCAAACGCGAACTGCAACCAGTAGTAATAATTCGCTATTACTCTAGACAGAACCTTCCCGACTACTTCGACCAAAGACCACCAACAAGCCTATTTTCACAGTTTCGAAAGGACTCTATATAAGAATGATATCCAGCGACTAGTGCCATGCACTAATTATAAAAGTAAGGACCAACTCGATAGTGGCCCGTTCAGTAAACGATGAAAAAATCTGTGCTCTGAACGAGCTCCAGCGCAATATCGCACACCACTATCAATGGTCGCTCAATCTCAACCGCACACTGGTCTGCGGCACACCTCCAAAAGACGACACTTTGCGTGAAGATGCACATTGCCGTTGTAAATTAGGCAGGTGGTTAAACGGGCGTGGGAAGCAGTATTTTCAAAACCACCCGCGGTTCAACACGATCATTGAACACCATAAAGAAATGCATGACCTTGCCCGTGAACTGGCAAACAGTGCCATGCGGGAAGAGAAAATTTCCGAAAAGGCTTACGACGCATATCAAGACGCCCAAAGCCGGTTGCGTGATGAGATCCAGGCGACTCATAAGGAACTGCACGACGAAATTGTCTCGACGGATCCATTAACTGGCGCTGAGACCCGAACAACCATGCAAGAGCGGTTGAATGAGCGGATCAGCAGTGCCAAGTACGGGCAAATTCAGGACTGGCTGATCATGATGGATCTTGATCACTTCAAAGCCGTCAATGACACATACGGTCATGCAACCGGCGATGTGGTCCTCACGGCCGTAGCAGCCACCGTGCGCCGACAAATTCGTGCTAACGACTTGTTTTTTCGCTATGGCGGCGAAGAATTCCTGCTTTGCATCAGCAATGTAGATGAAAGCAAAATGCAGGAAATCTCTGATCGCATCCGGAAATCGATCGAACTGACACTAATCAAAGCGACTGATGGTGCTTGCCTGTCTGTCACGGCATCCTTTGGCGTTTTCGGCCTCACCCCGGATGTCAGTGTTGAAGAGGCCATCAACAAAGCCGACAAGGCTTTGTATGAAGCAAAAAATGCAGGGCGCAATTGCGTTCGTTTTTTCTACGATCAAAATTACCTTACTGCAGCCGCTGCAACCGGATAGTTCCAAGAGCTATTCTTTCGCTTAATGACCTCAATGAAAACGTCACGTTTTCCGCACTTTAACTACCACAACTCAAAAACCATCTATACGTGTAATTTTTCCAAAAGATACCAGTAGTCAATTCTATCAATAGGTGCATTGACTAGGTAATTTCTCCCTTAAGTTAATACAATCTTTAGTGAATCAACCAAAAATCCACACGTTGACTTAACGTTATCACATACTTACACCCGTCAATGTGCGGAGATTCAAATGATTGCCAAGAACCCGATTGCTGCCTCCGTTTCAGCGAAAATCCTGTCACTGGTTATTTTCTTATGTTTAGGACTGGTCGTTGTGGCAACGGTCGCGATCGTCCAAATGCACTCCATTGGCAAGGAACTGGCGAACATCGCGGAAAAAGACATCCCCCTCACCGAAGCGATCAGCCATGTCACCAACCATCAGCTAGAACAGGCAGCTCTTGTTGAGCGCTATATGCGCATTTCCGGCCTGCAGGACGCAGATGAACACTACACCGCCGGGAAAATCAAAGAGACCATCAAGAAACTTGAAGTGCAGGTCGCAGACGAGATTTTAAAGGCAGAGCACCTGGCTGAAAAGGCACTCAACAACTCCGCCTCTGAGTTGGAAAGAGCAGAGTTTTCAAGTGCTTTGGAACAGTTAAAACGCATAGAAATCGAATATGCCGAGTACAAGTCACATGTCGATGAGGTGCTCCATCTCATCGAAACCGATGCCCTTCAAAGCGCCAATAAGCTTGTTGCACAGTTGGAAAAAGAGCAGGAGCGCCTCGACCATGAGTTGGTCGCGCTGTTGGAAGAGATCGAGCGCTTTACACTCGAAGCCGCCATCACTGCAGAAGAGCATGAAAAACAGGCTTTTCAGCAGATCATCTGGATTTCCGGGTTAACATTTGTTCTGTGTATCCTGGGGTCAATGATCTTTACCCGGTTTGTGATCACCAATCCTCTGAAAGAAGTCACAAAAGGGCTGACCGAGCTCACCAAAGGCAATACGGATGTAAAAATCACTGTGCGCAGCCGGGATGAGATTGGCGTTGTGGCATCCGCATTCGACACATTCAGAGCCAATATGGTCGAAATGCAACGCCTTCAGGCACAGGCAAAGGAAGAAGAACAGCGCGCTCAGGAAGAGCAACGGGAAAACCAGTTGCGGCTTGCTGATGAACTCGAAAAGGTTATGGCCTCCAGTTGCGATGCCGTTGTCAGTGCCTTGTCGGAACTTGCAGACGGTGCCGATCAGCTGGCCGCCTACAGTGAAGAAACCATCAGCCGGTCGAACACGGTGGCAGCAGCTGCTGAACAGTCGACAAATTGCGTACAATCCGTGGCATCAGCTGCCGAAGAACTTGCCAGCTCAGTCAGCGAGATCAGCCGCCAGGTCACGCTTGCCAACACCTCAACAACAGAGACTGCCGGACAGGCAGAAAAGTCTGGTGATACAGTAGGTGAATTGTCGAGTTCTGCTCAGGAAATCAACGAAGTTCTGAGCTTGATTACAGAGATCGCGGGCCAGACAAATCTGCTGGCACTTAACGCGACAATTGAGGCAGCCAGAGCGGGAGAAGCCGGAAAGGGCTTTGCGGTCGTTGCCTCTGAAGTCAAAGCCTTGGCAACGCAGACCGGTCAGGCGACCGAACAAATAAGCTCACAGCTGAGCGCGGTCCAATCTGGAGCTGGGCAATGTTCCAGTTCTATCCAATCGGTTGTTAATTCTATGTCAGGTATCAAAGAGCAGATCTCTGCGGTGGCGTCTGCAATAGAAGAACAGAATGCTGTGACTTCGGAAATCGCTCAGAACGCAAACGAAGTCGCTCAAGGCAGCTCGGATATCACGGCCAACATCGCAGAAGTCAATCAGGCGGCACGCGCATCGGGTGAAAAGGTAAAACAGGTCGTGGACCGTGTTGATGCGGTTTCACAACAGATAAACAGTGTACGCACCGGCCTGTCAGATTTCCTCGGACACTTGAGAGCGGCCTAAACCGTAAACCCAGGCAATATGGGACGGACTGCTCCAGCTGAGCTGAACACGAGGGCAGTCCTCTAACACAAGCCTTGTTGAAAGAAGCCCTTTCGACAAGGCTGAAGTGTTTCGATTTGACGACGCTGAAATGACGCAATATCACTCAAACCAGCTTTACTTGCAAAATGCATAGTTATCTAGAAAAGCCCCCCAAAAATAGTAAAAACAAATCAAACAGACAATCTCCCTTAGAAATACGCGAGATTTATAATTTTTGCATCTATATAAATTCAATCAAAATCTCCCAAAAAATCTACAAATCTGAATAATTTATATTCCGCTACGGAAGATATGCATATTTCACAAATAAATTTCTCTAAAAATAATAATAAGACGATTTTTTGAAACTTATACATGAATCATATTGTGTAAATCTGACAAATGACGTTAAATCCGCCCATTGTCAGTCCCTTCTGTGTTTTCAGGAGAATTTTTGCGGAACATGGAGATTATTCCTACTCAAAGGCAGGTGGAAACAGCGAAAGAAATTGACGCTCTATTAGAAGAGCATAAAGCCTGGATCGACCGCCTGAACAAGAGTTTGATTTGCAGAACTTCGGCTGCAGCTGACATGCTGGAAGAGGACGCACATTTGCACTGTCCTCTCGGCCATTGGCTGGAAGTCCGTGCTGGAAAACTGTTTTCCAATGACGGCCAGCATCAAGAGCTTAGATCGCGCCACAAACACATCCATGATCTCGCCCGGACTATGGTTATGGCCGCCAATTCGGGAGCGATGATTGAGGAACGCACCTATGAAGATTTTCTGGTCGCAGCTTCTGAATTCGAAAAACTCATAGGAACTGCCTATGATTCAATCATTGCGGCAATCAACGCTACAGACCCGCTGACTGGGGCACAAAACCGGTCACACATGCGGGCTCTGCTGGAGGACCGGATTGCAAAAATTGGCTCGGGTTTGCCAAGTTGGATTCTGATGATCGATCTGGACCACTTCAAGTCCATCAATGACCGCTATGGCCATGAAGTTGGTGACCGGGTGCTGAAAGGTTTCTCGTCAGTTGTCCGTGATCATATCCGATCCAGTGATCTATTTTTCCGTTATGGCGGGGAAGAATTCCTGTTGTGTATCAGTGATGTCGGGGAAGACAGAATTGCCAATGTTGCCGAACGCTTGCGCAGCGCGATTTCCAGAGAGAGTTATGAAGCCCCGGACGGGACGCGGTTCTCGACAACGGCTTCTTTTGGGATTACGCGGCTGAGTGCCGACCATGATGTGACCAGCGTCATCAATGCAGCCGACACCGCTATGTACGCGGCCAAGCGGGCTGGCCGGAACCAGGTTATCTTTTCCCCTACCAGCGCTTCCGAGGATCTGCAAAAAGCTAGCATTGGCGCGCACTGAATCTGGCGCGGGCTGCAAGAATCCCCTCAACAGACCTCTCAGGAAGAACCCGCGCGTGCTTCCTGGGCCAGAGAGACAAGTTCTGCCCTCACCTGATCCGGGATTTCCAAAGGCGTCTTAAACCAAAGACGCGCTACCCTGTCGCCTGCAACCAAATCCAGGCCCTCCGGATCCAGGCATGCGAGCCGCCAATTGGCGGCCTCGGAATGACAAAGGACCTCTGCATACAATTTGATTGCGTCTTTATGGTCATCGTTCATGTGGACACTCGCCCCACTATCCATTGCAGCCCAACTGCCCACATCAGCAATGGGTACGACCAGATCATCTGTCGTCAGTTCAAAGGCCTTACCGAACCCGCCATTTAGACTGGCCCCTGAGAGCTCCATCCGGAAAAAAGAAAAATCGCCGAAATCCGCATAAAGCTCTGCCTTAGGATGGCGGGCTAGATACCGCCGACGCAGCCGGACATGGTTTTCTGACTCCCGGTCGATTTTAACCGCGTTACAAAACAACGATATCCGCGGGTGTGCCAATGGGTCGCCCTTTCCGGGCTCCCCCATCAGGAGCGAACAGACAGGATTGGCCAGGATCCCTGCCGTATGTCCGGACAATGTACTGGTCAAAATAACCGGTGTTCCATCCAGATCGGTCGCAGTTGCCACGCGGCTGGCCAAAGGGGCAGCGGTCTTAGCATCAAGCACCGCCAAAGCGCCGAAGCGTGCTGAGCGGATGAGGCCCTTGGCCAGACGGCGCGCTTCATCGTCGGTTGTCCGGATCACGGACTTGGGTTCTGCATTGTCCGGCTCGTTTCCACTCACAACCACATTCCTCCAATTTAGTCAGTATGAGGTGTCGCACACCAGCACCGCTCCGTAAACGCGTCATACCCGCGCTCCGTCAAACCTGAACGCAAGATGAACGGCGGTCTCAGAACCGGTTCAGGGCGCGGCCGCCATATTGCCTCCAACGAGTTCAAAACCCTGCCTCAAGGCACAAGGCCTTAAAGGAGAAACAAAATGAACGCTTTGAGCAAACGTCTTCTTGCCGCAGCCCTATCGGGCGCCCTTCTTGTGCCAACGATCGCAACAGCAGAAGCTGGACCGCGTCACGGCTGGCGCGATCATGGCGGCCATCACCACCAACACCGGCCTGGGCGGCATCATCGCAAACACAAAAACAACAATGCCGGGGCAGCCGTCGCTGCCGGGATTATTGGCCTCGCCGCTGGTGCGATCCTGCTCAGCGCCACCAACCGGCCATCGTATGCCGGACCGCCTCCTGGCCCTGCCTATCCACCAGCACCTTATCCCGGCCACGTTTCCGGTCCTGTAGGTTACCAGCCCTGGAGCCCGGCCTGGTATGACTATTGTTCCGCCAAATACCGGTCTTTCAATCCACAAACTGGCACTTATACGACTTATCGCGGTGTACAAAGGTTTTGCCAATAAAGCGCTCCCAGCCGCCGTGGTTCCGGCCAGCCGAACCGGCCCTACCGCAGCGGCTGGCTTTCCAGACCGGGCGCCGCCTATTGGCAGATCAGATAGGTGCAGTCCTTGCCGTGACAGCCCGTATCCAAATGAAAATGAGATTTGTGATTGGGGTCGGCGTCCGGCCCCAGAACGGTGGTGAACCTCTGGCATGCCGAAGCATGCACTTCCTTTAAAAACTTCCCAGATGCGGTGTCGGAAGACCAATCCGTCTCCACGGAAACCTGTTGCCCACTCAGAGTTTGAAATCCGGAAATATCCACGGCCTTCCCGAGCGCGTGCTCAGACAGTTTTCCATCCGGTTGATTGTTCCGGCGCCGGCATTGGTAGCCTGGGCCGGTGTTTATCACGCTAATCGGGCTGCCAAATATTCGACCGGCGATCGCAGAAGCATCTGAAACACCCCATTCGGAAAACAGTGCTGCAAATTCACACGACACGGTGACCGGTGACGAAAGGCGGATCGTACCCCGGTCTGGTGTCTTCAGAGCCGTTAAAACCACGGCCTTGTCAAAACCGCAGCCATCATCAGATCGAACAGGCGGCACTTTCGTGAACTTCGCAAACGGCAATTCGCAAGCAAATGTTTTTCCACGGTCTGCAACCGGGTTTGAATTGGGCGTGGGCTTTTTCGGCGGCAACACATCACGTTCAGAAACGGGAGACTTTACAACTCCTTGCAAGGGTTTGACTGCAGGAGACGGAACACTTTGCCCGCTCGCCTGAACACTCCAACAACAACCAATGGTCCATCCAACAACAAGGACCGAAATATCTATCCGCAAACCTCGCCTCCTCACATCGGCCGGTGAGCCATATGATTGTATATTGAACCGGCCCCGTCTATCCTCTGGTCAAACCAAGGTGCCTGAAGATGACGATTGAACTTTATTCCGCCTATGTTGTCGCCACTCTGATCGTGCTCGCTGTGCCGGGCCCGACCGTTATGCTGGTTGTCAGCTACGCGCTCACGCAAGGCCGCAAGTCAGCTTTCGCAAGTGTCATGGGTGTTGGCCTTGGCGATGCGACGGCTGCGATTGCCTCTCTGATGGGACTTGGAGCTATTTTGGCGACCTCGGCAACGGCCTTTTCCGTGCTAAAATGGGTTGGCGCGGCATATCTTGTCTGGCTTGGCATAAAAATGTGGCGCAGCAGGCCTGCAGCCCTTGGCCCGCACAGTGTCGCCGATATTCCGGCGGGAAAAATTTTCTGGCACGCCTATGTGGTCACCGCACTCAATCCCAAAGGCATTGTGTTTTTTATGGCTTTCCTGCCCCACTTCATCGCACAGCAAGCCCCGGTCGTGCCGCAACTTGCGCTGCTCGGCACAACTTTCGTGATATTGGGGATCGTCAATGCGGCTATCTATGCGTTGGCTGCTGCTGCAATCGGTCAAAGACTGCGCAATCCGTCTTTGATCCAGCTGATCAATAGGATCGGTGGTGGTTTCTTGATTTCTGCGGCAGCAATGACTGCCACCTTGCAAAGATCTTCAGGTTAAGGCCATCCAGCGGTCAACGGGCGTTAGCGCTGTGCAGCGAAAGGTACGTTTTTCTTAGGTGCACGGGCTGATGGTTTTTGCTTATCGGTCTCTTGAAGCGCAACTGGCTGCTCTGCAGGTTTTTCAGGGGCTGCCGGCTGGCAGGACTGCCGCAAGACCTCCAATGATCTGCTCGCGCCGTCAACACTCATCAAGCCGAAGCGTTGGATGGCTTCATTCAGCTCCATTCCGTCGATCCGTAACCGCTGCGCCCGCATCATCAGAACGTCCTTGTATGATTCTGTGGTAACCCCAACAGCTTTGCAGACGATAACCAACGGTTTGTCGTTCTGGCTAAACAGCAGTTGCGACACAGCATCAAAAGGCAGTTTGCTTACGCCGGCCAGCAGCATCCCCAATTCTGAGGGCTTGCCAGATCGCGCAATTCGCCGGACCACGTCGTCGACCAACATTTTGCCGCTGTCGATTTCCTTCACCAGCGCGCTCGTTTGGATTTTAAGCCGTTCCAGTTGTTTTGCCCGGGCCTTTTCCACCCGTTCGTTTATCAGCTTGGCCAGTTTGTTGTCGGCTCCAAGGGAACTCACCCGTTTTTTCAGATCATCCGACAACTTGGGCAAGAGCATACGGCCCGCCTCCTCGGGGAGGTCAGGGCGGACCATCAAGGCGGCCTGGATCTGTTCAACATCTCCCGCCTTTTCCAGAATCACAAAGAACGATGCTTCGGTAAAGTCGGCTCCCTTGTTTTCGGCGACCTTCGACAGAACAGTTTGATCTCCCCGGTCTACGAGGACCGCCGTCACCGCCTGCTCGACCGATTCCCGGCCGGCAATCGCTCCAAGATGATCCATCGACGCTGTTGATGCTATCGCAACCAGATCCTCAGGCTGCAAGACTGGAGAATTTTGCAGGACGGGCTCGGCAACCGACACCGAATCCTTAGCCAATTGAAGCATTAATTGGTGCGGCGCCATATCATCGGCACAGACCCTTTCGGCCAATGCCGCCCGGGTTTCTTCCTCTAATTGGCCAAGTAATTTCAGAGCTATATCGCCAAACAAAAATGATATCTGCTCGCCGCGGGCATCACCAGCAGCCAGATACATATCCGTAAGTGTCCCAATGAGGTTTTTACGGCCTGCGATACTTGAATCTTTCGCAAGATCAGCAAGCTTTGCCAGTTCGGTCATTCCATCTCCGCAGCGCCACACGGGTTGACTGTTTGCAAAGTACTAAAACCATCTTAATAGACCGCTACTTAAGCGGGTTAATCTTTATCAGAAATGCACCGCATTCGGCCTCTTCACAACCTATACGCGTTTTTGTCGCTGCATTGCAGCAACGTTTTTTCTTCGCATCTGCGCCAGACTGGACTAGTGTAACAGGCTGTGACCGAGGTGACGGGAGGAATAAGATGACTCTTACGCGTAACCTAAACATGATCGCATTTTTTGCTGCTTTCGCTTTCTTGGCAGCAATCGTTCTCGGCGTGATCTAAGGTTCAAATGACCAGATAGATCAAAAAACATAAACATTCCCGGGAACTAAAACGATTAAACGCTGCCGGGCGGCCGAACATAAGTTTTGCAAGAAATTGATACAGCCGCAGGCGCAGCCCAACAATTGGGGCTCTCTCCTTCGACGTACTAAATGTCTGGAGAGACCGCATAGCGATTCATTTGACACGAATTACTATTTGACGCGGCCCCATCGCTAATCTCAGCGGCGCACCTGCTTTGCTGCGAAAGTTCTTCGAGCCATGAAGATTACGGTTCCTGTTGACTGACCCCGTCAGCAACACATAGTGCCCTCGCCCAATCGCCCCAATAACACTTGTATCCGACCGGCCGGATTTGATCCTGAAGAGGAACAAATCCGGCTCGACACTTCGGTTTCACTTATGCGGTTTTTGAACACCGCGAGCTAGAGCACTTTTAAACAATACGGAGTCACTTGATGGTTTCAAATCTGCTCAGATGCAAGGCGTGGATTGATGTGCGATACGGGGTATCGGGCGAATTCCGCAACGCTGCAGCTGTGCGGATTTGGTCCACCGGAGGTCCGCTTTTCAGATCCGTTGAACTGTGTTGCACCCGGCTTGTCAACAGACCCGAAAAGCGGATCAAGCGGCTCCGTATTGTTTAAAAAAGCTCTAGCTCATGACGTCTACGTTCCGTTCTTCCTTGCAAAGCTGCTGCATGGAAAAACAACAACGCACACGGCCGCTGAGCCGGAAACGCCAAGACGGCATGTAGGATAAACATCTCCGGAACGGTCTTCGAAGATCAGCGATCCAATCGATTACAACACACCGGAAAAGCTCAAAAAAGAGGTAACTGGAACTAGGAGAGCCCCTGCAATGGGACGGAATTAACAGTGCCTCGAAAATTTTACCGACAAATTACAGCTGGAGGAGGTCGCCAGAACTCTTCGGTTCCCGTTCAAACAGCTCTGCCGCCCCAAAAACTGGGACGACAGATTGTTCGTAGTCAGAGCGTTATTGCGGTCGTTTGCCGAAGGAATTGATGGTTTCCAACCGCTCCAGATTGATGATCGCTGATAACATCAACCGGTCCTGGCTCCAATCTGCAGGCTTCTGGATTGCCAAAGCCGTCACAAAGACGATGGCCGCCATCGGAACAACCACAAGGGCTGTAAATCCCGCATGTGGCTGCACACGGTTTGGTTCCATCAAGGCTTCCACGCGGCTGCGAAGCTTTTGTGCCGGAGACCGGCGCAGGAGACGGTCCTGAACCTCGATCAAGGCAACAGCAGCAACGCCAGACCGGTTCCGGTTCAAGATGGCTTCACGCTTCTTCAAGCCGGACTTGGCAGCCCGCAGGAGACACATGCAATAAGATCGCAGGTCAACTTGAGCGCTTTCCGCAACCTTCTGATCGCAGGCCAACTCGCGCAACCGTTCGACTTCGGACTTCCAGATGTAGAAGAACGGATTCCAGAAGAACAGCGGACGCAGCACTTCAAGACCGATTTCCCAGGTGACATCCCCCTGGCGCAGATGTTCGAACTCGTGCTTCAGAACAAGTTTTAGATCCTCGCTCTGTGTCAGGAGTTCGGTCGGCAAAACCACATAGTTTTTGGTCAGGCCACGTGCAGAAAATGGCACAACCGCAGTATCGGACAACAACAACCGCAGACGTCCGTGCTCCCGCCAGAGATGACAAGAGGCCAGCATCTGGTTCAACCGGATGAAAGCCTTGCAGAGTTTCAGGCCAAAGAACGCAACACCAGCCACAAAGAAAATGGCGACGCCGGTCCCGAGAGCCGAGTTGAGCGCCAATATTTCCTCAGAAAGACGTGCCCTCAGTCCCAAAAGTTCCTGAAAATCCTGCGCCGATATCGCGATCCCTCCCCGCAGATACTGCGAGACAGCCGCATCAGCGAGATTGACAGACATGGTTCCAGGAACAATGCCCGCATCCAGAAGATGCCGGTAGAGCGCAACAGCCCCAGGCGAAATGGCGGTGATGACAAACAGGCCATTCAGCAAACCGAGCTGAACGGAATAGGCCAGTTTCACTCCCATACGTTCCAGAACGTATTTTACAACCAGCCAAACCACCGCCGTGATGGCGAAGGTAATGTTCAGGTCGATGTAAATATCGAAAATCTGGTTAGGTAGCGTCATCTGTCCTCCTCCTGTCCAGTAACGCTCTTATTTCCTCCAGATCGTTCTCCGAGAGATCATAGTCATCGACAAGACGCGCCACCAATGAGGCAGGCGTCCCGTCGAAAAGCTTGTCAGACAAGTTTCGCAGGGAACGGGACTGATAGGTGTCTTTGGAAAGCCGCGGGGCATAGATCAAGGTCTTCCCTTCTTTCCGGCTGTCCACGAAGCCCTTGTCATCCAGGATCCGCATGATGGTTGCACAAGACGTATAGGCAAGTTTTCTCTCCGCCGGCAAACATGCGAGAATATCCCGCACGGAGCCTTCGCCGATTTTCCAGAGTTCAGTCATGAACTCCAGTTCGACTTCGGTGAGTAACTCGTGGCTTTTACGCTTTCTCATTATTGTGCTTCATTCATGCGGTTCGGATGGGACTAACACTTCTATCTTTGCACCATCTCTTGCGAAACTTCTACGTTTAATGTTTGCGTCTATCCGGCTTCTATACTTTCCAGAAGCAAAAGACGCCCCAGCCAATGCTGATTGCCAGCGGTCCCCACAAGGGCATCCCGATCAATCCCAGCCAAGCCAGGAAGATATAGGCTGTGCCCAGAAGCGTGATGAACAGGCGGTCACCGCGGGTCGTGGTCAGTCCCAAAACGCCCTGGCGTTCATCGCCGCCAGGAAATTTCAACTCTAGGACCGTTAGAAACCCAATCGCGGAGAATATGCCGACAAACACCAGAGCCGTCGGCCAAGTCCAGGCCATCCATCCCAGCATTACACCCTCCCCAGGGCAAAGCCCTTGGCAATGTAGTTACGGACAAAGTAGATCACGATTGCCCCAGGAATAATCGTCAGTGTTCCCGCTGCAGCCAAGAGCCCGAGCTCATAACCCGCAGACGATGCTGTCCGTGTCATGACCGCTGCAATCGGCTTTGCTTCAACGGCTGTCAGCGTTTTGGACAGCAGCATTTCCACCCAAGAGAACATGAAGCAGAAGAAGGCAGCCACACCGACACCGGATTTGATCGCCGGAAGGAAGATGGTCATGAAGAACCGCGGGAACGAATATCCATCCACATAGGCCGTTTCATCCAGTTCCTTCGGCACGCCGCTCATGAACCCTTCCAAAATCCAGACCGCCAGCGGCACGTTGAACAGACAGTGCGCCAGGGCAACAGCCAAATGCGTGTCAAAGAGGCCAACAGCGGAATAGAGCTGGAAGAACGGCAGCGCAAAGACGGCGGCCGGGGCCATTCGGTTGGTCAAAAGCCAGAAGAACAGATGCTTGTCACCCACGAAGGAATAGCGGGAGAAAGCATAGGCTGCCGGCAGGGCTACAGAGACGGAAATCAACGTGTTCAAAGTCACGTAGATGATCGAATTGATGTAACCCCAGTACCACGTCGGATCGGTGAAGATCGCGATGTAGCTGTCGAAAGTCCAGGTTTGCGGGAACAGGGAGAACCCGGCCAGGATTTCATTGGTGGTTTTGAAACTCATCGCGACGAGCCAATAGATCGGCAGCATCAGGAAGAGGATGTAAATGATGGGAACTAGGCTTCTCAGTCTCATTTTGATTTCCTCAAGCCTTGTTATCGTCTTTTGTCATCAGCGTGTAGAACAGCCAAGAGGCGAGCAACGTGATGGCAAAGTAGATGAGAGACATGGCGGCCGCCGGGCCAAGGTCGAACTGACCGAGGGCGATTTTCACCAGATCGATGGACAGCAGCGTGGTCGAGTTGCCCGGACCACCACCGGTGAGGACGAACGGCTCGGTGTAGATGTTGAAGCTGTCCATAAAGCGGAGCAGGATCGCGATCGTCAGAACTGTTTTCATCTTCGGCAGCTGAATGAAGCGGAACACAGCCCAATTGGACGCGCCATCAATTTCAGCAGCCTGGTAGTAGGCGTTCGGGATCGACACCAGACCAGCGTAGGAGAGCAGCACCACCAGCGATGTCCAGTGCCAGACGTCCATGACGATGATCGTTACCCAGGCAGCAACCGGATCCTGGGTCATGTCATAAGGTATGCCCAGAGTGTGGTTCATAAAGTACCCGAGCAGACCGATGTCTGGCAGGGTAAAGATGTTCCACATGGCACCAACCACGTTCCACGGGATCAGCATCGGCAAAGCCATGGTAACCAGGCAGACCGGCACCCAAAATCCCTTTTTCGGCATGGAAAGCGCGATGGCAATGCCAAGTGGAATTTCGATGATCAGGATCATGAAAGTGAAGAAGAACTGGCGCCCTAGAGCGTTATGAAACCGCTCCGACTGCAGGACTTCCTGGAACCAGCGCAGCCCTTCCCAGAAGAAAAGGTTGTCGCCGAAGGTTTCCTGGACGGAGTAGTTCACCACAGTCATCATTGGGATGAGCGCGTTGAACGCGACCAGAATGAGCACCGGGAGAACAAATAACCAAGCGCGTTGATTTTGCGTTTTCATCAGACACCCTCCATCGGAGCGCTGGCCAGCCAGCCGTCCTTGTAAAGACGGGTCTGGGATTGTTTGAATTCGAGCTTGACGGTTTCACCGGCACTCGGCGCTTCCCCATCCAGGATCGCGTGAATGCGGCTGTCATGCGCGATGGCTTCAACGACCTTGTGCCTGCCGACATCAGCAACCTTGCGGACAACAGCGTCGACGCCATGGCCGTTTGATGCGATAGAGACAAACTCAGGACGAATGCCAACTTCGGCAGTTCCATCAGCGACGTCTTTGGCCGGACCTTCAAGATCCACCTTTTCGCCGCCAAAGAAGGCTGCCCCGCCCTTCACGTCGCACGGCAGAACGTTCATGCCCGGCGAACCGATAAAGTGACCAACAAAGGTGTGGGCCGGACGTTCGAACAGATCGACGGGCGTGCCCATCTGAACGATTTCACCATCCTGCATCACCACAACCTTGTCCGCAAACGTCAGAGCTTCGGTTTGATCGTGCGTCACGTAGATCATGGTCGCCTTCACCCGCTGATGGAGTTCCTTCAGCTTGGAGCGCAGCTTCCATTTCAGATGCGGATCGATCACGGTCAGCGGCTCATCGAACATGACGACGTTGACGTCCTGACGGACGAGGCCGCGGCCCATGGAGATTTTCTGCTTATTGTCCGGCGACAGGTTCGCCGCCCGGACGTTCAGCATGTCCGTGACTTCGAGCATTTCAGCGATCGCGGTGACGCGCTGCTTGACGATGTCCTCATCACGGCCGCGGTTGCGCAGCGGAAATGCCAGATTGTCGTACACTGTCATCGTGTCGTAGATGACCGGGAACTGGAACACCTGGGCGATGTTGCGCTTTGCCGGCGGCAAAGAGGTCACATCCTGATCCCCAAAGAGGATCTTGCCCTCAGAGGGAACTAGCAGGCCAGAGATGATGTTCAAAAGCGTGGACTTGCCGCAGCCGGACGGACCGAGCAGAGCATACGCACCGCCGTCTTCCCACGTCAGGTCGATCTTTTTGAGTGCATAATCGGCATCACTTTGCGGATTTGGATGATAGCTGTGACGCAGATTTGAAAGCGTGATTTGTGCCATGAAGTCCTCTCCTTACGCCACCAGCTCGCCACTCGGGGCAAAGAAGAAACAATGGTTTGGGTCCAGATAGAACGTGTGGACCTCACCAACGAAGTATGGATGCACACCTGGCGACAGCGACACCCAGGACTGACCGTCCATGTCGAAGTGCGCACTGCTTTCCGAACCGCTGAGTTCAGTCACTTGCACATGTCCTTCGAGCCGGACTGTATGGTCCTTGGATTCCACCGGCATGACGTGGTGCGGACGGATCGCGAGCGTATAGATGCCGTCCGATAAACCTGCAGCGGCTCCAGAGAGCGTCCAGCGGGTTTGGTCGTTCAGGATCACCGTGTCGCCCTGCTTGCTGACTTCAGCAGTGTTGATCGGCGGGTTTGAGAACACCTTGGCCGCATCCAGATCCTTCGGCTGACGGTAGATCTCAGCCGTCGGGCCAAACTGAACCACATTGCCGTCTGTCATGAGTGCCGTACGGCCGCCCAAAAGCAGAGCTTCTTCCGGTTCAGACGTTGCGTAGACAACGACGGCGCCGCGGCCGGCAAACAATTCTGGAAGCTGATCGCGCAATTCTTCGCGCAGCTTATAATCAAGGTTGGCAAGCGGCTCATCGAGGAACACCGCGTCGCTTTCCTTGACGATTGCCCGCGCCAGTGCACACCGCTGCTGCTGACCACCGGACAGTTCGTGCGGGTTTCGTTTCAGGTAAGGTCCCAGTTTCATGAGACCTGCCGCTTCTTCTACCCGGCCTTCGATTTCCGACTTGGCAACGCCTGCAATTTTCAGCGGCGAAGCGATGTTGTCGAACACCGTCATATGCGGGTAGTTGACGAAGAACTGATGCACCAGGCTGATG